>NZ_WRPA01000012.1 GCF_009831655.1 Shewanella insulae | reverse complement strand
GAAAGGTAATATTCGACATCGAGAACGGTTGGGGTTGGTCATTGTTTTTGTTTGGCGACTAAACAATAACTCTCCAACCGTTTTCATTTCCAGTCCACGCTAATCCGCGATGAACCTTTTTTATTGCCTGTTGAAAATAAAATTAGATAAACATTACTGATTAGATTGCAGTTTATTTTTTACCCACCACCACCTTGCTTTTTGATGGAAAGTTATCTAAACATTTCGGCTATACTTAGCCTGAGAGGCCGCGTTTTGGTCAGGTGAATCGCTTGCATATTGGATTAACATCTGATTATATAATCATCATGTAACAATGTTAGCGTTTCCTAAAGAGGCTTTGAAAATGCAAACTCAAGTGCTAAATAATGGACTGCTATCTTTCGAGGATAGGCGCGTTTCTCAGGCTCACGCTAACGAACATTGGGACAGGTTGACGACGGCACAGCGATTCGCCTTCTACACCTTAGCGAAACTTGGTTATCAGTTACTCTTTGTCAGGCAGACCCCAACAACGAGTACCGCGATCGCTAAGCAGGAAGATCAACTCGCTACCATTGACGACGAAGGTGATATCGACTTTAACCCAGATGTCGTCCTGCGCGAACGCCGTCCACCTCGAAAGCAATAAGCAAAAAAGGAGCCTCTGGCTCCTTTTCATTTTCTGGCATCACAAGTTAGCCGACTAATCTCCCTGCATCGCCTGCTCCGTCAGCCACTGCTCCGCGGCCAACTCTCCCATCATATGCCTCACTGTGGGCCGAATAAACCTACCCATCTCGGATCTACGCCAAAACATATACTGGGGCAACTTAGCCTGGGTCGCTGCGCCAAACAGCCATTGGAGCAGGCTGGCAAACTCATCGAGCGTTTCCTGATCATACTGAACGAGATCTGGGTAGACGACGTCGATAAGCGAATCGAAATCCTCAAATGCCCCTAGCGTCTGCCAGCTATACCTTTCTAACAGTTGAGAGAGCATGGGCGTCGACCAGTGAGAAATGGCTGTCACGCTCTCGAACACCTCCAGGTTACGCCTATGATACTGCTGCCAGGCCAGTGATTCGCCTTGGCCCTCTCTCGCCAACGACCAGAGCAGATAGAAATCCGCCAGCCACTCGTGTTGATAGGGCGTAAGCTCGTCGGCTTGTAAGTAAGGAGAGCGCGAGCGACTCACCGCCAAATGTCCCAGCTCGTGAAGCAGGGTCATCTCGTAGGCCTGCTCTATCGGCAGGGCATAAACCTGACCGTTCCACAGCGCCGAGTATGCCTTAGGGAGCCGCTCATCAAACATTAACACCAGGCCGGTAATTTCGGGATCGGCCAGAGGCCTGACCATGGCACCGCGTCGGCCCATCTGCGTCATCAGGGCCTCGGGGTTGGAGGGAAGTTGTGCCCTGGCCTCACTTGGTAACTGAGTCAGACAATCATGAATATGAGACGTCTGACACACCAGGGCCTGGCCAGTGGGCATGGGCGCCCAGAACCAGGCACTGGCGATCAGTAACGTCTCTGGGATCACTGCTTGGCCATGATGTTTTCGATGATGGCCGTGGTAGAGACGCCATCTTCGAAGCCCAGCACCTCGACGCTGCCTCCGGCGGCAATCACCTCCTTGCCACCGGCGATATCCTCGACATTATAGTCCCCACCTTTCACCAACTTGCTTGGCAACAGCCTTGAGATGATGCGCTGTGGCGTGTCTTCGCTGAAAGGCACCACCCAATCGACCGAGGCAAGCCCAGCCAACACCGCCATGCGGCGATCCAGCTTGTTGACCGGACGGCCGTCGCCCTTGAGACGCTTCACCGACTCATCATCGTTAACCGCCACGATAAGCCTGTCACCGAGAGCCTTAGCCTGCTGCAGATAACTCACATGGCCGGCATGGAGAATATCGAAACAACCATTGGTCATCACCACGCGCTCGCCCTTCAGCTTGGCCTGCTCCAGGGCATAGGCCAATTGATCTTCGCTGACGACCCCATAGCCACTCTCGCCATGGCTCAGGTTCAACGCCGCGATCAACTCGATGCGACTCACGGTAGAGGTACCCAGCTTACCCACCACGATACCCGCGGCCGTGTTGGCCAGGGCACAGGCCACCGGCAGGTCACAGCCCACCGCCAGAGAAGTGGCCAGGGTCGAGATCACTGTGTCACCGGCGCCGGTAACATCATAGACCTCGCGGGCAACGGTCGGTATATGCAGCTCGGGAGCATCGACTGTGATCAGCGTCATCCCCTTCTCGGAGCGCGTAACCAGCAGGGCCTCAAAATCATACTCGGCAAGCAGTCGCTTAGCCTTTGCCACCAGATCCGCCTCATCTTCAACCTTGCCAACCACCTGCTCAAACTCGCTCATGTTAGGCGTTAGCAGGCTGGCGCCGCGATAACGGGAGAAGTCACTGCCCTTAGGATCCACCAGCACCTTGACTCCCTTGGCCTTAGCCTTGGCGATAAAGGCCTCTGGCTTATCGATGGCCCCCTTGGCGTAGTCAGACAACACCACCACGGCCACCTTATCCAGCTCTTTCTCTGCACTCGCCAGCAGTGCCTGACTCTGCTCGGCCGGATAGGCCTCCTCGAAGTCGAGGCGAATCAGCTGCTGATTGCGAGACATCACCCTGAGCTTAGTGATGGTGGGAAGCTCGGCCACAGTGTGCCACTTGGGCATGACGCCAAGTGCCTCAATGCCCTGAGTCAAAGCGGTGGCGTTCTCATCCTCACCCACTATGCCCGCCAAGCTCACCTGGCCACCTAAGCTGGCGATATTCAAGGCAACGTTTGCCGCCCCGCCGGGTCTGTCTTCGATTTGATTCACTCGTACCACGGGCACTGGCGCCTCGGGCGAAATGCGTCCCGTTGGGCCGCTCCAGTATCTGTCTAACATCACATCACCGACGACCAGAACGTTTGCTTTTTCGAAAGCTGGCAGAGAAATCTTCATATGGCACTTATCTTTTTGCGAAAATTAATCCCTGATTATACCTAATTTTCCCAACAAATTGAGTTAGAATAAGCAGTAATTTTTGTCATTCCCTTAGGGTCAACCGTGGTCGAAAACGCTCAATTCTCCGCTCAATTTTTCCATCCCAAGTACTGGCTCATCTGGTTAGGCGTCGGCCTCATGCGCCTGACCCAGCTGCTGCCCCTCAAGGCCCAGATGAAACTGGGGCAAGGCATAGGCCGCTTAGCCATGGCGATCGCCGGCAGCCGCGTGAACACAGCCAAACGCAACATAGAGCTCTGTTTCCCCGAGATGAGCCCAGCCGAGCAGCAGGCCTTACTGACCCGCAACTTCGAAGAGACGGGTAAGGCGATCTTCGATATCGCCAACGCTTGGTGGTGGAGCGACGCGCGCATTCAGCACCACATGACCATCAAGGGACAGGAACACGTGGAACAGACCCTGGCCGCCGGTCAGGGGGTGATCCTCTTCGCGGTGCACTGCCTGCCGTTGGAGATGGGGGCACGCATCTTCGGTCAATTTCAACCTGGCATAGGCGTCTACCGCCCCCATAACAATCCGCTGATGGAATACCTTCAGGTGAAGGGACGTCTTCGTTCCAACAAGGGACTTGTGCCTAAGCGGGACCTCAGGCAGATGGTGCGCAGCCTGCGTAATCCCGATGTGATCTGGTATACGGCGGATCAGGATTTTGGCCGCTCCAGCGCCGTCTTCATCCCCTTCTTCGCCGTGCCAGAGGCCGCCACCATCACAGGTGCCACCACCCTCGCCAAGCTGGGCAAGGCCAAGGTGCTGCCTTTCGTGGTCGTGCGTAACCAAGACGATAAGGGCTACACCATAGAGATCCAGCCGCCGCTGGAGGATTTCCCCGGCGAAAATGAGCTGGAAGATGCCAAGCGGGGCAATCGCATCATAGAGTCGATCATCAACCGCAGCCCGGCGCAATATATGTGGCTGCACAGACGCTTTAAGACACGCCCCAATAAGGATGACCCGTCCCTCTATCGCTAGATGGCTGTAGACTTTCGTCTCGCCAATATAGGCTTAGGCATTACCGCTGAAGGCTCTACCTATATCCCTAACGGAATCGCCAAATAAAGCCAGCCATTGAGGTTGGCTTTTTGGTCAACATAGATCATCCCACCCAACCAAAAAGTATCAAATCGACACAGACAAAACACACACTGTCTTTTTGACACGCTATGTCATTTATACACTTTGATGCAAGTGTCATTATGACAATTTAATAAGACACCAACATACGGTTAACCCATTATAATCAACCACTTAAATAGTTGGCACGTTAGCTGCTATATCAGGGTACTCCACACCTACAATATATTGCGCTGAGAGGCTCTATGAATAAACAACGGCTAACGGCGATAGCACTCTTGATAGTACTTATCGCTTCCTTCTCTGTCCTGCTAAGCATAGGCAGTGACATCTATCGCGAGAAACCTCCGATTCCCACTGCCTTTACCGATGTTCAGGGTCAGCCCCTGTTCACTCAAAATGATATCGAACGCGGTCAACTGGTTTGGCGCTCTATGGGCGGACACCAGCTGGGCTCTATCTGGGGTCACGGCTCCTACGTTGCCCCAGACTGGACCGCAGACTGGCTACACCGTGAGGCTCAGGCCTGGTTAGATATCACCGCCAAGGCGCAATATGGCAGAAGCTTTAACGAACTGGACTCTATCAAGAAAGCCGGGCTCGAACAGTCTCTGCGTGACGATCTTCGCCACAACAGCCTGACCACCTCGGCCAATGGTGAGATTCACATCAGCCTGTCTGACACCCGCGTCAAGGCGATTGAAGAGGTTTCGGATCACTATCTGTCTCTCTTCGGTGACGATCCTAAGCTTGCTACTCTGCGTGAACAATACGCGATGAAAGAAGGCACTGTACCCGACCTAGAGCGTCGTCAACAGCTAAACGCCTTCCTATTCTGGGGTGCCTGGGCCGCCATCACCGAACGTGAAGGTCAAGAGTACACCTACACAAACAATTGGCCATTCGACCCTCAGCTGGGTAACACCCCAACCTCTGACAACATCGTCTGGTCTATCCTGAGTATCGTGACCCTGATCGCAGGTGTCGGCGCTCTGGTTTGGCATCATGCGGCTGGCAAGCATGAAGAGCTGCCAACACCCGCCAAGGAAGATCCCCTGTTCCTCAAGAAGCCAACGGCCTCACAGAAAGCCGTGGGTAAATACTTCGTTACTGCGGTCGGTCTCTTCCTGCTACAGGTCCTCCTGGGGGGCATAACGGCTCACTACGCGGTAGAAGGCCAAAACTTCTACGGTATTCCGTTATCCGAGATCCTGCCTTACTCAGTAACACGTACCTGGCACACCCAGCTAGCAGTATTCTGGATCGCCACCGCCTGGCTTGGCACCGGCCTCTATATCGCACCTGCGCTATCGGGTTACGAGCCTAAGTTCCAACGCCTTGGCGTCAACGTCCTCTGGGTTGCCCTGGTAATCGTAGTACTGGGCTCAATGGCCGGTGAATGGATCGGTGTACAACAATACTTCGACCTGGATACCAACTTCCTCTTCGGTCATCAAGGATACGAATATATCGATCTCGGCCGCGTCTGGCAGGTACTGCTACTCGCTGGTCTATTAATCTGGCTAACCCTGGTCACCGCCGCCATCCGCCCAGCCCTTAAGGTGCAAGGTGAGATGCGCCCTGTTATCTGGGTACTGTACGCCTCTTGTGTCGCCATCGGCCTCTTCTATGGTGCCGGTCTCTTCATGGGCAAGCACACCAACCTGGCTATCGCCGAGTACTGGCGCTGGTGGGTAGTTCACCTATGGGTAGAAGGCTTCTTCGAGACCTTCGCGACCTCGGTTATCGCCCTGATGCTGGTACGTCTAGGCCTGATCCGTGCTCGTAGCGCCAACGGCGCCGTACTGTTCGCCACGGTTATCTTCCTCACCGGTGGCCTTATCGGTACCCTGCACCACCTCTACTTCACTGGTACACCAACGGGTGTGATCGCCTGGGGCGCCATCTTCTCTGCACTGGAAGTGGTACCGCTAGCACTGATTGGCTTCGAAGCTATCGAGAGCTACCGTATGCGTAACGCCAGCCCTTGGATGATTCGCTACAAGTGGGCCATCATGTTCTTCGTCGCAACCGCCTTCTGGAACTTAGTGGGTGCCGGCGTACTGGGCTTCCTGATCAACCCACCAATCTCGCTATACTTCATCCAGGGTCTTAACACTACTGCGACCCACGGCCACGCTGCCTTCATGGGTGTATACGGCATGCTGGGTGTTGGTCTGATGCTCTTCTGTCTGCGTGGTCTCACCGGTCAGATCCAATGGAGCGACAAGCTGCTTAAGGGTGCCTTCTGGAGCCTGAACATAGGTCTGGCAGCCATGGTCTTCATGTCACTGCTACCTGTCGGTCTGACTCAGTTCTTCGCCGTCATCGAAAATGGCTACTGGTTCGCCCGTTCACCTGAGGTGATCCACAGCCCATTGGTTGAGACACTGGTATGGATGCGTGTCCCTGGTGACGTCATCTTCGGTGCAGGTGGTCTGTTCCTAGGCGCCTTCCTGTTCGACATCATCAAGAAAGCCATCGGTGCCAAGGGTACTGGGCCCGTTGCCGATTCCACACTGTCGGCTAACGCATAAGGCCTGACATCACTCAACAAAGGGGTCATAGCGACCCCTTTTTACCCTCAAAGAAAGTGTAAAAATGACAATAAACATTAGTGTTAAATTGACATATACTAAGATCTAATACCACCGCAGCATGCCAGTACAGAAGGATACAGCCTGGCATAGGTGCTACATTTCGGAGACCCCATGGCACTAAGTCAAACCCAACTAACGCGGATGGCGTTAGATATCACCTCGGGATTATCCAATCATGACAGGTTCTCGCGCCTGCTCGACACCATCAGGGAAAGTATGCAGTGCGACGCCGCCGCGCTGTTGGAGTTTAAGGGGCAGCAGTTCACTCCTCTGGCGATCAACGGCCTGAGCCCAGATGTATTGGGCCGCCGCTTCGTCCTTCATGAACACCCCAGGCTAGAGGCGATCGCCCGCGCCGGTGACGTGGTGCGCTTTCCCGCCGACAGCGATCTACCCGATCCCTACGACGGCCTGATCCCCAATCAGGGGGATAACCTCACGGTACACGCCTGTATCGGCCTGCCCCTGCTGGCCGACGGCAGCCTAATCGGCGCCGTGACCATAGATGGCTTCGATCCGGATCAATTTAAGTCCTTCACCAATGAACAGCTCAGGGGGATCAGCGCCATCGCCTCGGCGTCTCTCAACAACGCCCTGCTGATCGACAAGCTGGAGAAACAGGCGCTGCAGGCCCAGTGGGACAAGGACGACGGCACGACCCAGAATAAGGAAGGCACCAAGGAGATCATCGGTCAGTCCCAGGTGATGAACAACCTCAAGCAGGAGATCGCCGTGGTGGCGCCGACAGATCTCAACGTGCTTATCATGGGCGAAACGGGCACGGGTAAAGAACTGATCGCCCACGAGATCCACCAGGGCTCCATGCGTGCCGCTGAGCCCCTGGTCTACCTCAACTGTGCCGCCCTGCCAGAATCTGTGGCCGAGAGTGAGCTATTTGGCCATGTCAAAGGGGCCTTTACCGGCGCCGTCAGCAACCGTAGCGGTAAGTTCGAGATGGCCGACAAAGGCTCGCTGTTTCTCGACGAGATCGGCGAACTGCCACTGACATTACAGGCCAAACTGCTCAGGGTATTGCAATATGGGGATCTGCAAAGAGTCGGTGACGATCGCAGCCTCAAGGTGGACGTTCGAATCATCGCCGCCACCAACAAGAATTTGAAAAACGAGGTGCTGGCAGGACGTTTTCGCGCCGACCTCTACCACAGACTCAGTGTCTTCCCCCTGGTCGCACCGCCGCTGAGAGAGCGGGAGCAGGATATCACCCTGCTGAGCGGCTTCTTCGTCGAGCGCTGCCGTCAGCAACTTGGGCTACAGACCCTGAGGCTCAGCCCCACCAGCCTGGCCATGTTAGAGGGCTACCAATGGCCCGGCAACGTCAGGGAGCTGGAGCACAGCATCTACCGTGCGGCCATTCTTGCCAGGGCGCAGTCGTCCGGCAACAACGGCCTCATCAATCCAGAACATTTCGAGTTTGCCAACTCGGCGCCGCGAGCCATTCAAAGCAGCAGTAAAGCCGTGGCACCGCAATTCAGCGGTAATCTGAAACAGGCCACCGAAGCCTTTCAGGCAGACTATATACGCCAGACCCTCACTCGACACGATAATAACTGGGCGGCCACCGCCAGGGATCTCGAGGTCGATTCGGGTAATTTACACCGCCTGGCAAAACGGATAGGATTAAAATAAGCCAATTTCAGAAAATACAATAAGATGCCAAGTCCACTACGCCACAATTTCCTGCTCGTCCCTCTGCTCGGCCTACTGGGCTTGAATGCCTCGGCCGATGAGCCGAGCCTAGAGACATTGGCCGCGCCCCTCTATCAGCTAGAGCAGCAAATTAGCCGACATGAGCTGGATAACGGCCTGAACATCTTTCTATTACCCCTGCCCAATAAACAGAGCGTCGCCCTCTCTAGCCAGTTTGCGGTTGGCTCGCGCAACGAGCTAGAGGGTGAATCTGGCTACGCCCACCTGTTCGAACATATGCTGTTCAAGGGTAGCGAAAACGCACCGGGTGACAGCTATAGTCAGACCATGAGCGCCCATAGCGGCTATTTCAACGCCAGCACCTTCTTCGATTCCACCAATTACTACGTCAACCTTCCCAGCCAGGCATTAGAGCTGGCCCTCTGGCTCGAATCGGATCGCTTCATCCGACCCAGACTCAGTGAGGAGACGGTGCGCAATCAGCAGCAGACCGTACTGGAGGAGATGGCCACCACCATAGACAATCAGCCCTATATTCGTCCGGCCATGGCGTTTCTGCTCAATCAGGTAAAGGATAGCCCCTATGACCATGCGGTGATCGGCTCAGTTGACGATATCTCGGCGGCCACGCCCGCCAGCCTGAGTCGTTTTCACCATGACTTTTACCGTCCCGACGCCATGCAACTGGCCATCGTCGGCGACTTGCCGCTAGAGACCTATAACTGGGTCGACAAATACTTCGGCGCCTGGCAGAACCCCAGCCATCCCCAGGCACGCTTTACACCGCTAGAGGTCGAGCGTCGCCCGATTCGAGGCGAGATAGTCGACAGCCGCGGCCCCTGGCCCGGAATCTTACTCGCCTGGCACACAGTGGGCGCATTGCATCCAGACGCCGCCGCCCTAACGCTGGTCGAAGACTATCTGCTACAAAACCGCACCAGCATGCTGGAACGATACAACCTCAAGACGCCTGAAACCCTGCTGCATTACTCTATCCCCCTCTCCATGGAACATCTAGGGGTGATGAATCTCATCCTGGTGCCCAGAGCCAAGATTTCCCTCGACGATCTCAGCGAGCGCATCACAGACATGGTCGAACTGCTGGCCAACCAAGGGGTGACGCCTCGCGAACTCGATCAACTCAAACGTCGTTGGTTGCTCGCCCACCTGAGAAAACTGGACAACAACGTCAGTCTGGCCAATCTACTCGGCACCAGCCAACAGAGGGATAGGACTCATCCCCTATCTGCCCCCTGGGAGCGAATTGACGCCGTGACCCAGGCCGATATCAAAAGGGTTACCCGGCAGTATCTGAGTCCGGGCTATGTTCGTCTCGACCTGCTGCCTCCCTGGTACATACGTTGGGGCAAGGCGATATTAGAGTGGCTGCCCGAAGGCCTGTCCGACTCACTGGAGGAGAAGGTGCTATGAGACCCATAAGCTTACTCTTGATCCTCATCTGCAGCCTCTGGAGCGGCGGCTGTCAGCAGACCCGGCTGACCTTTACACAGGTGCAAGCCCCAAAGGTGCCGAGCTTCACCGCCCCCACCAATGCACCTGCGCTGGCAAGACGCGATTTTAGGCCTATGGCGTCACCGGAGGTTATCTTGCTGTCAGACCATGTGAGCCTGCATCGACTCCCCGGCACGCCCTCGCAATTGGTGGGCATACACCTGCTGGCCGTGAGTCCATATGCCCCCTATGAAAACCTCGATATTCTGCACACGGCTTTCGAACAGCTTAGTGTCAAACTGGCCAATCACCACGACCTGCCCTGTCTAGAGGGGCTGACCGTACACCCTAGCATTCATGGCCTACGACTAAGCCTCAAATGCCCGGCATCAAAACTGGCGCCGGCTGTCGATATCTTGGCTCAAAGCTGGTCGTCCGATGCCTATGGCGAGCTGGATCTGCCAAGGCTTAGGCGCCAGCTCGCCCTGGATAAGCACATTCGAGCCTTTAACGGCAGCGAGATAGAAGAGGTCTGGGCCAAGAAGATCCTCGGCGGCGAGCATCCCTATACTAACGCCTTGAATAACAGGGCCCTGCAGCAAAGTCTGGATGAACCTCAGCTACTCTCCCTACTCGCACAAACCAAGGCCCAGAGCCAATGGCATCTAATGCTGGAGGGAGCCCCCCAAGTGGATGACAGCTTAAGGGAACGACTTGCCATTAGCCTGAGTCAATTGGGCGAGCAACAGAGGCAGACAGAGACATTCGTCGATACCTTTAGGCCTTATGGCAAGCAAGTGTTTGTCATCGATGCACCGGGCACGGTACAGACTCAGGTGCGGATCGGCTATCACCTGCCGCTAGGACAAGATGATCAAGAAGCCTCGGCATTTGCCTGTGACGCCCTCAGCCGCTGGCTCGGCCGTAGCGTCTCTGGGCGTCTCTACTTCGATCTCAGGGAGCAACGGGGACTCACCTATGGCATCTACGGTCGTTGCTTTAACAACCCCATGGCACGTATCCTCAAATACTATGGCGCCACCCAACTGCAGCACACAGGCGCCTTCATTCGCGGTATCTTAGATCATCTTGCCTTAGCGGCCGATGCTCCCCCCTCAGACAAAGAGTTGGCTGCCCTGAAAACCTCACAGTTTAGCCAGTTAGTCCTGCGTCTTGATAACCCACAACAACGCGTGGAAGCCTATAGCCAGGCGTTGGCTAGGCAAGCACGAGCCGACTCCTTAACAGCTAGACTCACACGCTGGCAGCAGTTAACCCCCCAAGCCCTGCAGGCCATGGCGAAAGGCTATTTTAACCAAGCACCTGTGATTGTCATTCGCGGCGACCTGTCACGCATCAGGCCAGATCTCGAGGAAAAGCTCCCCGACTGGCAACTTAATGTCATATCAATCGATTAAACCGAGCTATGGCCAAGGCGGCAATCTGCCGCCTTAATCCTGCTCCTCACTCACTACTCGCGCATGCGACTTCAAGCACAGCGTCTCATCCTAAGCTGACATCCCATGCAACCTGCCCGAAGGTAGTAGCTCATCATCACTTGATATTAATTCCTTCTTATATAGAATATGGAAAAATAAACGAGCGTTTAATAAATTAGTCATAATAAAGTATTAGGCTCGAACAAATAAAAACACCCTATTAGTAACAAAGTAGTACATTATAAATCTCATAAGGACGTGAAATGTATAATGGAGAGTTATTTACCCTAAGTAAGTCGCCGAAAAACATTCAGCTATTGAAGAATATTTCCGGGCTACTCAATTTAAAGGTTAATACCAGCATTAAGCCATTAACGGCCTGGTACAACCCACAGAAAGAACCCAAAATTCTTTTTCACTTCTTCAAAGACGTTCATAGTGAACTCGGTCAGATAGATCCCGAGCTTTTGTCGGCCGGCAAACATATTGCCATCTGCGAAACCCTCTCGATGGAAGATGAACTAACCCTAATAAAACATGGCTTTAGCGGTGCGACCGAGGAGTGCAGTCCGGCCCATGCCATCATGCAGATGCTTGACAATGTACTCGAGGGCAACCTGTTTTTTAGCCTCAGTGCCCTATCCCATTATATTCAGACCCAGCAAAAACCCGCTAAAGCCTCCGAGCAACATGCGCTGTTTCAAGGGATCACCAAGAAAGAGAAAGAGGTACTCTCTTTTATCTGTAAGGGCCTGAGTAATTCAGAAGCCGCAAATAAAATGAACGTTTCAATCAACACCATCAAGATGCATTTACAAAACATTTACAAAAAAACCGACTGTAAGAGTCGAGGACAACTCCTGGTTAAATATAACCAATTATAAGTAAGAAAATAATAACAACGGGTAGGTTGAGCACGGCAATATTATTCCTAGGGATAATTGAGACACTAAGGCATGACGATAAAATAACCGAGTCTTAATTATATATTCTCAAGGAGAAAAGAGATGTTAAATAAAAAGCAACGTGGTCAAGGTATGACCGAATATATCATCATTGTCGCGCTGATTGCCGTGTCTGCCATCGGGGTATACAGCTTCTTCGGTAAGACTATCCGTAACCAGGTCGCCGGTCTGTCTGCCGAGATGTCAGGCCAAAGTGCTAATGGTCAGATTGGTCAAGCACAAGGCGCAGCCACCGCTGCAAACGGTGTGGCCAACCAGGATTACAACCTGGGCAGCTACGATCAAGCTGCCAACAGCAGCGCTGGCGGCACTAAGTAAACCGACAAGCGTTAAACCTGTTTTGGGGTCACGACTTTTTTGGGGTCAACACTAAGGCAAGTGCCATGGCACTTGCCTTTCCATAGATCATAAAAGGAACTTATGGTGAAAAAGATAAACATAAAAGGTCAGGGCATGACCGAATATATCATCATAGTCGCCTTAATCGCCGTCTCGGCTATTGGCGTCTACAGCTTCTTCGGCAAGACGGTACGCAATCAGGTCGCCGGCCTCTCCGCCGAAGTCTCTGGCCAGAGTGCTAGCGGCCAAATAGGTCAAGCACAAGGTTCAGCCTCCGCTGCGAACGGTGTAGCCAACCAGGATTACAACCTAGGCAACTATGACCAAGCTGCGAACAGTGCCAGCGGTGGTACCGGCTCAGGCGGTGGCTCAGGTAGCGGCGTAGATTAACTCCTCCCTTTTCGTCCTACACTAGCCAAGAGACTCCTATGAAACCTAATACCATGCGCTCCAGACAGCGAGGGCAGGCCATGGCATTGTCTTTAATGCTGATGTCGCTCGCACTCATGTCTGTGCTCTACAGTTTTAATACGGCCAAGGTCAATCTCAACGCGACCAAGTTGCAAAACACCGCCGATAACACGGCTTACAGCGTCGCCACCTTCGCCGCCAGAGACTTCAACTTCAAGGCCTATACCAACCGCGCCTCGGTCGCAAACCAGGTCGCCATCGCGCAGATGGTGGGGCTTTCCTCCTGGTTTAACATGACAGACAGATTCGCCCAGAATGCCTGTTATAGCCTATGTTGGGTGCCTTATGTCGGTGCCGTCGTCCGTGGCATAAAACAGGCGGTGGGCACCATCAATCAGGTGGCACAACCCGTCTTCGAGGGCTTGATCTACGCCGAAGACGCCATCCTATGGACCCTGAGCAGCTCGCAGCAGGTGATCCACTATGCCGGCATGGCCTCAAGCATCGAATCGGCCGGTAAGGTGGTAAAGGCCAACGATGGCGATGCGAGGCTGGATCTGGCACAGAACCCTCTACTATTTGCCGATGTAAAAGATACCTGGATATCATTTCAGAAGCGCCATAGTCGCGGCTCTAATAGAAAGGAGACCCAGTTTAAGGACTTCATCGGCGTGACCCTGGCTTCCCGCGACCCCTTCAGTAAAAAGCGAACTTACAAACTTGGGGGCATCTGGTCGATGACCCTGTTCCCCCTGCGTTGGAAGACTCAAAAAACCGGTGGCAGCGATCTCATTAGCTACAAGAATGGTCAGGCGGAGTCCTGGACCTCTATGGACACCATCAGTTTTCACCTCTCCAAGTTTCGTTGTAGCTGGTCGGGTTGTCGCTGGCGCGGATACAGAGAGACCCCCCTTGGCTGGGGCTCAACCAGCTCGGATGATCGCGCCGATATTCGCCGTGTAGGCGATCGCCAAACCTGGGGAAAAAGTCGCAGAATAAACCGCAGGGGAGCCCAATTGGCTGCTTACGCCCAAGAGACTCGCGGCGACTACAATGGAGTACGCCCCTTCTTTGGCCTCTCAAGCAGCGCCAACAAGAAAAGTCAGACAGATAATATCGCCATAGTCGTCTCAAAAGAACGCAAAAAGGTCGGCACTTCGAGCAGTGTGCAGCTAGTGGGCGATGGCCTCAACCCGGCAAATGACGAGAAGATGCTGGGTAATCGCATGACGGCCCTGGCGACGGCGCAGGCCTATTACTCACGCCCCAAAGATCTGATGCAGCTCACCTCTTCCTGGGCCAGACGAGATGGTCGCCACGAATATGGCAACCTCTATAACCCCTTCTGGCAGACCCGTCTCACCGACTCCAGCAACGGCGAGCGCACCGCAGTGCTGGCGCTTACGAGGATGCTCTAATGACCAATACACAGCAACGGGGGCAGGCCCTGGTTGAAAGCGTAGTGGGTTTAAGCTTGGTGATCATCCCCTTGCTGATCATCTTCCCCTTACTGGCTAAGGTCTCTAGCGCCCAGCACAGGGCAGATCAAGCCGCCCATTACAACGCCTGGGAGCGCACCGTTTGGAAAGAGGGACGGCCCGATAGAATGCCCCGCCGTAGCGGCCTCTATGTGGCCATTCGTTCAGATGAAGAGCAGATGAAATACCTTCCCTGGCGCTTCTATCAGCAAGATGGGCGTAAGATCGCGACCCGCGAGCGGGAGCAGTGGAGCTGGGACAACAACGTCCACCCGCTACTTAAGTATCCACTCAAGCGTGACGGGAAAGAGACCCTGCTGCTAAAGAACCTGCAGGAGTCGGCCAAGGATGAACAGGAACTGGCCAGGATTGGTGGCAGCCAGCAGGGCACAGGAACACCCGGCACCTACGGCAAGACCGTCGAGCAGGCCGTGGGCATGCTCTCTTTCACCGGCTTTAAACTGCCCAGAGATCAGTTCTATCGCACCAAGATCAAGACAGATCTGGAAAACCTCGAGATGGAAGATCTCGACTCGCTAAACCTGAGCGTCGAGGGACAAAGCGCCCTGCTCGCCTCAGGCTGGAACGCCGCCGGCCCCTATCATGTGAAGAACCGGGTAAGACGATTGGTACTGACCAATTATATGGATGTCGGTGTGATCCGCACCGCCCAAAACCTCATCGGCATCATCCCATTCGGCAAAGAGATCAGGTCAAACTCGCTGAAGCTGGGATTCGTCGAGCCCGATGTGCTGCCCGCCAACCGCCTATGTACTTATGGCACCAAGAACTGTGGAGGCTGATCCCATGAAATCAATTTTTCCCCTTATCCTCGCGCTATTTACCGGCCTCACACACGCAAGCGACTGGCCAGAAATAGATTTTCCCGACACCGCCAAGGTAGAGATAGTCGCCGATGAGATGCGTTACAACGGCTATCCTATGAAGACCTGGGTGGTTAAAGACACTCAGACCCAAGCCCAGCTTGCGGCCTTCTTTACTAAAGCCTGGCAGAAGGATAGCGAACGCTTCGATTCCCGTCCCTTCAACGGTGACTTAGTGATCAACAGCCTGCAGCCTCCCTACCTGCTAACCGCCCGCATCAGCCAGCAGTTTGATGGCGTCACCGCCTTTGTCGGTATCACCAAGAACATGGAAGAAAATGAGTTGGCCAAGGTCAGACGCAATACTTTTCCTCAGCCCACCGGCGCCACCGTACTGTCAGACATAGCCTCGACCGATCTCTACAAGCAGGGACGCACTATCGTGCTCAGCAGCCCCCGCAGCCTGGCCAGTAACTACCACTACTACCGCCGCCACTACCAGCAGCGTGGATGGGTAGAAGAGACAGCCATTCTCGATACCCAATCGGGAAAGGCCGCCCTACAGATGCGTCAGGGAACCAATAGTGTCGATATCAGTTTCGACACCCGAAATTCGCAAGTTTACATAGTTGCCAATCAAGTCAAACAAGGATGATGAACCCATGCAGTTAAGCAACACCCGCTGTCGGGGCCAGGCCAGCGTCGAATACCTGGTGGTATGCGGCGCCTTAGTCGCCGCCCTGCTCACCCCCGTCAGCAATGATGACAATGTGCTAGACCTCTGCGCCGATGCCCTCACCGAGTGGTATACGGCGTTTGCCTACACGAAATCGCTCTCGATACTCCCCAACTAACTTCAGGTTTGACGATGAAATTAAAATCAATTGACTTCAATTGGGTGCTGCTAGTTATTGCCTTGATCTTAGGTGGTGTTTCCGCATGGGCGACCAAGAACTACTTCATAGCCAAAGAGCAGGAACTCAGAGACGAGTTAACCAAAGACAACATAGAATTGGCCGACGTGATCGTTGCCACCCAGCCCCTGCAGAAGGGGGACATCATCTCCCAGGCCAACATGTCAGTGCGTCAGATCCGCGCCGATACCCTGCCGCTGGATGCCATACATCCTAGCCGCTTCGGCGAGATCGCCGGTCAGATGTTGCTACAACCCATGGCGCCGGGCCGCCCGCTAATCGAGACCTATCTGCCCGGCATGCGCGTGGCGCAGTTCTCCGACATTCTTAAAGAGGGGCAGCGTGCCGTCACCATAGATATCGATGAGATTAACTCGAGTGCCGGCATGCTGGTACCCTCGGATCATATCGACCTGCTTCTGGCCTTCAAAGAAGAAGGACGTGGTGACCAGCGAAAAAGACTCCAGCTGCTGCTGGAGGATGTCACGGTACTGGCCACCGGCAGACGCAGCATAGATGTCAATCCCGAGCTGGTCGACACCCTATACGACAACCCCAACGCCTATAACACAGTGACACTAGCTTTGTCGGTAAACGACGCCGCACGCGTCTCGCTGGCGAAAGAGAAAGGCGACTTCGTCACCCTGCTGAGAAACCAGAAGGAGTCTAGCGCGCTGGAATTTATCTCTATGCACGAAGGCCAGCTGTTTAATCACGAAGAAGAAAACCACGAGCTCGCCGTCGAGGTGATCACCGGTGGCAACGGCATCAAGACCAGTACCCAAACCTACCCGCTTCCCAAAGAGATGCTAGAGCAACTCAGCCAACAAAAAGATAAAGCCGTATTATGAAAACATTGAAAATTGTCGCATTTTTTTGGATCTGCCTTCTGCTGTCTGCTTCTACCATGGCACACAACAACCGCCCCATGAAACTCTATGTCGGCGCCGTCGAGCTCTATAAGGCGGCCAATGTCGAGCGTATCGTGGTGGGTAACGGCAAGGTGCTCAGTGCCAAGGTCGTCGATAACAAGGGCGTCTTGCTGATCGGCGAAGCCCCGGGCAATACCGACCTGCAGCTATGGCAGAAAGATGGCAAGCTGATCAAGCTCAGCCTCACCGTCACTCCAGACAACAGCCTGCGCACCACGGCCATGGTGAAGAAGATGCTTTCCGCCTTCCCCTCGCTCACCGTTTCCGAAAGCGATGGCCTGATCATAGTTCAGGGCGAGGCCGA
The DNA here is from genome assembly GCF_009831655.1 of Shewanella insulae. GTDB lineage: Bacteria > Pseudomonadota > Gammaproteobacteria > Enterobacterales > Shewanellaceae > Shewanella > Shewanella insulae. The sequence continues at coordinate 155,766 of NZ_WRPA01000012.1, read as the reverse complement.
CCTGGCCCAGAAAGAGCAATTGGAGAAGATCCTCGAAGCCGGTCCTAACATAGTCTCGCTGGTGAAGTACCTCAAGTTTGCCAAGACCATGTCGCCCATGGTGAAGATGCAGGTCAAGATCGTCGAGTTCAACAAGTCTACCCTCAATAACGTCGGCATCAAATGGGAAACCTCCATGGCCGGTCCTGCCTATGGTGTGGCCAAGGGATTCACCGCCAACCCTATCTTCAACGTCGCCTCACCAGGCCAATACACAGAGGCGATCACCGAGGCCATTGCCGACAACATAGGTGTGCTGGACACCCGCGGCTGGAGCTCGCTGGGTATCGTCTCGGGCATCGGCAGCCAGATCCAGTTACTGTCTGAAAAGGGCGATGCCCGCCTATTGGCCCAGCCTAACCTGACCACCCGCAGCGGCGAGTCGGCCAGCTTCCTGGCCGGTGGCGAGTTCCCCATCCGCAGCGTCAGCGGCCTGGGCGCCGTGGATGTCGAATATAAAGAATACGGTATCAAGTTGGATATCGAGCCCGTGGTGGACGAGCAGCAAAACATCGTCAGCCGGGTCATGGCCGAGGTCAGCTCTATCGACCCTTCGGTAGCCGTCGATGGTGTTCCCGGCATGCTGACCCGCCGCACCGAGTCTGTGATCAATGTGAAAAACAACGAAACCATAGTGATCTCAGGTCTGGTCAACAGCGAAATGTCTAAGATAGTCAATAAGTTCCCGCTACTTGGTGATATCCCCATCCTGGGTGAACTCTTTAAGTCTCGCGACTTTAAAGACGACAAGACTGAGTTGGTTATCTTCGTCACTCCCGTGGTGGTCTATCCGGGGCAGGAGGAGCATGACACTCAACTCAATCGCGGCCTTGAGATGGCGGAAGAAGCCACCAAGCTCGAAGCTTTCTACATCTTGGACTAGGAGCAGCTCATGTTTAACATCTTAGTCAGCACCACCAAAGGCACCAAGGTCGGCGAGTTCCAGTGTATTCACAGCGAATGCCGTGTGGGTAAAGACCCGGATCAGCTAATCGTCCTTCGAGGCTTTAAGATCTCCAAGCATCACGCCACCCTGCGGCAAAATAAGGAGGGGATCTTCATCGTCGACAACAAGAGTCGCACCGGCGTGCGCGTCAACGACGAGAAACACCAGGAGTTTGGCCCCCTCAGCCTCAACGACAAGATTCAGGTGGGCGATTACCAGCTCAGGGTGCAGAGCAGCGATCCGCAATTTCAGGCCAGCGCACCCGCCGAGACACCACCGCCACCAGCTGCACCGGTAGCGACACAGGCCGCCCCCATGGCGAGCGCTCCTGTGGCTGCCGCCGTCGAGGCCCAACCTCAGATAGTGACGGAGCAGAGCGCCCAGATTCAGAGGCGTAACGAATGGCGTCGCAAGGTACATACCGAGCTGCTCAAGCAGATGGACCTGCGCCGGGTTAACGTCAGTGAGATGAGCGACACCGAGCTGCGTGCCCAGAGTGAGGTGCTGCTCAAGCAGATCATCGACAACTTCAAGCTGCCGGAAGATATTGAGCTCTCGGCGCTGACCAAAGAAGTGCTGGACGAGACCATAGGCCTTGGCCCGCTCGAGGGGCTGATTGCCGATCCGGATGTCACCGAGATCATGGTCAACAGCCATGATCAGATCTTCTATGAGAAGGCAGGGAACCTCTACCTGTCGGATATCGCCTTCTCCGACGATCAGGCGGTGCTGGGCGCCATCGAGCGCATCGTGACCCCCATAGGCCGCCGAATCGACGAGAGCTCCCCCATGGTGGATGCCCGCCTCAAGGATGGTTCCCGCGTGAATGCTGTGATCCCCCCACTGGCGCTCAAGGGCCCCTGCATCACCATACGTAAATTTATGCAGCGACGCCTGAGCTGTGACGATCTGGTGGCCTTTGGCTCCATGAGCCCGGCCATGGCTGAGTTTCTCGAGATCGCCGTAAAACAGAAGCGCAACGTGGTCATCTCGGGGGGCACAGGCTCGGGTAAGACTACCCTGCTGAACGTGCTGTCTAACTTCATCCCCGACAACGAACGTATCGTCACTGTGGAAGATGCCGCCGAGCTACAGCTCTATCAGCCCAACCTTGTCTCTCTCGAGGCCCGTCCCCCAAACCAGGAGGGCAAGGGTGCCATCGAGATCCGCGATCTGGTCAAGAACTGTCTACGAATGCGCCCCGATCGTGTGGTGATTGGTGAGTGTCGTGGCGGCGAGGCTCTCGACATGCTGCAGGCAATGAACACGGGTCACGACGGCTCGCTCACCACGGCCCACTCCAACTCCCCCAGAGACTGTATCTCACGTCTCGAGGTGATGGTGATGATGGCGGGTATGGATCTGCCGGTCACGGCGATTCGCGAACAGATCACTTCTGCGGTCAACATCATAGTGCAACAGTCGCGCTTTAGTGATGGCTCACGCCGGGTCACCAGCATCTGCGAGGTCACAGGTATCGAGGGTTCAGTGGTACAGCTCTCGGAGATCTTCAAGTTCCAGCAGACAGGCTTCGACGAACAGGGCAAGGTGCAGGGCTATTACACTGCAACCGGCACCCTGCCTGAGTTCTATGAACAGCTGAGAAAGCAAGGGGTCGCCGTACGTCTGGACGTATTCGACAAGGATAGCCGCTATGAGTAGTCCGTTAGTCGCCGCCCTGCTGGCGTTTGTCTCGGTCACCATGTTGGTGTGGGCACTTAAGCACCTGTCGACCCGATTCGCCAAGCGCTACCAGGAAACCTTCACCAGCTCGGCCCGCACCAACCTGTTCGATATGTTCCTGTTTATCGAGCCGAGACAGCTGTTTGTCATCAACATGCTGACCCTGTTGGCGGTGCCTTTCGTCGTTCGGCTCTTCTTCGGCTCCTGGGTACTGGGAATTTTGCTGAGTATTGTGCTGGCCCTGCTACCGCGCTTCGCCTATCAGTTCCTGCACAAGCGCCGTCGCCGTAAGTTTGTCCACCAGCTGCCCGATGCGCTCAACATGATCGCCTCCTCTATGCAGTCGGGCGCCAACGTCAGCAACGCCATCGAGTTTATGGCAGAAGAGATGGAGGCGCCGATCAAGCAAGAGTTCCAACTCTTCCTGCGCGAACAACGTCTGGGGGTCGAGTTCAACACGGCGCTGGACAACATGTTTAAACGCATCCCCGAGGAGGAGTTTCAGCTGGTAACCGCCGGCATGCAGATCTCCCGAGAGGTCGGGGGTAACCTGGCCGAGGTGTTGCTAAGGCTCTCCGCCACTCTGCGCCGCAAGATAGAGATGGAAGGCAAGATCGATGCACTCACCTCCCAGGGCAAGATGCAGGGAATCGTCATGACACTACTGCCCGTCTTCATCGGCGTGGTGCTCTACCACATGGAGCCCAGTGCCATGGGTCGCATACTCACAGAGCCTATGGGCTGGGCCTTGATAGCCATGGTCATCATCATGCTCACCAGTGGCTACCTGTCGATCCGTAAGATCGTCGCGATAGACGTATAGGAATAATCATGGTCAATCTTATTGTCGCCTGTTTCGTAGTCTCTTTCGTTTTCCTGATCGTAAGCTGCGCCCGAATCTACCGCAGAGTACCGAAGGAAAACCGCGAATTTATGGACCCGCTATCGCCGGGTCTTAAACTTATCTGGCCCTTGGTGCGTTTACTGGCCTTCTACGTCAGTGAAAACCTCAGCGTCGACTATCTGGAGCGGGTCTCCAAGAAGCTCCAGGTCTCGGGTTTATCCTACATAATGACCGCCGAGCAATATTTTGCCATACGTATTCTCAGCACCCTGTTTAGCCTGGGCCTGGCACTCATTTGTAGTGCCATGCTCGACGCCTATGTGCCTCAATACCTACTACTGGCAGGCGTACTGGGTTACTTCCTACCGGTAATGACCCTCAACGATCTGCGAAAGAAACGCCAGGGTCTGATCGTCAAGAGCCTGCCCGTGTACCTTGATTACCTCACCATGTCCATCGAGGCGGGCCTGAACATGACTGGGGCGCTTAGCCAGGCGGTCGAACGCGGCCCCGTCGGCCCACTGCGAATCGAATTTGAGAAGGTGATCCGCGACATGCGTGCCGGTATGTCACGTGCCCAGGCGTTTCGTAACATGGCCGACCGGGTACAAGTCACAGAGATCAACAGCCTGGTCAGCGCCCTGGCACAGGCGGAAAGAACCGGTGCCAGCCTGGGTCAGACCCTGAGGATCCAGTCGGATCAACGCCGGGTCGAACGCTTCCAGCGCGCCGAGAAGAAGGCCCTGGAGGCGCCGGTCAAGCTGGTCTTCCCGCTGATCGTCTTCATCTTTCCCGTGACCTTTATGATCTTGGCCTTCCCGATTGCCATGAAGTTTATGTACGAGCTCTAACATGAAGAAAACCAAAATGAAGACCCCAGATGGACAGGCGATCAACGAAGTCTTTGTGGCCGATACGCCCTGGCTCAGACTCAGGGGTCTACTGGGCCGTCGCCCCCTCTCTAACGAGCAGGGGATGCTGATAGCGCCCTGCAACTCGGTGCACACCCTAGGGATGCGCTACGCGCTGGATATCGTCTACCTCAATAAAAACAATAAGGTGCTCAAGATCACTCGCGATCTTAAGCCCTGGCGCAGCAGTGCCTGCCGAGGCGCCACCCAGGTCTTGGAGCTGGCGGCAGGCAACTCTACCCACAAACAGATAAAACCCGGAGATATTTTGACATGGGCAAACTAATACGCCTCTCGCTAATCGTCGCCGTTACGGCGTTACTCGGCGCCTGTTCATCGACGCCTAAGAAGCCTGAGCACCAGGGCAACGAGCAGATCATGGCGATTCAATCCCAGGCGGAGCACGCCTACAAGCTGGCCATGCTGGATCAGGCCGAGAGCCTCTACCTCGAGGTGCTAAAGAGTGTGCCTAACTATGCGCCAGCCTGGTTTCGCCTGGGTAACATCTATACCCGCACCAACCGCCATGAAGCCGCCATCGCCGCCTATCGACGCTGCATAGAGCTAGAACCTAATAACCAAAAGGCCTGGTACAACATGGGGCTGGTGCGTATCAAGCAATCCACTAACGTGCTTAATACCGCCAGCAACCAGGGGGATACCGACTCGGCAGTGGGCCGTCAAATCAGGGCACTGCTTGACGCTCTAAATCAGTTGCAGAGTCAGCCACAAAGCACGGCGCAGGCAGGGCTATGATAGGGGCACGCTCTAAACAGCGAGGACAGAGCATGTTCGAGTTCAGCCTCGCCCTGCCCTTTCTGATCCCCATCATTCTGGTTGCCATGATGTTGATCGTGCAGTGGGCCTTTATCTATACCAGCAAGAGCACCCTGGATGCGGCCACGGTTGCCGCCGTCCGGGCTGGCACCCTACATCATGGCAACATTAATGAGATGCGCAAGGGGCTGGCCCAGGGGATGATGCCGCTATTTGCGCACGGTACAAGCACGGGTGACACGGTACAGGCCTATGCCAAGGCGAGAGTTGCAAGCCTTGTACAGAGCCAAATCACCATACTCAGCCCCGACAGAGAGACCTTCGACCGCTTTAAGGTAAGAAGCAAATACCATACAGGCTATGTACATGAGATCCCCAACAACAACCTGATGTTCCGTGACCCAGCCCCCAAGAATGTGGGCAATAACCGACAACTGAATGTGCAGGACGCCAACCTGTTACAGATAGAGGTGCGCTGGTGCCAGAAGCTGATCGTCCCCTTTGCCAACTACATCATCAAGGAGATAGTGACCTCCCCCTTTTATAACCCAAGCCGGGAACAACTGGCCTGTAATGTCTTGGGGTTGGCGACGGGAGATACCTATCTGGCACTCACGGCTCAGGGACTGATGCGTATGCAGACCCCATTTCGAATGTAAGCTCAGCGAAACAGCTAAACCGAATATTCAATACCAAACAAAAAATCTGGACCTTGTAAAATCATAGGGATATATAAGATGAAATACACGTCTCGCCTGACCAAGCAACATTGGCTGGCACTCATGCTTAGCTCGACCCTGGCAATAACGGGTTGCAACGGCGAACTCGAAGAGGGAGAAGGCCCAACCTCTGAGGTGCCAACAGATCCTGTCGACCCCACAGATCCCACTAACCCCACCGAACCTACGGATCCTACCGATCCCACAGAGCCACCTCAGGTGGGCACCTGGGAAAACAAGGATGAAGATGGCGACGGCGTGGTAGATGAATTGGATGATTATCCTTTTGATGCCAGCAAGCGTACTTATCCTCTATTTGTAGAACAGGAGCCGAATGACAATCCTGCGGTAGCCACCCCAATCGAAATCGATCTCGGCGTCAGGGTACAAGGTGTCATTGACTCAGAGTTTGATAAGGGCGATCTCTTCAAATTCCACGTCGATAAACCGCGATCCTACACTGCCTATTTCACCTCTCCTTCGTCAAGGTTCAAGCCTCAGGTTTATGTCTCAGACGCCGACGGACTGGTCATCAATGACATTCAGCTATATCGATACACGCAAGCCAATACCTATGTAGTGAACTTCCCTATCTATTCACCAGGTACTTATCAGCTCAGTATCATAGATGAGAATTATGCAGGCGGCAGCGACCTCACCTATCAGGTGACTATGTTTAACGATCAAGATATCGACGGATTCGACGATACGAAAGAGCCTGCCTTAGGTTCAGATATCAACGAAAATGATCAAGATAAAGATGGCATTATCGACGGTATAGAGTTCACTACGGCCCTGGCTAATCTAGGGCTAGATACAGACAAGGATGGCACTCCAAACTGGTTGGATACGGACTCAGACGGCGATAGTTTCAACGATACCATCGAAGGTATGGAAGATTTGGACAATGACGGAGCCCCCAACTTTCTAGAGCGTGATGCCGATGGTAACGGTATCGATGATCAGTTAGAAAGCGGCAACAGCAATGATCCCACTAACACCGACAATGATAAATTTATCGATCACCTGGATATCGATGACGACAACGACAATATATTCGACAAAAATGACGTTCAGCGCTTAGTTCCAGCCAACATCGTCTCCTGGACCCAGCCTGGCGATCTCTTTATCGAATCACTACATACACTCTTTGCCCAGAATAAGATCAAAAATTACCTCAGAGCCGGAGACGAATTCGAACTCACAGTAGAAGGACTGTCTCAAGCGTCTGAAAATACCCTCTTAGTGGTAAATATAAACGGCAGAATTTACAACCTGTTTCCAAAGCAGATCGAACACTCATCACAACGCAGCCACCTAACCTTTGTACTTCCTCAGGACATGGGTAAAGGTCAACTCTCAGTTGTTGCCGGCACAAACAAATCAGACCCGTTTCCGATTGAGATAGGCGACGCGGCGTTGCCATTACTCATGAGTTCTAACCCAAGAAGCCTCAAACCCAGCCAACAAATAACGCTAAGTGGCGACAACTTTGATGAAGACACCAGTGTTTTCTTCAACAACCAACCTGTCAACGCACAGCTTATCGACGAAAACACTATTAGTACCATAGTGCCTGAATCTTTGAGCGGTGGCAGCTATTCGGTCAGCAACGCGCATGGTCAAAGTAATCCCATTACCTTCATCATCACGCAAGAGATAGCCGTTAGTGTCCTCAAACCGTCAGCCAAACCTTTGGTTGCCATTGGGGGGATCTATCCAGAGATGGCCCAAGCCTTTGATGGCAATAGCTTCGAACTTGAGAAGATGGGCAGCGAAGCTGAAGTCATTTTCACTTATACCCATGATGCCAACGGGCAACTCGAAGCCTACCTGAGTACAGTCTATTCCATGAACCAAGACAGTATTTCATTAAGCTTCGAATCGACGGCCTTGGCAAGCCTGGTGCTTCATATGAACTACTACTATGAGGCGAGAGGAGTCAGCACAGAAAAGTTTATTCAAACAGTGCAGACGACACAGGCTTATCAAGATTACTTAGTTGAGGCAAAAGCTGCGTTAACCAGAGACACCAGCTTCTTCGGCTATAAGGCGAGAAAAGCAGAGGCTTACGATTTACTCAATAAATTTGAGTCAAAGATAAAGACAGAATTAGCCTCGAAAAGTTTGCTGAAATCTTCCAAAGCACCCTCAGTAGCGATGTTCAATTCACTGAATCACAGTGCGGAAAATTCGAGTAACAACCAGGCGCTCTCTGCTATTGAGCCCAGCATTGTCTCCTACCCTGAAACCAATGGCACCTGGCAAGCCTTCGACATGTCGATGGCGGCCACGACCTTCGCCGAAAACAGCACAGAGATACTTAACAATTGTGGCGAAGGGGTCGATCCCAAGTGGTATCAGGTATTAAATGCTGATGGCTGCGTTGAGATCAGAAATCGCAGCCAACTCTACTTAAGCGCCAGAATCTATCCTATTGATAGCAAGACGGGAGAGATTAAATCCGATCTAGCGTCTCTCAACAAGCCGATTGCCGACCATATCACTACACCTTGGGATTCGGGCATGATGGGGCCTCAATCTGGTACTTGGTTAGGCATTTCACTCTGGTCTAGCGACTCTCTTATCGACAAGTGTGTCTACACAGATTGTTTGTATCAGATCATCACACCTGGTGTTGATGGCATTTTTGGGCCCAGTCCATTTAGCTTTAGAGGACAAGAGGCCTACGATAAACGAGCCCAAGATGCCCGTAAGATGTTGGCGATAAGAACCATTATTGACAATGTCGTCATTCGGTTTTACTCCATCTTATTCGATGCGGCGGGCATAGATCTCAACGACAGCAAATACAAGAAACAGGCAACAGCCCTGGCTATCGTCAAGGCAGTTTATCAATATCTGCCAGCCATCAGCACAGAGATCGACAAACTAATGGCCAAGGATAAGCCAAGTTTCGACGACTGGCAGACTCTTGCGACTAATCTAGGGAAGGAGTTATACAGCAAAGAGATCAAGGCCGTGATCTCCGATCCAACCAATCGCGCCTCCTATGGCCCTGTCACCATGGCGCTCCTGACCGCGCTAGAAATTGACGAGAAATACTTCATCAACAAGATGCTGCAAAAGGTCGCCCAGAAGTTCATTCCGGGCTGGGGTACAATTACCTCTGTATATGAAGCCAGTAAGCTTGCCGACTCTATGGTCGATATGGCCAAAACCATAGACGATCTGGTCGATGTGCCTACCAAGCTCGACTATATCGTTACCTGGGGACTAAAGGCCTCAGATATCACGCCAAGAGCCATTGAGAAGACCCAAGAAACTAAGCGATTTACCATAGTCGGAAGTGGCATGGCTGTCGTTAAAGGGGTATTTGGTGATACAAAACCAGAAGTGAAGGTCTTCGATCTGGGCAACGGTGAAGAGCAGCTCGACACCAGCTTCGTAAGCGTCAATAAACTGGGCACTGAACTGACCTTTGACCTTAATGATATAAGCCAAATCGAGAACGCTGTAGGCCCCTTAAAAGTCGAGGTACACCACAGAGATGAGGTGGCCGAGGTGCCTTATGAAATTCTTATCGGCACAGATCTCACGATCACTAATATAACGCCTAACAAGGCTTCTCCCGGCACAGAGATAGAGATAAGTGGCATAGGTTTTAGTAAGCAGCCAATGGACAATATCGTTACCTTTAGCGGTGCGAATGGAGAACGAGTTAGAGCCGCAGTAAAATCGGCCACTACAGATACTCTAGTGATCATAGTGCCCAATGGCGCCGTGACAGGTTACATCACAGTGGAAGTAGCCGATGTATTGAGTAATCAATACCCCTTCATTGGACCCAGCCAGCTACTGATCACCTTTGGTGACAATGGTAACTTTAACGACGATGTGTTTAAATTATCGGTCAATAGCAAGGTGATGTATGACAACAACCAACCTCAACGTAAGGTGGGTCCACTAAATGTCTCACTTGAGGAAGGTGAACATACTGTCCAGTTAACAGGCATTCGCGCCGACGACGGCATTGCCACCTACTACATTGAATTTGCTGGTGATGTTGTCAATGTCAGCGGTGATGCGTTAACGGGTAGAGACTTATGTCCAAATACACATAAGACCTATAAAGTCACCATCGCCAGCGGCGCTGACGGCTCAGGGCAATCGGCTTCGTTAAAAGCACAGAAACAGCCATTGATATTGCAACCCGAGTATGCCGATATAGCAGCCGAGACACCAACGGAGTGTCCAAAGGCCAACCAATAAAGGACAAAATGGCCCCCTAGGGGCCATTTTTTTATCAGGGATAAAATCATGTTAAAACTACTCACGGTATTGATAACTTTAGCTAGCTTCTGCCGCGGCGCTCGGCAAGGCGACAGTCGCAACATAATTGATTACTCAAATAGCGGCAATCACAAGCCCACTTAGCTTAAAAGGACCCCGATAAGCATGGAAAAGCTAGCCCTTGACGATACTCCTTGGTTCGGTACCACTGATTTCAAGGGAAAAAATAAACTAAACCGAGATAGCGATATTCGCCTTAAATCATCCAGGCTGCTCTATCCACTGCCCTTACCGTCAGAATTGCTCTTTTTCATTGGCCCACTGACATTGGCCATTCTGCCCTTTATTAATCCTAGCCTGATGCCTCCAGAAGCCTGGCTTACGCTAAATATCGCCGCCCTCTTCGGTTATCTGATCCTCAAGAAACTGCTCATCACTAGCATCTATGGCCGGGGCAAAAAACAAGTTTGCCAGATTAACACTGAAAGGCTTTGTATTCCCGGCAGTCGCCTTATCGATACCAAAGCTGGCCCAATAGAAATCCAGAAACAAGCCATAAAGCAGATAGACGTGCGCTATTGGCCAAGCACACGCGACCTACGCACCACCTACGATGTCAGTGAACTCATCATCACGCTCGAATCGGGCCAATCAATCTGTTTAAAGAGCCTCTACTTCCCGATTAAGCCACTTCTTTATCTGCTGGTCTATTTCGACTACCCAATCACACTGCAAAAGCGCCGACACTCTTTGGCCATAGTCGCCCGTAGCCTGTTTGTAGCTTTTCCCTTAGTCGCCCTTGTGGCAGTAACCGGCTTGCTGTTTAAAGAGTATTTTCTGTAAGCCCATCAGCTTAAAAAGGCACTTAACCAATGAACAAACCATGGATGGCATTAGCATTATTTGGAACCTTAGCGGGAACAATAGCGGGAACGCTAATATCAACTAATCTCCAGGCATCGACCGAGCAAGAGTTCAATAATGACCCCTTGGCTCAGCGCTGCATCAAGATGCTGGATATCTACGCCGCAGAGGACTTCGACGCCTATGTGACAGAGTTTCCCGAGCCCTGGCTGGGCATCTTCGGTGAGAAAACCTTGAGGAAACAGCTCGCCGACAGACATGGGAGTTACATAGAGACCTATCATGATAAGCCCTCCTCCATAACGATACGTTCTATCGAATCAGCCAAGGTAACTCAAATAGAGAAGGAACGACTTGGTGCCTCCGAGGCCAGGGAAGTAGAGATAGATATGAGCAATGAACTTGGCGGCGGTCACCTAACGGCTTGCAAATACCTACGCATAGGTGACAGCTGGTATTTCCGCTCGTTACGGCTATAGGCTTGAGTCGACAGCGATTATCTGAGACATTCTTAGCGCAGTTAAGGGCAATTTAATTGCCCTTTTTGATGTATTGCGCGGCAATCTGAGCATTGATGCTCGACATAAATGGTAAGAAAAAGGGACTTTTCATCGAGATGAACTCACTCAATCACCTACTGGAAAATCTGAAATGGTTCGATACCGTCTTCTTGAGTCAATACCTAGGTCTCGACAAGCAGAGTACGAAAAAGCTCCCCATCTCGTTTAACTTCTTTGCCCTGCCGCTTAAGAAAGAGTGCCTGCTCGCCACAAGTCTGCTCCCCTTCATCTTATTGGCACTGTTCATTCCTTCAGTCGACCCCAGATTCGATTTTTTGCGCTTCCCAATATTGACCATAATGGGCCTGCTGGTTTACGCCATTATCCGTAAACGCCAGGTTAAGGCGCACCTGGGGATAGAGGCCGATAATCAGGCAAATCAGCAGATCATCATTAGCCAATCTGGCATCACCTTGCCCCCCTTTCTGACCAACAAGTCTGGGTCGTCGCAAAGCATAAGCCGAGATGAGATAGCCCAGTTGCAGTTCGACTGGCACAGCTACCAAAACAGTAACCAGATAGAGTGTAAGCGCGCCCACAGGCTCGTCATCAAGCTAAAGCGAGGAGAAAGCTATAGCTTATCCAGCATGGCCTATCCCCTCAGAAGCCTGCTCTATCTGGCCATCTTCTTCGATTACCCTATCGTCATGGAGGAAAGCACGCCACCCAAGGAGCGACTGGGTAGCTTTCTCCTCGCCCTGGGGGCAAGCGTCTTACTGCTGAACCTATGGATGATTTTCATCAGTCCTTAGCCTGATGCTGATCGTCAATTTTGACAGCTAGCGAGCATCAGCGTCAGACACTCATAGCGCTGATTTAACATTCCAGCCATCGCAGGGTTAAAAAATTGAATAGATCAATGAGATTATCCAAAAGAGATAAGTAGATCAGACTTCAGCGAGAGAGCATCAAGATGATGAAGGTGAGCATTTCGACGATTTAACCACCAAAATACACCCGAAAGAATAATGTTTCCGGCCAATATTTTGCGATAGGATCGCTACGAATAAACCTAAAGTTTTATTTTAAGTGGTTGTGAATAAAGCATATTGAGAGACATTTTGTCTTCAAAGCTATCCAGCCTCTCAGGACAACTTATTCCCATATAAAGGACTATATCAATGAAAATTGCTTCACTCTCAGCTATATCCCTGGCCCTGTTATTGACCGCCTGCGCCTCAGATCCTGGCCCGCGCATGGCACTTGAAAAGACGGTCGAAGTCGATGGCACTGTGCTCAAGTTTAACGGCAGCTACCACGACAAGAAAAACATCTTGATACTTAGCGTCAACGGCGACCCTATCATGCAGGGCCGATTCCCTCCTTACACACCGACCCAAAACCTTAAGGCTAACTACAAAGACTTTGCCGTGAAAAGCCACTGCTACTTCGGCTCTGTGTTGGGTAAGCAAGGCGGTGCCTTTGGCGCCATCGCGGGTATAGTTCAATCCTCTAAGAGCAGCACCGCCGATAAGTGCGAGCTCTATGTCAACGAGAAGCTAGTAGACAACCTCTACTTCTAAGGCTAATCGCCCTGGCATAGGCACGAGCGTCTATGCCAAGGCGGCTCAATCGCTAGATTAACTTCCCCCTCAACGCTCGCATCTGTTAAGGCTAAGTCGTGTTATTTGATCAAGACCTTAGGATCCCCCAAAGCATCACCAATTTCAGCAGTAAGCTGCTGCGCGCACTCGCGCTAACCTCGGCGCTGAGCTTAGTTTCGATGAGCGGCCCAGCCTCTGCCGAAACCGGCAAAGATAGCGACAGAGATGCCATCAAACAGTTTCAACTCGAAACGACGCCATTGACCAAGCGCGCCCATCAGCTCCGTCGCAGACACAAAGAGCAGATGGAGAGCTTTTCTAACAAGCTTGACCAATACCAGGATGCCAGACCGTTACTGCAAGACGCCTTAATCGATGAGATGGCGATCACCGCAGGTAAGATGTTAACCCTGACCAACGAGTATCTGCCGCGCTATCGCGCCTTCCTCGCCCGAATCGACAAAAACTCCAGCTGTTATCAGCCCAAGCGACTCGAACAATTTCAGCAGACCCGAGATGAGGTACAAGACTATCTCAACCAGCTGCAAGGCCTGACTCAGACCCAGGAGCAGGGGGAGGCTTATGCGGCGTTGATGGCGATAAATATTGGTCAGAGCCGCGCGGCCGTGCTGGTCAACCTGCTGGAAACCAGCAAGCTTTGCTATGTTACCCAGGCCATGCCAGCAGTCGCCCAGGATATCTTATTGCTCGAAGGGCTTATGGCCGAGCGGCTCCCCGAAATAGTAGAAGCGGCTAACCTGTCGGCATCCGAACCTGGAGAGCTAAGCTCTAACAAACCTAGCCTTAACAAACCAGAGCTTAACGAACCAGAGCTAAACAAACCCGCTCATAACGGGTCCGAGCTTAAAGGCACGGATGCAAACCCTTCAGACGCCAATGCGGCAAGTGCAATCCTCACTGATTCAAATACTAATGGCTCAAATCCTGTAGACAGTGAAGCATTTAACCAACGAGAAGAGAATACGACGCCAAAACAGCCCGGCCTGCAAGGTAACACGCTCGATGCCTGTATCGAGCAGCAGGTCTCGCAACTGGGGCTGACATCGGCACAGGCCCTCACAGCATTGAGCTGCCGCCTATCCAGCGACTCGGTCAGCCTAGAAGGGCTGAGCAAACTGTCTAACCTGGAGATGCTGAGCCTACAGGGCGGCGTGCTGACCGACCTGTCGGCACTGGCTGGCCTTAGCCATCTCAGCCTGCTGAACATAGAGCAGAGTAGAATCACCAGCTTTGGCGACCTCAAGGCGCTAAAAGGCAACCTCAGCTTCATGGAGGTCGATAGCCAAGACTGGCAGGCACTGGCAGACGCTCAGACCGAGTCGATCGCCATCATGTCGCCGACCCGCTGCGAGGCCTTGAAGCCGCTCGCAAATCAGCCAAATGTTGCCTTGCTCTACAAAGGCCTATCGCCACAGGCCATGGCCGACCTGATGCAACGCCAGGCTTCTATACAAGGGCTCACCATAATGACAGATTGCCCGGCGCCTTAGCTGGTGCACGCAATATGACCAAGCAGATATTGATAAAACGACTTTCAGAAACTTAAAGGGAATTAAGATGAAACCCCAAACTCTCGCCTGCACACTCGCCTTATGTGGCGGCTTAGGCCTTAGCGGCCTGGCACTGGCCAATGACCTCCCCTTTCAGCCCCTGCCAGAAGGTAAACTTTATAAGCAAGAAGATCGCCACTACACTCCCTTCGAGCTGGTGATTGGCGTCGACAAGAACACTTACCAGACGCAAACGGTTGCCGGTCAGCTGAAACGGGTCAATTACAAGCTGCCAAGCAGCTACCTGGCGTCCCACGCCGTCAACAACTATAAGGCGCAAATAGAGAAGCTCGGCGGCACAATACTGTTCGAGTGTCAGGAGAAGGCCTGCGGCGATGACCGCAAACTCTCAAGACAGATAGCCCCGCTCAGCGACATTCCCAAACTGACCCCCGCGCTGCTAACTGCCAAGCTAACGCTTGCCAAGAAACAGCTCTACCTCTCTGTCTATGGCTCTAATTGGCACAACGGCGCTGGCCTACAGCTGGATATCGTCGAGGTGATTGATGAACCCCTGGATCTGCTTGCCACCAACCAGGCCTACCTGACAAGCGAGGTCAGCCAGAGCGAGTTTAAGGACAGAGGCAACAAGGACACCCAAAACTCAAAAGATCACCCTATGATCGCCAGGCTTCCCGGCGCCTATATCCAAAAATATCAGCAGCAGGGTTATGCACAGACCTTGGTATTTGACGGTGTTGAACAGGGCCAACACCAAGTTAAGACGTTAGAGGGTAAGGTCACCGACATTGCCTACAATCTCCCCAGAGGCTATTCGGAGTTTGAGGTCGACGCCAACTATAAGGCGGCGCTGGAAAAGCTTGGCTTTGTCCGAGGCTTTCACTGCCAGGGCTTAGCCTGTGGTAAAACAAAACTCATCGAACGCCGAATCAAGACACTGATCTATATAGGTTTCGATGAAAACCAATATTACAGCCTATATCGACTGGATCGCCCCGAGGGCGCAGTGCACGCCATGGTGTATATTACAGGTTTTAGCGGCGGCCTGTGGGGCGAGATTAAGGTGGTGGAGGAGACTAAGCTCGTCGACGACAGAGTGGTTATCGATCTCGAAGGGCTCAAGGATAAAATCACCCAGCAGGGCCACGTGGCCCTGGATGGACTGCTGTTCAAATTCGACAGCGACCAGATGCTGCCCGAGGCCGATGAAGTGATCACCACCCTAGCCACCTACCTTAAGAGCCACCCCAAGCAAAGATTCTATGTAGTGGGTCACACGGATGATCAGGGCCAACAGGGCTACAACAAGGGGCTATCGGAGCAGCGGGCCAAGGCTGTGGTTGCCACCCTCACCCAATCCCATGGCATCAACAAGGCCCAGCTCAGCCCCATGGGCGTGGGCGAATATGTACCTGTAGCCAACAACCTGGATGAGGCGGGCAGACAGCGCAATCGCCGCGTCGAGCTGGTACTCCGCTCAGACATGCAATAGTCCATCAAAACGGCGCCACCTGTGGGCGCTGTTTAATTCATAACATCTTGATATAATGACCGTCCGCTCACTACCTGGGTCATCTCATGTCGCGCTCTCCCCTCCAAGGTTTTCAACATCAACTCACCCAGGAGAACTTTGTCGACGACCCGGCTCAGCACCAGGCCATATTGCGCCTGGAAGCTCTCTATCAAGCTCTACAAGCAACGTCTTCTGGCGCTCATAAGCCCGGAGTTCATAAGCCAGGAGTTCATAAGCCAGGTACTCGCAAGCTCGGCACTCTACATCCAAGTAATCAAGCGCCGATCAAGGGCCTCTATCTGTGGGGCGACGTCGGTCGCGGCAAGACTATGCTGATGGATCTCTTCTGTCAGAGCCTGCCCGAAGGAATGGCCCTCAGGCTGCATTTTCATCGCTTCATGGAGCGGGTCCATAAAGAACTCAAGGCCGAGAGCGGCAAGCGCGATCCCCTCAGGCGCATCGCCGCCCGACTCGGCCAAAGCTACCGGGTGATCTGCTTCGATGAGTTCTTCGTCAGCGACATAGGCGACGCCATGATACTGTCGGGCCTGTTCGAGGCCCTGTTTGATCATGGGATCACCCTGATCGCCACCTCCAATACCCCAATAGACCGCCTCTATGAGAATGGACTGGCAAGAGACAGGTTTCTCCCCTGCATCGCCCTGTTAGAAACGCACACGGATGCCCTGCATCTGGATGGCGGCATGGACCATCGCCTGCGCCACCTCGACAAGGTACAGACCTATTTCCGGCAGGATGAAGGAGAGTTTTCCAGGCGTTTCGATGCCCTGGAGCCTGGCGGTGGCAGCGACACTCCGCTGACCATCTTAGGCAGAGAAATTAGCGTTATTCGCCGCGGCACCTCGACCCTCTGGCTCGACTTCGACGCCCTGTGCGGCGGCCCACGCTCACAGCTCGACTATATAGCCATCGCCAGCCAGTTCGATACCCTGCTCCTGAGCCAAGTACCACCTCTTGGTGGCACGCCCCGCAGCTGGATCCGCGCCAGGGGCACAGAAGATGGTGCAGCTGCGGTAGCCGCGGGGGACCGGCAGCTCAACTACGCCCCAAATGACGATCCGGCCAGGCG
The DNA here is from genome assembly GCF_009831655.1 of Shewanella insulae. Taxonomy (GTDB): domain Bacteria; phylum Pseudomonadota; class Gammaproteobacteria; order Enterobacterales; family Shewanellaceae; genus Shewanella; species Shewanella insulae. The sequence goes on along the minus strand of NZ_WRPA01000012.1, from coordinate 138,490 downwards.
CTTCATCGCCCTGGTAGATGAGCTCTACGATCAGGGCGTCAAACTCTACCTCGAGGCCAGCTTGCCGCTGGAGCAACTCTATACACCGGGTGCCCTGGCCTTCGAGTTCAGACGCACTATGAGTCGCCTGGTCGAGATGCAGTCGCGCCAATACCTGAACGCAAACCGCACCGGGGGTGAGGCCTAAGCCATGGCGACTCAGATGCAGGCGAGTCTGGATATCGGCTGGCTAGGGCTTGCTCTCTTCATGCTGGTGCTGCTTGTTCCCCTGGGTATAGGCAGACTGTTTAACCTAAAACAGGGCGGTGAGATGCTGCTGGCCGCCGCGCGGATGACGGCTCAGCTATTGTTAGTCGGCTTCTACCTCAAGTTTCTCTTTAGCCTGGAGAGTCTCTGGGTCAATCTGCTCTGGCTGAGTGTCATGCTGCTTGTGGGGGCCAGCGCCATCTTAGGCGGTGCCCGGCTACCTAAGGCCAGGCTACTGTTACCACTACTCTTTAGCCTAAGCATCAGTCTACTCCCCCTGCTGGCACTGCTGTTATTGGCGCTGCTACAACCCTCACCCGTCTATCAGGCCCAGTACCTAATCCCCCTGGCAGGCATGCTACTGGGCAACAGCCTCTCGGGGAATATCCTGGCGCTGCAGCGTCTGTTTAACGCCTTCGAAGAAAAACCAGAGGAATATCAGGGGCGACTCGCCCTGGGCGCCACACCTTGGCAGGCGACCTTTCCCTTTATACAGGACGCGCTGCAGCAGGCTCTCGCCCCCAGCATCGCTGCCATGAGCACCATGGGGCTGGTGACCCTGCCCGGCATGATGACGGGACAGATCCTCGGCGGTAGCGACCCATTAGTCGCGGTGAAATATCAGGTAGTTATCATGCTGGCCATCTTGGTCATGCTGAGCCTGAGCGTGACCTGCGCCCTCAGCCTGGCGGCGCGCCAATGCCTGAATAGTAGTGGTAAGCTGCTGATAAAACGCGTCGATTAGCTCAAAAACTAGCGCTAGCGATACTTGGCCAGTATGTTCTCGTATTGGGTCTTGCCGTTGGCCTCTATGCTTGCCTTGACCTTGTCTATTCCCAGCTGCAATCGACGGCGAAGTTCGGGATCACTATCCCGGCTAAAGGCGTAATACAGCTCGCTCACCCTGAGGGTAAAGATCACCTCAAATTCGTCGGTGTCTACCTCCTCCTGTTTCATCAGATAGCGCCCCACCGCCTCCTCATAGGCCCAGAGATCGACCCGCTCACGCCTGAGCATATGCACCAGGGAAGTGGCCTCATGGGCTCGCCTTAGCTGCTTACGGGCAACGCCAGCCGCGAGCAAGGCCTGCTCACCGATATCCTGGGCGATCACCCCTATGGTGTAGCGGTTGAGCTGAGCCTCATCGGTAATGCTGATCTCGCGATCGGCACGGGCGAAGATCACCACCCGGGTCGCCGAGATGGGGCCGACCCAATCAAACAGCGACTCGCGGTAGGGGGTGCGGGTGGTGGAGAAGAGCACGGTATTCTTGCCGGTGCGGGTCAGCTTATAGCCACGGGCCCAGGGCACCAGCTGGATGCGATGAAGATCGAATTGCCCGTCGACCCTGCGGGCCGCCGCGGCCAGGAGGTCCACTGCGATCCCCTTGAGCTGATGGGACTCGCGGTAGTTATAGGGCGGGTAGGATTCGGTGTAATAGCTGAGCTGCGACAACTTGTTCAGGGCCAATAGCTCGCCATTGCAGCTAAAAAATGCCACAACAGCGAGGATCAACGCCCGACCTATAGCCACATGCCCACCCCATCAGTCACAGACCTAACTTGAGTTTAGCAGAAAGGCTATTGGCTGCTATTGAGCACCTGCTCGTAGATGGCCAGCACCCGCTGCACATGAAGATCCACGATCTCCTGAGGCAGCTGTCCCGGCGCCTGTTGCAGAGTCAGCCTGTGGCTCTCGTCACGCAGGTAACAGTAGGCCTGGGTCAGATGCTGGGCGCTCAGATGGGGCAGCAACTCCAGCTCAGACAACACCTCGAAGATACGCACATTGTCGGACCAGATCGCCAGCTCAGGGTGGTCATGGGTGTTGGCCAGCACCAGATACTGGGCGATAAACTCTATGTCGGCGATACCACCCGGGCTCTGTTTGAGATCGAAGCAGCCCGCATCGACCTTGAGCAGGTGGGTACGCATCTTCTGGCGCATCTCACGCACCTCCTTGGCCAGCTCAGCCTTGTCCCGCTTAATGGCCAGCACATCGGCCCTCAGCTCGCTGAAGCGGGCGGCCAGACGATTATCACCAAACAGGAAGCGTGCCCGTACCAGCGCCTGATGCTCCCAGGTCCAGGCCTCTTCGCGCTGATAGCTGCCGAAATATTCGATCTCACTCACCAAGAGCCCAGAAGCTCCCGAGGGGCGCAGGCGCATATCCACCTCGTAGAGTTCGCCCGAGGTGGTTCGGGTCGAGAAGAGGTGTAATACCCGCTGAGCCAGCTTGAGATAGAAGTGGCCAATGTCGATGGGGCGATCGCCGTTGGTCTGCAGGGCCTCAGGATATCTGTCTCGGGTATAGTTATGCAGAAAAACCAGATCCAGATCCGAACCATAGCCCAGCTCAAGCCCGCCCGCCTTGCCATAGCCTATCACCGCAAAGCCCATCTCCTCAGGCGCCAGATAGGGCGGCACGCCGTGGCGCTTACTCACCTGCTGCCAGGCCTGCAGCACCACCTGCTCTATGATCGCCTCGGCGAGGAAGGTGAGATGGTCGCTCACCTGCATCACAGGCAACACACCGGTCACGTCGGCGGCGGCGATCTTAAGCTGCTGCGACAGTTTAAACTGGCGCAGGGCCTCCATCTGCTGCTCCATATCCTCCTCGGGCACCCGCAGCAGATATTGGCGCAGCTCGCTGGGATAATCATCCAGAGAGGTGGTGTCATAGAGCTGGGCCGGATCGATCAACTCGTCCAGCAACATGGGGAACTTGGCCAGCTGCTCGCCAATCCAGGGGCTAGCCAGACACAGGCTTACCAGCTGCTGTCGAGCGCCAGGATTCTCGTACAGTAGCTCGAGGTAAGTGGTGCGGGTAAGGATCTGATCCAACACCTTAGTCACCGGCAGGAAGGCCTTGGTGGGCGTCGGCAACTGCATAAACTCCTGCAGCAGCCAGGGCATTAATTTATCTAGGGTTTCTCGGCCACGTGGGCCTATGGTGCGTTTGGCCACAGTACCACGCCAAGTATTCAGGGCGGGCCAGAGCTCACTCTCCTCCACCCCGTGTTCCTTTAACAGGGCCTCGGCGTCTTCCTCATCAACCAGGCTCCACAGCTGGGCGGTCCACTGCTCGGCCAGCTCATCGCTCTCCTGACCGCCTACCGTCTCCTTAAAGTAGCGATGTATCTTGGCCATCGCCGACTCGATATGAGTACGCAGCTCGGCCTCACCCGCCATGCCTAAGGCGAAGCAGAGACGCTGCCAGTCCAGCAGGTGTTGTGGCAGGGTCTGGGTCTGCTGATCGCCAATGGCCTGTAGCAGGTTTTCCACCCGGCGCAGCATGAGATAGCTCTGCTTGAGCTCATCCACGGCCAGATATTCCAGCTGCCCCAGCTTATAGAGGGTATCTATGGCGCCAAACAGACTCTGCTGACGCAGCGCCGGCTCACGCCCGCCACGGATCAATTGAAAGCTCTGCACCACGAATTCGACCTCGCGAATGCCACCGGCCCCCAGCTTGATGTTGTCGGTCAGGCGGCGGCGTCTCACCTCCTGGGTGATCAACTGCTTCATCTTACGCAGGGACTCTATGGCGGAGAAATCGATATAGCGGCGATAGACGAAGGGGCGCAGCATGTCATGCAGCTCGTCGCTGTAGGCGCTCCAGGGGCCCAGGGCGCGGGCCTTGACCATGGCGTAACGCTCCCAGTCCCTGCCCTGCTCCTGATAATAGTCTTCCAGGCCGCTGAAGCTGACCACCAGCGGGCCACTCTCGCCGTAGGGGCGCAGGCGCATGTCGACCCGGTAGACGAAGCCATCGACCGTCACCTGATTGAGCAGGTTGACCAGACGTTGTCCCATGCGAATAAAGAACTGCTGGTTGTCCTGACTGCGACGACCGCCTTGGGTCTCGCCGTGTTCGGGGAAGGTAAAGATAAGGTCGATATCGGAGGAGAAGTTAAGCTCACGGCCACCCAGCTTGCCCATGCCTAAGATCATCAAGGGCTGGGGATTACCCTCGCCGTCGCAGGGGGTGCCATACTGCTGGCACATCTGGCCATAGAGCCAGTCACGGGCGGCGATAATAAGCGCCTCGGCCAGGGCCGAGAGATCAAGCAGGGAGTCGTTGAGTTCGGCATAGCCTAAGAAGTCCCGCCAGGCGAGGCGTACCATCTGACGATTGCGGTAGCGGCGCAGTATCGCCTTGACCTGCTCCTCATCGTTGGCGCCGGCCAGGATGGAGTGCAGCTCGCTGCCGAAGCTGTCGCGGGCAAGACTACTGAGTTGCCCCTCGAACAGGGAGACTATCCAGTTAGGATGGCGGCACAACTGCTCGGCGACGAAGTCGCTGAGGCCAAAGATGGTTTTTAGCTCCCGGGTCTGCTCAGGGTCGAGCTGTTCGGAGATATCCGGCCAGGCATCGGCGAGACGTTGCCAATGCTGCTCGGCAACCTGATTGACTTCATAGGGTAACGCTTGCTCGCTCATGTTTTCCATCGCCAGAAAAATCCTTCAGCCTTAAATGGTCGACATATTATGTCATCGATGCTATAGATAAGATGCTAATGCAACCAAGCGGTAATCATCTTGGCATAAAATTGTCATCCATATTACTTACGGGTATTAAAGATGGCTTTTTATCCTGCATTACAGGTTACTATAACCCAGCTTATCGCTATATTATGCAAAGAAGTCGCAGACTGATCACTCATTTATCGGTCTCAATCTCAACTAAATTTATGGAGAAAACATGGCAGTGATGCTAATGCGTGTTCTCGCGCTGACCCTGGTCTTCGCCCTGGCGGGATGCGGCGACGACAGGCCGGAGAAGATCGCCAAGTTTCAACAGCTAGCCCAGGCAAGGGTCGACACCTTAGGTCAGATGCTGGATAACGGCGAGGTGCGCAACGCCAACCTACTCAATCAATATGCCGACATCCTCGCCTCCCAGAAGCCAGACGTCGCCCCCCTGTTACAAGAGCTGTCTAAGGACGCCAGCAGCCAGGGCCCCATGTATGTCTCGCTTAAGCGGCGTCTACAGGAGCTAGGCAACGAGAATAATTTCGTCGATCTCGATCAGCAATTGGCGGAGGCGGAAAACCTCTACCAGGCGGCCGATCCCAGCCTGTTTAACGACATGCTGTCGGATCCGGTCAACGTGGTGGCCGATATGTCAGATGGCGCCCTCGCCAGAGTCAATGCCATCAGCCGTGAGGCTGATATCCTCGCCAACGGCGGCGAAGATTTTGGTGCCGGCAGCCAGTTGGTGGGTAACCCCGCCTACGGCAGCTGGCAGACAGGTAGCAACGGCATGTCCTTCTGGGCCTGGTATGGCATGTATTCCATGTTCTCCAACCTGGTCCGCGGCCCCATCTACTACGACCGTTGGTCGAGCCGCCGCAACTACAGCTACTACAATGACGTAGGCCGTTATCGCTATACCTCGCCCAAACAGGCCCGCGCCCAGAATCAGACCTTCGAGCGCACCAAGAAGCAGTTCAGCCGTCAGGGCAAGCGTTTCGACAGCCCCTATGCCAAGTCTCGCACAGGCTCCAGCAGTCTGTCGCGTCAAAGCAGCTCTACCCCCAAGGCCAGCACCACAGGACGGGCAAGCGGCGGCAGTAAGTTCCGCTCAAACTACTCTAAGAACAGTAACTTCAGAAACTCTAGCAGTCGTACGACGCGCAGTGTTCGTCGGGGCAAATAAAGGATATTAAGATGACATTTTTTCAACACTACGGTCTGACCCAGGAACTAGCGATCATCTTGGCCATAGATCTGACCATCGCCATCATCTTGCTCACGGCCATGCGTTATCTGCAGGGCTGGACCGTCAAGGTAAACAGCACCCATGAGCTGTCCGAGCGGGACAACTTTGCCTTCGGCATCAGCACCGCCGGCGCCGTGGCTGGCCTGGGTATAGTACTCACCGGCGCCATCACGGGTGAGGCGGCCGAGTCCTACCTCATCGAGGCCATCGGCATGAGCGCCTACGGCATCTTCGGCCTGATTCTGATCAAGCTCGGGCGCTTCCTGCACGACAAGGTGGCCCTGAACGAGATAGACAAAAACGCCATGATCCTAAAGGGCAATATCTCAGTGGCCATAGTGGATGCCACCGCCGCCATCGCCACCGCCATCATCATACGTTCTGTGCTGCTATGGGCTGAAGATCTGACCCTGAACACCTTTATCGCCATCTTCAGCGCCTTTGCCATCTCACAGCTGATGCTGGTGCTGCTGACCCGTCTGCGCGAGCGCAGCTACGCCAAGCGCCACGACGATAGCTCTATGCAAGAGGCCCTGACTAAGGGGCATACCGCACTGGCGATTCGTCACAGCGGCTATATGCTCGCCATGGCGCTGAGCTTTAACGCCGCCAGCCACTTCATCGTCTTCATGCCGACCGCCTATGTCACCAACATACTCGGCTGGCTGACCTTCTCGGTGATCATGCTGCTCGCCCTCTCACTGCTGTTGGCCCTGGTGAAGAAACTGGTGCTTGCCAATATCAACCTGAAAGCAGAGGTGGAAGAGCAGCACAACATAGGTATCGCCACCGTCGAGCTGGCAATTAGTGTGGCCATCGCCCTGATCCTCACCAGCCTGATGGCCTAAGACGCTCACCCCGAATGCAATCGACACACACAACAACGCCTGCTCCTGCAGGCGTTAAATCATTAAGCTGGCTCGACGATCTCCTGCTGCTGGGGATCATGGCGGTACTGGCCGCCTGCGGCCTCATCTACGAATATCTGCTGTCCCACTATGCGGGGCGGATCCTGGGGGCGTTAGAAGCTGCTATCTACACCATGATAGGCCTGATGATCGTCTCCATGGGCGTCGGCGCCTTCGCCGCACGCAAGATCCGCTGCGCCTTCACCGGCTTCGCCATGCTGGAGCTGTGCGTCGCCCTCTGTGGCGCCCTGGCGATTCTGATCACCGCCGCCGTTATCGGCTTCGGCCAGCAGCTACCCATCATCATCGCCAGCACCATAGGCCTGCCGCCGGATCAGCTGCCCCAGGGCGGCTTTATCGGCACGCTACAGAAGCTAAGCGAATACCTGCCCTACGCCTGGGGCGTATTGCTGGGCCTTATGATAGGCATGGAGATCCCCCTGATCGCCAGGGTGCGTCAGTCCCTGTGCGACGAGCACCTGCTGCATAACGCAGGCACCATCTATGGCGCCGACTATATAGGTGCCGGCGTCGGCGCCGCCATCTGGGTGCTCTTCATGTTGGCCCTGGATATTCAGCTAGCCGCGGCGCTCACCGCCAGCTTCAACCTGTTGGCGGGTTTCCTGTTTATCTGGCGCTTCTGGCCCAAGATCCGCTTCAACCGCTTGCTACTGGTCGGGCACCTGATCGCCACAGGTATATTGTTGGTACTGGCCATCCATGGTCCCAAGTGGGATCAGGCCTTCAATAACTTGCTCTACAAAGACAAGGTGGTCTACGCCAAGGCGACCCGTTTTCAGCAGCTCACCTTCACCGAGCGCCTGCGGGGCAATCACCTACCGCCAGTATACTCCCTGTATATCAACGGCCGGTTGCAGTTCTCCAGCCAGGATGAGCATATCTACCACGCCTTTCTGGTGCACCCAACCCTGGCCGCCAGCGCCCGCCATGACAAGGTGTTGATCATAGGCGGCGGTGACGGATTGGGCCTGAGACAAGTACTCGAATGGCAACCCAAGCAGGTGACCCTGATGGATCTCGACGCGGATCTGGTGAGACTGTTCAAGGAGAGAGATCCTGAGATGCCACAGCGGCTCGCAGATGCCCTGCTTAAGCTCAACGGCGACGCCTTTAACGATGAGCGGGTCGAGCTGCTGATTGACGATGCCTTCAATGGCGCCGATAAGCTGATCAGGCGAGGCGAGAAGTTTGACGCCATAATCGTGGATCTGCCGGACCCCAGCCATCCGGATCTCAACAAGCTCTATTCGGATCTCTTCTATCGCAAGCTCAAGGAGCTGCTGAGCAGCGATGGGGCGATCTCTGTGCAGTCGACCTCCCCCTACCACGCCGCCAAGGCTTTCATCTCGGTCGGTAAGACACTGGAAGCTGCTGGCTTTACGGTAGAGCAGTATCACCATAACGTACCCAGTTTCGGCGAATGGGGCTGGAGCATAGGCACCCTAAGGGGGCAGGACGCCAGGCAGCGGCTGTCGAACATGACACACCTGCCGGTCGATGACCCTTGGCTCACGCCTGGGCTTATCAGGGCGGCGTTTGAATTTCCTAAAAATTATTATGAACATGCAGACCAGGTGAAGGTCAACGATATAGGCTCCATGCATCTATATCACTACCATCAACGCGCCTGGTCAGAGGATGAAAACCTGACGCTCGACTGAAGGTAAGATGGAACACGAAAATAGCGCTTGACATATTATGTCGCAGTGCTATCTTTAATCGCAGACATAATATGTCAAAGAGGATAAATATGAACATTCACAACATTGCCAACCACCTCAATGAACTTGGCGACAACAGCCACACCGGCTTTCAATTCGATTGTTATCCCATAGATGGTGACGTCGAAGTACTGCAAGTCAACGTTGTGGGACGCGAAGAGATCCCAGTGTTTGTATCGGTAACGGATAACCAAATCCTGTGCATCAGCTACCTGTGGGGCGAAGACGAAGTTAAGCAAGAACGTCGCAGCGAGATGTTTGAAACCATGCTCGAACTCAACATCCCTATGCCACTGTCCTCCTTTGCTAAGGTCGACGACAAGTATGTGGTCTATGGAGCCCTGTCTGTGCAATCGAGCATGTTAGAGATAGAGCAAGAGCTGTCTGTCCTGTCCGACAACTGTCTGGAAGTGATCGACGAGCTGGCCGATTTCTTAAAGTAACCGCTAACCAATTTAGTCATGTAATGGTCAACGCATAAGGCGGCGCCATTACCCCAAGAGGAGTCATATTATGGGCATACTGAACAAGATCCTCACCGCCTTTCGCGGTGGTGCCACCGAAGTTGGCCAGAGTATCGTCGACGCCAACTCGACACGCATCTTCGAACAGGAAATTCGTGATGCAGAGAAACACCTGACCAAAGCCAAGCGCGAGCTGACCGACGTCATGGCCAAAGAGATGCAAGCCAGCCGCGAAGTGGATCGCCTTAAGCGCGCCATCGCCGAGCATGAAGGCTATGCGACTCAGGCCCTGGAGAAAGAGAACGAAGCCTTAGCCCTAGAAGTGGCCGAAAAGATCGCTCAACTTGACCAGGAACTGGCCGAGCACCAGAGCGCAAACGACAACTTCAGCGCCCATGCTACTCGTCTGAAAGACCTGGTGCGTAAGACAGAGCGCCAGCTGGCCGACTATCAGCGTCAGCTCAGCATGGTCAAGACCACGGAAAGCGTGCAGAAGGCCACGGCGACCATTACCGATTCCTTCGCCAGCAGCAACTCTAAGCTGCTAAACGCCAAGGACTCATTGGAGCGTATCAAGGCGCGTCAGCAACAGTTCGACGACCGTCTCCAAGCTGCCGAAACCCTGGCCGACGAGAACAGCGACAAGTCGCTACAGGCCAAGCTGGCCGAGGCGGGCATCGGCGAGCAGAAATCCAATGCCAACGCGGTACTGGATCGCCTTAAAGCCCGTAAGTAAGGCCATTCACACCTCGTATCAGCACCTTGCGGCTCCGCCCAAGGTGCTTTTGTGCCAATCAGAGTAAGTGCTCAGAAATCGCCTAGCAAAACCCTTGAGAACCAGACAGGGTTTTACGAGCTAGAATGAGCATTTATTTATTGCGGTTGGTATTAACTAATTATTCATCTTGAGGGCCGCTCATGGGATTCTTAAAAGGATTGTTTGGTAAGAAAGAGGCGCCCAAACGCCAACTCAACCATCCAAATCATCTGCAAAAAGGCGATATTATCAGCCTGGATGACAGCTTCGCCCTGCCCGAGCAACTGCGAGGCCAACAGCTGAGAGTCGAAGGGATCAACACCTACGAATACCAGCGTAAGCAGCTCTGCGAGTGGGTGCTCAAGGGCCACGGCAACGACAGCCTCTGCCTTTCGTTGGATGAAGACGATGAAACCTATCTGGCCTTCTCCATCAAGCTCCCCCGCAGTCAGGTGGAGCAACTGTTCGATCTGGACGCCTTCAGCGAGATCTTCGAAGAGGAGACTCACGCCGAGCTGGAGGTCAAAGAGACCCCAGCCGCCCTCACCGGATGGCTGGGCGAGCGCTATCATCAGGTGAACTTCGCCCAGTTTGGCTATTTCCACCGCGCCGATTATCGCGGCATGCGCCCCCCCCAAGACGAGGGGATGAGTTCGGGCGAGCCGTTCGAGAGCTATCTGCTGCTGGATGAAGAGGAAAACCGCGCCGTCGAGGTCGAGGTGTATGAAGGAGGCGACACAGATGTCAGCCTCACGCTCTACCGTCCCTTGAGCGATATTCGCCAATATTGGCCAGGGCAGCTATAAACAACACGGGGCGGTCTTGCCGCCCCCTTTGATAGATTCACAGCACCTTAAGGCAAGCCAATGACCAAGAATAAGAAGCTGCTTCCCGAACAGTGGCAGCAGAATCAGAAAGCCGCCAAGGCCACTCAGGTCGCCTTCGATCTGGACGAAAAGTTTCAATACTCTATCCGCAAGGCCGCGCTGGATGCAGGCGTCAGCCCCTCGGATCAGATCCGCAGCATACTTGGACTCGCCACCACCAAGCGTCCCAAGCGTCCGCGCCTCACCGTTTCCCTCAGTCCGGAAGATTATCAACAGCTGGCAGAGAAGTATGGCCTGACCGCCGATGACCAACTGGAAATAAAACGCCGCGTATTGGACGACCTGGTTCATTTTGTCGACGAAAACGAATAAGATCATGGGCTGAAAACTATTCAAGGGCGACTCGCAGGGAAACTCGGCTTGAGCGCCGCAGCCTAAAAGGAATCGATATCATGATCGATAAAAAGCGCTGGCTTCTGCCCATCAACCAGACCCCGACCCCCTTCGAGCTGGCGATGATGCTGCTCTCATTGATCTCCGTCATCGTGGTGCTCATGCTGACCTTTGCCAAGTTAGATGATGAGACCCGTCGCCTGCTCTTCTTCATCGACACCAGCATCTGCATCATCTTCATCAGCTACTTTCTGGTCAACCTGTTTCGCGCCGAGGACAAACGCGACTACGTCAGGCACCACTGGATCGATCTGGTGGCCAGTATCCCCGCCATCGAAGCGCTGAGGCTGGCCCGTTTCTTCCAGATACTGCGGGTGATCCGCCTGATCCGCATGACCCGCTCTATCCTGATCCCCCTGATGCGTCAGCGTCAAGAGACCACCTTGGCCAGCCTGTTGGTAGCCATGGTGACCATACTCACCCTCTCCTCGGTGATGATTCTGTTAGTGGAGAGCGGCGAGCCCAATGCCAATATCCATACCGCAGAAGATGCCATCTGGTGGGCCCTGGTCACCATCTCCACAGTGGGTTACGGCGACTACTATCCGGTCAGCACCATAGGCCACTTCATCGGCGGATTGGTGATCGTCTGCGGCGTAAGTTTCTTCGGGGTGATCTCGGGTTACATGGCCTCCATCTTCATCGCGCCGGACAATAAGCAGCAACAGGAGGCCCAGAGCCAGCAGATGCGCGATGAATTAGAGTTGGTGCTGCAGCGGATGGAGAAGAATCAAGAAACCCTGCTTGAGGAGATAGCAACGCTCAAGCGCCAACTGGATGAGAAGAGTAAGTCCTAACGAATGACTCGGCGCCGATCGCGCCGAGTAGCTAAGTAAAAGCTGAGTAAAAAGCCAAATTAATCAAGATACTAGATAGTTAGCGCCAGTAAGGCTGTACCTTGAGCGCCGAACGACGTGAGTGCTCCATGGCAAACAGCAGGCTCTGCTCCTTGTTATCCAGCCAATCATTAATATCCCGCCCCTGCCCCTCGGCGGTTTCCCTTAGACAGTGGTAGGCCCCCAGGGTACGTATGCCTAATACCAGATCCTGCCAAGGGGCCCGGAACTGATCCCGCGACTTATGCTTATACAACTCCCCATAGGCCACCCCAACCAGGATGCTCTCATCCAGCGCCTTGGCAAAAGATTGATAATCTTCGCTGCTCAGCTGGGCATTGGAGGGCATGAGTGAGACGATCTGCTGCCAGGAAGCCTCCTGCAAGGTATCGGCAAAGGCCTGCAGGCTCTGTTGCTCGCTGATATACACCTGCCCGGCGTTCACCGCCATCAAGAGGCTCACCAGACGCACCTGCAAGTGACCATAGGTCACATCGGTGAGCATAGCATCTATCTGCCGCGGCATATCTAGGGCGGCCAGCTCCTGATGCACCGCATCGAGCAATCCTTCTGGCTCGCTTAGGTTACTCAACAAGGCACCGTCGCCATCTAATAGCTCACACAGGCTGAGCCCCTTATCGACAAAGCTCAGCTGAGACTCTATGGCACCGAAGGCCTCCAGCAGAGCCTCGTCCAGCAGAGAAAACTGCGCCAAAGTGCAACGCAGCAGGCGGATACAGGCGCGCAGGCGATAACCCAGCAGCGGCAGCTGGCGCGCCATCTGACGGGATTCCAGCAGCATCTCTTCCAATAGCTGCCAACGATCTAAACCGGTTTCCAGCAGGGTCATCAGGGCCTGCTTGAGGCTGCCCTTCTGCGCCAAGGCGATAAAGGCTAGCGTGTCTAGCTGCAAGGGACTGGCCATGGCCGCCAGACGATAGCCGCGCTGGGCCTTGCTGGCGCGGCCAAGTCTTGCCGGGATCTCCGCCGTGACCCGTTCGGCCAGGGCTAACAACGCCTGGGCATCGCCGGCGAGCAGCTCAAACTCCAGCTCGCAGATAGGTTCGCACTGGCCGTTAGCCATAATGGTGCCGATATCCAGCGCCACCTCGACCAGGCTCTCGTCGAGGTAGATGTGCCAGCTCATGCGAGTAAAGTCGGTATCAAACAGGGAGGTCAACTCGTCCTGCACAGTGGCGATATCGGCTCCTTCTGGCCAGATCTCATTAGGGAAGAGCGACAAATTGACCTTTGCTTGATCGATATCAATATTGTACTCGGGACGGGAGTGCACCCCACCGATCACAGTGCCGGCGGTCTTGATGGTCTGTTCAAATTGGCCGTCACGGCCACGAATACGCAGCCCCATGTCCCAGCGTCTAAGCTGAAGGTCAGGGGTATCGTAGTAACTGTTGGACAGATGAACTGCGCCTTTTGCATCGCTATGGGGTAGACTGTTAAGCAGTGATACCAAGGCTTCGCGTTTGTTTTCGGGGAAAAATAGTTTTAGCTCTATCTCGGCTTCCATTCGCCAGCTGCTCACTTTTTTAATCTAGGATTCGGAACTGTAATGAATGTGTCATTATACTTTAATGAAAATTTCACAATGTCATATTAGTGTCATAAACGGGCATTAGTATCTCGCATTGCAGTTTATATATAACTCGTTAGAATAAAAACTATCGGTTTTTATATAAAAACGCAGTTTCAATACGTGGACGCTTGGGTTAACATGCGCCCGCATTTTCCAACAGTGGAATAACCTAAATAGGTACACGGCAATGCCAGTAAACTCTATTTTGGGCGTGTTTGCAAAATCGCCAATTAAACCATTACAAGATCATATCGACAAAGTGCACTACTGTGCCTCGATCCTTGTACCATTTTTTGAAGCTACTGTCGCAGGAGACTGGGACAAAGCTGTTCAACTTCGTAAACAAATCAGCCAAGCAGAACGTGAAGCAGATGAACTCAAGCGTGAGATCCGCTTAACCCTGCCCGGCGGCCTGTTTATGCCAGTTGAAAGAACTGACTTACTGGAGCTACTTACCCAGCAAGATAAGATCGCCAACAAGGCGAAAGACATTTCCGGTCGTATTATCGGCCGACAACTACTTGTCCCAGAAGCAATTCAAGAACCTTTCAATGCTTACCTGGCACGCTGTATCGATGCAGTGGCACAGGCTAAGCAAGCGATTAACGAACTCGACGACCTGCTCGAAACAGGTTTTAGGGGCCGTGAAGTCGATCTTGTCGCTAAAATGATCGTTGAACTCGACAAAATTGAAGAGGACACAGACGATCTACAAATCAAAATTCGTCGTCAGTTGTTTAGCATAGAGAATGAGCTAAACCCTGTAGATGTGATGTTCCTCTATAAGATAATTGAGTGGGTTGGAGACTTGGCAGACCTTGCCGAGCGTGTCGGTTCCCGCCTAGAGCTAATGCTAGCTCGCGTCTAAAAACAAAGTTATCAAGGTATCAACATGGTTGATGTATTAATCACCAATGGCCCGTGGCTGATCGCCATTGCGGCTGCATTTGGATTTTTAATGGCGTGGGGTATTGGCGCAAACGATGTCGCTAATGCTATGGGAACCTCAGTAGGTTCAAACGCGATCACCATTAAACAAGCGATCATCATCGCGATGATCTTCGAATTTGCCGGCGCGTACCTCGCAGGCGGTGAAGTAACCAGCACGATCCGTAAAGGGATCATCGACTCGGCATACTTTGTCGACTCGCCTGAGCTGTTGGTTTACGGCATGATCTCGGCGCTACTGGCTGCCGGTATCTGGTTGGTCGCAGCGTCAGCACTAGGTTGGCCGGTATCGACCACTCACTCTATCGTCGGCGCCATCGTAGGTTTTGCCGCCGTGGGTGTGAGCGCCGATTCTGTCGCCTGGAGCAAGGTACTGGGTATCGTAGGTTCTTGGGTCGTGACCCCTGCTATCTCAGGTTTTATCGCCTTTACCATCTTCCAAAGCGTACAGAAGCTGATCTTCAACACCGATAACCCGCTGGAGAACGCCAAGCGTTACGTGCCTTTCTACATGGCACTGGCAGGCTTCGTCATGTCGCTGGTGACCATCAAGAAGGGTCTCAAGCACGTGGGTCTGCACTTTACCAACGTCGAAGCATACTCGCTGGCCCTGGTTGTCGCGGTACTGGTTGGCATAGGCGGTATGATTGCCATCAAGCGTCTTAAGATGAGCAAGAGCGCCGATCAGCAGACCCAGTTTGGCAACGTGGAAAAGGTATTCGCTGTTCTGATGGTAGTGACCGCCTGTTGTATGGCGTTTGCCCACGGTTCTAACGATGTCGCCAACGCTATTGGCCCGCTAGCGGCCGTTGTATCTGTGGTAAACAGCGGTGGCGAGATCGCCAGCAAGGCCGAATTGGTATGGTGGATCCTACCTCTGGGTGCCTTCGGTATCGTCATGGGTCTGGCTATCTTCGGTAAGCGCGTGATGCAGACTATCGGTAAGAACATCACTCACCTGACACCTAGCCGTGGTTTTGCCGCCGAGCTGGCTGCCGCCTCGACCGTAGTTATCGCCTCGGGTACGGGTCTGCCGATCTCGACCACACAGACACTGGTCGGTGCCGTGCTGGGTGTAGGTATGGCACGTGGTATCGCCGCCATCAACATAGGCGTGGTACGTAACATCGTTGTCTCTTGGGTGGTGACACTGCCTGCGGGCGCGGGTCTGTCGATCATCTTCTTCTTCATGATCAAGGGTATCTTTAGCTAGGCTAGGCCCTACCAATGAGAAAAACGAAAGGAAGCCTCAGGGCTTCCTTTTTTATTGCCGTTTTCAACTATTCTTTTCTGTGCAACTTACCTGCCAAACCGAGCAGTTACAAAGATTAATTCCTGGTAACACTTCCCATGTTGCACTTGCAAATAGAGGGCTAAATCCCTAGCATGTGCCAATATTTCGCTGAAGAGAACTCAAAGTGTTAAGACTCCTATCTATTCTCGCCATGATGCTAGTGTCATCGACCCTGATGGCGGCAGAGCAAACCCGTTATATCTCAGATAACGTCTACACCTTCATTCACGGAGGCCCGGGCACCCAGTACCGTATTCTGGGCAGCGTCGAGGCCGGTCAGCCCGTCACCTACATGGGTGAGACGCAAAACGACTACGCCAAGATCGTCGACCACAAGGGCCGTGAGGGCTGGGTCGACAGCAAGATGCTGAGCTCAGGCAAGAGCTTTCGTGTGCAGCTACCGGAAGTTCAGGCCGAACTCGACAAGGTAAAAGCCGAGCTTGAGAGCGTTACCAACGAGAGCGATAGCAGCACTCAGCTGATCCGCCAGCTACGCTCACAACTGGCCAATGCCGAAGAAGCCCTGGCCAAGGCCTCGAGCGAGCGCGATAGCGCCACCCGCGAGCTAACCAAGCTGAAGAACGATGAGCGTTTCGAGCTGATGAAGCAGGGCGGCATGATCGCCGGTATAGGTGTGTTGATCGGTGTGATTCTGGTCTACCTGCCGCGTCCACGTCGTCGCCAGAAGAACCGCTGGTAAAACGCACTGGACGATTCGAAAGCGATAAACTGAAGCCAGGGCAGAGTCCCTGGCTTTTTTATGCCTGAATGAGCGATAAAAGTCCCGACTAATTCATCGAGAGGCTATGCCTGTAACCCCCATAAACAGTGGCCTCGACCGCCTTCTGGCCGGACGAGATCAAACAAAGCTCACATTCACCCACACAAGAGTGTTCCTCGTCACATTTTGGAGGTATAATCGGCGCGCGAAAGGCGCCAGATTGTATACAAAAATAATACTAAACGCCTGAAAACTTACCTTTTGTTCAAGCCAAAACTGTCCCTATTTAGGTCCAGGTGGAAGTAATTACTATGTTCAAAGCAAGTGAAGTTCTGACTGGTCGTTACGACTCAGCTACTCTAGATGAGTTATTTACAGCGATCACCAACAACTATATTGTCGACGAAGAGCAATACCTCTCTGAACTGATTAAACTTGTTCCCTCGAGCGACGAAGAGATTCAACGTATTACCCAGCGTGCCCATGACCTGGTGCACAAGGTGCGTCAATACGACAAGAAAGGACTCATGGTCGGTATCGATGCCTTCCTACAGCAGTACAGCCTGGAGACCCAAGAAGGGATCATCCTCATGTGTCTGGCCGAAGCCCTGCTGCGTATCCCTGATGCGGCCACCGCCGACGCCCTGATCGACGATAAGCTCTCCGGCGCCAAATGGGACGAGCACCTGAGTAAGAGTGACTCGACCCTGGTCAACGCCTCAACCTGGGGCCTGATGCTTACCGGTAAGATCATCTCCCTGGACAAGAATATAGATGGCAAGCCGAGCAGCCTGCTGAACCGTCTGGTCAACCGTCTGGGCGAGCCTGTGATCCGCCAAGCCATGCTGGCGGCGATGAAGATAATGGGTAAGCAGTTCGTTCTCGGCCGCACGGTACAAGAGGCGCTGAAGAACAGCACAGACAAGCGCAAGCTGGGCTACACCCACAGCTACGACATGCTGGGCGAAGCCGCCCTGACCATGAAGGACGCGCAGAAGTACTATCAAGATTACTCTGATGCCATCGCGGCACTAGGCGCCCAAGAATACGATGAGAGCGAGGCGCCACGCCCGACCATCTCTATCAAGCTATCGGCGCTGCACCCTCGCTATGAGGTGGCCAACGAAGACAGAACCATGACAGAGCTGTATGACACGCTCGTTAAATTGGTGCAACAGGCGCGCAGCCTCAAAGTGGGCGTCTCTATCGACGCCGAAGAGGTGGACCGTCTAGAGCTGTCACTGAAACTCTTCCAGAAGCTGTATAACTCAGACGCCGCCAAGGGCTGGGGTCTACTGGGCATAGTGGTACAGGCCTACTCCAAGCGCGCCCTACCCGTGCTGTGCTGGATCACCCGTCTGGCCAAGGATCAGGGCGATGAGATCCCTGTACGCCTGGTGAAGGGCGCCTACTGGGACAGCGAGCTCAAGTGGGCTCAGGTCGCTGGCGAAGGCGGCTACCCACTGTTTACCCGCAAGGCAGGCACGGATGTCTCTTACCTGGCCTGTGCACGCTACCTGCTGTCTGACGCCACCCGCGGCGCCATCTACCCGCAGTTTGCCAGCCACAACGCCCAGACGGTGGCCGCCATCACCGACATGGCCGGCGATCGTCTTTATGAGTTTCAGCGCCTACACGGCATGGGCGAAGAGCTGTACGACACCCTGCTGGCCGAGAGCGGCGTAAGCACTGTACGTATCTACGCCCCTGTCGGTGCCCATAAAGATCTGCTGCCTTACCTGGTGCGTCGCCTGCTGGAAAACGGCGCCAACACCTCGTTCGTGCACAAGCTGGTCGACCCTAAGACACCGATCGAATCTTTGGTTGTCCACCCATTGACGACCCTAAAACGCTATAAAACCCTAGCCAACAATAAAATCGTTCAGCCTATCGATATCTTCGGTGCCGAGCGCAAAAACTCTAAGGGAATCAACATGAACATCATCTCAGAATCTGAGCCTTTCTTCGCCGCGCTGGACAAGTTCAAAGAGCAGCAGTGGTCTGCCGGCCCTATCGTCGATGGCGAAACCCTCAGCGGTGACACCGTAGAGGTGAAGAGCCCATACGACACCACAAAGATCGTCGGCAAGGTGGCCTTCGCCAACAATCAGGCGATAGAGCAGGCCCTGGCCAGCGCCCACAACGCCTTCGGTAGCTGGTGCTCAACCCCGGTTGAAGTGCGCGCCAACGCGCTACAGAAGCTGGCAGATCTGCTGGAAGAGAACCGTGAAGAGCTGATCGCCCTCTGTACCCGTGAGGCGGGTAAGAGCATTCAAGACGGCATCGACGAGGTGCGCGAGGCGGTCGACTTCTGTCGTTACTACGCGGTGCAAGCCAAGAAGATGATGGGCAAGCCAGAGCTGCTGCCTGGCCCAACGGGTGAACTGAACGAGCTGTTCCTGCAAGGTCGTGGCGTATTCGTCTGTATCAGCCCATGGAACTTCCCACTGGCGATCTTCCTCGGTCAGGTTGCTGCTGCCCTGGCGGCGGGTAACACTGTGGTTGCCAAGCCTGCCGAACAGACCTCTATCGTAGGTTACCGCGCGGTGCAGCTGGCCCATGAAGCCGGTATTCCGGCAGAAGCCCTGCAGTTCCTGCCTGGCACGGGTGCCACAGTCGGCGCGACCATCACGGCCGATGAGCGTATCGGCGGCGTCTGCTTTACCGGCTCTACAGTGACCGCCAAGCGAATCAACCTGACCCTGGCCCAGCGTGACGGCGCCATCATCCCACTGATCGCCGAGACAGGTGGTCAGAACGCCATGGTGGTGGACTCGACCTCACAGCCTGAGCAGGTGGTTAACGACGTGGTTTCTTCTTCGTTCACCAGCGCCGGTCAGCGCTGTTCGGCCCTGCGCGTACTCTATCTACAGGAAGATATCGCCGAAAGGGTAATCGACGTGATGAAGGGCGCCATGGACGAGCTGACCATAGGCAACCCAAGTTCGGTGAAGACAGATGTCGGCCCTGTGATCGATGCGACCGCCAAGGCGAACCTCAATGCTCACATAGACCATATCAAGCAGGTAGGTCGTCTGATCAACCAGCGAGAGCTGCCCGCAGACACGGAGAATGGTCACTTCGTGGCACCGACCGCCGTAGAGATCGACTCCATCAAGGTGCTTGAAAAAGAACACTTCGGTCCTATCCTGCACGTGATCCGCTACAAGGCAGCCGACCTGCCTAAGGTGATCGACGACATCAACTCGACCGGTTTCGGCCTGACCCTTGGCATCCACAGCCGCAACGAGGGCCATGCCCTGGAAGTAGCCGACAAGGTCAACGTGGGTAACGTCTACATCAACCGTAACCAGATCGGCGCCGTAGTTGGCGTGCAGCCGTTCGGCGGCCAAGGCCTGTCGGGCACGGGTCCTAAGGCGGGTGGTCCACACTACCTGAGCCGTTTCGTCACCGAGAAGACGCGCACCAACAACATCACCGCCATCGGTGGTAACGCCACCCTGCTTTCTCTAGGTGACAGCGAGGAGTAATCTCACTCGCTAAGCGCTCTAGTTAAGCGCTCTCACTAAGCGACAAACAAAAAAGCCAGTGGATTTCCACTGGCTTTTTTATTACCCGTCACAAGGGCTAAAAGAACTAAGGACTAGCACCTCAAGGCGAAGAAGACGCCTTAACTTAGCACACGATTCAGGCTGGCGTAGTGGGTATCCTGAGCCAGCAGGTTTTGATGAGTGCCGCTGATGCGGATCTTGCCCGCCTCCATCAGGTGGATGCTATCCATCTTATCCATGGCCGTCAGTCGATGGCTGATCATCACCATGGTCTTATCCTTGGCAAACTCCAGCAGCAGCGCCATGATCTCCCGCTCGGTGCGTTGATCCAGCCCCTCTGTGGGCTCGTCCAGCAACAATAGCGGTGCATCCCGCAGCAGCGCCCTGGCCACGCCGATGCGGCGACGTTCACCGCCCGAAAGCTGCCTACCCCCCTCGCCTATCCAGTTATCCAGGGGCTTGTCGCCCTGAGTCAAGGCCCCCAGGCCGACGCGCTGGAGCACAGCAATCAGCCTGGCATCGTTGGCCTCACGCCAGGCCTTGCGTTCGGCTCGGCTACCTGCTGGCGCCTGTTCAAACTGTGCCAGGGTCAGGTTATCGCGCAGGGTGCCGGCAAATAGATAGATACGCTGGCTCACTACCGTCATGGCGCGGCGCAGCGCCTGCTCGCTGTAACTCTCTATGGGGTGACCATCGAGCAAGATAGTGCCCGACTCGGGCATCCACTCCCGGGTGATGAGTGACAACAGGCTCGACTTACCGCAGCCCGTCTGCCCCAGCAGGGCCAGCTTCTCGCCCGGCTTTACCTCAAGGCTCAAATCATCCAGTACCCGTTGGCCCGGCTGATAGCCGAAACTGACACCCGCAATAGACAGGGCGCCGCGACTCGCCGCCAGGCTAGCCTCTTCGCCATAGCCAATGCTGGGGCAACGCTCGGTGATATCGCTCACCCGTTCGGCAGCCTGCACGCAGGCCGACAGGTGCTGAAAGGCGCCTGCCAGCGGCATCAGCATCTCGATACAGGCCAGAGTCATAAACACCACCAGCGCCAGCAGCGGCCCTGGCGGCACCTTGTCTCCCACCCCGTCGGCGGCGAGATACAGGAGCAGCACCAGCGCCAGGCCATGGCTTAGGATCAACAGCGCCTGACTCAGGGCGGTCACCGCCGTCATGGTGGACTGGCTGGCAAACAATTTTTCCTGGGCGCTATCCAGCTCGGCCCTGAAGCGCTTCTCGGCGCCAAACAGGGTCAGCTCCGCCTGACCTTGCAAATATTCCAGCAGCAATACCCGGTACTGGCGCCGGTTTTCCAGCTGGGCGATACCCGGCCTATGTCCCAAACGATAGAAGACCAGGGGCAGCAGGAACCATAAACTCAACAGCACGCCGCACAGGGTCAGCGCCAGCTCGCTATCGAACCAAGCGAGAAAGCCATACAGGGCGGCGATCATCAGCAGTGAGGCCAGCAGCGGGGTAATGAGCCGCAGGTAGAGATGATCCAGAGTATCTATGTCGGCCACCAGACGGTTGAGCAGATCGCCGCCGCGCAGATGGCTAAGATCTTTGGCGCTCAAGGGCATCAGCTTGCCCCAGGCCCAGGTACGCAGCTCGGTCAACAGGCGGAAGGTGGCCTCATGGGTCGCCAGACGCTCACCGTATCGACTGGCGGTGCGAGCGATGGAGAGGAAACGCACCCCACCGGCGGGGGTGAAATAGTTAAAGGCCTGGGCGGTAACCACGCTCAGCCCCGCCACTGCTGTGGCCGACAGGAACCAACCCGACAGTGACAGCAGGCCGATCCCCGCCGCCAGGGTGGTCAGGCTCAGCAGCAATCCCACCAGCATCATCAGCCACTGGCGCTTAAACAGCTTGATAAAAGGCAGCAGGTGTTTCATTACGCCTCCTCCTGTCGATGGCACAGGTCGCTAAACAGCCCGGGCTCGGCCATCAGGGTGTGATAATCCCCCTGCTGCACCAGCTTGCCGCCATCCAGCACCC
This sequence comes from Shewanella insulae, assembly GCF_009831655.1. Taxonomy (GTDB): domain Bacteria; phylum Pseudomonadota; class Gammaproteobacteria; order Enterobacterales; family Shewanellaceae; genus Shewanella; species Shewanella insulae. The sequence goes on along the minus strand of NZ_WRPA01000012.1, from coordinate 116,466 downwards.
AGATCTTGTCCATGTCGATGAGGGCATCCAGGCGATGGGTCACCAGCACACTGGTGGCGCCTTTACGCGCATCAATAAGCGCCTGCATCACCGCCGCCTCGCTGTGGCTGTCCAGGCTGGCGGTCGGCTCATCGAGCACAAACAGCTTGGCCGACTGACCGAGGGCCCTAGCCAGACAGAGGCGCTGGGCCTGCCCCACCGAGACCCCGGCGCTCTGTTCCCCTATGGGGTGAGATAGCCCAAGAGGCTGCGCCCGCACGAAGTCGCCGATACGGGCGTCGTCCAGCAATTTATAGATGGCTTCATCCGACATCTCCTTGCCCATGGCGACGTTGTCGCCAATGGTGCCGTGAAACAGCTGCGGCTCCTGCCCCAGCCAGGCGAGATGATAACGATAGCTCTCCCTGTCTAGGCTGCTCAGCTCCGTACCATTTATCAGGACGCTGCCGCGATAGGATAAGAAGCCCAATAACATGTTAAGCAGGCTGGTCTTGCCCGCCCCACTCGGCCCGACGATGGCAAGCTGCTCTCCGCCGATAACCTCGGCCGTTATCGGCCCCAGCAACACCTGGCCGTCCGGGCTTAACACCTCGGCCCCTTGCAGCTTAATGCTCAAAGGCGTCTCACTTGTAAAAGGCACGCACGGCGCATCATCAGCCTCATCCCCTTGATGATTCAGCAGATCCATCAAAGCCTCGGCGGCGCCTATGGCCTGGGCCTTGGCATGATAGTGAGTGCCCATGTCCCGCAAGGGCTGGTAAAACTCGGGCGCCAGAATCAGCACAAACAGGCCGATAAACAGCGTCATACCAGCGCCATAGTGACCGAAGTCGAGATGATCCAGGAAGCTAAAACCGAAATAGACCGCCAGCACGGCGATAGAGACGGCGGCGAAGAACTCCAGCACCGCCGAGCTAAGAAAAGCCATGCGCAGCACCGCAATGGTGCGGCTGCGAAATTCCTCCGAGGCGCTCTCGATCGCCTTCTGCTCCCGCTCTCCCGCATGGAACAGACGCAGGGTGCCAAGCCCCCTCAGCCTATCCATGAAGTGGCCGCTCAGTCGCGACAGGGCGCCGAAGTTTTTGCGGTTAGCATCGGCGGCGCCCATGCCCACCAAGATCATAAACAGGGGGATCAACGGCGCGGTGGCCAGCAGAATGATGCCCGCCGCCCAGTTGATGGGAAACACCACGGCCAATATGGTCAGGGGAATGAAACCCGCCAGCATCATCTGCGGCAGGTATTTAGCATAGAAATCGTGAAGGTCTTCCACCTGCTCCAGCACTATGCTGGCCCAGCTCCCCGCCGGACGCCCCTTGATAAACACAGGCCCCAGCTCCACCAGCTTATCCAGTACAGTCTGACGAATACGGCTACGCAGCAACATCCCCGCCTTGAAACTGATGCGCTCACGGCCATAGGCCAGCGCTGAGCGCAGCACTATCACACCAATCAGGGCGATGAATTCGCCGGTAAAGGCCTCACGGGGCTGGTTTTCGATGATCAAGCCATGGAGCATGGTCGCCAGCAGATAGGCCTGGGCCACCAGGGCGAAGCCGGTAAGCACACCAAACAACACGGTCAGATTGAGGTAGGCGCCACAGGCCGATTTTTGCTGCTTAAGCCAGCGGCCGAGGACTTTTTCGAGGGTCTTATCCATTGAGCTCCGCGCGTTATCAGGCAGGGACACTAAGTTCGATGGCAAGAGTATCGCAGGCTCACGCACAGGAATAAACCAGCGGGTGGGGAATTGTTAGTAGGCTCACAAAAATTGAGCTAGATCAAAAAAACTGGGAACTCAGTTTTTATCGAGTTTGATGGAAGGTTGAGTTTTATTGGTAGGTTGTTGCCAATCCTAGGGGAATTTCAACCCGTTTTCGAGTGATGGAATGAAGCGACTAAGCCGTATTGATATTGGATAGGTAACTGAAGGTCGCACCTTCATGGCGATCTAACGCCTGCCCGGCGGGGGTTGTGCAGATACGCCTGTGAGACGCCATAAATAAATCCCTTTAGGCTCTGCCGAAACATCCCTGTTTCGGAAGCTCACCGGCGTATCTACACCAGGTATCCAACGCCTCTTCGATTTAACGTTACTGGACAGCCTAGCTCTAAAACATTTTTGGACATTTTCGAGTTAAAGCCTTAACTCTAACCTGTCAGTTTCGGATAAAAATTTCTATGAGATAACGCTTGCGACAGATGCTCCGAAGGCCTCACCTGCACGCACCTGTTAGCTTTTTTGTAATTCTGCAGAGGAACATACCCCTATGAAATAATCCAGAAGATCTACTGACTTTGCTAGTATTCCCCCAAAAACAGAAATCAAATCTTTGCTTCCGATTTCAAACTCGGTAGCAATTTTTTTGTAGTTACTGCCTTTTCTATGAGCTGAGCTGCTGGAGCGCAAGTTTTGAAGCATACGCAAAAACTGAATATGATTTTCATACTCTTCTATGCAGTTATTTTTAAAGACGGCTTCTAAACGAGATATCCCACCTTTTATGCCTCCTCTCAACTCTTTTTCAATGAATTTGTTCAATTGCTTCTCATTTAAAGAGTCTATGAGAACTTTGGTAAGGCCAAGAACCAGATCATCAAAATCACGCTGCTCGTTTGTTGATGGAATCCTTAGACACTCAAAGTGATGAATATCTTCATCATTTAGAGGGAGCAATAGGTTCCATCCTAATTTTTCTGTGCTAACTTTTTGTAACTCGGAGTACTTGGATTTGAATACATGCTCTAAGCGATCAGAGTCAGTAAATTGTGCCATTATTTGACGCTTATAATAAGTTTCGCTTACACCTCCAGATGGTGCAATATTGTATGATCTCCAATGTAGTTGTTCCTCATAGGGAAGGTCTCTACCCAAATCCCCCAGCCAAACACACACCTTGCCGTCATGGTGATTATCTATTTGTAGTCCCCACAAGCTCGCGCAGCTAAGATTAGAATCACTAACAGCATATTTGCTTGGTTTTCCATAGTATTTATCCAATACCTCTTTTTTAAAATGAACAGGTGTCAGATAATTTGGTGCTTCTGGGTTTGCACCAAAAAAGTTAGCAAGCAAGTCAGGGTTTGAGCTATATGAAACATCATCTCCTACTTCATCTGAGTCTATGATGAAGTCGACGTATTTCTTTGGCTCTTCTTTTGTGAATCCATATAAGCCACTTTTTGATTTAGGAAACGGTTTAATTAGTTTTTTACCCAGCATTCTAGAAAAAGCTTGATGCTCACTAATGCCACCAAAATCACCATATGCAAGTGTCCATATATGAAATTCACTTTCTTCGGATGATTCTTTGCCATCAAGAGATAATTCATCTTCTGAAAGTAGAGAGTGTTCTCTACAGTCAAATTGTATTGATAAATACATTTCCTTAATGGCAAGAAATTGTTTCAGCTCTTTTGTTCTGATCTGTATGTGGTTTGATTTTATTTCAATAATTATTGCTTCATTACCGTCATCATCAATTTTTATATATCTGTTGTTGATATGATCATGATATAGATTATGAAACAACCGGAACTCTTCACAGACTTCCTTATAGTCATCTTTAAAGCCATGAAATTCTCTACAAATAACGAGAGGCTCAACACCATTATCACTACCAAACCTGTGATATTCGGGAGTCTCTACACCTTCATCATAATAAACGCAGGAACCGGGTATTCCTGAGCCAATGCTCAAATCCCACGTATAACTTGAGAGAACTTCTTCCTTTTGGTCTATTGGAACTAGAGCACAGTAGATCCCATAATTATGATCTCCACTTCCATAGTCAGAGAAATAGACCGTCAACATTTCTGTTGGTTTTGGCTCATGAAGAATGGAATCAAGCATTTTTTGCTGTGATAACCGTTCCTTTTCTTTTTCAATGTTCATATTTTCTACAATGTTGAGTTTTTGTGATGAGAGCTAACGCCGTTATCTAGGGAATCCCCAGATAATTCCTTTTACAATCAATTAGTAGACACGCATGGTGCTGTTTGATCTAATCAATTTCGCCAAAAACAAACTAGAACAACACCATGCGTGACATTACGATACTACATGACTCTCTTAGCAATCAATGCGCTTCCATCCACAAAAAACGTCTTAATTCTCTTATGGTTGCCACTAAATCATTACTAGATGGTGATCAACTCTCCTTGACCCAACTAGGCCTTCAAACTCACTCAACAAGTAAGCATGCCACCAAACGCTACTCGCACCCAATACCGCCAAATCGAAGAGACGTTTAGATACGGGTGTAAGCGCGCTTTTGGCTCTCGGCGGCATGGACGCCGCCGTGAAGCGTATAGGGATATTCACAGCGTGCCAAAAGAGTGCTTGCACATTCCCCCGCCGGGCAGGCGTTAGGTAACAGCTCAGGTTAACGCTACAACTAAGTAACTAAACTCAAACTACAACTAATGTAATCAACGGTAACAAGGCTAATTTGCCGATTAGCCCAAACCGGCTAACTTCCCCGCTAACAAGCCCCCGAGTTTCTTGGCAAACTCAAACTCACCACGCATCCCTCCCGCCAGGGAAGGTCGGCATGATCGGCACAGTTATCTATGGTGAACTGCCCCTTGTGCTGGCGGATCACGTCGCAACAGATGGCCAGACCTAGTCCCAGGCCGTCGTCCTTGGTGGAGTAGAAGGAGGCCATGAGATCCTGCGCCTTGCCCTTGAGGCCTGGGCCATTGTCCACCAGCTTGAGGGTCGCCTGCTGGGCGCCATATTCAAGGGTCAGCAGCAGTCGCTTCTCCCTGTCGGGTTTCATCTCGGCCATGGCGTCCAGGCTGTTCTTGATCAGATTCACCAGCACCTGACTCAGGCCGACGCCGTCGCCAAACAGGCTGTAGGGTTCACCCCGCACCTCCTGGGTGAGGACGATGCCCTGCTGCTGAAACTCGCGGCGAAATAGCGCTAGTGTGTTGGTGACCACTTCGTCTAAGGAGAGGGCTTCATATTGGGATTTACGCCGTTTGAGCAAGCCACGGATGCGGTGCACCACGGCGCCGGCCCGGGCAGACTGGGCATTGATCTTGGCCAGCAGCTCATACAGATCTGAGTCGGCATCGCCGCGGCTGTTGAGCTGCATCATGCCCCCCTCGCTGTATTGAGTGATGGCGGCGATGGGCTGATTCAGCTCATGGGCCAGGCCCGAGCCTATCTCGCCGAGAATAGCCGCACTCTTCATCCGCTCCACCTGCAGCGCCTTATCCTTGAGCTGACGCTCTGTGTCGATCAGAAAATCGCTCTTCTGCCTGAACTTATACTCCAGCCAGAGGTGATAGACGGTGGACACCAGAAACAGCAACAGCAGCGCCAGGCCCCACTCCTTGTTCTTCTCCATCCATTTGAGCACCGTGTAGTGCAGCGGCGGCGGTGGCGCCTTGAGTTGCAGCTCCTTAAACAGCTTGATCACCTTGAGCTGGCTGATGGGCGCCGTCCAACCCAGGGTCTTGGCCTGAACGGCGGCGGGATGGTCCGGCCCCAGTGCATAGAGGGCCTGGGTGATCTTCTGGGTGATGGCTGGCGGCACGGTATCGGCGGCGGCAAAGGACCAGTTGGGGTAGAGCTGAGTGCTCACCAGGCACTCATAGCCCGCCGGCATGGTGGGGTGGATCACCCTGAAGTCTTCCTTCTTCACCAGGCCGTCCTGAATCATCTCCTCCAGGGTGCAGAAGGGCGTGATGGCCGCATCCACCGTGCCGTCGCGCACCTGATAGACGATGGGCTCCAGGGGAAAGCCCAGGAAGCGCAGCGAGCCGAAGTAGTTCTCCGGGTTATAGCCCATCTTATGCAGCAGGCCGATGGCGGCCTGATAGCCCCCCAAGGCCTGGGGATCGCTGGCCACCAGGTGTTTGCCTTCGAGATCCTTGAGGGTGTAGATCTGGCTGTCGGCGCGCACGATGATGGTAGAGCCGATGGCAAAGGTGGCGCCGCCATGCATATGGCTCTTCATGGTCGCCAGCCAGGAGAGGGGGAAGTTACTGCTGAGGTTAAAGTATTGCCCCGGGTTGGTGACGATAAACTGTAGCTCGTGGGCCAGCAGCTGGCGGCTCATCTCGTCGAAATCCACCGGAACCACCTCGAAATGCGTACCCGGCACCTCCTGAGACAGATACTCCATCATGGGCTGCCAGCGCTCTATCCCCTTCTGCACCCCGTGATTAGCCAGCACCCCGACCCTGAAATGAATAAGGTCGTCGGTACTTGTTTCGGGCGTCGCGGCAAGGGCTAGCTGGCTAAACAGCAACAGGCTTGACGCAAACAGGCCAGATATACAGAGATTTAGCCATCCCGCCCGCAGACAAGATCTCAACCAATAACCCAATCGCCCTTTCATCGCTCGCCCAGTCACTTTATTGAACCTACTACTCTAGGCAAGAAAGGGGCAGTTTGATGTGAGGCGGTGCAAACATCCCCTCGTGACTCCATCAGAAAATTATCATTTAGTGATCTGTCTCAAAGGCCCAAATGCCCCTTTTGCCAGCCAAAAGCAGAGGCGCTAGGCTAGGTATAATACAAGGCTAACGACCCACTTAAGCTATGCCGCAATCTATGCCTCAACCTATGTCTCAACCTATGCCGCAGCCCCTGCCCCTCTATCTGGTGGACGATGACGAAGCCGTCCTCGATTCCCTCAGCTTCATGCTGCGCCAGTTCGGCTATGAGATGACCACCTTCGTCTCTGGCCTGCACTTTCTTAAAGAGGTGGATCTGAGCCAGCCAGGCTGCGTCATCCTCGACAGCCGCATGCCAGCAATTAGCGGTCAGGCGCTGCAACAGGAACTCCTGGACCAGCAAAGCCCACTTGGGATCATCTTTCTCACCGGCCATGGTGACCTGCCCATGGCGGTCAACGCCTTTCGCCAGGGCGCCTGCGACTTCTTCCAAAAACCTGTCTCGGGTCAGGCCTTGGCGGCCGCCATCGACAAGAGCATGCTCCACAGCCAGAAGGCCTTCGAGGCGCTACAGCTGAGTCAAAACCTGGCCACCCTCAGCGAGCGTGAACATCAAGTTCTGGAACTGTTGATTCAAGGTAAAACCAACAAGCAACTTTCCGAGGCACTCTATTTATCGCTGCGCACCATAGAAGTGCACAGATCTAACGTGATGAAAAAGCTCAAGGTACACAACCTGGCCGAACTGGCAAAATACAGCCAAATCTGACACTTAAGATACACTTTCTGACTTTTCACTCGGCTCAGCCTGGCTGTTATCCCTGGCCTTTATCACCCAGCGGTTCCCCCACCTCCTTGCCTCTAAGCGAGAGCGAAGATCACACTTTTTTTACATTCGCGCTAAAAATCGTTGCGCCAGATCACGCCACCTCAGCCTATGTGGTTTACCACAATACCCCTGTATTTCATATGGGATAACAATGGCCTCAGACCTCCTGCGGGAGGGAACAAAAACCAATAACAGTGTGTGATTTCACCTGCTCAGGCAGATGAAGGAGGAAACCATGATAGAGCTTGATAGACGAACGTTTATTAAGAGCGCCGGCGCAGGGGGTGCAAGCTGTGCGCTAGCGACATTATTACCCGGTTCTTTAGCTGCGCTGGAGCAGAAACCCCTACAGGGTGTGGGCAAGGAAGTCGCCAGTATCTGTGAAATGTGTTCGACGCGTTGTCCCATCTCGGCACGGGTCGTCGATGACAAGAATGTATTTATTAGCGGTAATAAGGCAGCCAAATCTTTTGGCGGTAAAGTCTGCGCCCGAGGCGGCGCCGGTCACAGCCTGCTGTATGATCCGCAGCGTATCGTCAAACCGCTACGCCGGGTGGGCGAACGCGGTGAAGGCAAATGGGAAGAGATCAGCTGGCAAGAGGCCTATAAGACGATCGCCCAGAAGCTCAATCAAATTAAGCAAGATCATGGCCCAGAGGCCGTGGCCTTCTCCTCCAAGTCCGGCTCTCTGTCGGGACACCTGTTCCATCTGGGTAAGGCCTTCGGCTCACCTAATACCTTTACCCATGCCACTACCTGCCCGGGTGGTTATGTGATTGCCGCCAAGGCGATGTTTGGCACTAAGGTGAAGCGCGACCTAAGTAACTCCAAGTACATCATCAACTTCGGCCACAATCTCTATGAAGGGATCAACATGTCCGAGACTCGCGGCATGATGAAGGCCCAGATGGATAAAGGCGCCAAGTTAGTGGTATTCGAACCACGCTTCTCCGTGGTCGCCGACAAGGCCGACGAATGGTTTGCCATACGTCCGGGTACGGATGTCACAGTCGCGCTGGCCCTGTGCCATGTGCTGATCTACGACAACCTTTACGACAAAGCCTTTATCGAGCGCCATGTTGAAGGGTTCGATGCCTTCGCCAAGGAAGTCAAAGCCTACACCCCAGAATGGGCCGAGGGGATCAGCGACGTGCCCGCCAAGGACATTCGCCGTATCGCCCATGAGTTTGCCGCCAAGGCGCCCCATGCCGTAGTGGACTTTGGTCACCGCGCCACCTTCACCCCAGAAGAGTTTGAGATGCGCCGCGCCCTGTTTGCCGCCAACATCTTAATCGGCAACATTGAGCGCAAGGGCGGCCTCTACCTGGGTAAGAAGGCTAAAACTTACAACAAGTTTGCCGGTGACAAGGTCGCTCCTGGTCTAGGTAAACCCGGTGTCGAAGGCATGCCTAAGCCGCAGGCCAAGCGTATCGATCAGGTAGATGAGCAGTACGCCATGATGTGGTCATCTGGCGGTATCTATCAAACCATTCTCGATGCCACCTTAGAAGCCAAACCCTATCAGCTTAGGGCCTGGGTGATGAGCCGCACCAATCCGATGCAAACCATGACAGACAGAGCCTTGGTGGTAGAGACCCTGAAGAAGCTGGATTTTGTGGTCAGCTGCGACGTCTACATCAGCGAGACCGCCGCCTACGCCGACATCATCTTACCCGAGTCCACCTATCTGGAGCGGGACGAAGAGATCGCCGACAAGTCGGGCAAGAACCCAGCCTACTATGTGCGCCAACGTGTGGTCGAGACCATAGGCGACACCAAGCCAAGCTGGCAGATCTTCAAAGAATTAGGCCACGAGATGGGCCTGGAGCAATACTTCCCATGGGAAAACATGGAGAGTTTGCAGCTGCTGCAGCTGGATCGCGATATGGCTCGCTATGACGAGATCAAGCAAAAAGGCTATGTCAGCTACGGCAAGCCGCTGATGCTGCGCGAACCCTCTATGGTGGCGGCATTCGTTAAGCAATACCCCAATGCCAAGCCCACAGATGACGACGGCACCTATGCCAGCGCCATGAGCTTCAAGACCCCAAGCGGCAAGATTGAGCTTAGCTCGGACAAGGTGGAGAAGATGGCCGCCGGTCGCGGGGTGATCAAGTACCGCGAGGTCAAACTCAAACAGGACAACGAGCTCTACTTTATCCAGGGCAAGGTCGCGGTGCACACCAATGGTGCCACCCACAACGTGCCTATGCTGGCCAACCTGATGTCTGATAACGGCGTGTGGATCCACCCAGTTACCGCAGGACGCTTAGGCATTTCCAGCGGCGATAAGATCCGCCTCACCAGCAGCGTAGGTAGCGAAGAGGGTACCGCACTGGTCACCCCAGGTATTCGCCAGGATACGGTGTTCGCCTACATGGGCTTTGGCTCGAAAAACAAAGAGCTCGCCAGAGCGACCGGCAAGGGCGTTCACTGCGGCAACCTGCTGCCCAATGCGACCGCACCCGTCTGCGGCATGAATATCCACACTACTGGCATCACGCTAGCGAAGATCTAATAGGAGTCCAGTATGAGTAAAAGATATGTAATGGTGCACGACGAGAATCGCTGCATCGGCTGTCAGGCCTGTAGCGTCGCCTGTCGCAGCGAAAACGGTACTCCCGAGGGAGTTACCCGTCTGCAAGTGCGGGTCGAAGGCCCGTTCGGCGATGCCCCGCACCTGCACTTTAAATATAACCGTGTCTCCTGTCAGCAATGTGAAAACGCGCCCTGCGTTACCGTGTGCCCCACAGGCGCTGCCTATGTGGGCGAAGATGGCCTGGTCTCCATCAAGGAAGACAAGTGCGTCGGCTGTATGTACTGTGTGGCGGCCTGCCCCTACAAGGTGCGCTTCATCAACCCGGAAACCAAGGCGGCCGACAAGTGTAACTTCTGTAAGGACACCCGTCTGGCACGGGGCGAACTGCCCGCCTGTGTCACTGTGTGCCCAACCGATGCGCTGACCTTTGGCGATGCCAACGATCCGAGCAGCGAGGTGGCCAAACTCATCAACACCAAAGCGACCTATCAGGAGAAGACCCACCTGGGGACTAAGCCCAGGGTCTATCGCATTCCAACTAAACGCGGGGGGATACAGTCATGAACAATACCTGGGGCGATATGGCGCAATATGATCCAGTCACCTGGAACTGGGTAATCGCAGTCTACCTGTTTATGGCCGGCCTCTCGGCAGGCTCGATTCTGATCGGCATAGGTCTACGCTGGTACAGCAAGGAGAAGGCGCTAGAGAGCGCCATTCTCAAGGCGGCGGCTATCATCAGTCCGCTGGCGATCATCATAGGCCTGGCCTGCCTGGTGTTTGACTTGACCAAGCCATTTGATTTCTGGCTGATCCTGGTCAACTACAACTTCAGCTCTGTCATGTCTATCGGGGTGCTGGCGCTGCTGCTCTACTCGCCTATAGGCATCGCCTATTCACTGATAGTTCTGAGAGACGAGCTGAGTCAGTGGCAGCTGGGCTTCCTGGTGCCGCTAGCCGATGCGCTGCTACCGATGAGAAAGGCAATCGAAGTCGTGCTGTTTGTATTGGCCATAGGCGTGGGGGCTTACACAGGCTTCCTCATCTCGGCGATGAACGCCTACCCACTGCTGAACACGGCTGTGCTACCGGCGCTCTTCCTGGTGTCTGGCCTGTCAGCCGGGGCGGCGGCCAACGCCGTTGGCGCGCTGCTGATGTTTAACATTCACCCCCATGATGCGAATCTGGGCAAGATGCATGGCCTGGAACTGCCCGTGATGCTGAGCGAGATCATGTTCCTGTTCATGCTGTTCTGCGCCCTCTACTTCAAGGGCGGTGCGGCCGCGGCGGCGCTGGCATCGATCACCACGGGTGTCTGGGCAAGTGTGTTTTGGGTCGGTGTGGTCGGCATAGGTTTCGCCATCCCGCTGCTCACCATGCTGATGCCATCACAGACCCGCCACAGCAAGGGCGTGATGATTGCCGTGGCCTGCTGCAGCCTCACCGGGGTGCTGGCCCTGAGACACTTCGTGATCTACGCGGGTCAGAGCTACATTAGCTAATATCCACTAACCTCATCTCCACAAACGCAAAAAGCCCAGCAGATGCTGGGCTTTTTTATGGTTCTTCGCATATTTTGTGCGAGCGATTACTCGTCGTCTTCGTCGAACAAGTCGTCATCCAGCTCGCTATCACCGGCGGCGTCACGCTCGGCGCGCCATTTCTCGGCGGCGGCTTCTTTGGCGGCTGCGGCCTCGTTACGCTCTACGCGCTGCTTGGCGCGGCGTTCGTTACGCAGCATCAGGTTGTCGACTATGCCCTTGAGGGTCTCTTCGCCCCAGGCTGTCGCCTCGGCTTCGCTGGCAAAGCCAGTTTGCGCCTTAGTTACAACTGTCTTGCGCGCCGTCATACGACGAGTGACTTCGGCGGTCCAGCTGCCTTCGGCTTCGCTCACGCGAAGACCGTATTTCTTGTTTTGTGCCATGTTTATTTCCTAATTCGATCTTCGAGTGCAAACTTGCCGCTCATTGAGGGAAACAGCGGCTTAATACGCCACTGTCGTCAGAAAGGCGGCTATTGTAGTCTCCTCTGGATAAAACTCAATCATTAGCGCGCACAATTTGCTAAAAAAGATCCCTTGAACCAGGCGCTAGCGACCATAAAACCTAACACCAAACCCCGCCCTAAGCCTGTGTAGAGCAGGCGAATTAAATAGCACTTTAGCTCGGCTTACTGTAAGCTGCACGCCCGCCAGTGCACTTGGCCCCGTATTTTGCTGCCCTTTGTAGCCCAAGAGACCCATCTATGAGTTTTACCTCCCTAGGTTTATCCGCCCCCATTTTAAACGCCGTAACCGAAAAAGGTTATCTGACGCCGTCCCCCATTCAGGCCCAGGCAATACCCGCAGTCTTGTCTGGCAAGGATGTGATGGCCGCGGCTCAAACCGGGACAGGCAAGACCGCAGGCTTTACCCTGCCGCTACTCGAGCTACTGAGTAAGGGACCACGTGCCCGCAGCAAACAGGTACGCGCCCTGGTGCTCACCCCTACCCGCGAACTGGCGGCGCAGATCGCCGAAAGCGTTACCACCTATGGTAAAAATCTACCATTACGCAGCGCCGTGGTGTTTGGCGGTGTCGGCATAAGCCCGCAGATCAGTCAACTTAAGCGCGGCGTCGATATCCTGGTGGCCACGCCTGGTCGTCTGCTGGATCTCTATCAGCAAGATGCCCTTAGCTTCAATCAGCTGGAGGTATTAGTTCTGGATGAGGCCGACCGCATGCTGGATATGGGCTTTATTCACGACATCAAGAAGATCCTGGCTATCTTACCGAGCAAGCGTCAAAACCTGATGTTTTCGGCCACCTTCTCCGATGAGATCCGCACCCTGGCCAAGGGGCTGGTTAACAATCCGGTGGAGATCTCGGTTACACCACGTAATACCACGGCTAACACGGTACAGCAGCTTATCTGCCCCGTGGATAAGAGTAAGAAGTCGGCGGCCCTCATCGCCCTCATCAAACAGAACAACTGGCAACAGGTATTGGTATTTAGCCGTACCAAACATGGTGCCAACCGTCTGGCCAAGACCCTGGACGGTAAGGGGATCACCGCCGCAGCTATCCACGGTAACAAGAGCCAGGGCGCCCGTACCAAGGCGCTGGCCAACTTCAAGTCGGGCGACGTCCGCGTGCTCGTGGCCACAGATATCGCCGCCCGCGGCCTGGATATCGACCAGCTGCCTCAAGTGGTCAACTTCGACCTGCCCAACGTACCCGAAGATTATGTGCACCGCATCGGCCGTACCGGTCGCGCCGGCGCCGACGGCAAGGCGATCTCCCTGGTTAGCAGTGAAGAGGCCAAGCTGCTGGCGGATATCGAGCGCCTGATCGGCAAGCTGTTGCCCCGCACCGAGGTAGAAGGGTTCGAGCCGACCCACACCCTGCCAGAAACCAACCTGAAGCCTAAGCGCCATGGCCAGCACAAGGGACCACGTAACCCTAAGCCCGCTCGTGATACTCGTGGCGAGCAAGGCAATAAAGGAAGCCAAGGTAACAAGGCAGAGCAGAATCAAGGTCAGCGTCGCCGCCGCTCAGGCTCTGGCGCAAGCTCTGGCATTAACAAGGCCGCTAGCGAAGGCCAACAGCCGAAGCAGACTAGAGGTCAAAACCAGGGGCAAACTCAGGGCAATGCTCAAGGTAAAGGCGCGGGCCAAGGCAAGTCGGAGCATAGGGACGGCAATGCCCCCGCCCGTCGCCGCAGACGTCGCCGTTCGAGCCAGAGCGCGCCAACAAGCCACTAATTGAAGAGCCTTCTGGGGCCAGAAGCATTTGAGCCCCAGTTTTATTTAGACCCATCTCAACTTAAGCACCTAGCCTCTATCGAAAGTCCACACCTAACATTTACATTTTAGGTTAAATCCCTGTATTGTAATTCTTTATCGGGATTATTAACTCATTGGTCTACTCATCAATGAGTGAAGAACACAATTACGTTCCGCTTTTTAAATGGACTTTTACGATGAAATACATCGCCTTCGCACTCTTGTATCTTCTGCCTGTTTTCACTCTGGCCAATTCTGGCCTTCCCGACCACCGACATATTGTGGCACATGGGTCAGGGCAAATTGTCACTAAACCTGATATGGCAAGAATCACCTTTGAAGTGAAGAGCATCCAAAAAGATGCCCTCACCGCCAAGAAAGAAGTTGATCAACGGGTCAACGCACTGCTTAAAGGCTTAGACGATTTCAATGTTAGCGAGGACAAGATCTCAGCCTCTAATCTACTCACGGAGCCTCATGTGAACTATACCGACGAAGGTTCAGAGGTTATCGCAGGCTATGTTGCGACTCGAACATTAAAAGTTACCCTTAATGATCTGCAACAAATGAACGGATTTATCGACTTCACTCTCGGCGTCGGTATTAATGAAATCGAAGATATAGAACTCTTATCTATGCGATCACAAGAATACAAAGAACAAGCAACTGTTATAGCCGTTGAAGATGCAAAAACTAAAGCCGCCTCATTAGCCAACGCCTTCGGCGCTGAATTAGGAAAAATTTACAGCATCAATTCAAGCAGCGACTCTAGCCGATACGGATATAGTGCATACAGTAACGTCGAACGTATCTCGGTAACAGGTTCCAGAATTGATCCCGACAATTTAACTCCAGGGCGATATTTACAAGCCACCATTAGCTTCTCCGCCTCCATAACGGTTGTCTTCGATCTCGAGGTCAAATAACACAATATTCCTAAAACAACTGAATCAAAAAAGACAATAATAGAGGACACTATGTTGAAATTCATTATGCTCACAATCGGCCTGTTATGTTCAGGCATGGCAATGGCGGTCGACGATGTGTTAACCGTCGATCGCAGCGTCTCCGGTAGCTTCCAATCCTCATTTCCCAACGAAAATAACATTCAACCTGATATCAGTGATTTTAAGGTGCTCAATAGCGTGCTGATGAGTAATGAAGCAGGTGAACGCTGGGCGGTTATAACCGTTGAAAACTTAGCATCCGGCCAACGTACGTTAAACCAGAACCAGCTAATGGCACTGTTTGCCAATGGTGAGAGATTAACGCCTCACATCTTTAAAAGAAGATTTTCAGCGAACGAGATACTCTCGATTACCTTGGCCTTTGGCGAACACAAGTTTCCTATTCTCGAGGTCTACCCTCGAAACTAAAGACTCACAGTTAGCGTTAACGTATCGAGCTTAAGGATGAATTCTAAAGTTAGGCGGCAATACAGATGAAACCTACAACACAATTACAAGGCGGCTGCCTGTGCGGTGCGCTGCGTTACAAGGTGTCGGCCGCGCCTTTTGACAGCGATTACTGCCACTGCCACCAGTGCCAGAAAAGCACGGGCGCCATGGCTGCCTGCTGGATGGATTTTAAGGCCGACCAGGTCACTTGGTTACAGGGGGCGCCCAAGGAGTACGCCTCATCTGACACCATACGCCGCGGCTTTTGCGAGCAGTGTGGTACCAGCATCAGCTATCGCAGTACCGACTGCCCAGATTACTACACCTTAAGCATCGCCAGCCTGGACGATGCCAACGCCGTCGTCCCCAGATACCATATCTACACGGACAATCAGCCAGACTGGCTCAAGATTGCCGATGACCTCCCCAGATACCGCCAGAGCCGCAGTGAAGGCTGAGGCGGGTTTAGAAAGAAACGACCTCTAGCGCTTCACGGCGCTAAACAGGGCGACGCAGCCCACCTGCCTGATGTTGACCCGATCGAACCTGGCGCTTAGCGCTTGGGTCAGGGAATCGATATCGTCAGCCTGATTACAGAAGATCCCCTTCTTGTTGTAGACAGCCATCAGCCTGGCCGCGAAGGCATTGGGCGTGATGCCTGTGCCTAGAATTGTGCTGCCAAACAGCACGGCGCCCGGCTTCATCACAGATTCGAGATGAGAGAAGAGCTCGCATTTCTCTGTCATGGTGCCCGGCAGGCAGTGCAGCAGATAGTTCACGCTGACCGAATTGAAGCCATCGCATGTTAGCTCAAGCGGCGCCAGGACGTTGCGGCAATAGATCTCAGGGGAGAGATTACGCACCACGGCGGAGGCCGATGCCAGGCTGTTCTCATTAAGATCCATCAGGGCGATGCGCCGGGTATGCTCCGGCAGATGATGCTTGAGGTAGTAACCCGTGCCGACGCCGACATCCAGGTGATTGGCCGAGGTCAAGGCGGCAAACTGCTCGGCGATCAGCTTTGTAGGACACTTCCACAGATAGTGATTGGAAAATCCCAGCACCCAGAGATCATAGATGGCGAGCACACTCTTGGAGTAGATCGCCTGACCTGCGACAACGGCGTCTTTATTCATTTTTTCTTACATACCAATAAATTAACGAGGGCGGAATCTATACTAAAACGCCCGGCAAGGCAAAATAACCTTACGTAAAATGACCTTACTAAGATTAACCCTGACTGCTGCCAGTCACATCCAGCTTCATACGTTTTCTTAACCCGGTAGGGCGAATACAACTGGGAATGTCGAGCCATGACGTCATGGTGTACTTATCACCGGCGGGGGGCTCATTTTGGCAGGCCACTAGCACTTCCCTGTGGGCTCTACGAAATAATCTGACCTACATGGATGTAGGGAATGCCGAAAATGTCGGGAACATTTTCGGCGCTGAAATCGTAGCGTCAGCCGCACCTACACCGATATCTATCATCTCTTCGATTTAGCGTTAATTGTGTGACTAGCACCATCAAACAAAGATTAACGCTAAAAAAGAGGCGGCATATTCCTATCCCGACTACTTCCGGGTAAACTTTAATTCCTTATTACGTTTTCTTAATCCAGCCAACAAACTTCTTTCCTGGGTACAGTTCCTTTGCCACCTCTCGGAATGATTGAATCATTTTATCCAGTGTGTCACTTGTCTTATATACATGTTCGTACATATTTTCAGCACCATTAATGGCTCCCTCGAACAATCTTTCCCCAAGTTTTTCTTGAAACTCTGCTAGAGGTAAAGGACGACCGTTCAATGCGTAATGACTCAATGCTGGTTGTATTTCTCCAACATAGAATTCATTTCGTATCTCAATAGCTCGCATTGCTTGCCTAAATCGATCTTGCTCTAATGAAAGTTCCATAAGAAAGTTGGCCTTATCAAAATCTACCAAGAATGATAATTCGTTGACCTCAATCTTCAACTCATCATATGGTGCAGGAACCATTGCAGGTAGAGAAAAGGCTCGGTCAAAAGGACGTTCGTATTTATCCATACTGGCCTTCATGTTTTCAATGGCATTATACTTACGAATTAGGATAAATAATGCCCAATTAAGCGCTGAAACCCTCCTTTGTTCTTCGGATAGTCGGTCTTGATAACTTTTTAGTTTAAACGCTGAATAAGCACCAGCAAATCCACCAACACCGACTGTAAAGAACTTAATCACAAAATCATAATTCTTTGGCAGCACAGACTCCTCGATTGCAACACCTGTCAAATACCACAAATTAAGCAACCCAATGGCTAAAAGAAATCCATATAGTTCAGGTTGATAGTCCTTCATTATTTTTCTTCCACCTTGAAATATAGCACCGAGCTAAGTTGAGCCGCTAGGCATCAAACTTAGCACCTTGTTATGCAATTTTACGCACTGGGTGCAAACGCATTTAGGACAAAAAATATTACCGCTGCGCCCAAAATATAGAAAACCTTTTTTGCTGCCTCTTTCATCAAATCTAGCGGTTCTTCGTGAAATCCATCAACATATGTATTTGGATATAAAGAGCTTATCAATACAGCTATACCTAAACCACTCATCCCCATTACAAATAAAAATGCAACCTTCCAGTACTTATAGTTTGCCAAGTTCGGTCGTACTCGGAAGAAGCGTGAATCCTCAATATTTGGAACTGCCACGTAGGCTGATGCACCTACAAAGGATAACGTCCACAGATCTATTAATGAGGCAGGAATTTTGATACCTAAGGTATCAAAAGGAACTGCGAAAACTATATGCGCTATATTTCGGTAGTACTCAACTAGAACCTCAACAGTTTCAAACAAACCAATATCAAAAAATCTCTGTGTAAAACTAACAACACTTATTGCTCCAAGGATGATAGATAAATATCTAAGAGCCTCTTTCATCATGGTAACTTCTCATTTTTAAATAATACTTACTAGCAAATAATACCAAATATGTAAACCTTTACCGCCCAACACGTTGAAAAATGTAACCAACTGAAATATATAGAAACAACCGATTATTCATTGTTAGGAGAAAAGTGACTACATCTAAAAAATGGGACACTATTTAACGAGATCTATTGTGCTTCCGATTAAATATAGAGAGGGCAACAATTTTAAGTAAAATGGTTAAGGCCTCACAAAAACAAAGCAAGAATACCAAACACGGCCAAATCGAAGAGACGTTAGATACGCCAGTGACCTTCGGTTTCATGGCAAAAAAATGTTCCCGACATTTTCGGCATTCCCTACATCCATGTAGGTCAGATGAAACCGCAGAGCGGCCAGGGATGGCGCACAGCGTGTCACAGGCGTATCTGCACATAAAGCCTGCGGCAGGCAATAAGTTTCAATGAAGGGTCGACCTTCAAACTCTCTCAACAACTAAACATGCTGCCAAACGCTACTCAAACTCCCCCCCCCACCAAACCCCAGACAACAAAAAAGGAGCTAACCTCAGTCAGCTCCCTTTCCAATTACCACGCTAGCATAGCGTGAACCCTTACCTTAACTCCCACGCCCGATAACTCTTACCCTTGAGCTTACCTTTCACAATCTTGTTGAGCGCCTTGCGCAGCACCTTGCGATCCACCGCCACGTAGGAGCGAAAGTCGGTGATCTTGATCTTGCCCACTTCACTACCCTCGATGCCATTTTCACCGGTAAGACAGCCGAGAATATCCCCGGGACGCACCTTCTGCTTCTTACCGCCGTCGATCTGTATGGTGACCATTCTGGGTTGCGGCGGCATGGTGTCCAGCAGGGCTTCACCGGGCAGCGCCTCGCCGTCTATCTCGCGGCCAAGAGCATCTGCCAGCAGGGATAATTTGTAGCCATCTTCGTGGTTAAAGAGGGTATGGGCGGCGCCCTTGCTACCGGCGCGGCCGGTACGACCGATGCGGTGAATATGTACCTCGGTATCGTAGGCCATGTGGTAGTTGACCACCATGTCCAGGGCGTCGATATCTAGGCCGCGGGCCGCCACGTCGGTGGCCACCATGACGCTGGCACTCTTGTTGGCAAACTTGAGCAACATCTGGTCGCGATCCCGCTGCTCCAGATCCCCATGCAGGGCCACCACGCTGAAGCCCGCATTAGTCAGCTTGGCCGCCACGTCCTTGGTCTCACGCTTGGTGTTACAGAAGACCACGGCGCTCTCGGGCTGATGCTTAAGCAGCAGAAGCTGCAGCGCCCTCATGCGATCATTATTATTGCCGCACTCGTAAAAGTGCTGCTCAATTGTCTCACCATCGTGGTGAGCCTCGACCTTCACCATGAGGGGATCGATCATAAACTGCTCGCTGAGGCTCTGGATCTGCTCCGGGAAGGTGGCGCTAAACAGCAGAGTCTGACGCTCGCGGGGTACCTCTTGCATGATGGCATCAAGCTCACGCTGAAACCCCATCTCCAGCATGCGGTCCGCCTCATCCAGCACCAGCGTATCAACGTTGTCGAGATCCAAACGGCCTCTGTCCAGGTGATCTATGATACGACCCGGTGTGCCGACGATAATGTGGGCGCCGTGTTCCAGCGAGCCTATCTGCGGCCCCATGGGCACGCCACCGCACAGGGTGAGGATCTTGATGTTATGTATGCCGCGCGCCAGGGTGCGCAGCTCCGCCGCCACCTGATCCGCCAGCTCACGGGTAGGACAAAGCACCAATGACTGGATGCGAAAACGCTTCACGTTCAGCTTGTTGAGCAGCCCGAGGCCGAATGCGGCCGTCTTGCCCGAGCCTGTCTTGCCCTGACCGATCACATCGCCCCCATTGAGAATGGCGGGCAGGCTCTGGGCCTGAATCGGCGTCATCTGGTGAAAGCCGATAGATTTCAGGGTATCGAGCAAAGCGGGTTTAAGCAACAGGCTGTCAAAAGCCCCGCTTGGCGTAGTAGCGTCAGATTGACTCACGGTAATTTCCTAATGATGTGCCGAGAAAAACTTAGTTAGATCAGGCACAAATAAAGCTATGTGATGGCAGCGGCCGATGAATGACTCATGAGCGCCCATGAATATGGCGGCGATTATAGCAGCAATCAGGCGGTATTGCGCCAATTAGCCGGGGAATAAAACAAAAGCCGCCGCGAGTGATCGCGACGGCATTCAGGGTTTAACCAATCAAGGTTTAACCAAGCTTTAGCTAATTAGCTCTAGCCAATCAAAGCTGAGCCTATCAGTTAAGCGGTAGCCAGTTCGGCGTCGGTATCATTCTTGGCATCGATACGCTTGATCACGGCGCCATAGATGATGAGCGATACCGCCGACACGCTGGCGATACCGGCAAACACATACCAGATATAGTGAGCATGTGCCGAGGCTTCGACCCAGGCGGCGTGGTCGTTATACACACGCGGATCCGGACAGTAAGCTTCCAGCAGGTAACCCGACAGACCGAAGCCCAGCAATGAGCTGATAAAGGAATGTAGGTGCGAGAAGCCCAAATAGAGCCCCTCTTCACCCTTAGGTGCCTGTAGCGAGAAATACTCCAGGAAGCGCGGCGAGATGAAACACTCGGCCAGACCTTGGAATACGATACCTATGATCATCATGGCGGCGATGGGGTGCATGCCCAAGATGGTCTCGCTGCCGACAAACATGTTGCCCGAGGCCATCAGCAGGGCCGATACCGGCATGATAAACATCCCCACAGTCATAGAGGTCAGCGCGCTGCGCTTGGCCATCAAACCTGTGACAAAGCTAACGCAGAGGAAGACCACCAGCGGGTTGACGTTGGCGTACCATGAAGGCGACGAGCCCTCACCCGCCATGCGCAGCACATACTTAGGCATGGTGGCGTACAACTGATGCTGCACCATCCAGAAGCCTGTGATGATCAGGATAAGTGTGATCAGGCGGCCATTAGACAGTACCTTGAGCAGCGCCTGCCAGATCTCGCCTAAGCTCTTGCCGGAGCGATTCTCTTCCGTGCTCTTGAAGAACAGGAAGATACTGAAGAAGGCGATCAGCGTCATGGTGGCGGCGAAGTAGTTAAGGTTGATCAGGCCCAGGTCGCCCATGGATTCGCGCAGCGGTTTCACCACTGTCTTACCCGAGAAGGCACCGATATTGACCATCATGTAGAAGATAGAGAAGCCCTTGGCACGGGTCTCTGTGGTCGTAGACAGCGCCACAGTGCCGGTGATCACCGCCTTGATGAAGGAGCCACCTATCATGATGACGACCAGGATAGGCACGATCGCCCAGCGGATATCCGCCTCCTTCAGGCCGTGATATATGGTCTCCTTGCCATATTCCACCAGCCCCTGAGATTCGATCAGCGCAGGGAATATCGCCAGGGAGGCATAGCCTATGGTTAACAGGCCAAACGCCAGTAGCAGGGCGCCGCGAAAGCCTATCTTATCGGCCAGGGCGCCACTGAAAGTCGGCAGAAAATAGAGACCGGCCGAGAAGGAGCCTGCCAGCCAGGCGGCTTCGACGTCGCTAAAACCGAGAATACGTGACAGATAGAGGGTGATAACGATGAACACCCCGTAATAGGCCGCTCGTTCGAGCAGCTCGACACCGTTGGCGATCCAGAAGATTCTGGGGAAGCGCGGCGCCTCTGTGGACTTAGAGTTATTATTCATTTTTAGTCTTCCAGGCAAAAAAACACCTCAAACTACCCCGAGCCGCGCCCAGACGCAACCTTAGCGTCATGATAAGGATCAATTTTTCCACAATGCCCGCCACAGGTCGGCCCATTGCCAGAAGCTCACGGTGAGGATTAACCTCTGACGCGCATCGCAATTATCAAAGATTATCGCTATGCTAGCGGGCAAATTCCGCAGCAAAATAAGACTATGACCCAAGCCAACATCAGCAAACAGCAACTCATCGACCGGCTCACCGCCTGGCAGCAGGGCAAGATAGGCAACGAAGAGTTACAGGACTGGATGGTGACCCACTATGATCCCGACGAGGTCAGCATAGGCCAGGGGGAATGTGAATGGACTGTGGAGGCGATGAATATCGTAATGAACGAATATGAGATCGCCAAGACGGAGAAGTTCAGGCAGGAAAACGCCCAGCTGGCAATCGACTTCATCCTCGCCGATGAGGCGCGTTTCAATCAGACGCGCCACCTGTTTCTACAGCAGGGTTTTCGCGATTAAGTTTTTCACGACTAGGTTTTTCGCGACTAGGCTTTCACGCCTAAAAGCGTTAGGGTTTAAACACACCTATTACGTCGCCGGTGGCCTGCTTGGCCACCTCCGCCTCGGCCTGTTGCTCACGGTAGTCACACTCGACGCACTCCACCGTCTCGACCCCCTGGTCCTTAAACAGCACTATGCTGTCCTGGGCATGACACTTGGGGCACTTGGCACCGGCAACGAAACGCTTCTTGACTCTTACTCTACTCACGCTTGACTCAACCTGTTGGGATAAAAACTCTGTCGATGGGGACATTTTGCCACAAGGCACGGCAAAACACCCTATCGGATTCAAAATGTCCCGGCTAAAGAGTGGCAAGCGGCCCCCCAACTGGGCTATCATCCCAAGCCTATCAATCCTTAGCTATGCATCAAGTCGACCTCAATGATCACCATTACCCAAGCGCAACTTATTCGCGGCTCCAAGACCCTATTGGATGAAGCCTCTCTGACTGTCTACCCCGGCCACAAGGTGGGCCTGGTGGGTGCCAACGGCACGGGCAAGTCGTCTCTGCTTGCGTTGATCATGGGACACCTCAGCCTGGATAAGGGCGAGATCAGCGTGCCCACGGGCTGGCAGATCGCCACCGTCGCCCAGGAGACCCCGGCACTTGAGGTGAGCGCGCTGGAATATGTGATCGACGGCGACCGCGAATACCGCGAGCTGGAAGAGGCGCTGCACAAGGCGCAGCTGGAAGACAACGGCCACCAGATCGCCCTGCTCCACGGCAAGATAGACGCCATCGGCGGCTACAGCATCCGTGCCCGCGCCGCCAGCCTGTTGGCCGGACTGGGCTTTAGTGAGGCCGAGCAGCAAAACCCGGTGAAGAGCTTCTCGGGGGGATGGCGCATGCGTCTCAACCTGGCCCAGGCGCTGCTGTGCCGCTCCGAACTCCTGCTGCTGGACGAACCCACCAACCACCTCGACTTGGATACCATGTACTGGCTGGAGGGCTGGATCAAGGCCTATCAGGGCACACTGATCCTCATCAGTCACGACAGAGACTTTATCGACGCCATCGTCGACGAGATAGTGCATGTCGAGCACCATAAGCTCAACTACTACAAGGGCAACTACACGGCGTTCGAACGGATCCGCGCCGAGCGTATGGCCCAGCAACAGGTGGCCTTTGAGCGTCAGCAGAAAGAGCGTGCCCACATGCAATCTTTCGTCGACCGTTTCCGCTACAAGGCCAGCAAGGCCAAGCAGGCCCAGAGCCGCCTCAAGGCGTTAGAGAGAATGACAGAGCTGCTGCCGTCGAAGGCCGACAGCCCCTTCCATATGGCGTTTCGCGCCCCCGAGGCCCTGCCCAACCCGCTGGTGAAGATGGAGCAGGTGTCGGTCGGCTATGGCGACAAGGCGATCCTCAACCATGTCCATCTGAACCTGGTGCCCGGTGCCCGCATCGGCCTGCTCGGTCGTAACGGCGCGGGTAAGTCGACCCTGATCAAGCTGTTGGCCGAACAGCTCAAGCCCATGAGCGGCCTGTATGAGCCAAACCCTGGTCTCAATATCGGCTACTTCGCCCAGCATCAGCTGGAGTTTCTGCGCCTGGATGAGTCGCCGCTACAACACCTGACGCGTCTCGCCCCAAACCACAGGGAACAGGAGCTGAGAGACTTCCTCGGTGGCTACGGCTTTAATGGCGACATGGCCCTGTCACCGGTGCGCCCCTTCTCCGGCGGCGAGAAAGCACGTCTGGTGCTGGCACTGCTGGTATGGCAGCGCCCTAACCTGCTGCTCCTCGATGAGCCCACCAACCACCTGGATCTCGAGATGCGTCACGCCCTGACCATGGCACTGCAATCCTTCGAGGGTGCCATGATCATAGTCTCCCACGATAGACACTTGCTGCGCCTGAGTTGTAGCGACTACTACCTGGTAGATGGCGGCGAGGTGAAGAGCTTCGACGGCGATCTGGACGACTATCATCAGTGGCTGCTGGAAGCCGCCAAGGAGGCCAACAAACCGGCTGCCCTGGATGATGCGACACCGGCCCAGGACAAGAAGCTGCAGAAGCGGCTGGAGGCAGAGCTGAGACAAAAGCTGTCGCCGCTGAAAAAATCCCAGGCCAAACTGGAGAAGATCCAACAAGATTGCAGCGACAAGCTGGCCGAGCTGGAAAACCTGCTGGCCGACACCAGCCTGTATGAGGCCGACAACAAGGCCAAACTCACCCAGATCCTGGCCGAGCGCACCCAGCATACCCAACAGCTTGAAGAGAGCGAGATGGAGTGGCTCGAGTTGCAAGAGAACATAGAGGCGATAGAGCAAGAGGCCAAGCTGCAGAGCTAACTATCTTGGCTAACCCTCTAGCTCGCCCACTACCTAAGGGATACCTAAGCAATACAAGGATGAAATATGAGCCATGTAAATCATTTTGACGCCAGCCTGTGGCAGACCTGCGACAGCCTCTACGAGAAGGGGCAGCTGCTCTACCTCAAGCTGCAAGATGACTACGGGCTCAACGTCAATCTCCTGCTGCTGGCCCAGTGGCTCGACGAGCAGCACTACTACCTGAGCGATCAAGATTGGCGGCAGCTGAGCGAGCAGGTCGAGACCTGGGAACAGAAGGTGCTCAAGCCCTACCGCAGGCTGAGAAAGCTCAGCAAACACAACCTGGCCGAGGCCGAGTATCGCCAGATGCTAGAGGTGGAACTCATGCTGGAGCGCAAGTCCCAGGGGATGATACTGCGCCAGCTCAGACAACTCCCCAGCGAGCAGGGCCAGGCTAACCTGCCCCGCTATCTCGGCCTGTTTCAGATAGAGATAGACAAGTACCACCAGCTGGCGCAGACATTGACCCGCCAGGCCTAAGGCCTCAACTCTGCGATTTAAGCGCCGCCTAGCTCTTCGGCCAGCAGGCTGGCGTTGCGGGCTGTGATACCGTAGATGGAGAGCTGAGGGTTGGCCCCGAGACTGGTGGGAAACAGCGAGCCGTCCATCACAGACAGATTCTCCAGATAGTGGCTGCGGCCCCGGCTATCCACCATGGCCATACGCTTATCTTCGCCCAGCGGACAACCGCCCATCACGTGAGCCGAGGCCACCACAGTCTTGAAGGGGGCCAGGGTCATCTCTGCGATAGCCTCCTTGGCCGCCTGCCAGCTCGGCAAATAGGGCATGCCCTCACTCATGGGCAGCACCTTCTGCGCCCCGGCGGCAAACTGTAACTCGGCCATGCTGGCGAATGCGCGGCGCGCGGCCCGCCAGAAGGCGTCGGTCAGCGGATAATCCAGGGTATAACCCTTATCTGTCAGCTGTACCTGGCCACCCGGACTATCGGCATGATAGCCATCTCGCATCAGGGCTATGGTCACCTGTAACTGATTAAACTGTGCCATCAGCTCG
Source organism: Shewanella insulae (assembly GCF_009831655.1). Taxonomy (GTDB): domain Bacteria; phylum Pseudomonadota; class Gammaproteobacteria; order Enterobacterales; family Shewanellaceae; genus Shewanella; species Shewanella insulae. The sequence goes on along the minus strand of NZ_WRPA01000012.1, from coordinate 91,003 downwards.
GCGTGACTCTGGCCGTATCCCAGGGATTTCGATGCGATCAACACGGGATGGATGGGCGGCACCTCCAGCTTATAGCCCAGCTCGCCGTCGGCGCCGTCTTGCCAGACAAACTGATCCGAATAGATAGACTGAGGCGCGCCGCTATGGCCATTGATGGCGTCGTTAAACAGGGCGCCGCTGAGCACGGTCGGGTGCAAAAAGGTGCGCTTGCCCAGCAGCTTTTGCGGATCCGGCAGGCGGGAGCGCATCATCAGGGCCGGCGTGTGGATGGCGCCAGCGCTGAGAATATAGTGTTTGGCCTTTAACATCAGCTGCACGCCGCTGGGGCGCAGCGATTCGGTTAATGCCTGGGCCTTGAGTGCGTACACCCTGTCGTTATGGTGTTCTATCTTGCTCACCTTGGCGCGGCTCACCAGGGTCGCGCCACGCTCCAGCGCCGTGGGTATGGTGGTGACCAGCATAGACTGCTTGGCGTTGACCGGGCAGCCCATGCCGCAGTAGCCAGTGTTCCAGCAACCGGCCACGTTACGCTTGATGACGGTATAGTCCCAGCCCAAAGCCTCGCAGCCCTGCTTGAGCGCCATGTTGTTGCGGTTGGGCTCGAAGGGCCACTCTGTAATACTCAGCCGCTGCTCCATCTTCTCGAACCAGGGCGTCAACGCCTCCTTGGAGAGGCCTTCGACCGACTTGTGCTTGGCCCAGAACGCCAGGGCATTTTCCGGCGTGCGGATCGAGGTGGTCCAGTTGATGGTGGTTGAGCCGCCGACGGCCCGTCCCTGAAAGATGCCGATCGCCTTGTCCTTGGTCTTCATGGACGCGGCCTGCTGATACAGGTTGGGATAGGCGCGTCGCTCCTCCATGTTGAAGCTCTCGGAGGATTTCAGCGGCCCGCCTTCGACGATAATCACAGACAGGCCCGCCTCGGCCATGATCTCGGCCGCCACACCGCCACCAGCGCCACTGCCGACGATCACCACATCGGCCTCAAGGGTTTGGTCTTGGGTCAGTTGACTGGCATCTATATGCTTCCAGCCATTTGCAAGGCCGGTCACTATGGGATCTTCGATGGCCAATGGCGCTCCTTTGCCCCGTTCTCGGGGTTATGTTTATCAATCTGGGGCTAATCGCCCAGCTTTTCTGCCGCCTAAACGTTCAATTAAACAACCGCGGCTTCTCATAATTTAATCGTGACCAGTGCTCGGGACTGCTGTAGTAGCTGGCCAGCACCAACTCCCGCAGCCCCTGATAGGCGGTGACCATAAGGTCGAGAAAGCTGCTTCGCCAGGCTTCCAACATGGCCACCAGCTCCTGGGGTTGACGCATTAACAGGGGGGTCATGTTGCCGGTGAGCAGTAACAGGCCTAGGCGCGACTCGAGCAGCTCCAATAACTGCTCGAGTTCTTCGCGGGACTCATCGGGCAGTAGATCCATGGTCGCCACTATGGCATCTAAGGTGCGGTTTTGTGCCGCCACGCGCAGCGACTGGGTATGGGGCAAGGCGCCGTCGAGAAACACGGGCACCAGCAGGCTAAATAGCAGGCGATGGGACTGATCCAGGGATGCGCTTACCCTCACCTGCGGCGGGTGATACAGGTTCACCCCCAATGCCAGGGCGCCGGTCCCCACGAGGGCCGTGGTCAAAAAGGTGCGTCGGTTCATCTTATTCCCTGTGCTTTATGATTAGCGATACTCCATGGGTCGTCCTTTGACGACAAGGAGCTACTTGAATCTATGTTACACTAGCCGGATAACTAACAATTAAACACATGTTTTAATCTTCGGCAACAGCGATTTATGACCCAGCGTACCTTCACGCCCCCCTGGTGGGCAAGAAATCCCCATGTGCAAACCATACTGCCGGTGCTAACCAAGGTGGACAGGCCAGCCCTGACTCGTCAGCGCCTGGAGTTGGATGACGGCGACTTTATCGATCTCGACTGGCTGACTAAACCCGCGTGCGGTGAACCCATAGTCGTGTTGGTGCACGGGCTGGAAGGCAGCGCCGACTCTCACTATGCCAGGCGTCTACTCACTCTGCTGGGCGAGCATAAGGTCAGCGCCCTGGTGCATCATCATCGCAGCTGCTCTGGGGTGACCAATCGCCTCGCCCGCAGCTATCACAGCGGCGATACCCAGGACCTGCACACCACCCTGAGCCAGTTACGCAAGGACTATCCAGACTCGCCGCTATTGGCGGTGGGCTACAGCCTGGGGGGCAATGTGCTGACCAAATATATGGGCGAACATGGCAGTGACAGCCTGGTGGATCGCGCCGTGGTGATCTCGGCGCCGCTACAGCTGGGCGCCTGCGCCAAACGGCTCAGACACGGCTTCTCCAAGATCTACCAGAGCCATCTGATCAAGCAGCTGCAGCAGAAGGTGCGCGATAAGCTGGCCCTGCCAGAGCTGAGCGCCCAGATGCCGGTGACCATGGCCGAGGTGGAGAGTCTGACCACCTTTCATCTGTTCGACGACAGGGTCACGGCGCCGCTACACGGATTCGATGGCGTCGAAGACTATTACCGACGCGCCAGTGGCCTGCCCTACCTGAGCCAGGTGGCTAAGCCGACCCTGGTGATTCATGCCAAGGACGACCCCTTCATGACAGATGAGGTGATCCCGACTCGGGAGACCCTCTCGCCCCAGGTCACCTATGAGCTGCATCAACAGGGCGGTCACGTCGGCTTTATCGACGGCGGCCATCCCCTCAAGCCCAGATATTATCTGGAGCAGCGTATCCTTCATTTTCTGCTGGAGGCCTAACCATGCTGATCCCCTATCAATCCCTGCTGCAGCTGCCGAGTGAGACCCTGGATAATCTGATCAAGGAGTTTCTCTTCACTCAGACCGAGGATGGCAGTTTCGCCAGCCTGGATGACCAGGCCTTGGCCCGCGCCATTGCACAATGCCGTCAGGCTTTGGCCCGCAACGAACTCGTGGTCGAATACAGCGAAGAGGATGAATCTATCGCCATTCGCCATAAACAAGAGACCCTGACACAACAGGGACAAGATGACAGGTCCTGTTGACCTTTAGGTTATCCGTGCCGTATAACTATTGATTCACAAATGCCTGTTATCAGGCATCAGCTTAGCGCTATTTAGGTAAAAGAATGTCAGCCAAACACCCCATTATTGCCGTGACAGGCTCCTCTGGAGCAGGCACCACGACAACCACGACAGCATTTAGCCATATCTTCCGTCAGTTGGGGATCAATGCCGCGATGATCGAGGGTGACAGCTTTCACCATTACACGCGTCCCGAGATGGAGCTGAAGATCCGCCAGGCGCAGAACGAGAATCGCAACATCAGCTATTTCGGCCCAGAGGCCAACGATTTTGCCAAGCTGGAGCAGTGCTTTAGCGACTATAGCGCCACCGGCCAGGGCGAGACGCGATCCTACCTGCACACCTTCGACGAGGCGGTGCCCTTCAACCAGATGCCGGGCACCTTTACCCAGTGGCGACCGCTGCCGGAAAACACGGATATGCTCTATTACGAGGGCCTGCATGGCGGCGTGGTCACCGACGACTGCGACGTGGCCCAGCACGTGGATCTGCTGATCGGCATGGTGCCCATAGTTAACTTGGAGTGGATCCAGAAGATCATCCGCGATACCTCAGACAGAGGCCACAGCCGCGAGAAGGTGATGGGCTCTATCGTGCGCAGCATGGAAGACTATATCAACCATATGACGCCGCAGTTCTCCCGCACCCATATCAACTTCCAGCGGGTCCCTACGGTAGACACCTCTAACCCCTTCAGCGCCAAGACCATCCCCAGCCTGGATGAGAGCTTCGTGGTGATCCGTTTTCGCGGCATCAAGAATGTCGACTTCCCCTATTATCTGAAGATGATCGACGGTTCCTTCATGTCACGCATCAACACCCTGGTAGTGCCCGGCGGCAAGATGTCACTGGCGATGGAGTTGATCCTCACACCGCTGATTAGGGACCTACTTGAGAAGCGTCAGCACCTGCTGGATCTGGATAGCGAATAATTTTTAATCGCTTGCACTTGCTTCAGAAAGAGATTGTTTCACTTAAGCTTTATTTAAGTCTGCTCACATAGAATGCTGGCTATCGGGATTTCAGGCGAAAGACTGATAGTTAGTATACTCTTGGGAGTGAATTCCCCCATCTTGATCTGTTTGCTTCCTCGAGTATGCTAGCGTTCCGACACCTGCTCATGCACGCCACTTTGCATTAATCTCCCAGCGTTACCGTCCTAACATTTTCAAGCTTAAAGATTTCAGGTCTAAAGATTTCAAACCTAAATTTTTCTAGCCTAAAGCTTTCAGGCATAAAAAACGCCGACCCGAGTCGACGTCTTCATTGATACGAATAAGTCCCCTACTGGGACAGGGGAACCACTTCACGATATGGTTTCTGTTGGCGGTAGTTTTCCAGCCTTAATTCAAATTCGTCTGACTTACCGAACTCGGCGGTTTGCTTGAGCGCCTTGATCGCCTGCTGCTGCAGATCCACCGCCGCGCTGTAGTCGCCTATTTCGGCATAGGCTGCTGCCAGGTTATCCAGGTTGGTCGGATCTTGCTTGTTGGCCTCGACCAGCCCCTTGCCTATGGCCAGGGCCTTACCGCCGTCACGGTACTTGGCCTCGGGACAGGTAGAGAGGATCCACACCACATTGCCAAGGGAGATCTCATCGCCCACCGCCATGAAGTTATCGACCGCCTTACCGCAATTGCGTGCCACGCCGTTACCGCCGGCGGCATAGATGAAGCCTAAACGGAACTGGGCCCACTTGTCATTTTCCTTGGCCAGGCTCAGATACCAACGCTCGGCCAGGGCCAGGTCACGAGGGATGATCTTACCGTCGAAGGCAAGATCCGCTATGGTCTGGGCCGCCTTCTTGTGGCCTGTCTCGGCGGCGCGCTCAACCCAGCTGGCCCCCAGTTGAGGATCCGGGCTAACGAAACGGCCCGAGAGATACATCAAACCGAGAAGAAATTGCGCCTCAGCCTCACCCTGGCTGGCTTTTAACTGAATATGGGCCAACTTGCTGGCAGGCGCCGCCGCATCGGTGGCGGGCACAGAGAACGCCAGGGCTTGCTGCTGCACGGCAAACAGGGCTAGCAGGCCGGCGGCCAATTTCCAAATATGCTTTGTCACGATTCAAGACTCTCCTTCACCAGTTCGCATCACCTATGGAGGCGACAGGAAATAGTCACAACTTTGAGCTGCCCCGGCCCGAGTAAAATTCGCCGACGCAGAGAGTAACACTATCAATAATTCCCCCGCCAAGTCGAGTAAAAACCGTGTTTTACTGCATGAAAAACGTCGGTTTTATTTCCTGTCCGGGTAACGAGCCCTAAGGCAGATGTGATATGTGCAGCATTGTCGGCCAAATAAATTGGCCTGATTACGGTATTAGTTGACATATATTACTAATGTATCAAAATAAACTCCCACTATTGACAGCAAAGTAAATTAGGTTATTGGCTGCATACTTATTGCCATAATTTGATCTCTGACGAGGTTTTTTGGGCCTAATTGACGTAATCTGCTTATTTAGCATATTCTTGTATTTACATTAATCAGTCGAGGAACATAGGCATGGCTCTGATTGGTAAGCCTAAACCTGATCCAACGTTGGAATGGTTTTTATCACACTGTCACATTCATAAATATCCAGCCAAAAGCACTCTGATCCATGCAGGTGAAGACTCTGACACCCTGTACTACATAGTGAAGGGTTCTGTTGCCGTCTTGATTAAAGATGAAGAAGGCAAAGAGATGATCCTCTCTTACCTGAACCAAGGTGACTTCATCGGCGAACTGGGTCTGTTTGAAGAGCAGGCCGAGCGTACGGCTTGGGTTCGCGCCAAGCAAGCCTGTGAAATCGCCGAGATTTCTTACAAGAAATTTAAGCAGCTGATCCAGGTTAACCCTGAGATCCTGATGAAGCTGTCATCTCAGATGGCTTATCGTCTGCAGAGCACCAGCCAGAAAGTGGGCGACCTTGCCTTCCTTGACGTTGCCGGTCGCATCGCACAGACACTGCTGCACCTGGCTAAGCAACCAGATGCCATGACACACCCAGACGGCATGCAGATCAAGATCACCCGCCAAGAGATTGGTCAGATCGTGGGTTGTTCTCGTGAAACCGTGGGCCGTATCCTCAAGATGCTGGAAGAGCAGAACCTGATCCAAGCACACGGCAAGACTATCGTGGTTTACGGTACCCGCTAAGCTAACATTAAGTTAGATTTAATAGATCTTAGTTAAAGTGGCCTGACTCCTTAGTCAGGCCATTTTTTTAGGACAGCCTCAGTGAAACCGACCGCCGTTACCAGCACCTTCCTGCTTAGTGTCTGCTCACTGCTCAGTCCGGCTGCGACCGCCGTTATCGAACTGGAACACAACCAGGCCAAAGAGCTGGTCAGCGAAGGCAAGATCCTCTCACTCGATCTCACCCTTAACCAGGTACAGGCCTACTGCGATGGTAAACTGGTAGATGCCCACCTGTTTCATGCCCAGGGCCACTGGCGCTACGATCTACAGATCAAATCGGCAAATGGTGAGCTAATCTCCCTGGATATCGATGCCACCACGGGCCGTCACAGCACTAACAAGCCCCTGCCTCAGAGCTGCATCCCCCGCAAAAACTAGCACCGAAATATCCGCTTAGGGCGAAAAAGTGTATTATCAATTCAGGTCGATCCGACTCGGCCGCCTCCATGTAGACAGAAGCGCCTGCTGCGCTAAGGTAGAGAGAAACGATGAAATTGCTGCTGGTTGAAGACAACACCCTACTGGTCGATGAACTTGCCAAACAGCTGAAACAGGCCGGCTATGTTACAGATGTCACCGACAGAGCGGCCGAAGCCGACTACCTGATCAAAGAAACCCATTATGATTGTGTCATCCTGGATATCGGCCTGCCTGACGGCAACGGCCTACAGCTGCTGGAGACCTGGCGTAATCAGGGAATAGACACGCCGGTGATCATGCTCACTGCCCGCAGCCAATGGCACGAGAAGGTAGAAGGATTCAACGCCGGTGCCGACGATTATCTGGGCAAACCCTTCCACAGCCAGGAGCTGCTGGCGCGTATTCATGCCTTGATCAACCGTGCCCACGGCAAGACCAACAGCCCCACCAAGGAGCTGAGCTTCGAAGGCGTGACCTTAGATGAGGGTCAGCAGAGTGTCACCGTCGGCGATCAGCATTTTGAACTCACCGCCATGGAGTTTCGCCTGCTGAAGATCTTCCTCATGTCTCCCAAGAAACTGCTCTCCAAGGCGCAGTTGACCGACAAGCTGTACCAATTTGATGACGAGAAAGAGAGTAACGTGGTGGAGGTCTATGTGACCCACCTACGCAAGAAGCTGGGTAAGAAGGCCATCGAGACCCGCAGGGGACAGGGCTATATCTTCCACGGCCTCAAGCCATGATATCGATCCGCACTAAGCTCAGCCTCTGGCTGTCGGCCTTAGTCATTATCTCCACCTTCGTGGCGATCGTCATCTTCGAGTCCATGTTGCGTCAGGCATTTCATGACTCCATCATCGACCGCCTCGAAGAAGATTTAGAGCAGGTGTTGCTGGCTATTCAGTTCGACAACGGCGACATCAGCATTGACCCTAACCAGGTGTCTAACTTCTATAAGCCCGTCTATTCTGGGCGCTATTACCAACTCAACCTCAAGGATATCGAGCTCAGATCCCGCTCCCTGTGGGATCAGCGTCTGGAGATAGAGCCCCTCTCCAAGGGCCAGACCCGGGTGTGGCAGACCAAGGGGCCACAGAATCACGATATCCAGCTGCTCTCCATAGGATTAAGCAGCGCCGACGCCAAGGTACAGGCGACCCTGACCGTGGCTCAGGATCTCAGCATCGGCCGCCAGGTGTTCACCCAGGTCTATGGCACTAAGCTATCGGTCAACCTGGCCATGCTGCTCACCATGGTGGCGGGGATCTTCATTCTGCTGCGGCAATCTTTCAAGCCGATCAACGATATGCAGCGGGCGCTGATGAAGCTCAGAGAGGGGGAGATCACCGCGCTGGATACCGGCAAGATCCCGCCCGAGCTTGCGCCACTGGCCCAGACCTATAACGAGCTGTTGCAATACTCGAGCAAGCAGATGGAACGCAGCCGCAACAACCTGGGCAACCTCAGTCATGGCCTGAAGACGCCGCTGGCGGTGATGCAGCAGCAGGTGGAGGTGCTGGGGCTCAAAGATCCCGAGGCCGCCAGCGCCATGCAGAGCCAGCTCGATCAAATCCACAAGATGATAGAGCGCAAGCTGGCGGCGGCGCGGATCACCGGTGACATGCTACCCGCGGCCCAGATGCAGCTCCCCAAAGATCTGCTGGACTTGGCCCAAACCCTCACCAAGGTGCACGGCCACAAGGCGATCGCCTGCCAGTTTAACCTGGACGAGGGCTTAAGCCGCCTGCCTATTCACCGCGAAGATGGCATGGAGCTGATAGGTAACCTATTGGATAACGCCTTCAAGTGGGCTAACAGCAAGGTGGCGGTTTCTACCAAGCAGATAGATGAGCAGCTCCTGCTGACCATAGAAGATGATGGCCCCGGGGTCGCCGATGAGGCCCTCAGCCAGTTGACCCAGAGGGGCAAGCGCCTGGATGAGGCGATCATGGGCCACGGCCTGGGACTCTCCATCGTCAAGGATATTACCGAGCAGTATGAGATAAGCCTAGACTTCGAGCATGGCCAGCAGCTGGGCGGACTGAAGATCACCCTTGGCTTTAAGGGATAGCTTTCGAGACCGAGTTAAAACATCGCCATCATCCCACAAAAAAGCCGATGCAGTGCATCGGCTTTTGACTGTTGAGACTCACCCCGAGATTAACCCGCGTTGTTGGTGCTCTCGAAGATCTTGTCCGCAGAGGCTGCCACGAAGCCTGTATACAGCTCACCGTCCGCCTTAGGATAGCGCAAGGCAAACTCATAGAAACAGCTTGGAATCGTCTTCTGGACGTCTTTAAAGGCCACATTGACCTTATCGGCCATGGTCGATGACTGCTCGAGCAACACATCGGCAGACCCCTTCACCTCGCCGCCGACACTGTTCAGCACGAAGTCACCCTGCTTCAGGGTGTCATTCACCTCGAGTATGGTGTTGTATCCAGGCAGGTGGTTGATCGACACGGTAAAGTGGTTAGCGCGGTAACCGAACGCCGCCACCCATGCCGCGTACTCGCTCTCGGCCAGCAGCTGCTCGTAGGTCGCGTAATCCAGATCCCAGTGGCGGCCCGAGTAGAGGAAGTTATCCGCCGTGGTCGCGGCCTCATCCACCTGCTCCACCAAACCGTGGACTATGGCTTGCAGCTCAGGGCTGAAGGCTTCGACCATCAGCTCAGAGATAAACACCTTAGGCTGGGTCGGATCCGGGTGCTCGAAGTGCTTGGCCTTAAGCTTCTTGGCTTCGAAGTCGTAATCGCCACAGGCCACATAGCCCAGGGACTCGAAATGCTTCGCCAGAACGCTCAGGTTCACCTTGGCAATGTTGAAGGTACGTAGGGCGATATGATCGTTGATGATGGTCTCACCCTTGGCCAGTAGCTGGTGTACCTTGGCGGCTGAGGGGGTCATTTCAACATAATCGTCCCATAGGGCGGCAAATAGCTGGTTTACATCGGTATGCATCAATTTCTTCCTTAACATCATCGTGTTACCGGTCGTTATCGCGCCGGTCTGTTTGTTTTCACGATATAAGTACAACGAGAATTTTCGTGTACGCCTATAAAAATGGGAGCGGGCAAGACGCCCACTCCCATGCTTGTTTACTAAAGGGTCAGACCCGGACTCAGACTGGCTGGCATGGCCAGGGCATCGGCCTCGACCGAAGCGACCGGGTAGGCACAGTAGTCGGCGGCATAGAAGGCGCTCGCCCTGTGGTTACCCGAGGCGCCAACGCCACCAAATGGTGCCGAACCTGATGCGCCGGTGATCTGCTTGTTCCAGTTGACGATACCCGCACGGATACGCGCCAGGAAGTAGTCGTAGTCTTCGCGACTGTCCGCCAGGATACCGGCAGAGAGACCGTAGCGGGTGTTGTTCGCCAGCGCTATCGCCTCGTCGAAGTCTGTGTAGCGCACCACCTGCAGTAGTGGGCCGAAGTATTCTTCGTCTGGCAGCTCGATTACCTGAGTCACATCGATAAGACCCGGAGACACAAGGCCAGTACCGGCTTCAAGATGCTTAAGCTCAACCAGCGGCGTACCGCCCAGGTTGATCAGGTTACGCTGAGCTTCCACCATCCCCTTGGCCGCCGCCTCAGAGATCATAGAACCCATGAATGGCTGTGGCTGTGCGTTCCAAGGGCCCACCTTGATCTGCTTGACCGCCTCGGCCAGCTTAGCCAGCAGGGCATCGCCCTCGGCGCCCTTCTCAACATAGAGACGACGAGCACAGGTGCAGCGTTGACCCGATGAGATATAGGCCGACTGAATGATATCGTGTACAGCGGCCTGAGTGTCTTTAACGCCCTTGATGATCAGTGGGTTGTTGCCGCCCATCTCCAGCGCCAGGATCTTACCCGGATGACCCGCGTATTGCTGGTGCAGGATATGACCCGTACGTGAGCTACCTGTGAAGAACAGGCCGTCGATCTGCGGATGGGACGCCAGCGCCTTGCCGGTTTCCACTTCGCCTTGAACCAGGTTGATCACGCCAGCCGGCAGACCGGCCTTCTCCCACAGCTTGAGCATCAGCTCGGCCGTCTTAGGGGTGAGTTCAGATGGCTTGAATACCACAGTATTACCCGCCAGTAGCGCAGGAACGATATGACCGTTAGGCAGATGGCCCGGGAAGTTGTAAGGACCAAATACCGCCACCACGCCGTGTGGCTTGTGACGCAGCACGGCGCGACCGGCTGGAGTATCGTTCTCAGAGGTGCCGGTACGCTTGTGGTAGGCAGCCACCGACAGGCCGATCTTGCCGATCATGGCGCCCGCTTCGGTCGCGGTTTCCCACTGTGGTTTACCGGTTTCCTGAGCGATCACCTCGGCGATATCACCCTTGTGAGCCTCGAGCTGGTCGCGATAGGCCTCGACAATCGCCAGGCGGGCGTCGAAGCCCAGCATGAACCAGTCGAACTGGGCGGCGCGTGCCGCATCGACTGCTGTGTTAACCTGCTCCGGGGTCGCCGTCTTGCTTTCCCAGATAACTTCTTGATTTGCGGGGTTCTTCGAGACTACATTGTGTCCCAGACCGGCAACCCACTGGCCGTTAATAAATTGACTCATCATAAATTCCTACATTGCCAAGACACGGATCTGTTCACCTTCTGCCACCAGCAACGCACCGGCAAGCTCGGGTGACAGGATCACCTCGTCGGTTTCATCGCTGACCATCAAGTTGGCCGAGGTAGCACGGTAACCCGCTAACAAAGTATTTGAGATAATATAGCTGCTGCTCGAGGCTGGCATCTCGCCCACCTTGACCGTCAGCAGGCGACTCTCTTTCACCGAACGAATGTCGTTAAGATTACATTCGACCGTTGGTCCGCCGTCGAAGATATCAACATAGCCGCGGCATCTAAAGCCCTCAGCCTGCAGCAGGTTGAGTGCCGGACGGGTATTGGTGTGCACCTCGCCAATCACCTTCTGCGCCTCTTCGGGCAGCAGGCAGACATAGACACTGTTCTTCGGCATCATCTCGGCCATGAAGGCCTTCTGGCCCAGGCCCGACAGGTAGTCGGCCTGCACAAAGTCTATGCCGAGGAAGTTCTTCTGCAGCCAGCCGTAGAAAGGCGAGTTGCCCTCGGCGTCGCTCTCGCCGCGCATCTCGGCGATCACTGTGTCGCCGAAGCGTTCGGCGTGCTGTGCCAGGAAAAGGAAACGACTGCGAGACAGCATGCGTCCGTTGTTGTTCTTACGATAGGTGTCACGCAAAAACAGGGTGCATAGCTCGGCGGCGCCCGTGTAATCGTGGCACAGAGTCAGGGTTTCCACCTCGTTACGCACGTCGATCTGCTCTGAGTGGTAGACCTCTGTACCCAGACGGTAGTGGTAAAAGGCATCGACCATGCCGACCGCAGCCTCGAGCCCACAGGTACCGACCACTTCGCCAGTCTCTGTGTCTTCCAGCACCATAAGATAGCCTTCGTCGAAGGGCTTATCGATCTCTTTGACGAACGAGGCCTCGACACGGGCAATCTTATTTCTTAATAACTCTTCATTGACGGGTAAAGACGTGAATCCATGACCTGACTCGACGGCGATCTGATACAAGGCATCGTAATCGCTCGATCGTATGGGGCGGATAATTAACATCTTTGGGTCTCCTCACTTGTCCTTGTCACTCAAACGCAAACAGCCTTAACAATTAAGACCCACATGCCGGGCTTGAGGTTCAAGGTTTTCTCTCAGACAAAAAGCGCGGCTGTTACGCCGCGCTCATGCCGTCACTTAGCCAGCAACAACCTTGGCTACTGCGCGTTCGAAACGAGCAAGACCCTCGGCGATGTCGGCCTCAGGAATAACAAGAGAAGGAGTAAAGCGGATCACATTAGGACCGGCAACCAGGCTCATCAGGCCTTCGCCGATACCGGCAACCAAGAAATCTTTTGCACGACCCTGGTACTGTTCGTTGAGCACGGCACCCAGCAGCAGGCCTTGACCGCGAACCTCGGTGAATACATTGTACTTTTCGTTGATCTGATTCAGACCGTCACGTAGCAGCTGCTCGCGACGTTTAACGCCCTCAAGTACCTCTGGCGTGTTCACTACGTCCAGTACCGCGTTACCGATTGCACATGCCAGTGGGTTACCGCCGTAGGTAGAACCATGGGTACCAATCTTAAGGTGAGAGGCGATCTCTGTGGTTGTCAGCATAGCCGCGATCGGGAAGCCGCCACCCAGCGCCTTAGCTGTGGTGAGGATATCCGGGGTTACTTCGGTGCGCATGTAGGCGTATAGCTCACCCAGACGACCAACGCCTGTCTGAACTTCGTCGAAGACAACTAAGGCATTGTGCTTGTCTGCCAGGGCGCGTACCGCGTGCAGGAATTCAGGATCGGCGTCTATGATGCCGCCTTCGCCCTGTAGTGGCTCGAGCATGATGGCACAGGTCTTGTCAGACACTTCGGCTTCCAGCGCCGCAATGTCGTTGAATGGCAGGTGAGTAATAGACTCTGGCTTAGGACCGAAGCCATCTGAGTAGGCGGCCTGGCCACCTACGCTCACGGTAAAGAAGGTGCGGCCATGGAACGCCTTATCGAAGGCGATGATCTGATCTTTCTCTGGGCCAAACTTATCCTGAGCATAACGACGGGCCAGCTTAAGGGCCGCTTCGTTGGCTTCTGCACCAGAGTTAGCAAAATAAACCTTCTCGGCGAAGGTGGCTTCAACCAGCTTAGTGGCCAGTGCCAATGCCGGCTCGTTGGTCATCACGTTGGCCAGGTGCCAGATCTTCTCACCCTGCTCTTTCAAGGCGCCAACCAGCGCCGGATGACAATGACCTAGACAGTTCACCGCGATACCGCCGGCGAAGTCGACAAACTCTTTGCCTTCCTGGTCCCAAACACGGCTACCCTCACCACGGACAGGGATCACAGCCGAAGGTGCATAATTAGGCACCATTACTTCATCAAACTGGGCTCGGGTTAGCTTTTGGTTTACGCTCATTCTACTCATCCTTTCAATGTTGCCGAAGGCTTCAATCGCCTGTCGTACCCGTCTTTCTCCGAAAAGCGACGCCTTTCGGTAACGGTTATTTTGTTATCTAGGGGGACATTAATAGCGAAAACGTGATCAAAATACCAGTTCTGACGGTCGAGCCTTCTTAGCATGTGCATAACAAATGCATAAAGATTTGAGCTTAAAGGTTATACAAGCGTTTATAACCTAGGCTTGAGCATAATTAGTCAGAAAAAAGTTTATCGACCCAAAACTCAACTAATAATGTGATTTTTATGAATATATAGTCATATTTTGACGTGGCGTGGATAGTAAAACATTTCCACAGCAAATAACACTAAAAACCATTAGCAAAACAGTTCATTCTCACTGCCCTTTTGTACACCGCCGTTTCCACTCTTCATTAGAGAAACACTAGCGACCTGCCAGATACGATATGCAAGGTAAACATCCATTTATTATCAATGAGATAGATAAGCAAGACTAAGAGCAAGGCACCACTCTTAAACAAGGTTTTTGCCCCTTGGAAGCGTCCAAGCTTTACGCACAGAGGGCTACTAGAAGCCTAATAGAGGTCTAGCTTACGGTAATTTTGCCCCTTGAGGCGGATCTTCTCTTGCTCAGAGAGCTGATAATAATCGAACATCATCTGCTTCTCTTTTGGCGAGATCAACCGCATCTCTTCCAGCATCATGACCTTGGCATAACAGCTAGCACGGGCCACCAGGGCGGCCTCACTCGACAACTCGCTGTAGCTAAGGCAGGTATCCAGCTCCTTCTGGGTCTGGGTCAGGCCACTAGCAGCAAAGTCCAACAACTCAGGCAGGCGCCAATTGAGGGTATGAGCGTGTTGCAGCACCTGTTGGTAGATATCCTCGGCGGGAAACTCGGTAGCCAGCACGGCATCATGCAGCTCCTTATCGCGACTACCACTGGCCTCCCTGAGCCAGTTTCCCCAAATACTCTCGTAGACCTTGGCGCCATTTTTCAATACCACTGAGACCCCCAGCTGATAGAGCAAACTACTGGTATAAGCCGTGGCCATATCCTGCTCATTTAACTGCGCCAGGGCCTTGGCGGCGATGCCGGTAACCATAGCGTAACGCCACAGCTTACGCGTGGTCCACAGCAAGTTGGCATGCCCGGTTGGCAACCAGTTTCGCAGACAATAATAGGGGATCAGCAGCCTGAGGTTCTCGACACCGATAAAGTTGAGCACCAACTTTATCTCGGTCACCTTCACGTCCGATCGCTGCTGGCGCTTGTGACGAAATGAGGGGCTGTTGACCATGTTGGTGAGATCCCGCGCCAGCCAGGGCAGATCGGCGATGAGCAGGCGCAACCTGCTCAGATCCAGGTTCTTCTGTTGCAGCAGCTCAAGTACCAACATCTGATTCTGATTAATCCCGGCTTGTTGTATCAGGAGCTCCGGAGACGCCAGCTGATTGTCTAAGGTAGTGTTGACCGTAGTGATAAGCTGCTTGGAGACCGCCTCGTATACCTGGCGAGCCTGGATCTGCTTGGAGAGGCGCTCGAATACGGCGTCGCGTTCGATGGCGAGCTTATTGGCATCATTCTCCAGTTCACGGTCTAAGTCATCAAACATGGAGGCAGCGGCCTTCTGCTTACCCACTATAAGCTGTTTCAGAAGCCTGTGTTCGATATCTATGATGATGCCCGGACGGACACCACCGGCAATGGACTTTGCCACCTAAGCTGTTCTCCTCAGCTAATTGAGCGCGTTAGGCTTATATTACACCAAATCACGCACTTGGCAGATCCCTTAGCAATAAAAAGGGCCTCGAATGAGGCCCTGGTCGGTTATTTAAGCTCTTGCTCGAACAACTTGAAGATGCGGCGGTATTCATCTAGCCAGCTCGATGGCTGACGGAAGCCGTGTGGCTCCACCGGATAAATGGCCGTCTCAAACATCGGCTTCTCCAGTTCGATCAGGCGCTGTACCAGACGCACACTGTCCTGGAAGAAGACGTTATCGTCCAGCACGCCACTCATCACCAACAGCGGCTTCTGCAGCCCCTGGGCATGCTCGATGGGCGAGCTGCGCTCATAGGCGATAGCGTCCACATCCGGCGTGTTGAGAATGTTAGAGGTGTATGGCGCGTTATAGTGGGCCCAATCGCTTACCGGACGCAGCGCTGCACCGGCCTGGAATAGCTCTGGCTCGGTAAACAACGCCATGAAGGTGAGGAAGCCACCATAAGAGCCGCCATAGGTGCCGACACGCTTAGCGTCCACATGGGTATTGGCCACCATCCAGCTGACGCCGTCTTTGAGATCTTCCACCTCTGGATGACCCATGTTGCGATAGATCGCCGTGCGCCAGTCGCGGCCATAGCCTTTAGAGCCACGGTAGTCCATATCCATCACCACATAACCCTGCTGGGTCAGCAAGTTGTGGAACATGAACTCGCGGAAGTAGCCTGAGAAACCATAGTGGGCATTTTGCAGATAGCCGGCGCCATGGTTGAAGATCACCGCAGGATATTTGTCGGCACGGGCCTTATCATACCCCTGTGGTAGATAGACTCTGGCATAGACATCGCCGGCGCCATGGGTAGACGGCACCTTAACTACCTCTGGGGCCTGCCAAGCATATTGCTTGAAGGCATCTGAGGTGTAATGAGTTAACTGCTTGAGCTCACCACCTATCGCCTGCACATAGAGCTCACTCGGCTGAGTGCGACGAGAGGCCTTGAGTAGCAGCTTGCTGCCATCTGGGCTCAGGCTGTAATCCAGCTGACCGTCCCACTGGGTGAGTTGCTCGCTCTGACCATCGGCGAGTTTGACGCGGTAGACATTGTCGATACCAGGATGGTCTTTGTTGGCCTTGTAGTAGATATACTCTGCCTTGGGGCCTAGGGTGATGTCGCTAACTACATACTTACCCTGGGTCAGGGGCTGTGGCTTGGCGCCGCTTGCCTTGAGATAGAGGTGCGAATAGCCCGTCTCTTCCGAGAGGTAATAGAGAGTATCGCTCTGTGGCAACCAGCCGAACTGGTTGAAGTTATAGTTCACCCAGGCATCGTCATGCAGTCTGTGCTCTGTGTTGAGTGAGCCCGACTTGAGGTTTAGGGTGGCAATCCATCTGTCTTTGTTGTCCACCGCCTCGAGCATGATGGCGACCTTATTGTCCTTGGCCTGCCACTGCATAGCACTCTGGGTCCAGGCCCAGTCCTGCATCAGCTGCACCCTACGCGGCGCCTTCTCGCTCTTATAGCTCTCACCCTGGGCCTTGGCATTTTCTGCCTTCACCGAGGCCAGCACGTCTTCATCGAAGCCCGTTAGTCCTTCGATGGTGATATCGCGTTTCTCATGCCGCTCGAGATCCAGCAATACCAGGCGCTCGCCGGGATACTTATCTTCGGCGACACGCGCCCTGGCAGGAACGGCATCCACATACCCCTGGCTACCCAGATAGTTAGGCATGATGTCGTGCTCGGCGCGCCAGCTATAGTTCTTGTCCACCAATGACAATAGTAAGTAGCGGCCGTCCGGCGACAGGCTCATTTGAGAGACAGACTCCTCCTCGCCCAGGTACCAGGTCTTGGCCGTCATGGTAGGATCTTGCTTGACCAGCTCCGCCTGATATTGCTCTTTCTCTTTCGCCTGATTCTGTTTGAGGGCGACATATTGAATCAATCTATGCTGTTGCTTGGCGATATAGCTGCTAGGCGCCTCGACCCCTTTAGGCTCTTTGGCCATCTTGATGTTGGCGATCTGTTCATACAGGCCGCTGTCGCCATGAATACGGAACACCTGCTGCCCTTGCCAGTAGGCGATATCGCCATTGGCAAGAAAGCGCACGCCATCCACCTTAGTGTTTTGACGCGTTAGCTGCGACACCTTGCCGCTGAGCAAATCTTTGACGAACAGGTTTCCTTGATAGATATAGGCCTTACGGGTACGCGCCTCGTCCAGCACGCCATACTGCTGATCCGCCTGATGCAGGGCATCGAGTGCTAGCTTACTGGCCTCACCCGAGGCCAGTGGCTGTTGATAATAGTCCAGCAGCGGCGATTGGTGGGCCTGACGGGCAAAATAGACAGACTGGCTGTCGTCGCTCCAATACTCACCCTTGGCCAAGATCCCCATCCAGTCAGGGTTGGCCATGATCTGCTTGAGGGTCAGCGGCTGCTCTACCTTCGGCGGCGTGGCTAACGCCACCTGAGTGCTTGCCTGAGTAGTCTGCGTCTGCTGAGTATCGCTTGCAGGGGTGGCTGCACAGCCCCCCAAGATGGTGAGGGTCAAAATGCTGAGACCAAATCCACGAAACGCGCCCGTCATCGTCCTTCCTTTTTATTTATGTCGCCGAGGCAAAGGCCCCAGCCTTGTTATTTTGTTGCCTTTTATATCACAAAATGGGGGTGGGACGAGGAGTTGGACGGGATAAAACTTGTAACAGTTTGAAAAAGAATTGAGCTAAGAAAGATGCGAACAAGTCCACGTAGCACTCTGGCTTATGAGCAGAAGCGAGTTCGAGGTATTCAGATAAAGGAAGGCTGGTTGCCTTTCAAAGCTGAATACCAAAATAAATCGTGACTGCTCGAAAGCCCCTCAGGGCGAGGCTGACAGCTCTATCTGCTTTGTTGCAGTTCTCGCTAAGGACTAGGGCCATTAACTTCAAACTGCGCCGCGCATCTAGAGGCTGTCAGTACTCGCGGAGCACGCACTGGATTTATTAGCACCTTCCTAACAATTAACCATTGTCACTCACGGCGCAGGACTCTAGTCCCCTTTTAATTGCTGGAAGGAATGCTCTGCTTGACGAAGTTTGCCAGCAGCTCGAGCCCCTGTTCGGTCAGGATAGATTCGGGATGAAACTGCACGCCGAACAAGCCAAGTTCTGGCCGACTCATGGCCATGATCTCGCGGCCGTGAACCGGGTCGTCGAACCAGGCATCCAGGGTAAAATCCTTGGGCAGCTGCTCGACCAAGAGGGAATGATAACGGGTGACGGTGAGAGGCCGATTCAGTCCGGCAAAAAGGCCTTGGCCCGTATGGCCGATGGCACTTGTCTTGCCATGCATCACCCGCTTGGCGCGCACCACCTGAGCGCCGAAGACCTGGGCGATCGCCTGATGGCCGAGACAGACCCCCAATATGGGTAGCTTACCGGCAAAAGTCTTAATTACTTCAAGGGAGATGCCGGCCTCGTTGGGCGAACAGGGACCGGGTGAGATCACTAGCCTGCTGGGTGCCAAGGCCTGGATATCGGCAAGGCTAAGCTCATCGTTGCGCCTGACGACAATCTCCTCCCCCAGCTGCTGAAAATACTGCACCAGGTTAAAGGTAAAGGAGTCGTAATTGTCGATCATCAGGATCATGGATAGAGTGCTCGTGTGAGTTGTACCGCATTTTTCTGGCGCAGATGCTAACACAGAGTCCAGGCAGGATCATCCATTCAGCTGACGCCTGGGGCTTGCCTCTCGCTCCGCCCTCGTCTTAGTTAACCTTCTCTCGGGCACAAAAAAACCAGCCTAAGCTGGTTTTTTGCTAGTTTGCGTCGCTATTTCACCAGGGTGAGATGACCACGGCGTTTCGGCTTCTCTTCATCGGTCGAGGCCTGTTCAGAAGGCTGCTCTTCCTTCTTGGTCTCATCGACCACAGAGAGGCCCAAGTCGCGAGCATCGGCCTCGGGTTGATAGGCTTCTTCCTGATCGAACACGGTTCCAGCGCCATTTTCTCTGGCGTAGATGGCAACAATCGAGGCCATAGGCAGTACCACTTGCTGCGGTACACCACCGAAGCGGGCATTAAACTCGATGAAGTCATGACCTATCTGCAAATTACCCACTGCACTGGCGGTAATATTAAGCACTATCTGTCCATCTTTCACATACTGCTGCGGTACTTGGGTACCGGGCACGTAAGCATCGACCACCACATGAGGGGTCAGCTCGTTATCCATGAGCCAGTCGTAATAGGCCTGTAACAGGTAAGGACGGTTAGGGGTCATAGGTTTCATCTTAGATACCCATGCGCATTTCGCGCTCGGCCTCGGTCAAAGATGCCTTAAATGACTCACGATCGAATAGACGTGTCATGTAGGCTTTGACTTCCTTGGCGGTGCGGCTGTCCAGCTCGATGCCCAATACAGGCAGGCGCCACAGCAGTGGGCCCAGGTAACAGTCGGCCAGGCCGAACTCTTCTGCCATGAAGTACGGCATCTCGTTAAAGATAGGTGCAATAGCGGTTAGGCTCTCTTGCAGTTCTTTACGGGCCTCATCGGCACGGTCACCCTTGCGGATACGATCGACTAGTGTGTACCAGTCGTTTTCGATACGGTGCATCATCAGACGTGTCTGACCACGAGAAACGGGATAGACAGGCATCAGAGGAGGATGCGGGAAACGCTCATCCAGGTATTCCATGATGATGCGAGAGTTATAAAGCACCAACTCACGATCGACCAAGGTTGGCACTGTGTTATATGGGTTTAGCTCAATAAGATCTTCAGGCATATCGCTAGGATCCACCTGCAGAACATCGACAGTCACTCCCTTTTCCGCCAAGACGATACGGACTTGATGGCTATAGAGATCGTCGGCGCCTGAAAACAGGGTCATGATTGAGCGTTTATTGGCAGCAACAGCCATTGATACCCTCCAAGATTTAAATATGAAAGCTAAAAAAGCAAAAACAAACGAGGGGCAAAGCCCCCCGTTTATAATATGCGGATAATATATTCTAACCTCTAACGGGGGTTAGTGTACATCTTTCCAGTACTCTTTCTTCAAGAGGTAGGCCACAATAAAGAAAATAAACAGGAAGCCCATTACCCACCAACCTAAGCTTTCACGCTCAAGTTTGACCGGCTCGCCTGAGTAAACCAGGAAGCCTGTGATGTCACGAACGACTTGATCATATTCTTCGGCAGTCAGCTTTCCGCCAGTAGCAACCAAGCTACCGTCTTCTTGCTTAACCTGTAGGCCTTGCAGCTCTTGCAGTACGTGCGGCATAGCCACCGACGGGAAGACAGTGTTGTTTACACCAAATGGACGAGTCTCATCTTGGTAGAAACTCTTCAGATAGGTGTAGATCCAGTCTTCGCCACGTACACGTGCAACCAGGGTCAGATCCGGTGGCGCAGCACCGAACCACTTGGCCGCGTCGACTTCAGGAATAGCATTTTCCATCAGGTCGCCCACTTTGGCATCGGCGTTGAACATATACTTGTTACGCATATCGTCAACTGAGATACCCAGGTCTTCGGCAACACGGTTATAACGCTGGTACTGAGTGCTGTGACAACCTGAACAGTAGTGCTGGAAGCTATCCAGACCACGTTGCAGCGACTCTTTGTCTTTCAGGTCGACGTTAGCACTTTCTAGATGAACATGGGCACCACCTGCAGCAAACGCAAGAGATGGTACTAATGTAACTAATGCAATCAGTAATTTTTTCATTAGTGGGTCAACCTCTCTGGTACAGGCTTAGTTTTCTCATTCTTACTGTATAGCCACAGCGCTAAGAAGAAACCGAAGTATGTCAGAGTGAAGATACGCGCAGCAATTGTCAGCGTTGGCGTCGCAGGTACGGCACCCAGGTAGCCTAAGATAACGAAAGATACGGCAAACTGACCAATATTCAGCTTATGAATCATGCTACGGTAGCGGATTGACTTCACCTTACAACGATCTAACCAAGGTAGAACGAAGAGTACGGCAATCGCTAGACCCATACCCACAACCCCTAACAGCTTGTCAGGAATCGCACGTAGGATGGCGTAGAAAGGTGTGAAGTACCAAACTGGTGCAATATGCTCAGGTGTCTTCATCGGGTTAGCCGCTTCGAAGTTAGGCTTCTCGAGGAAGTATCCACCGCCTTCTGGCATGAAGAACAATACGTAGCAGAAGACGATCAGGAAGCCAGCAACGCCCATGATATCTTTCACTGTGTAGTAAGGGTGGAATGGAATACCGTCTTTCGGCCAGCCATTCTCATCTTTGTTCTTCTTGATCTCGATACCGTCTGGGTTGTTAGAGCCCACTTCGTGCAGGGCGATCAGGTGAAGGAACACCAGTACCACAAGCACCAACGGCAGCGCGATAACGTGCAGAGCGAAGAAGCGGTTCAGCGTCGCACCAGAAACAACGAAGTCACCACGAATCCATAGTGTCAGGTCGTCACCGATAACAGGGATAGCACCAAACAGAGAGATAATTACCTGTGCGCCCCAGTAAGACATCTGTCCCCAAGGAAGCAGGTAACCCATGAAAGCTTCAGCCATCAGTACGAGGAAGATCAGCATACCGAACAGCCACAGCAACTCACGTGGCTTCTGATAAGAACCGTAGAGCAGGCCACGGAACATGTGCAGATAAACCACCACAAAGAAGGCAGATGCACCGGTTGAGTGCATGTAACGCAGCAGCCAGCCATACTCGACATCACGCATGATGTATTCGATGGAGGCGAAGGCACCTTCTGCGGTTGGTACATAGTTCATGGTCAACCAGATACCGGTTAGCAGCTGGTTAACCAGCACCAGCATGGCCAGAGAGCCAAAGAAGTACCAGAAGTTGAAGTTGGTCGGCGTCGCATATTGACCTACATGACGGTTGTAGGTCGCCGTCATAGGGATGCGCGCATCAATCCAATCGATAATATTCTTAACCATTATGCAGCCCCCTGGTCGACACCGATGATCACGTTGCCGTCATCAATGTATTGATGAGGTGGAACAACTAGGTTCAACGGCGCTGGAACCCCCTGGAATACACGACCTGCCATATCAAACTTAGAACCATGACATGGGCAGAAGAAACCAGAGGCGACGCCTTCAACCTGTTCACCGAATGTATCAGGCAGATACGTTGGAGAACAACCTAAGTGCGTGCACAGACCAACGGCAATAAAGAACTCAGGCTTGATTGAGCGAACGGCGTTCTGCGCGTAGGCAGGCTGTTGCTCTTCGTTAGACGCAGGATCGCGTAACTGATTATCGTGAGTAGCAAGACCCTTTAAGATCTCTTCAGTGCGGCGGACAACCCATACAGGTTTTCCACGCCATTCAACACGGATCAGCTGACCCGGTTCTAACTTACTAATATTTACTTCTACCGGCGCACCTGCAGCTTTCGCTTTGGCACTCGGATTCCACGACTTTATAAAAGGAACCGCTACAGCGACGGCACCAGCACCACCCACTACGGCGGTTGCTGCGGTCAGGAATCTGCGACGTCCGGTATCGACTGGCGCATTGCTCATCCACTTATCTCCAGAGAGTGTTGGAATTTTTGTTTTAAAAATTTTTGAATTTGGGGTTTTACCCCAAAGCGCAAAAATCAAATTTGAGGCGGGGCTCATTATAGCCAAAAATTAGAAGCAGATCATAGTAAAACAAAGCACAAAGTTAACTATGTTAGGAAATTGCTCATTCTAGAAGAAAATGGGCAGCAAGAGCGGCTTAAAACTGTCAGGATTTTACCTGATAAAATGGTAAACGAGAATAACAATCAAAACTAAATTAGTAACTTGCAGAAGTAAGCGATAAAAAAGCCCGAACTCGTCGGGCTTTAATCTCAATAATCCTCAATGAGAACTATTTAGCGTTAGCGTCCTTCATATACTTAAAAAAGTCGCCTTCTGGCTCGAGCACCATAACGTTAGAACCATTACCAAAACTCGCCTGGTAAGCCTCTAGGCTACGCAGGAAAGAGAAGAACTCAGGGTCTTTCTTATAGGCATCGGCGTAGATCTTTGCGGCGATGGCATCGCCCTCACCACGTACCTGCAACGCCTTACGCTCGGCTTCGGCGATCTGAATGGTCACGCTGGCATCTGTCTTGGCGCGAATGATTTCAGACTGTTCCTTACCCTGAGCGCGATGCTCCTTAGCCACAGCGGTACGCTCGGCGCGCATACGCTGGTAGATGCTTGAGCTCACGTTGGCCGGCAGGTTGATCTGCTTGACGCGCACGTCGACCACCTCGATCCCCAGATCCTGCGCGCTGTCAGAAGCGTTTCTGAGCGCATCTTGTTGCAGCTCGTCGCGGCTACCCGAAACGATATCCTTAATGGTACGGCGACCAAACTCGGTGCGTAGATCGTTATTGATCTTACGCTGGAGTAGCGATTCGGCCTGGACCTTGTTACCACCGTTGGTCGCAAGATAATACTTCTCGTGATCTTTGATACGCCACTTCACATAAGAGTCGACCATAAGGTCTTTCTTCTCTGAGGTAACGAAACGGTCCGCCGCGCCATCCATTGTCTGGATGCGAGAATCGAGATACTTGATCTTATCGATCACCGGCAACTTGATATGCAGACCCGGCTTATAGATGCGCGTCACGCCCTCGTCTTTGATGATCTTACCAAAGCGCGACACGATAGCGCGTTCACCCTCGTTGACCACCATCAGGGACGATAGACCCATGGCGACCAAGATGGCCGCAATAATAACAGATAATCTACCCATGATTAGTTTCTCCCCTGGCGAGTACGGTCGCTACGAGAAGGCCTTCCATCTAACGGCATGCCAACACTATTTACTATGCTGTTCACTGAGTCATTGACCGTGTCCACCTCGACAGGCTTGCTCGTCTTAGTCTGTGGACGCTGCTCCATTAACTTATCCAATGGCAGATACATCATGTTGTTGCCCGCCTTCGAATCCACCAGCACCTTGTTGGTACCCGATAAGACCTTAGACATGGCATCGATGTAGAGACGATTACGGGTCACTTCCGGCGCGGCCTTATATTCAGGCAATAGCTTCTCGAAGCGAGCCACCTTACCGCGCGCCTCTAAGACCTCACGCTCTTTATAGGCGTTCGCCTGTTGCTCCATGCGCTGCACCGTACCACGAGCCTTTGGCTCGATCTCGCGAGAATAAGCCTCGGCTTCACGAATGAAGCGCTGCTCATCTTCCTGTGCGGCAATGGCGTCATCGAAGGCGTCTTTCACCTCTTCAGGTGGACGTGCCGGCAAGAAGTTCACGTCGCGGATCTCAATGCCCAGGTTATAAGGCTTGATGATACGCTCCACTTCTTCCCAGGTGTCACGACGGATCTGATCGCGTCCCGTAGTCAGGATATCGTCCATCCTGTTATGGCCAACCACATAACGCAGGGCGCTATCGGTCGCCTCACGCAGGCTCGAATTAGCATCGACCGCGCTAAACAGGTAGCGATAAGGGTCGACCACAATATACTGTACATCCAGCTCCACCAACACGACGTTCTCGTCTGCGGTGAGCATGCTGCCCGAGGCAGGAATTGATCGAACGTTACTCACGTTCACCGGGAAGACTTCATCGATGAAGGTCGCCTTCCACTGCAGGCCCGGCTCGACTTCACCAATATACTTGCCAAAGCGTAGCGCCACACCCTTTTCGGCTTCTTTCACCGTATAGAAACCTGAGAGTCCCCATACGACAACGGCGATGCCTAATACAATGATAAAACCAAGCGCACTAAATCCACCGCCAGCGCCGTTACCTTTACCCCCAAAACGCTTAGAAATATTCTTAAATACTTCGTCGAGATCTGGCGGCCCCTTGTCATTGCCGTTCTTGTTTCCCCAAGGGTCTTGACCCTTGTTACCGGGCTCGTTCCAAGCCATTTAGCACTCCATAGGTGTATGAAATAAACGAGATTACTAAAAACTACTCTATTGCTGCGCTTTCAACAATAAAGGTTTCCAACTCCCCTTGGCTCTGTTTCGCTAATCGGTGCCAATCGGCCTCCAATAAACGTACAGATAAGATACAGTTCCCCAGATCGTCATACTCTTTCTGCTGTATCACATCCAGTCGATAAAACTGACCAAGATAATGTCCGGCCGTTGCCGGAATTCGCAAGGTTAGCTCCAATATGGCCCGTCCAACCAGCTGGTTGATGGCCTTTTCGAGCAAGTCCAAGCCTAGACGCTGCTGAGCCGAAACCCAAACACGCGTAGGAACCCCATCGCTATCATAGTCGATCTTAGGTCCCACATCCTCCAGCAGATCTATCTTGTTACAGACAATCAACTGTGGAATCTCTTCGGCGCCAATCTCTTTGAGTACTAACTGTACCTGTTCAAAATTGTCGCCCATGTTTTCATCGGCACTGTCGACCACATGCAACAGGAGATCCGCTTCGCGAGTTTCCTGTAGGGTGGCCTTAAACGCGGCCACGAGATCATGGGGAAGGTGTCTGATGAAACCGACCGTATCGGCCAAAATGACCGAACCGTCTTGTAAGTCTAACTTACGCAGGGTCGGATCGAGTGTCGCAAACAACTGGTCTGCGGCATAGACCTCAGACACGGTCAGTGCATTAAACAGGGTTGATTTACCGGCGTTGGTGTACCCCACCAAGGACACGGTCGCGAGTTCGCTTCGCTGTCTCGCCCGGCGACTCTGTTCACGCTGTTTATCAACCTTTTCCAACCGTTTATTGATGGTTTTGATACGACCACGCAGCAAACGTCTATCGGTTTCCAACTGGGTTTCCCCCGGTCCCCGCAGGCCGATACCACCTTTTTGCCGTTCAAGGTGAGTCCAACCACGAATCAGGCGTGTCGACATGTGGCGCAATTGCGCTAGCTCCACCTGCAACTTGCCCTCATAGGTCCTGGCGCGCTGAGCAAAAATATCCAAAATCAGCGTCGTACGGTCTAACACCCGACACTGACAGATCAGCTCAAGATTACGCTCTTGTGCAGGACTCAAGGCGTGGTTAAAAATCACCACATTCGCGTCAGTGGCGGCAACCATGGCTGCCAGCTCTTCCGCTTTACCTGTACCAACAAAATACTTTCTATCTGGAGAACGACGACTTCCCGTGATCACGCCAACGGTTTCAGCGCCTGCCGACTCGACCAATAAACGAAGTTCGGTAATATCTTCCCTACTGTCTTCATCTGAAAAGTCGATATGGACAAGTACTGCAGCTTCTCCCGCCTCATAGCGTTCAAACAAAAATCGAACTCCTCAGGAAATTACTCAGCGCTATCGTCATGTTGTGCATTATAACCAGAAGCCTGGTTTGGCGTATTGTGATGGTTGCTCACATTAAATGGACGCGCAGGCACAACGGTAGAGATAGCATGCTTATAAACCATCTGGCTGACAGTGTTCTTCAATAAAATAACAAACTGATCGAATGACTCGACCTGTCCTTGAAGTTTAATACCGTTAACTAGGTAGATAGATACTGGAACGCGTTCACGTCGTAATGCGTTCAAAAATGGGTCTTGTAAAGATTGCCCCTTTGCCATTATGTAATTTCCTTTTTATTAAAATTAATTAAAACCTAATACAGCATCAATTTCTGGTTTGGTTTTAGTATTATATAGAGTGAATGAATTAGCTAGCGACAATGTTCTAATAGTCGCGCCAGATTAGATTCATCCCCACTCTCCAGCCAATTTAGGTCAGCCCAGCCTCGCAACCATGTTAATTGACGCTTGGCCAATTGCCTAGTCGCAACTATGGATTTTTCGACCATAGTATCATAGTCAAATTCCCCATCGAGATACTGCCACACCTGGCGATATCCGACACATCTCATCGAAGGTAGGTCTAAGTGCAGATCCGCTCGCGCCTTGAGCCGCTGCACCTCTTCGATGAAACCTTGATTTAACATTAATTTGAATCTTTCTGCTATAGCAAGGTGTAGCACTTTGCGATCTTTCGGTGCGATACCAAACTGCACCACCTTATAGGGTAAGGCATCGGCCTTCACCTGAGTTAACTCTGTCAGACTCTTACCGCTAATGCGATATACCTCCAGGGCCCGTGACAAACGCTGAGGGTCGTTAGGATGGATCCGCTCTGCCGATACAGGATCCACGCGTCGCAGTTCATCATGCAATGCCTGCCAGCCCTTGGTTTCAACCTCTTTGGCTATCTCGGCCCGAATCGCCTCATCCGCCGATGGCAATGGTGACAGCCCCTCTAGCAGCGCCTTGAAATAGAGCATGGTGCCGCCGACTAACAAGGGAGTCTTGCCCGCGGCTAAGATCGCTTCGATATGCTTGATGGCATCGCTGCGAAAATCTGCCGCGGAATAGCTCTCGCTGGGATCGCGAATATCGATCAAACGATGGGGCGCACGACTCAGCTCTTCCTGAGTCGGTTTTGCGCTGCCAATATCCATTCCTCTATAGATGAGCGCCGAGTCGACCGAGATGATCTCGCAGTTATGCTGCTCGGCCAACGCCATCGCAAGGGCCGTCTTGCCCGACGCCGTCGGCCCCATCAGGGTAATAATTGTCGGCTGACTCTCGCTATTCACTCGTTTGCTCACCTAACCACTCTTGCCAAGGCATCACCTTGGCCATAGATAAAATTTCTTGCAGCTGCGACTCGGGAAGCCCCATGAGCTCATCCCATAGCCGACTCGCCGAATTAAATTGCTCGCCCGACTGGTTTACCAACCAGTTAACCAGCGCATCGCTGGATGGCTCTTCGAAGCGTATCCACTGAAGCAACTCGGGGATCACACTCGCCAGCTGACTCTGCCTTAGATATGGGGGCACTTTTTTAATTATCAACTGGCCGAGACGAATAGTTAGCTCTAAGCCCAATTTTCTGATTAAAAGCTCTCTCTCGGCCAGGGTTTGTTGCCAATCTTCATCCACCTTGACCGATACGGGCATCAAGAGTGGCTGCCCAACCAGTCCCGCATCCAACTTGGCTTCAATCTCGCGACGGTTTAGCTCACGCGCCGTACAGCAAAGGCTCAACAAAGCAAGCTCGCTTCCCCTGACCAAGAGCCAATATCGACCATCGAGGACCTGTGGCATAGGGGGAAGATGATTGCCGCGCGGCTGATTTCCCTGACCCGTCACGCCAGGCGTGGTCATCAGCTGGGCATAACTATCGACCACCGCCTGACTGGGCAACTCGGCGCTAGCATAGTTGCGCCCACGCCCGGCAAACTGACTACCGCCGTAGCTGCTCATCTGTGCCTCTTGCACTCTCTGTCCACCTGCTTGGCGACCAGCTTGGTGCTCGCCATAGGCTGGGTGTTCATTTGCGAGTCTTTTTCCATGCTCTTCCGTCTCGCTATAGGCAATCTGATTACTTTCAGAATCACTTTGCTGAGGCTGTAGCGGACGAATATAGGAGCCAGAGGCCTCCTCACTAGCTCCCTGTGCAGCCGGGACGCCGTCGAAGGCTAACTCGCTGGACTCTCGCAGCGCTGATTCCAGCGCCTGCAGGATAAAGTCATGGACATAACGGCTCTCGTGGAAGCGCACCTCATGCTTGGCCGGGTGCACGTTGACATCCACCTGATGAGGATCCAGGTTCAACATGAGAACGAAGGCGACCTGCTCCCCCTGCAGCTGCTGGGCAAATGCCTGACGCACAGCATGATTGACCAGGCGGTCGCGCACCAGGCGGCCATTAACATAAAAATATTGGGTATCGCCTACCGCCAAACCGCTAAGTGGCGACTGAATATAGCCGCTGAGGCTCAGGCCGTTATGCTCACAATCTACCCTGAGTGCACTGTCGGCAAAGGCCTTACCGCCAACCTGCCCCAGGCGCAGTAGATACTGAGCCTCAGTCTTGGCCGGGCGGTAGTTACGCACCTGTTTACCGTTGTGCTTGAGGGTAAAGTGAATGTCACGGCGCACTAAGGCTATACGCTTAAGCCACTCATCGATATGGGTAAATTCTGTCTTATCACTCTTTAAGAAGCGGCGTCTGGCTGGCGTATTGAAGAAGAGATCCGCCGCCTCGACGGTTGAGCCCACAGGATGCGCCGCAGGGATCACCCTGACCGCCATCTCGGAGCCTTCGGCATAGGCCTGCCAGGCTTCGCTCTGCTCCTGGGTGCGGGAAGTCAACGTCAGGCGGGATACCGAACTGATACTGGCCAGTGCCTCACCGCGAAAACCAAAGCTTAGGATGGCATCGAGATCGTCTAGCGAGGCCAGCTTAGAGGTGGCATGACGGGACAGGGCAAGACTCAGTTCCTCCTTAGGGATGCCTGAGCCATTGTCGGTGATCTTAATCAGCTTGCTGCCACCCTTGTCGATCTCGATATCGACCCGGGTCGCACCAGCATCCAGACTGTTCTCCACCAGCTCCTTGATCACCGAGGCGGGGCGCTCGACCACCTCCCCGGCGGCTATTTGGTTAGCCAGTTGAGGAGGCAAAATTCTAATGGTCATCTTGGCTCCTTAGGCCCGGGGAATGATCAGCTTCTGTCCAATGTAGACGGTGTTGGACTTGAGCTTATTGGCCTTCTTGATGCTGGCGACCGAGACCTGATAACGGTGGGCGATCACAGACAATGATTCGCCGGCCACTACCTTATGCTTGATACCTCGTTTGCTGGCCATCAAGGTGTGCGCCGGTGGATTATTCTCGAAATAGCGCACCACCCCCTTATGGACGGCTTTGGCGATATTGTTCTGGTGATCCCGCTGGTTCAATAACCGCTCTTCTCTATGATTAGAGATAAAACCCGTTTCCACCAGGATAGAAGGAATATCCGGCGACTTAAGCACCGCCAGGCTGGCAGCCTCCGGCTTATGTTTATGCAGACGTGTGACCTTACCCAGATTCGACAGCACGTCGCCGGCGATGTTATGGCTGATCGCCATGGATCTGTCCATCGACATGTCCAGCAGGGTCATGGCCAGATACTGTTCGTTATCCGCGTTCTGGATGATCTCACCGGCACCGCCCAGCAGCTCAGAATGCTTCTCCTTCTGCTCTAACCAGCGACCGATCTCACTGTTGGCCCGGCGCATCGATAGCACCCAAACCGAGGCGCCTCTAGGCTGGGGCGAGGTAAAGGCATCGGCGTGAATAGACACCAAGAGATCGGCCTTGCTGTTACGGGCGATCTCGGAGCGTTTATTCAGATTGACGAAATAGTCACCGGAACGTGTCATGATGGCGCGCATGCCTGGCGTGGCATTGATCTTGGCCTCCACCTTCTTGGCAATCTGCAGCGCTACCTTCTTCTCATAGGTGCCGGAAGGACCAATAGAGCCGGGATCGTCGCCGCCATGGCCAGCGTCGATGGCCACTATGATGTCTCTAAGCGCCTGCTCTGGCTCTACCTTTACCTTCTTAGGACTCTGATTTCCCCCTTCGAGATCCACCACCAGACGATTGCCATAGGGCGCCGTGGGCGACAAGGCGAAGAGGTTAGCCTTAGCGGGCTTCACCAGGTCGATCACCAGTCTCAGAGTCCCCTTCTTCGGCGGCTTGCTGATACGCACCCGCTTAACCAACTTGCTGTTGTTCTGTATCTTACTCAGATTGAGCCCAGTCGCCGTGGTCGTTAGATCCACCACCAGGCGGTAGGGGCTGGTGAGGGTGAAATGGGAATATTTTGGCGGCTCGCGCAGATCAAACACCACCCGCGTCGACTCTGGCGCCGCCCATATACGTACCCCTTCCAGTTTATTTGCACTATAGGCCATGGAAGGAATACATAGTAAAGCTATCAATAATAGGCGTTTTATTAGTGATTCAGTTCTTATCATTATTATGTAAACTATCTAACAAAATCTCTCCGGCGCTCGAGTGCGCCGTCAGCATGACCTCTCGGCCCTGTTGATGATATTGAATATGGATCGCCAGATCCGCCTCGGGCAAGAGGCCTACTCCCTTATCCGGCCACTCGACAATGCATAGGCTCGAGTCGGTAAAGTAGTCTCTAATCCCCATAAACTCGAGCTCTTCTGGATCGCTTAATCTATAAAGATCAAAATGATACACATCAATATCACCTAGCTCATAAGGCTCAACCAGCGTATAGGTCGGACTCTTCACCGCCCCCTTATGTCCCAGGCTCTGAATGAGGCCCCGACTAAAGGTCGTTTTTCCCGCCCCCAGCTCTCCACTCAGATAGAGGGTCAATGGCGGCTTTATCGCACTGGCTAGCCTTTGGCCTAAGCTAACGGTTTCTGCTTCATTTTCAAGATAAACTTTTACTGATGTCATCGTATCTATCGCTAATCAAGGACAATCCTTTTTTGAGCCAGATACTTTAACCCAAACCGGCGTTTATCTAAACAAACATTACTGTATTTTAATGCTGAAACTATATCTTATCGACCAGGGCGCGTATGTGGCCAAATAAATCGCAGGCCAGCATGCCTCGCTCGCCATCTTTCGCAGCCAGATCCGCCGCTGCACCGTGAACCACCACCCCGGCGCTGGCCGCATCCATCTTAGGCATGCCCTGAGCCATCAAAGCGGCAATGATGCCGCCTAACACGTCGCCGCTGCCACCACTGGCGAGCCCAGGATTCCCCACAGGCGCCACATGGCACACCTTGCCATCATAAATCAGGGTTCCAGCACCCTTAAGCACCACCACACCACCATATTTGGCCTGTAAGGCATAGACGGCGGCGAAGCGATCTGCCTCCACCTCGGCAATACTGATCCCCAATAATCTAGCGGCCTCGCCGCTATGGGGAGTCAATACCCAGTTGCTCTGACGCGACGGCTCGAGCGCCAGCAAGTTAAGTGCATCGGCATCCATGACACAGGGCTTGTCGCTAAGACCCGTCGCCTTAAGCAGGTTGTAGCCCCAGTCACGTTTCCCCAGCCCAGGACCGATTAGCAGAATGTCGGCCCACCCCAAACGTTGGTACACCTCCATATCCACCAACTCGCAGCCCCAGAACATGATTTCCGGTCTGCCCGAATTGACCACGGTCAGATGCTCGGGTCTTGAGATCACTGCCACCAGGCCGGCTCCCGCCCGCAGGCAACTTTCTGCGGCCAGTCGCGGCGCCCCCGCCATGCCGATATCTCCACCGATAACGGTCACCTTACCGCAGGCCCCCTTGTGACTGTTCTGTGCCCTGGCAGGCAATCCCAGGTCTGTCTGCCTATGAGCAATGTTAAGCACCTTGGATTCCGGCAGATAATCCTGCAGGCCAATGTCGGCAAACCAGAGACGCCCTACACAGTCCCTGGCCTTTCCCGTGATTAGCCCCTGTTTCGGTGCGCCAAAGGTCAGAGTCACATCGGCCTTGACCGCTAACTGACCCGCACCTGTATCCACATCGATACCCGACGGCACATCTAAGGATAAAACCCAGTGGCTATAGCTGTTGAGGGTTGTGATCATCTCGGCAAAAGGCGCACGCAGCTCCCCCTTAACTCCAGTGCCTAACAGACCGTCGACGACGACTTCGGCCTCCTTGAGCGCCTCTTGATAATCTGACAACTGATGACCGCCCGCCGCCAGAAAGGCCGCCTTGGCATAGCTGATCCCCTCACCTGGCTCGGCGCGCTCCACGGCATAGAGGGCGACGTCACAACCCGATTCGAGCAGCAAGGTCGCGCAGATATAGGCGTCGGCACCATTGTTACCATAGCCCGCCAACACCAAAATTTTACTATTGAGCTTGCTCTCTCGTTGCAGCAGCTCGAAGGCCGACTGTCCTGCGCTGTCGATCAACTGACAAAGGTTAGAATCACCGGACGCGATCAAGCGCGTTTCGGCGTCGCGAATCATCTGCGCCGTATATAAGGCCGATGGCAGCTGCCCGTCACTAAACAACATCTGGAGTCTCCTTAACAAATCTCATCACTCGGGCGAGTCACCCTATGCCTAAGCATATTCGATATTTGAACTTTTAATCGCCAATAGATTCCGCTCAAACACCAGAGAATGAAGTTAGTTTGATCTGGCACAATAAATACACCAGCTCAGAAGCCTATTTGCCAACCAAGAGATAAGCTGTAATTTCGTCCAACTCAGAAAATAAAACAAAGAAGTCAGTCAAATTGCTGAAGCTGCATAGCTAAATATAGCCATATCGGCCGTTATAGCCTCGATTTAAAGACAATGATAATTTGAGAAAAGTCGATTAAAAATAGTAAGCTATAGAATCGAAACTACAATAGTAAGAATGTGAATAAGAAAAGGCGCCTTAGGCGCCTTTTTATTAAGTCTTATTCCCGACACAACCAGATAACTTAAACTAAGAAAACACGGGTTAAATGAACTCGGGTCAAATGCAACCGGGTTAGATGTCTTCCATTCTCAGGCTGCTGTGCACTAGACGCTGCTGCTGGATCTTCTCGACACGCACCAGATCGTTTAGGGCATTCTTCACATCACCCGGCACAGAGGATTCCGCCGTCTTCTCGAACAGACCGATCAGGCGATTGTCGAGATCCAGATGCAGTTCCAGCAGATCGTCTTCGTTCATGTTGGCCGCAGGAATCACATCTTGGCAGCGCTTGATGAAATCTTCGAACACAATATCGTTGTACCAGAGTTCAAGCAGACGATTTGGTGCCTCTTCGATATAATCATCGATCTTCTGAGACACCTCTTTCTCATGTTGTTGCAAATACTCCAGCATCAACTTCACGCGAGACGAATCTACCGCACTGTGCAAACGCGCATACAAACGGGCCATTTCCAAGCGACACTTAGAGACATATGCCAACTGTTCATTAAGTTGTTGAAATCTCATCTTTCCTTCTCCAATCGATGCCAAGTTTTAGGCGTTAATACTGATTTGATTTCATTATGGGAGTATTTAGCGCTGTTTTTTTTGAACAATGTCATAGTTTGCGCACTTCTGAAGTCACTACATTAGACAAGCTTAAAGAATTTTATCTCACATCACGCAAATAGGAATTTTGTGATCCTTACGCCGATAGAGGGCCAACAATCGCTAGCTTAAGGGCTTTATCTACCAACCCGCTCCTCGACCATCCACTAAATTAGCCGTACAAGAATGAATAAAAATTCACCATGACAGGAAACCATGCACCGAATTTGTGACATCGAGGTGAAGTAATTTGATGACTAGCAGGATGAACGAAGGGGGGCTAGCAACTGAAACTGTCGAGGGAAAATTTGGAGCGACATATCGGTCGAAACAAACAACCGATGACCTATACCTTGGCAAGGTATCGCCCTTTTGCTCTATATAAAGAGTCAACTGAGCTAATGTCGCAGAGAAGCGATACATTCAATCGGCAGGATAAAAAATAACTGATACAGGAAACTGATGAGGAAAAATTTGGAGCGACATATCGGGTTCGAACCGATGACCTATACCTTGGCAAGGTATCGCTCTACCAACTGAGCTAATGTCGCATAAATTTTGGAACGACATATTGGGTTCGAAATAAACAACCGATTACCTATACCTTGGCAAGGTATCGCCCTTTTGCTCTATACAAAGAGTCAACTGAGCGAATGTCGCATAAATTTTGGAGCGACATATCGGGTTCGAACCGATGACCTATACCTTGGCAAGGTATCGCTCTACCAACTGAGCTAATGTCGCATAAATTTGGAGCGACATATCGGGTTCGAACCGATGACCTATACCTTGGCAAGGTATCGCTCTACCAACTGAGCTAATGTCGCAAAATCTGTGAGTCTGGATATTGGTGTAGCCAAACTTTTGTAATTTGGAGCGACATATCGGGTTCGAACCGATGACCTATACCTTGGCAAGGTATCGCTCTACCAACTGAGCTAATGTCGCATAAATTTTTCGTGCTACCTTAGCTGTCATCATCAACAAAGGTATCGTCTTACCTTTTATCAACTGAGCTAATGTCGCATTTCAATCTCTACCAGCGAACACGCCAGTAAAAAGTTGAGGCCGCATTATAGGAGAATTTCGCCCCTCTGCAACCCCCTAATTTAAAATTTTCTACCGTTTGGTCAAATTTTAAATACTTTCTCACGATAATATTGGAGTTCGGCGATCGACTCCTGAATATCAACCAACGCCTGATGGGTGCCCTGCTTCTTGAAACCGTTCATCACCTCAGGCTTCCAGCGACGCACTAACTCCTTGACTGAGCTGACATCTATGTTGCGGTAGTGGAAATAATCTTCCAGGGGCCGCATGTAACGATTCATGAAACGTCTGTCTTGGCCTATGCTGTTACCGCACATCGGCGAAACACCGGCCGGTACATGCTCAGATAAGAATGCAATCGTCTGCTCAATGGCATCTTGCTCGCTGAAGTCACTCGCCCTGACTCTGTCGATCAGGCCCGACTCGCCGTGATGCTTCTGGTTCC
Source organism: Shewanella insulae (assembly GCF_009831655.1). Lineage (GTDB taxonomy): Bacteria > Pseudomonadota > Gammaproteobacteria > Enterobacterales > Shewanellaceae > Shewanella > Shewanella insulae. Next base: position 55,370 of record NZ_WRPA01000012.1, on the reverse strand, counting down.
AGTCGTCCATCGCCGCAAGCACATCTTCACTCTGATGGATGGCAATCACAGGCCCTTCCGCCAAGATGTTTAGTTCCTTGTCGGTCACAATCGTTGCTATCTCAATGATTCTGTCAACCTCGGGCTCTAGTCCCGTCATCTCCAGATCAACCCAGATCAGATTCGTTTCATCTGCAGCCATATATCTGCCTTATCAATGCGTGTTTGCCTAAATTCAGGCTTTTTTATTTAAGACCGTGTATCATACTGCTTTTTTAGAAGACACAAAATAACCTTATTTTGACGATGACGACACTGTGAGTAAAAAGAAACCCCTAAGCCAAGGCCAACGCCGCCGCATGCGCGCCAATCATGAGAAAAGGCTGCAGCGCAAAGACGCAAAAGAGACGACCATTGAGTTACAGGATAGCTCACTGGGGCCAGAACAACAGGGCACCGTCATCTCTCGCTTCGGCCAACACGCTGATGTCGAAACGAAAAGCGGTGAACTGGTTCGCTGTAACATTCGCCGAAATATTCAAAGCCTGGTTACCGGCGATAAGGTGATCATGCGCCAGGCCACCGAAACCACTGCCACCATAGCCGGCGTGGTCGAGGCCGTCCACCCGAGACACTCCTCCCTGTCACGACCGGATCTCTACGACGGCATCAAGATCATCGCCGCCAACATCGATCAGATCCTCATCGTCTCTTCAGTGGTGCCTAGCTTTACCACACAGATCATCGACCGCTACCTGGTAGCCGCCGAAGACACAGGCATAGCACCGGTCATCATACTCAACAAGATAGATCTGCTCAGCAACGAAGAGGCCCCGGCCGTTGAGGCCGCACTGGAGCGCTACCAAGCCATCGGTTATCAGGTATATAGGGTCAGCAGTAAGTCTGGTGAAGGGGTCGAGGCGATCAAGACCCTGCTTAAAGATAAGGTTAGCGTATTTGTCGGTCAGTCAGGCGTGGGTAAGTCATCTTTAATCAACGCCCTATTACCGGAAGCCGAGCTCATCACCGGCGATGTGTCCGAGACCTCGGGTCTTGGCCAACACACCACTACCACGGCCAAGTTACTGCACTTCCCGAGCGGCGGCGATCTGGTAGACTCACCCGGCGTACGTGAATTCGCCCTGTGGCACCTGCCTGCCGAGCGTGTCGGCTGGTGCTTCGTCGAATTCAGGGATTACCTGGGTACCTGCAAGTTTAGAGACTGCAAACACAAGAATGACCCAGGCTGCGCCATCACTCAAGCCTTCGAGGAAGGCAAGATCGCCCAGGACAGGTACCAGAACTACCACAGAATTATCGACAGCCTGGACGAGCAGCGCCACGCCCGCCATTTCAAAAACGATAACGACTAACTAAATTAAGAACAGACAAACTGGATTTGAAGGAAAACAGACAGTGGACAAATTGAAGATTGCCTTGCAATACATAATGCCGAAACACCTGCTCTCACGACTCGTGGGTAAACTGGCAGCCGCCGAACTCGGCGCGGTAACGACAAGCGTAATTAAGTGGTTTATCACGCAGTATAAGATAGACATGAGCGAGGCCGCCGACAGTGCGCCAGAAGCCTACGCCAGCTTCAACCAGTTCTTCACCCGCGCCCTGAAACCCGGCATCCGCCCCCTGTGTGACGATGACGACTATATCGTTCATCCGGTCGATGGCGCGGTCAGCCAATGCGGGCCGATCAAAGAAGGTCGCATCTTTCAAGCCAAGGGACATGAATATTCGTCACTTGCCCTTTTAGGCGATCAGGCCGATGATGCCAAACGCTTCGAAGGCGGCGACTTTGCCACCATCTATCTGGCACCTAAGGATTACCATAGAATTCACATGCCGATTAAAGGCACCCTGTCTAAGATGACCTATGTGCCTGGCGAGCTGTTTTCGGTTAATCCACTAACGGCGGCGAATGTGCCCGGCCTGTTTGCCCGTAACGAGCGCGTCGTGGCCATCTTCGAAACCGAAATCGGCCCCATGGCCATGGTCTTGGTTGGCGCCACTATCGTGGCCAGCATAGAAACCGTGTGGGCAGGCACAGTCACGCCGCCGACAGGCAAGAAGGTCTTCACCTGGGACTACCCGACCGAGGGCCCAGAAGCTATCACCCTGGAGAAGGGCGAGGAGATGGGACGCTTCAAGCTAGGCAGCACTGTGGTCATGCTATTTGCCAAAGACGCCCTGGAACACTTTGCCGATGGTGTCGAGCCTAAGGCCGTTACCCGCATGGGTCAGGCCTTTGCCAAAATCGATTAGAGGAAACCTTGAACACAAGTAGCAGCGAACGCTCTGGCTTAATCGAACTGCATCTGGCCGTACTCCTATTTGGGGGGACGGCCCTTTTCTCCAAGCTTATTCCTCTCAGCGCCCTGGATATCACGGCACTTCGCTGCTGCATCGCCGCCCTCGCCCTTGCCCTCTTGGTCAAGGTCAGCGGCAAGCACCTCAGACTAAATCGCAGCAAAGACTACGGCATCGCCCTGGGGCTCGGCATTATCGTCAGCCTGCACTGGGTCACCTACTTTGCCGCCATGCAACTGTCGTCGGTGGCCATAGGCATGATCGCCTTCTTCACCTACCCTGTGATGACAGTCCTGGTGGAGCCTTTCTTTACCGGCAAACGCCTGGAGCTGGCGGACATCATCAGTGGCATCTGTGTCCTGCTCGGCGTCAGCCTGCTGATCCCAGAGGCTAACATTGGCAATGATGTCACCCTGGGAATCATCATAGGCGTGCTGTCTGCGGCCCTGTTCACCGCCAGAAACCTGCTGCACAAACGTTACTTTGCCAGCTACAGCGGCGCCCAGGCCATGTATTACCAGACAGGGGTCAGCGCCCTCTTCCTGCTACCCTGGCTCGAGGTCGACCCAAGCGCCATCCAAACCAACGTCTGGTGGTTGGTGATCCTGTTAGGCATAGTCTTTACCGCCGCGCCCCACGCCCTGTTTACCTCGGCGCTACGCCAGCTCAGTGCCAAGACGGTGAGCCTGGTTTCCTGCCTGCAACCCCTTTATGGTGCCCTGTTAGCCCTGTTGATCCTGAGCGAGGGACTCGCCTTGAAGACCGTTATAGGCGGCGCCTTGGTGGTCTTTACCGCCGTCTATGAGACCCAGAAGAGCCATAGAGCCAACCGCGCCCAAAAGACCGGCTCCTAAGGCATTTTCGTCGCCGGCAAACTAAACGCCACACGGTTCAAATTAACCAATTCATAGATATCATTTTCAAACTAACTTGGTAATATATAAGCGTCCATTGATCCTGGTGTTAACCAAGCGGCTTATGTCTCGTATATTACTGATTATTCTCTGTCTAATCTCTTTCTCAGGCGCCGCGAATTCGCCCCTGAACCTCAACAAACGCCTGGGCTTAGGACAGGAGCCCCAGGTCACCAGCAAGAGTACCGCCGAACAGCTTAGTCTGCTGGAACAGCAGCTCACCGAGCAGCAGGCACTGCAATCCAGCTTCGACGCCATCATTCACCAGTACCAGAGCCAGAAACAGGCGCTGACACAGCAGCTCAAGGAAGCCACGCTGCCGCTGGAATACAATCCCAACCAGGATTTAAGCCAGCAGGCTTCACTCTCCTACCTGAGGCTGTCGGAACTCAAAGAGACAGAGGCCAACCTGGCCACCCAGGTCAACGAGTCGATCAAACGCCAACGCCAGCTACCCAGTCTGATCAGCCAGGCCAACCTGAGCTTGGTCAAACACAAGCAAGCCACCAGCGACGATAACCTCCCCCTGAGCGAGATGCAGCGGCGGGTCTATGTACAGACGCTATCGACGCTCGAGTCGGAGCTGGCCAGCAGCCAGAAACAGATCGCCCTAACTCAGCAGCAACTGGCGCTGGTGCGCAGCCAGCTGGTGCAGCAAGAGGCCCTGATCGAGCGGCTCAACAGCGCCATCGCCGAGCAGCGTCATAAGGCGACGGCGGCCACCATCGCCGCCAGTCAGATAGAAACCTCCATCACAGACGATGCCATTACCATCAAGCTGAACGAGCAGAATCAGGCCTACGGCGAGCAGCTTAAACAACTGACCCATGAGGTCACCAATGTGATGACCCTGCAGGAGCAGGCCGAGACCCAATACCAGTTCCAGGCCAAACAGATCACCAACATTCAGCAACAGATCGCCCTGGTAAAGCTCAACTCTGCCTTCGGCGAGCGTTTCTTGCGTATCCTCTACTCGCTGCCCAAGCCGCCGAGCCAGGACAAGATCAGCAATGAGATCGCCAATGCCCGCCTGGCCCGCTACCAGATAGAGCAAGATCAGGCCCTGCATCCACTGCTCGGAGGCGCGGAGGAACTCACCCAGCTACAGGACAAGCTGGCCTCCGCCCAGAAGGAGCTACAGCGTCAGTTACTGGAAAACTATGATATCTACCTTGGCGAGTTGGCCGAACTTAGGCTCTTGTATGAACAGCTGGGGCAGCAATATCAGACCCTTAAGACCACACTCAACGAGCATCTATTTTGGGTCGCCAACGCCAACAGCATAGACGGCTATTGGCTGAGCGATCTGTACCAGAGCACCCAATGGCTGCTGACCCAGGCCCCTTGGCATCAGGTGCACGACTCCTTGAGCGAGCACAGTACCCTCTGGTCCTGGTGGGTGATTCTCATGGTGCTCTGCCTGGTGATGCAGGATCTGCTCACCCCCAAGTTTACCCAGTTGCTGGCGAAGAACGTCACCTATGTGGGTAACGTCACACAAGATAAATTTATCTATAGTTTCAATACCCTGGTTGGCTCTCTACTCTACAGCAGCATCAAGCCATTGCCGCTGATCAGCGGTGGCCTAATCTTCTACTTAAGCAGCCACAACCTGGTCTCCTCGGTGGGCATGGGTATACTGGCCATAGGCATGCTGTATCAGCTCTATCGCCTCACCTACCTGCTGGCGCTGGACAAGGGCCTGCTGATCGGCCATTTCAAGGGCGACAAGCCAAGCATACGCGCCGGACAGCAACGTCTGCGCACCCTGACCATATTAGCCATGCCAATCGTCGGCATCATAGGCTTTACCGAGGTGCTAGAGGCCTCACTGGTGCGCAACAGCCTGGGGCGCGGCGCCTTCATCCTGTTGGCCCTCATGCTGTTCTGGTTCTACCGTGACATGCTGAGCCTATCTAAGCAGGAGCATCACTATCATCAGGACGATAAGAACAAGCGACTGCTGCAGAAGCTGCTGTGGTCGATACTCATCCTACTGCCGCCGACCTGCGCCGTGCTGGCCTTCAGGGGCTACTACTTCACCGCCTATCAGATGCTGCTGCAGCTACAGCTGTCATTGATCCTATCCTTAAGTTTTATGCTGCTGTATCAGCTGATTAAACGCTGGATGCTGATCGAGCGCCGGCGGATCGCCTTTAACCGCGCCAAGGCCAAGCGCGCCGAGATCTTGGCCCAGCGGGAGAAAGAAGACGACCCGAATAGCAACGAGCCGCCCGACACCTATGAAGAGCCTGTGGTGGATCTGGAAACCATCTCCAGTCAATCTCTGGGGCTGGTGCGCTCTCTGCTGACGCTGGCCTTCCTGATCAGCCTGATCGGTCTCTGGACCCAGACCCATAGCGCCATCTTCTCCTTCTTGGACGGCATTACCCTTTGGACCAGCTCGAGCACGGTCGATGGCATCGCCCAGCAGATCCCCATCACCCTCAAGTCCTTGCTGCTTGGGCTAATCATCGTCGGCTTCTCGCTGATGATCGCCACCAACCTGCCGGGCCTGCTGGAGCTGATGATTCTGCAGCGGCTGGATCTGTCACAGGGCACGGGCTTCGCCATCACCACGGTAAGCCGCTACCTGGTGGTCTTCTTCGGCATGCTCAGCGGCTTTTCGACTCTGGGAATGGAGTGGTCTAAGCTGCAATGGCTGGTTGCGGCGCTCTCGGTGGGTCTGGGCTTCGGCCTGCAGGAGATCTTCGCCAACTTCATCTCAGGCCTGATCATACTGTTCGAGAAGCCGGTGCGTATCGGCGATACCGTCACCATTCGCGAGCTGACCGGCACGGTAAGTAAGATCCAGATCCGCGCCACCACTATCGTCGATTGGGACAGAAAAGAGATAATCGTGCCCAACAAGGCCTTCATTACCGAGCAGCTGATCAACTGGTCGCTGTCAGACCCCATCACTAGGGTGATCGTCTATGTCTCTGTCGCCAGGGACTCGGATCCCGCACGGGTCGAGGCAGCCTTGTATCAGGCGGTCAAGGAGTGTGACGATGCCCTGACCACCCCAGAGCCTGAGGTCTGGTTTGCCGGATTTGGTCAGCATACCCAGGATTATGAGATCCGCGCCTACGCCAAGGATATGAACACCCGCTGGCCGCTGCGACACAAGCTGCACAAGCAGGTCAGCAAGAAACTGAGAGAAAATCATCTGGAGCTGGCCTATCCGCAACTCGAGGTGCATATTAGTGGTCAGAACAAAGAGACTCAGGGGTTAATTAGAAGCTAATGCGTGTCTATGCTCATCGTGGAGCCAGCGGCTATGGCGCCGAAAATACCCTGGCCGCCATCAAGAAATCGGTCGCCCTGGGCTGTAACGCCGTCGAGATAGACGTCCACAGCGTCGAGGGCGAACTCTATGTGTTTCACGACAGGCGTCTCGACGGCAAGAGCACAGGCACAGGCCTTATCGAGGCTGTTACCCAGGAGTATCTGGCCCGCGTTACCGTGGATGGCGAGCCCATTCCTAAACTCTGGGAACTGCTGGAATACCTGCAGCCCTTCGACGCCCTGATCAACATAGAACTCAAAGGCCTCAACTCCCTCGGCCCTTTCATGGCCCTCTACCCCGAGATCCTCGAGAAGCTCAACTACCGTGCCGATCAGCTGCTGATCTCCTCATTCCATCACGGCTTCCTCTTTGCCCTGAGACAAGCCTTTCCAGACGCCATGCTCGCACCGCTTATTGAGGGCGTGCCTGAAGACATGGCCGCCATAGTCACCCGGCTCCAGGCCTTCTCATTGCACCTGAGCGTCAACTTCGTCACCCGTGAGCTGGTACAAGACGCTCACGCCCGCGGCGCCAAGGTGTTTGTCTATACCGTAGATAATCGCGACGATATCCACTATCTATCGCAGATGGGCGTCGATGGCATCTTCAGTAATTTCCCCGATGTTAGCGCCGACTGCGTCCACCAACTCCTGCTGACCCGTTAGGGTCAGCGAGTGCCTACTCACGCCATAACGCCCAACAAATAAGCAAAGTTCGCCCTAGCTGTGGACACCTTAGCCATTTTTTGTAACTGTAGAACTAGCCCCCCCTTTAGTACTAGATCCTACTTTAGTACTAGGCTAAAAGGGAGCGTCTATAATGACTAAGTGCGAATGAAAAAATTCGCCACAAAAATAAACCAGCCATTTTCTGGGTCTCATACAAAAATAAGAACAGCCACAAGGACTCACCATGGAACACAAGCTACTGCTGCTGACCAGCGATAACGATAAATACCGCAGCCTGCTCGGCTCCTGCCACCTGCCGCACCTAACACTGCTAGGTGACGATCCCCAGAGTATCCTCGAAGCCGACATCTGGCTGGCCGAACCGCCATTGGCCGCCCCCTTGGTGGGCCACGCCAAACAGCTCAAGTGGCTGCAGTCTACCTATGCCGGCGTGGATCTCCTGGTTAAACCCAGACTGCGCCGCGACTATCAGCTTACCAATGTTAGAGGGATCTTCGGCCCCCTGATGAGCGAATACCTGTTTGGCTACCTGCTGGCCCACCAACGCCAGCACAAACAGTATCAATCCCAGCAGGCGGAGAAGATCTGGCGCCCAAGTAACTTTCGTACCCTACAGGGCCAAGAGCTATTGCTGTTAGGCACAGGTAATATCGCCAAGCATCTGGCACAGACTGCCAAACACTTCGGCATGCGGGTCACAGGCATAAACCGCAGCGCCAAGCCGACCAAAGGTTTCGACTGCGTCGACACCCTGGCAAACCTACCCCACCATATCGGCAAGGCCGATGCCATAGCGGCCATCCTGCCCAGCACGCCACAAACCCAGGGCGCCCTCAACCAAGAACTGCTCGCCATGATGAAGCCAGAGGCGATCTTCTTTAACCTGGGACGCGGCGACGTGTTGGATCTCGACGCCCTCTACACCCAGTTATTGCACCATCCACAACAGAACGCCATCTTGGATGTATTTAACCAGGAGCCCCTGCCTCCGGAGCATCCCATCTGGTCGCTGGAGAATGTCATCATCACGCCCCATATCGCCGCCCCGAGTTTCCCCGAGCAGGTGGTAGAGATCTTCGCCAACAACTATCACAAGTTCATCAAGGGGGAGACGCTGAGTCACAGGGTCAACTTCGAACGCGGCTATTAACATAACGCCCCATTGGAGCCTGACTTACCTCGAATAGCGTTCCGCCTGAGCAATAAAGGACTCCCCCCCCAAGCCCTCAAATGAGCCATCCCCTTAGCGGCAAATGAATCTGTCGGGCGCACTTGCCCTGCCTCCAGCCTAAAATCGACACCAGTCAAAAGCCAGTAAAACGAGGTCAAATCCGAGGCGCAAATCGGCTAGAGCCCCCGTATTTAGTGGGATAGCTCACAATTTTTAATTCCCCGCTTAGGCACCATGATGCACAATCTATAACCAGGAGTTATTAGCAGTGAGAATCGTTTTCATTTATAATTACATGCATCTGAAGTAGGGGAGCCACCTGTATGTATGTTTGCCTTTGCCATGCCATTACCGACAAACAAATAAAAGAAGCCGTCGATCAAGGAGATATGTCTCTTTCCGATGTTAAGCGTCGTCTGGGTGTTGGTAATCAATGCGGTAAATGTAGCAAGATGGCGACCGAGATCATCCAGGCCCGCCTCGATGTCATTCCCAACTTCTACGAGGTGGCTTAAAGCCAGCTTCAATCAGACATAAAAAAAGCTGCCCTAGGGCAGCTTTTTTTATGTCTGGATTTTACGTCTGGAAGCCGACTAGAGACTAGTCTCATCCTCGCCAAGTTCCACCTTATCCACACGTTGCAGGCCGCGAGGCAGCTTGGCGCCACGACGACCACGCTCACCACGGTAGTGCTCGAGATCGCTCGGCTTGAGGGTAAGCTTGCGCTTACCCGCCCACAGGGTAACAGCTGTATCCTGGGGCACCACATGCAGATGCACCAGCAGCTCTTCGCGGCTCTTGGCCCTATCGCTGGCGATACCGATGATCTTGTTGCCCTTGCCCTTGGCCAGCTGTGGCAGCGCATCGACGGAGAAGAGCAGCATGCGGCCCTCGTTGGTGATCGCTAAGATAGACTCACTACGACTCTTGTCCACGCGTTTCGGCGGCAGCACCTGGGCATTGGCGGGTAGGCTGAGCAGCGCCTTACCCGCCTTGTTGCGAGACACCATATCCTTGTAGTCGCCGATAAAGCCATAGCCAGCATCCGAGGCCAACAGGAAGCATTGTCCATCTTCTCCTAGCAGCGCGTGGGCCATAAACTCACCCGGCGACAACTGGAAGCGGGTGGTCACAGGTTCACCCTGACTCCTGGCCGATGGCAGGGTATGGGTATCGGTCGCGAAGGCACGTCCCGTCGAGCCGATAAAGACGGTGGCGTTATTACTCTTACCCGAGGCGGCGCAGAGGAAGCCGTCACCCGACTTGTAAGAGAGTGCCGTTGGGTCGATATCATGGCCCTTGGCGCATCGCACCCAGCCCTTCTCCGACAGTACGACGGTAACCGACTCGGCCGGCACCAGCTCCTGCTCGGACAGAGCACGGGACTCGCTACGCTCGATAAGCGGTGAGCGGCGATCATCACCATAGGTTTCGGCGTCTTGCTTAAGCTCTTTCTTGATCAGCGTCTTCATGCGGCGATCTGAGCTGAGCAGCAGCTGAAGCTTCTCGCGCTCCGCCTCGAGCTCGCTCTGCTCTGTCTTGATCTTAAACTCTTCCAGCTTCGCCAGGTGGCGCAGCTTAAGGTCTAGAATCGCGTTGGCCTGCTCGTCGGTCAGCTTAAAGCGCGCCATCAGCTCGGCTTTGGGATCATCGTGGTAGCGAATGATCTCGATCACCTCATCGATGTTGAGGAAGGCAATCATCAAGGCATCCAGAATATGTAGCCTTGCCAGTACCTTATCTAATCTGTGCTCTAAACGGCGTCTGACCGTGGTCAACCTGAACTCCAGCCACTCGGTCAGCAGCTGTTTCAGCCCCTTGACCTGAGGACGACCGTTAAGCCCAAGCACGTTGAGGTTAACGCGGAAGTTCTTCTCGAGATCTGTGGTGGCAAACAGGTGCGCCATCAGCTGATCGCAATCCACACGATTAGAGCGCGGCACGATAACGATACGCACCGGACTCTCATGATCCGATTCGTCACGCAAGTCGGCTACCATAGGCAGCTTCTTGGCCTGCATCTGGGCGGCGATCTGCTCGAGGATCTTGCCGCCACTGGCCTGATGGGGTAGCGCGGAAATCACTATCTCACCGGACTCTACGGTGTAAACGGCACGAGTCTTAATGGAGCCTCGACCCGTCTCATAGATCTTGGCGATCTCGCTTCTTGGGCTGATGATCTCCGCCTCGGTAGGATAATCCGGGCCAGGCACCAGCTCCATCAGCCTTTCCAGATCCGCCTTGGGATTGTCGAGCAACTCGACACAGGCATCCACCAGTTCGCGGGCATTGTGCGGCGGCACGTCGGTCGCCATCCCCACCGCGATACCAGTGATGCCGTTTAGCAGAATATGTGGCAGACGAGCGGGCAACACCATGGGCTCTTTAAGCGTGCCGTCGAAGTTGACCCCCCAATCGACCGTGCCCTGACCCAGCTCGGTCAGCAGCACCTCGGAGAATTTAGACAGGCGCGCCTCGGTATAACGCATGGCCGCGAATGACTTAGGATCGTCCGGTGCCCCCCAGTTTCCCTGACCGTCAACCAGCGGATAGCGGTAGGAGAAGGGCTGCGCCATCAAGACCATGGCCTCGTAACAGGCACTGTCACCATGGGGGTGATACTTACCCAGCACATCACCCACGGTTCTCGCCGACTTCTTGTGCTTAGATTGTGCCGACAGGCCGAGTTCGCTCATGGCGTAGACGATACGGCGCTGCACCGGCTTCAGGCCGTCGCCGATATGTGGTAGGGCGCGATCCATGATGACGTACATGGAGTAGTTCAGATACGCCTCTTCGGTGAAACGTCTCAAGGGCATCTGTTCGACGCCATCGAGGCTTAAGTCTATCGCATCACTCATTGATTAGGATCCTATTGTTCACTCGCTTCACTCTCTTCGCTCGTGTTCTCTTTATAAAACAGACGATACACATTGCCTTTCAGATCGTCTGAGATATACATGGCCCCATCGGGCGCCATGATTAAGTCATAGGGCCTGGCGACGGGGAATTCTCCATCGAGAAAGCTCACCACCGTCTGGCGCTTGCTGATATTGTCATCTTCCAGGGTCAACATGGTGACCTGATAGCCGATCTTGCTGGAACGGTTCCAGGAGCCGTTCTCGGCCACGAATAGCTGGCCACGATACTTCTCCGGGAACTCCTCGCCCCGATAGAACTCAAGCCCCATGGGCGCCACGTGGGCAGGCAACTCGAAGACGGGCGTGGTGACCTTGAGGCCCTTGGGCTTCTCGTAGGCGGGTTCCAGCACACTGCTGGCGTGAATATAGGGAAAGCCGTAGTGAGCGCCGACGATATCGACACGGTTGATCTCGTCCGGCGGCAACCTGTCACCCATCCAGTCGCGTCCCAGATCGGCAAACCACAGCTTGTTGTCTGTGGGCGCCCAATCGAAGCCGGTGACATTACGTATGCCGGTGGCAATCTGCTCGCTGCTACCGCTCGCGAGATCTATGGCGATGATGCTACCAAAGGGTGCATGGGCCTCGCAGACGTTACAGGGGGCGCCGATGGCGACATAGAGACGGCCGTCAGGGCCAAAACGCATGGCACGGCGGCTCTTGTTGGTCTTGCCCGGCAGACGATCATAAACCTCTTTGCCCCGTCCTGGGCGTCGCAGACGATTCTCTATATCCACGAAGCGTAAGATACGATCCTCTTCGGCGACATAGAGATCTCCCTCGTGAAAGGCGATCGCCTCTGGATACTCCAGCCCCTTGGCGACTACATAACGCTTGTCCACACGACCGTCGGCGTTGCTGTCCACTAGCGCCTGTATGGTGCCAGACTTGTAGGAGCCAACAAACAGGGTGCCTTCATCACCCAGCGCCATCTGCTTGGCATCACCGAGATCCGAGGCATACAGCGAGAGGCCAAATCCCTTGGTGACTGTGATCATGATGGGCTGTTCGGCGCGCGCCGTCAGCGTCATGCCAGTTGCCATCATGGCAAAAACCGCATTCAGAAAATAACAACTAACTCTTTTATTCTGCATTATATTAAGCTTGTCTAACGATTTCTTTTTTATTTTAATGACATAGCTATAGCTGGGCTAAGTCGCCTTTGGTTTCAAGCCAGGTCTTACGATCGCCAGAACGCTTCTTGGCCAGCAACATATCCATGATAGCCAAGGTATCCTCGGTATCGTCTATGGTTAACTGTACCAGCCTTCGGGTATTGGGATCCATGGTGGTCTCCCTAAGCTGCAAAGGGTTCATCTCACCCAATCCCTTGAATCGGGTCACCTGCACCTTACCCTTCTTCTTCTCGGCGCTGATACGATCTAAGATTCCCTGCTTCTCATCTTCATCTAGGGCGTAGAATACCTCTTTACCCACATCCACCCTAAACAGCGGCGGCATGGCGACATAGATGTGTCCCTTCTCCACCAGCACCTTGTAGTGCTTCATGAACAGGGCGCACAGCAAGGTCGCGATATGTAGACCATCCGAGTCCGCATCCGCCAGGATACAGATCTTACCGTATCTCAGCTCTGAAATATCGTTGCTGTCGGGGTCGCAGCCGATGGCCACAGAGATATCGTGCACCTCCTGGGATGCCAGCACCTGTGAGGCATCCACCTCCCAGGTATTGAGGATCTTCCCCCTAAGCGGCATGATCGCCTGAAACTCACGATCCCTCGCCTGCTTGGCACTGCCGCCCGCCGAGTCACCCTCCACCAGGAAGAGCTCGCCGCGCATAGGGTCCTGGCCACTACAGTCGGTCAGCTTACCCGGCAGCGCAGGACCCGAGGTCACCTTCTTGCGCGCCACCTTCTTAGCCGCCTTCAGACGTTTCTGGGCGTTGCTGATACACATCTCGGCAAGGGCCTCGGCCTGGTCCGTATGGGTATTGAGCCAGAGGCTGAAGGCGTCTCTGACGATGCCCGAGACGAACGCCGCACTCTGACGGCTGGAGAGCTTCTCTTTGGTCTGTCCGGCAAACTGAGGATCTTGCATCTTGATCGACAGGATGAAGCTGCTGCGATCCCAGATATCCTCGGGAGAGAGCTTGATCCCCCTAGGGATCAGATTGCGAAACTCACAGAATTCGCGCATCGACTCCAGCAGTCCCTGGCGGAAGCCATTCACATGGGTACCGCCCAGCGGTGTCGGGATTAGGTTGACATAACTCTCGTTGAGGGCGTCGCCCCCATCGGGCAGCCAGGTAATAGCCCAATCCACCGCCTCGGTATTACCCTTCATGCTGCCGATAAAAGGCTCCTGTGGCAGGGTCACAACGCCATTAGCCGACGACTTGAGATAGTCGGTCAGGCCACTCTCATAGCACCACTCCTCGACATCCCCCGTCTGCTTATTGTTAAACTTGATGCGCAGTCCAGGGCAGAGTACCGCCTTGGCTCTTAGCAGATAGATAAGCTTGGGAATGGAGAAGTTAACCGAGTCGAAATAGCTGGCGGTTGGCCAGAAATGTACCCGCGTCCCCGTGTTGCGTCGACCACAGGTACCGGTAACCGTCAGGTCCTCAACCTTGTCGCCATGCTCGAAGGCCATCTCATAGACCTGACCACCGCGTCTAACCGTGATCTCGACACGATTAGAGAGGGCGTTCACCACCGAGATACCCACCCCGTGCAGACCACCGGAAAACTGATAGTTATTGTTAGAGAACTTGCCGCCGGCATGCAGTTTGGTAAGGATCAGCTCGACCCCAGGAATCCCCTCTTCGGGGTGAATGTCCACCGGCATGCCACGGCCATCGTCGATCACCTCGAGCGAATTGTCCTTGTGCAACACCACGTCTATCTTGGTCGCGTGTCCCGCGAGGGCCTCGTCGACACTGTTATCGATCACCTCTTGTCCCAAGTGGTTTGGACGTGTGGTATCGGTATACATACCGGGGCGACGTTTTACCGGGTCGAGTCCATTGAGGACTTCAATTGCATCTGAAGTGTATTGGTTAGTCATAGCACACACAATATATTGTTATTCAGGCCATGTTGCGGCCCTACATGTCTATTTGTCAAGAAACAGAAATTCGCAGATCCCTTGCATCTGCTGCTCATAGCCGACGAAGCTGTGATCGCCCCCCGCCTCAATGAGCATCTGACAACACTGGTATTTATTCACGGCTTGGCGATAATCAAGCACCTCATCCCCAGACTGCAGCAACACCAAGAATCGATCGGGATGTGAGATGGCGGGCGTATCGTACTTAGCCACCTCCAGCTTGTGCTCGGGTAAAATCTGATAGTCTTCTTCTGTGTAGGGATTGTACTGGGGACCGAGAAACTCATCAAACAGCTCGAAGGGTTTCACCGCCGGATTGACCGGCACTGCCCGACCGCCATAGCGCTCCACCAGATAACTCGCAAAATAGCCGCCAAGGGAAGAGCCGATAAAGCTGAGGCTTTCGCCGCGAGCCAGCGCCTGTTCGACAAGGTCCGTCAGCAGCACCATGGCCGCCTTGGGCGTGGCGGGGAGTTGAGGTTGAACGAAATTGATATCGGGAAAATGCTTGGCAATATATCGGGCTGTGACCACACCTTTATCTGAGTGCGGTGAGCTATTAAATCCATGAATATAGAGCAGCATATTTCCTCGGCAGCGATTGATAAAACGGCGATTTGCTCCCTAAACAGCGGCTTACCGGGCAGATTGGCTTTGCGCCACACATCTAGGGCCGAGTATCGGGCATCAAGATGCTAACACCGGCGCGGCGATTAACCAAATATTAACCCCAACGTCTTACACGCATCGACTCAACTCTAAAAAGGGTTTTGCCGCTTAGTAGCCGCTCGATTCGTGATCCGGCGAGAACTTGTTGCCGGGCACCCGATAGACGTTGGCTAGGATGCTACCGTCTGGCTTTAGCTCCAGCAGACGATAACCTGGCTGCTGCGCATCGAGGGCAAAATAGGGAGACTTGGGCTTAAACTGGATGCAGGTAGAGGGCGTCGCCATCAACTTTACCAGGCCAGTCTTGCCTTGATACATCTGATCTAGGCTCTGGTGCACATGGCCCCACAACAGGCCCTTAATCTGAGGCATGGCAGTGACTCTATCGAGAAACGCCTCGCCATTGTCCATGCAGTGTTGATCCAACCATTTGCAATCCACCAGGATCGGATTGTGATGCATCACCAACAGGGTATGCAGCTCGGGATGAGCCGCCACCGCAGCCTCGATGAGCTCCATCTCGCCGTCGGCCATATGCCCGCCAGGTTTGCCCCTGACGGTGGAGTCCAACATGATGATCTGCCACTTGCCAGCCAAGATACGCCTATCGCCATAGACCCTGGGGCCCTGCATGTGCAGGTGCATGATACGCGGATCGTCATGATTGCCCGGCAGGTAATGACAGGGAAGCTTTAGCTTCTCAATGGCGGCGACGAAGTTATGATAAGACTGATTGGAATAATCTTGGCTAATGTCACCGGTTGCCAACAAGAGATGCGCCGGATACTCAACGGCCTTAATGGTGTTCAACACAGCATCCAAGCTATGTGCGGTATTTACACCCAGCAGTTGCGCCTCGGGATCGGCAAAAAGATGAGGATCCGTCACCTGGACCAGCTTAACGCTCTCATCTGGATCGATGGAATAAGAGATAGCCTCTTTTAGCACATTAAAACCCTAAGATTCGGACTGACAAATGATGCGGGCATGGTTGTCAATCTTGAGTAACTCTTCAAGAAAAGCATTTACCTGATACTTTTCGTCTCTATGGTACATACGTATATTTGGATAATCATATACCGGTCTTAATCGATAAATCTGTCGACTAGTTAACACTTCTGCTAATTTAGCGTCATGGTAAACACGCACCACAACCTTAGGTGTATCAACGTATTGCGCAATTTTCAGCGGGCGGGAGATCTCAATTAATTGAGTATATTGGGTGTTTTCCAGCAACTTGACCTTAAGACAACCGAAGTCGCCCTCGACCTGCCAGGACTTTCCCTGCGTATAACCGGCGGGCAGCCAACGTAGAATATTGAAGTAGTTACGACTACACAAAGCGAGAAAACGACTCACGTTCGCCTGGTAGTCGGGCTTTCTCTTGTTTAACGACAGGCTCACTTGACCGACCTCAGGCTCTGATAATTAAGCTGCAACCACTGTAGGCCGATCACGGTCGAGGCGTTGTTGATGGTACCGTCTTGCAGCAACTGATAGGCGGCCTCACGCGGCATCACGTGCACCTTGATATCCTCATGCTCATCATCTAACCCATGCAAGCCATCGGCCTGACTGGCATCGACCCTGGCCCAGTAGAAGTCGAATCGTTCGCTGGTACCGCCAGGACTGGAAAAATACTGACTAATGTAGTGCATCTCGCTGGCCACCAAGCCCGACTCCTCAAGCAGTTCGCGGTGAGCCACCTGTTCGGCGCTCTCCCCCTCTTCTATCATGCCGGCCACCAGCTCCAGCAACCAGGGAGTGGATGCAGACTCCACGACGGGAATGCGTATCTGCTCAATCAGCACCACCTTGTCACTCACGGGATCATAGGGCAGCACGACCACGGCGTGGCCGCGCTCGAACACCTCACGCACCACCTCCGGACTCCAGCCACCGGCAAACAGCCTATGTTTGAATCTGTACTCTTCCATACGAAAAAAACCCTGAAACAGGGTTCTTTTTCCCAGCATCTGTACATCATCTTTGGTGAATTTCTGACTCATTACCCATCCCGCGACTCAGTTAGTAGTTGCTTATCCCCAAGGGCTCTCAATATATCATGTAGACCACTAAAAAATGCAGATTTACCGTTAAAAACTGTTACACTTCCTTGTTGACTTAAAAATGGTTAATTTCTTAATATCTTAACCTTAATAAGTTTAGATGTATCGGGAAGCGTCGGGAAGCGCAAACCGCTTCGCGCAAATGAATTGCGCTGAAGCATCACTTAACTTTATTAAGTAAATGGCTCCACCTCGGAGTATTTATGTCTAAAAAAGGACAGCTAATGAAATTTAAGATCCGCACCTTATGTGCAGCGTTGACTCTCGCGGCAACGACTTCTGCCGTGCATGCCGACGATCTACTGCAGATATATCAGCAGGCCCTTACCAATGATCCAATTGCGCTCCAGGCACAAGCGCAGCGCGACCGCCTCTACGAGCAGATCGAAGAGAACCGCGCTCCCTTGCTACCTACCATCAGCGCTAGCGTCGGCTATGGAAAGCGCTGGACGAATGTTGATGATAGCGTGTACAACAGCGGACTCGACGCGGGAGTGTCACTCAATCAGGTGATCTATGATCACAGCGCCTGGGTTGGACTCGACCTTGCTGAGCTGGCGGCTTCACAGGCCGATGCAGCCTATGCCTCGACACTTCAGTCACTCATCATTCGCGTAACAGGCGCCTACTTTGACGTCTTAGCCGCGAAAGATAACTACGAATTCAAGGGTGCGGAAAAACGCGCCATCGAGCGTCAGCTCGAGCAGACCAAGCAGCGTTTTGCCGTGGGCCTGACCGCCATCACCGACGTACACGAAGCCCAAGCCCAATACGACTTGGCCCGTGCATCGGAAATTTTGGCGGAAAATCAGCTGATAAACAGCTACGAAGCCCTAAGAGAGATCACCGGCATAGACCACAAGTCTATCGACATACTGGATACCACACGTTTCACCGCGGTACCGCCAAGCCCAGCCAAGCCAACGGATTGGTTGAAGATGGCCGAAAACAGCAGTGTGGATCTGCTAACCACGCGTATCGGTAAAGATATAGCGCAGCAGACTATCTCGCTCTATAAAGCGGGTCACATGCCATCTCTGAGCCTGAACGCAGGTTACACCACCAACTTGGAACAGAAGAATCAGGCAGGTGATCTGAACGATTACGACAACGCCAACGTGGGCCTGAAACTGAGTGTGCCTATCTTCGAAGGCTTTAAGGTCAGCTCTAAGGTTAACCAGGCTCAGTATCAATACGTTGAAGCAAGCGAGAAGATGGAACAGACCTACCGCAAGGTAGTTAAAGATGTGCGCAACAACTTCAACAACGTTGGTGCCTCAATCAGCTCTATCCGCGCCTATGAGCAATCTGTGGTCTCTTCTGAGAGCGCACTGAAAGCAACCCAGGCAGGTTTCGAAGTGGGTACCCGTACTATCGTTGACGTACTCAACCGTACCCGTGACCTGTATGACTCTAAGCGTCAGCTCTCTAATGCCCGTTACGGCTATATCAACTCTATTCTGGCGTTGAAACAGGCTACAGGCACACTGAGTGAAGATGATGTTATCGCCATCAACAATGGCCTGAAGGCACCTGAAGTCAGTCAGTAAGACGTCAGTCTTCAACCATAAAAAAACCGCCAACTTGGCGGTTTTTTTATCTGCAATTAGCGAGTTAGAAGGCTAACCTTAGAAGACCAGCTCAACGCCGGCAAAGTAGCCTTTGAACTGCATGTTGGCGGTCACACCATCGAAATTGTTGACGTCGAAATTAAAGTCACGGTAGCCGACACGTAGTTTGGTATCTAACGCCACGCCATCAAACTGCCAACCCAGACCCAACTGGTAATCATAGACGCTGCTCTCGTCTATGCCCTGCATCACATCGGCAAAGCCGTATAGCCCCAGGCCAGGAATACCCACCTCGGCATTGGCATAAGCCATGACGACACCGTCGCTAAGATCTTTCTGTGCGTAGGCTCCTACCACACCAGATGGCGAGATCTGATGTACGCGGAAAGATCCATGCATCTTCTTATAGGCGGCGCCAAGATCCAGTGCAACGATGTCGTTGTCCAGCAGCTCGTAATAGAGCACGAAATCGGTATTGCTCAGGTTGCTTGCCGTGGTCACGTCGTCGTTAAATACACGATCGCCGAATGCCCAGTCACCGGTCAGGGTCGCCTTGCCGTCGGCATCCAGACGGTTTTCGCGGATCTTCAAGTTAGGCACTAAAGGAATCGGATGCTCGATGGCGACCCAGATACTCCCCTGAGATGAAGAGCTGTAATCAAACTCCTGTTGAGCCTGGCCCTTCTGAGCAAAGGTGCCCTCGGTGTCGGCGTTCCAGTAGTCGCCGCCCACCTTAAAGCCAACTACGGTAGCCGCCTGTGCAGACGTCGCTGCCAAAGACCCGAGCAGAGCACATGCAAGTAGTGTTTTTTTCATCTAATTAGCCTTGAGTCAATAAGTTAGTTAAATCGATCACCGCGGCATTGGCGCGGGAAATATAATTGGCCATCACCAGCGAGTGGTTGGCCACTATGCCAAACCCAGAACCGTTCAACACGATTGGGCTCCACACAGGCTGCTGCGTCTCTTCCAGTTCACGAATGATCTGCTGCAAGCTGACCTCAGCATTTTTCTTCTTCAATACGTCGGCAAAATCTACCTCAATAGCCTTCATGAAGTTCAGCAGTGCCCAGGTGGCGCCACGGGTTTCATAGAAGACATCGTCGATCTGCCACCAGCTGGTCTTGATCTCCTGGCTGGCTAAGTTAGGTGTGGACTGGCTGGCCTCGGTGTCACCGGCCAGATCTGTGTTGATGCGCTCCTGACCGACACTGGCAGACAGGCGCTGAGACATGCTGCCTAAGCGCTTCTGCACCTCTTTCAACCACTCGTTAAGGTTGTCGGCGCGGGCATAGAACTGGGCATCAGGGTTATTGGTATCGGCGATGCGAGCACGATAGAGCTTCAGCAGCTTGATGGCGTCACGATACTCGCCCTCGGCGCTCGGTACTAACCAGCTGGTATGTTCGATATTCAACTTAGAGTGGGCCGCCAGCAGATCTTTGTCGGCAGTCGACTGCGATTGGGAACGGCTAAATTCCTTGCGCATGATCAGCGCCAGATCCCGCGCCTGTTCGATGGCACCAAACTCGAAGGCCGGCATGTTGTCCATAAACAACGAAGGCGGCATCACATCGTTCGACAACCAGCCACCATTCTTGTCGAGAAGGGTTTCCATGGTCAAAATCAAAGAGGTTGTGGTCGCGTAGCCCACTATCTTATGGCCCGTCTCGTTATTGAGCTGATAGGGCTCTATGCTGTCTGGCTCTATGCTCCACCATACGCTGATGATGTAGCCAATCAAAAATAAGACGGCGGCCGCCAGGCTGACCCGTTTCCATGTTACCTGCATACTCTTACTCCATTAATGGTGATGATGGTGCTCGCCATCATCTTGTGTCGCTATCGCTTGCTTGCTGACTGGCAGCGTCACCTGTTGCTCGCTGCCATCGCTAAACTTTAGCCTTAACACCACTTCCTGTCCTTCCGTCAGCGGTTTTTTTAATCCCAGCAGCATCACATGCTTACCCGAGGGCATGAGCTCGAGGTTCGCGTGGCTGGCCAGGGTAAATTTGGGTAATTGGCGCATCTTCACTACGCCCTCTTCTTCCACCAGGGTATGCAGCTGCGCCTCGGCGGCTACCTCGGTCTCGACGCCGACAAGCTCGACCTCAGGCCCGTGGTTCATCAGGGTGAAATAGGCGGCACTATTGGGCACGCTCGGCGGCATGGCCCTGACATAGCCATCGACAAACATGACGTTTGCCAATACGGAAAATGAAGTGCATGATAGCAGGACAAAATTAAACGCGTGTTTGAAAATCTGTTTCAATGCCTTAAACTCCTTTTTAACCCCATTTGCCATATAAGGATTATTGACCCATGAGTAACATTCAATTTCAGGATGAGCAGGGCGTACGCATCATCACGATCAATCGCCCCGAAAAACGTAATGCGCTTAACCTTGAGATGTATACTCAGCTCACAGAATACCTTATCCAAGGGGAGTCAGACAACGGAATTAACGCCTTTCTCCTCAAAGGTGAAGGCGATTGTTTCACCTCGGGCAACGATGTTGCTGACTTTTTAAAAAATAGTGACTTAGGGCCAGATCATCCGGCATTCAAGTTTCTGTTCAGCCTGCTGGATCTGACTAAACCTTTGGTTGCTGCGGTCAGCGGCCCGGCCGTCGGCATAGGCACTACCCTACTACTACATTGCGACCTGGTATACGCCGACAACACGGCCAAGTTTCAACTCCCCTTCGTCAATCTGGCACTGGTGCCTGAGGCCGGTGCCAGCCTACTGCTTCCCCGACTGGTAGGCCAGGCCAAGGCCAGCGAACTGCTGCTGCTCGGTGAGGCCTTCGATGCTCAAAGTGCCCTCGCTATTGGGCTTATCAATGATCTGCTGCCAGGCGATGAGTTGATGAGTCATGCCCTGACCCAAAGCATCAAGCTGGCGAAGAAGCCACCTCAGGCACTCAGGGCCAGCCGCCGCTTGATACGCGGCGATAACGCACTCATTAGGGAACAGATGCTAAGAGAATTAGAAGAATTTGCAGATCGCCTGCAAAGCGACGAGGCCAAGGCACAATTTAACGCCTTTCTGAGCAGATAACCGTTGGGCCCGGCTAGTCGACCCGGCTAGCTTGGCCTACGCCCCAGGCTGCCAGCAATAACAGAATTAACGGCCAAAACAACGAAAAGCCGGCGAACAACATGGCGATGGCGCTCAACACGCAAAAAGCGGTGACCAAAGCGATAAAACTAAAGGCCAGGGTAAGCCAGAGCAACAAAATCAATAGTAGGGCACTGACCAGCGCCGTACTCCACAACCCGATGTCTATCCACTGGGGAGACTCCAGGCTGATATAAAACCAACGCGCTTCAAAATAATGACCTAGGGTCAACAGGACTGCCGAAACTAAGAGGATGACCCCTAGGGCTAGCAAGATATCCAGCGCTTTTTTTAAAGTCGTACGTCCCTTCACGCTCTTATTCCCTATCGGCTAGTAACCAGGTTTCCATTTCGGCAGAACCAGTGCCAACACAAAGTAAACTAACAAGACGAAGGCCGGATTCATAAAGGCTGCTACCGCCCATACGACACGAGTCCATAGGCAAGACCAGGCAAATTTATCTGCCGTCATCGCCGCCACGCCACACACCATGCTGCGGGGATTTTTTAACCTTCTTACCAGATCATCGATATTCATAATACTTGTCCTTCACTATCAACAAAATCGTGAGCCCCGGCTATAACACCTTATGCCATTTCAGGGTACAGACTAAGGTTGCGCAGAGCGCGAAGCTCAAAACAGGGAGCAGTAACAGTGCTGCCAACTCAAACAGATAAGTCATAATGATTCCCTAACCAATGGTATTCCTTAACCAGAGTGATTACTTAACCAGAACTTATTCCTTAACCATTGCGCTCTTCATCGGCGCTTCTTCGGTTTTTACCGCCGTTTCTGCCAGCTTAAGGTTAGTATCAAACAGTGACTCAGACAGCTGTGTCTGCAGTGAAAGTGTCAGTTCTTGCTGAGCCGTCACCATCATCTCCTGCATCTGAGTCGCCAGGTTGCGCTCCAGCTTGGCCGTGATGTCCGTTGGGATAAAATCATCTGCCGAGGCAGAGAAGCTGGCACCGACCAGTAGAGAGGCGATTAGCGATACTTTAGTTAACTTGTTCATGATGTCTTCCTTTCCATTTCGTTTATGACATCTATGACAATACAAGGGGTGTGCCAACTTTATAAAAACAATGTAACTACATGATAAATATGAATTTATAAAATTTCATACCGTTAAGACACTCATTAGGGCTGAGGCGGCAGGATAAGAAGATAGTGAGTTTCACTACAGGCTGGTAATTTTCACCACCTTTAGTAAAAAGTTTAAAATTTAGACAAAAAAAGCCGCTGTGATATCAGCGGCTCTCAGCAAGAAGCTTATTCAATACTTTGTTTATACGAGGTTTTTATTTGAGCTCCATGCTGGCTCTAGCCTCATGCACCACCTCGATACCGGCGCCGGGCTTGTGAGCATTCTCACTCAGATAACGACGCCAGGCACGCGACCCCGCCTCTCCCTGGTACAAACCTGTTATGTGACGGGTAATATGATTCAGGCGGCCACCGGACACTAGATGTTTCTCTATATAGGGAATCATATTCTCCAAAACGGCATCTCTACTCAGCACAGACTTATCCTGACCGCACAGCTGCTGATCCACCTGAGCCAACAAGTAAGGATTCTGATAGGCCTCGCGGCCCACCATGACGCCGTCTAGCTGTTTAAGATGTTCGCCGCATTCTTCTAGTGTCTTGACCCCACCATTGATGGAGATGCTCAGCTGAGGGTAGTCCCGCTTGAGTCGATATACTCTGTCATAGTCGAGCTCGGGGATCTCGCGGTTCTCCTTGGGACTCAGCCCCTGCAACCAGGCCTTACGGGCATGAATAATAAAGGTGTCGCAGCCAGCCGCACTCACCTTGTCGACAAACTCGGTGAGAAACTCGTAGCTGTCCTGCTCATCGATGCCGATACGGGTCTTCACCGTTACCGGGATATCCACCACCCGATTCATCGCCGCCACACACTGGGCTACCAGATCAGGCTCGGCCATCAAACAGGCACCGAAACGGCCATTCTGCACGCGATCCGACGGGCAGCCCACATTGAGGTTAACCTCATCATAGCCACGCTCCTCCGCCAACTTGGCACACTTAGCCAGGTCCTCTGGATTGGAACCCCCTAGCTGCAGCGCCAGCGGATGCTCCTCCTGGTTATAAGCCAGATAATCGCCCTTACCATGGATGATCGCCCCGGTCGTTACCATCTCGGTATAGAGCAGCAACTCGGAAGACATCAGGCGTGCGAAATAACGATAGTGCCTGTCGGTCCAATCGAGCATGGGGGCAATGGAGAAGGTGCGATTAATAGCAGTTGGCATAGTGGCAGATGACATAAAAAGGGTAACCCAAGTTTAGCAGTCGCCCTTTGACGGGCTGGGCGCGCATTTTACACCGCATGGCAACAAATGAACACTCCCCTAGGAGGTTCGACTGACTCTCGAGAAGCAGAGTGAAGGCGTAATAGAGCCTAAGAAAAGAAAAACCCTGCCAAGGCAGGGTTTTAACACTAAGGTTAGCGTTTCTGGGGTTCGCGATCCGCCTAGAAGGGGATATCGTCGTCCCAACCGTCATCCAGATCCGGTGTGAAGTTCTGCTGTGGCTGAGGTGCTGGACGCTGCTGCGGCGACTGCTGTGGCGCTGGCTGTTGCGGCGCCGCCTGTGGCTTAGGCGCATAGGCTGGGGCCTGCTGCGGCTGAGCGCCATAACCTTGCTGCTGTGGTGCAGCCTGTTGCTGGGCACCATAACCACCCTGTGGGGCTACGCCAGATTGCTGAGGCTGTTGCTGACGCTGTGCTGGAGCAGATTGCTGAGGTGTGTACTGGTTCTGGTTTTGCTGCTGCGCACCATAACCCTGCTGACCACCCTGACCGCCTTGGCCACGGCTGTCTAGCATCTGCATCTCGTTGACGTTGATCTCTGTCTTGTAGCGATCTTGTCCCGTCTGCTGATCCTGCCACTTGCTGGTCTGCAACTTACCTTCCAGATACACCTTCGAGCCCTTCTTCAGGTACTCACCGGCGATCTCCGCAAGACGACGGTACATTACAATGTTGTGCCATTCTGTACGTTCTTGCATCTGACCTTGCTGGTCTTTCCAAGACTCACTGGTCGCCACTGTAAAGTTGGCTACGGCGTTGCCGTTTGGCATGTAACGAACCTCGGGATCTCTCCCCAAGTTACCGACCAAAATTACCTTATTGACACCACGACTGGCCATTGAAATCTCCTGCGATAATCTTATAAATCTAAATTAGGTACAGATACCCGGCCACACTCGGCCGTGGATCTGTTAATTGGAAGAGCCTAACACAGCTCGCGCCTGTCTCAAATCGAAATGCTCATCAACTTTCAAATAAGCGACCTTCTCCTCGAGCACCACGATCGCCTCGGCCACGCCGGGCAGCTGCGACAGCTCTGTCGCCATGGCGCGGGCCTGTTCCTTGCCTTCGACTTCGGCTTCCAGGGTATAACTCTTTAATAAAACCGGATTTTGCATACCGAATGTCAGCAATAGCCAGAGACACATCAGACCGAGCGCCACCGTAAAGACACCCGCCGCACCCAGCAGCTGATAAGCACCACCACCCAGCAGACCGCCACAGAAGGCGCCGAGGAACTGACTGGTGGAATAGACCCCCATGGCCGAGCCCTTGTCGCCCACGGGGCAGAACTTAGCGATCAGACTTGGCAGGGATGCCTCGAGATAGTTGAAACCGGTAAAGAAGAGCACCACGGCGACACTCAGCACTATCAGGCTATTGGCAAACAACGCCATGGCGCCCAGAGCGGCGATCATGATAAGCAGCGCAATCTGAAAAGTCGCCTTAGTGTTTTTCTTCTTCACCCCTATAATGATCAGCGGCACCATGAGGAAGAAGGCCCCCACAAAGGCCGGGAAATAGAGCATCCAGTGTTTCTCTTTCGCCAGACCCGCATCTACCAGATCCAGCGGCAGCGCAACAAACACGGCGGTTAACACCAGATGCAGGATGAAGATACCCGCATCCAGGCGAAACAGCTGTGGATCGGTGAGCATCGCCTTGAGCTTAGCAGGCGCGGCAACGGTATCACCCTTGGGTGCCTGACCTATAGGGTTTGGTACCAAAAGCTGCACTATCACCATCCCCAGCAGTGCGAGGCCCGCGGTCATGGCAAACAGGCCAGACAGACCGAGATACTCGGCCACAATTGGGCCCACCAGCAGAGAGAGTGCGAAGGAGAAGCCGATGCACATGCCTATGATGGCCATCACCTTAGTGCGCTGCTCGTCCCGGGTCAGGTCGGCGGCCAGGGCCAGTACGGCGGCGGCAATCGCCCCCATCCCCTGTAGGGCACGTCCGGCGACGACCCCATAGATAGAGTCGGCCGAGGCGGCCAGCAGGCTACCTAGCGCAAACAGGGCCAGGCCGATAAGAATGATAGGCTTGCGGCCATATCTGTCCGATAGGATCCCCATAGGGATCTGCAAGATGGCCTGGGTTAGGCCGTAGGCCCCGATGGCTATCCCCACCCACAGGGGAGAGAACCCCTCCAGGTGTTGTCCGTACAACGCAAAGACAGGCATGATCATAAACAAGCCCATCATGCGTAGCCCAAATACACTGGCTAGTGAAAACGCGACTCTTTTCTCAGTCTTAGACAGTCCATTATTGGCCATTGTTCGCCCTGATCTGTATTCATAAATAAGTCGCGCAGTTTATCACGAAGCGCGGAAATAGCTCAAAAAGAAAAGTTGAAGATGCGAGCAAAATGCGTAATTAACCTCCCCCTATGGCCAGATCACACGCCGGGCTTTTCTATGACCTGACTCAATTTTTATGCGATAATCAGTCTCTTTTTCGGCACAACCAGAGAGACAGATGGACAAGATTGAAGTTCGTGGCGCCCGCACCCACAATCTCAAAAACATCAACCTGACGATCCCCAGAGATAAGCTTATCGTGATCACTGGCCTGTCGGGTTCAGGAAAATCCTCACTCGCCTTCGACACCCTCTACGCCGAGGGTCAGCGTCGTTATGTCGAATCCTTGTCGGCTTATGCGCGCCAGTTCCTCAGCCTGATGGAGAAGCCAGATGTGGATCATATCGAGGGCCTGAGTCCGGCGATCTCGATCGAACAGAAATCGACCTCTCACAACCCGCGCTCGACCGTGGGCACCATCACAGAGATCTACGATTACCTGCGTCTGCTATTTGCCCGTGTCGGTGAGCCGAGATGCCCGACCCACAACCAACCGCTGGCGGCGCAGACCGTCAGCCAGATGGTCGACAAGGTGCTCACCCTGCCAGAGGGCAGCCGACAGATGCTGCTGGCGCCTGTGATCAACGACCGTAAGGGCGAGCACGTCAAGTTGCTGGATAGCTTGGCGGCCCAGGGCTTTATCCGCGCCCGTATCGACGGTGAGGTGTGCGACCTGTCCGATCCCCCGGCCCTTGAGCTGCATGTGAAACACACCATTGAGGTGGTGGTGGATCGCTTCAAGGTGCGTGACGATCTGCAGCAGCGTCTGGCGGAATCCTTCGAGACCGCGCTGGAACTCTCTGGCGGTATCGCCACCGTCGCCTCCATGGATGGCGACAGCGAAGAGCTGTTGTTCTCGGCTAACTTTGCCTGTACTCACTGTGGCTACTCCATGGCTGAGCTGGAGCCGCGCATCTTCTCCTTCAACAATCCCGCCGGCGCCTGCCCCACCTGTGATGGCCTGGGCGTGCAGCAGTTTTTCGATGCCGACAGGGTGATCACCAACACAGAACTCTCGCTGGCCGGCGGTGCCATCCGCGGCTGGGACAGACGCAACTTCTACTATTTCCAGATGCTCACCTCGCTGGCGGAGCACTATAAGTTCGACGTCGAGGCGCCGTTTGAGAAGCTGAGCGCCAAGATCCGTAACATAGTCCTGCACGGCTCGGGCAAAGAGAGCATAGCGTTCAAATACATCAACGATCGCGGCGACGTGGTGGTACGCAACCACCCCTTCGAAGGGATCCTCAACAACATGGACAGACGCTACCGCGAGACCGAATCCAACGCCGTGCGCGAAGAACTGGCCAAATATATCAACACCCAGGCCTGTAGTAGCTGCGGCGGCTCGCGCCTGCGCGAAGAGGCCCGCCATGTGTTTATCGAAGATCTCAACCTGCCGAAACTCACAGAGTGGTCTATCGGCGAGGCGATGGAGTACTTCGAGCAGCTGCATCTCAGCGGCCAACGGGCACAGATCGCCGAGAAGATCCTCAAGGAGGTACGCGATCGCCTCGGCTTCCTGGTGAACGTCGGCCTCAACTACCTGAGCCTGTCGCGCTCGGCCGATACCCTGTCCGGCGGCGAGGCCCAGCGCATCCGTCTGGCCAGCCAGATAGGCGCCGGCCTAGTCGGCGTCATGTATGTGCTGGATGAGCCCTCCATCGGCCTACACCAGAGAGACAACGAACGCCTGCTTAACACTCTGATCCACCTGAGGGATCTCGGAAACACGGTTATCGTGGTCGAACACGACGAAGATGCCATCCGCATGGCGGATCATATTATCGATATCGGTCCGGGCGCCGGAGTGCATGGCGGTCAGGTGATCTGCGATGGCCCGCTTAAGGATATCGTCGCCTGCGACGAGTCGGTCACAGGCCAATATATCTCGGGTAAGAAGCAGATCCAGATCAGCGAGAAGCGCGCGCAGTACGATGCCAACAAGGTGATTGAACTTTATGGTGCCTCGGGCAACAACCTGAAGCATGTCGATCTCACCATTCCCGTCGGCCTGTTTACCTGTGTCACCGGGGTATCAGGCTCTGGCAAGTCGACCCTAATCAACGACACCTTCTACAAGATCGCCCATCGCCAGCTCAACGGCGCCACGGTCGATGAACCCGCGCCTTACCAGAAAGTCACCGGCATGGAACATTGCGACAAGGTGGTGGATATCGACCAGAGCCCCATCGGCCGCACGCCGCGTTCCAACCCGGCTACCTATACGGGGATCTTTACCCCTATCCGCGAGCTGTTTGCCGCCACCCAGGAGGCGAGGACCCGTGGCTATAAGCCGGGGCGTTTCTCCTTCAACGTCAAGGGTGGACGCTGTGAGGCCTGTCAGGGCGACGGCCTGATCAAGGTAGAGATGCACTTCCTGCCGGATGTGTACGTGCCTTGTGACAGCTGTAAGAGCAAGCGCTATAACCGCGAGACCCTGGAAGTGCGCTACAAGGGTAAGAACATCCACGAGGTGCTCGAGATGACGGTCGAGGAGGCACGTGAGTTCTTCGATGCCGTACCGGCCATCGCCCGCAAGCTGCAGACCCTGATGGAGGTCGGTCTCTCCTATATCGGCCTGGGTCAGAGCGCTACCACCCTATCGGGCGGTGAGGCCCAGCGGGTCAAGTTGGCCAAGGAGCTGTCGAAGCGCGATACCGGCAAGACCCTCTATATTCTGGATGAACCGACTACGGGTCTGCATTTCGCCGATATTCAGCTGCTGCTGGATGTGCTGCATCGCCTCAAGGCACATGGCAACACCATAGTGGTCATCGAGCACAACCTGGATGTGATCAAGACGGCTGACTGGATCGTCGACCTCGGCCCAGAGGGCGGCTCAGGCGGCGGCACCATACTGGTCAGTGGCACACCTGAGCAGGTTGCCAAGCATCCAGGCTCCCACACGGCGCGCTTCCTCAAGCCGCTGCTAAAGAGCTAGCTCAAACCGCGATTAAAAGGCTAACTCAAGCTAAGGGCCTTAATAAGCCAGCCTCGACAGGCTGGCTTTTTTGTTTCCTTCCCGGACAAACAGGGGTAGCTTAGGAGTTTTCCCCCAAGGATTGCCGTCATTGAGAACGCCCTTCGCCCCAACCCATAAGCGCTATCTAGGCCTCGCACCACTGCTAAGTCTACTTAAGCTGGGCCTGTTCGCCCTGGGCCTGCTCGTACTAGGACTATTGGGCTGTGCCCAGGGGCCGAATGATAGGCGTTGCAGCGAAGATTTCCGCCTCACCTGGAGCGATAAATCACGACTCCTCAATCACGTAGAGACCCTCAGCAGCGACCAGTTCGCCGGGCGCAAGACTGGCACAGAAGGCGCCGCCCAGGCCCGAGATTACATCGCCGGCCAAATGCAGCAAGCGGGCCTCAGCCCCTGGCTGGGCCGTTTCGATCACGACTTTGAGTACGACTATCAGTTCGGCACCCGCCAGGGCACCAATGTCATCGGCATATTACCGGCAAGCAAACCCATCGATCGCTGGCGTCTGGTAGTCGCCCACTATGATCACCTGGGCAAGCGGGGCTACAAGCTCTATCACGGCGCCGACGACAACGCCTCGGGCATCGCCGGCCTGCTTGAGATCGCCGCCCATAGCGCGAATCAGGCGAGAGACGCCAACCTGATGTTTATCGCCACCGACGCCGAAGAACCTGGTCTCTATGGTTCCAAGGCCTTCGTCGACGGCCTGATGGCGCCAGATGCCGCACTCAAGTCCAGTCAAATAACACTTATGATCAACCTAGACATGATAGGGCGCCCGCCGCGTAACAGCCGCATTTACCTGGAGGGACGCCGTGGTTTCGACCAATTCGAGCAGATCAAGGCCCAGCTGGAACAAAGTGTCAACCTCTGCATTCGCGCCAATCATCCCCCGGAGGCAGGCAAGACGATACAGAGGGTCGATTGGTTAAGAGCCTCAGATCATTATCCTTTTCATCAGGCAGGCATCCCCTGGCTCTACTTCGGCGTACCGCCCCACAAGGATTACCACCAGCCCAGTGACGAGGCGAGTAAGATAGATGTTAACTTTCTGGCCGCTGTTACGGAAACCGCCTATAAACTGTTAATAATGGACACTTATCTCTTGAATAACTAATACAAAACACAGGGATTTTTGTATTTTTGAAAAATGTAACTCACTGTTAACCAAATGGTTAAATTAACGACACCCGAGTTTACTGCGAAAATTATGCCAGGTGGTGGAAAGATATCTGACTTACTGTTATAATAATCGGCTTACTGATTCGTTTTCGGTGCGGGAAGTCGACACGGGGTTGATTTTCTGTCTTTTACATCTTTTGGTGCAGTCTCTGCACTTTAGTTACACCACAAGGCTACAACCCATGTCATCCAGTGAAAAAACTTTCCGCGAACTCGGCCTGTCCGAGCCTTTGTTGCGTGCTCTCGACGAGCTAGGTTATGAAAAACCTACGCCGATCCAGGCCGCCAGTATCGACCCCCTAATGGAGGGTAAAGATATTCTTGGCCAGGCGCAAACCGGTACGGGTAAAACCGGTGCCTTCGCCCTGCCCCTGCTCAACGCTATCGATCCTAACCGCAACGTGCCACAAATTCTGGTGCTGGCACCTACCCGCGAACTGGCGGTACAGGTTGCCGAAGCCTTCGGTAGTTATTCTAAATTTATGAAAGGCCTGCACGTACTGCCTATCTATGGCGGTCAGAGCATGCATCAACAGCTTAACGCCCTGCGTCGTGGCCCTCAGATTGTCGTGGGTACACCGGGTCGTGTGATGGACCACATGCGTCGTGGCACCCTGAAGCTAGAGACACTCAATGCCATGGTGCTCGATGAGGCCGATGAAATGCTCAAGATGGGCTTCATTGACGACATCGAGTGGATCCTGGAGCACACCCCACAGGAACGTCAACTGGCCCTGTTCTCTGCCACCATGCCTGAACAGATCAAGCGCGTCGCCAACAAGTACCTGCAAACGCCGGTACACATCAGCATCGCCGCCAGCCATACCACGGTTGAGTCTATCGAGCAGCGTTTCGTGCAGGTGTCTCAGCACAACAAACTCGAGGCATTGGTGCGCGTACTAGAGGTAGAAAACACCGAAGGTATCATCATCTTCGTACGTACCCGTAACTCCTGTGTCGAACTGGCCGAGAAGCTGGAAGCCCGCGGCTATGCCTCTTCGCCACTGCATGGCGACATGAACCAACAGGCCCGTGAACGCGCCGTCGATCAACTCAAGCGTGGCAAGCTGGATATCCTGATCGCCACGGACGTTGCCGCCCGTGGTCTGGACGTAGAGCGTATCGGTCACGTGATCAACTTCGATATTCCCTACGACACAGAAGCCTATGTACACCGTATCGGTCGTACTGGCCGCGCCGGTCGTACCGGTATGGCAATCTTGTTCGTCACCCACAGAGAGATGCGCATGCTGCGTACCATCGAGCGTGCCACCAAGAGCCGTATCTCGCCGATGAACGTACCTAGCCCAGAGACCGTGACCGAGCGTCGTCTGTCTCGTCTGGGTGAGCAGGTGTCTAACACCATCAACAATGAGTCGCTAGACTTCATGCATGGCGCCGTTGCCCAGCTGTGTCAGCAGCTGGAAGTGGATACCGAGGCCCTCGCCGCTGCGCTATTGAACATGGTGCAGAAGGAGCGTCCACTGCAGCTGCCGCCGATTCAAGAACGCCAGCGCGACAATCGTGACGAGCGCAACTCGCGTGATCGTGGCGAGCGTAGCCCTCGTGGACGTCGTGATTCCCGCCCGACCCCAACCAACCTGGGTAAGGCCGATAGCCTGAAGGATCATCCAGACGTTAAGATGTGCCGTTACGTGCTAGACGTGGGCCGTGACCATGGTGTGGGTGTAGGTAATATCGTCGGCGCCGTCGCCAACGAGGCCAACATCGACAGCCGTTACATAGGTCAGATCCAGCTGTTCGATCAGCTCACCTCAATCGATCTGCCTGACGGCATGCCAAAGGATGTCCTGCAGCACCTGAAGAAGGTGCGCGTATGTGGCAAGCCGTTAAACATTCGCGAAGCGGGCAGTGAAATGGTCAACGCCAGCGATGACAACCGTGCACCACGTCGTCGCAAGCCTGCAGGTGAGCGCAAGTCTCACCGCAAGGGCAACAGAGACAACGGCTAACACCCTGTCTCTCGCGCAATAAGCGCGCAATCTTATAAAAAGGAGCCCATTGGCTCCTTTTTTTATAGCTTCATAGTGTTTCCAACCGCCTAGAAACCTCCTTGGCGATGGCCAGGCTCGCCGTTAGTCCGGGGGATTCGATACCAAGCAGATTCACCAAGCCATGCATGCCATGCTCCGCCTCCCCTTGAATCAAAAAGTCAGCCACCTCGTTGTCATCGGGCCCCTGCAGCTTAGGACGAATCCCAGCGTAGGCCGGAACCAAACGGTCGATATCAAGGTTGGGATAATAACGAGATATAGCCTCGAAGAAGCCCTGGCGCAGCGTATCGTTAACCTCATAGCTTTCCTGGGAATCAGGCGCCAGGTATTGAGTATCCGGGCCAAACTTAAGCTGGCCGCCGAGATCTAGGGTGGCATGGATCCCTAAGCCTTTCAGTCCTGGTTCGGGTACGGGATAGATGAGATGTGTAAATGGACTCTTGCCCTGATAGGCAAAGTAATGTCCCTTACACCAATGAAGACTAGGGATGATAGATTTGGCCAGTCCCTCGATGCGACCGGCTACCTGACTGGCATATAAGCCGGCACTGTTGATCAGATAGTGCGTATCGATTGTCATCCGCTCACCCTGCTGATTGAGCTCCAATCTAAAGCCATCGCCGTGGCCGTGAGCGGAGATGAACTCGGTAAGGGGGCAGAATATGACGCCTTGCTCCTCCGCCTCGGCAAGCAGGCTCAACATCAGGCCATGACTGTCGATGATACCGGTAGAGGGTGAAAGTAGCCCGGCTGCCGCTGACAGTTCCGGTTCGAGCGTCTGCAGCTGCCGACTGCTGAGCGGAGCAAGATCATCTACTCCATTAGCCCTGCCCTTAATAAGCAAGGCATCGAGCTGCGCCTGTTGCTCGGCTTGAGTCGCCACAATCAGCTTACCCAGCGGGTTCATTGCGACTCCCCTGCGGCGACAATAGGCATAAAGTTGCTGCTTGCCTTCTACGCACAGTCGCGCCTTGAGGCTCCCCGTCGGATAGTAGATCCCGGCGTGGATCACCTCGCTATTACGGCCGCTGATCCCCGTGCCTATGGTCTCGGCGCGATCGATTAGCAACACTTGCCCCAGGCGCCGACTCAGTCTAGCTGCCACCGCAAGCCCGACCACACCGGCGCCAATAACGACCACATCTAGCTTATCCATCATTTGCTTCCACTAGCCCCTTTTGCTGACTCCTGACTCGATCAATGACTCCTAACAAATCTAGTGGCCTATACCTTAAATGCGCACACTAAAATAGTCGCAAACAATTCGACTCATATTCAAACCAGCACGATATTTAACACCGCCTAATATTAGCACTTTAGTACTATGGCACTCTCTGTTAGTTACTGATAGTAATAGTTATTAACATTTAACAAAAGGACATTGGCATGCAGCGAATCGTGAATAAGCTTTTGTTAGCAGCAGCTTTGGTCGCGATAGCCCCTCTTAGTTATGCAACTCAGTTAGCCCCGTGTAAATCAACAGAGTGTGAGGCCTATTTTGACGCCTATACTATCCTGACTAATCGCGGTCATTCCAGTGCCATGGCGACACTTGGTGAACTCTACTACTCTGGATACGGCACGCAAAAAGATCAAGACAAGGCTTTTAAGTGGTTTAGACGCGCCGCTAAGTTTGGTCACACCACGGCGCAATACAAGGCGGGTATCATGTACCTGCAAGCATCTGCGCACCAAGATATCGACAAGGGAATTACCTTACTAAAACGCAGTGCTAAGGCTGCTTTCTCTCCCAGCGCTCTGGCATTAGGTAAAATCTACCTGCAAGACAAATTAGTCCCGAGCGATCTCGCCGAATCAGACAAGTGGCTTTCCCAAGCTTATAAGCTCAATAACTTAGAGGCAATGAAGCTTGCCAAGAGCCTTAGAATCTCCCCCGACACACACTCCCTTCCCCTGCCTCAGCTCTTTGCGCTTGTCGATGCCGAAAAACCCGTCGCCAAAGACAGTAAATCTACGATGGAAGAGATGGAGGTTATTCTGGTTGAAGCGCCAGATTATGCCGCCTACTTCGACGAAGAGATCGCACTACTTAATCAGAGTCGTCCCGACACGGCAAAAGGGACAGGCTCCAGCATCGCCGGGCGAACCTGCCTAGATATTTGGGCCTGCAGCAGCGAGGGAGACAGTGAGCGCATTCGTGACCTACAGCTATCAGACTGGGGCAATATCGCATTGGCGTTAAATGTTAGGTAATTTTCATTTCAACGAGTCATACTTATAGCCTCTCTGAGGCTAAAAGAGTTGAACTTTATCACCACCATCAAAGGACAAGATGATGAATAAGACACTCAAAGCACTCTCAGTTGGACTGAGTCTACTAGCGATCACCTCTCAAGGCTATGCAGCCGGATTACCCGAATGCGATACCGCAGAATGCCAGGAATATTTCAAGGCCTATACTATTTTAACCAAGCGAGGCCATTCTGACGCCATGGCAACTCTGGGGGAACTCTACTATGCAGGTTATGGCACTAAGAAAAATCAAGACAAGGCATTCAAGTGGTTCAGGCGCGCGGCTAAATTTGGCAATACCACGGCGCAATACAAGGCAGGGATCATGTACCTTCAAGATGGCGAACACCAAGATATTGACAAAGGTATCACCCTGCTCAAACGCAGTAGCAAGATAAACTTCTCTCCAAGCACCTTCGTATTAGGCAAAATCTATCTCGGCAATGAACTCGTCAAACAGGATCTCGCCGAAGCCGATCACTGGCTGTCAAAGGCTTATGAACTAAACAACCAGGAGGCACAAAAATTTGCCAAACAGCTAAAAACCTCCCCCCAAGGAGAAACACTGACCTTACCAAAGCTTTACGGTCTTATCGAAGCAGATACCAAGCGCAATCCCGGCAGCAATGCGCCCGTCGGCGAGATGGAGACCATCACGGTCACGGCACCGGACTTTACTGCATTTTTTAACGACGAAATCATGCGCCTAAACAATTCTCGCCCCGATACGGAAAAAGGCACAGGCTCTAACATAGCAGGTCGAACCTGCGCCGAAATGTGGGCTTGCAGCAGCGAAGGGGACGGCGAGCGCATACGAGATTTCCTCCTGTCTGACTGGGGGAAGGTAGCACTCAGCTTTCGATAATATTTGAGATAATATCAGCCTCAACAAGCTGTACTTTAAGCCAATTGATGCTTAAAGGGTTGAAGCACATCAACCACCCAAAATAGGACTATATAATGAAAAGGATAATCAAAACACTCTCTGTAGGCTTAGCCTTTTGGGCTATCACATCGACAAGTTATGCATCGGGATTACCCGAGTGTGGCTCTGCCGAATGCAAAGAGTACTTCAAGGCCTATACCATACTGACCAAACGAGGTCATTCGGAGGCAATGGCAACACTGGGTGAGCTCTACTATGCTGGCTATGGCACAGAGAAAAACCCCAAGAAGGCTCTGAAGTGGTTTAGACGCGCCGCCAAATTTGGCAACACTACTGCGCAATACAAAGCCGCTGTGATGTACCTGCAAGATACCGACTATCAGGATGTGGACAAGGCCATCTCGTTATTGAAGCGCAGTATGAAGGTTGATTTCTCGCCAAGCGCCTTGATACTGGGCAAGGTTTACCTTAATGAAACTTTAGTAGAGCAAGACTTAGCCGAAGCCGACAAGTGGCTTTCAAAGGCCTACGAACTAAACAATACCTCTGCCAAGAGCTTTGCAACCAACTTAAAAAAATCCGAGTTGGCCAAAACCTTACCTTTGCCTAAGTTATATGCCATGGTTGAGGCGGACAAAAACACAAAACCGGGCAGCAATGCCCCCGTGGGCGAGATGGAAACTATTACCGTCACCGCCCCCGACTATAACCGTTACTTCGACGACGAGATTGCTCGTCTCAACAACAGCCGTCCCGACACCAAATCGGGCACAGGATCTAATATTGCAGGGCGTACCTGCGCCGAAATGTGGGCTTGTAGCAGTGAGGGGGATGGTGAACGTGTGAGAGACGTATTGTTATCTGACTGGGGAAGAGAAACTATTCCATTCAGACTCGAGGGACCTAACTACTACCCGAGTTCTCGTTAAGAAAAAAAGAGGCGATTTCGCCTCTTTCTACTTTATAGGGCGTCGAAATCGACGCGATAGGCCAACGCATCACAACGTAAAAATTCGGCACAATCGTTATTGATCTTATGATCGACACACTCCATAACAACAATGCCGTTGGCCCCCAGCTTCTGTGCCTTATATTTGAGGTTGCCAATCAGTAATGACTCGGTCGGCTTGGGCTGAGTGGAGCGAGTGCGACACATAGAGGTTGACACCCGCCCCAAAGAATCCGCCTTATAACGACTAATTTCGGCCACACTATACTCTTCCACCTTGGAGGTCTTTAACGCTTCCTCGGGTGAAATATTCGTTCGCACACTAAAATTGCTACATCCCGCCAGTGTGATCAATCCCAAGAATATGATGCCGGTACTTTTCATTGATATTCATCCTTAAACATTAAATAAATCATTAATCGAGTCTCTTCATACCCTGTTCAGCCTCCTTCCTAAGGGCCTCGGCGCAGGCCTGACAAATACATGAGTCTGGGGCTATGGCTTGGGGGATTTTCGCCTTGGGCACAAATTCCTGGTGATGACACCAACAGGTGTCGCCCTCTCGCCGAGCCGCCAGGGCGCAGTCATTAGGCTGTTGGCACAAGGGACAAAGACTCGCATTAGTATGCATAAGAACCATAGAAACTGAACATTAGTTAGTAACGTTAACACTCAGTCTCGGGTGGAACAATAGGAGAAGGCATAATGCAGCCAGTTGTCAGAACTTAGCACAGGAATTAAGTTTAAAAAGAGTCAACAGGCTAACCAAACCGTCTTCAGGGCCATCGCAGCAAAAAGCCTCACCGATTAGGGCGAGGCTTTGAATTTATGGCTATAGCCTGGACACTACTTGCCGGGCCTTACCCCAAGGGTGTGGCAGATGGCATAGGTCAATTCGGCGCGGTTCAGGGTATAGAAGTGGAAGTCTTTCACCCCTTCGCGAGACAGCACCTTGACCATGTCGATGGCCACGTTGGCCCCCACCATCTGACGAGTCGAGGGATCATCGTCAAGCCCCTCAAACTGCTTATGCAGCCAGCTGGGGATAGACACATTGGTCATGCCGGCGAAGCGTTTGAGCTGAGTAAAGTTAGTCACAGGCAGGATGCCCGGTACTATCTCCACATCGATCCCTGCGGCTACGCAGCGGTCTCTGAATCTCAGGTAAGACTCCACATCGAAGAAGAACTGGGTGATGGCGCGGTTAGCCCCAGCATCTATCTTCTTCTTAAGGTTAATCAGATCCGCCTGAGCGTTAGGCGCGTCAGGGTGTACCTCGGGATAGGCCGCCACCGAGATATCGAAATCGGCCACAGACTTGAGCAGACGCACCAGGTCGTTGGCGAATCGGGTCGGCTTAGGGCTTCCCGCAGGCAGATCGCCTCGCAGAGCGACGATGTCGCGTATACCCGAGTTCCAGTAGTGCTTCGCCAGCTCTACCAGCTCTTCATCGCTGGCATCGACTAGGGTCAGATGGGGCGCCGCCACCAGATCTGTCTCCTTCTGGATGCGCTCGATCACCCCATGGGTACGATCGCGAACGCCCGAGTTGGCCCCATAGGTTACCGAGACAAACTTAGGATTCAGCGGCTCCAGGCGTCTGATCGAATTCCAGAGAATGTTTTCCATCTCGGGAGTGGCCGGTGGGAAAAACTCAAATGACACATTGATATCACCATTAAGCTCAGACAAGCTTTGATTCAATGAATTGGCGTGTTGTGCGTGATGAAAAGCCATCTTAATTCCCTCAGACCTAGAGCAAAAATCATTTTAGACGTTTGGACGTCTATATGTCCATATACTAGAGAAACTCAGAGTGATGTCAAGCCCAAAAATTGACTCATTAAAAAACAATTTGTTTATAAGATAGACCCAAAGCCGAGCGGCAGGTACAGGGAAGTCGATCTCACCGAGTTGACCCGTCGAAACACCCTAAAAGGTAATAAAAAAAGAGGAGAGGAAGGGATAAAAGCTGGGCCGATACGCAGCTGCCGCATCGGCCCATAAGATCACTCTTGCAGGAGATCCCGGCAGATCTGCGCTAGATCCGACTGTACCGCCGCAGCCGTCACCTCACGCCCGGCACCCGGACCACGGATGATCAGCGGATTGTCCTGATAGAAATCGCTGCGGATCACGAAGACATTATCCCCCGGCGTCAGGTTGGCATAAGGATGGCTGCTATCCACCCACTGGATCCCCACCTTGGCCTTGAGTTGCCCCAGCTCTGAGTCCAGCGAGGCCACATACCTGAGCACCTTGTTCTGCTCGGCCGCCGCCTGATACTGCTGTAACATCTCGCCGTCAAGCTCCGCCATGCGGGTGAGAAAATCATCCAGCGGGATATCGGCCAGGTGCGTCGGCACCAGAGACTCCAGCTCGATATCGTCCAGCTCTATGTCGTAACCTATCTCACGGGCCAAGATCAATAGTTTGCGCTGCATGTCCCGACCGGAGAGATCGTCGCGGGGATCCGGCTCGGTGATCCCCAGCCCCTTAGCTTCAAGTACCAGCTGGGAAAAGGATTTCTTGGCATCATAGTGCTCGAACAGCCAACACAGAGTGCCGGAAAAGATACCGCCGACCGCCTCTATGCTGTCGCCGCTGTTATGCAGATCGTTCAATGCATGTTGCACCGGCAGACCCGCGCCGCAGCTGGCGTTATAACGCCAGAACAGACGGCGATTGCCCAACTGCTGTTTCAATTCTTGATAGAAGGCCAGCGGCCCAGAACCCGCCAGCTTGTTGGCGCTGACAATATGAATACCGCGGGCAAAAAACTCTGGGTATTGCAGGGTGAGATCGGCGCTGGCGCTGATATCCAGGGCGATCAACTCATCACAATTTAGCGCCTGCAACTGCTCAAACAAATGGGTGTACTGCCAACCGGTGCCGCGCTCCTCGAAAGCCTGCTGCCAGCTACTCAGATCGATATCTGTCTCACTCAGCAGCGCCTTCTTCGAACTCAGCAGTCCCACCAACTCGACGCTGACCTCCAGCTCCTTATTGAGCACTGGGCGAGCACGCTTGAACAGATCGATCCAGGCTTCGCCTATGTTGCCTATGCCCAGCAGCAGGACACCGATACGCTTACGCGGGCCGGCGCAACGTCTGTGTACCTTCTGAGTCAATAGGTTCACCTGGGCCTTAGGCACCAGAGTCACCAGGCTCAGGCCATCGTTACACAGAGGATGCGCCTCACGGCTCAGAAGACGCGAGAAGCCACGACGATAGAGGCTGGCATCGGCGCTCACCAGAGCCACCAGGCCGAGATCGTCGCGAAGCTGTAACTCATCTATTCCCAGCTCACTTCCCTTGGCCTCGAAGATGGCCTGAGCCTGCTTCTGATTCTCATGGGTAAAGGCCAATTCGGCGCGGCCATGGGCCAGTGACCAGTAGGCCAGTGGCGTCAGGCCCGCCTGGGCAAAACAGGCCAGCAGCTGAGGTAGTTCGACCTCGACGGTCAGGCTAAACAGGCTGACGCTGGAGAGGCTGGTGACCACAGGGGCACTGGCAGATGAGCTCTTAGGAGCGATAAGGGTGAAATCTGTGTGGGGCGCGTAGCTTGAACGCACCGCCAGGCTGACTTCGGTATCGAAAAGTGGCTGCAGAGTGCGGTTATGCAGCACGGGAGAGCCAAGATGCGCCAGGCGATTCGCCTCAGTGAGCGACATGCTCTTGAGCAACTTAGCGTCGTTGATCCGGTTTGGGTCGGCGTTAAACACCCCTTCCACATCTGTCCAGATGGTAACACGTTCGATATCCGCCAGGCTGGCCAGCAGAGTGGCGCTAAAATCTGAGCCGTTACGACCCAGCAGCAGGGTGTCGCCCTGCTCGTTGGCGCAAATAAAGCCGGTGATCACCAGACGCTCCTGGGGATGTGCCTCAAGCAAGGCCTTTACCTTCTGGCGCGACTCGCTAAGGCGGATCTGTGGCACGGCACCTTCGTCGGCCACTAACAGGGTGCGGGCATCCACATCCAAAGCTGCCACCCCAGACTCGCGCAGCAGCGCCGCCAGCAGACGGGAGGACCAGCGCTCGCCGAAACTTACTACCTGGTTGCGTTGATAATCGTTAAGTTCATCGAGTGACAGTAGGCTGGTCAGCTGCGACTTGTCGGTGGCCAGCCGCTCTCTCAGGCTGCGGGCCTGCTCGTTGGAGAGCAGCTGCTCGATCAGATTCTGCTGATAACTCACCAGCACCTGTAACTCTTCCTGCCACAGCTGATCTGTGTCGCACAGCTCCAGCAGGCGATATAAGAAATTGGTACTCTTGCCCGCGGCCGACACCACGATAAGATCATCGCTGTGGCCATGGGTCAGTAAAATGTGGGCGACACGGCGGTAACAATCTGCATCCGCTAAACTAGAACCACCAAACTTATGCAAATGACATCGTGTCATTATCTGCTCCTCAAACCCTTTAACTACTTACCGCGATAGCCGCTTCTAAACCCGCAAGAATATCTGCCACCAGATCCTCGCCATCTTCTATGCCCACTGACAAACGGATCAGGGTATCTTTAACGCCCGCCTCGCGACGGGCCTCTGGGTCCATGGCTCTGTGAGTCATGGTCGCGGGCACCGCCACCAGACTCTCTACGCCGCCCAGACTCTCGGCTACCGAGAAGTATTGTAACGCATCTAAGAAGGCAACGAGTGCCGATTCGCCACCTTTTAATTCAAAACTCAGCATAGCGCCGAAGCCCTTCTGCTGCCTGGCCGCAATTTCATGGCCAGGATGCTCGGCAAGCCCCGGATAATACACTTTTTCCACCGCCTTGTGGTCACAAAGCAGTGTCAATACTTTCTGGGCGTTGGCTTGGTGTTCACGAATGCGCACCGCCAGGGTTCTCAGGCCTCTCAGGGTCAGGTAGCTGTCGAAGGCCGACCCCGTCAGCCCGAGGGTGTTAGACCACCAGTGCAGCAGCTCGCCCACCTCTGGATCTTTAGCCACCACGGCGCCCCCCACCACATCGCTGTGGCCGTTGATATATTTGGTGGTCGAGTGCACCACGATATCGGCGCCGAGCAGTAGCGGCTGTTGTAAAACCGGGGAGAGGAAGGTGTTATCCACCACCACCTGGGCGCCCACCTCGTGGCTCACCTGGGCTATGGCCTCAATATCGACCACACGCAGCAGTGGGTTAGAGGGGGTCTCCAGCCACACCATCTTAGGCGACTGGGCCAGGGCCTGCTGCAACGCGACCTCATCGGTTTGATCCACCACCAAGAGCTTGAAGGCGCCCTTCTTGGCCAGGTTGGTAAAGAGTCGATAGCTGCCACCATAGCAATCGTGAGGCACCACCAGCAGATCCTCTGGCCCTAGCAGGTTGGTTACCAGGGTAATGGCCGCCATGCCGGTACAGGTCACCACGCCGGTAGCACCTTGTTCCAGCTCGGCAATCGCGTCACCGAGAATGGAGCGGGTCGGGTTGCCGGAGCGGCTGTAATCGAATGCCCGCGGCTGCTGATGCCCTTCAAACGAGTAGTTTGTCGACAGATAGATTGGCGGCACCACGGCACCGTGCTGGGTGTCTGACTCTATGCCTCGTCTTACGGCGGCGGTGGCTAGTTTACGCGCTGTCATCTTCAACTCCTCAATACGAATCTGGGCAGGCACCTCGGACAAAAGAGATGTCTGGACGTCTAAATGTACCTAAGCCGCTGGTGAGCGTCAACAACTTTTGGACGTTTAGACGTCCAAACATTTAGAAATCTATTTGCATTTGGCAAAAATTCGAGGCAATAATTTGACTGTAATTTGTAAGGGTTTAAAATCTGCACCGAATTTTAGAATTTACAGGTGAGTCAATGACTGAGTGGAATGGCGATTATATCAGCCCCTATGCTGAACATGGTAAGAAGAATGAGCAGGTAAAGAAGATCACTGTCTCTATTCCTCTTAAGGTGCTTAAGGTGTTAACCGATGAACGCACCCGACGCCAGGTCAACAACTTGCGTCACGCCACGAACAGCGAACTGTTGTGCGAGGCCTTCCTGCACGCCTATACCGGCCAGCCACTCCCCCAAGACGATGACCTGTCTAAAGACAAGCCTGATAGCATCCCCGCCGAAGTCAAACGCCTGATGACAGAGATGGGCATAGAGTGGGAAGAGATGGAGTAAGCCACTCACACACGAATTGACGGAGGGATCGCTTGGCGATCCCTCTTTAGTTTTCAACCTTAGCCTGGAACATTGCAGTGCCTGCACTTGTGCTCGATCCCCAAATCCTGGCGCTAGCCTCGCTTGTCGTCTTCATCGGCGCCCTCACCCAGAGCCTGATCGGCTTTGGCATGGCGGTAGTCGCCGCGCCCCTGCTTTACCTTATCGAGCCATCACTGGTGCCTGCACCCGTGATCCTGATGGGCTTCTCTATCGCCCTGCTGACCCTGTTACGCGAGCGTGGCGCCCTGGAGTTCAACGGACTGCAATATGCCTTGCTGGGACGCATCCCTGGCGGCTTAATCGGCGCCAGCCTGCTTCTGGTCGCCCCCCAGGCCGTACTCGGCATGACAATCGCCATTATCGTTGCCATCGCCGTACTGCTGAGCCTGCTCAGGCTCAACCTGGTGGTTAACCGTCGCAGCCTGTTTATCGCCGGGGTGATCTCGGGCATCTTCGGCAACATCGCCGCCATCGGCGGGCCGCCGCTAGCCATACTGCTTTCGGGCAAAGATGCCAAACAGTTTCGCGCCGCCCTGTCGGCCTTCTTCATCTTCAGCTCCACCATCGCCATGGTGATCTTGGGGCTTACCGGCCTGCTTACCCTGCACCACTTCTACTGCTCGGCGCTGCTGCTCCCCTCTGTGCTGCTGGGTTACCTGACGGCTAACCGTCTGGTGGGACGCATAGACAAGAACAAGACCCGTATCATGACACTGGTGCTCTGTAGCCTGAGTGCCATCCTACTGGCAGCCAAGTCCTTAAGCTCCCTGCTCTAATACAGGTTCTAAAAAGAGAAGGCCGGCATCACTGCCGGCCTTTGCATTCATCAAGAAACATGCCCTTAGAAATGATAAGAGGTCTGGATCACGCCACCTACGGCGTCATCTGTGCCCACTAGGCCCGTCAGGTCCAGATTAAAGGAGCGCCCTATGGTAAAGCCTGTACCTAAGGTATAGAGATTACTGCTGGTGTCTTTCATATCGTGACGATATCCCACACGTAGGGCCAGCCAATCGGTCGCCCGCATCTCGCCACCCAGACGCCAATACTGGGTATCACCTATCTCATCGAAACGCTGATGGCTATTGAGATCCACATCAGTCGTTACACTGAAGTTATCCCAGTCATAGGCCACCCCTAAGGTATAGAGGGCCTCGACGCGATAGGTAAACTTCCGCCCCAGGGCCTCTACCGTATCTATCTTCTGACTCACCAGATTACGCCCCGATAACCCCAGAGTCATGCCATCGATTGGCTGCATAGCCACGCCGATATCCAGATTCACTACGGTATCGTCGTTGCGATACTTGCTATCGTCGAAGTCATCGGCATCGAAGTTATTGGCACTTACCACATAGTTATAGGTGTCGATGCGCTGCAGCTTGGGCGAGATACCTATGGCCACAGGCATGTTAACTATCGACAAGGGGAAGCTCAGGGCCACCCCCAGATCTGAGATGGCACCGGCAACCACGGCCCCCTGAGAATCCAGGTCGGTGACCTGAGGCGGATTATTGGGATCAAGGTTGGTCAGGGTGTCTATGTCACTGTCTTCGATCACCGCCACGCTCACCGCATCGATATAGGTCTTGTAAAAAATCGACATAGGCATACGCTTTGTGGGTAAAACGACGGAAAAACCTAGTCCCACGCTGCCATAGGCATTCTCGCCATCGAGGGACTTAAGATCGGCAACCAAC
Source organism: Shewanella insulae (assembly GCF_009831655.1). Classification (GTDB taxonomy): domain Bacteria; phylum Pseudomonadota; class Gammaproteobacteria; order Enterobacterales; family Shewanellaceae; genus Shewanella; species Shewanella insulae. Next base: position 10,746 of record NZ_WRPA01000012.1, on the reverse strand, counting down.
ATGTCACGATAGCTGCTAATACCCGCCACATCACTGGCATTAATGGCCGCCTCCAGGCCATCGTAGGAGGCCTGCAGGGCGTCAAACTTATCGGTAAGCTCATTGATATTCGATGCCTCGGCGCCCAATACAGGCAGCATTACGGCACCGCCTGAATATTTAGGGGCATGAATGGCTAACAGAGCGGGGTTAATAAAGGCGGCCCCTTCACGGTTAGAGGCTGCGACTCCGGTTCCGCCCATGGCGTCACTGCGGGCCTCGTTGTAGAGAGAAGCGGCAGACGCCAGAGAGGCACTGCCAGACAAGAATACTGCGATGACCAAGCTAAGGTATTTCATCTCATTCACCCCGTTCATTATTTTTGTTCTCACTCAGGAATCTACCCGAGTCGTCTTTAAAGATAGACTAAGTAGGCAAAAAAGTGCGTTCGAAGCATATCCATCAACCACTTTTTTTCAAATTATTTTGCCGCCCTTCCCACTCACACAAAAACCTGCCAATTTCGTTAGCAGCCTTCCCTGGCACAACAGACCTTTTTGCAATACAAAAACAAGCATAAATACCTATTTAGATAGACCTGAAATAATAAAATGTGATCTACTCAGGCACTTTTACCCCGAGAACAAGATCACAATATGACAAAAACAAAAAATTAAACACTTATATTTCAATAAATTGAGCACCATTCATTAGATTTTTATCCATGATATTTTTATCAATTAGATTTTTTTCATGAAAGTGATCAACATCAAGTTTACAACTACCTCCTTTTGGTAAATTTTCCAACAAGAAACAAGCATTTTGTTTCATGTTAATAAATCGCTCAGAGTAGCGATTAAGGAAAATGATGATGAAAAACCTCGCCAAAATAGCTACATGCTTACTCCTCACCCTCTCAGTAGGCGGACAAGTTTACGCCGTCGACGGTGGCAACCCAAAGAAAGGGAAACACCTTTATAAAAAAGAGTGTAAAGCCTGCCACAGCAAGGGCGACACCGCCGGTGAACTCACGCCTATGAGCAAGACCATGAGCCAATGGGATCGTTACTTCAAACGTGACATGCATAAGGTAAAACCGGAAGTCTTCGAGAATCTCTCTGAAAAGGATCGTTTAGACATCCAACAGTTCCTCTATGACCATGCGGCCGACTCAGATCAGCCACAGACATGCGGTTAACCACAGCTTTCATATTCGAAGCGCTCATTCACCGCTCCCGATGAGCGCCTAAGGAGAGATTCACATGCGTACTCTACTGTCTATTCTGATCGCTAACGCCCTGGCTATCTCAGGCTCCGCCTATGCCGGTGATAGCGATGCGCAAAAAATTGCCGAACTAAAACAACAACTCGCCGATCTCACCGAAGAGATCGATGACATTAACAGCCGCGTCGACAAGAACGAGCGCCACACCGCCCTCGACCGCATACAAATCACCGGCGATTTCCGTACCAAGGCCCATTCATTGCATTACCAAAATGTCACCTGGAACCCTGCAATCAAGGTAGACTTCAATGATTTTGGTGCAAAAGCCATGTCTGGTGCCTTTGGTATGCCCAACGATCCCGCCTCCCCCTTGGGACAGATGATGCAGGCCAACCCGGATCTGGCCGCCGCCTTCCAGAGTGGTATGCTGCAAGGCGTGATGCCCTACGTCTTGGCGCCCAAGACCACTCAGGACATCAACAACGACATCTTCTACACCACACGCCTGAGACTAAACCTCAAGGCCAAGGTATGGGATAACGTCAACTTCGCCGGTCGTCTCAGTATGTATAAAAACTGGGGAGACTCTACCGGCGTGCAGGTGTTCGATTCCTGGCGTTCATTCACCATGGATGGCACCAACAGTGGTAACACCAGCGGTGACTGGCTCCGCGTAGAACGCGCCTACTTCGACTGGAAAAACATTGGTGGTTCAAAAACCTACCTATCTATCGGTCGCCGTCCTTCAACCTATGGCCCACCAACCCAATACCGTGAAAATGAGATGCGTGGCGGCACGCCATCGGGCCATCTGGTTAACTTCAACTTCGATGGTCTGACACTGGGCTACAAACTGGGCGAGATCACTGGTATCGACGGTCAAGTGGTGCGTTTCTGTTATGGCCAGGGCTTCGAGTCACAGTGGGGCAACGGTGAGATGTTTGGCGATATCGTCACCAAAGACACCCACCTGGGCGGCTTTAACATAGATGCCATCAACGACGGCAACCACTTCCTGCAAATCACCCTGTTTGGCGCCAAAGATATCAACGACGGCTTCAAGGGCACCATGGCCTTCCCGACACAGCTGGCCGGCATCTTCGCACCGACCATGTACCAAGACATGCAGAAGTTCAGCAACTTCAACTTCCAGACCCGAGTACAGCCTAGCGGCGTGATCGGCGACATGTACCTGGGTGGCATAGGCTACGCCTACGAGAGCGATGAAGACTTCAAGGCCTTCGCCTCATTCGGCTGGACCCGCGCCGAAGGCAACGGTAACGCCGGTATGTTTGGTGGCATGCTCAGTGATGCGGTCTTCGAGGCACAACTCAACGCCGACGGCAGCGAGATCATCATGATGCCTAGCGCCGCCGACGAAGCCGACACCAAAGATGGTTACGGTATCTATGTGGGTATTCAGGTTCCCGCGCCATACGGCAAGTTCGGTCTGGAATACAACTATGGTTCCAAGTACTGGACCCCATTTACTCAGGCCCAGGACGACCCTGTCGGCAGCAAGCTGGCCACACGCGGTCATGTCGCCGAAGCCTACTATATGTTTGATATCAACCCTAGGATGTTTATCAAGCTCGCCGGTCTCTATTACGACTACGAATATACCGGCAGTGGCACTCCAGTGGGCGCACCGCAAAAAGTGGATGACGTGATCAATGGTTCTGCTTTCTCCATGTTGCCTGTGGTCGATACCGCCTATGACCTCAACGCCTCACTCGTCGTCAACTTCTAATTAAAATATCTCCCCCGGCTGCGGCCGGGGGTAGGGAATGCACCATGAAACACTCACTTTCTCTCACGGCGATGTTTGCCGCCGGAGTTTTCGGCCTGGCCAGCCTCAATGCCGTCGCCGATAACCCCCATAAGGAAGCCATTCAAGGCCCCTTTACCCAAGGCTCTCAGGTGACCGAGCAGTGCATCGAATGCCATGAAGATCACGCCAAAGACTTTATGAAGTCGTCCCACTGGACCTGGGAGCTGGAACAGGAACTCCCCGGCCGCACGGTAAAACGCGGTAAGAAGAACGCTATCAACAACTTCTGTACCTCGATTTCAGGCAACGAACCCAGATGTACCAGTTGTCACGCCGGCTACGGCTGGAAAGACAACAACTTCGACTTCAGCGACATGACTAAGGTCGACTGCCTGGTGTGCCACGACACCACAGGCACCTATATCAAAGACCCTGCCGGCGCCGGTGAGGCCCTGGCTAAGGTCAACCTGGAGCGCGTGGCGCAAAATGTTGGCATGCCGGTGCGTGACAACTGCGGCTCTTGCCACTTCTACGGTGGTGGCGGCGACGCGGTCAAGCACGGGGACCTCGATTCCTCCATGGCCTATCCCGACAAGGTCACCGACGTACACATGGACACAGACGGTAACGACTTCCAGTGCCAGACCTGTCACACCACAGAGCAACACCAGATCACCGGCAATGCCATGGGCGTTTCGCCCGGTGGACAGAACGATATCGGCTGTGAAAACTGCCACGATGGTGCGCCACACACCAACAAGCGCCTCAACACCCATACGGCCAGCGTCGCCTGTCAGACATGCCACATACCTTTCTTCGCCCGCAACGAGCCCACCAAGATGAGTTGGGACTGGTCAACCGCAGGACAAGATCTACCAGAAACCAAGGATGAAAACGGCAAGAAGACCTTCCAGAAGAAGAAAGGCAGCTTCGTGTGGGGCAAGATGGTTAAGCCAGAATACGCCTGGTACAACGGCAAGGCCGATGCCTACATGGCAGGTGACAAGATGGATCCTACTAAGGTCACAAAACTCACCGCGCCACTGGGCGATATCACAGACAAGACCGCCAAGATCTATCCCTTCAAGGTGCATAGAGGCAAGCAGATCTATGATGCTAAACAGAACATCATTATCACTGCCAAAACCTATGGCAAGGGTGGCTACTGGAGTGAATTCGACTGGGATAAGGCCGCCAAACTCGGCATGGAGGCCAACGCAAGCTTAGCGAAACAGGGCATCAAGTACAGTGGTGAGCATGGCTTTGCCGAAACCGAGATGTGGTGGCGCATCAACCACATGGTTTCGCCAAAAGATCAGGCGCTCAAGTGTAACGACTGCCACAACAAGGGCAAACGTTTAGATTGGCAAGCCTTAGGCTACGAAGGCGACCCAATGAAGAACAAGAAAGGCCCTAAACACGCTAAATAGTTTTCCCATCGTCATCTCCCTGCAGCAAAGAGGTCTGGTTCGCCAGACCTCTTTTTTTAGCCCTCACCTTAATTTCACCTTATCCATAGAGAATAAGATCTCCTAATCCACTTCAACGCAAGTAGAACCCTTACTCAATCACGGGTAACTAAAATGGAACCAAGTATTAGATGGGTTAGTTTATTTACATCCAAGTGAACCTAAATGCATCAACGCGACGTACACCTGTTAAGCAAAGGTAAAAGTTGGCTTGAGTTGAGAGAAAAACAGTAACAAGAGTAGAAATTTGTCTTATATCTAAAATGAAAACAAGCTGCTAGCTTTGGTTATAGCAACTTTGAACTACACTCTTGTTTAATCACTAATTATTCCAAGGGACAACATAGATGGTTAAAACCTTTCGTTTGCTCGCACAGAATCAATCGTTCAACGAACTGCTCCTGGCCTCTGTGTTTATCAATCTGCTTTCACTCGCCCTGCCTTTCACCATGTTACAGATCTACGATCGTATCCTGCCCAACGAGGCGCATGGTACAGCAACGGTTCTTGTAATTGGAGTTGCCATCGCCATCCTGCTGGAGCTGATACTCAGATACGCCCGCAGCTGGCTACTCGGCGCCTCGGCGGCCAACTATGAACTGCACACCATCACCCGGGTGGTTAAACGCCTGCTCAATGCCGATTATCATCACATAGAAAACTTAGGGACAGGCAAGATCTCCCACGGCATTCACAGCATAGCGGCGATGCGCGACATCTATTCTGGACAAGCCGCCGTCGCACTGATGGATTTTCCTTTCGTGGTTATCTTCCTTGCTTTAGTCGCCTACATAGGTGGACCTCTGGTATTTATCCCCCTACTGGTCTGGCTAATCGCTGGCATAAGAGTATGGCAACTCGGACAGAAGCTCTCTCTCGCCACCAAGGAACTGAGTCTGAGTCAGGATGAACGTACCCGTCTGTTGATGCTGGTGCTCTCCGGTCTCACCACCACCAAGGCAATGGCGCTTGAGTCCCGCATGACCTACGCCTATAAGAAGATCAATCATCAACGTCTGGCTCAGCAAGAGGAGGTCGACTGGTTGTCGGCGAAACTTCAGGAACTGATCCAGGGCACCGCCCAGGCCACCACCCTGTGCCTGGTAATGATTGGCTGTTTTGAGGTACTTAACGGTAACCTGACCACAGGTGGCTTGGCGGCCTGTTCCATCCTGGCTGGTCGCGCCGTCGCTCCCTTAAGCGCCATCGGCAGCCTGAGGGCCAAATATGTCAGTGCCAAGGAGGCGATGGATCAGGTCAATGCTTTGATCGCAACGCCTCAGGAAACCTTTAACGGCCAGACCCGCTATCAAGAAAAGCTGCCCCTAGGCCCTATCCGTTTGGAGAGTATCTGCGCCGAAAAGACCAGCGCCCAGCTCGACAACATCAGCCTCACCATACCCGCAGGCAGCATCGCTACCGTTACCTCCAACCCCATGACACATGCCAGCCTGCTACTGAGCACCATAGGCGCCTTTCACCAGCTAGATAGCGGGCAGATAGCCATCGCGGGTGTGCCGCAGCAGGATCACGACGGCTTCGAGTACCGTCAGTCTATCTGCTACGTCCCTCCCTGGGCCAGCCTCTTCAGCGGTACCATCTTAGAGAATATGACGCTGTTTCGTCGCGAGCGTGAGGCGAGTGCCATGGTGATCGCCGACCAACTCGGCCTATCGGCCACCCTGGCGCAGCTGCCGGCAGGTTATCAGACCCAGGTTGGCAGCAATGAAAACCAGGTGCTCAACAAGGGGGCTATCAAGCTGATCGCCTTGGTGCGAGCCCTGGCACAATCCCCATCTATCCTGTTGCTGGACGAGCCCATGGTTTCACTAGATGCCGACTCTCAGAGCCGTCTGCTGCAGGTGTTAGCCGAGCGGCGCGGGCAGATGACAGTTGTTATTGCCTCCTATTTTGACGAGGTCGCTACGCTAAGCGATATGCAGATCGCACTCGGCGAGCACGGCGAGCTGGCCAGCCAAGATCAAGGAGGAGCGCGCTAATGAATCAGCCCCTGGATCCTATACACCTACCCAAGTCACTACTGATCGCCCTGTTCCATCAGCTGGGCCTCAGCGTGCAGGCCAGCAACATCGGCAAGAGCGATCTCCACGACAGGCTCACCCACCTCGAAGCCTATATTCTGCTGAAGAAGCATCATGTGGGTATCAAGGTGCAGGCCCTGGACGCCAACCTCCTGGTCCACAGCGTCTACCCCTTCATCTTGCTGCCACAGGATGGCGAGCCTATGGTAGCGCGGCGCAGTAATCACAGTTTTCAATACTTAAGCCAAGATAATCAATGGCTCGCACTCGACAAACTGCCGAGCGTCGGCCATGTGTTTCTGGTGGAAAGTCTACCGGCCCAGAGCCGAAACAGCAGCGTCTTTGCCTCCCATCTCGCTAAGCTCAGGCCTTGGTATCACCCCATCTTCTGGCTGAGCCTGCTCTCCAGTCTCGGCGGATTGGCCATCCCCCTCTTTACCATGGCGGTGTACGACAGAGTCATCGGTGGTCAGGCGCCGCAGATCCTGCCAAGCATCGCCCTAGGGGCTGCACTAGCCCTGGGGATATTTGTCGCCAGTAGGCTGCTTAGAGCACAGGCTTTGGCCAATGTCAGCAATCGTTTCGCCAGGGATCTTTCTGGCATCACCTTCAATCGTCTGCTGAGTATGCCCCTTGGCCTACTCTCGCGTGTAGGACTCTCCAGTCATCTAGCTCGGATGCGCAACGCCGAGAAGGTGCGCAGTCTAGTGGCTGGCCCTGGCGGCGCTGGCCTCATCGATCTGCCCTTTACCCTCATCGCTCTGGTCGCCATCACTCTATTGAGTGGTTTTCTGGTGTTGGTGCCGCTGGCCATGTTGCTGATCTTCTACCTGGTGATGAAGGCGCTGGACAGGTTTACCCAGGCCGCCGCACCCACCATCAGCGGCGAGTATCAGAACAGCCTCAACGAACTCTCGACTCATCTGCTACCACTAAAGAGTGCAGGCGAGAGCGGCGCCTGGTACGAGCAATTTATGCGCCGCGCCCGGGAAAATTGCCGGCAGAACTTTCTCTACAGCAAGCGCACGGGACTCAACGCAGCGGTGGCTCATGCCATGGGGCTGTTTACCGCCCTCGCCACAGTATTTACCGGCATCTTCCTGGTGCTCAACCAGAGCATCACCCCGGGGGCCCTGATCGCTTGCGTCATGTTGATCTGGCGGATCACAGGGCCAGCGCAACTGGCTTTCGCCTCGCGACAAAAATTTACACTACTCAAGGGAGCGATCGACCAATTCGATCGTTTCATGGCGGTCACAACAGAGTTCAATGAACTCAGACTCGACTCACCGGACCTTAACAAAGCACCAACGCTCTCCTTCAAACACGTCACCCTTAGATACAGCGGCGACAGTGAGCCAGCACTTTCAGGCGTCACACTCGATATAGAAGCAGGCGAAACGGTGGCCATCATAGGCCCTAACGGTAGCGGCAAGACCTCGCTGCTACTCACCACCATAGGGGTTATCGAGCCCCAGGCCGGTTTCGTCACCGTCAATGGCAAGAACCTGAAGCAGTTCGACCCTGAGATCTTCCGTCAGTGGGCCGCCTACAGCCCCACCAACAGCGAGCTCTTACCCGGCACCCTGGCGGACAACCTGCGCCTGGCCAAGCCAGAGGCCAGCGACGAAGAGCTTAAGCAGGCTATTACCGATGCCGGCGGCGCCTCGCTGCTGCAGGCGCTGAAACAGAACATAGATGCCAACCTCTTCTCCCGCGGCACCAGCATGTTCTCTGCGGTAGAGAGCAGCTATATCAGCCTGGCAAGAGCCCTGTTGAAAGGCTCCCCCCTGCTGGTGATGGATGAACCGATAGCCAATCGAAACCCTTTTGCCAGACAGGCCTTTATCAAGACCCTGAGAAACCTCAAGGGCAAAACCACAATCCTATTCACCACACATGACCATTCGCTCATTCAGCAGGCGGACAAGGTGGTGATCCTCGACAAGGGCACAGTGGTCTACGCCGGCCCTCTGCCAAACCAAGACAGCGTGGTGACACAAAGTGAAACCAACCAGGACTCAACCCCCACCATGGAGGCCTCACAAAATGAATGACAGCCAACTCACTCAGCATTCCTGGCCTGAACACGAATTTACCGAGGCCATCGAGGCGCCCGCCGAGAAGCGCGCCATTCGCCGCATCACCTTCTTTATCGCCGCGGCCGTCTTCATTCTGCTGATCTGGTCTATCTTTACCAACATAGAGGAGATCGCCAAGGCCAAGGGCCAGGTGGTGCCACTCGGCCACAGGCAAGTGATCCAGAGCCAGACCGGCGGCACCCTGGCATCGATCGCCGTCGCCGAGGGAGACCTAGTCCAGAAGGGTGACCTGATAGCTAACTTTGTCGCCACCGACAGCCAGGCCCTGAAAGAGGAGCTACAGAGCAAGCAGGCCAACCTTGAGCTGAAGATAGAGAGATATAACGCCTTCCTCGAAGAACGCGAGCCCGACTTCAACGCCTATCAGCTAGGCTTCCCCGCCCTGGTGGCTCAGCACGTCAACGCACTGGCACGAATGAATCAGGAGAAGCAGGCGATCATCGCCCTGTCCGAATCTGACGTGGCCAAGTCTGAGGCTGAGCTGGCCAGCATCGAGCAGGAGATCACCCCACTCAAGGATCAGATACGCTCGGTAGAACAAACCCTCAAGATGATGAACTCGGTTAAGGAGCAGCAGGCGGTTTCTAAGCTCAGGATGCTGGAATCGCAACAAAAACTTGATTCCTATATTCGTGAACTCAAAGTCTTGGAGGGGCGTCGCAGCGTGCTGCAACGCAACATAGATAATCAAGAGAAACAGCTGGCACAGAAAGAGGCGAGCCTCTTCAACGAGGTGGGTGAGAAACGCACCGACGCCCAGGCCGAGCTGCTGGGCATTCTTGCCCGACTCAAATCCTCTGACTCCCTAGTGCAGCAGAACCGGGTCACCTCACCGGTGGATGGCATCATTCAATCTATCCCCAACAACTCGGCGGGTAGCGTGATCCAGCCCGGCGGTACAGTGGCGGTGATCGTCCCCACCACGCCCACGGCGCTGCTCGAGGCTAAGCTGTCCCCCAGAGACATAGGCTTCGTCACCGTCGGGCAGAAGGCACGCATCAAGATAGATGCCTTCGACTACAGCCGCTATGGCGCCATCGATGGTCTGGTGAAGAAGATCTCTCCCAGCACGGATGCTGACGAGAAAGGCGGCGTCTTCTACAAGGTACAGATAGCCATCGACAAACCCTACTTCGGCGATCAACCCGATAAGCTGGCGCTGATCCCTGGCATGACGGGAGAAGCCGACATAGTGACAGGTGACAAGACAGTCTTCCAATACCTGTGGAAGCCTGTATTTACCAATGTGACCGAAGCCTTTGGTGAACGTTAGGAGAACGCCATGAGCCAAGATAAGCGCCCCAACACGCAGCCTCAGGACGAATCTAGTCAGGTTAGGAATCAGCAGGCTAAGCCGCAAACCAATTCGCAGCTGGCGAGCGAGCCGGAGCAGTTAACAGAGGCTCAGCGACGTGAGCGCGAGGCGAAACGTCTCGCCAGAGCGCAGGACAAGGCGGTCGAGCAGCTCAAGGCCGAAGAGTATCGCGATGGCAAGACGGCGAGCCGCTTCAATCAAGATCTGGTGGCAGATAAGCCTTGGCACACGGCAACTAGCGCGGACGAGGTACCAGAGGAGCTAACCACAGATCTGGCAAGTAGTGCAGATCTCGACCCCACGGCTCAGGGCGACTTAACACCAGACTCAACAGAATTAGACGATAAGATAGCGTCATCGGCGCAGTCTCAGGAAAGCCAGTCTCAAGAGACTCAGCCACAAGAAACCCTCGCACAAGAAACTCAAACGCCAGAAGCACAAGGAAATGCGGCACAGGTGCAAAACAAGTTAGCCCATCGCGCGCCACAGACCACGGGCATAGAGGAATTTAGCGGCTTCGATAAAGGCACAACCCAGACCCCAAACCTGACGCCTCTTGCCCACGCCCTCATCTCAGGCGGCAAGCCGCCCGCCTTTCAGGTGACCCTGACCACCAGCGAGACACCCACTCACAAGCCACCACAGCCGAGTACTCAGCACCCAACAACTGACCGCCCCACTACCGACCCTCAGGTCTCGCTGACAGGAACTAGTACTGGCACTGGCACTGGCACTGGCACTGGCACTGGCACTGGCACTGGCACTGGCACTGGCACTGGCACTGGCACTGGCACTGGCACTGGCACTGGCACTGGCACTGGCACTGTCACTGGCACTGGCACT
>NZ_WRPA01000011.1 GCF_009831655.1 Shewanella insulae | reverse complement strand
TTGTGAGGCGTTGAGCTAACCTGTACTAATGACTCGTGAGGCTTAACCATACAACCCAAAAGGGTTTTTACTGCAAAGTAAGTAATGGTTACTGAATCAGAAGAATACAAAGTACTTGATTGAAGTGCGAACTCAAACAGCTTTCCAAATTTCCAAATTTGTCTGGAAACCATAGCATTGTGGTCCCACCTGATCCCATCCCGAACTCAGAAGTGAAACGCAATTGCGCCGATGGTAGTGTGGGGTCTCCCCATGTGAGAGTAGGTCATTTCCAGGCGCCTAATTTAGTATCCCGCGTAAGCGTTTTACTAAAGGAGCGGTAGTTCAGTTGGTTAGAATACCGGCCTGTCACGCCGGGGGTCGCGGGTTCGAGTCCCGTCCGCTCCGCCAACATTAAGACGAAAGCCTCAGCAGAAATGCTGAGGCTTTTTTCGTTTCTGACTTTTCAAAATGCCTATGTGCTAAGTCATCTAAATTCTGTATGGTGTGTGATTAGGTAGCGGATGGCCATTGCCGATATGGTAAACGCCTCGTTTCCTAGTTCATTCGTATATGCTTATAGCTAAATGCAATAATGTTTAGCCACTCATTAATTTAAATGTGGCATAATCGGAATAAACACACGCAATTGATCCTGTATTGATAAGATGTGTTATGTCTGACGACCCTCTTCTTTAGGTGTAGTGGCTTTGTTGAAATTTTTCTCACGTCCCTCGCTCGTTCTTTTCGCACCCTTAGTGTGTGTCTTGTTGTTTGCGTTTTTTATTACCAGTAGTTATTTCGTCGAACGACAGCAGCGCCGCGACTATGTGTCCGCCTCCCAGGTGACCTTCTTGTCTCAGGAGCTGATGCGGATGAACCACTTGGTGGCGCTAGCTGCTAAGGCTCAAGATTTTACGCGAGTAGAGGAGGAATTAGCTCTGCTTGGTAGTGATATCTGGCTCTCAGTCTATACGCTCATCGATCACAGAGGGAACATACGCTTTGCAAATCATGGTGTATGGCGCGGCAGCTCGGCGCAGCTGGTGATGGATGGTTATGACAATAAGGTACACATGGCGAGGGTCGCCGAGGGAAAACCTAGCTTATATTTCAATGATAAGCGTCAATCGATTCAGGCCTATTATCCGATCACGCCGCAGTTATCTTCAATGTCCGTCGAGCGTCCCGAGCTTATCTATCTCGAATATGATATGGCGCCTATGCTGGCCGCTAGTGATGAGGCGGCACTCGCCAGTCTGACCAGAATTGGCGCGATAGCCCTGGCAACTAGCTTAATCTTATTTGGTTTATTTTACTATTTTGTGCTGTTACCGGTTCGTCACCTGAGTCGTCAGGCGGCAGCTTTAGGCCAGCAAGCATCGGAGTCCAGGCACAAGGCGATCGAATCCCCCTTTGTGGAGTTACATGGTCTAGAGAATAACCTTAGGCGTTTCAAGGACAGGTTCCAGGAGGGAGCGAAACAGCTTAAGGATAGCGAGCAGAGATGGCTGTTTGCCGTGGAGGTCTCACGCTATGGCATCTGGGACTGGAACCTGGAGGACAACAGCGTATTTCTTTCAGATCGTTGGAAAGATATGTTGGGCTACGGGCCAGAAGATCTAGTGCACGAGTTAGCAACCTGGGAGGGGCGATTACACCCAGAAGATAAGGAGGCGATACTCAATAATCTCAATGCCTACCTCAATGGGGAAACTGAGGAGTTCGAGAGCGTTCATCGACTGCGCCATCAGCAAGGCCATTACATTTGGGTGCTAGATCGTGGCATGACGGTAGAGTGGAACGAGAAGGGCAAGCCGTTACGCATGATAGGTACTATGTCCGACGTGACCGAGGATATTCGAAATCAGAAGGCGGCTATGCATCAGGCTAAGCATGACCCGCTTACAGATCTCGCCAATCGTCGCGCCCTGATGGATGCCCTGTATCAGCAGCAGGAGGATTCTGGAAGCTGTGCAGCCTTATTTATACTCGATCTAGACAACTTCAAGGTGGTTAACGATGCCCTGGGGCACCATGGTGGTGACAGGTTACTGATTCAGATTGCCGCTCGGCTCTCGAGTTGCTTCTCCTCAAATGCATTGATTGCGCGTCTTGCGGCCGATGAGTTTGTGGTCCTGGTGAAGAAGTTGCCAGAAGATCTGCTTGGGGCGCAGCGCCGTGCCCAGGCGCTTGCGAGTCAGATGCGACAGCTGATTGGGCGCAGTTTCCATATTAGTGACCATACCTTCAACCTCTCGGCAAGCGTTGGGATAACCATTATCGATCCTAGCGAGGCTATTTTGCCCGAGCAGCAGTTGAAGCGGGTTAATATGGCCTTGGCTCAGGCGAAGGAGAGTGGCCGCGATGCCTGCGTCGTCTATAGTAGCGACATGGATAAACGTGCCGCGCAAAATCTAATGATCAGGACTGAACTGATACATGCAGTCAGGCGTCATCAGCTGTCCCTATTTTATCAGCCGCTATTGAATGCCAAGGGTGAGATTGCCTCGGTTGAGGCTTTGCTGCGTTGGCATCATCCACAGCATGGGTTTATCTCGCCGGCCGACTTTATTCCCGTGGCCGAAGGTAGCTCCTTGATTATCGAGTTGGGTGAGTGGGTGCTGATGGAGGCTTGCCGATTTATTCGTGAATTGCAGGAACAGGGTATTTGTCCGCCTATGGTCTCAATTAATGTCAGCGCGCGTCAGTTCCATCAGGATGAGTTTGCGCCTAAGTTACTGGCCACGCTGCAGGAGCAAGGGATCAGTCCCGCCCATATCGAGCTGGAGCTTACCGAGCATGTGTTATTGACTGACCTGCAGCAGGTGCGCCAGACCATGACTCAGCTCAGGGAGGCGGGGATAAGCATAGCAGTAGATGATTTCGGTACTGGCTACAGCTCCCTGAGCTATCTGCAGGAACTGCCGCTGAATCGCCTTAAGTTAGATGCCAGCTTCATCAGAGACATGGGTAATGGTGAGGCGTCCGCCTCGATCGTCAAGGCCATGATCGATATGTCCCACAGCCTGAATCTTGAGTTTGTCGCAGAGGGGGTCGAGATCCAGTCTCAGTTCGAACAACTCAAGGCTTATCATTGTGACTTATACCAAGGCTATCTCTTTCACCGCCCTATGCCGGGAGAAGAGTTGAGTGCTTTGTTGGTGCGGCTCGGTGAGCAGCAGGCTTTATCAAGCGTGTAGGCTAAGAAAATCAGCCAGTTGTCCCAGCGCCTGGTCTCGGGCGTTATCCCTTTCCATAAAGATCTCATGCCTGGCATGAACGACCTTATACAAATGGCAATGCTCTCCCTTGGCGGCATCTTGTGCGCGATTGTCGACGATAGAGTCTTCCTCCGCCTGTAAGATCAATATAGGGGTCTGAGAGTGTTTCGCGGCTTGAATGGCCTGCTCACAGGCATCTAGGGACTCTATTAGCCAACGATTGGTGGGGGAGCCAAGCTGAAGCTGCGGGTAGGTCTCATACAACCGACGGTAGTCTTGATAACGCTTAGCGCTATGGGTGAGGTCGTTTTGCTCGAAGGGGACGGGCTCATAATCCTTGCCCCCTAAGACATAGTTGGGGTTATTGTTAGAGCCATTATCCAGATGTCCAGCCAACCAACGCACGAAAGGCTTAGGCATAGGTAGACAGATGCCATACATGGGGGCTGATAGCACGGCCGCATCGAATACCTTGGGCGCCTGCTGAAGATACAGGGTGGCTATGGTGCCGCCCATGGAGTGCCCTACCAGAAACAACCTGTCATGTTGTTTGGGGCTCACTAGGGTATCGATGAAATGGCCAAAGTCATTCACATAGTCGGCAAATTTCTCCACATGCCCCTGGTGCGGATTGTCGGTCAGCCTGGCTGAAAGCCCCTGACCTCTGTGGTCCAGGGCGTAGACGCTATATCCTAGCTGATACAGATCGAAGATAAGTTCCTGATACTTGAGATAAGCCTCGACGCGACCACTGCTGATCACTATCGCTCTGGTCGACTCAGGATGTGTGGCTACGCAGTAGGCTAGCTTGAGCCCGTCACTGGTCGTCAGATAGCCCTGCTCCACCTTCCGCCAGAAAGCATCTAGCTGCTGACGATTGTCTTCTGATTCGCTGGAAAATACCGGCAGTTCTGTGGCGATGGTGCCACTGCTTGTAGAGACTGGGGCTGTGGACATGGGCAATCTGAATTAGGAACAAGATGCCTGAGTGTAGCACGGTATCCTATGGTGATTAATGGCTTGAGGGGGCTAAGTGTCTCTGGCGCCACTATCGTATGACTAGGACGCCAGAGGAGGATTACTACTTAGCGGCCGCCTGTGCGGCGATAAAGTCGTCAATCTGCTGTTCGAGCAGCGCCATAGGCACAGAGCCATTGGCCAAGACGGCATCGTGGAAGGCGCGGATATCAAACTTATCACCTAGGGCCTCCTCGGCCTTGGCGCGCAAACGCTTGATGGTGAGCTCGCCTATCTTGTAGGACAGCGCCTGTCCCGGCCAGGAGATATATCTGTCTATCTCTGTGGTGACATTGTGGAGCGACAACGCGGTATTGCCAGCCATATAGTCGATGGCTTGCTGACGTGTCCAGCCCTTGGCATGCATGCCCGTATCGACCACCAGACGGGCGGCGCGCCACATCTCATAGGTAAGGCGACCGAAGTTGCTGTAGGGGTCTTTATAGAAACCACCTTCCAGCCCGAGATATTCTGAGTAGAGTCCCCACCCTTCGCCAAAGGCCGAGATGTAGCTGTAACGGCGGAAGTTAGGCAGTGAGGTCAGTTCCTTGTTGAGAGAGATTTGTAGGTGATGGCCCGGCACGGCCTCGTGTAGGGTCAGGGCTTCCAACTCATACAGGGGGCGCTTGTCCAGGGCATAGGTGTTGACCCAGTAATAGCCGGGTTGGTCGTCACCATTGGCGCCGGAGTAACGGCCAGTGGTGTATTTAGGGGCGATCTCGGCAGGCACTTCCTGGATGCCATAAGGAGTGCGCGGCAGTTTGCCGAAAAATTTTGGCAACATGGCATCGGCCTTCTTGGCGATAAAGGCGGCCTCTTTCAGGAGCTGCTCCGGGGTCTTGGCGTAGAACTGAGGATCTGTGCGCAGGAAGTGTAAGAAATCGGCGAAGCTGCCCTGATAGCCGAGCTTATCTATGATCGCCTGCATCTCGGCGCGGATGCGCTTAACCTCTTTTAGCCCGAGTTGGTGCACCTCGTCGGCAGTCATGGGCAGCGTGGTGTAGTAGCGTACGCGATTCTCATAGAAGGCTTTACCGTCGGGAAGATCGTAGGCGGCGATACTCTCCCGTGCGCCGGGAATATATTCCTGGGTCATGAAGTCATAGAAGGCCTGATAGCTGGGCAGTACGTTCTGCTCAATCAAGGCCTTGCCCTGCGCCGTCAACTCAGCTTTCTGAGCTTGGGTAAAGTGCTTGGGAAAGTGGGTGAAGGGCTTGAAGTAACCGCTCTGTTCAACCGGCACTATGAAGGCGCTAATACTCTCTTCGAAGCCGTTCAAGACCACTTTGGCCGGGGTGATGCCTTGGTCCAGCCCCTGTTTCAGCCAATAGGTTTGCTGAGCAAAATAGCGAGGCAGCGCCTCGAGTTTGCTGAAGTAGTTGAGGTAATCGGCTTCGTTTTTGAAGTTACCCTTGGCGATGGAAGCGATATAGGCGTGAAAGCCACTCTCTGCGGTGATCGGCAGATAATGATCGTGGAAACGATACTGATCGACGCTATTCTGTAGCTGATAGGCGAGAATCTGGGCGTCGATATGATCGGCCTCATTGAGCGATGCCGTATCTAATGCCTTGAGACGTGCCAACAGGGCCTGCTCGGCCTGGTTATGGCTGGCCCGGGCCTCGGGCGAGAGGTCATCGAGCTTACCCGCCGCCGTCTTATCCCCCTGTGCGTACGCCATTTCTGGGCTAGACTCTAATCTAAGTTGCCAGGCATCGTCTATGATGCGCTGAAGTTGCTGATGGCTCTGGCTGACACTGGTTTGCGGTGTCGTGGTGACATCCGCCGAGGGCGTCATTTGGCAGGCCGTGAGGCTGAGTATGAGTAGGCAAGGGGCTAAGGGTTTATGCATGGGTGATCCTGTTGTCATTATTATGGGCCTAGGTATAAGCTCAACGATTATGCAATATTCAATTTGGTGGGTCACCCATGGCACAAGATAAATTGTCAGCAGGTATTGCAACGGACTTTGGTCGAAAGCTGAACATAAGTCATGCATATCGTTAAAAAATGCGTGTTATAGTTGCAACAACTTCAGACCAGATAAAAAACAATATTGGCTGAGGGGTTCAAATAGGGGTTAAATATGATTGATACATCCATTCCGTTGGTGGATCTGCATCGTCATCTTGATGGTAACGTCAGGGTAGAAACGATTTGGGACCTGGGCCACCAACACAATATTGCTTTGCCTGCCGATACCTTGGAAGGTTTGGCGCCTTTCGTTCAAATTCAGGGGAAAGAGTCCAGCCTGGTGGCTTTCTTGAAGAAGCTAGACTGGATGGTTGCCGTACTGGCGGATCTCGATGCAGTTAAACGTGTGGCTTACGAGAATGTTGCCGATGCGGCGATCTCCGGCCTGGATTACGCCGAGCTGAGATTCAGTCCTTACTATATGGCGATGAACCATAAGCTGCCGATGGAAGGCGTTGTCGAGGCTGTTATCGATGGTGTTAAGGCTGGCCTCAAGGACTATGAGGTGAAGATCAACCTGATCGGCATCAT
The DNA here is from genome assembly GCF_009831655.1 of Shewanella insulae. Classification (GTDB taxonomy): domain Bacteria; phylum Pseudomonadota; class Gammaproteobacteria; order Enterobacterales; family Shewanellaceae; genus Shewanella; species Shewanella insulae. The sequence continues at coordinate 180,204 of NZ_WRPA01000011.1, read as the reverse complement.
GTCTCGCTCCTTCGGTCAGGATGCCTGCATGCAGGAGCTAGAGGCGCTGCTTGCCCACAAGCAGCATCTGGTGGCGATGGACTTGGCGGGGGATGAGCTAGGCTTCCCAGGCGCCCTGTTTAACGATCACTTCAAGAAGGTGCGTGACGCCGGGCTGGCCATTACGGCCCATGCCGGTGAGGCTGCCGGTGCCGAAAGCATGTGGCAGGCTATTCAGGAGCTTGGGGCGACCCGTATCGGTCACGGGGTCAATGCCATCCACGATCCTAAGCTGATGGAGTACCTGGCCGCCAATAAGATAGGCATAGAGTCCTGTCCAACCAGTAACCTGCATACGTCAACAGTGACCAGCTATCAGGAGCATCCGCTGCGCACCTTCATGGAGGCGGGCGTGTTGATTGGTCTCAACACAGACGATCCGGGCGTGAGTGCCATCGACATCAAGCATGAGTACGACACTGTGAAGCAGGAGATGGGCTTTAGCGATGCCGAGTTGGCGCAGCTGCAACGCAATGGCGTGGAGATGGCCTTTATCTCTGACAGTGAGCGTAAGGCGCTCTATGCCGCCAAGGCCTAAGGGCGATGACTTAGAGCGTTAGCCACAAAAAAGCCGATGATAATTCATCGGCTTTTTTATGTTTAGGGTTTAGATAACCCGTGAGAACTGCTGCTGACGGGCCTTGTCACGATAATAAACGTCGAAACAGATACAGATGTTGCGGATCAGCAGACGGCCTGTCTCGCCAACTGTGATCTTTCTGTCTTTCACTTCGACCAGCTTGTCGTCGATAAAGGTCTGTAGCAGTTTGAGATCTTCGGCGAAGTATTCTTCAAACTTGATGCCTAGCTGCTTATCTATCTTGGCCATATCCAGGTCGAAGTGACAGATCAGCTGCTTGATCACGACGCGGCGGATCTCGTCGTCACGATTGAGCTTACAGCCTTTCCACAGAGCGTGGCCCTTCTCGTCCACCGACTCGTAGTAGGGACGGATATCTTTCTGGTTCTGGGCGTAGCAGTCGCCAATCTGGCTGATAGAGGAGACCCCAAGACCCAGAAGATCACACTCTTCCTGGGTGGTGTAACCCTGGAAGTTACGGTGCAGGCGTCCTTCGTTCTGTAAGATGGCGAGTTCGTCATCTGGCTTGGCGAAGTGATCCATGCCTATGTACTGATAGCCAGCGCCCGTCAGCGTCTCGATGGTCTGGTGTAGCATCTCCAGCTTCTGTTGTGGCGTCGGCAGGTGCTCGTCTTTAATCTTACGCTGGGCGGCGAAACGTGCCGGCAGGTGAGCGTAGTTAAACACAGAGAGTCTGTCGGGAGACAGATCCAGTACGCGTTGCATGGTTTCGGCGAAGCTTTCTGGCGTCTGGTGTGGCAGACCGTAGATCAGGTCGATGTTGGTCGACACGAAGCCCATTTCCTTCGCCTTGGCGATCAGGTCGAAGATAAACTGCTCGTCCTGTTCGCGGTTGACGGCAATCTGCACCTCTTTGTTGAAGTCCTGTACGCCAACCGAGATACGGTTGAAGCCGGCTTCTTTTAGGGTGTCCAGCATAGAGAGTTCGATTTCGCGTGGATCGACTTCGATAGAGTATTCGCCCTCGTCTGCAATATTAAAGTGCTCTTTGAGCAGCGCCGACAGCCTGAGGATCTGCTCCGGGCTGAGGAAGGTTGGCGTACCGCCACCCCAGTGGATCTGGGTGACCTGGTAATGCTCAAATAGTGGTGCACGTTTGACGATCTCTGCCGCCAGGTATTCGATGTATTGGTCGGCCTTGTGCTGGTGACGGGTGATCACCTTGTTGCAGCCGCAGTAGTAGCAGAGCTTGGCGCAGAAAGGGATGTGTAGATACAGCGATAGTTTATTGCTCTTACTGTTGGCAATAGAGGTGAGCAGGTCTTCTTCGGTGAAGGAGGCGTCAAATTCTAGTGCGGTCGGGTAAGAGGTATAACGAGGACCGCTGTAATTATATTTTTCGATCATTGACTGATCCCAACTAATTTGGGTGGGCTGCTTCAAGGCGTGTCCTCCGAGGGTGGTAAATTAGCAACTAGCGAAGTATGCAATGTTATTGAGCGAATAACATTGATCCAGGTTGCAAATTAGCACTGCAATTTATGTTAGCTGATGAATATCCTTGTTTTCGGCTTAAATGTCTTGGCGTTAAGCCGTTTTTGTGCACCGACTCACGTCAGTGGCTGAGGTGGGCATAGGCCTTGGCCAGCACAGCTACCTCGGTCATGATCTCGGCTTCCAGCGCCGATTCGGACTTCATTCTCTCTAAGTCTAGCTTCATCCGTTGCTGTTTCGCCAGTGCCTTACGCTGCTCCATGATGGGGTGAGATTCTATGACCTCAAAATGCTTAAAGAGCGCTGGATACTGGTGTTTTAGCTGTTCGTCGTGGCCGAGGATATTAAATAGTTTACCGATACGCATCACCCCCTCTGAGAGTTCGCAGCGCTCCTCGAGCATGGCGGCGGCGATATAGTGGATGTTGCTCAGCAGCTCCAGCTCTTTGGCATCTTTGGCTGCTTGTTGGGCCTCGCGTTGGGCTTTTTGTTGGGCGGTTTGCTGTTTTAGCTTGAGTAGCAGGCTGGCGGCGTAGGCGGCCAGGCCTAAGATGATGATGGCGCCTAGGATGAGGAGTGTCGTGGTCATAATGCAATCCGAGGTGTTGGTTAGCTAGGTGTATTTTGTCTCAGTGCTTGTCAGTGAGACGAGATAGAGAAATGGCATCGAATCGATGCCATTTTTGTCAGCCTGGGCCTAGTCTTTATCCTGGTAATCTTTGAGCAGATCGGCGCCAGATTCAAACTTATTCAGGAGATCGTCATCTGAGCCGACCGTGGTCTTCATCACATGCTCGAGATCGTCCTCTTCGGTGATGCCCAGGTGATCCATCAGGCGTTCGATCTCTGTCAGTTGTTTCTCTAACCAGGCCTGATCCGCATCGTTGAGATCCCGGCCCTCTTCGAGCATGTCGAGCAGCTTGTTGAGTCTTGGATCTTCCTCTAGCTTAAGAAGTTTCTGCTCGTCGCTCATCTTAGGTGCCTTCGGCTGCTTGGCCACAGGCGTCTTAGTCGGCAATTCCAGTGCGATAGGTTTCTTGCTGCCGTGACGAGGATCATTGGCCTGGGCTGTGCTCGATTGCTTGTGTTGGATCTGCTTTTCGTTATGACGACTGCCCGCTTTATTGCCCGACTTCTGCTTCTTGCCCGTGAGGGTACGGTCTTCTTTCTTGGTTCTAGGCGGACGTTTTGGCGCATTCTCATTGATCTTGCGCGTTTTTTTACGGGACATAGCGTTAATCTCAACTGCAAAAAATCGTGAACCTATCTCACTTTGAGTCAGATAAGTGAACTTGGGTCGCGTGTTATACCAGATCCTGTTGGTTTTTGCACCAAAATGAGATCTTTCGAGGCGAATAATAGCCTAAATTCGGCCTGGCTCGCCAAATATTGGAAGGTGGCTTCCTGATAAAAGCTGACATGGGTTAGATTGTTTTTGTGGTGCCACTTGGGAAAGCCCTGGAGTTCGGTAAGCAGCTGGGTGCTGATCGCCATCCAGCCACCGGGTTTGAGCAGAGAGCAAAGAAGCTGCCACTCTTTACCAGGAAAGCGAAAATGCTCGAAGACACGATAGCAACAGATGAAGTCGTACTTGAGCCTTAGCAGGGTATGATCCGGGGCGAAGTGGGGATCGTACTGTTTAAGTTTATGGCCTCTGGCCTCGAGGGGGGTCATGGCCTGTGGGCCAAGCAGACGACCGAAGTTGAGTCCGAGCAGTGGCCCCTGAACCTGCTGCTCACACTGAGTGATCAGGCTGGATAAGAATTGTTGCAGCGGTTTGTCTTTACTATTGGCTGAGCGGTAGCGTTTTACCTCGGCGCTGGGGGGCAGATGAGAGCTGGCATCGGCAAACAGTAGCATGCAGCGTTTACAGCGATAGATAGCTCGTTTTCTATCTTGATAGAAGGGGGCGGTAGCTTCGCTGGTGCACAGGGGGCATCTTCGCATGGTTTGGGCATGACTCTCAAAGGCTAGGTTATTTGCTATTGCCTGTTTAATTTACTGTAGGCCAAGCGGAAACAGAAGCGTATTTTCCGCTGGAGATAAAAAAAGGCGACAGTATCACTGTCGCCTTCCAAAAAGTACCAAAGGTACTCAATTCTGATTCCAAGTTTCCTTACTTGCTATGCGACTCTCCCAGTCGGATTCCATCTTATTTTTTAATCTGCTTTCCATGCATAGTTATTTTCGTTTTCGGTCTTCCAGACGCTTTTTTTCTTTCCCTGTCGCCTTCCTGACCACAGCTTCCGTAGATGGTCTTCTTGACACATCACAATCCATATCGTCATCTTTGACGCCTAATAAACCATCCCTGTTAGGTTTACGTTAAAGTTCAGCAGTAAGCAGTTAACTGTTTTCTGAACCGTAAGGAATAATGCTAAATAGCGCATTGGCCTTCCTAACCAATATCCTTACCAAATTATTACGACCCGACTTCAGATGCGAAGTACTACTCTTATTATTTTTAGTGAGTGGTCAAAAAATTATTATTATTTTTGCTTAACTTTATTCTTATATCTTAAATGTAATCACATACCGAAATCTGTTTATTCTTATTAGGTAGATTTTATACAAACAGTTGGGTTTACCTCGGTACGGGCACAATTAAAACGAAATCTGTGATCTATGTCAAGCATCAATTTTCTACAGTTTACGTAAACGTAAACCTTGGTGTGTAAAAAAGGGTGGTATCGACCACCCTTTCTTCGTCGAGCAATTAATTACTTAATGCTTGATATATATTTAGATAATGCTTCGATATCTTCGCTGGTCAGCTTCTTGGCAACGTCCTGCATCATGCCGTTCAGGTCGTTGTTACGACTTGTATCATGGAACTTATTTAGCTGGATTTTGATGTAGTTAGCGTGTTGACCCGCGATGGCTGGGAAACCGGCTGCTTCAGAACCTTGGCCATTTGGACCGTGACAGGCGATACATGCGGTAACACCACGGACGGCGTCGCCACCCTTGTAAAGTTGCTCACCCAACTCAGGTACATCGTTCACTTCGCTCATCGCAAGCTTTTGTGAAGAGAAGTAAGCCGCTAAATCTTCGATATCCTGATCCGACAATGCCGCCGCCATTGGGCTCATCATAGGATCGTTGCGGCCTTCTTTACCACCTGTGTGGGCAGCTTGACGCAGTTCGGTTAGCTGTTTCTTCAGGTAAGTTTCTTGTTGACCCGCAATCTTGGGGTACATGTCGATCATGCTGTTACCATCAACACCGTGACAGGCAGAACAAACGATTGCTTTAGTTTTTCCCGCTTCAGCATCACCTGCTGCTAGAGCCGGAGTTGATAGAGTGGCTAACATTGATAGCGCAATAGCGAACTTTTTCATGGCGTTCCAACTTTTAGTTAAATTTTTTGTCCTGAGCTTACGAGAGTGACCTGCAAGCGTGATAAAATATGATTTATGTGATCGGGGTAATATTTTACACGAAATTGTGCAAATGTAAGCAAGTCTTCGATATTTAAACTGAAGAAATAACAAATTTTGGGGTGGGTAGTGACTGATTCTCGTATCGATTTTCGACAGGCCAAGTTTTTGATCAGTGCGCCGGATATTGCGCATCTAGATGAGCACTTGCCCGGTGATGTGGGCGTCGAAATCGCCTTTGCCGGCCGCTCTAACGCCGGAAAGTCGAGCGCATTGAACCAATTGACCGAACAGAAGAACCTGGCGAGAACCAGTAAGACACCTGGGCGCACCCAGTTGATCAACGTCTTCGCGCTCGATGAGCATAGGCGCCTGGTGGATTTACCCGGTTATGGTTTCGCTCAAGTACCGCTAGCGATGAAGAAGAAATGGCAACAGGCGCTGGGACAATATCTGCAGGAGCGAGACTGTTTGAGCGGCCTAGTTGTACTGATGGATATTCGTCACCCGCTCAAAGATCTCGATATGCAGATGATCGAATGGGCGGTCGCTTGCGATATTCCTGTGCTTGCCCTGCTAACCAAGTGTGACAAGCTGGCGCAGAGTGCCCGGATGAAGACGGTCAACGAGGTGCGTAAGGCATTGGCGGATTTCGGCGACGGTGTGAAGGTGGAGCCATTTTCTTCCTTGAAGGGTACGGGTAAACCTAAGGTGCTCAGTATTCTCAACCAGTGGTGCCATCCGGACTGGCTGGTGGAGGCATTGGCCGACGCAGAGCAAGAGTAGTAAAGCTAAGTGACGAGTGAATTGAGAGCGCCTCCAGGTTGGGGGCGTTTTTTTATGCCTGGTATTTAGCTGATAGGAGAGCGGGCAAAAAAAATGCCGACGGCTACACCATCGGCAAAAATACATTAGCTCTTTTGGGGAGAAGCTAAATTTCAACAAGACTCAAGTTCTATCGGTCGTTGACCAATAGTGCTTAGTGGCCATAGGATAGCCCGAATCGATCTCAAGTTAAAGTATTTGCTCTAAATTAAATTGCAGACGAAAAAAAGCCCCAGCAAGTAACTTGCTGGGGCGCCATAATTTGGCTTTTCACTTAACGTGAAATAAAAAAAGGTCTGAAAGATAGAACATCTTAACCTCTGTACCCTACGCAGAGAATAATACTGCATTGGCCGTAATATGGGAAACTGTTTTTTGTAAAAAACGACAATAATGTGAGCAATGTCTAAAAAAGTGCTCAATAAAAGCGCAGGTTTTTGATCTGAAATTTACGAAAAACGTCTTTAAAAGAGTTATTTAGGCAAGAATAGTCTGAAAGTGAAAAAATATTACTTTTTTCGGTGATTTTTTCGGCTCAAAGGGAGATTGGCGTGAGATCCCATTGGAAATGGGGCTCATAGCATAAAAAATGCCTCGGCAGGGCCGAGGCATGGTGGCTAAGCATTGGGCCTAGTGGGCCTGCTCCCAGTTATCGCCTATGCCTGCTTCGGCCAGTAGCTCGACATCCAATGAGGCGGCCTGTGCCATCAGTTTACATACCTTGAGTTTGAGCGAGTCAGCTTTGTCGGCGTCTACCTCAAACACGAGTTCATCGTGTACCTGCATGATCATGGTGATCTCTCCCTGAGTCTCTGTCTCAATCCACCGGGCGATGTTGATCATGGCCTTCTTGATGATATCGGCGGCCGTGCCCTGCATCGGCGCGTTGATCGCGGCGCGCTCGGCGGCCTGACGGCGCATGGCGTTTCTATCCTTGATGGCCGGCAGATAGAGTCTGCGACCATAGAGGGTCGACACGTATCCCTGCTCGGCGGCGGCAGCGCGGGTATCTTCCATATACTTGAGCACACCAGGATAGCGTTTGAAGTAGATGTCGATATATTGCTGGGCCTCGTGACGCGGAATATCCAGCTGGCGGGCCAGGCCAAAGGCCGACATGCCATAGATGAGGCCGAAGTTCACCGCCTTGGCGCGGCGACGCTGTTCGCTGGTGACTTCGCCGAAGTCGACGTCGAACACCTCGGCGGCAGTGGCCCTGTGAATATCCTTGCCCTGGGAGAAGGCGTTTAGCAGGCCCTTATCCTGGGAGAGGTGAGCCATGATCCTCAACTCGATCTGCGAATAGTCGGCCGCGAGGATCTTGCGTCCTTCGGGCGCCACGAAGGCGTGACGAATACGGCGGCCCTCCTCGGTGCGGATGGGGATGTTCTGCAGGTTTGGCTCGCTGGATGACAGGCGGCCCGTGGCGGCGATGGCCTGATGATAGCTGGTGTGTACCCGGCCAGTCTTGCCATCGACCATCAGCGGCAACTTGTCTGTGTAGGTGCTCTTAAGCTTAGACAGACTCCTGTGCTCCAGGATGATCTTAGGCAGTGGATAGTCCAGTGCCAACTCGACCAGCACCTCTTCGGCGGTGGACGGTGCACCCTTAGGGGTCTTCTTCAATACCGGATAGCCAAGCTTCTCGAAGAAGAGGGCCTGCAGCTGTTTGGGCGAGCCCAGGTTAAAGGGCTCACCGGCGATCTCGTAGGCCTTTTGTTCCAGTTCGTCTATCTTGCGCGCCAGCTCTTCGCTCTGCTGGCCTAGGAGCATGCTGTCGATCAATACGCCCTGACGTTCGATCTGAGACAGGATACTGACCAAGGGCAGCTCTATATCGCTAAAGACGCTGGCAAGCTCGCTGGCTTTTTGCAGTCTTGGCCAGAGGTGCTGATGCAGTCTGAGTGTGATATCGGCATCTTCGGCGGCGTAAGGCGCCGCAGTCTCCAACGGGATCTGGTTGAAGGTCAGCTGCTTGACGCCCTTGCCGGCGATCTCCTCGAAGCTGATATTCTTATGGCCCAGGTACTTCAGTGCCAGGTCGTCCATGTTGTGCTTGGAGGCGACCGAGTTAAATACATAGGACTCGAGCATGGTATCGAAGGCGACCCCTTTGAGGGCGATGCCGACATTGGCCAGTATGCTCATATCATATTTGAGGTTTTGCCCGACCTTGAGAAGGTTGGCGTCTTCCAGCAGTGGCTTGAGCTTGGCAAGTACCTGCTCGCTGTCGAGCTGCTCTGGGGCATCGGCATAGTCATGCGCCAACGGCAAATAGGCGGCCTTGCCTGGTTCGATGGCAAAAGATAGGCCGACTAGCTTGGCCTCCATGTAGTTGAGGCTGGTGGTTTCGGTATCCAGGGCAAACAGTGGTGCGGCGGCCAGCGCCTTGAGCCATTCATCTAAGGCTTCCCAGGTCAAAATGGTGTCGTACTGGTTTTCGATTGTCTGAGGCGCCGCTTCTTCTTCGGCTTCTTCTTGATTACCGCCGCTCGACTTGTTGTCTAACACCTCGGCCAGCCAACGCTTAAACTCCATCTCGCCGTAGCATTTAATCAGTTCGTCGCGATCCGCGTCTTGAATGTTGAGCTGGTGCCAGTCCTGTTCCAGCTCGACGTCGCATTTGATGGTCGCCAGTTCATAGGAAAGTTTGAGCATGTCGCCATATTCGGCGATCTTGGCGGGCATGGTCTTGGAACCCCGAAAGCCAAGCTCAGGCATCTTGTCTGGGTTGGCGAGAATGGCTTCGACGCCTCCGACACCTTGTAGCATAGCCAGCGCCGTCTTCTCTCCGACGCCGGGCAGGCCGGGAATATTATCTGCCTTATCGCCTTGTAGCGCCAAGAGATCTATGATCAGCTCGGGGCCGACGCCAAACTTCTTGCTCACCTCTTGGGGACCCAGGATGGTATTAGTCATGGTGTTGATCAGGGTGATCTTGTCATCCACCAACTGCGCCATATCTTTATCGCCGGTACTGATCAGCACAGAACGTCCTTCTTGGCTCGCCTGTCTGGCGATGGTGCCTATGACATCGTCGGCCTCGACGCCTGGGATACAGACCAGGGGAAGCCCCAGGGCGCGAATGATGCGATGCAGCGGCTCGATTTGCGTCCTGAGATCGTCCGGCATGGGGGGGCGGTGTGCCTTATATTCGGCATACATCTCATTGCGGAAGGTTTTTCCCTTGGCATCGAACACCACCGCCATCTGGGTCGGCTTATATTGGTTGAGCAGGCTGCGTAGCATGTTGATCACGCCATACACGGCCCCCGTGGCCTCACCCTTGGAGTTGGTCAGATGGGGCGGCGCATAGTAGGCGCGGTAAAGATAGGAGGAACCATCCACAAGAATGAGTGGGTTTTCAGCGATATTAGGCATAATTTTATCTATTTTTTCGGTATGCGATGATGGCGCTAGCATGCCATATTAGGGCGATTTCGGCCACGGCAAATTACTCAGCAGCCTGTGGATAAGTCTGTGAGCTAAAAAAGTTTCAGCGAGTAGGGATCACGACGACGAACATAAGCGGGTGATGTAACTTGTTGATTTGTTTTTGTATTATATTTTTATGTGAACTAGGTATTACTTCCGAGTAAAAATTCCTAATTTGTGGATTTTTTATTTTGTCATCCATATTTATGCTCTGACTTGGCGAAATAGTTCTGCCTTGTTAGAGTCGATGAACTAACTTAGCATGAAAAATAATCAGATCAACCCTTTTGTTATCTGGTTGTTAAAACCATTCGGTCTATTAAAGGAGTTTTTAATGAAAAAATTTGCTGTTTTATTAAGCGGCGCGGGAGTGTTCGATGGCAGCGAACTTCATGAGGCGGTATTGACTCTGCTGTCGCTGACCCAGGCCGGAGCGAGTTATCAATGTTTCGCACCAAACATAGAGCAGATGCACGTGGTGAATCACCTCACTGGTGAGGTGGCCGTGGGTGAACATCGCAACGTGCTGGTGGAGTCGGCGCGCATCGCCCGTGGTGACATCAAGGCTACCGATGAGTTAGATATCCAGGCCTTCGATGGTCTGGTGATCCCTGGCGGCTTTGGTGCCGCGAAGAACCTGTGTAACTTTGCCGTGGTCGGCAGCGAGTGTGAGGTAGCGCCCAGCGTTAAGGCCTTCATCAGCGAGTTTGTCGAGGCAAACAAGCCGGTGGGTTTCATCTGCATCTCGCCCGTGATGATCCCTAAGCTCTATGGCGAGAAGCCCAAGGGCACCATAGGCCACGACAGCGACACGGCTCATGCATTTAATCTGATGGGGGGCGAGCATGTGGAGGCCAATGTCGAGCAGATCGTCGTCGATGAGGCGCGCAAACTGGTGAGCACGCCGGCCTATATGTTGGCCGAGAATATTGCCCAGGCTCATATCGGCATAGATAAGCTGGTGAAGAAGGTGATCGAGCTGGCGTGATCTGAGTTAATTAAATTAGGGCCCGCATGTTGCCGGGCCCTTTTTGATCTCGGCTTTGCATCAATGCCGTCGGCGACTGTCGATAAAGCCCTGGGCCAGGCCCACCATTAAGCCGCCGATATGGGCACCGTTAGCGATGGAGAGGCCGAACATATCGGTAAAGCCGAATACCAGCCAGATCAACATAAAGCCTATATAGGCAGGGGGCAGGCCGATTCCTTTCTCGGGACGCTTGACTCCCATAATCCAGGTGTAGCCCACCACGGCATAGACCACGCCCGATAGGCCGCCGAAGTTGGGGCCGCCGATGGCATACTGCAGCAGATTCGGCAGGGTGCCGGCGATCAGCAGCAGAGTCGCCAGTGGTGTGACACCCAGCATGTTCTCTATCTTACCTCCCAGATACCACCACCAGAGCAGGTTGAAGATGATATGCATGGCGGAGAAGTGCATCAGGCTCGGGGTAAATACTCGCCATATCTGCGTACTATCACTATCGGGTACGGCGCCGAAGAAGGAGAGAGCCTCGAAGATAGGGTTGGCGAAGCCGAAGATGAAGCCGAGATAGATTAGTGTGCAGCTGAGCATGACGACAAGGGTCAAGGGGCCGGCACCGGACAGGAACTGAGTCACCAGTTGGAGTCCAGGCGCTCCATAGTCTAGCTTGGTGCCCGTGTTGCCATTCTCCCAGGAGGCCTGAAGGTACTTGTCGTCATAGGGATTGCGTACGAAGTGCTCATATTCGCGGCGCGCCTTGGCATAGTCTTGTTCTCGGGTGACACAGAGGGTTACCCCGAGTTCGGCATGTTGCAGCTGGCAATCTATGCCCTGACCCTTGAGGTAATCGATCAGCGCCTGGGCGGCGCGTTCATTGGGGAGACGACCAAGTTCCAACATATTCACCTCGGGTGATTAATGGGCTTCGCGCCAGGCCTGGAAACCACCGTCCAGGCTATAGACGTCATCGAAACCCTGCTCATGCAGGTATTGCGCGGCATTCTGGCTGCTGATGCCATGATAACAGACGACCACTAAGGGGCTGTCCATGTCGGCCTCGGCAATATAACGTGCCAGGTTTTCGTTGTTGAGGTTGGTCGAACCGGGGATCTGTCCCGCCTCGAAGCTGGCGCCGTCGCGGATATCGACCACCTGTATTTCGGCATTGTCTTCCAGCATATGGATGAGTTGATTGACACTCAGGTGTTGAAAAGCAGACATAGTCAACCTGTAATGAAAAAGAGGGATAAGTTAAGTGTGCAACATGGGGCCGTGAGAGTACAGCCCCGGTTGCGAAGGGGGCGGGGGATTAATCCCAGCTGAGGATCACCTTGCCCGATTGGCCCGAGCGCATGGCGTCGAAACCGGCTTGGAAATCATCGACATTGTAGTGATGTGTGATGATTGGCGAGATATCCAGACCCGATTGGATCAGGCTGGCCATCTTATACCAGGTCTCGAACATCTCTCGGCCGTAGATCCCCTTGATGATGAGTCCCTTGAAGATCACCTTGCTCCAGTCGATGGCCATGTCGCCGCCAGGAATGCCCAGCATGGCGATCTTGCCGCCGTGGTTCATGGTATCTAGCATGGAGTGGAAGGCGGCCGGTACGCCCGACATCTCTAGGCCCACATCGAAGCCTTCGGTCATGCCGAGATCTTGCATTACATCTTCCAGCTTCTCCTTGGCCACATTAATGGCGCGGGTGGCGCCCATCTTCTTGGCCAGCTCGAGGCGGTACTCGTTCACATCTGTGATCACCACATGGCGCGCACCGACGTGGCGACAAACCGCGGCGGCCATGATGCCGATAGGCCCCGCACCAGTGATCAGCACATCTTCGCCCACGAGATCGAACGATAGTGCCGTGTGCACCGCATTGCCGAACGGATCGAAGATAGAGGCCAGATCGTCTGAGATATCGTCAGGGATCTTAAAGGCGTTGAAGGCCGGGATCACCAGGTATTCGGCAAATGCGCCTTCGCGGTTAACACCGACACCAGAGGTGTTGCGGCATAAGTGAGTACGGCCCGCGCGGCAGTTGCGACAGTGACCACAGGTGATATGACCTTCGCCAGAGACGCGATCGCCAATCTGGAAGCCTCGGACTTCTTGACCAATTCCGACCACTTCGCCCACATATTCGTGGCCAACCACCATGGGGACGGGAATGGTATTTTGCGACCACTCGTCCCAGTTGTAGATATGCACGTCGGTGCCGCAGATGGCGGTCTTGCGGATCTTGATCAGCAGATCGTTGTGGCCAACTTCAGGTTTTGGCGCATCAACCATCCAGATGCCTTCTTCAGGCTTGAGTTTGCTTAAGGCTTTCATCGATAGACTCCTAGATAATTCCCATCTCTTTAGCGATGCGGGTGAAGGCATCGATGGCGCGATCTAGCTGCTCGCGGGTATGAGCGGCCGACATCTGGGTACGAATACGCGCCTGGCCCTTAGGTACCACAGGGAAGGAGAAGCCGATCACATAGATATTCTCTTCCAGCAAACGGTTAGCAAAGTCGCTGGCGAGCTTGGCATCGCCAATCATCACAGGGATGATGGCGTGGTCGGCGCCGCCCAGGGTAAAGCCTGCCGCAGTCATCTTCTCGCGGAAGTAACGGCTGTTTTCCCATACGGCTTCGCGCAGTGCCTGGCCAGACTTTAGCATCTCTAGCACATGAATAGAGGCGGTAACGATAGAAGGGGCCAGCGAGTTAGAGAAGAGGTAAGGACGCGAGCGTTGACGCAGCCAGTCGATCACCTCTTTCTTCGCCGAGGTGAATCCACCCGAAGCGCCGCCCAGGGCCTTGCCCAGGGTACCTGTGATGATGTCGACTCTGTCCATCACGTCGCAATACTCGTGGGTACCGCGGCCATTCTGACCTATGAAGCCTACTGCGTGTGAGTCGTCCACCATGACCAGGGCGCCATATTTATCGGCCAGGTCGCAGACACCTTTGAGGTTGGCGATTACGCCGTCCATGGAGAATACACCGTCGGTGGCGATCAGTATGTGGCGCGCACCGGCAGCCTTTGCCGCCTGCAGCTGGGTCTCAAGATCGGCCATGTCGTTGTTGGCGTAGCGGAAACGCTTGGCCTTACACAGACGTACACCGTCGATAATAGAGGCGTGGTTCAGGGCATCTGAGACGATGGCGTCTTCGGCGCCCAGTAGGGTCTCGAACAGGCCGGCGTTCGCATCGAAGCATGAAGAGTAGAGAATGGTGTCTTCCATGCCTAGGAATTCACTCAGGCTGGCTTCGAGTTGCTTATGAATATCCTGAGTACCACAGATGAAGCGAACAGACGCCATGCCGAAGCCGTGATCGCTCAGGCCCTGTTGTGCCGCGGCGATCAGCTCTGGATGATTCGCCAGGCCAAGGTAGTTGTTGGCGCAGAAGTTCATCACTTCGTGGCCGTTGACTTCGATTTCAGTCTTCTGAGGAGAGGCAATAACGCGCTCGCTCTTGTATAAGCCTTCCGCTTTCACTTCAGCCAGCTGCTGATTGATTTGATCGTAGAATGAGGTCGTTGCCACCTGTAGTCTCCTTCTTTCTGTCTCGTTTTATTTTTGTATGCTTTGCTCGAGCCTGCACGCTTGGCAGATAGGCTCGAGGAAAGGCGATAAGTTAGGAACCATCTTTAACGCATAAGTCAGGCTTGTCATAGCCAGGTTTCGTCCCGTCGATGAATGATTAAGTCTAGTTCAGTTTCGACCATCTATTGTTGCCAGCAAGCTTGCTGGAAAAGGGGACGCCTGGGATATGGATCGCGCTAGGCTGGCCGAATTCTAACCTTAAACCCGGCCTGTGCCACATTTTTTTTTGCGCTATTAACTAAGTTAGTGCATGTGCAACTTTCGCATAACAAAAAATAATGCGAAATGTCACAACTGACCCGTCTCAACTGGCCTAAGCTAACGGCCAACTGTTCAGACGGGCGGCCGATGTGACTTAGTCTTCCTCTTGTTCTGCCCTCGCCAGGGCATGGTAGTGTTGTTCCAGCCTGATGAAGGTGGGTTTAGCGGACTCGCTGGCGTAGGCCTTGAAGATCATCAATACCCTTAACAGACCCTCGTAGAGTGAGGTCTTAGTGATCTGGGTGGCTTCCGAGTGGGTGAGCTGGTTGCTGATCCAGAAGCAGGCGACCATGCGGATGGTGTCGGCCAGCGGCGTGATTTCAGCATCTTCCAGTACCACTACACCATCTTTTTTCAGCTGGGTGAGAATGCTGGTGGCTCGCTTGAGTACCTGCTCATGGGTGACCGTATAGCGTTTATTGAGCACATCGTCGCGGCTGAGGATGATCACCAGGTTGGCGTACATGAAGCGGAATTGCCAAAGGGTGTAGAAGAGGGCATCGAAATAGCCGATCAAGAGGTCGACATCCACCTTCTTGCCTTCATAGGGTTGAAAGCCAGTCTCCAGGTGTTGTTCATAGAGGCTGAAGATGGAGCGAATGATGTCTTCTTTATTACGAAAATGATAGTAGAGGTTACCCGGGCTGATCCCCAGATGCGCGGCAATATGGTTGGTAGTGATGCTGCGCTCACCATGTTCGTTAAACAGGGCCAGGGCGGCGTGGACGATTTTATCGCGGGTCTTCATCTTGATCCTAAGTAGGTCGGTTAATTACCAGTGCGCTTGAGTTAACATGCGGAACGGGATTATTTGGCTATATTCGAGTAAAGGCTCCAGTTGAAAGTTATCAGCCAGCGGGTAAAAGTCAATCTATGGCTACTCAGACCAGTTAAGATTAACAGCCTGTTTTTAGGCTGTTTTACAAATGCGCCGGATGCTTCCAGGACCGGAGGCTGTTTGCCGTCCGTCGGCCTCTGGCATATGTTACTATATAAGGCATATGAGTAAATTAACCCTGTCATAATCCTATGAATCGTTCCCTCTATTCTGCGTTGCTGTATCTGCTAAGCCCTCTGCTCATCCTCTATCTGGCGATTCGGGCGCTTAAGAGCCCGGATTATCGGGGTCGCTGGGGCGAGCGCTTCGGTTTATCGAAACTGTCGCGCGCAGATCTGCTGATCCATTCGGTCTCCATGGGAGAAACCCTGGCGGCGATTCCGCTGATCAAACAGCTCCAGGCCGCCTACCCAGAGCTCAGCATTACCATTACTACCACGAGCCCCACCGGCTCGGCCGAGGTGGTTAAGGCTTTTGGAGAGTCGGTACAGCATTGCTATCTGCCCTTCGATCTTCCCTTGTGTGTGGCGCGTTTCCTGAGTCAGCTACAGCCTAAAGAGATCATCATTATGGAGACAGAGCTGTGGCCAAACCTGATTCATCAGGCCAAGCGGCGGGGCATCAAGCTGATGCTGGCCAATGCCCGCCTGTCGGAGAAGTCGGCTAACCAGTACCGCGGCCGGCCTAAACTGTCGCTGCCCATGCTGAGATCACTGGATACTATTGCTGCCCAGTCGCCTCAGGCGGCGCAGCGTTTCATCGACCTGGGTGTCGATGCCGAGCGGGTGAAGGTCACAGGCAGTCTTAAGTTCGACCTCTCCATAGCGCCTGAACTGCTAGAGAAGGCCAAGGGGCTGCGTCAGACCTGGCAGCGGATGGAGACCCCTGTCTGGGTAGCGGGCAGCGTGCATCCGGGGGAGTTCGACATCATGCTGGCGGCGCACAAGAGCCTGTTGATGCGTTTCCCCCACGCCTTGCTGGTATTGGTGCCTAGGCATCCGGAGCAGTTTGACGCGGCGGCCAGTCGGGTGAAGGCCGCCGGGCTCACGCTGGCGCGCCGCAGTAAACAAGATAGGGTGGACGACCAGACTCAGGTGCTGCTCGGCGACACCATGGGGGAGCTGCTTAGCTTCTATGGCGCGGCGGATCAGGCCTTCGTTGGTGGTACGCTGATCGAGAATGGTGGCCATAATCCTCTGGAGCCGGCGGCCATCGGTTTGCCCGTCTATGTGGGGCCCCACCATTGGGATTTTACCGAGATCACAGGCTTGCTTAACGAGTCGGGCTCCCTCGCCTTAGTGCAGGACGCAGAAGAGTTGGCCGAGCAGCTGGTGCATAAGTTTGACGATAAGGCGGCCTATCTGGCCGCCAGAGAGGCCGGACTTGAGGTGGTCGAGGCTAATAAGGGCGCACTGGCAGCTCAGTTCGCCTTGGCTAGCGAGTTGATTAAGGCATAGTCGCTAATAGGCAGGCTTGGCTAGGCCTGAGTATAGCCCGCCAATAGCTGCTGCCAGTTTTCCTGAGTAAAGTGCAGCTCGGGCGCCTTGCCCTTCTCCTTGTTGAAGGAGCGCAGCAGGCGAGCCAGGTTGGCCTGTTGCCACTTGCTGTCAAGCTTCTTCAACGCGCCGCGGTCGAAATCGATCAGGGTAAAGGTCTCACCGGCCAGCAGTATGTTTTTGGCGTTAAGATCGGCGTGATAGACGCCGCGGCGATGGAACTTGGCGATACAGGCACCCAAGGCTTGCCATTTGTCATTTGACATAGGCGCCTGGTTCAGCTCAGCCACCAGATCGCGAGCGCCCGGGATCCGCTTGATGATGATATCGCCGCGATAATAGGGGCCGCTGCGCTGGATCTGCGCCGCCACAGGTTCCGGTACCGCAAATCCTTCCTTAAACAGCAGCTCCAGCAGGTTGAATTCGGCGATCGCCCGGCAACGCTTGAGCCCGGTATAGAGATAGGCATCGCGGCTGAACTTCTCCATCATGCCACCACGATAATAGTGTCTAAGCACCCACTCCTCCCCAGGCACCTGGCTCAGGGGATGGGGATTGATAAACCAGGTGGTGTAGCGGCCCGTCGAAGAGCCTGTGATGGCTCCTAGGTCTTGCCAGTAATCGAAGGTAAACCAATCTGGGGTGATCGCCTTGAGCGAAGCTTGGCTAAAGACGATGCAACCGGCATCGGTAGGTTTTATTTGCATAGATTTACTGGCTCAAGGGGCTTAGGTGGTCGTTATGGGGAATTGTACCCGATATTGGCGTCCTGTCAGCCCTCTTTCGCCAGTAGTTGCAGCACCTGGATCAGGTTATCTTGCCAGCGCTTGGCGGGCAATATCCCCTTGGAGCCACTGTTATCCAGCGCGCTGTAATGCGGGCGAGGCGCCGCGGCGCCATATTCCTGGGTGCTAATGGGACTGAGGTTCGCCGGCTCATCGAGTAAACCCAAGGCATTGGCGCTATCTGATACCTGCCGAGCAAACTCATACCAGCTGGTGACGCCGAGATCGCTCCAGTGATAGATGGGCTCTGGCTTTATCACTTGAATTAGTTGCCAGATAAATTGTCCCAGCGCCAAAGCAGATGTCGGCGTGCCCCACTGATCGTCGACCACCTTAAGCGGCTTGCACTGGCGCATCAGGGTCAGCATTGTCTTAACAAAGTTATGCCCGAAGGGGGAGTAGAGCCATGAGGTGCGCACTATGCAGGTATGACCCTGGCCGTATTCCAGCGCCGCCAGCTCGCCGCGCCACTTTGACTCGCCATAGCGACTTAGCGGGTTAGGCGTATCCTCAGGGCGATAGGGTTTGTTTTGCCGACCATCGAACACATAGTCGCTGGAGAGGTGGATAAGCCTGATACCCCGTTTACCGCAGTGCCCGGCTAATGCCTTAACCGCCAGGTGGTTGAGGGCAAAGGCGGCCTGGCTGTCTGTCTCGGCGGCGTCGACCTGGGTATAGCCGCTGGCATTAATGACCAGTCTATAGTCCCGCTGATCCAATACCTGCGCGATCTTCAGGCTGCTTCTGATATCAAGCGCCTCGCGGCCCAGATAGTCCACCTGGTAGCAGTCAGGCTGAGTCGCCTTGAGCGCGTGGGAAACCTGCCCATGGCGACCGATCACCAATATCGGTTTCATCGTGCTTGACCCATTACGACTGGCTCGCCACCTGATGGCACCAATCCAGGTGCGTCAGATACCAGTCCACCGTCTTCTCCAGACCGCTGGCGAAGCTTTCATTAGGCTGCCAGCCCAAGGTGTGGTTCAGCTTGCTGGCGTCTATGGCGTAGCGAGTGTCGTGTCCCGGCCTGTCTTTGACGAAGACGATAAGTTGCCTGAAATCACTTATGCCGCAGGGTTTCTCGGTGACCTTTTGATTTAACAGCTCGCAGATCAGGCCGACGACTTCGAGATTCGTCATCTCATTCATGCCGCCTATGTTGTAGCTCTCACCTAATTTGCCCCGAGCGGCTACCTGACACAGGGCGTGAGCGTGGTCATCCACATAGAGCCAGTCGCGGATCTGTTTGCCATCGCCATAGATGGGGATCGATTTTCCCTGCAGGGCGTTGAGCAGGGTCACGGGGATTAGCTTCTCCGGATACTGATAGGGGCCATAGTTGTTGGAGCAGTTCGACAGCACTACAGGCAGGCCATAGGTTCGGTGCCAGGCCCTAACCAGATGATCCGCCGCGGCCTTACTGGCGGAATAGGGGGAGCTGGGGGCGTAGGGGGACTGCTCGCTAAAGTATCCCGCCTCGTCTGAGCCTAGGTCGCCAAATACCTCGTCGGTCGAGACATGGTGCAGGCGAAAGCGTGTCGCCATCTCAGTCGGCAGGTTGCGGTAATATTGCAGGCATTGCTGTAGCAGCTCGAAGGTGCCGACAATATTGGTGTCGATAAAGGCTCTCGGCCCCTCGATAGAGCGGTCCACATGGGTTTCTGCCGCCAGGTGGATCACCAGGTCTATCTCATATTGCCTGAGGGCTTTACCCAGGGTATCGCCATCATTGATATCGCCCTGGATGAAATGGTAGCTGGGATCTTGTGCTATGGATTCGAGGGACAACAGATTGCCGGCATAGGTGAGCTTGTCATAGTTTACCACGCGGCAACCGCCTAGCTCGATGAGGTGGCGAATCAAGGCCGAGCCGATAAAGCCGGCGCCGCCGGTGATCAAGATATTGCGCCCGACTAATGAGTGATGCTTTCTACTATTCATAGTAATTGGCCTCGGCAAAGGTGCCCGCCGCTCTGTCCTTGGGCGACAGGATTGGCGACCGTGTGCTTAGTAGTGGCCAATCGATGGCGAGGCTGGCATCGTCCCAGCGGATGCTGTGTTCGTCACTCGGGGCATAATAGTCGGTGCACTTATAGAGGCAGTGGGCCTCGTGCGAGATGACATAGAAGCCGTGGGCGAACCCCGGTGGCACCCAGAGCTGGTGCTTGTTGTCTGCCGACAGGTGATGTCCCGTCCATTGGCCGAAGCTCGGGCTGCTGCGGCGCAGATCGACACACACATCGAAGATCTCACCACTGACCACGCGGATCAGCTTCCCCTGAGGTTGCCTGAGCTGATAGTGCAGCCCACGTAGCGTGCCCTGCAGCGAATGGCTCTGATTTTCCTGAACGAAGTCGAGATCCACCAGGTGCTCCCTAAACCACTGCTGACGAAATGTCTCGAAAAAGCAGCCGCGCTCATCGCCGAACACCTGAGGCTCGAGCAACTTAACGTCTGGAATGCTGGTATCGTGAATCTTCATCGTGTCTTCCGGCCGGTATACAGGGCCACAGGTTCTAAAGAAAGTTGGTCCTATGGCGGCCTAATCATGGAACCTAGCGACATTCTACATTAAACTCGTTGCGGATCCTTACTCCCTTACTATTTCTCAACGGCCCCTATATGAGCTTGAATTTGCAGACTGCCCACTCTTTGTGTCTCTTACGTTTATCTGCCATCGGCGACGTGTGTCATGCGGTGGCCATGGTGCAGGCGATTCAGCGTCAGTATCCAGATCTTAAGATCACCTGGGTGATCGGCAAGGTGGAGTATCAGCTGCTCAAGCATCTGCCCGGCGTCGAGTTTGTGATCTTCGACAAATCCCAGGGCTGGCGAAGCTATCTCAATCTGCGCAAGGCGCTTAAGGGGCGTCGTTTCGATCTGCTGCTGCATATGCAGGTGGCGCTGAGGGCGACCATCGCATCCTTGGCTATCTCGGCCAAGGTGCGCCTGGGCTTCGATCGTGCCCGCGCCAAGGAGGGACAGTGGTTGGTGACCAATCGCCGGGTGGAGCCCTTGGCGACGCCCCATGTGCTCGAGGGGTTTATGGGTTTTGCCAAGGCCGTGGGCGTCACGGATCTTCAGCCTAAGTGGGAGATTCCTGTGCCCGCCGCCGATACCGAGTTTGCACGCCAGCTGATCCCAGATGGGGATAAGACCTTAGTGATCTGCGCCGCCGCCAGTAAGGCCGAGCGCAACTGGCTGCCCGAGCGTTATGCTCAGGTGGCCGACCATGCACTTGAGAAGGGCTATCGCGTGCTGCTTTGCGGTGGGCCGGTACCTATGGAGCGTCAGCTGGCCGAGGCTATCCTCACCCATGGCGATGCCCGTATCGAGAATCAAGTGGGTAAGACCTCGCTGACTCAGCTTCTTGCGCTTTTGAAACAGGCGAGTATCGTCCTGGCACCGGATACTGGGCCAGCCCATATGGCGGTGACTCAGGGTACGCCTGTGATCGGCCTCTATGCCCACTCTAACCCTGGGCGCACCGGCCCCTATACTTGCTTAGACAGTGTGGTCAGCGTCTATGAGCAGGCGATCGCCCAGCAACATACGGGCGAGGTGCCTTGGGGAACCCGCGCCAAGGGGGCACACCTGATGGAGATGATTCAGGTGACGCCCGTGATTGCGGAGTTTGATCGCTTGGTGTCGGGGGCTGGTTAATAGCAAGGAGTCGTCGATTAATGGTAGACTTCAGGTTTGATTGACTCATCTGGCCCCCGTCAGTTGAGTCATGCAATGAGGGAAGATGGGGTTTTCCCATTCATTTTTAGGGATATCGTCGATGTCAGTGGCGCCAAAATTTCTGTTTGTACCTGTCTCCTGCGAAGAGGGGATAGGTGAATATATGCGTTCCACCATAGTGGCCGACGAGATCATGCAGCGTTGGCCGCAGGCGCAGGTCGAATTCGTGCTCAATAGCCGTGCGCCCTATGCCAAGCATTGTCCCTATCCGACACATCTGGTTAACGATACCCCCACCAAGCGAGTGAAAGAGGTCAACCAGCTGGTATCGCAGCTCAAGCCGGACTTAGTGATCTTCGATGCCGCCGGTCGCAAGGCCCAGCTTAAACACGCCAACCGTAGCGGCGCCAAGGTGGTCTTCATCAGCCAGCATAAACGCAAGCGTGCCCGCGGCATGAAGCTCGAACGTGCCTTGGTCACCGACAGCCATTGGGTGGTGCAACCCGAGTTTGTGATTGGCGATATCAGCCGTTTCGACCGCTTCAAGTTAAACCTGATTAACCGCGCAGAGCCTATCTTTACCGGCTCTATTTTTGCGCGGCCAGATAGCGCCTTGCAGCAAGCCTTACAGAAAGCGTATGGCCTGGAGCCGAAAGGTTATCTTCTCTATAGCGCCGGCTCTGGCGGACATTATATCGGCTCGACCTTGGCCGCCGAGCGCTTCGCCCAGGTGGCGCAGGCCTGTTATCGAAAGACGGGGATCCCCAGTGTCATGGTGTTTGGCCCTAATTATCCCAAAGATTTACCTCAGCTAGAGGGCGTGGTGGCCATAGAGAGACTCTCCAGCCTGGAGTTTATCAATCTGCTCGATAGCGCCGCGGGCGCCGTGCTGAGCGGTGGCGACACCCTGCTGCAGGCGATCGCCCTCAAGGTGCCGACACTGGCGGTGGCCGTCTCCAAGGATCAGCCCAAGCGGATTCAGCGCTGCGTGCAGCGAGGTCTGGCGCTGAGCTGTGATATCGAGCTCGATGCCATGTGCGCTCAGGTGCAGAGCCTGCTGGAGCCGAAGACAGTTCAGCAGCTAGGTGCCAATATGGATAGAGAGGCTGAGGCCAAGGGGCTGGATATCTGCATGGCAGAGATAGAAAGACTATTGGGGCTAACCGGTGAGCGCTAAACGTATCGGCTTGGCCATAGATAGCCTGGCTGGTGGCGGGGCCGAGAAGATAGTTCTGACCCTGGCCGCCGAGCTGAAACGCCTCGGCCATGAACCGCATCTTCTGGTGCTTTCCCCACATTATGACTATGCCGTGCCAGCGGATATTCCCCTGCATGTCTGTTTCGATAAACGCGATCGTCATGTCATCGCCTGGTGGCGACTAGGCCGTTCGGCAGCAAGGGTGAAACAGTGGGTCGACAGGCTAGAGCAGACTCATGGCAAGTTCGACCTTATCCTGTCCAACCTGGACAAGAGCAATCTGTTGCTGACCCGTGCGGGCGTGTCGCCACTGCATATTGTGGTGCATAATTCTATCGAAGAGGAGTTAAGGCGCGAGCGTAAACTCGGGCCTATCTCCTATCTCACTATGCTTAGGGCCAAGCGGGCATTGAATGGTCAGGCGTTGATCACCGTCTCCAAAGGGATCGCGAGGGAGATTAGTCAGACCGGGCGAATTGCGCCCCGCAGCATGCGCACCATCTACAACCCTTTCGATGTCGAGGCCATCAGGGCAAAGGCCGCCGAGGTGAACCCGGATATCCCTAAGGGGGAGTATCTTATCCATGTTGGCCGGGTCGCGCGCCAGAAACGCCATGACATACTATTTCAGGCACTTGCCAAGATGAATAAGCCGCTGCCACTGGTGCTGCTCTGCAACAACCCCAAGAAGGCGATGAAGCTGGCCAAGAAGCATGGCGTGGCCGATCACATCATCTGCCCCGGCTTTCAGGCCAATCCCTTTCCCTGGATTAAGGCGGCGCGCCTATTAGTGCTGAGTTCAGATTATGAAGGCCTGCCCACCGTGCTAATCGAGTCCTTGATCTGTGGCACGCCCGTGGTCAGTACCCTCTGTCCACATGGGCCGGATGAGATCATGACAAATGAGCTTGCCGAATATCTGGTGCCGAGGCGGGATAGTGAGGCCTTGAGTCGTAAGCTAGATCAGGCCTTGGAGCATTATCCTAGCCTTGCAGACAGTGAGATCCTCACGCAGGTGGCAATCGATAAGATAATCGCCGACTATCTGAGCCTCTGCCAGTCACCTTAGGAGCCGAGTTCGCTAATGCCCTGGGCGCAGCGAATCGGTCTCTGGGTAAGCGTGTGCTGAAACAAGAGATTGTTGCTGGCCAACTGCTGGCGGCAGCTCTCCTTGTGATGCAGATGAAAGGCGACGGCATAAAACTTTACCCGCTTGCGCCATTTATCGTTGTGGTACATGCGCAGGGCAAACTCCTTATCTTCAGGGCCCCAGCCCTCGAACGCCTGATTAAAGCCGTTGATGGCCAGGGCATCTCGCCGCCAGAATCCCAGGTTACAACCGTGTATGCCCTCTATCGAGTCCGGCACGCCCCAGCCGCTTTTCTCACACAGCCAACGGCTGCGAAGCGCCAGCTCTCTACCTCTTGCGATACCAGGTGAGAAGAGACCCGGACGCGTACCGCCAGCCAAGATTCGCTGACTTAAGGCCGGTCCCAGCTTCACTCGTTTGCCCGTCACCAGGCAATCGGGTTCGGCGACGGCAAGGTGATCGGCGATAAAGTCTGGGTGCAGCACGAGATCGCCGTCGATCATTATGATGTAGTCGAAGAGAGCGAGCCCTATGGCGCGATTGCGACTGGTAGACAGACGAAAGCCCCTATCTTCATGCCAGCTGTGGATCAGCGGGACGGGAAAGCTGGCCTTGAGTGTGTCGATAAGCTCGCGAGTCGCTGGGCCTGAGCCATCGTCGGCGATGATCACCTCGTCGGGAAGGCGAGATTGCCTCTGGACGCTGGCGAGCACGCTACTTAGCGCCGCAGGCCAGTTATAGGTGGTGATGATGAGTGAGGTCTTCATGGTGCCTTAACGAGTGATAATCTTGGGCGAAATTTTACTCGTTAGAGGCGATAAGTTTTATCTTTTCAATCTATTAGCTGGTTTTGTGTTAATGCGCGGATGTCGCTGTAACTCCGGGGTAAATCTTGAGTTGCAAAGGTGAACGAAAGGCTGGTGGACTGTGGCATGAAAAGGGCTGCAACTGTTAGTGTTTGCAGCCCTGAAACTTAAGTAATTGCTTATTTATATTAACCGCTATTTAAGCCGTTTTTATTTAAGCCACTTTTTATTTAAGCCATTTGCGTCCCAGGGTCGGCTTGCCGATAAAGTTCAGCAGTCCCTGGGGCACGCCACTCTTACGCTTTAGGTTGGCGGTATAGAGATTCCAGGCATCGAGCTTGAGCTGCTTTATCTCCGTCGGCGTCAGGGTATCGCCATACATCTGGCAGTAGTCGTCGACATAGCGGATCTCGCGGCTCGGACACTTGATGCGGTAGCCGCGGCCGGCGTAGTGAATAAAGTCGGCCTTGCGATAATCTTCGTTGCCCAGCAGATCCATGCGATTGAATGCGGCATCGACGCCTTGGTTCTTGATCTTGTTCTTCTGAATGACGTAGTTCACATAGGTCTGATCGTAGAACTTAACCGTGTTACATACCTGCTGCATCCCTTCCAGGGTGGCGAGTTCAAACAGGGGACACTCTTTAGAGATCAGGAACATGCCAAAGTTGTAGTAACTGTAGTGGCCATCAGTTTGCGGCCAGTTCTCGACGGCGTCGAAGGCGGCATTGATCTCGCCGACCGGAATGGTACGGTCAGTGTATGGGCCCTCATCGAACATGTAGACAGTTTCAAGATCTTGATACTCTTCGAAAATATCTCGAGCCCATGGTGTCACCATTATGTCTGCATCCAGATAGAGCACCCTGTCGTATTGCTTCAATAATTCGGCGGTATAGAGCTTTTCGGGCCAGGCCGGACTGGCCGAGTATTTAGGGTTCTCGATATGGATTTTGTAGTGCAGGCGATCCGATACCACGAGATCGGCACCGACCCTTTCGGCATAGCGCTCGAAGCTTTTCAGCGCCGCGCGGTACATAGGGTTGTCGCCAATGGCGAGGGTGAAGATGGCTTTTTTCATAATGGGGCCTTGGCTGTTATGAACTTAACTGTGAATGGGTGGCTGGCTTCTCGTTCTCGGACATCTGGGCAAGGGTGGACGTCACCTCGTCGACGCCGATATCGCTGACATAGCCCTTGCCGGTCGAGGCGTATAGCACCTTGGAACTGGCGGTTTCCGGCGGCGCCCAGTAGGGCTTCTTCTGCCGCATCATGGCGATCAGTGGACGCTGACTGGCGGTGGCAAAGTGCATGATGGCGGTCTCGACCGTGATCACCATATCGGCGGCGGCGATCATGGCCGGCAGCTCGAAGAAATTGTCTTGCACGGTAAAGACCGCGACCTGGCTGTTTGCCAGCCTGGGCTCATCGGTGATGGCCTGCTCGAGGGCGCTAAAGTTTTCCGGGGTGCTGTTGATGATGAAGCGGCTGTCTGGTGCCAGCTCGGTGAGACGGGCGATCAACTCGAATAGCTGAGACTGATGCCAGTCGCGCTTCTTATTGGTCGACAGATGGTTCAGAAAATAGAGCCTGCCCTGAGCCTGACCGGGAAACTTCTTGTTTAGCCAGGCCTTCGCCGTCTCGGAAACCTCTGGGGCAATGGTCAGCGACGGCATGAAGGCCGACTCCTCCAGTGTCAGCCCGGCAATTCTGTGCAGCAACTGATAGTAGCGATCGGTAATATGGTGCTGCTCGCCGAGGGCCGCTACATCTATCTTAAAGGTCTTGTCGCTGTGACGGAAAAACCAAGAGTCGAGCAGCCCGCCAAATTTGGACTTGGCCAGGCTGGTAACGATAAAACCCTTGGGGCTGATGCGTCTGGCCAGGGCTGAGAATTGCTCGCTCTTGCTGCCGGAGTGAGTGATCACCAAGTCATAATTCAGGGCCTTGGCGGCCTCGACCTGTCTGTCCTGCATCGCCTTGCTGTCGCTGCAGCCATAGCTGCGGCTGAAGGCGGGTTCGGCGGCGATCCACTGCTGCATGATCTTGCTGCGAGAAAGGCGCCAGCCGTCCTGATTGTTGCGATTATCGTCGAGCCAGATATCCACCTCTAGAGTTGGATGCTGCTGTTTGAGCGCGGCCAGAAAGGTCTTGATATAGAGAAAATCGCCCAGTGCCAAAGGGGAAACAAAGAGGAGGCGTTTTGCCTGTGCTAATCGTTCACTTGGAATAAGAGACATTGTGCCCTAGCCGATAAAATTAAAGTGGCTTAAGGATACATGGCTTTGATGACAGAGAAAACCTTGGCCAATGGCTATTTGCCAGTGACTCGGGACTATGAGTTTGCTCATTTGTGACTCGGCGCCAACTGCGCCGGGCTCACTGGTCAGGCTTTCGCCTGGCGAGGTGACAAATTGGCTGTAGTATTAATGGAATGTGTTACAATCTGCGCCAGTATGCCCATTGATAGACTGAGGCTAGGGTGAGTGCTTGGCGGCGATCTGCTGCCCCTCGCGCCGGGTCAAAGGTTTCGATAACCAGCGAGAAGATTGATTGTGATCTGTTTTGATGTTCTGCATCCATACTATTTGCCGCAATATTTGCCCGTCATGCAGGAGCTGCAGGCTCGGGGGCAGGTGGTGCGTTTCGTGATCTATCGCAGTCAGGATCAACAGGCGGCGCTCGACGCCCTGGTGGCGCAGAATGGTCTGGAGACCCATTGGGTCGACTCTCAGGAGGAGGCGCTCGCCTATTACCTGAAGGAGAAACCCAGCTGGGTTATATTTGGCAACAGCTTCGAAGCGGCGGCCAAGCTCAAGGGGATCTGTAAGACAGCTCTGATGCAGCATGGTATAGGCCCTAAGGCCTGTTATTATACTGTGTCTGAATCGGATATGGATGTGCGTTTCGTCGAGGGGGAATACCGCCTCAAGCGCCTGCAACAGCTCTATCCCCATAAGACCTTTATCGATACCGGCTATGCCAAGCTGGATCCTATCGTGCAGGGCAGCGAGGCCGGGTTGGATCTGGCGTCACTAGGTTTAGATCCTGCTAAGCCGACCTTGCTCTATGCCCCCACCTTCTATCCCAGCAGTATTGAGAAGATGGCTAAAGATTGGCCAAGCGCCTTTAGCGAATACAACATATTGCTAAAGCCGCATTATTTTTCCTTGAGCAAGCCCAGCTATAACAAGCAGAAGCGACTGCTGGAGCATTGGGGATCTTTTGACAATGTCTATTTGGCCCCTGTGGAGCAGGCAAACCTTTTGCCTTTCATGGCCAGTGCCGATCTCTTGATCAGCGACGCCTCATCGGCTTTATTTGAGTTTGCGGCCCTGGATAAGCCAGTAGTCTGGTGTGATTTCTATCACCTGCGCTGGAGTTATCGCGGCATCTTAAGTTTCCGTTTCAAGAATCGCATGGATGAAGATCTCTACCGCTATGCCGGTGTGGCCGCTCACGCGGCGTCGTACAAGGAGCTCAAAGTCGTGGTGGATCAACAGATAGCCCAGCCCGAGTCATATGCCGCCAAGCGAGCGCAGTATACCTTAGAGTTGGCCGGTCGGGTTGATGGCCACTCTAGTCAGCGCATCGTCGATTACCTTTTGTCCGAAGAGGCTTCATGAGAATTATTACTTTCGGGACCTTCGATATGTTTCATATCGGACATCTCAACATTATCGAGCGCGCCAGAGAGTTAGGGCAGCACCTGACGGTAGGCGTCTCATCGGATGCGCTGAATTTCTCCAAGAAACAGCGCTACCCTATCTGTAACGAACGCGACAGAATGCGTATCGTCAAGGCGCTAGCCTGCGTCGATGAAGTGTTTCTGGAGGAGTCGCTGGAGTTAAAGGCGGAATATATTCAGGCGCATAAGGCCGATATCCTGGTGATGGGGGATGACTGGCAAGGCAAATTCGACCATTTAAAGCCCTTGTGCCAAGTGGTCTATCTGCCGCGGACTCCGGCAATTTCGACCACTCAACTGATTGAGGTGGTAAGGGAAATTAAATAATCAAAGCCCCAGTCAAATTACTGGGGCTTTTTGATCACCTAGGGATACATATGTCTTACCTAGACTTAGGCATGGCTTTGGTAGACTAATAACCTGTTACCACTCTGCTAGCTTAACCGACAGCCTGCTGCCACGCATACTGGGTATTAAGAAAGCTGGCGATCTCCTTGCTGGCCAGATCGAAGTCTATGAGCGCCATATTCCTGCCCGTCTTCTTGCCTATGGGCGGGGTAAATGCCAGACGCTTATCGCTCTGGGTCAGAGTCTGCCAGCGCACCTTGGGGGCTGAGCGTCTGCCCGCATAGAAACCCACTGTGGGGATATTGTGTAATCCGGCGATATGCAGGGGCCCCGTTGAGCCGGCCATAAACATGTCGGCGGCCACCAGTGACCTGGCAAAATCGGCGAGGTTGCTGAGCGGTTTGGCCATGACAACATTTATCCCTTGAGCAATCAGAAGATCATACATCTGCTGTGCCAGTGATATCTCCTGGCCGCTGTAGGTCAATACAAACTTGCAGGCTATGTCGGTCTGCCTGTCTACCTGTATCAGCAGGTTGGCAAAATCCCTGGGCGAGATGCTGGTGGCTGAGCCACCCGTTCCCGGATGGGCGAAGATCAGTCGCTCCTCACCTTGTTGACCATAGTGATCCTGCCATTTGCGCCGCTCGTGGGAGAGATCCCAGTATTGGGTCGGCAGTGGAGGTACTGGAATGCCATGGTCGTTCAAGAAGTGCTCTACCAACATACAGCTCTTACGCCAGCCGCCCAGCCCCTTAGGCACCTCTATACTGGCTCTGTGTCGATACAGATACTGGTACCAATTGAGCTTAGGGGCTAGCTTGTAGGGAATATCCAGCTGGCGAACCAGTCGGTAGGTACGGATCTGTGAGCGTGACACGATAACAGCGTCGTACTGTCTGCTGGCAAATGCCTGCCGGATCGCCGGGTCGTCACCATTGTCGAAGATGACATGATCGACGAAGGGGCAGATTTTGGCGAACTCTTCTAATACAGGAGCGACGAAGACCTCTATGCTGGCATTGGGCTGTGCCATTTTTAGCTCGTAGAGCGCGGGCCAGGTGTTGACGAAATCGCCAATTTTATCATTACGAATGACTAGTATGCGTTTTATCATAGGAAATTTATTTTATGGAGGCTGTTTTAGGCGGATCGCCTATGACCGAATGCTTAATGCGAGCGTGCATTAATGACGCTTCATTCTGCCTATCTTAGCATCGGCGACTATTTACCAAACATTCTTCCATGGCATTTTTACACTATTGATACAAACTGTAGCTTCTAGCGATTTTTTCGCCAATAAACAATTCGATGCCGGTGGTTCAATCCGAGTGGGAAACTCGTTAAACTAGGCGCAATTCCGCCATCAACTTATACCAAGCCAAAGTAAGGGCTGAGAGCCATGCACACGAAAGCGATTTATCCCGGAACATTCGACCCCGTCACTAACGGTCATACCGACCTTATCGAACGTGCGGCGAAATTGTTCAAGCAGGTGGTGATAGGTATAGCTGCCAACCCTTCAAAGCAGCCGCGATTCAGCCTGGAGGAGCGGGTAAAGTTGGTCAAAAGGGTGACTGAGCACCTGGACAACGTCGAGGTGGTTGGCTTTAGCGGTCTGTTGGTGGACTTTGCCAAGGAGCAGAATGCCAGCGTCCTGGTGCGTGGCCTGCGGGCGGTATCAGATTTTGAATACGAGTTTCAGCTCGCCAATATGAACAGGCGCCTGAGCGCCGATCTGGAGAGCGTATTTTTAACCCCGGCCGAGGAGAATTCGTTTATCTCTTCGACCCTGGTGAAAGAGGTGGCATTACATGGTGGTGATGTCAGCCAATTTGTGCATGAAGAAGTAGCCAATGCGCTGCAGAAAAAGGATTAGTTTGCCCATTATGATGGAAAAAATTCGCGCTTATGTTGTTGGAGGCGTCGCGGCTTTAGGCCTGATGATCACCTCCTTAGCTCATGCGGCCCCCTGGGTCGATGTTTCCGATATCTATCTCAGAGCCGATATTCAGGCCCTCGCCGATGCTGGGGTGATCACTGTGCCCGTCAATACCTATCCACTGATGTGGTCGGGCATAGGCAGTGATCTGAGCAAGGTGGAGCCCTCAGTGCTTTCGCCAGGTCTCGCCACGGCGTTTGCCCGGGTGAACTTCTACTACCGTAATGCGGTCGAGAATCGTGGTAACAGCCGCATCAAGGCGGCTGGCGGCAGCGATCCAGCCCGATTCCAGCACTTTGGTTCTGACTATCGCGAGAAGGCTGAGGTGAAGGCGTCCCACGAGTATATGGGTGACAGGTTTGCCTTCAAAGTCGCGGCATCGGCCCACTACGACCCCATGGATGAGAAAGAGGTGCGCCTGGATGACTCCTACTTTGCAGTCGCCCTGGGTAACTGGATGGTCACCGCCGGCGCCGTGGAGCAATGGTGGGGACCGGGATTCGATACCGCGCTGCATCGCTCAAACAACGCTCGCCCCTTGCCTAGCCTGATGCTGAGCCGCAATAATGCCGCCGCGTTCGAGACGCCCTGGCTCTCCTGGATCGGTCCCTGGACGTTGACCACAGGCATCAGTTATCTGGAAGAGGAGCGCGCCGTCGCCAATCCGCTGCTGTGGAACTTTCGCGGCACCATACGCCCGTTGAGACAGCTGGAGATGGGGATCTCCTGGACCACCATGTTCTGTGGTGAGGGAGAGGAGTGCGGCCTATCGACCCTGCTTGATGCCATAGCCGGTAATACCACCTGTGTAAACGGTGAGGCCAGCTGTGACCCGGCGCTGCAGTCTAAGATAGGTAACCAGATGGCAGGCTTCGATATTCGTTATGCCGATACCTGGTTCGACATTCCGGTAGGCCTCTACTTAGAGCGCACCTGTGAAGACTCGAGTGGCCCCATGCCCTGGGATCTGGCCGACTGCGCCAAGCTGTTCGGCGCCGATACCCGTTTCGAGTTCGACTCTCAGCAGTACAAGCTCTTCTTCGAGTATTCTGATACCATGGTGGCCTGTGGCGAGGATCAGAATGCCTTCAACTGCTTCTATGAGCACGGCACCTACAAGAGTGGTTCACGCTACTATGGTCGCTCGCTCGGCAGCACCTATGACAGCGACGCCAACGTCTATGTGCTTGGGCTTATCGGTCAGTTTGCCAACAGCCATGGCTTCACCTCCCTGCTGCGTTTCGCTCAACTGAACAAGGATGGTAAGACAGTCAATAATGGTTGGGCTCCCAAGCCGCGAAAGGAAGATCTGCTGATGTTGGAGCTTAGCTATCGCTTGCCAGTTTGGAAGGGGATGATGAGCCTGGGCGGCACTGTGTCTCAGTCTGAATTTGAGAAGGATGACAAGGATACCAATGCGACCCTGTTCGGCAGCTATGAGTATCGCTTCTAATATTTAGAATACTTGTTTAGTTAAGGCTTTAACTGAAAACAAGTAAAGAAAAAGGCTGACATCTTGTCAGCCTTTTTTGCGTTTACGGAAACAGGAATTGCTCAGGCTGGGTTATCCACGCCGGGCTTAGCGTGGCTGGCACAGACCGCAGAAGACGGTGGCTCTTTGGCCGAGTTTTATCTCGCTCAGCAGGTTGCCGCATTGGGTGCAGGTCTCACCGCCGCGGCCATAGACATGCAGCTTCTGGGCAAAATAACCGGGTTTGCCCTCGGCGTTGGTGAAATCTTTGAGTGTGGTGCCGCCCTGTTTGATCGCCTGAGCCAGGATCTGTTTGACCTCGGCAACCAGCACGGTGAGCCGTTCCCTATCTATTCTTCCCGCCTCGGCCTGTGGATGTATGCCTGCGGCAAACAGGGCCTCGTTGGCATAGATATTCCCTACGCCCACCACGATATGGTTGTCCATCAGGCAGAGTTTGACTGCCTTCTTCTTACCTTCCAGTGCCTTGGTCAAATAGTCGACATTGAAGCCCGATTGTAGGGGCTCGGGGCCTAGCTTGGCCAGCAGGGGGTGGGCGGCTTCGGGTAGCTCGCACCAGAGCCAGGCGCCGAAGCGTCTGGGATCGTTAAACCTGAGTACCTTGCCGCTGGCAAGCTCAAGATCGATATGGTCATGCTTCTCTACCGGCGTCGACTTGGGCAGGATCCTCAGGCTGCCCGACATGCCCAGGTGAACTATGGTGGTGCCGGCATCGGTATCCAGCAGTAGGTATTTGGCGCGGCGGCGTACGCCTCTGATAGTCTGCCCCACTATCAGCTGGGCGACCTCGGGCACGGGCCAGCGCAGGGAAGCATTGCGCACGGTTAACCCTGTGACCTGCTGATCGAGCAGATGAGGGGAGATCCCTTGGCGGGTCACTTCGACTTCGGGGAGTTCGGGCATAGGTGTCTCTTCGTTTTGCTGGTTTAGGGGTTATCGAGTCTGAGGATCGGCAGCAATGACGGACGCAGACTTGGCGGGATCCGATACCAGTTACCGGCCGGTGAGCTTAGCAGTCCCTCTTCGGGATAGAAAAGCCAGAGCTGGGTTGTCTCTATGTCGCGGATCTGGATCACCAGCTCGTGGGGGGACGAGGCTATGCCTGTGGGTTTGGCGATAGGCGAAACCAGGATGCCACCCCAGGCCTCGGCCCACTGGCGACAGTTGAGCACCTTAGGGTCACATTGCCAACCGAAGCCCTGCTGGGCGAGCCAGAGATCGTCATATTGCAGCTGAAACAGGGGCGCCTGTTGATCGAAGAGGGGCTGGGCATCTTCCGGGATCGCCTGACGCTCACGATCCAAGAAGGTGAGTATCGCCACCATGGCGATGGAGGCGAAGATGATGATGTTATTCCATTTTCTTCGGGTCAGGGCCATCTCGAGTCAGACTCATTCAAGATCAGATATGTCAGAGTCTATCATCGAAAATGGCCCAGGGCATCAGCCGCCGGTGGCATTCATGAAACGCAGGATCTGGGTTTCGCCTTCGGGGCTGAAGTGATGCTCCTTGGGCTTGAGCTTGATCGCCTCAAGAATCGCCCGTTTCAGGCGCTCGATATCGCCGGGATACTGCCTAACGATTGCCTTGAGATCCACCGAGTTTTCGTTGCCCAGACAGAGGAGCAAACGTCCCTCCACAGTGACCCTCACCCGATTACATTCGTGGCAGAAGTTGTTGCTGTGGGGCGATATGAAGCCCACATGTATCTTGCTGCCGGGCATGGTGTAGTAGCGGGCCGGGCCACCGGTACGCTTGTCGGAGACACTCAGGGGATAGCGCTGAGTGATGATGGCCTTAACCTCGTCGCTGCTGCAGTGGCGGCTCTTCTTGCGCTCGTCGATGATCCCTAGTGGCATCTCTTCGATGAAGGCGATATCCAGTTCGCGCCCGCGGCAAAATTCGATGAGATCCAGCACCTCGTCGTCATTCTGACCACGCAGGATCACGGCGTTGATCTTGATACGGCTGAAGCCCGCTGCCTTGGCGGCATCTATTCCTTGGATCACCCGCTCCAGGTTGCCGTTGCGGGTTAGCTGGGTAAATAGCTCGGGTTTCAGGGTATCCAGGCTGATGTTGAGACGGCTCAGCCCCGCATCATGCATCTTGCCGGCAAACTTACTCAGGCGCGAGCCATTGGTGGTCATGGACAGCTCTTTGAGGCCGGGCAGCCTCCCCAGCAGCTTGACCAATTGGTCGCAATCGGTACGCACCAGAGGCTCGCCGCCGGTGAGGCGGATCTTCTTGACCCCTAGCTCGGTAAAGGCCTGGCCTATCCAAGCCAGCTCCTCCAGGCTGAGTACCTGCTCTCTGTCGAGAAAACAGGGGTCTTCACTCATACAGTAGACACAGCGAAAATCGCATCTGTCGGTCACCGAGAGACGAAGGTATTCCACGGTGCGGCCAAAGGTATCGACGATTAAACTCATACAGAATCACCTACGACGGCGGGGGAGTTCGCCTCGCCCGCCTGGCTAATCCATTGTCGACTATAAGAGATCGGCAAAGGGTTGAATATAAACGGTATCACCCACGTTGAGCTGCTCGTCTTTCTCGGCGATCACGATAAGACAGTTGCCCTTTACCATGGAGCTCAACATGCCCGAGCCCTGGGCCCCTGTGCTGGTGACATGCAGACGGCCGTCAGAGCCTAGATGATAGACGCCGCGGGTAAATTCGGTGCGGCCCGTGCGGCTGCGCAGGGTGCAGTCGGCGATGGCTGGCACTAAGGTCGGTGTCCACTCCTGTTCGCCCGCTAGCTTGCGCAGTGCAGGCTGAACGAACTGCATGAAGGAGACCATTACGGCTACCGGGTTACCCGGCAGGCCGAAGAAGAGGCTGTCGCCTATCTGACCGAAGGCCAGTGGGCGACCCGGGCGCATGTTGATGCGCCAAAAGTTGATCTGTCCCACCTTGGCGAGCGCCAACTTGATAAAGTCGGC
The DNA here is from genome assembly GCF_009831655.1 of Shewanella insulae. Taxonomy (GTDB): domain Bacteria; phylum Pseudomonadota; class Gammaproteobacteria; order Enterobacterales; family Shewanellaceae; genus Shewanella; species Shewanella insulae. Next base: position 145,336 of record NZ_WRPA01000011.1, on the reverse strand, counting down.
ATCGCCTACCGAGACACCGCCAGAGCTGATCACCACATCGGCCTGCTGCGCCGCGCCTTGTAGGGCGTCGACCAGGGCGGCCTCGTTATCTTCCAGGATGCCGAGGTCGATCACCTCGCAGCCTAGCTGCTTCACCATGGACTTGATGGTGAAGCGGTTGGAGTCGTAGATGCAGTTGGGTTTCAACGGTTCGCCAGGCTGGCACACCTCGTCGCCGGTAGAGAAGACGGCGACCTTGGGGCGGCGATACACGGGCAGTTTGCCGAAGCCCAGTGACGCCAGCATGCCTTGGTGGGCCGCCTTGAGTCTGTGCCCGGCGCTCAGGGCTGTGTGGTCCTTGGCAATGTCTTCACCTGCCTGACGCACGTGTTGCCCCAGGCTGATATTGCCCCGGAAGCTGACAGTGTCGCCGCGATCTTCCGCTATCTCCTTCATCTGTACCGTATCGGCGCCGTCCGGCATGGGGGCCCCCGTCATGATGCGCACCGCCTCACCGGGATTAAGAGTGCCCTGGTAGCTATGACCGGCCATCACATCGCCTACAAGCTTATAGCTGTCTAACATGGGGTCTGAATAGGCAAAGGCGAAGCCGTCCATCGCCGAATTAGTGTGCTGGGGCACGTCGACCGGCGAGATGGCATCTTGAGCAAGTACCCTGTCTGTGCTGTCGTCTATGGCGACCTCTTCCGTGACCGACACAGGCGTGACGTAGGAGAGGATCTTGTCTATCCCCTGTCTTACCGACAGCGTCTTGCTGGTGTCCAGCTCGCAGCCGCATTCGGGGGCGAGGGGGAGCGATGGCGTGCAGGGGCGCCAGTTATTGGCGTACTCGATGACGAAGTCGGCGATCTGGCCCACATCGTTAATATCTAAGCGTCTGAGATCCGAGGGCAGCTGAGTATCGTCGCAGCAGGCGATGGCCTGAATGTGCTCATCATGGGTATGGATAAAGGGCTTACCGTGGGCGGCGCGGTGTAGCTCCACCTTAGGTAGCGCCAGCTTCTTGAAGCCTTCCACTAGGACGATATCCACCTTGTCGGCCTCGATTTGGGCCAGCAGGTGAGGCAGCTCTGGGGCTTCTTCTACCGGATCTTCTGTCATCAGCGCCCAACGCACGTGTGAGGCGACCAGCATCTGGCGGGCACCCGCCTTGCGCATCTCGTAGCTGTCCTTGCCAGGAATATCCACATCGAAGTTGTGATGAGCATGTTTGACAACGGCTAGCCGCAGGCCTCGACGATTGAGTTCGGGGATCAGCTTCTTCAACAGGGTCGTCTTGCCTGTGCCACTGTAGGCGCAAAACCCGAGGACGGGGATAGGCAGTGGATTGTTAAACGGTATGCTCATGTACACCTCTATTTTTAGTGGGCAATTGCCTCGGAAAGTTGTTGTTTTTGTTCTGGCGTGTTGACGTTTACGAAGGCGTTGGGCTGATCGGAAAAGTCACATACGACACAGTGGTGTTTGGCATACCAGAAATCGATCTTACGTTCGCCGGCATCTAAGAAGGCCTTCATCGATTCTCGCAGCTCAGGCTTCATCAGCAACACCACAGGTTGCTCCCGCTTGCCGTCGCTGGCCACTGCCATCTCGGCGTCTTCGGCTGCAATGGCCTTAAGCATACGCTGCACCAGATCTGTCGGCAGTAGCGGGCAGTCACAGGGCACCACCATGAGGTAGTCGGCCTGGGTCTGTCCCATGGCGGTGATCATGCCGGCCAGCGGCCCAAGATAACCCGAATCTTCGTCGCTCAATACTGGGTAACCAAACTCAGCATAGCGATCTTGGTTGCGGTTTGCGTTGATCAGGATCTGCTTAACCTGAGGTTTTATCCGGTCGATTGCGTGTTTTATCATCGGCTGATCGTTTAACTCGACCAACCCCTTATCGTTGCCGCCCATGCGTCTGGCCATGCCACCGGCAAGGATCACGGCATCAATTTGCGGTGACATATCTCAGCTCCTGCTGTGATGGGGTGAAGGGGCGCTCATCTAGGGTCGATGGGCTTACCTGAATAGCTTGTTCCTGGATCTGCCAGGTCTGCTCGCACAGGCCTGTGAGCGAACAGCTCTGATGGCTGCTGATCAGCATGCCTGTGCCTTGTTGTTTCAGATGGCTGACCATGGTCAGCACCAGTTGCTGGGACAGCTTGTCCATGTTGGAGGTGGGCTCATCCAGCATCAGCAGGCGTGGGCGCATGATCCAGGCGCGGGCGATGGCCAGGCGTTGGCGCTCACCGCCGGAGAGGCTAGCGGCTCTCTGGTTAAGTAATGAACCCAGCTGGGCCATCTCGATCGCCGTCTGGGTGCGCGAGGCTATCTCCTGCTCCGTCATGTCGCAAAACGGCTGCACATAGTTGAGGTTGTACGCCACGCTGCCGTCAAACAGATAGGGGTGTTGATGCAGATACACAGCCTTGCCCAGCAAGGGATTGCGGCGCCACCAAGGTGTCGGGGCAAAGCCTTCGGTTTGGATTTCGCCACGGCTTGGTGCCTGCAGGCCTGCCAGCATCTTCATCAGTGTGGTCTTGCCGCTGCCGTTGTCGCCCTGCAGGTGTATGGTCTGGTGCTGAGCCAGGCTGAGACTATCGAAACGGTACAGCAGGCGGCTGCCGAAGCGCATCTCTATGTTGTTGGCGATGATCTTGACCATGACTATAGGCTCCTCGGTTCGGCTCTGCCTCTGAGGGTGCCCAGAGTGAAGTTAAGCACCAAGGCCAGTATAAGCAGTACCAGTCCCAGGGCGATAGCCTGGGCGAAGTCGCCCTTACTGGTTTCCAGGGCGATGGCGGTGGGGATATTACGGGTGACGCCGGCAATATTGCCGCCCACCATCATGGAACAACCCACCTCGGTGAGGATGCGGCTAAAGGCCGCGACTATGGCCATCAACAAGGGCACCTTGAGCTCCCGGCACACCAGCCAGACGGATCGTAGCCAGGAGGCACCCAGGGTGCGAGAGGTTTCCCAGGCACGCTTATCCACGCTGGTAAAGGCGGCCTGACTCATGGCGATTAACACTGGGGCGCAGATCATCATCTGTCCCAGTATCATGCCTTTCTGAGTAAATAGCCATTTTAGATCCCCCAGTGGGCCCATGCGGGTCAGCAACAGATAGACCAAGAGGCCGATCACTACTGTTGGGATAGATTGTGTCGTCTGTACCAGGTTAGTGGCAAACCAACGTCCTGGAAAACGGGCGAAGGCCAGCACGAAGCCCAGCACCATAGAGGGGATTAGGGTGATCGCCAGCGCCGCAAAAGAGACTGCAAACGAGACACTGACGATAGACCAAACATCGGGGTCTAATGAAAACAGCAGGCTCAACGCCTGCTGTATTAGGGCTAACCAGCCTTCACTCATTCGCTATATGTTGCCTTAAATAGTTGCTCACCCTGTACGGTGTAGCTGTTAATCATGCCTTGGGCTTCGTTGCCGATCAGCCAGTCACTCAGGGCCTTAGCACCTTTGTGGTTCAGATCTGGGTATTTCTTCGGGTTGATCAACATGATTTGATAAGGATTAGCCAGTGCTTTACCGCCATCATAGTCAACCGCTAGATCTAGCTTCGCCTTGTAGGCAACGAATGTGCCGCGGTCAGACAGTGTGTAGGCCTGTAGTTCGTTTGCCATCAGCAGCGTCTTACCCATGCCTTGGCCTACTGCACGGTAGCCGTTAAATTTCGGCTCAACCTTAGCGCCTTTCCAGATGATCAACTCTTTCATGTTGGTGCCTGAGTTGTCACCACGAGAGACGAAGCCCACGCCTGAGTCGGCTATTTTAGCAAAGGCCTCTTCGGCTGTCTTACTGCTACGGATCTTCGCTGGGTCATTTTTCGGGCCCAAGATCACAAAATCGTTTTCCATGATGCCGCGTGGCAGCATGCCATAGCCTTCGTTAACGAATTTGGCTTCGGCAGCTGGGGCGTGAGTCATTACCACGTCTACATCGCCCTGACGGCCCAGCTTGAGGGCCTTACCCGTACCAGTAGCGATAACCTGCACCTTATAACCAGACTCCTGCTCAAATTTAGGCAGCAGGTGCTTGAGTAGACCAGAGTTTTCTGTGCTGGTAGTGGTGGCCAGTTTAATGACCTCTTCTGCCTGGGCAGAGGTTAACGTAAGGGCACTGGCGACGATCGCTAGGCTGAGTATCGATTTTAGCTTTAGCATTTTTGCTCCTTGGCATCTGCTTGAGTGCGTGATATTGCCGGCATCACGCCGATTGTGTGTAAATAACGAAACTGTTTCAGCAAAATCAATGCCAAAACTATTATCCGCAAAAAAAGCTCACAAGTTGCCGACAAAGTGTGAAGCAGATCGCAAGCTCGGCAAATTATCGCCAGACATAATGTCCCAGAGCGCGATTCTACTGGTTCAGGGTGACCAATTGGCCGAGGTTTGATGCTAGAATCTGTTGAATATGAGTCAAAATGTCCAAAAGAAGACAATATGAGCCAGCCCAATAAAGAGATGAAGCCCCTACCTTCTGCCGTATCTGTGCTGATCGTCGACGATGAGCCAGGCATGCGCAGCTTCCTGAAGAAGGCGCTGTCGAAGAAGTTCGCCCTGGTGGAAACCGCAGGCAGTGTCGAAGACGCCGAGCAACTCAGGAGCCGCTGTCACTTCGATCTGTTGATCGTCGATATTCGCCTGCCGGGCCGTTCCGGTATCGAATGGGACGAGGCGCTGAGCGATCAGGAGCGGCGCTCAGACATCATCTTCATGACGGGCTACGCCGATATGGACGTGGCCATCAAGGCGCTGCGTGCCGGCGCCTCCGACTTTATTATGAAGCCCTTCCACCTGGAGCAGATGATGAAAGCGGTTGACCGCTGCATCGAACGTCGCCTGCTCAAGCGCGAAAACCTCATGCTGCGTCGTGAGGTCTCCATCGGCCAATCCTCCACCATCATAGGCAGCAGCGATGCCATGATGGAGGTGAAGCATGTGATCGAGCGAGTGGCGCCCACCAATGCGGTGATCCTTATCGAAGGTGAATCGGGCACGGGTAAAGAGCTGGTGGCCAGACAGCTGCATCTGCTAAGCGGTCGTCAGGGCCCATTTGTGCCCGTCAACTGTGGTGCCATCGCCCCCGAGCTGCTGGAGAGTGAGCTCTTCGGTCATGCGGCCGGCTCCTTTACCGGCGCCAAGGGCAATCGGGAGGGCCTGTTTAGCTTCGCCTCGGGCGGTACCATCTTCCTCGACGAGATAGGCGAGATGCCGCTGAAGATGCAGACGGCCCTGCTTAGGGTGCTGGAACAGCGCACCATACGTCCCGTGGGCAGTGAGAAAGAGATCAACATCGATGTTCGGGTGCTGGCGGCCACCAACCGCAAGCTAGCGGACGAGGTGGAGGCCGGCAACTTCAGGCGCGATCTCTTTTATCGACTCAACGTGCTGGACATAGTGATCCCGCCGCTGCGTGAGCGGCCGGAAGATGTAGTGGAGTTGACCCATCACTTTACTCGCTTGCTCGCGGCTGAGCTTGGCGTTAAAGAGGTGGTGTGGAGCCACGAGGACATGCTTAAACTGCAGCAGCATGAGTGGCCGGGTAACATCCGCGAGCTGCGCAACATGATTGAACGCTGCATCTTGCTGGGCAAGCCGCCGGCCGAGTACTGGAAGCAACAGCCTAAGTCTGAGGTAACGGGTGAGCTGGGTTATCCGCTGGACTGGTCGCTCAAAGAGGTGGAGAAACACCATGTCACCTCTGTGGTGGATCAGCATCAGGGGAATAAGTCTGCCGCCGCGCGCGATCTTGGTGTTTCTCGCAAGACATTGGATCGTAAATATAAAGAGTGGTTTGAGCTCAATCATCTCGAGGAAGAATAATCGTGTCTTTTTTCTCGCGTATTTTTGGTGTCAATTGGCAGCAACTACAGGCTAAGGTGCGCTATCGCATCCTGATCCTGACTCTGTTACCTATCCTTTTGACCCTGGTGAGCCTGGTTTTTATCACCATCTATTGGAACATCAGCTACACGGGCAAGCAGCTCTTCATGAAGGTGAAGGCCGACCTGACCGTGGCCAGTAACACAATGATCTCGGTGCAGGAGAAGCAGGAAGACCAGCTCGAGCTGGTGCGTGCCTCCTGGGAATTTCAAAACGAGTTTCGTGACATAGAGACAGACAGCAAGGCCGCCAGGGCCAGGCTGGTGGAGCTGCTCAAGCAGAAGCAGGCCGAGCTAGATCTGGATTTTCTGCGCTTGGTCAGTGTTGCCGAGGCGGCCCAGGACCCAGATTTGAGGGTGATGTTGCCCAAGATACAGGACAATCAGCCCTTCTCCGGCCTGATGGTGTTGCAGCCCCAGCGTCTGGCCCGTTTGGCGCCCAACCTGGAGCAGGAGGCGGTGATCACCCTGGTGGATACCCCAAGATCCCAGAAACCGAACAAGGATGTGGAGAAGCGGGGCATGCTTAGCCGCAGCCTGCTGCCTATTCTGGGCAGCGACGGCTCCGTGGGCTGGTATCTGGATGGCGGTATCTTGCTTAATCGCGACATTCGTATCGTAGACCATATTCGTGACCTGGTTTACGACAAGGGCACCCTGCCAGAGCGTTCCATAGGCACGGTAACTATCTTCCTCGATAACACTCGCATCAGCACTAACGTACCGCTGAACTTCTTCCCCCAGGACAGCGAGAAGCGCGGCCGCGCGCTGGGTAGTCTGGTGTCGGAGGAGGTGCGGCAGAAGGTACTGGTACAGGGGCTGCTCTGGGTCGACCGCGCCTTCGTGTATAACGACTGGTTTATCTCGGCCTATGCCCCGCTGAAAGATATTCGCGGCGAGCGTATAGGTATGATCTACACGGGATTTTCCGAGTCCCCCTTCATCCACAACTACCTGCTGAACATCATAGAGCTGGGCACTATCCTCATGCTGGTGCTGTTGGTCTCTGGCCTGCTGGTTTACCGGGGTGCCTATAGCCTGTTGCAGCCGATCGAGCGCATTCACCATGTGGTCAAGGCGGTGCAGTCGGGTCGTAACCTGCGTATCGGTTCTCTTGGACTGGAGCGCGACAACGAGCTGGCGAATCTGGCAGAGCAGTTCGACCGTATGCTGGATCTGTTGCAGCGACGCAACTCGCAGATCCAGGCCGCAGCCGAGCAGCTAGAGGTCAAGGTTGAGGAGCGCACCCGTAGCCTGCAGGAGAAGACGGAGGAGCTACAGCGTAACGTGGCCCTGCTCAACGAGACTCGTCAGCAGCTGGTGACCAACGAGAAACTGACCGCCTTGGGTGAGCTAACGGCGGGTATCGCCCATGAGATCAACAATCCGACGGCGGTGATACTGGGTAACATGGAGCTGCTCAAGTTTGAGTTAGGCGACAAGGCCGAGGATGTCGAGGAGGAGATCGACATCGTCATCGAGCAGGTGGGTCGCATCAGCACCATCATTCGCAGCCTGCTGCAATACAGTCGTCCCGGTGAGTTTAACGCGCCACTGGAGATGCATCAGCTAACGCCTATCGTCGAGGAGATGGCCATCTTGGTGCGCCATTCCATCAAGAAGCAGGAGGTGGTACTGATCCAGGATCTTAACGCCAGTTATCCTATCGAGGTCAATCGTCCTCAGCTGCTGCAGGTGCTAATCAACCTGGTGGTCAATGCCGCCCATGCCATGGATGGACAGGGACGCATCTGGATCCGTACCTATGACTGGGTGCAAGGCGGCGAGCCCATAGGGGTCAAGATAGAGGTGGAAGATGAGGGTAAGGGGATCCCCGAGGAACAGCTGGGGCGCATCTTCGATCCTTTCTATACCACACGTCAGGATGGTACGGGGCTTGGGCTGTCGCTGAGCTACGGCATCATCAAGCGGATCGGCGGTACCATAGAGGTCAGCTCAACGGTCGGTAAGGGAACCCTGTTCACCATAGGCCTGTATCATAAGGCGATAGACGATCAGTTCAATCCGCCGTACGAGGGGCTACACTTCTCCAGTGCCCTGGATAAGAAGGCGCGAGAGGCCTAAGGGTTAGTTTGAGCTTCCCTGAAGGGGAAGCTTGGGCTTGCTCTGGTGCCAGATAAAAAAAGAGCCGGAATACTAATATTCCGGCCACAAAGAGTGTGTGTGAGCAATGTTGTGCTTGCAAACTCATCATAGTAAGCAGAGATGAAGTGCTTAAAACAGACTGAGTTTTGGAACGCACCCAAATAGTAATAATTATCATTTAGGTTTGCAAGCTTTTATCGTGTAAAGATTCACGATCAACAGGGTTTAGCTTAATAACTTGTTTAAAACCAATTTGTTATCATCGATATTTTCTGCGGTATTCTCTAAGCCGGCTATCTTGTAACCCTGCTGAATCAGCAGCTGTAACATGCTGGCGAAGCGGTTATAGGTCTTCACGGCCAGGCTGTTGAAGCCCTGTGCCTTGGCCCAGCGCTCCTGATCTTGCATCAAGGCCTTGGCCAGCCCAAGCTGACGGAACTCAGGCAATATGGCACCCAGCCAGCTGTAAAATTCACCATTGGTCTCGCCATAACCTATCTTATAGCCCGCCAGCTCGCCCTCGATGCGGATCAGCTGCACCAGAAACGACTTGCCGTTTAGGCGAGTACGATAGTCTTCAGCCTGATGACGGCCGTCAAATTCCGGCACCTCTTGGCTTAGGCCGATGAGGGTGTCGATGAGCTCATCGCTCAGGTGGGTGTGATGCTCGATACTTGTGGTGTACATCTTGGCTCTCCAAACTTGCTCGCTACCATCGCGGCACTGGTGAAAAATTGAGTGCCGCGATGATAGTACAAATCAACTGGTCAGGCCAGTTTGGTCTGCGATTTTGTCTGGCCTTCTCGCAAAATTCGCTCCTGTAGCACCCTGAGCAATACGCCATAGGCGGGCAGAAAGAGCCCCAGACTGACGATTAACTTGAAGCCATAGTCGACGCTGGCGATTTCCATCCAGTGCTCGGCCATGAAGGGATCGCTAGAGGCGTAGAAGGCGACGCTGAAGAACACCAGGGTATCGATCAGGTTACCCACCACAGTCGAGGCGGCCGGTGCTACCCACCAGGCCTTGGCCTGTCTTAGGCGGGCGAACACGGTAATATCCATCAACTGGCCCACCAGATAGGCGGCGAAGCTGGCGAAGGCGATGCGAAACACGAAGCTGTTGAACTGCGCTAAGGCGTCGCCACCCTTGAAGCTGCCCTGGTGGAAGAGCACGCCGATCAGATAGGAGATCAGCAGCGCGGGTAACATGGCCCTGAGGATGATCTTACGCGCCGCCTGTTGGCCGAAGATCCTCACCGTCAGATCTGTGGCCAGATAGACGAAGGGAAAGCTAAAGGCGCCCCATGTGGTATGAAAACCAAATAGCTGGAAGGGTAGCTGAACCAAGTAGTTACTTGCGGTGATAATGGCAATATGAAAGCTGACGAGCAGCAGGAGCGCACGCTGAATCTGCGCTGGGGATAACATTAACATCTTGTGGCCTTTTTAGTGGGTTAACGCGGGGTGAGGGAACCCGCTTGGAAATAGGATAAGGCTTATGCCTCGGTTAGCCGTCGCCAGGGATTGACCTGGAAGACAGGGCGGCAAATTATAGTCATTAAGACTCAATGAGCAAGGATTTTAAGTCGTTTTCTCTGCCTGTGTCCCGCTGGAGTGAATTATAGGGACTACACTTGGTTGATAACCACCATGTTTTCGGGGAGGTGTGATGAGATCCTGGCGTTATCTTATGGTCATCTTGTGCGCCTGCATGTTACTGGGTACGCCTTGGGCTGCCGTGTCCGAGGAGGCGGAAGAGATCACTGTGGCAACAGGTAACTGGCCCGGTTTCAGCACGCCCGACGGCAAGGGGTATTACCTCGCGCTCTTGCAAAGCGCCTTTCCTGTCTCCAAGTGGAAACTCTCGATAGATTTCGTGCCTTTCTCCCGCGCCCTTTATATGGTGAAGCAGAAGAAGGTGGATGTAGGGCTGGGCTTCTATATCGATGAAGTCGAAGCCGATTACTACTGCGATATCCCCGTAGAGGTTGATCAGGTGGATGTCGCGCTCACGCCCGAGCTGGCCGCCATCTGGCAGGATATCAATAGCCTGAAGAAGAAGAAGGTGAAGGCGCTGCTGGAGTATCGCTACGATACCTTTATCAAGGTGCCTATGTATTACGAGGAAGGCAGCGACCTGCTGCAGATGCTTAACCATGTCAATAACGGCAAGATAGACGCAGTGCTCGATTACAAGCGTTCCCTGGCGGGGCTTGCCAGTCAGTTAAACCGACCTCAGCAATATGTGATCAAGGAAAATGTGTTGAATCCAGAGGTGTTCTTCGTATTCCCTCAGACACAGAAGGGCAAGCGTCTGAAGGCGATCTTTAACCGTGCTATGGCGCGCATGGCCGAGAGTGGCGAGCTGGATCGTCTGTTTCGGGCCAACATCAGTTATCGCGCCCGGGTGCCGACAGCTAACTAACCTAGACCTCGGTCAGGATCGACATTATGGTCTTGAGCTTGTTCTCCAGTTCGTGCCATTCCGCCTCGGCCTCTGAGCCTGAGACGATCCCCGCGCCGGCAAATAGATTGATGCGTCCGGGCTCGAGCAGTGCGCTGCGAATCGCCACCGCAAACTCACTCTCATACTTGTTGAAATAGCCACAGGCACCGGCATACCAGCCACGGGTGTAGCCTTCGCGCTGGCGAATAAAGTTGATGGCCGAGGCCTTGGGCAGACCACCCACGGCAGGGGTGGGATGCAGGGCCTGGAGGATCTGAAAATCGTTTACACCGGGCTTGAGTTCGGCGCGAATGGCCCTGTGCAGGTGCTGAATATGGCTCAGCTTAAACACCTTGGCCAGCTCATCGGCGCCCACATAATTGCTCAATGGCGTCAGGGCATCGACGATATGTTCACGCACCAGCTGGTTTTCATGGCTGTTCTTGGTGTCGTCCAGCAGCTGTTGCGCCAGCAGGGCATCTTCGGCCTCGTTGAGCCCACGTGTGGTAGTGCCCGCTAAGGCCTCGGTAAACACCTCGCGCTGGCGGCGCCGGTAGAGACGCTCCGGCGTGCAGGAGATAAAGGCACTCTCCGGGCTGAACTGAAAGCCAAACTGAAAACTGTTCTGGTTGCGCCCCTGCCAGCTGGCAAGCAGCATCCAGGGGTCGACCTTCTCGTTCACCTCAAGCTGGGTCAGACGCGACAGCACCACCTTAGGCGTGTCCTGGATAAACCTGTCCTGGGTGACCTGATTGACCAGTTCGTGCCAGCGCAGTTTGTTGGGACGATCGCTGCGACTCAGCAGTTGTATCTTGTTCGGCGGTGCTAATGGCTTGGGCGGCACTAGGGCGGCGAGCGCCTGCAGCGCCAGGTTCCGCTCCTGTTCGATATCGCCGGATTCGACATTGAGGTTGACCAGCAGCTTGTACTCATCGCCGCTACGTCTCAGCTCGAGTCTGGGCAGGATGAAGTGGGCGCGGCCATATTCGGGCCAACACTCGGTATGACGATCGAAGGCGACGCCACCGTAGTAGCGTATCTCCTGATTGGTGGATAAGGCTCTCTGCGTCTGATAAGCCTGAGAAAGTTGGTTGTCATCCACCGCGTCTTCGAAGATGAAATCTTTACAGCAACCCAGGGCGGCGACCTCTTCCTGGGTGTCGCGGCCATGCCAATAGATCCTGGGGTAGCAAGGTTGGCTGGCGAGCCAGGCGATCATCGGCATAACACAGGCCGTCACCGACAACTGAATGATCGGCTCACCATGGGGGTGTATGTCGAGTTTTTCGAGTTTGCGGGATAAGGATTGTATGGCCTGTGGCAGCGAGGAAACGCTCAAGAAATACTCCAACCTGGTAAAAAGTGCGTGGGTTTGAGGGCGGGTAAGGACTTCAAACGCGACGAATTTGAGACTTATCTGAATTGGTAATAAGAATCTTTACCACAAATTAATGTGCCGACTGTTAGCTGTCAAGCAACAGGAAGTTAAGCTGTGAGCAAGCCCAAGAAAAGTAAGATTTGTCATATTTTGGGGAAGCTTTTCAATTCTGCGTATTTTTGTCTAATCAAGGCTTTACGTTGGACAAAATGTCCCTTGTGCATAGTTGTCAACGCGGCATTTGTTCAAATTTGTCGATCTGGGTTTGTTTTTGGTTTTCGTTCGCTTGTTGCTACAGGTGTAAGCCGGAAGAATGACGGCCATAGGGAAATGACATAGCGATGTAAGCATGAAAAACCAAGCAATCAGTCTCAAATTATCACTCGTGGCAGCCGCGGTTGCCGCCAGTCCTCTGGTCATGGCCGAGGAAGTCAAACAGGACCCCATCTTAGATGTGGCCGAGGTCATAGTGGTGATCGGCGAGAAGCCGACGTCGTTACAACAGACCACCAGTAGCTGGACCATAGGTGCAGACGAGATACAGGCCATGGGCGCCCAGAGTCTGGATCAGGTGTTAAAGAATGCGCCGGGCGTCTATGTGCGCACAGGTGGCCAGGGCACGCCAAGAGTGGATGTGCGCGGTTTTAAGGCCAGACACGTCATCTATCTGATCAACGGTGTACCGGCCAATGGTGCCGAAGATGGCCAGTTCGATCCTAGCGTAGTGCCCGCCAGCCAGATTGCCTCGCTCACCGTCTCCATGGGGCCAACCTCTGTGCTTTACGGACCAGGCGGTGCAGGCGGGGTGATCAACATCCGCACCAAGCAGGGCGCCGAGGTACCAGGTTTCTCCGGCCATCTCGAGGGTGGCGAAAATGACACCTTCAACGGCGACGTCACCGTGGCTGGCTCAGGCGATCGCTGGCAGGGACTGGTGTCGCTGTCTCGTCAGCAGACCGATGGCTGGCCCGTATCTGGCGATCAGCCAGATACCGAGGTGCAGCAGGGTGATACCCGCTTTAACAGCGACAAGACGATCAACAACCTGTTTGCCCAGGGCAGCTACTCACTGTCGGACAATACCCAGCTGATGGCCAACCTCAGCCTGCGTAGCGGTGAGTGGGGCAAGCCTGCCGTCGACGGTACCAGCAGTCGCAAGGCAAAATTTGAACGTGTCGACGACTACGATGCCCATACGGTGCAACTGGGTCTGGCCCATAGCTTTAACGAGCTGCTCACCCTGAGGGGCTTCATCTATCAGAATCAGTCGGACGTGCTGGAAAACCGTTATCTGGATGACAGCTTCGCCGGTCTGCAGCAGAGCCTGGATGGCCGCTCCGTGGTGAGCGGCGGTAACCTGCAGCTGATCGCCGATTTCGATGCCGGCCACCTGCTGACCGGCGCCCTGATCGCCGAGCATCAGAGCTGGGAGTCACAGAGCAATCGGATAGATAGCGACACTACTGGTACCGACAGTGGCACCGGAAGTGGTTCAGGATCTGGCTCTGGCAGCGGCTCAGGATCGGGTACTGGAGGTGGTTCGGGCTCAGGTACTGGGGGCGGCAGCGGCTCGGGATCGGGCGGTGGCTCAGGTTCGGGTTCTGGTTCGGGTTCTGGTTCGGGTAGCGGTGGTGGTTCTGGTTCAGGAACGGGCGGCGGTAACGGCTCAGGTAATGGTTCTGGCGGCGCCGAGTCATTCGACGATTCATCTTGGCTCTATACCCTGGCGGCGGAATATCAGTATCAGCAGGACAGCATCGGTGCCAGCCTGGGTGGTGCACTGCACGAGCAGCAGCGTGTGCGTGAAGATGAGTCCGACTACTCGGCCCAGGCTTCCGCCTACTGGCAGGCCGCCGAGGCTACGCGCCTCAACCTAGGTGTGGCCCGTAAGATACGTTTCCCGTCGATGCGCAACCTCTACTCGCTCTCGTCGGGCAACCAGGATCTCGAGTCTGAAACCTCTAAGCATCTGGAGCTGAGCTTGGCACAGGGGCTGGGTAGCAATACAGATCTGAGTCTGGCTGCCTACTATACGGATGCAGAGAACTATATCGCCAAGGATGTCGATGGCATCTATCAGAACATGGGGCGTTATCAGTTTAAGGGAGTCGACTTCCTGCTGCGCGATCAGAGCATAGATAATCTGTCGCTAAGCTTCGGCTACAGCTTCCTCGATAGCGAAGATAAGGATGCCGTACCTGGGCTGGATACCTTAGAGTACCGTCCCCGTCATCAATTCAGGTTGCAGGCGGACTATGAGTTTAGCTTTGCGACCCGCATCAACCTGAATATCGAGCACATCATGGGTCAGGTATACCACACCGAAGAGAAGGTAGCCGGTCAGAAACAGCTGGTGGAGAAGTCGCTTGATGACTACACACTAGTAGATCTCAAGCTGAGCCATCCTATCGCAGGTGACGCCCTGTCAGTCTACCTCAGAGCCGCTAACCTGCTCGATGAGCGTTACTATCAGAGCGAGGGGCTACCTCAGGCGGGCCGTCAGGTGTTCCTGGGTGTGAACTGGCAGCTGTAGGCATACTCCATGGCCCTGGTGCGACTCAGTCAGATCCATTTTAATTTCCAGACAGCGGCGCAGCCGCTGTTTGAGGATCTCAATCTGACCATAGCTCCCGGTGAGTGCCATCTTATCCATGGCTATACCGGCTGTGGTAAGTCGACCCTGCTCAAGCTCTTGCTGGGGATCCTCGAGCGTCCCTGGGAAGGGGAACGCGAGATCGCCGAGGGGGCTACCCTGGGCGTGGTGATGCAAGATCCCAATGTGCAGTTGCTGCGCCAGACCCTAGGGGCCGAGGTGGCCTTCGCCCTGGAAAACCTGGGGGTCGCCAGCAATGAGATGCTGCTGCAGGTGCGCTCCGCCCTGAGGCGGGTCGGTCTCTATATCAGCCTGGATACCCCCATCGCCAGCCTATCCCTGGGGCAGCGCTATCGCCTGATGATCGCCGCCCAGCTGGTGCTCGAGCCGGATCTGCTCCTGCTCGACGAACCTTGGGCACAGCTGGACGACCAGGGCGTGGCTGAGCTGTCGGCCGTGCTCAACCAGCTCAAGCAGCAGGGGGTGGCCCTGCTGATCGTCGAGCACCACAGGGGCGTCTTCAAGGATCTCGTCACCCACAGATGGCAGCTGAGTCAGGGTAAGCTGCATGGGGTCGCTCCTGCACAGGCGGAGGCTAGTCCTTCGCAGGAGTGTTGGCGCGAGTCGCCTGCCTGGCCCCAGGGCGAAGCCGTCATCGACAGCCATGGCTTTACCCTGGCATTTCATGAGCGACAAAAGCTATTCGACGCAGAGTCTCTGCTGCTATTCCCCGGTGAGATCGCGGCCCTGGTAGGCGACAACGGCTGCGGTAAGAGTACCCTGCTCAAGAGCCTAGCCGGTATCCAGGCGGATATCGATCCCTTAGGCATCAAGGTGTTTGGTAAGAAACCTAAGCTGGGACGCTTCGGTGCCGATCTGGCCTTGCTGCATCAGAGGCCGAGTCGGCAGCTGTTTGAAAATACGGTTATCGAGGAGATACAGTTTAGTCTCAGGCGATTCGGCCTGCCGCTGGAGTGGGCCATCGAACTCTTGGGGCAACTTGGGCTGACTACCTTGGCACGGCACTCTCCCCATACGCTCTCCTATGGTCAGCAGCATCTGATTGCCCTGGCGTCTCTGGCCTGTTTCAGGCCCAAGCTTCTGCTGCTGGATGACCCCTTTGCCGGGCTAGATGAGCATTTCACCAGCAAGATAGTCGCGCTGCTCCTCGAGCTTAGCCGCCAAGGTACTGCCATCGTGGTGGCCAGTCACAGACCGATTGCCGAGCTGCCCATAGATCGTCTATGGCGGGTGGCAGATGCTCGTCTCGAGTGTTTCGGCATGGCGACGGCCTGCGAGAAACAGGCGTATTCTCGTGTGGGCTAGACGCGGCGGGCGTGCGCCCATCATCTGTCGCCCCAAGCGCCACTTTGTCATCAACGATGTTCGATGGTGTGCGCTCGCGCTCCTGCTCGTGCTGGGATTATCCAGTGGCGCCTTCTTACTACCTCAGACCTGGCTGCACTATTTGGCACTGATCAACCTGCTTCTACTGGTGCAGGGGCGATACCTTGGTGGGCGGCTCAAGGGGCTGCTGGTGATCTTCACCAGTCAGCTGGCGATCACTAGCCTGCTCTATCTGCTGCTACACGGGGTCGAGCGCCTGCCCGAGGGAATTACCGCCGTGTGCCGCATCCTGATGGCCATGATCCCCGGCTGGTGGCTGTCGATAGCCTGCTCGCCCCAGCGTATCGGTGAGGTGCTGAGTCATTGCCTGCCTCACAAGTGGACCTTCGTGCTGGCCGCCTGTTTCGGCATCTTGCCTTATCTGGGGCAAGAGACGCGGGAGATCTATCAGATGCAAGTGATGCGCGGCGCCAACATTCGCCTCAAGTCTCTGTGGCGACCCCGGCATTGGCATGAGCTGATCTACTGCGTGCTCTATCCGCTGCTTATTCAGCTGTTAAAACTATCCAAGCAGATGGCCACCGCGGCCAGGCTGCGTCAGTTTGGTCGTCATCCCAAGCCGACCCACTGGCCCTTCTAGTGAGAAATATCATTATGAATAATAAAGGATTCAACCTACATGATGCCCTGTTTATCGGCTTCTGTGCCACCCTGTTGGTGGCGCTAAAGGGGATGCTGAGGCTCAAGCTGGGGCTGTCGGGACACTCCATGTTCCTGATGAGCTTCTTCTATCTGATCTGTTACGGCGCCGTGGGCAAAAATGGCGCCATCAGCCTGTGTGGTCTGTTAGCCGGCATGATGGCAATGACCCTAGGCATAGGCAAGGGAGGCCCCTTGTTGCTTCTGAAGTTTGGTCTGCCGGCCATCGCCATGGATATTTGTCTGCTGCTGTTGCCCAGCCTGCTGGCGCTCAAGTGGCGCTGCATCATCCTGGCCTTAGTGGCCACAATCGCCTGGGCCAGCAAGGGGCTGATAGAGGGGCTGCTGGTAGGGCTTAGCGCGCAGGTGGTGGCGCTGCAGTTTGCTAAGAGCCTGCTGTTTGGCAGCCTGTTCGCCCTGTTGGCGGCCATGTTAGTGCCGCCTGTGTTGGAGCGGCTGCGTAGTCACGATCTGATAGATAGAGAGGAGATATAAGCATGGTGAGAGCATCTGGGTTGAGATCTTGGTTGGTGTGTATCGACGATACCGATGATATTGGTACCAAGGGAACCGGGGAAATCGCCGAGGAGATCGCGCGCCTGCTGAGCGACAATCATCTGAGTCGCTGCGCCTTCGTGACAAGGCATCAGCTCTATGTGCATCCGGATATTCCCTATACCTCCCACAACAGCGCTATGTGTTTTCAGGTACGCACCACCAAGTCCCAAGAGGAGATCTTGCAGATCGCCGTGGCACATCTGCGCAGCCAGAGCGCCGCCGCGGCCGATCCCGGCATCGCCCTGCTGGATCTGCACCATCCATGTGATCGTGAGGCGCTTATCGCCTTCGGTGAGCAGGCAAAAGTCGAGGTGAAAACCAAGGCGCAGGCCTACGCCCTGGCCGAGCTGCTGGGCATACACCTGAGCGAACATGGCGGCACAGGGCAGGGAGTCATAGGCGCCTTGGCGGGCTTGGGGCTGAGGCTCCAGGGTAACGATGGTCGCATCAAGGGGCAGTTTAAGCTGCCAGGGCTAGAGGCTGGCGAGGTGCAGTTCTCGGTAGGCGAGGCGATAGAACTAACAGGTGTCGACCGTGTACTCAGCGATAGCGGCGAGCAGCTCTGCTTCAAGACGCCCCTCTATCTGTCGGGTAAGGTCAAGGCCGTCTATCGGGATCATCAGGTCTCCCTGCTGGTGTATGACGACCAGGGACGTTGGCGCAATGCCCTCAAGCAACAGCTTAAGCATTACTAGGGGCCAGTGTTATAGGGGTCTGTGTTACCAAAATGACGAGAATATCCATGCAGCAAGTATTTGAGTTATTCCAGGGGCGCTGGCAATTGACCCTAGATGGGGAAGACTATGGCACCTCGCGACAATTGGCAGCCAAGTGCGGCGGCTTCATCGCCGACGATGAGGATGAACAGGTCGATGATATCGAGCGTTCCTGCGTCAATTGTGCCCGGCGTCGTTGGTTGATCGACGCTATCGAATGTACCTTCTTGTAGCAATGTATTAGCCCTTGCTCCACAAGGACTTGCTTAATTTGGTGGGGCTGAAGGCGAATGAAATTCGCCCGCGCCACACGAAACAATCTTTATCGACCTCTGGTGATCTGCCGCACACAGGCATACTATTAACCTTTATATCACAATGTTTTCACAGGCAATCGCACCGAAGCTAAGGGATTTAGACTAGGCTAACAAGGAGCGGATGCGGAAACCGGGTGATTTTTTGGGTAAGCGGTATGACCGAAAGCGTGAACGAAAAAGCGGATGTCATGAAGGTATCGGTGCCAAACCTGGCGCTGGGTATGTATGTTGCGGCTATCGATCATCAGGGAAGAGTCAATGTTACCAATCCGGGAAAGATTAAAGATCGACAAGCCATAGAGAAACTGGTGCGCAACGGTATCGAGTATGTCTGGGTCGACGTAGAAAGGTCGGCGCCAGAGTGCGGACTCAGGCCGAAGCAGCAAGCAGAGAAGATAGTACGCCTGACCCGGGTTCAGTCTCAGGAAAAGGCCAAACGCCTGATGAACGAGGCGAAAGATCTGGTGAAGAAGGTCTTGTCCGAGACCTTCGAGGGCAAGGCGGTCAAGGTTGAGCCCTTCGAGGCGCTGGCGGACAAGATGCTCGAGTCTGTCATGCTAGATGCTGACGCCTTCAAGTGTATCTCGGCCCTGCGTTCCAAAGATGCCTATCTGCTGGAACACTCCATCAATGTGGCCTTCCTCCTGGTGACCTTCGGTCGCTACCTCAAACTCAAGCGCAGCGTGCTCAGAGAGCTGGCGGTCGGTGGCATCTTGCATGACATAGGCAAGGTGCGTGTCAATAACCGCATTTTGCATAAGCCCGGACGCCTGACGCCGGAAGAGTTCGAGCACATGAAGCTGCATCAGGTCTATGCCGAGGAGATTCTGGCCGAAACTACGGGCCTGTCGCAGATCAGTCGCGACGTCTGCCTGATGCACCATGAGAAGCTCGACGGTAAGGGCTACCCCAATGGCCTCAAGGGGGAGGAACTCTCCCTCCATGGTCGCATGAGCTGTATCGTGGATATATTCGATGCCCTGACTGCTACCCGCTGCTACAAGGAGGCGATGAGCCCGGCTGCGGCCTTTAAGATCTTGCTCAGCCTGACCCCCTTTCATCTGGACGAGAAGCTGGTGTATGAGTTTATCCGCTGTGTCGGTGTCTATCCGGTTGGCTCCCTGGTGCAGCTCTCCGATGGCAGGGTGGGAATCGTCTGGGAGGCAAAAGACAGAGATGCCTTGCACCCGGTGATCAAGACCTTCTATTCGGTGAAGCACAAGCATTACACAGAGGTGGCCATGGTGGATCTGCTTAAATCGGATCTGCATATCGAGCGCGGCGTGTCGCCCAGCAGCCTGGATGTGGACCCAAGCCCCTTCTACTGACTCAGCCTGCAACGGGCATCAAGGTTTCAAGGGTTTTGCGCGCTGGCTTGCAGAAGTCCAGTGCCGTGCTGTATGGCGCGCCGTGGGCGGTTACACTGGCGCCAATCTATTACTGAAATTGGCTTAAGTCATCGATGAACAGAAGAGAATTTATCCTGGCCGGTAGCGCCATGTTCGCCGCCGGTCTCTCCCCCAAGCTATTTGCCGCGAGTCCTACTGCCACACATGCCCAGACTGGTGTGCAAACTCAGGCGCCGCTCAAGGTGTTGGCCCTGGTGTTTGACGACTATGAAACCTTAGATCTCCACGGCCCGCTAGAGATGCTGGGGCATCTGCCTAGCGTCGAGATCACCCTGATAGGCCCTCAGCCAACCGTACGTAGCTATCAGGGGCCGAGAGTGGTGGCCGATCGCCTGCTCGATGCCGTGGTCGAGTGTGATCTCCTGCTGATCCCCGGCGGCATGGGTACGCGCAAGCTGGTGGACGATACTCGCCTACTGGACTGGCTAAAGCGTCAGGCCAAAGTTTCTAACAAGATATTTTCCGTCTGCACCGGCGCTGCCCTGCTGGCCAAGGCAGATCTGCTCGATGGCGTGAGCGCCACCACCAACAAGATGGCCTATTCCTGGGTGACAGGGTTAAACGACAAGGTGATCTGGCAGCCTAGCGCCCGCTGGGTAGATGATGGTCGTTTCCTCACCTCCTCTGGGGTGTCGGCGGGCATAGATGCGGCGCTCTTTTTTATTGCGCAAACTTATGGTGAGGCCCAGGCGAGGAAGATAGAGACACTCACCGAATATCAATGGAACAGCGACGCCGACAAGGACCCTTACGCCGTCATAAGTTAGTCGATTTAGTGCTTAGCCGATTCAGCTATTTGTTAGTAAAAACGGATATTTGCTGAGATTTAGGCGGCAATAAATAATAGCCACTCCATCATTTCGCCAGACCATTTGGTCAAACATTAAGGAGGCAAAGATGAAGAAGTGGCTAGTGCTTTTATGTTGCGCCTTCCTGTTGGCGTCTTGGTTCACTACCGGGCTCTCCCGCTCCCTGGTGGAGCTGGCGGCCTTTGTCACCATAGTGACCCTGGTGTGGCGCTACAGCGCCTCAGCTAAAGTTGACGATGTAGAGCAGAGATCCCGCGCCGATAATCAACCAGAGCAGTAACCCAAGGGCCATCGGCCGCATTCCTGCCTGGCGCATCTTACCTATGGTGATCCCCGCGCCTATCATAAACAGACACAGCACCAACACCCGCTTAGACAAGGCGAATATGCCGTCATACAGCACCTGTCCCTGGGGCACCAAGTGCGCCAGCAGTATGGCGAGACAGTAGAAGATAATAAAGAAAGGCACGGCGACCTTGCGTCGATTGCCCCCAAACGCCATGGCACTCACCAGCGCCACCGGCACTATCCATAGGGCCCTGGCTAGCTTAAGCGTGGTGGCGGTGCGTAGCGCCTCATCGCCATAGGCCGAGGCGGCGCCCACGACCGACGAGGTGTCGTGGATGGCGATGGCACTCCAGACCCCAAAGTGGTACTGGCTCAGCTGCAGCAGATGGCCCAATGCCGGAAACAGAAACAGGGCGATGGAATTGAGCACGAACACGGTCGCCAACGCTATGGCCGTATCTTGACTGTTGGCCTTGATGGCCGGGGCCACGGCGGCGATGGCGCTGCCGCCGCAGATGGCGGTGCCCGAGGCGATCATATGGCTCAGCTTGGCATCGACGCTCAACAATTTACCTAGGGCCGTTCCCAGCAGTAGGGTGAAGACGATGGAGCCTAAGATCAGCCCGATATTTTGGCTGCTGGCACTGACGGCGGCATCGAGCTGAATGCCGAAGCCGAGGCCGATAATGGCGTAGGCCAGCAGCTTCTTGGTCAGGGCGCCGATATCCAGTTGTTGGGGCACCAGGCCCAGGCTGGCCAGGGTGAAGCCGATCACCAGGGCGATGGGCGAGGAGATCACCGGCGTCAGACAGAGGGCGCCGGCGACAAAGAAGATCGCCTGAGCGGGGGGAGAGGGCCACTTTTGAAACAATGCTTTCATCAATTCATATCTTGTTTAACCGGGTGGCCAGGATATGGCCTGCCCACCGCTATCGAATGCCGGGTGTTTTACCACAGATTCGCTCTAATTAACCTTACCTGTGTCAGGTTTCGCTGCGCCGTCTTTTGCTACGCCACGCGCCTCAATTCAAATCAACACCCAGCCAGGCGCTAGCTAAGCAGGAGCAGGCTACCCAGGCCGAGGAAGATGAAGAAGCCTACCACATCTGTAACTGTGGTGAGGATCACCGAGCCCGCCACCGCAGGGTCGATACGCATCTGCTTGAGCACAAAGGGAATAACAGTGCCCGATGAGGCCGCCGCCAGGCTGTTGAATACGATCGCCACGAAGATGATGCCCCCAAGTGCCAGGGAGGAGAACCACCAACTGACCACCACACCTATGAGGGCGCCCAGCAGTACGCCGTTGAAGGCGGCGATCTTCAGCTCCTTGTCCAGCAGCAGGGTGAGGTTGCTGCGCTTCAAGTGGTTCAACGCAATCCCCCGCAGAGCCACGGCTAATGTCTGACTGCCGGCGATGCCGCCCATGCTGGCCACCACAGGCATCAGGATCGCCAGAGCCACTACCTGTTGCAGGGCGTCGCCAAACAGGCCGATCACCCAGGAGGCGAGAAAGGCGGTCAGCAGGTTAGTGGTCAGCCAGATGGCCCGCATACGCGCCGCCACGCCCACAGGGGTAAAGAGGTCTTCCTCATCCTGGGGGGTCTCAGACACCAGTACCTCCAGGCTTCGCTCCTTGAGGCGGTGCATCAGGGTCGACAGGGCGATGGCGCCGATGATCTTGCCCTCTATCTCTACCGGCACCCAGGCAAAGCCTGCCACAGGATTAAACAGTTGTGCCGCCTTGGTGATGTCCAGCTCGTCGCCTAGGACCTCCATTTCGGTGAGACACTCAGACAATGGCCTGGCGGGATCCTCGCGATAGAGCTGCTCCAATGTGCAGCCGCCGTGAAACTGACCCTCGGCATCGACGCCATAGACGGCCACATATTCCCGTTGTTTCTGCTTGCCTAGGCGTTCCAGCACCCTACTGACAGTGGCCGTGGGGCGCGAGCGCAGGATATTGTTGTTGAGATAACGGCCGACGGCCTCATCCTGGTAGCTCAGCGCCTGCTGCATCTGCTCCGTGGTGAGGGCTTCTTGCTGATCCAGATAGTCTTCGACGATATCGCCGGGCAAGATCTCGGCGAAGGTGAGGATATCTATCTCAGAGATGCGTCGTGCCAGCCCCTGCAGCTGCTCCGGGCTGAGCAGATCTAAGACATGACGGGCGGTCTCATAGTGCAGCAGGTGCAATATGGGCCAGCCTCTGTCTATGGGGATCTTACGGCAGATGGGCGAACGATATTGGTCGCTTACCGACTCCAGCAGGTCCGCCAGGTCGGCATCGGAATAATCGCTGATGAAGCCGAGGGAGGGGAGTTCTTCTGCCTCGGGGTGGCTGACAATGTCGATGACGCGGGCGAGTAAATCGTCTCTGGCCGTCTGATCGGTTTGTGGTGTGGGCTCTGGCATTGTCATAGGGGATGTCCTCGGTTGCGCTTGGGGGACAGTGTAAGGGAAAGAACTTAACTAAACCATTGAAACGCTGACCCTTGGTCGGCAGGGTGTCGCGAGTGCCTGCCTTCACAGGCACTCCTTGGCTAGGCGTTGATCAGAAAACTCTCGGAAGGATCCACCAGGACGCGATCGCCCATCGCCTCACGGCCCAGCAGCATCAGGTAGGTCATATCCTGGCGGTTGCTCAGGGTCAGCTCTATGGGCCACTCTTGCTCCCCCAGCTTGAGGGTGGTTTCTATCACGCAGCGTTGCTCCACCTCGCCGTTGGAGGACTTGATGCGGCGTGAGTCGTGTACCGGCGCCTTGCAGTGGACTATCTGCTCCAGGTCATACACATCCGGGTGCAGGTCGAAGGCGACATAGGGGCGCCCGCCCACCTTGATCCGCTTGAGGTTGTCCACATGCAGGGCGGAGGTCTTGGCGCCCGTGTCGATACGCACATGCAGATCCTTGATGCCTAGATCCGGCAGATCGCATGCCTCTAAGTTGCCTATGATGATCTTATTCATCGCTTGTATCCCTTAATCTTGCTAGATGGCCTGTGTGGTCAGCGGCATTATCTGATCGTTCATTATCTCAATATGTTCCGCCACCTCGTCGGCGGCGCTGCCAAAGTAGGCCACGTGAAACATGGCGTCTCCCTCCAGTACCAGGGGGATATTCTGCTTGCCGATGACGATACCCGCCCGGTTCGATATCACGTTCTGAATCAGCTCGCCCAGTGGGCTATTGATCTCCGCCAGCACCTCGCCCTTCTCCACATAGCTGCCCAGTTTGGCAAACTCGCACACGAAGCCGCTTGCCGAGGCGCGGGTCCAGTCGCTGCGGTTGGCAATGAAGGGGGCTATCTTCTTGCGCTGCTGACGCTTGCGGATCAGCCCAAGCGCCGACAGCACATTGCGAATACCTCGTTCGCCCGTCTGTATCGATAGCTCGTCGAACCTAAGCGCCTCACCAGCCTCATACAGCAGCACCCTTGCCCCCTTGTTTACGGCGGATTCCCTTAGCGAGCCGTCGCGCACGTTGGCGTTAAGCAGCACTGGCACGCCGAAAGCTTGAGCCAGGGCCAGGGTCTGCTCGTCATCTAGGTTGGCGCGGATCTGCGGCAGGTTAGATCTGTGAATCGCCCCGGTGTGCAGATCGATACCATAGTCGCAGTGCTGCACTATGCTGCTCAAGAAGGTGTGCGCCACCCGCCCGGCTAGCGAGCCCTTGGGCGAGCCGGGAAAACAGCGGTTAAGGTCGCGTCTGTCGGGCATGTAACGGCTCTGATTCAGCACCCCATAGACATTCACCATGGGCACCAGGATCAGTGTCCCATTGAGCAGCTTGAGCTTGCTCTGGATCAGCCGACGGATGATCTCGACGCCATTGAGTTCGTCGCCATGCACCGCGGCGCTGACAAATACCCTGGGGCCTTCCTTCTTGGCACGGATCACATGCACAGGTATCGAGACCTGAGTGTCCGTATATAGGCTGGCCACGGGGAGCTCGAGCTGATGCTCGGAGCCGGGCAGAATGTCTACTCCGGCAATGGTTAGTGCTTCGCTCATTTAGCCTTTTCCGCGGGTTCTGTTGGCGTTGGGTTTCGCCTTCTTCTCGATAAACTCATAGATCAGCCCGGCCACATCCTTGCCGGTCGCCTGCTCTATCCCTTCCAGTCCTGGCGAGGAGTTCACCTCCATCACCACGGGGCCGTTGTTCGATTGCAAGATATCCACACCACAGAGGTTGAGCCCCATTGCCTTGGCGGCGTTGAGGGCCGTCGCCCGCTCCTCCTTAGAGAGACGAACCAACTGGGCCATACCGCCACGGTGTAGGTTAGAGCGAAACTCGCCCTCGGCCGCCTGACGCTTCATGGCCGCGACGACTTTATCGCCCACCACGAAGCAGCGGATATCGGCGCCGCCCGCCTCCTTGATGAACTCCTGTACCAATATGTTGGCCTTGAGGCCCATGAAGGCCTCGATCACGCTCTCGGCCGCCTTATTGGTCTCGGCCAATACCACGCCTATGCCCTGGGTGCCTTCCAATAGCTTGATCACCAGGGGGGCACCGCCCACATTCTTGATCAAATCCTGGATCTTGTCGGGCTTGCTGGCAAATCCGGTACGCGGTAGGCCGATGCCCTTGCGTGACAGCAGCTGCAGGGATCTCAGCTTATCGCGAGAGCGGCTGATGGCCACAGACTCGTTGACACAGAAGGTGCCCATCATCTCAAACTGGCGCACCACGGCCGTGCCGTAGAAGGTGATCGACGAGCCGATGCGAGGGATCACAGCATCATACTTAGGCAGTACATTACCCATGTAACGCACCGTCGGGTTGCTGCTGGTGATATCCATGTAGCAGTGCAGTGTGTCTATGATATCCACCTCGTGGCCGCGCGCCTCCCCGGCTTCTTTCAGGCGTCGGGTGGAGTATAAGTTTTCGTTACGAGATAAGATTGCAATACGCATCTCTACATTCCTTAGTGGTAAATCTTTAGTAATTAAAAATAATGCTTTCAAATTCAAAGTGATTGTTGGCCTCAGGGCGAACAATCGAGAGCGACGACGCCAGGCGCCGCGTGGGGGGTGAGATCACCTAAGCGCGGCGTGCTGTCAGCGAAAAAGCTCAGTTGGCTTAACTATAGTCATAATTGGCCACCACCGTGGCGGCGCTGACTTTTTTCCTTGGTTTTCATTCGATTGTCTGAGGATTTCCATCGCCTGTTTAGGGCGCGACCTTATTGATAAACCCCAGCGGAGAAAAGCTAATTTTTTTTGTCGTCACCACAATGGATTTTGTTGCAAAGGCCAAGCCATGGCAGGAGTGTCATCTACGCTGGATTTGACTCACTTTGCAGTGCCGCGCAAGTCGTACTTTTGACTGATTTTCAGTGACTCGTCGCCAGGAGTAGACTAAGGCTGGAGTGAAGGATGAGGCTGATAAATCTGCCTAGTACACTGTCAATTTGATAACCCGCTTTGCGTATTGTGATGCATATAAGGATTTGGATTATCGTGTTGCCTATTTAATGGGAAGCATTGCAGATCTCGCCCTTTTCTTAAAATAAGTGGGTCCCGCTTTGTCTTGGGTAGCTCACTTTTCCCTTGTTATGCTGTGTCATTATTGATATAAATTTCAGATGGTTAAAGAATTTTGCCGCGATCTGTATTAGGTGGTGGTGATTTACATAGGCGGCATTCTCGCTAATAAGCGTTATGTATTTAGGAGTATCATTTGTCAAATCGTTCTTATCTATTTTCATCTAATAGAAAACCTAGTGATAGTAACTCACTAGTATTAACTGGTTTGTCCGAATGGAACTCAGAAATCCCTCTTCTATATAAGATACTTTTTTCAGGAGGGAAAGCTGTGGAATGTAAATCTTTAATCTGGGATTTAGATGAACCTCTAGCACTATCTATCAGTTATGAAACCGCAATAAAAAATATTTGTTATTTTAATGAAATTGTTTCTTCTGTTTATGCATCAGATGTAATTAAGTCAGCAATTCAGTTTTTATTGAAAGATGAAAATAGAGGTCAATTTTTATTATTGGAACCCTATGAAATCTACCTTTTAAATGATGAAGTTGAGTTTGTACAGCAGCGAGACCTTTTAGCCGAACTCCATTTGTTGGACGTAAAAAAAACTGCGGAAGATTTCATTCAGAGCAATCACATAAAGAATAAAAAAAACTTTAAATCAATTTTTAATAAAAACTCGATAGATTGTAGTCAATTTGAAGACTCCCTTATTCTTTTGGGCTTTAACGAGTGGAGCAATCATTTATGCTACGCGCCTTATCCCCCTGAAGAAAAAGTCGATACACCAAGTTATGAATATTCTAAAATTGTTAAATTTGAACTCAGTAACCTCAATTCTTATGCTTGGTTTAAAAGTATTGAAATTAACAGAGATTCTAAAAAAGTTCATCTTGTAGAACATCGAAATAGAAGAGAGTTTATAGCTTTATTAGTTGATGAAAATCGAGATGTAAATGATAGGCTGAATTTTAGGTTTAATATAGAGCCTGAAAGAAAACATGATCTAATGCATGTTTTTAGTTTAATGAAAGGCGTTGGAAAAGAAGATGTATGGAGACTAAGTTCTTCATCTTTAGAAAATAAAGATGGGGAGATTACCTTGCGGTCTGTAAGTGAAACAGAAGAGTATTCTTTTAAAAAAAATACATAACAAGCGACTGTGGTGTTTAGTCAATATATTTATCCGTTTTTTACGCACCACAGTTCCTCGCTTTTAAGTATGGTATTCAAGATCACGATGAGCTTTCGCATGCAGGCGATCAGTGCTACTTGCGGCATTTTGCCAGCCGCTTTGAGACGCTGGTAATAGCGCTTAAAAACACGATTACACGGTATGGCTGACATCATCGCCATAAACATGACTGTGCGTATTCTATGGAGACCACCACGGATCCTGCGTTTCCCCTTGTAAGAGCCACTTTCGCGGTTCATAGGAGCCACACCAACTAGGGCGGCAATTTCTTTTCGGTTTAGTTTTCCTAACTCTGGCATTTCACTGAGCAGAGTGTAGGAAAGCACTTGCCCCATTCAAGAGGGACAGCCAACGCGTGGCATTTTTATTATGTGTTGGTTTGTGTGATTACGATGTTATGCTGAAGCTTGGTAGCAGCGTTGGCTGCCCCTTAACGCGGCGTTAGCCGATATCTCCACAAGATGAGTACCAATTTTCATCGAGGTAGCATTAAAAAGGCCAGACAGTTGTCTGGCCTTTTGCTGTTCTCTCAATCAAGCAATAAGCGTATTAACGCATGGTAACGAACTCTTCGGCGCCTGTGGGGTGGATGGCGACCACGGCGTCGAAGTCGGCCTTGGTGGCGCCCATCTTGATGGCGACGCCGAAGCCTTGCAGTATCTCATCCATGCCGTAGCCGATGCCGTGAATGCCCACGACCTTCTCTTCTTTACCAGCGCAGACCAGCTTCATCTTACAGGCCTGACGGTGTGCGGTGACCGCAGTGTACATAGAGGTGAAGCCCGAGTTGTAGACTTTGACGTTCTCCTCGCCATATTGGGCGATCGCCTCTGGCTCGGTGAGGCCCATGGTGCCGATTGCCGGGTGGCTGAATACTACGGTTGGCACCAGGCTGTAATCCATCTTGGCATCTGTCATGCCGTTAAACAGACGCTCAGACAACAGGCGACCCGCCTTCACGGCAACCGGGGTCAGCTCTATGCCGCCTTCTATGATGTCGCCGACACAGTAGATGCCCTTGGCCGTGGTGTTCTGCTGGGCATCGACCACCACATAACCCTTGTCGTTTAGCTTAACGTCTGTGTTTTCCAGGCCGATCTTGTCGGTGGACGGACGACGGCCGATGGCCCAGATCAGGGTATCGATCTCATAGCTCTCACCATTTTCCAGCTTGAGGGTCAGTGAGCCGTCGGCGTTCTTGGTGACAGACTCTGGAATGCTGTGGGTGTGCAGGCTAGGGCCGTCTGTGGCCATAGACTCCATCAGGGCCTCGCTCAGCATAGGGTCGAAGCTGCGCAGCGGTGCGTGCTTACGCACAAACAGGTGAGTCTCGCTGCCCAGGGCATGGAGTACACCCGCCAGCTCGACGGCGATATAGCCTGCGCCGACTACGGCCACACGCTTAGGCTGCTCGTTGAGGGCGAAGAAGCCGTCTGAGTCGATACCATATTCGGCGCCCGAAATACTTGGAATGGTCGGGATGCCGCCGGTGGCGATCAGGATATGGTCGGCGCTGTAGTGCTCGCCATTCACCTCTATGGTGTTGTTGTCGACGAAGCGGCCATAGCCGCGCACCAGGGTGACGCCGTTGCTGTCCAGGCCTCTGTCGTAGGCGCCGTGGATGCGCTCGATATAGGCCTCGCGGCTCTCGACCAGCTTGCTCCAATCGAATTTATTGACCGATACGTCGAAGCCATAGTCTTTGGCGTACAGGTGCATGGCCTCGGCGACTTGAGCGCCATACCACATGACTTTCTTAGGGACGCAGCCGACGTTAACGCAGGTGCCGCCCAGTGCCTTGGCTTCGATCAGCAGTACCTTGGCACCGCGCATGGCCGCACGGTTGGCCGAGGCGATGCCGCCGCTGCCGGCGCCTAAACAGATATAGTCAAAATGTTGAGCCATCTTTTTCTCCAAATTCGAAGGATTGCATATGGGGGTCATTGTAGGGGTAAAGCGACAAGCAAACCAGAGGCGTGTGCGCCCTTTAGCACTAGACCCGCGCCAGGGCGTATGACTTTCAAATGAGTTTGCGTTTAGCGCCTGTATTGGCACCTGTGGTGATCGCTCTGGCTTGGGCCCTCGGCGCCGCACTTCATGCAGACCCATTCGCTCTGACGGACGCGTAGCTCCTTGTCCTGATAGCCGTACTGGCGTTTCGCTTGCCGCTTGAGGCTCTTCTCCAGGTGCGACATGCGTTTGTCCAGCCAGCGGCAGCTGGGGTCGTCGGCCACATGCTGGCGACTGGCAAGCTGCTGTTTGCGGCTCGGCGTTTTGCGGTTTTGTTTTTTGCTGCGCTTGCTCTTGGATTTTGAGGGCGATTTCTTATCTCGGCGCGACTTGGGCTGCGCATGGCTGGCGCGATAGTTAAGGGCGCCGGTGGGATTGTCTGGGATGGCGAGTGGATTGCCTTCGCTATCCAGCGCGCCGTCGACGGGCAGGGTCATAGTCTCGTGGAGGACAGTCTCTTGCGTGAGCGGCGTGTCCTTATCTTTGGCCTCTGCGGTACAGCTGAATAGCAGCGAGAGCGCGATGGCGTTTAAGGTGAAATAGGTAAGCGTTCGATAGTGGCCAGACATTCCGTGTCCTCCGAGTCAGGGCTAGCACTCCTTGCTAGCCTTAGGTAAAGCTAGTTCATGGTGAGCCAGCTTTCAATGAAGGACACGGTTTGGGCTGTCGGCTAAAGCCTAGAAGCTAATGCCTAGAAGCTAAAGGTGAGGTGCAGGCCCGCATAGGTGTTGTTGAGGCTACCCTTGGCGTCTGGGTTTTCCTGCTTAATATCTTCCTGGGCCAGGGTGCGGCTCAGGTGGCCAGAGAGTACCAGGCGATTGGCCAGTTGATATTGGGCCTCTACACCAAACTGAAAATGGTTAGGGCCGTTGTGTGCTTCGGTCACATACTGGAAGTCAAACGCCTGGGTGACATAGGGTGTCAGTGTCAGTCTGTCTGAGACTGGCCACTCGCTGTGCAGGCTGGCCTCGACAAAGTAACCCGCAGCCTCGGTGGAGTAGGTGTAGCTCAGCGAGGGGGTTAACCAGGTGATGCCAGTGTATTCCAGGGTGGCAAACAGCTCGTTGTCGCCGCAGCGCTCATCGCCGTAGGACTCGATGCGCTGATAACCTAGTGCGGCGCTTAGCTTGTCGCCCAGCTCGAAGCCATATTCCAGCCCCATGTTCCACTCGATATAGTATTGGCTATCGCCACGCCCTACAGTGGTAAACAGGGTGAGATCGTCTATCTGCACGGCGGCCGTCGCCCAGTAGATGCCGCCCTTGTCTAAGTTGCTGCGCCCCTCTGAGATATATTTCGAGTCCCAACCCAGGTCGAGGATGACATTGGTATCCGGGCCTTCGGCGTGACTGATGATGTTGTTGATATGCGAGTCATCGACTGTACCCGGAATTGGTTCGTCGGTGGCGTTGGCTGTGCCGGCTAGTATGAGGCCGACTATACAAGAATGAGAGAGCAGTCTGTTCATGGGAGTAACATTGAAAGCTGTTGGAATCGTTACGGATGATAATGGGTCAAATATTAAACATAAATGAGAATTGGTCGCATTTGCGATCCGCTTGGCAATATCGACAATGTAAATATCTAGTCATTACCGCCTTGCTTTAGATCAAAGTTTTCCATCTAGGTCATTGCTAGGTGCTCACTTCTAGGTGTTAAAACCTAGGTCTTAAGTATTATTCTCGGCCTGCAAGTTTTCCAAAGATGCTTGAATAGTCGCGGCGCCGCCCATATGTACTCTCAATACCCAAAGATTGACGAGGACACCAGATGAGTAACCCTTTGCTAAGCGGCAGTGAATTACCGCCATTTTCGCAAATCAAACCCGAGCATATTCAGCCAGCCGTCGAGCAGGGGATTGCTAATTGTCGCCAGAAGATCGATGAGGTGCTCGCCAGTGGCGGTCCCTACACCTGGGATAATCTGATCGCCCCGCTCGAGCAGGTGGATGACGAACTGAGCCAGATCTGGTCGCCTGTGTCGCACATGAACTCTGTGCTCAGCACTGATGAGTGGCGCGCCGCCCACGATGCCTGCCTGCCGCTCTTGTCGGAATATGGCACCTATGTGGGTCAGCATCAGGGCCTGTATCAGGCCTATAAGGCGCTGAAGGAGTCCGACGAGTTTGCCCAGCTAAGCCAGGCGCAGCAAACCAGCATCACCCACAGCCTGCGTGACTTCGAGTTATCTGGTATCGGATTGAACGATGAAGATAAACAAACTTATGGAAAGCTGATTAAACGTTTATCTGAGCTAACTAGTAGCTTCTCTAATCAGCTGTTGGACGCCACCCAGGCCTGGACCAAGTTGGTAACAGATGAGCAGGAGCTGGCAGGCTTGCCCGAGTCTGCCATTGCCGCGGCTAAGGCGATGGCCGAGGCCAAAGAGCAGCAAGGTTGGTTGTTTACCCTGGACTTCCCCTCTTACCTGCCCGTGATGACCTACAGCGACAACCGTCAGCTGCGAGAGGAGTGCTACCGCGCCTTCGTGACCCGCGCCTCGGATCAGGGCCCTAACGCAGGTGAGTTCGACAACGGTCCATTGATGGATGAGATCTTAGATCTGCGTCATCAGCTGGCTAAACTGCTTGGCTTCGACAGCTTTGCCCACAAGTCGCTGGCGACCAAGATGGCCGAGTCGCCACAGCAGGTGCTGGATTTCCTCAACGAGTTGGCGGCCCGCTCTAAGCAGCAGGGACAGAACGAGCTTGCGGAGCTGACCGCGTTCGCCGAGAAAGAGTTTGGCGTTAGCGAGCTGGCCCCATGGGATCTCACTTATTATGCCGAGAAACTCAAGCATCACAGATATGAGATCTCCCAGGAGTTGCTGCGTCCTTACTTCCCTGAAGATCGTGTGCTTTCAGGCCTCTTCTATACCGTGTCGCGCCTGTTCGGCCTGACCATAGAGGAGCAGGAACATTTCGACAGCTGGCACAAAGATGTGCGTTTCTTCCATATCAAAGATGCCGAGGGCGAGCACAGAGGCAGCTTCTTCCTGGATCTCTATGCCCGCGAGGACAAGCGTGGTGGCGCCTGGATGGACGATTGCCGCGTGCGTCGTCAAACCGCCCACGGCCTGCAGAAGCCGGTGGCCTACCTCACCTGTAACTTCAATGCCCCGGTCAATGGTAAGCCTGCGCTGTTTACCCACGACGAGGTGACGACCCTGTTCCACGAGTTCGGTCACGGCATTCATCATATGCTGACCAAGATAGACGTGGCGGGCGTATCAGGCATCAACGGTGTGCCTTGGGACGCGGTTGAGCTGCCGAGTCAGTTCATGGAAAACTGGTGTTTCGAGGAGGAGGCCCTGGCCGAGATTTCCGGACACTTCGAGACCCATGAACCATTGCCTAAGGCCATGCTAGACAAGATGCTGGCGGCGAAGAACTTCCAGTCGGGCATGATGATGTTGCGTCAGCTGGAGTTTTCGCTGTTCGACTTCCGCCTGCACCTAGAATATGACCCGGCAGAGGGCGCCCATATTCAGGCCAAGCTGGATGAGGTGAGAGATCAGGTTGCCGTGGTGAAGGCCGCCGATTTCAACCGTTTCCAACATAGCTTCGCCCATATCTTTGCCGGTGGTTACGCCGCGGGTTACTACAGCTACAAGTGGGCCGAGGTGTTGTCGGCCGATGCCTTCTCCCGCTTCGAGGAAGAGGGGATCTTCAACGCCGATACCGGTCGCAGCTTCCTGGGGAATATTCTCGAGATGGGCGGAAGCCTTGAGCCGATGGAGCTGTTTAAGCGCTTCAGAGGCCGTGAGCCACAGATCGACGCCCTGCTGAGACACTCGGGCATTCAAGGCTAATATACTGATCTAATTAGCCTAAATCGATACTAAAAGGCCAGCCCTGTGATTAGGGTTGGCCTTTTTTATGGGCTAGTGCTTGGTATTAATAAGCGCCCGCACTATAGGTCAGCTCATAGCTGTGGCTGTAGATCTCTAAGATGTTGCCGAAGGGATCTTCCATATAGATCATGCGGTAAGGCTTCTCGCCTGGGTAGTAGTAACGCGGCGCCTGCATGCGCTTCTTGCCACCGGCGGCGACAATCTTCTCTACCAGACCCTCGAGATCCGGGTCCTGCACGCTGAAGTGGAATACCCCCGTCTTCCAATACTCGAAGTTGTCTTCCGGGTTCTGCTGGTTGGCAAACTGGAATAGCTCGACGCCTATCTTGTCGCCGGTAGCCAGGTGGGCGATACGAAACGAGCCCCATCCCGCGCCGAAGACGTCGGTACACATCTCGCCAATGGCGCTGTCATCTTCAACAATTTCTGTGGGTTTCATGATGAGATACCAGCCTAACACCTCAGTGTAGAAGGCGACGGCCGCATCGAGATCCGGCACCGAGATGCCTATGTGTGAGAAGGTTCTTGGGTAAGCTGGGTTGTTCATGCTGTGCTCCTGTTTAACGAATTGGGCACAGATTACAAAGTGAACTAAATTATGTAAAATTATCAAAATTAATCATTTTGAGTACAAAATGTGATGATGAGTCCCATCTGGTTACGCAGCTTCTGCACCTTGGTGGAACTGGGGCATTTCACCCGCACCGCCGAGCGTCTGCATATGACCCAATCTGGTGTCAGCCAGCATGTGCGCAAGCTGGAGGAGCAGCTCGATACCCAGCTGCTGCTGAGAGAAGGCAAGAAGTTTTCCCTGACCCACGCCGGGCGCCAGCTATACCAGCAGGGGCAGGCGATACTGCAATCCCTGGCTCAGCTTGAGCAGGGGATCAAGCAAGACCCGCCTTTCGCCGGAGAGGTACGCCTGATCTCCCCCGGCAGTGTCGGCCTCAAGCTCTATGGCGAGCTGCTTGAGCTGCAATGCGCCCACCCCGAGTTGTCGCTGGATTATCGTTTCGCCTCCAACGCCGGGGTCGAGAGCGCCATCGCCGCCATGGAGGCGGATATCGGCCTGATGACCCGCCAGCCGGAGCTGTCAGAGGTGCAGGCCGAGGCGATTGCCGAGGAGCCGCTACTCTTAGTCACGCCCGCGGGCCATGAAGCTGTCTCCTGGGAGGAGTTGCTACAGCTGGGCTTTATCGACCATCCCGATGGTGCCCATCATGCCAAGCTGCTGTTGGGGGCTAACTATCCTGAATTCGAGCACAGTGATCAGCTGCCTAACCGGGGCTTCTCGAATCAGATAGGTTTGATCTTAGAGCCTGTGAGCCGCGCCCTGGGCTTTAGCGTCTTGCCTGCCTATGCGGTGGAGGCCTTTGCCCGTCAGGATAAGATAACCGCCCATCTGCTGCCGGTAGCCGTCAGCGAGACTATCTATTTTTGCCGTCGACGTCAGGCCGTGCTGCCGAGACGGGTCGATTCGCTCAGGGAGGCCATTAAGGCCTGCCTTGCTTAGCAAGTGAGTAAGGCCTGTTTGGCCTGGAAAGATCTGGCCTAGAAAGATCAGGTTTAGAAAGCGAGCGAGACCGGCGGCTTCACCGGCCTCGCAATTGGGTGTTAAGGCGTGTAGTAGGTTGCCGCGCCTGGGCCAACCGGCAGGCCGAGGGCAAACACCCAGATGAAGAAGAAACAGGTCCAGCCGATGAAGAAGACGATCGAGTAGGGCAGCATGGTGGCGACTAGAGTGCCTATGCCGAGATGCTTCTTGTATTGGGAGGCCACCGCCAGGATCAGGCCGAAGTAGCTCATCATGGGGGTGATCAGATTGGTGACCGAGTCGCCGATACGATAGGCCGCCTGAATCGTCTCTGGGGCGTACCCCACCAACATCAGCATGGGCACGAAGATAGGCGCCGTCACCGCCCACTGGGCCGAGGCGCTGCCCAGCATCAGGTTGATGAAGCCGCACATCATGATAAACAGCAGGAACACCAGCGGGCCTGTGAGGCCGATGGCGTTGAGGGCGTCGGCGCCGGTAACTGCGAGTACCGCGCCCAGGTTAGTCCACTTGAAGAAGGCGACAAACTGGGAGGCGAAGAACACCAGCACGATATACATGCCCATGGTGCTCATGCTGTGGGACATGGCGTCGATCACGTCCTTATCTCGCTTCATGGTGCCCACCACCTTGCCGTAGACCAAGCCCGGAATGGCAAAACAGATGAAGATGAAGGCCACTATTCCCTTGAGAAAGGGCGATCCCGCGACCAGTCCCGTCTCGGGGTGACGCAGCGGCGCATTTTCCGGCACCACAGAGAGGGCCAATATGCCACCTAATACCAGGATGGAGAGCCCCGCCACCTTAAGGCCCTTGATCTCCAGCGGCGTGACGCCATCCATCTTCTGACTGTGCAGATCTATGCTGGCCTCGCTGGGGTCATACTTACCCAGCTTGGGCTCGACTATCTTCTCAGTGACCAAGGCGCCGAGAATGGTGATGACGAAGGTCGAGACAAACATGAAGTACCAGTTGACCTCAGGGCCCACTAAGTACTCGGGGTCGATCATCTGCGCAGCCGCTTCCGTGATGCCCGACAGCAGAGGATCCACCGTGCCCAGCAGCAGATTGGCGCTGTAGCCGCCTGAGACACCGGCGAAGGCCGCCGCCAGACCCGCCAGGGGATGGCGCCCCAGGGAGTGGAAGATCAACGCCGCCATGGGGATCAGCACCACATAGCCCAGCTCGGCGGCGGTGTTCGAGACGATACCGGCGAAGACTATGGTGAGGGTGACCAGACGCTTAGAGGCGCCCATCACCAGGGTACGCATGGCCGCCGACAGCAGCCCGGAGCGATCGGCGATGCCGACCCCCAACAGGGCCACCAGTACAGTGCCCAGGGGAGTGAAGCCGGTGAAGTTGGTCACCAGGTTGGACACTATCATCCTCAGGCCTTCGGCATTCATCAGGCTGACGACGTGGATCAGGCCATCCTCGCCGCGTCCTGCCGCGCCGACCGGACGGGGATCGTTTACCGTCAGCTCGAAATAGCCGGCGATGCCGCTGATCACTATGATTGCGGCGCAAAACAGGGCGAAGAGGGTGATGGGATGGGGCAGCAGGTTCCCCAGGTGTTCGACCAGGTTGAGAAAGCGGACGAAGAGGCCGTTCTTGTTCGTCGATGGTGTCGGGGGCTGACTGGCCGCAAGACCCTCTTCTTGTTTGGAGCTCATGGTATTTCCTTCATCTTGGGCATCTGGGTGCCCTTATATTTCTGACCGCCAGCAGGCGGAGTGTTAGCACTTTATGATGAAGGAATTGCTTTAACTGAAGCTTAATTTGCGCTAATCGGTCAATCAAGAGACTTGGGGTCAGGGGGGGGATGGGGAGTTTGGTATAGGCAAAAAAAAGCCCAGCTTAGTCTAAGCGGGCCAATAAAAGGATGATGATTAAAACCAAGCCCTGGGGGGAAGATTGGGTTGCCTCTTGGTTGATTAAGATAATAGCCCAGGCTGGCTGTACGAATACTGAACAGGAAACATGTTGAGATAACCTTGGTATTGATTGGGGAATCATTGATGGATCCGCTGCAAGGTGCAGTCGAGTTGGGAGGCTCGAATTAAGGAAGTGGGAGGGAGGTTGCGCTGTCAGTGAAGCTTTCTCATTGCTCAAACTCTGTGCAAGTAGCAGCCATGATTTGAGCGTTGGATAGACAGTCTCTATGAAATATGCAGTAAATCGGCTGATTTTTGCCCTAAAGCCTCACTGACTGTCGGTAAAGCGTGTCATTTTGACCATTAGCTAGGGGATGATTTTGAAACACCAGTATTAGGTCAATCTGTATAGTATTGTCTTACATGGCTATTTGTATTGATTTTGTTACTTGTTGTGCTTTTTGCCGTGAGCCGGGTTAAAAGTCGTGAAGCTAGGTGAAAAGGATACTTTTACGGCAAAATTGGCGTGATAAATATCATTTTCGGTGAAAAAAGATGAATATAGCAGCAGTGAGATGTCGAAAGCGGCGCAGATAAATTGCTGGAAATCATCGCGAAAATCGGTGAAGCTGGTGCGTTAACTAACGAGATATAAAAATAACTATAGGGAAGGAACTCAAAGATGGAAGGTTTGCTGTTGGGCCTCGGCCTAGTCGTTATTATCACCTACCTCTGGTATGTCAGCCTGATCAAGAAGCGTAACGCGGTGCGTGAAGCCTTGTCGGGTATCGACGTACAACTGAAAAAGCGCGCCAACTTGGTGCCCAACATCCTCAAGATCGCACAGAAATTTATGGATCACGAGAAGTCGCTGCTAACGGAGATCACCGCGCTGCGTACTCAGGTGACCGCTGGCTATGACCTTAATGATGCCGATGCCATCAAGGAGCATCTGGGGCTTGCCGAACAGCTCAACAACAAGATGGGCCAGCTGATGGTTAGCGTCGAAAACTACCCCGAGCTCAAGTCTGACAAGACCATGGTGCAGGCGATGACAACCTATAGCGAGGTCGAGGAGCATATCTCGGCGGCGAGACGTTTCTATAACGCCGCCGTGTCTGAGCTCAACAACGCGGTGGAGATCTTCCCAGGCTCTATTATCGCCTCTATGGCCAAGGTCAAGGTGATGCCTTTCTATGAGGCCGATGAAGCGTCTAAGACGCCGATCGACGCATCCGATTACCTGAAGTAAAGCGGGTTCTGATTCCATGAACCCGATCAGTTTTATCCTCGGGGCGCCAATTAAGGCCCAGCGTCAGCCCCAGCGCCTGCGGGCGGAACCCGAGGAGTTGGTGCAGTTTAAGGCTTACTATGAAGAACATATCGAGCCGCTCACACGTAAATTTGAAAACCACAGGGTCGCCAGCCTCAAGGCGCTGCGCGGGCGTCTCTACACCAGTCTAGGAATCCTCCTCGGCCTGGCATTGTTGATCCTTGTCTTTAGCCTGTCCGGTTATTTGGATATCCCCTGGGTCTTCTTCATTGTGCTGTGCCTCCCCTTCGGCTGGTGGAGCTATCGTCCGCTCAAGCGCTATAAGCGGGATGTGAAGCAGGAGGTATTTCCCAAGATCTTCCGCTATTTCGGCCCCGACTTTATCTTCAGCACCAGCCACAACATGAGCCTGACTCAACTGAAGCGCTCCAAGCTGTTGCCTGGCTACGACAATGCTAAGTTTGATGACTATGTGCAGGGCACCTACAAGGGCGTGGAGATCGCCATCAACGAGCTGTGTCTGACCAAGCAGGTCAAACGCGAGAAAAGTACGGAAACAGAAACCGTATTTCGTGGCGTCATGGTGCAGCTCAGTAGCCACAAGAGGTTTAAGGGCCATACCGTGGTGGTGAAGAACCGCGGCGGCCTGGTGAATTTTCTCTCCAGCAGCTTTAAGCGTCTGAACCGGGTCAAGCTGGAAGACCCCAGATTCGAGAAGCAGTTCGATGTCTTCTCCAGCGATCAGATCGAGGCGCGCTACCTGCTCACCCTAGGTTTCATGGAGCGTCTGCAGTCCCTCGCCAACCTGTTTTCCGGCAAGATCCAGTGTGCCTTCTACGAAGACAAGCTGTTGATCATGTTGCAGAGTGGCGATAACCGTTTCGAGCTGGGCTCTATCTTCAACGGTGCGACCTTCGAGTACGAGTTCAGCCAAATTAACCGAGAGATGAAGCAGCTTTTTGCTATGATTGAAGTACTTAAACTCGATCAGAATATTGGATTCTAATGCCTAGCCGTGCTCGTCTTACGCCTCATTTTGCTCAAAAGCTGCTGTGCCTCTGGCTCGGCCTGGCGCTGTGCCTACCGCTAGGTGCCACCGAGCAGGCGCAGAAGCCGCGCTACAAGGCGAGCTACTCTAAGCATGGCATCTTAAACAGGGGCGATGCCCCGCGCCCTAGCGAGACGGGCGATAGCAAGATCAAGGTATATCAATATACTCAGGCTAACGGTGTGGTGGCCTTTGCCGACCATGCCCCGGGCGATAGGGATTTCAGGGTGCTCTCGTATGAGTGCTATGCCTGTAAACCCGACTCGACTCTCGACTGGCAGAAGATGCCGCTGTTTAGCGCGGAATACAATGAGCTGATCGCACGGGCGGCTAAGACCCATGATTTGGACCCAGCGCTGATCCGCGCCGTGATCCATGCCGAATCCGCCTTCAATGTGTTTGCCCTGTCCCGTAGCGGTGCCATGGGATTGATGCAACTGATGCCTGATACCGCCAAGGCCATGGGGGTCAAGAACCCCTACCGCCCCGAGCAGAATATCGACGGCGGTGCCCGCTACTTAGCCAAGATGCTGGCAAGGTTCGATGGCAATATCGATCTGGCCTGCGCGGCATATAACGCCGGCCCTACCACAGTGACTCAGTACAAGGGGATCCCGCCCTATCCGGAGACCCAGGCCTATGTGAAACGGGTCAAGATACTGCTGAAGCGTTATCAGAAGCTGGGGTGATTAAGATGCAGCAGACCATTATCGAACTGGAACTCGCGCTGCTCAGCCCAGAGGTGCGCTGCGATGCCAATGTGCTCGACGAGTTGATACATGCCGACTTTTTGGAGGTGGGTGCCACGGGAATCAGCTTCGGCAAGCCTGAGGTGTTGGCGCGCCTGCCCAAGGAGAAGCCACCGGTATTCAGGGTGAGCGATATGCAGTATCGCTTGCTGAGCGAAGATCTGGTCCAGCTCAACTACCGCGCCTGTTTTAAGCCGGTAAACGAGGTAGATAAGCGTTATTCCCTGCGCACCTCGCTGTGGAAATGCAGTAATGGCCGATGGCAGATGATCTACCATCAGGGCACGCCCTGCGCGCCCTTCTTCTAACTGGCTTGTGGTGAAAGGTTTTCTCTCAGCGCTTGTTTCTAAGCGAATATTCCTAGCTGCTATTCGCCCACTTCCCAGGTGACCTCTACTCGGCCGCCGCCCTGATTGAGCAGGGGATCCAGATAGTCCAGCGTCGTCTCGGCGATCTCGTCCAGTTGCCAGGGTGGATTGATCACCCAGAGGCCCGCCGCCGTCATGCCAAACTCCTCGCTGTCGGGTTTTATTGCCTGCTCTATGCGTAGCTGACGCTTGATGCCGCTCTGCTTGAGCAGCTCGAACATCGCTTCCGTCTGCTCGCGCTGCACCACGGGATACCAGATCATGAAGACGCCGGTGGCGAACTTCTTATGGGCCTTGAGCACCGCCTTGGCGACCTCCTGGTAGTCGCTCTTCATCTCGTAGCTGGGGTCGATGAGGATGACGCCGCGACGCTCGAGTGGTGGCACGGCGGCCAGCAGCCCTTTGAGGCCATCGCCCTTGATCACCTTGATCTGCTTGTCGCTGCCCAGCTGCTCTTCAAGTAGCTGATGGTCTGTGCCATGCAACTCATGCAGCACCATGCGATCATTATCTCTCAGGTTCATGTCGACAAAGGCGGGCGAGCCAGGGTAGAGCTCCAGCTCATCTGAGCCATTGAAGTGTTTGATATCGCTTACGTATTGGCTTAGCGCCTCGGGCAGGTCCTGCTTGTCCCACAGCTTGGCGACTCCCTCTAGGTACTCGCCCGTCTTCTGGGCAAACTCATCGGATAGCGCATAGCCTCCGGCGCCGGCATGGGTGTCGATATACACCATGGGCTTATTCTTCTTATGCATCAACTTGAGGGTTTGCAGCAAGATACTGTGCTTGAGCACATCGGCATAGTTTCCGGCGTGGTAGCCGTGGCGGTAACTTAACATGAATATTCCAGATGATGAGGGCGCTAGCCTGATAGGGCGATTATAGGGGGGATGCCTGCCCAGGTACAGCGACTCCTGTATAGGTACAGCAGCAGGCAGTAAGCCTCGTTAACAAAGGCCATATTCAGCGCTGTGCACTTTTGGCATAATGAGGGCGTTATTTCTTAACTTATTGAGCCAAAGTGACTGCATCATCGACCAAGCCCGCATCAGTGGGGATCTTTTTTAATCGCCAATACCCGACCCTGGAAGCCGTGTGTGAACGCTGGGGGCTTGTGTTCGACAAGGACGCCCAGTTCGAGCTGGTGTTCGAAGATAACTGTCTGATTTTAAATAAGCGCGATGAGCCCAAGCTCAAGGGCATATTGGTGGATTTTGTCACCGGCGCCGTGGCTCACAGGCGTAAGTTCGGCGGCGGTCGAGGCCAGGCGATCGCCAAGGCCGTGGGGCTTAAGCAGGGGGTGACCCCAAGCGTCGTCGATGGCACCGCAGGCCTTGGGCGAGACGCCTTCGTGCTTGCCAGCCTGGGCTGCAAGGTCACCATGGTGGAGCGTAATCCCGTGGTGGCGGCCTTGCTGGAAGATGGCCTGCGCCGCGCCTATGAAGATGCCGA
Source organism: Shewanella insulae (assembly GCF_009831655.1). Taxonomy (GTDB): domain Bacteria; phylum Pseudomonadota; class Gammaproteobacteria; order Enterobacterales; family Shewanellaceae; genus Shewanella; species Shewanella insulae. Next base: position 103,908 of record NZ_WRPA01000011.1, on the reverse strand, counting down.
TATCGGCCCCTGGATGCGCGAGCGCATGCATCTGGTCCATGGTTCCAGCCTGACGGCGTTGGCCGAACTGGGTGAGCAGGTGGATGTGGTCTATCTGGACCCTATGTATCCCCACAGGGAGAAGTCGGCCCTGGTGAAGAAGGAGATGCGGGTGTTCCAGTCGCTGGTGGGCGCCGACCTAGATGCCGACGGCCTGCTGGCCCCGGCCATGGCCCTCGCCAGCAAGCGCGTGGTAGTCAAGCGCCCCGACTACGCCGACGACCTCGACGGCGTTAAACCCAGCACCCGCATCGAAACCAAGAAGAACCGCTTCGATGTCTACGTCAAGGCCGCGATGAAGAGCGAGTAGTGACGATTATGTCAGTGTGGCGAGATAAATGCCTATAAAACACTAGCTTGCTTGGTTGTGGCTATGTCGTTACAGAGCCTGTTTTTGGAGTGAAGACCACATACATACTTGACAATATCACACAGGATCTACAGGAAGAGCGATAATAACTCTCATCACTTTTTTAGTGATCCTGCGACTTCCTTCATAGCTTTGATAGTAGGTTGCGCGCATATTCCCCCTTGTTTGAGTCACTGTTCGTCCGTTATCTTCTCGGGCATTGCCAGGAAGAGTCGGTAGCCCTCCTTCAGGCTGGGGGCCTATCTATGACGTTGTGCATTTTTGTGCTTTGCATACCAGCTTAACAGGGTCGCCACGGTCAAGATCATTTGGCAGCAGGCCTTCATCTACAGCATCATAAATACCTTACTCGGCACTGCCGAATGTCTGCTTGATGGTATTACAGTTCTGGATAGTATCCTTATTAGCGAGAACTGAAGTGATATTAGGGATAAGGCAATAAACCCGAATAGACCTTTCTTCGCAATTTAAATTCCTTTTAAATTGAATCTTCAACTTAAAGAAAACCATGAAATTTTAATCCTCCCTCTGTGAAAATTTGCAACCAAGACCTCTCATTATGGCTTTATCTTTAGCTCTTTCATCAGGTGGCAGTGTTACAAAATCAATTTGGGCATGAAGTCATCAGCAATAATGAGCCGAGGTTTAAGACGAAAAAACGTGTGATTACTCGTTAACATGCTCCCTTGAGATAATTTTGCTTGCAAATGGTTATAATGATATAGCGTTTTGCTATATACATGATTTTGTAGTTTTTTTCACTGCACCAAAAGAATATATCTTCCAGGTTTTTTCTGTAACTTGATGATTTTAATCAACAAAGTCTTTCATTGTCTGTTCGGGGGCTGCTCGCTGTTTACCCGTAAAAAATATATGGGTATAGCGTGATCTGAATCACAAAAAGAGAGGGGGGGGGGCTATTAATTGACCAGGGATGATCCGTATAGTGTCACTCGCCCAGTTAACAATAAATAAACCGTAAGGCAACGTTTTTGTTACGAATTGTCACAAATTTCTGGGCTTGGCAGGATGTGAAAGAAGGTCGCACTGTTGTATCTCATCCATGCCAGATAAAACTAAAACTATAAGGAGCAATAAATGAAAAAGCTCTGCATCCCTTTGATAGCAACTTTATCTACCTCAGCCTTTGGCGATATCAATGAAGATTTAGTCAGTTGGCATAAGTTTGAACAAGTCTCGGGTGTTTCTCTGTCTAATGAAATTTCAGGCGGCATGCCGCTGGACATTCAGGGAAACTATCAGTTGGTTCCTGGACCTAAAGGCAATGCGATTCGCATTGGCGGTCAGGGTCAAGAACTTAAGGGGCAAATGAATGGCTGGCAGCCCAGTGAGTATACTGTCAGCTTCTGGAGTCGACTGGCGTTTCCTAATGGAGACAAGAGTTTTAGCCACGTAGGCGTGGGTTCGTCGCGGTTTGGGTTCAATATCAAGCGCAGTGGTGAGATCCTTGCCTATGCGGATTTTGACAAACCGCTGGTGTTGAAACCCGCTCAGCAACTGCAACCTCTGGATGAATGGAATCTATGGACCGTCAGCTATGACGGGCAAGAATTGACCCTGTATCAAAATGGCAAGCAGCTAGGCAGTCAGTCAGATACGGGGGCGTTACAGCCTTTTTGGCAGTTTAAGGTGGCGTTTGGTAAGGAGTTAGCCGAGGCGACAGACGTGGATGCGAGTATCGATGAACTCCGCATCTACAGCCGGGCACTCAAGGGCCTGGAAATCTGGCAGTTGTATGACTCGCCCGACGCCGACTACCTGGGAACGGTTAGCCTGACGTTACCCGAGAGTCCTGCTGCGGCTGTCGACGACTCAGCGGTTACCGGCTCCCTGTATCATTTCATCTCTGGCAGTCGTATTCCCTTTAGTGGCCGCTGGGGAGAATCTCTGACGCTGGACAACCTGCCAAACGGCAAGTATCAGCTGACGCTGGATACCATAGAGGGCTATGTGCCGCGACTCTTGCCCAAGGTGATAGAGATTAGTGACAACAATCTAAGCGTTGAGCAAACGGTACTCTATCGGGCTCCTATTGAGGTTAATGAACTCTCCCCCTTGCCCGGTGTGCAGGTGGAACTCTTCTCACAGGGGCTGTTCCAGCCCAGGCAGATGGCCATGGGCAACCAGGTGCTCTACGTGGGGTCCAGTGCTATTCCGGTGGACAATGAGGGGGCTGCTGGCTTGATCTACGCCATGGCGTTGGATCCGCAAACCGGTGAGCCCGGTGAGCCTTACGTGGTGGCCAGCGGTTTGGAGGAACCCCATGGTGTAGCCTACCGTAACGGTAACCTATACTTCTCCACTGTCGGTGCCCTGTATAAGATCAGCGACATCGATAACCGTTACCGCACCCTGCCGAGCGCGGAGAAGATTTATACCTTCCCTGCCGACGAAGGTACGGTATTAACCGGAAGTTTCCGCTACTGGCATCAGAAACACCCACTCAAATTCAACCCCTATGACCCAGATGACGAGGGGCTGTATATGGCCATTGGTCGTCCCTGTAATGTGTGTGTGATGGAAGACAAGCGTTACGGCACCATAGTGAGATTGGATCTGGACACCCTGACGACGATTGTCGCCGAAGGGATACGTAATAGCGTCGGTTTCGATTGGCATCCGGTTACCCAGGAGATCTGGTTCTCAGATAATAATCGCCAGGGCTTCGATAACCCGGATGAGATTAACCATGTTACCAGCTGGGGACAGCATTTTGGTGCTCCCTACGTGTTTGGTAAAGAGATCATAGGGATCACCCAGGACGAGTACGATGGCAAGACCAGTGCCGCGGTGCCCGCAGGTGGGGTGTTGACCGACATAGCGCCTGCCGACATCAATATTGCCAATTACCGAGCGCCGGCCTTCGAGGTGGAAACTAACAGTGCCCCATTGGGCGTGATGTTTTGGGATAAGTATCCAGCGGCTGACAATCAGCAGCATCTGCTGTTTGCTACCCATGGCAACGGGCAAAAGGCGGTGCGTCCTGCGCTGGAACTGCGCATGTTGACGGTTAATGACAACGGCAGTGTCGCCTTTGAACAACCCTTAGTGCATGGCTGGATGCAAGACATAGATACGGCTTCCTATGCCTGTCTGACCTCGGCCTGTATTGGTCGTCCCGTGGAGATGCTTGAGCTGTCGGATGGTTCTTTCCTGCTCAGTGATGACAAGGCGGGGGTGATCTACCGGGTGTCTTACCAGGCCCCAGGGATCGACAGTAGCCTCACTATCCAGGTACCAGCTAAACCCGATGCCGCTATCGAAGATGAGTTACTGGCGGGTCGTTTGATTGACGCACAAGGTAACGAGCGTCGCTTCTATGTTAACTGGAATGAAAGTCAGTTCCAGTTTGTCGGATTACCTGAAGGTGATTACAGAGTCGTGATGAACTCCTTACCTGGCTGGCAGCCGGATCAGGGCAGCTATACGCTCAGCATTAGTGCCGGTGATCTTAATCCTGTGCTCAATTGGCAGTATCAGCCTGAGGTGCTCAATGGCAGCCTGTCGGTCAGCCTACCAGCTAAGCCGGCTGGCTATACTGGCACCGAGCTGCCACGGGTGACAGTCACTGGCGCACAGAGCCAGACTCTCGAGCTGGCCTGGGGGGAAACTCGCCAGTTGGAACTCTCCTTTGGCCAGTACCAATTGGCCTTTAGCTACCTCTGGGGCGGACTGCCGTCGCCTCTGACCCAAGTGATCGACCTAAGCGAGACTAGCCCGCAAACTCTGGTGAACCTCGACTACCTGATCACCGCCGACGTGGGAAAGCGCATTGCCGAGCAGCAGTGTAATGCCTGCCACGGTACTGGGGCTCAGGGGCTGGTGACCGAACCCATCGCCGAGAGTTGGATTGGCCTGGGCTTTGACCAATTGGTGAACAAGATAGACAGCATGCCGTTGCACTGCGACAACAACTGTGCCGAACAGGTAGGGCGTTACCTTTGGGAGAGCCTCTGGGGTCAGTTTGGTGCCCCGACATTGCCGCCACCGACAAACGAGGTTCAGGGCAGCGCGCCTCAGGCGCAAATCGATGTTGCCCAGGTGCAGCAGGGGCTCATCAGCGTGAGTTGGTTCTATGAAGGTGAAACTGGCGTACCCGGGGCGGTTAGCGGCCAAACGCTGGAATACCGCTATCTGCAACCAACACCTAGTGCCTGGCAGTCCAGCGCCGCAATCTCAGGATTGAGCACTCAGCTGCAGCCTAGTTTTGGGGGTGACATAGAGCTGAGGCTGGCGACTCTGGATACCCAGGGCAGCACCAGCTACTCGGCGTCAGTGTTGGTGACCTTGAGCGACATGCCACAATGGAAACTAAGCACAGACGGTCTCTACATCCACTGGAATTTTGATGAGATAGTAACCAGTCAGGCAAATGACCTGTCTGGCAATGGCTTGCCGCTGACATACCTCACGGCAAACTATGTCTACAGTGACGATGCGGTTGCCGGTTATGCGTTCAAGCCGGGGCAGAAAAACAATTTTGCGGAGCTGAGCCTGGACGACGAGCATCAGATCGATTTGGGCCAGAGCGACTTTAGTGTGTCTTTCTGGTTGAAGAGTGACAGCAGTGTCGACTCTTGGGGACGCAACCAGATCTTTTATTATGGCGATGGCTTCTCCCAAGACTCTTTCTTCTTCAGTACCTTGGGTAACTTCAACGTACAGTTTAAGACGGATAATACTGGCGGAAATCAGTGGGCATCGACAGCGAATAGTGTCGTCCCCGGACGTTGGCAGATGTTTACTTATGTACGCAAACAAACGGGAGAATTCTCAGCTTATATCGATGGTCAATTGGTGGGGCAGGGAGTACATGCGAGTACGGGAAAACCCATTAAGCTGATTAAGCCTTATGAGTTTATCGATGCTTCGTTAGATGAGTTTCGCGTCTATAAGCGCAGCCTCTCGGCCGATGAGGTGCGCACCTTGTACCTTACTCCAACGGCTGGTACCAAGAGCACGAACGCCGGTGGTACTGGTGTTATAGATGTCAGTGACATGAGTGGCGATCAGTTGTGGCAAAACTTCAACTGCGCCGCCTGCCATGGCGCCGATGGCTTGGGGGCCACGCCCATACTCGAGTCTTTGTACAGAGACGACATCATAGATCTTATCCGCGATACCATGCCCTACGGCAACCCAGGAGGTTGCGACCAGGAGTGTGCAGAGCGACTCTATGCCTGGATGTATGATGAGTTTATTACCCACGGAAGTAACCCGCCGACCATGCCACCGGTTATCGGCAGTGGGTTGGACGCCTATTTAGACGATAGTCAGGCGGCCTGGCTGCTCTATAAGGCCTCTCTGAACCTGGGAGCGCGTCTGCCGAGTGCCGAGGAGCAACAACGCTTGATCGACGAGGGGGCTGGGGTCTTGCCGCAGCTGCTCGATGATTTGCTGCAGGAGGAGAGCTTCGCCGATCGCATTGGGGAGATCTATCATGATGTTCTGCATACCAAGGGGACCGAAGGCACGGTGGGAGCCGTGGGGGCTTTCGCCGCAAACCTGGGGGGCGATAGCAGTTGGTTCTACAAGGTAACCGGCGATGTTCAGTTGCAGGGACAGCTGTGGCTTAGGACCACCAATGCCCACAACGCCGAGAGCACCGAACTGGTGAAATACCTGGTACGTAATAACAGGCCATTCTCAGAAGTGCTGACCGCCGACTACACCATGGTGAACTACTACAACGCGCGTTCTTACGGCATCGAGGGGCAGTTTAGCTTCCGAGAGCAGGCAGAGCCTAGCATTGCCGAGTATCCCTGGGATGAGACTGATTTCCAGCCGGTGAAATTGGGCATAGCCCATGCTGGGGTGATGACTAATCCCGTATTTATGCGTCGCTATCCCACTACGCCGACCAACAGAAACCGTCACCGTGCCTATAGCTTCTATAAGAAGTTTCTGGCCACAGATATTCTGGAGATAGGCGGTGAGCGACCTAAGGCCGAAGATCTGGTCGCCGATGGTGTGCCGACACTCACTAACCCTGTGTGTACCGGATGTCACCAGGTGATGGACCCAGTGGCTTCCTCTTTCCAGCATTGGGCGGGCAGCGAGTATGTCTGGACTATGCCGAAAGAGTCATGGGACAACAAGTACTGGCCACAAAATGAGATCTTAGCTCCTGGCTTTAATGGCAAGCTGTCACCAAGTTACTTCGATCCCGATATTAGCCCGCTCCAATGGCTGATGGGTGAGGCGGTGCAGGATTCGCGTTTTGCCTTATCGGTGGTGCGTACCCTGTTTGCGCCCGTGACAGGTTATCCATTGTTGGCTAAACCGCTGGATAACGATAGCGACACCAGTAAAGCCCGCTATGCGACTCAGCAGCAGGACATCAATAGTCTGGCCACTCGCTTCCGAGAGGGGAACTTTGATATCCGAGCCCTGGTGAAAGACTTGTTGCTGAGCCAGTATGCTCAGCGTGACAACGCCTTTGGCGGCAGTCGGTCATTGCTGACGCCCGAACAGCTGGCGCGCAAGGTGAATGCTGTGTTTGGCCAAGACTGGGAAGAGGGTAGCTATTTCGATTGGCTCGAAGAGATCGGAACTCAGTTGATGTACGGCGGCATAGATCACCAGGACGTATTGGATCGTCAGTCCGTGCTCTCGGGCACTGGTGCCACGGTACAGACCTGGCTGGCGAATGATTTTGCCTGCCAGATAGTGCCGCAGCAACTGGCACAGGCGGCAGAGAGCCGAGTGATCGCGACTGGTTTAGCACCTGAGGGCGTAGGTATTCGTATCGCTCCGAGTGAGTTTGTGTTCAGCGATGGTCAATTGGAGGCTAATGCGTCGCAGTCGGTGGGTTATGGCGATGATTTCGTTTACCAGTTTGCCTGGGGAGACGACAAGGAGATCTCGGCCACGGTGAGTGTCGGGCAGGCAGGGCAATATCAATTGGTGCTGCCTTATGCCAACGGCAATGACCAGCCAGTACTGTTCCAGCTGTTTGTGGACGGCCAGTTGTGGGCCGATGATATCAGCTTGGGCTCCACCAAGGGGTGGTGGCGCTGGACCCATGAGGTGCTAGATGCGATTTATTTGAGTGCTGGTAGCCATGAGATACGTCTTAAGGCCAAGGGCTTCAGTTACGTCAAGATTGATGGACTCTTCCTACGTGACACAGCTCGTACCGAGGCTGAGGTTCGTAGCAATCTGCAGCAGCTGATGTATCGCATTTACGGCGAGCAACTCGCCAGTGACTCTCCTCAGGTGACCCGGGCATGGCAGTTGTATCAGCAGCTGTTGAGTACAGGCCTGAATGCGGTACGCAGTGACGAGGCTAACCCTTATCTGGATGGTGCCTGCCAGGTGCAGACTCACCGTCAAGAAGGGGTCAGTTATCCCTATGAAGACAACCAAGATCCCCACTTCTATGTGCGGGCCTGGATGGCGACTTTGACCTTTATGCTCAAAGACTATCGCTTCTTCTATCAATAAGCTGCGGAGATATCATCATGAACAGACGAGAATTTTTAACCGGCTTCGCAGCCCTGAGTGGCCTGATGGCTCTCGGAAAACTGAATCTGGCCAGTGCGGCGACCGGCGAAGAACAATATTGGGTATTTGTCAGTGCCAATGGCGGCTGGGATACCGCGGCGGTGTGCGACCCCAAGGGAGATATTGCCTATAGCAGTAGCCTGGGCAATATCAACCCATACAGCCAGGCGGAGATCCGCCAGGCGGGGGCGCTGCGCTTTGCCCCACTGCTGGACAATAATTTTGCCGGCACGGATCCAATGGCGGCTTTTTTCAATAATCAGTATAACCACCTGCAGGTCTTCAATGGTTTGGACTACCAGACCAACAGCCATCAGGTGGGCATAAGGGCTTCGATGAGTGGTCATCAGTCGCCTCTTTACCCTGTGACGGCGGCGGTTATCGCATCGCTTAATGCCTCTCAGTACCTGATGCCTTTCTACCTGGGCTCAGGTTATGGTAATACGGCCAACTTGGTGAATGCCTCACGCCTAAATGATCTCGGTCGGGTGCAGGATTTCACCAACCCCGAGCGTTATCTTACCTCCTCAGTCATGGATCTGGTGAACAGCGAACATCAGGCTGCCATGGCGGCACTTGGCAGCAATGCCAGCGAGGCAGAGCAGTTGGTACAGTCACAGTTTGCTGCTGCCCATCTCAATGGGCCAGATCTGAAGCGTCTGCTGGACAAATTGCCTGCCTCGCCCTCAACCGGTGACAAGCTAAAGGCCGAGATCGCCGCGGCCTCCTTCGCCGCGGGCCTATCTAATACCGCGGCCATCTCCATTGGCATCTTCGATACCCATAGCGATCACGATAGTCGTCAGACGGTGGCGCTGGTGGAATATTTCGAAGCGGTCAATCATCTGATTGCTCAGCTGGAGCAGCAGGGCATTGCCGACCGTACCACTCTGGTGTTGACATCAGATTTCGGTCGGACCCCATACTACAACAGCGACAAGGGCAAGGATCATTGGAACGTGGGTTCCACCATGATCTGGAGTCGTCAGTGGCAGGGGAACCGGGTGATAGGGGCGACCGACAATCAGCTCAAGGCGCTGAAGGTTGATCCCGAAACGCTGGAATTATCGCCAGACGGTGTAGTGCTGACTCAGGGGCATATTCATGCGGCCATCCGGCAACGCATGGGGATATCGATGAGCAGCCACATCAACTTCCAATATCCCTTGGGGGTAGATCTATTGCAGCTGTTTACCTGAGTAAGTCTCTAGATAGCGGGCTAATTATTTAGCCCGCTTGGGGAGCTTTTATCTAAAAACTATAAAAATATCTATGGAGCTAGCTATGAAAAAGCTACTGCCCCTGGCCGCGCTTTTGCCTTTCGCCGCCTATGGGGATATTTCATCGGGCATAATTACCTACCACAAATTTGAACAGCTTGTTGGATCATCATTTTCTGGGGAGTTAGCAAATGATGAACCGGCAAGGGTAACGGGAAACGTTCAAGTCGTCAGCGGTGTAGATGGCAATGCCGTGCAACTGCAGGGGGGCGGTGACACCTTAGAGCGTAAAATTACCGGAGGTAAAGATTTCCCACAATTTACCGCCAGCTTCTGGATGAAGCAGGTGTACGAGAATGGCCTAACCAATTACACCACAATAGGCAGTGCCTGGAATCGTTTTCAGTTTGTTGTCAGTGGTGACAACGTCAAGGTGGTGATTGCCAGCAGTGTAGTGATCGACCTTTCCCCGGATCAGCTACTGCAACCCGTGGATGAGTGGAACTTGTGGACCACAAGTTTCGACGGTTCCACCCTGACCCTGTATCAGAACGGGGTGCAGATTGCCCGGCAGACCGGGGTGACCCCATACAGCGATCCCTGGTGGAACTTCAAGGCGCAATTTGGCAAGAATCTGGCGGACGGTTCGCTGGTGAAAGGCAGCCTGGATGAGCTGCGTCTGTATGATCGGGTGTTAACCCCTCTTGAGACCTGGCAGTTGTTCGATTCGCCTGAGCAGGATTATGTCGGTCAAATCACGGTTGACTTGCCGCCAAGTCCGGCGACAGTGGTGGATAACGCCCAGGTGACAGGTTCCCTGTTCCATTTCGCTTCTCAGGTCCGCATCCCTTTCTCGGGGAGTTGGGGAGAGTCCGTTACGCTGGATGATCTCCCTCAGGGCAAGTACCAGCTGACCCTGGATACCGTCGAGGGTTATGTACCGCGTATGCTGCCCAAGGTACTGGAACTCAGCGATGCTACGCCCAGTGTGCAGCAGGCGGTACTCTATCGCGATCCCATTGCGGTCGAGCAGCTGTCGCCGCTGCCAGGGGTGAAGGTGGAGCTGTTTTCCCAGGGGCTGTTTCAGCCCAGGCAGATGGTGATGGGCAACAATGTGCTCTATGTGGGTTCCAGCGCCATTCCCTTAGACAGCGAAGGCCTGTCGGGCCTGATTTATGCTATCCCACTGGATCCCCAAACCGGCGAGCCCGGTGAGGCCTACGTGGTCGCCAGCGGCTTGGAGGAGCCCCATGGCGTGGCCTACCGAGACGGCGATCTCTACTTCTCTACCGTAGGTGCCCTATACAAGATCAATGATATCGACAACCGCTATAGCCAGTTGGCCGTACCGGAAAAGATCTATACCTACCCGGCGGATGAGGGCACAGTGCTGAGCGGCAGTTTCCGCTACTGGCATCAGAAACACCCGCTGCGTTTCAACCCGCTCGATGCCAACGATAAGGGGTTATACACGGCTGTTGGTCGTCCCTGTAACGTCTGCGTGATGGATGACGAGCGTTATGGCACCATTTTGCGCCTGGATCTGGAAACACTGGAAACCACGACAGTAGCCGAAGGGATACGTAACAGTGTCGGCTTCGATTGGCATCCTGTGACCAAGGAGATCTGGTTTTCCGACAACAACCGTCAGGGTTTCGATAACCCGGATGAAATTAACCATGTGACCGATTGGGGCCAGCACTTTGGTGCTCCCTACGTCTTTGGTAAAGACACTATTGGTATTACAGAGGGTGAATATAACGGCACCGAAGAGGCTGCCGTACCCGCAGGCAGTGTGGTGAGTGATATCGCCCCGGCGGACATAGATGTGGCCAACTATCGCGCACCGGCCTTTGAAATCGAGCCCTTCAGCGCGCCATTGGGGGTGATGTTCTGGGAGACTTACCCGGCTGGCGAGGGACAGCAAAACCTGTTGTTCCCGACCCATGCCACGGGACTCAAGCGACTTCGCCCAGGGCTTGAGCTGCGGATGCTGACGGTGAACGACAATGGCGCCGTGGTTGCCGAGCAGCCGCTGATTCATGGCTGGATGCAAGATATCGACGAGGTGAAGTCTTATGCCTGTCTCACCCAGGCCTGTATCGGTCGCCCGGTGGAGATGCTTAAGCTGGCCGATGGTAGCTTCCTGCTGAGTGACGACAAGGCCGGGGTGATCTATCGGGTCTCCTATCAAACGCCGGCAAGCAACAGTTTGCTTACCATCAAGGTGCCGCCGCGCCCCGAGTCGGTGAGCGATGAGTTGGTGGCCGGTCGCCTGATCGATGCTGACGGGATTGAGCGTCGCTTCTATGTTAACTGGAATGAAAGTGAGTTCAGCTTCGCCGGTCTGCCAGATGGTGAATACACAGTGGTGATGAACTCGCTTCCTGGTTGGCAGCCGGATCAGAGCAGCTATAGCCTCTCAATTGGGGCGAGTGATACCAATCCCGTGTTGAATTGGCAATATCAGCCGGAGGTGCTGAGCGGCACCCTATTGGTCAGTCTACCGCCTAAGCCCGCTTCCTATAGCGATACAGAGCTGCCACAGGTAAGGGTGATCGGGGCTGAAACCCAGACCATCAACCTGAACTGGGGCGAGACAGTTCCAGTGGCTTTGGCCTATGGTCAGTATCAGCTGGAGTTCAGTTATCTGTGGGGTGGCCTGCCCACCCCCGCTACTGAGGTGATCAACATTAGTGAGACTGCGCCGCAGATCACGCTAGCTCTCGATTACCTGATCACCGCCGATCTAGGCAAGCGGATTGCCGATTCTCAGTGCAGTGCCTGTCATGGTAGTCAGGCGGCGGGCCTGGTGACACAGGAGATTGCCAACAGATGGATCGATTCAGGCTTCGAGGCCTTAGTGGCAAAAATAGACGGCATGCCTCTGCACTGTGATACCAACTGCGCCGAACAAGTGGGGCGCTATCTATGGTCCGAGAGGTGGGCGCAGTTTGGTTCACCGGAATTGCCGGCTCCCAGGCAACCCAACACTCAAGGCGGTGCTGCGCAAGCCCAAATTAGTAGTGCCCAGGTCGGCGGACAGTTTGTCAATCTGGAGTGGGCGTTTGAGGGCGGCTCGACGATTCCCAGTTCGGTAAAGCGGCAGTTCATCGAATTCCGTTATCTGCAGCCGGTGGCGAGTGAATGGCAGGCCACGGCCGACGTGGTCGCCACCAGTGCCAGTGTCAAAATGCAATATGGTGGCGATATCGAGCTGCGGGTAGTGACCTTGGACAGCGAGGGAGGTACCACTTACTCGGAATCGACGACAGTGCATCTGGGCGATCTTGGCTGGTGGAAACTGTCCTCCCAGGATCTCTACATTCATTGGACCTTCGATGAGTTGACGCCCGGCCGGGCTATCGACCAGGCAGGCAATGGATTAGATCTGCGCTTGAGTGACACCGCTTATGTTGAAGAGGGGATCACCGGCTACGCGCTGCAACCTAATGGTAATAGTGCCGCCGAGTTGTTACTCGACGCGACGCAAGCCATAGATATGGCTAAGACAGATTTCACTATTAACTTCTGGCTAAAGACGGTGCAAGCAAGTGACCTGGATGGTCGTTATAAGCTTTTCCCATACGCCAGCAGCGATTTCTACATTAAGAGTAAGGGGGAGTTCAATCTTCAGTTTGCCACCAGTAATAACAGCAGCAATAAGATAGACACGTCGGCTAATTCGCTGCCAGCGAATCGCTGGGTGATGGCGACCTATACCCGGGATGTCAGCGGGAATGCGGCCGTCTACATTGATGGAGAACTGCAACAACAGGCACAACATGCGGCTTCGGCGCCAATTGATCGCTTCCTGTTGGCTAAGTTTGAGGGCGGCTTACTCGATGAGTTGCGGGTTTACAAGCGCGCACTCAGTGCCGATGAGGTCAAGACCTTGTACCAGACCCCTGCTGCGGGTGCAGTGGCGCAAGATGACGAGGAGACCGATATCCAGAGTATGAACGGTGAAGAACTTTGGTCGGCCTTCAATTGTGCCTCATGCCATGGCGCCGATGGTCTGGGAAGTACGCCGATACTCGAGTCTCTGTATCGTGCCGATATCATAGATCTAATTCGCGAGACCATGCCCTATGGTAACCCAGGGAGCTGTGATCAGGCTTGCGCCGAGAAACTGTATGACTGGATGTATCAGGAGCTAATAGTCAATGGTGCTAACCCTCCATCGGCACCAGCGAGCATCAGTCTCTTGGATGCGACGATCGGCGATGACTATGCGCCCGAGTTGTTGCATAAGGCTGCGCTGAATCTGGCCTCGCGACTGCCGACTTCACAGGAGCGTCTGCAGCTGCAAGAAGAGGGCGCCGGGGTCTTACCTGAGTTGCTTGAACAAATGCTGGAAGAGCCAGCCTTTGCCGAGCGCATGACAGAGATATACCACGACATATTGCACACCAAAGTTATTAAGGGGGTGCTCAACGGGACCAATAAGTTCTCAGAAATTGTCGGGGGCACCTCTAACTGGTACAAGATTGACTATGCCGCCGGTAGTGATGAGAGTAACCACGCCTGGACAGAGAGCGTTGCCGCGCATCGCCGTGAGACGACCGAGTTGGTGCGCTATCTGGTAGCCAACAACCGTCCCTTCTCAGAACTGCTTACGGCCGATTACACTATGGTTAACTACTACAATGCCCGCAGTTACGGGGTGGCGAGTCAGTTGAACTTCCGTCAGCTAGCCGAACCTGAAGTGGCTGAGTTTCCTTGGGATCCCGAGGACTATCAACCGGTGAAGCTGCCGATTCCCCAGGCGGGAGTCATGACTAACCCTGTGTATATGTCTATCTTCCCCACGACACCGACAAACCTCAACCGTCACAGATCGTATAAGTTTTATAAGAACTTTTTAGATACCGACATATTGGCTATGGCTGGCGAACGTCCCTCGGCGGATGATCTGTCGGGTGACGAGCCTACCCTGACCAATCCGGCCTGTACTGGTTGTCATTTGGTGATGGATCCCGTTGCATCTAGCTTCCAGCACTGGAATAAGAACTACTACGATGCAGAGTATAAGTGGCCTAACAACAAGATACTCGCAGCCGGCTTTAACGGCGAAGTGGCGCCGCTGTCGGGAGTCGATCCCTTGCAGTGGGTGGCGCAGCAGGCGGTGCAGGACTCGCGTTTTGCTCGCTCTGTGGTGAAAACCTTGTTCGAGCCGATCACTGGTTTCCCCCTGTTGGAACAGCCCTTGACGACGGCTAGTGATAACGATAAGTCTCGTTATGCCTCACAGCAGCAGGATATCAATACTCTGGCCAGTCGTTTCCGCGCGACTAACTATCAGGTGAAGCCTCTGGTGAAAGATCTGTTACTCAGTGGTTATGCCAAGCGAGATAACGCACTGGGAGGCACTAAGCATCTGTTGAGTCCAGAGGCATTGGATCGCAAGATCCGCGCACTGTTTGGGCGTGAGTGGGATAGCGGCCAATCGGACTGGTTGGACGATATCGCAATTCGTTTGATGTACGGCGGTATAGATCATACCAGTGTTATGACGCGCAATCCTGTGTTGTCCGGTACGGGCGCCGCTGTACAGTCCTGGATGGCGGTGGATTTGGCGTGTGAGGTGACGCCGCGTCAATGGTCACGTGCCAATGATGACCGCCTTATCGCCATGGGGCTTGAGCCTGAGGGTGTAGGGGTGAGGGTAACCCCCCAAGAGTTTGTCTTTACTAATGGCGCACTCAAACTGGATGCCAATGCAACCAAGACCTATGGCGGCGATTATGTATTCGACTTTGCCGCAGAGGATGATCAAGAGTTCACGGCTCCCCTGATTATTACTCAGGCGGGTAATTATGAATTGGTGTTACCCGCTGCCAATGCCAGGGTGAACCCTGTGTACTTCCAGTTAGAGATTGATGACCTGTTGGTGGCCGACGATATTGAACTCTTGCCCACCGGCAGCTGGTCAACCTGGCGCCTGGCACAAAGCAGTAGCTTCTATCTCAGCCCGGGAAGTTATCAATTGCGTTTCAAGGGGAAAGGCTTCAGCGATGCCACCATCGACAGCCTGTTCCTGCGGAATATCGACCAAACCGAGAGTGTTATGCGCAATGCGCTGCGAGAGATGTTCTATGCCTTCTACGGTGAGTTGTTGGCAGCGGATGATGAGCAGATCACCAGGGCGATGAACTTCTACCAAAGGGTATTGCAACGGGGTGAACAGGGCATCATAGGTGAAGGTTTCGGCCGAGCCGTAGATTCTGCCTGTAATCCGGCGAATCTGGCTATCTCTGGTGTTGAATATCCGCACCTAACTAAGAATGACCATTTCTTCTACATTCGCGCCTGGCAGGCGACAGTTAGTTACCTGCTGAAAGATATGCGTTTCTTCTATCACTAAGGGTTGCGAGGAGATAAAAATGAACAGAAGAGAATTTATAAAAGGCCTGGCAGCATTGACTTCTATGGCGGCTTGCAGTCGCTTCGCCCTGGCCAACACCGGCAACGCCAACGGTCAGTTTTGGGTGTTTGTGAGTGCCGACGGTGGCTGGGATACCACCTCTGTGTGTGATCCTAAGGGTAATATCGAGTACAGCAGTTCAAAGGGAGTGATCAATAATTACAACACCTCGGCGATCCGTCAGGTGGGAAATTTTCAGATTGCCCCTATGCTGAATTCAAGTTACAGCGGACCAGATCATCTGGGTAATTTCTTTAACGCTCAGTATCAAAATTTGCGGGTATTCAACGGTGTCGATTGTGGTACCAATAGTCATACCGCCGGTATGCATGCCTTTGCCACCGGCCATCAGTCTCCGGCCTACCCGACAACGCCGGCCTTGATTGCCTCCCTCAATCAGTCCCAGTACCTGATGCCTTATTATCTGGGATCGGGTTATGGTAAGACGGCTGGCATAGTGCAGGCGGCACGCCTCAATGACTTGAGTCGGGTAAGTAGCATGGCCGATACCGATAGATACCTGCCTCAGGATATTCTGGAGATGGTGAATAGTGAGCAGCAGGCGGCATTGAGCGACTATAGCAATTCGGCGCTCAACGATGCCGAGCTGGTGGCATTGTCTCAGTTTGGCAATGCTCATACTCACGGGGGAGATCTCTCCCGTTTGCTCAACTCTATGCCGGCTAACCCCTCCAGCGGTCAGTTGTTGCGGGCAGAGATCGCGGCCGCCGCCTTTGCTGCCGGTCTGTCGACCACTGCATCTATCGGCCTGGGGGCTTTCGATACCCATAGCAACAATGACGAGGGACAAGGTAAGGAGATCCCGGCCTACTTCGAGTTGATCAATCATCTCATTGCACAACTGCAATACCAAGGGATTGCCGATCGCACCACCATAGTGATGGGATCCGATTTTGGTCGTACCCCATACTACAATGGCGATCAGGGCAAAGATCATTGGAGCATAGGTAGCATGATGGTGTGGGATAAGCTGATGACAGGCAATCTGTTGGTGGGAGCCACAGATAGTCAGCTCAGGGCGCAAGCTGTGGATCCCGACTCTTTGGCACTGTCGCCAGATGGGATAATACTTAGTCCTGGCCATCTGCATGCGGCAATCCGAGCCAAGATGGGGATAGGCCAGGCTAGCGAGTTAAGCTTTAAGTTCCCATTGGGCGTAGAGACGCTGGGGTTACTCGATTAATTTGTTGAGTGGATAAATAAGCAGGCGGCCTGGGTTGCCTGCTTTTTTGTGCCTGTGGAAACCGTATTTGGGCTAGAACTGGGAGTTTCTGTGGGCTTTTTCTACGTGGATTAATTGGGGAAATTTTCTGCTTTATGGCCACCACACGATGGCTTATGGGGATAAAGACATTTCCTTGAAGTCGTTTATACTACTTTTTTGTGACATCTTAGTCATACTATGAGTATGGCTAAGGCGACGTCCAATGCGTTGGATAAGATAACTCGCCTATACTCTATAAGAATATTTCTTATTGGCCTCTCTATGAACTCGAAACTCTTTCTGTTGTTACTGCTGTTTGCCTGGCAGCCCTGTGTGGCGACGCACCTAGAGGTAGGTGTTAAGGCGATTCGCATCTGTATCGATGAGACTGAGTATCCACCATTAAACTACTTCATCCGCCTCGACGGTCAAAAAACCACTGTGAATGCCGGTTTTGATATTGAGTTGTTACGGAGAGTACTAGCCTCATCAGACTGGCAAGTAAATCTGGTCGCTGCACCTTGGCCCCGTTGTTTGTTGGAGGTGGAGCAGGGGCGCCTCGATGCCGCCATGGCCGCATCGGCCAACGCTGAGCGCCGGGCAACTTTCCTATTGTCACGGCCTTATTTCTATCTGAGTCCGTCCGTGGCCTTCCTGACAGAACGCTTTCCTTTATTAGCCGAAGATGGAATTCCCAAGCGACTGGATTCTCTGGGACGCGTCTGTGGCATAAGGGGTTTTAACTACGCCTACTATGGCCAACCGGACGATCTCGACATCGCCCGCAGCAACGAGATATTTCAATTTAGCGACCTACTGCTCAAGCGCCGCTGCGAGTTCTTTCTGATTAATCGGGAGGTCTTCAATGCCATCTTGCGCCTGGAGGGGCAGGAGACCCTGTCGGCTAAGCTCGCCATCTTGCCAATGGCTGGGGGGGCTAAGGTACCTTTCTACATGCTGGTGTCCCGTCGCAGTCCCCATGCTCAGGCGCTGGTCGAAGACTTTAATCAGGGGATAGATCGCCTGGAAAAGAGCGGTGCTTTGGCCAGGCTCTGGGCGCGTTTCACAGCGAGGCTAGGTGGGAAAGTTGCTCCCTGATTACCGTTTATCACTAAGAGCCTCTCCGCCTTTAATCTGCATATTTTCATATGAATGACCTTTAATGAGGCGGCTATTGTTATGCCCGGCGGCGAGTGTTAGCTTGCTTATTTAGTGGTGTCTTGGGAGAGAGCAATGATAAGGATTAATGTGTTTGGCAGATCTATGTCGGTGCGGCGCGTGGGCGGTGAGTGGCAGCTGTTTAATGAATCGCAAACCGGGATGCGTGCCCGCGTCTATGATGTGGTGATCCCACCCGAGCTGACCGAGGATGAGCTACCTGGTTTTCTGGATGATATCTATCATGAGCATGCCAGCGAGCAGCATCCTAGCGTGGTGATAGAGAGCTAATGTCTGTTAATTGAGAGGCAAAGGTTGGATTGATGCTAAGACGCTTGATGGATTACTTGAGACTCTTGTTGTTTGTCTGCGGCGTGCTGTTAGGTGTGCAGGTGCCGGCCTTTGTGGATCAGTATGGCAAGGCGCTTACCGCCCATACTCAAGAGGCTAAGCAGAGTCTGGCCGAGTTTCAGCGTGACGCCGACCGTTTCTTCGGCGGTGATATCGACAGGCTCATCGCTCACTATAAGCAGAACCCCGATGCCGTATTCAACGCCGGTGGCGAGAGCATCGAGGCGATTTACCATAGATATCGACTGCTGTCAGAGGCGCTAACTGAGTTCAATCAATCTGGCTACGGCGGATTCGACAGGCTTGTGCTGGCACCTCTGCCTGAGATCCGCCAGCAAGTGTGGCAGCACTTCAGCCACAGCATCTTACTCGATGGCCGTGCCATCGCCTTCGGCCTGCTGTTTGGTCTGCTGTTTGCTATGCTGTGCGAGCTGACGCTACACGGTTGTGGTCGTTGTTGCCGCGGCGCCTATCGACGGATTCGTCTCTCCGCTAAAACCTCGGGCGAGGAGAGGGTAGAGAAACCCTAAGGTTCGTCTGTGTTTGTCACCGCGAATAAGGGCTATGCTTGTGTAAACTGAGCATAAGTTCGTGAATATAAGTCAGCGAATATTCGCCAACAAGATTATTTAACTAATAAGGATTTCCCCATGATAGCCCAAGGACAATCATTACCCGCCGCGACCCTAGGTGAGTTAACCGAGAACGGCATGGTCAACCATGACGTGAACGAACTGTTTGCCAACAAGAAGGTGGTGCTGTTTGCCGTACCCGGCGCCTTTACCCCGACCTGCTCCGAGGCGCATCTGCCCGGCTATGTAGTGTTGGCAGATCAGTTTAAGGCCAAGGGGGTGGATATTATCGCCTGTGTATCGGTTAACGATGCCTTCGTGATGAAGGCTTGGGGCGAGGCGCAAAATGCCAGCGAGCTGATGATGTTGGCCGATGGTGACGCCAGCTTTACCAAGGCATTGGGCCTGGAGATGGACACCGCAGGTTTTGGTGGCATCCGCTCCCAGCGTTACGCCATGGTGATCGATAACGGTGTGGTCTCCCTGCTGAATGTCGAGGCGCCTAAGAGCTTCGAGGTGAGCAAGGCTGAGGTGGTCTTGGCGGCGTTATAATTTGCAAGATGAAAAAAGGGCGCCTAAGGCGCCCTTTTTTTGTGGTCATTGTTCGAGATTAATCTCTTAGAAGTAGTGTACATACTCCACGGCCACACGATAAAGGGTGTCTTCGAAGCCCAGCAGATCGACCTCGTAATCGCGGCTGATATATTGGGTCATGAAGTGCAGCAGGTTGTTCTGATTGGCGAGTGGGGTGACAACCTCCAGGGTAAGCCTGTCCATGGTGTAGAACTTGTCGCCGTCATAGCCCCACTGGCCGTCGAAGCGGCTCCACTTGGCACCCAGCTGCAAGCCCGAGTGGGCAAAGGTGTACTTGTTGCTCCACTCGAAGAAGTAGCCAAATCCGGCACGGTTAAGGTCTTCCTCACCACGGCCCATCTCTTCTCGCGGCCAGTCGTCGTCTTTCTCTTCTTCGCTGTAGCCCAATCCGAGTGTCAGGCCGAGATCATAGTGGTTGACGTCGCTAAAGCGGCGATTGAGCGACAGACCGGCGACGGCCAGCTGTTCAAATTCTTCCAGTTGCTGGCTGTTGTAATGCCCCTCGTAGCGGCCGTGAAAACTGAGTAGATAGTCTTGGTGTGCGCCCAGGGTGGCGAAGGGACGCTGGTAGTTAAAGCGCAGATCCATGGAGTTACGGAACCTGTCTTCATCGTACTTTTCCGAGTCGCGTTCGTAGTAGTAGGTTCCGCGCACCCGAAAGTAGTTGGTATCCAGTTGGTAGACATTGTTATAGCGCAGGTCATCCCAGATAAACGACAGGCCACCGCCGCGGGACATAGAGCTGAACTCTGAGTCAGGGTATGACTCCAGGCCAGCAATGAGCGACATGGCGTAGGGTGAGTTGTCTGAGTCTGCGAATGCGGAAAAGCTCATTAGGCCGGCTAAGCCGAGTGCGAGTGTTGTCTTCATGAGGCGCCTCTATGGTTCATCATCCGTTATGATGCGGCGCACCTTAGCACAAGATGGCTAATTTTTCTGCTAGCCAGGTTCCAGTTTGCTCCCGAGTCTCTATGTTAGGCGGCGCTCTCGAGAGATGGCTGTCCGTCGATGCCGAGGCTGGCTTCGATGTCGGCGACCCCTTGAGCGACCTCATCGGCGATCACCTCG
The DNA here is from genome assembly GCF_009831655.1 of Shewanella insulae. GTDB lineage: Bacteria > Pseudomonadota > Gammaproteobacteria > Enterobacterales > Shewanellaceae > Shewanella > Shewanella insulae. The sequence goes on along the minus strand of NZ_WRPA01000011.1, from coordinate 83,357 downwards.
CTCTGACTGGCGGCGGCCATGGCGTGTTGTTTCAGCGAGTCCATTGCTTGTGACAGGCTGTCCAGGTGGCTGGCCTGATCGACGCTGAAGCGGGTGCCCTGCTTGGCGGTCTCAGTCATCTCCTGAGACTGCTGCTGCACCGTCTGGGTGACCTGCCAGAGAGTCTGTGCTCCCTGGGCCTGCTTCTGGCTGGTGCTCGCTATTCCCTCTACGCTCAGGGTCAGTTGTTGGTTGGCCTCGGTGAGACGGCTCAATATGGTCACCACTTGCTGCAAGGATTCCTGAGTGCGTTGGGACAGGTTACGCACCTCGTCGGCGACCACGGCGAAGCCGCGTCCCTGCTCGCCGGCGCGGGCGGCCTCGATGGCGGCGTTGAGTGCCAGCAGGTTGGTCTGCTCGGCGATATTGCCGATCACATCCAATATGGTGGAGACGTCGTTGACCGAGGTAGAAAGGCTGTCCAGAGACAGGTGACAGTGGTTCACCGCCTGCTGGGTCTCGTCGGCGGCGCTCATGAAGGCCTGCACCTCCTCCTGACTGGCGAGCATCTGGCTATGGGTCTGCTGGGCATGTTGCTCGACCTGGCTGGAGAGTTCGCTTACCTCACGGGCGATGGCGCGCACCTGTTCGGTCTGGTTCTGCGCCGTGTCGACTATGCCTAGTGTGGTCTCTGTGCCCTGGGTCAGCTCGCCAATGCGGTGCACCAGCTGTGACAGCGAGGTGGAGATCTGGCCTATCTTGACCCGCTGGGCGGCATCTTCCGCCTCGAACCTGTCCAGCAGTTGATTGAAGTGACCGGCAATCTGCCCGGTCTCGCAGCGACGGGCTATAGTAAGGCGTTCGCGGTTGTTGGACTCGCTCAGACGCATGAAGGCCTGATTCAGGTGCCTGAGGGGCTTGACCACCCGGCGTTGCTGTAACAAGAGGTAGACAAGGGCAAACACCGCTAGCACTGAGACTACGCCGTAGAGCAGGGTCTGTAGCTGCTGCTTGAGGTGCAGGTTTTGTGCCTGCTGCGCCTGACCAAGTTGTAGCAGCTGATCTTCAATCTTAACGATGGCGGCCATCATGGCTTCCTGGGCGGCTTGGTTGGCCGTCAGCATCTGGTGGGTGTTGCTCACTTCCTTGCCGTAGCGCTGGCTGAGGGATAGCAGCTCGCTGTAGTCGCTCTCGCCTATCTCTATCTGTTCAGGCTCGTCATCGCCCAAGGCAAACTCGTCCGCCTCCTGAGTTTTATACAGGCCGAGTAGTGGCAGTTTGGCCAGTTGATCGTGCCAGTCGGTCAGGGCCTGGATTTGAGTCGCCAGCAGGGACTTGAGGCGCTGATCTTTGCCGATTAGATAGTCCTGGGTCAGCTGCGACAGCTGATATACCAAGGGCGGTAGACTCTGGGTCAGATGTAGGTATTCCTTGGCCAGCTTAGGGTGTTCAGCTAGGCCCTTGTCGGCATATTCGGCCAGGCGCTGGTTGTAGGAGAGCATCTCGCTCTCGGCGTGGGCCAGCAGCTGACGGGGGTTGCCGGCCAGCTTACCCGCGGCGCGGTATTGGGTGTCCAAGTCTTTAATAAAAGCCGATATAGCCCCTTTTAACCGCGCGGCCTCCTCGTGGGAGAACTGATCCAGGCTGGCGGCTATGGTCTTGAGCTGTTGTTTGGCGTCATTGAGTTGCTGGCTGTTGCCCGTGCTCAGATAGCTTTCCAGTTGGCGACGCACCTCGACCAGAAATTGCTGCTGCAGGTCGGCCAGCATCTGATGTTTCTGCTCTATCTGGGCACGTTCCTGGTTGCTCCATACGACGACACCGGCCAAGAGTGCGGCCAGCAGTAACAGGGTGGCAGAGGCCCAGAGAGAGAGGGTGGAAATTTTCATGATCAAGCGCCAATGACAGTTTGCGCCAGAATATGACGTAAACATTGCAAATTAATGACACGGCACTTAGATGTGGCACTTAGGTACTACACCTGACGATGAGAAGCGAGGGAGCTATTGCTAAAGATTTAGGGGGAGAGGGGCAACTATTCCAACGGCAACCACACCTGGGCATGCAGACCGCCTTCGGGCCTATTGGTGAGCACTACACGTCCTTGATGGCGATCGACGATACGCTTGATGATCGCCAGTCCCAGGCCGGAGCCGACGCTACCACGGGCACTATCGCCCTGGGTAAAGGGCTGGAACAGCTTGGGGATCTGATCGCTAGGGATGCCTGGGCCATTGTCTTCGACACCGAAGCCGACCCAGCGGCCGTCGAAGCTGGAACTCAGCCTTACCCAGCCGTTGCCGTAGCGGAAGGCGTTTTCCACCAGGTTACTGATGATACGTTTGACCGCCACCGCCTGCATAGGGACCTCTGGACACTCGCTCAGGGCAAGCACAATCTCGCCATCACGATTGGACTCGGCCTGGGCGATACCCTGCAGCAGCTCGTTTATCTGTGCCTGCTCGCGGTTGGCTTCCTGATCCTGACGTATGTAGGCGATAAACTGGTTGATGATGGCATCCATATCCTCGATGTCATGCACGATTCCCTCTTTGAGGTACTCATCCTCCTCCACCATCATCTCGGAGGCGAGACGGATTCGAGTCAGCGGCGTGCGCAGGTCGTGGGAGATCCCCGCCATCAGCAAGGCTCTGTCCTGCTCCAACTGCTGCATGCTGCGGGACATCTGATTGAAGGCGTTGGTTACCTCGATGATCTCTGTGGATCCGCTCGGTGGCAGAGGCGCGGGATAGTCGCCACGGGAGACGGCGATGGCCGCCTTCTGCAGACGCTTGAGTGGCTTGTTCTGCTTACGGGCAAACCACCAACCGCCGGCGACACTCAGGGCACCGATCACCATGAGATACAGAGTGAGGGGTGAGAGGCCAAATTCGTTGAAGCCGGTCAGGGGCACCTTGATCCACACAGACGGCGCCTGGGGCGGGCGGATCCAGATCTCGAACTCCTGGCCCTGGGCGATACGCACCTCGGCCTTGCCACCCAGGTGCTCCGACATCTGTGCCGATAGCAAGCTGTAGTAGGCGGCGCGATCCACCCCGGCCTCTCTGGCCTGCTTAAGATTGTAGATCTCCATGCTGTCGTCGCGCACCTTGGCGTTGAGGGCATCGACCATGGAGAGGTGTTCGCGGCCGATATCTATACCGTCGACGAACAGCAGGTTGACCTGACGGGCGATCAGCTGGTTGATCTGCTGGTAGGTGGGCTGAATAAAGTAGACGGCCACCGAAAGATAGGAGACCAGCTGATTCACCAGCAGCAGCGAGCCTATCAGCAGTACGGTCTGACTGAAGGCGCTACGGGGCAGAAAGCGTTTAAACCAGCTCATTATTGGGGACGATGCCTAGGGCTAACGCCGCGCGGCACCGTCGGGCACAAACACATAGCCCAGGCCCCAAACGGTCTGGATATATCTTGGGTTGGCGGCGTCTTTCTCGATCAGACGGCGCAGGCGTGATACCTGCACGTCGATGGAGCGCTCCAGCGCCGAGTAGTCACGGCCTCGGGCCAGGTTCATCAGCTTGTCCCGTGACAGCGGCTCTCTGGGATGACTCACCAACACCTTGAGCACGGCAAATTCGCCGCTGGTGAGGGAGATGGCTTCGTCACCGTGGTACATCTCACGGGTGGCCAGGTTAAGGGTAAATTCACCGAAGGTGATCTCCTCTTCCTGTTGGGTCGGCGCTCCTGGGACCTCGGGGGCTTGGCGGCGCATGACCGCCTTGATACGGGCCAGGAGTTCTCTGGGGTTGAAAGGTTTGGGCAGGTAATCGTCGGCGCCCAGCTCAAGGCCTATGATGCGGTCCACCTCGTCGCCCTTGGCGGTCAGCATCACGATGGGAATCGTATTGCCATTTTGGCGCAGGCGACGACAGATAGAGAGGCCATCTTCGCCAGGCAGCATAAGATCCAGCACCAGCAGGTGGAAGTTCTCCCGCTCCAGCAGTCTGTCCATCTGCTCGGCATTGGCTGCGCTCCTGACCTGGTAACCCTGTTCCATCAGGTAACGCTCTAGCAGGGCTCTTAGGCGCATATCATCATCGACAACGAGAATTTTAGAGGTTTCTTGTCCCATGCTCTCTATCCCTTATTTCAGTGCGATCGACTCAAGGTTTACCGCTCAACTGGCTGAATTTCAATATTAATCTTATGTGCCTGCTTAATATAGCCGCTTTGCTATTTAAAAGCCTAGCGAGATTTCATATTGAGGCGGGAGTAAAATTTACTAGTGTCGAAAGAAAACATTTGTAACATTCTGATATTAATTGAAATTATACCTTGCTAGAGCCTAGCTTAGGAAATTGTAACCAAATTGAAACTACCAGACGGCGACTGGTTGGGCGACGGCTAGTTTTACTGCTTCGCCAAGGTCGAGCCACGGAACTATTGTTTTTCAACGGCTGCACTGGGTATTATCTGGCGAAAACCGTTCGATGTGCGGGCGCTGCCTGCCATCATCTTGAGTCATGACGAGAGAAAGATGAAAGCCATGTTGATCACCCGCGAAGGGTGGCAAGCGCTCGACAGAGAGCTTAAGTATTTATGGAAAGAGTACCGCCCCGAGATCACCAAGAAGGTGCAGGAGGCGGCGGCCCAGGGCGACCGTAGCGAAAACGCCGACAATGAATTAGTTCTATTCTGAGTGTACTAATTTGTCTAGGTTGCTGATGTAACTAGATTTAACTCTAGTACCATACTTTTTTAGATGTACTATTTTCAGTTTTTAACACTTAAAACGTTTCGCCCCTTTCCAAGCTAGAGCATTTATCCATCACACTTAGTTGATGGATAATTGAACCACTTTTTCTGCACAGCCCCGACTTTGCTAACGCTTTTTGTTGGACTGTGACAATACAGAAGCTGCTAAAGATTTGGTAACATCATTGTATTTGTCGCTTTGTAACACTGCCGAAGCAACACTTTCCATTTCTGCACCGGTTTGATGTGATGTGCTGGATTGACTTAGTACTGAACCTGCTAAGGCTTTCTGAATCTGAGAAGAACCATTGCTCGTCAAAACAGATGAAGCCAATGAAGCCATTTGCGATGAACTTTGCTTTTTGTTAGTCATAATTGACTCCTTTTTCACTTTTAAACATCAAGCGACATGCTTGAATTCGGTTTGAATGACTGATGGTTTTTTACCAGCTTCATGCAGGATCTGTACACACCAGGGGTATCTCACTGGTTGGTGACGTTCGTATTGATAGGCAGAAACACTTGGTAGGTTACGCTTGTCATAGGCCTGTCCAAATCTGAAGGCTATGCTGTTTTGTGAGGCCAACACTAAATGAATGTGCCCGACCCCTTGCCCCAGAAGCGTTTTGCAATATTCTAGGAATTGCCCGCTTAGTCGGTCCTGTTTTTCTTTCGACCAGTGGTTGTTTCTGTCCAGCTGAGGCAGCGACAAATAGTGAACCGGCAAACCAGTGAAAACCGAAGCAATAGCCTGCCTATCAACGGGATAAGAAACCGAGACCGCGAGTACAACGGAATTACCTTTGATTGATGAAGGTTCAATGCTGAATTGTTCTCCGTCGTCAACGTCATCCAGTCCTCGCCAGTCCCCTACATCTCTATCCCAGTCATACACAGAGATCTGACTTTCATCATCTAATAGGTAGCCGGTATAAAACGTAAATGGAACTGGAGATACTCCGCCATATGCTATTGAGATATCAGACGCTGCTGACTGAGCCGTCTTCTCAGACAGACTCATTTTCAAATTATTAACTCTGGCTAACGCCACATCAGGCCTTGAGATTACATTGTCAGTAATCTTTTCCCGGATGTCATTGACTATTGATTCGACTGGCCATGAGCACTTATTTTTTATAAACTCACTCAATGGTGAATCCGATGTATCGACCAAGCCTCGTTGCTCGATGACTATGGTTTTCTTTTTATCGTTTCGCTTCTTTTCGTCTCGATAGCGTTGGTATTCCCAGACAGCCCCTAACACCATCAAACCGACGTCAACAATTAAACAAATACCTACAATAAACTGTGCTGTACTTGAAGATTGATACCCCAACGACAAGGTTCTCTCTGTATCTTTGTACATGATCGATACAGCCCAACCTCCTGCCAATGTTAGAGGTAACAAGTAAACCCCAGCCCTGAAAACCATCAATGCCGGTGAACGCTTCCTAAACAACCAATCTGCGGCTTTTTCAATAAAGTAACTGATAGATTTTTTCATCTTCCGCTCTCCGCAATTGCATCATGTTCAACACCGCCACCGTCCCATTCACCGCTGGATAACCAGAACTCAAAGTACACTAGCCATATTGAAGCCCATGGCAGAATCGTGTTTGCCAAGAACATGGTTGGTTGCCATTCGCTGACTTTGTTTTTTTGTTTGATTACTGGTAAATAGAGACAGAGTTGAGTGCCCCTTATGCCTGTTTGGTTCTGGTAAATATGGGGAATTTTTCGACCTTTGGCCAAGACCGATAAATCGGGCTCTTTAATGACGCAGACAGGAGAATGGTTGAGTGTATACTTAATCACCACACGGTATTCTCTTGAAAGTGGTGTGGGTTGAAGTGTACCCTCCCACAGCACCGTTTTATCATTGTCGGTAATCACGACTGTTCCCGGACAAAATTGCTTCAAAGACAGGTATTGTTCGCGAATGCCAATTTCTGGTTGTTCAAGTCGTTTTAGGAATAATGGATCAGTCGCCATAGAACTGATTCCTTTTAACAGACTCTACTGGGCTAACAACCCGCGAAGCCGCATGTACCTTTCCTGCAGTGGCAGCAGCTAAAGCTCCTGTACCAAGCGCAACGCGCAGATTCCCATTATTTCTGTTCTCATTAATGGCTTCGATAATTCGATTTTTGGCGGCAAGTACCGGCTTTTCCCCAAATGCACCGGACAGCGCTGCGAAAACGTTATCCATACCTTGATTGTTTGCACTCGCTAGACGCTCAAATGTATCGACTGCTGCCTGGTGCCAAGCATAAAATGCATTTCGGTATTTTTGCCCCTCTTGCCTTTCGACCCGATTCCACTTTTCAGCATAGTTCTCCGGTCTCATTGTGGGATTTGTGACAAAGACCCCATCAAAATTGATCTCAATATGAAGAGGCATCAGCTCAATAACGTCCAGAATCAAATCGAACTCGCTTTCGTATTCTTTTCCAGACTTTACGACATCGACGTAAGCTAAACTGGCTAACATCGTGATTATCACAGAGATTGGTCTGAAATCAGCGTGTAGGTTTTCGCCCTGCTGAGACCAAACGTCCCGATGGCGTTTCAAAATTTGGATAATCCTACTGAGCGGTTTTTTCTTTGACTGATCAGGTAATTCCGTAACGGATTTATTGGCCAAGGCTTCCAGAAGTTCGTGCCTTCTGCGTATTACTGGCAACATAGAACAGGCTTTCTCAAACCTTTGAGCCATCCCTTCAGGGTTGGATTCCTTAAAGCCTGTATGCTTATCCACTACCCACAAAGGATGGCCCTGTAACCCAGGAAGGTCGTATTCTTTGGCAGGTGTGATGTCTAAGTGATAATCACCCTTGTAGTTGATCCTAAGGCCTCTTGGCAGATCTTCCACCAACTCTTTGTAGACTTCGTTATCTTTAAGATGTTGTTTGACTACTTTCACTATTTCGTCTCGTGTTGCATGGCCTGCATTAGGTAAAAATAGGATTAGATCGACGTCAAATTCCTCTTGGTATAGAGGTTTGTTTGTTGTTCTCAGTCTCATCGAGCCTTGTGGATATATTTGCGCTTCTTTAAGTAATGGATGGTCACAACTCGCCAGATAGCTACCAACAGTGTTATAGGCTGTCTCAATACGTTCGCGCTGAGTTTTCGTCAGATCTAGGTTGTCAAACACAGAGTCCAACATTTCAACCAACATGGATTTCTTATGCTCACTGAGAGCTCGGGCATTAGTAAATAATTCGGTCACGGTATACCTCATTCAATGTTTTAGAGTGCCAGGAAATCCCTTTAACGTTGATTCATCACCTACTGCGCGATGAAGGAAGTTGACCTACCTATCAACATACTATACTGAAGACTTAAACCGATAACTACATATTGGTGTTGTACCGCCCTCTAGATACACTATATGGTGTTTGGTTAAGTTTAGTACAGCACCACGTATAATAATTAGATCTGACTCGTCGATCAAGTGCTTGTTGGTGATCTTTTTTTGGTCCATGATAGATAGACAGTAAGAGCGATAATTCACAACTTGCAATGAATGAAATTATGAACAATCAATACAGTTACTTAGAGCTTTTGGAGAAAACCCAAAGCACTTCCAAAGCAGATCGTCTGGCTTTCATTGATTTTCTATTAATGTTTAAAGGAGGTTTGAACCGAAGTGATTTGACTGACTTCTTTGGCATAAAGGAGGCATCAGCATCTGCGGCCATTTCTGACTATAAGAAGTATCGAAAAGATAATGTTTCGTACGAACATCGGGAAGGTAGGAATGTCATAAAGCTAAATACTTTCAATCCACTTCTTACATTTAGTGCTGAAAGTGCGCTTAGCATGCTGGCCAATGGGTTTAACAAAGGTAAGGTTGATAGCCAAAGATTTATACCGTACGAAAGAGTAGCTCTACTACCTAAAAAACTAGATGTCGAAATGATTTCAAAAGTAACGAGGGCTATCAGTAATAGAACCGCTATTGATTGTGAGTATTTTTCAAGATCTATTGGCACCCAGATAAAAAGAAAATTGTTTCCTACAGCTATTTTTTATGATGGCATTTCATGGATGTTTAGAGCGTATAGCTTAGGTAGTAAGTTCAATGATGATGGATTCAAGTCATTCAATTTCTCCAGATTGAAAGCAGCCACAGAAGTTCCGAATATATCAGCGTCTCCGACACAGCGTATTGAAAGTGATAAGGAATGGCACATGTCTATACCTGTCGTACTTAAAGTTCATCCATCGATTGAAGGAAGTCAAAAAGAGACTCTCATTTACGAGTTTGATATGGATAGGGATACTGAACAGCTTACTATTAGCGTTAAGGCTGTACTCTTTTATTACTTAGTTGAACAATGGAAAATTGACACTCGAAAAGTCAAAGAAATTGATGATGATCGACGTGGTAATGATAATTATAACTTTTTATTAATAAATCGCAGTACGATGGAAAATTATAAATGTATGGAAAATGTACTCAAATAATAGTCATAGGATGCCTACTAAACGAGGTCCACTCCACTTTGAAAAAGTGGTGTCACCATACTTTGTTGTGAGGGTTTAGAACGGAGAGCTAAAGGTTGAAACTACCTTTTCTCTAAAACCACCGAGAAGCTCAAATGACAATGATGCTGCAGGGGCTGATTGTTCTAGCGACACCAACTCTGCCAAATGTGACTGCGTATGTTCATCAAGGCAGGCTCGTCCAAATTTAAGTGCGCGAATGGACTTTGGGGGAATATTTGTGGATGGCAAAGGAAGGGTATTGCCTCGGCCCTGTGAGACTTCAGGTTCTAGTGCGTCCCGGAATAGCACTGGACTGTCAGGTATCTCTTCAGCTATGCGGTTTGCAAACTCGACAAGTTTTGGTGCAGCGAAGGTGTACAGCCAGGCTTCTTGGTTTTTGCTTTTATTTTTACGTAATACTCTACCTAGAACTTGCCTAAAATAGAGCTCAGTTTTGACTCTGCTTAGGTGGCAACATACCTGTAGACGTGGGATGTCAGTCCCCTCACTAATCATACCAACGCTAACAATCCAGTTTGTAGTGCCATTTCTGAATGCATCGATTTTTAATGACGGTTGTTGTTCTTTGTAGGTGACGATTTCAGCGGTTTGTGCAAACTCCTTTCTGAGAATATTCAGGATATGAATGGCATGTTCTACCGAAGATGCAACGACTAGTCCTGCTGCATTTGGATTGTGTAACCTAATGCTATTGAGCTTGTTTGTCGCCAGCTTTAACACATGTCGAACTGCTAAATCATTTCTGATGACCGATTGATAAGAAACCGAAGAACCTTTGAATAAATCATCTAGGCAATTAAACGTCTTAGTTTCATTCTCTTCATCAGTAACCGAGATTTTTTCATTATCAATTAAGACGATCTTGGGATTTCTGCATACTCCGTCAGCTACAGCTTCCCTTAAACCGTATATGTAATCGCATTGAATTTGGTTGTTTGGATCTGTGTAACGAGATAGAGCTATAGGTGCCTGATCTGAGCGCCATGGAGTGCCAGTTAATGCTAAGGTGTATTCTGCTTGGTTTTGAATATTCAGTAAGATCTCTTCTCCCCATGCATTCGCATCTTCTAGAGAACTGCCAGAGCAATGATGGATTTCGTCAAAAATGACGAGTACGCGATTTCGCTTTAGCAGCTGCCAAAAATCTTCGTTGAATGACAGCATACTTTGATAAGTGTAAGAGCAACCAATAGCCCCTATTACGCCATCGAAACGACAATCCAATCGTTTTGAAAATGCGGACTTGATCCCCTGAGATATATTGATGGAAGGTGAAAAGCAAAGCACAAAGTCGATTAGGCCTTCTTTAAGTAGTTGAGCTGCCACCTCGGCCGCCATAATCGTCTTACCGGCTCCAGGCGTGGCTAAACAAAGAAAGTGTCTGTGTTGGGTATTAAAGTGCTTTAGAGTGCGATTGACGCACTCTGATTGCCATTTTCTTAGTTGCATGCAGATTATTTACGCTGGTGAGAGAGGACAGATTTGATAGCCTTGATTTGCCCAAGTAGTTTTGAGCTTCTTTCTCTAGCTTGTAAGTACTGGGATTCGAGATGCGCCTTCATTTCGGGGAAGGACTGATACAACCGCATATACTCTTCTGACTCACCAATGCTAGTGAGTAGATCCACTTCAGATTCTTTCAAACGCTCTTCAAGTTGCCTAATGGCATGATTAGTTGTCGAGGGGGCTGATGTGTTCTGGTTTGCCGTGGCCGCTGTTGTATTTTGCACGATGAATTTAGTCTCAAAAAACAGCTCAGACTTTTGGTACACAATCCTTTTAGAGTTTTTTGTTCCCTTCTTAAGCAGTAAGCCTTTCTTAACCAGTCTATGGATTTGCCTGTAAACATACTTGCGAGCTTCGATTGGCTCTTCGATCGTTGAAGACATTGCCAAGTATGCGTCACGTAATCGTGTCACACTGAAGTTGTCAAAGTTCTCATCCTGGAGAATTGAATATAGTTGAGCGTTAATCTTGATGGATGGTTTTGACATTACTTTCTCGCAAAGCGGCTCTTTATCTCTAACTCTCCGGGATAGGAGAGCTTTGCATTATAAATGCGGATTATAATCCGTGGCTTTATAAGCCGCAACTTTGGATAGTCTTTCTCTTTAACGAGACGAAAAATGAAAGACTTAGCTATCCAGTTTGGTGCGAAATTACGCGATAAGCGCAAGGCTCTCGGGATCTCACAAGATAAAATGGCGTTGTTGGCAGAGATAGATCGTAGCTATGCAGGACGAATTGAGCGGGGAGAAGTCAACATCACGCTCGAAAAGGCCTATCAACTAGCTGAGGTTTTGGGGTGTGACGTAAGAGAGTTATTGCCCTAGTTTAAGAACGGCCGCAATTTCAATCCCAGAGGTACCTCAATGTTATCCTGCAACTTCAAAGTTAGCATTTTCTTAACTCGAAAATGCCCCAAAGTTTGTTAGCAAGTTGTCGGCGGAGCAGTAACGAACGGACTTTCTGGCCTAGAAGTTTTCATCGCTACACCCGCGTGATGCAATTCACTTCTCCCCATCAAAAAACTGGATAAGTATACAGTCATATTCAAATCATAAGGATTTTGAACGACTTTTATCCTGTATTTGTGCGCGTTTTCTCATTTTGGAATAAATAAATGGCTTTAAAATTAACTGCTTATAATACTCGTTAAGTAGATAATAGGTTTGGAAAACGCGCATGCGCGTTTTTCCAGATGGTATATTGGGAAAAATGCTGATAAGTTCATTACATACAGATAGTTAGCTATGCGCGTATTCACTGGTCCAACGAGGTAAACGCGCATGCGCACTAATAAAATGTTAAATGCCATGAATAAATTTTTAGTAATCATAATATTTTGGAGTTCTTTAGTGTCTGAGGTTTTAGCGGAAAACATCTACTTTACTGCTACAGGAGAGGAAGGTGGTAAGCCACTTATTTTCAGAAGTCTTAAAGATGTTCCTGAAGGCTCGCAAGAGAGCCAATATCCGTATTTAGTTTCCATTATTTGGCGCTACGTGTCTGCGAATGAAGGCGGAATGCCTGATGAGCAAACTAACAATGCTCAAATTGATTTTGAAGATGCCTTGGAGCATTTAGATAAATCCGATGTAAGTCATTTGATGCTTGTAGTAACAGGTAATGGTAGAAAAGAGTGGCATTGGTACGTAAAAAGTGTTGATAACTGGATGGAAAAGTTGAATTCCGCTTTGCAGGATAAGTCAATTTACCCTCTTGAAATTGATAATAAATATCAAGCTGATTGGAAACTTTATCATCAGTTTGTGTCTGGTGTGAAAGGCATTTAACAAGGCCTTTAAACGGAACAAAAACAATTGGCTTTGTTTCGTGCCTCAACAAGTGTAGCCAACTATTTTTGTCCGCTTAAGGCGGCGTTAAATTTTTCGGAGAGATAGTTAATGGATTCGAGTCAGAAGGAGAAAGCTCTGGAAGCAATTAAGGCTACTATTGGCACTGAAGAAGGAGAGTATGGAATCGATCTATTTGTTTCCCATCATCTAGAAGAGCTAAGTAAGTCTGACTGGAAAAATGCAATCGGTATTGAAGAGCCAACTCCTAGTGAGGTCTTCAACTCTCTGGTATTGCAAGAGTGCTGGGATGATGAAGATGGTATAGCGTATGATTTCACGCTGCCAAATGATGCTACAAATTATTTAATCAGTGTTAGATTCGATGAGGAAGGTAACATTGAAGATATTACCATGGAAAGCTAAGGGCCAAAATTTAACAAGGGCCAGCAACGGACTGTCAAAAGTGTCACTCAAATTGCTGGCGCAATTACGTGCCACTTTAGCCAGCCGCTGTGGCCGGCGTTAAGTGTTCATCTTAGTTGGAGTACATTTTATACGTTATGGTTGTTAATGTAGAAAGCAACCTGGCACGTACTCAAATCTTAGTTTAAATAGGATATTTTATATGAATGAAGAGTGCCCCAAATGTGGAGCGAAATTTTCGGTAACTGAAGTCGGTGGTGGTGGAATATGTGGAGCTTGTCGAGAGCCAATTGATTGTCCTTATTGCCATGAAACTGTTAGAGAAGAGCGTACTACAGGAACATTTATCTCGACACTTATAAAAGTCCCTGACAGCCATCTTGCTCGATACCTTGGCATTTCTGATGATGATTGGGAAGAAATGGGAGCTGAGCTTAATGCAAACACTGGTAATAGTGGAGAAATGACTTACTGCTATTGGTTCATAGTACCAGAGGATACTCCTGAAGAGGTTTTGCATAAAACTGGTTGGAAAACTGGACAAATTATCGATGATATTCCCTTAGATGTTGTAGATAACTAAGGTGACGGTTAAGGACCTATTCTGGTGCAAGAACACTTAACAAGCAGCTCAAATGCGTTCCGGCCACAAAAAGCGTGGCCGGAACCGGACTCACTGACGCTCGCGGTTGGCGGGGCGTTATCCCATAGAAATTTTTATCCGAAGCTGATAGGTTAGAGTTAAGGCTTTAATTCGAAAATGTCCAATTGAGAGTTACGGTACGAGCATGTCTACTGTACGATCTAGTCTGAACTAATACATCTTATCAATTGCTTAAGTTTGAGAATTGGTTTTAGGCGGTTGATAAGAAATGCTATTCACATACCAAACCTGCTCACCTGTTGGCGTTTTAACAACTGCTTCATCATCCACCTCTTTTTTTAGCAATGCCCGCGCCATGGGGGAATCAATAGAGATGTAATCATTGCGACCATAGATTTCATCAGGGCCAACTATGCGGAAGCTTTTTGTATCGCCATTATCATTTTCAATTTCAACCCAGGCACCGAAAAAGACCTTACCATCTTGCTCTGGAGAGTACTCAATGACTTTGATAGCTTCAATGCGCTTTCTAAGGAAGCGTACACGAGAGTCAATTTGCCTAAGAAGACGTTTGTTCTCCTTGTAGTCAGCGTTTTCTGAGCGGTCGCCAAGGCTAGCTGCCCAGGTCACTTTTTTGGTGATTTCAGGCCTGTACTCGCGCCAGAGGTAATTAAGCTCTTTATTGAGTTTCTCAAACCCTTCTCGGGTAATTAGGTTGGTTCTCAACTGTGTATTCCTAGTCCTTGCTTACAAATACTGCAATGCTTTTTTTATCGCATCTATGGTTGCAACAGGGAAAAATGTTTCTTGTTCATCGACCGTCAATATACTTCCATTTGGGCCTATCTCCAATCGTTGTCGGCGCAAAAACTCCGATGAGATTAGGTGCTCTAAAGCATCTCGCTCCAAGTTGGTGAGTTTAGTGGTAGTTGATGCTGATGAATCGCCGTCAAATATCTCAATAACTTGATCAATTGGTACGATTTCTTTTACTAACTTTTCTGCTGCAATTTTCTGAGAATAGAGGATGTTAGCTTGAAGTTTTACAACAGGATCTTTTAATTCATCAATCCATGCGTAGCGTTTACTTTTGCTGGTTGTTGCTTTCGGTTTTTCAGATTTTCCTGAGGTGTTTACGAAGCTAGCAATAAGTGTTCTATATGGTTCACCTGTTTTATTGCGAATGCTCTGAGCTGCTGGGACTCCACGGCCCTTTCCAAGCCGTGCAATAGTGGAATAGCTAAATTCACTTAGCCCTCTTTCTTGCTGTTCAATGCAAATCTGATAAATAGCATCTAGTGATCTCTGAATGCGTGAAGAGACCGTTTTATTTAGTTGTTCAAGTACTATTTGAGGGGAGATTTCTGACATATTAATTTACCAACTTTAGAGGGGTAGAGTTTGCGAATAATTCTTTGATGTCACAAGTTGATAACCCATCGGCCTCAGTGAAGTCGTTTAACCCTAAACTGCCATTAATAAGTTTATCGATCTTTTCCCAGCTTTGCAGTCTTGTGAGCATAAGTTGAGTCATTTGATTGCCAACAGCCAGTTGCTGCTCTTCACTAAGAAATACAAACTGCGGGTTCAGCCCATTTTGAATCAATATTTTATCGAGAGCCTGACTGCGTCTGGTTACAGCTAACTCGTCGCTACAGCTATGATAGAGTTCGGCATTTTCACATACTTCAGATAGCAGCTGGAAACCACTGACATCATCCAGCTCAATATTCACTTCAAACTCATGCGGTACGATCAAATGTAGTTTTGAACTGTTGATGTTTTCTTCTTGGTTGATGAGTTTTTTGCAGCTAATCAGGTATTTATGGATGGAGTTCATGTCAGACATGTATAAGTCCATTTTCTTCGCTCTAGTTTCTATCTCGGAGTTTAGTTTCCGTCTTTCAGCTTGGAGTTGTCCTTTCTCCTTTTCGAGTTTATCCAATTGCTCATTTTGGGCTTTTTGTCGATAAATTTCATGTGAGATCACATCGATTTGGGTGATCGTTTGACTTAGCTCGCCTTCTAACTTTGCATAGCGATGTGATTGAGTGTTAACGGCTAAGCTTATTTCATTAAACAGTGCCGTTAGTCCCATCATAAAGGCAGGTCCAGTAACAAAGAATCGGCATTGAATGCAATTTTGCTCCCCTAAGTATCCCGCATTGACTGGATGGTAGATATTTGTTTTCATTGCCAATGGAGAGCCGCCTTCGCTACAAAAAGCGCCACCGACAGGGCACATGCCAAAATCCTTAAACAGATAGCTAGAAGCTGGCCGAATATTATCTATGGTTTGTAGATATTCTTGGCTATTTGCTATCAACTGGCTTTTGCACTGCTCAATTCGTTGAGCCTCTATGAAACTTCTTAATGTATCTGTGCTTTTGCTTAATGCTTGCTTTTCTCCTACCTCTAGTCGTTCTCGAACATTTGCGCCTGTTTTGCCACTTTTTATATAGTAAATAGACATGATAATCGATGAATGTCCGACTAGCTTCATAATCACTTCGAGTGGCATGCCAAATTCGTAAGCATAAGCATTGATCAGGCTTACTCGCATGGAGTGAGGCGTATATTGCGACTTAAAGCGTGAAATAGGGATACTCTGTAATTGTTGTATTTGTTTGTAGCACTCTTTATGGCTTTGTCCGTTATAGGTCGCAGAATTCAATTGTTCTCCTGATGAGAAAAACAGTGCTGCTGCCAGCCTTGTTGCTAAGCGTCCACCAAATGTACCTGGCTCGTTTTCTTGATAGTCTCGAAAAAGAAAACAGTTAATACCTTTTTGTTTTCTTTGGATCTCATTTAAGTTAGTTCGGGTGCAATCAAGCCACTTTGTCGGTGCAATGATAGGGTTGTATTTTTCTTGCCATTTCCGCAATTTTATTAGCCAATAGGCTAATTCCAATGGCATAAATGGGATGGCATATCCTTCACCGTTGAAGTTAGTCTTATTTGAGGTGTAGTAAACACCAAAGTCATTATCTTTTGTTTTGCTGACCATGCTTTGACGTGTCGTGAGGCCCGCTAATTGGCTTAGGTTCTTTTTCCATACTACTTTACCGTTTTGAATGTCAGGCACTTCTGTATCTGCTTCACCTGAGTCGCAATAAACTATTTGCCTCCCTCTAGCCGGCAACTGCATTAATGCATAGGTATAGGTCCAATAGATAGGCAGCCATAGGAACGTTTTACCGCCTTCAACTTTGGTTACACAGTCAGGATCTGAGGGGGCAACGGGGAATGAATCATCAATAAGAATCCAGTCTGCAGAGAACTTATGAAGATGATGCAGTTCTGAGTAACTAGTCTGGTTGAGCATTGAGTTTGGAGGTAGGATCCATTCTCTGGCGTCTTTTACGAATTGATAGGGTAAGGCTAGTTTATTCGTCTCATTGATTGATACTGGCATTTGCTCACCATCGAAATTGACATGTGAAAAAGGGTTTTTGGCTCCTTTTATGCGATATATCTCTCCCGTATCTTCATCTTCAATGGTTAGAAAATTAGCAATTATCCAGTCTAAATATTCATTAATTGAAAAAAGCCACTTTTTCTTACGTGTAATAGTAGCTTTTTCAAACAATTCGAGCATTGGCTGAATGTTGGTTTTTCCTCTGGTTAAATATTCCAATGGTGAGGTTTCAAAGTTATTAGGCTCAATATATTCTCGAACAAATTCACAAAGGTCTTTCGCTTTGGTATCGCCTCCCCTTGCAGACTTTAAAAATTCGGTTATCAAATTGGCCCATTCTTTCCACTTTGGCTCAAAATATTTGACTTGATATGGTCTTGTTGTGCCAAAGAAGTCAAATGTATTTGTCCACCCTTTTCCTCTGTAACACTCTATCGGGGATGAAGGAATATGGGGATCATTTAGCGTTACGCGCATTTTTTTATAGTCTGCCAGAGTACGACATTTTTGCTCTAAAACTATCGATCGCAGTTTTTCATATGGGTATGGACGAGGGATATCTAACAGATCGAACCAATCTACCCATTCTTTTAATTTTTTGTCAGGTTTAGAGGGTAGCTGAGGATAGATTTTTCGACATTGGCGATACTGCATCGAGTCTTTTATCGCCAGTACTTTGCAGGCTCTCTTTAATTCAGAGAGAGTGTCTATCTGAATTGGCATCAAAAATTGAGTATATGATTGCCACTCTGTTGAATAGGTAACATGAGGGGTACTGGGTAAGCGAGGGTCCTTACTCCTGCGCTTTTGGTATTCGGAGCTGGTGGCGATGGCCAAGGCTTGCGTCGCCTGCTGAGCCTCGGCGAGGGTGGCATAGAATTTGTTATTAGTGCCCAAAAATGCAGGCCAGCTCTGCCAGTCGGCTGCATAGGTTCGGTCTGGCTTGCAGGGTAAGCGAGGGTCCTCACTCCTGCGCTTTTGGTATTCAGAGTTAGTGGTGATGCCCAAGGCTTGCGTGGACTGCTGAGCCTCGGCGAAAGTGGCGTAGACATTTGGGGGTTCTTTGCCTAAAAATTCAGGCCAGTTGTGCCAGTCGGCTGCATAGATTTCATTTGGGCTGCTGGGTAAGCGTGGGTCCTCACACCTACGCTTATAGTATTCGGACCGAGTGGTTATGACCAAGTCTTGCGTCGCCTGCTGAGCCTCGGCGAGGGAGGAGTAGAATTTTTTTTTCAAAGCTCCAACATCCTTATTTTTTCTCTAATTTCTTTGTCTTGTGGCTGTAAATAAACCAAGCAACTAAATGGACTTTTATGGTGCATCGCTTTTTGTATTTCTAATTGGTTGAAGCCCGCTTGGTTTAGACGATAGCCGTAGGAGTGCCTGTGGGAGTGTGGGCTAGTGCCGAGGCGTTTCCCAACTTCAAGTCCGATGCGTTCTACAGCTCGCTTGTGTTTTTGAATGAAGTTTTTCTTCGATTCAGGCTTTCCTATCGAGTTGCTAAAAAGATATGGATGAGCCCCATCAACTCTTACTGCTAAGTATTTGTGTAATAACCAGGAGAAATCGTTGGCCTTGTTTGCTGGGAAAAACATGACATCAAATGATAGGTTTCGATTTGTTAGCAGAGGTTGCTTCCAGCCGGAATAAAGCTTATGGGATCGTTTGTACTCATTTCGTGGCTTTTGACGAAAGCGACTGTTTAAGTAGTCTCTGCGATTTGAGAACCTTGGTTCAGGACTTGCTCCATCACTGGGATGAAAAACTGAAACAATTGCTGAGCCTGATTTGGTATCAACTGAAATGTCACTGGTATAAATATGGAAGCATTCGGATAATCTAAGACCGCCATAATGCATCAGCATCACAATTAGTAGGCTTCCGAAATCCATGTCACCGGTTCGGGGGTTTAGAAAACCATATTGTAAGAAACGTTCGAAATGCTCTTCTGGGAAACGATGTACTGATTCAATTGCCAATAGATGATTCAATGGACCTTGAATGTTACGCACCACAGAGGAGTGATGTTTTGATGGATTGCTAAGGTGGTTTAAGAAACAGTTTGACTGGCGTTTATAGTATGCGCACCAGCGCATTCTCTCTTCAGCTTTAGTGGCTTTTCTTAATGGATTTAGATTGGGTAGCTTATGACCATGAAGTTCATCTAGATAGTCGCAATAGAAGTTGATGTGGCCAAGTATTACGTTAACATCCTCAACCCTTCTTGATTGCCAGTACAAACCAGATTGGTCATCGTTTGAGTTATCTATTGAACCAAAGCATAGGGTATCGACAAACGAGCGAAGCATCTCCGTGGCCGAAGTAGAAGTATTTATATGGGCATTAATAAATTTTAATAGTAGTTCTACTGCAAATACATTTCGTTCAATCCAAGATTGAGATTTGTGACGTTTTGAATAGAGGAATCTGAGATGCGATACAAGGAGACCTTTTTCAGTAAAAATTGCAGGAAGCGTAACCATTAAAGCTGACTGATTCGCTTTATAGTAAACATGCCTCTTGAAAACATAAGCCATACATCACTTCCTAAACTAGATACTTTTTATTACATAGTTAGTGTTACTAACATATGTTCTTTGAAAGAAAATCTATTGATCTAGAGCATTAAACTATTCACTTTCACTTACTTAGTATGCTTATTGGCATGGTACTAATACACCTATAACAAGCGTCTGCTACGGCAGATAGACAGCCGGGTGCGCTATCTGGTGAAGCGGGTGGAAGATCTGCAGATCGTCGATTACTCGCCCCAGCAGGAGGGCAAGGTGTTCTTCGGCGCCTGGGTGGAGCTGGAGGACGAGGCGGGCAAGATAGTGCGCTATCGTATCGTCGGCAAGGATGAGCTGGATACCAAGCTTGGCTATATCACCATAGATTCGCCCATGGCGAGGGCGCTCATCGGCAAGCAGGTGGACGATGAAGTAGTGGTCAACACGCCCGCCGGTAAGAAGGAGTGGTACGTCAATAAGATCCAGTATAAGGCGTTTGACGACTAAACCTGCCTTCGCGATTTCAGCCTGGGTGTAAGCCTGGGCTAACGCCTTCGGCTTCAGTTAATGCACTGAAAAACAAATCAATACCTGCCTAATATAAGTCCTGTAACGAAATCTTGTCACTGCGGTTCGTCCTTGGTATAGCACTGCGCGCTAAGCCTTGATGATCTCGATCAAGGCGCAGATGCGCCGCAGCTCCTAGGCTACAGACATTTTTGGACAACCCGAGATTTTAACGTGTCTGTATCGATCGAATCTAACTTTGGCGCCGACTACGCCGCCCATCTGCCCCTACTTGGCGATAGCATCGCCGAGCTGCTGGCCTTCTTCGGTGTGAAACGTGTTTATGGTGTCGGTGGCGACTTCGTCGCTAACCTGATCAACACCTTGGATAAACGGGTGGCGGTATTGCCTTCTAGCAACGAGATGCACGCCGGCTTTAGCGCCTGTGCCCAGGCCGAGCTGAACCCGCTCGGGGTCTGTATGACTACCTATACGGTCGGTAGCCTGCCCTGCACCTCGGCGGCGGCCCTGGCACGTACCGAAGGCCTGCCCGTGGTGTTTATCTCGGGCGCACCCGGCGAGGCGGAGATAAACAGTCAGGCGCTGCACCACAGCGTGCATCCTCACACGGCATGGCACACGGATCTCGATGCGGCGCTCAACGCCTTCAAGGCGCTGGGCGTGCGCGCCGAGCGTCTGCAGGGCCAGCGTCACAGCGGCCAGCCTAACGTGGCCGCCGAGCAATTTCTGCAGCTGCTCACCTATGCCTATGTGAATCGTCAGCCCGTGTATATAGAGGTGCCACGGGATCTTATCTATCAGCCCACCCAGGCGCTGAGTCTGCCTGCCTCGCCGAGTGAACTTAGGCCCCAGGCGCTAAACCTGAGCGGCGCCGAGCTGATTGCCTGTCAGATCCGCACCCAGCTGCAGCGTGCCAAGGCGCCGCTGGTATTCCTCGGCGAGAAGCTCAGGCTCAATGCGCCGCTGCTTGAGAAGATTTTGGCCTTCTGCGAGCAAAATGGTCTGCCCTATGCCACCACCTGGTTTGGTAAGGGAATGTTGGATGAGTCGCGGCCACTCTGCCTGGGTAGCTACAACGGCGTATTCAGCCGCTTGCCGAATCAGGACTATATCGAGACCCAGGCCGACTATGTGCTCGAGCTGGGCACGGCCATCTTCCCCTCGGACACCAACAACGCCTTTAGCAGCCAGACTCACGCCATAGACAACCATGGCAACAAGACCATGCTCAAGGGCACCGCCCAGTGGGAGGCGGATATCGCCGCCGTGGTGGAGCTGCTGAGCGAGCAGCCAATCATCAGTGCACCCCCAAGTCTGACTCTTGAGGCCGACTCTAGAGCGTCAACGCCTGTGAGTACCAAGGATGCCGAGTTGGGCTATCACCATCTTTCGGCCTGTATCAACGCGGCGCAGCAGGCTAGCCAGCACCCCTTCATCTTTCTGCCCGAGGTGGGTAACTCGCTGTTTGCCAGCTTCGAGCTGACGACCCTGGGCAGCGATATCGGCCGCAGCTATCTGGCTAATCCTTGGTATGCGGCCATGGGCACCAGCCTGCCCTATGCCAGAGCCGTGGTAGATCAGCTAGCCGAGCAAGACAGTAAGCAGCCGGTGGTGGTGATCACCGGCGACGGTGGCTTTAACTTCCAGGCGAACGAGCTGATTAACCTGCAGAAGCAGGGGGCCAACCTGGTTATCGTCTACATGCGCAACAACATCTTCCATCTGGGTAAGGCCGGCGACGCGCCCATCTATGCCTGTAATCATGAGGGGTTCGATCCTAAGTTATTGATTCAGGCCTATGGTGGCAGGGGGCATCTGTGTCAGCAAAGCGGTGAGTTTGTCGATACCCTGTGTGGCTGCATCGCCAGTGGTGGCCTGCATCTTATCGAGGTGCCAGCCCCTATCGAGGAGCCATTCCAGAGCGATACCACCCAGAAGCTCAACTGTTACATCGGCTATCGTAATGGTCAGGCTGAGGCGACGCGCCGTTGGCAGGAGCTATGCGAAAAACGCAACTAAACTGAGAGACGTGTCGCCTTAATTGCCCTTTAATATCTGGGGTTGCGACAGATAGGGCGTACAACTTGGCACTGGGCTGTGTTATCTTTGGCGGCACTTAACTCTCTATTTGGGCACGACGTAATCTATGCAAAATATTGCACAAATCATCGCTCAGGAACTTAATGTTCGTGAGCAGCAAGTGACGGCAACTATCACTCTATTGGATGACGGCGCGACGGTTCCCTTCGTGGCACGTTATCGCAAAGAGGTCACAGGTGGTTTAGACGATACCCAACTGCGCACCCTCTATAGCCGCCTGGGCTATCTGCGCGAACTCAACGATCGCCGTCAGGTGATCCTCTCCAGCATTCAGGCCCAGGGCAAGCTGACCGCCGAGCTGCAGGCCGCTATCGATCAGGCCGACAGCAAGACGCGCCTGGAAGATCTCTATCTACCCTATAAGCCTAAGCGTCGAACCAAGGGGCAGATTGCCATCGAGGCCGGTATCGAACCTCTGGTGGATCGTTTGCTCAGTGATCGTCAGGCTGATATTCAGGCCCTGGCGAGCGAATACCTCAATGTCGAGGCGGGTTTCGATGAAGTGAAGGCCGTGCTCGATGGCGCGCGCTTTATCCTGATGGAACGTTTTGCCGAAGATGCCGAATTGCTGCAGAAGGTGCGTCAACATCTGACCCAGAACGCGGTGCTCGAGAGCCGTATGGTGAAGGGGAAGGAGAAAGAGGGCGCCAAGTTCAGAGACTATTTCGAGCATAGCGAGAAGCTGATGAATGTGCCTTCTCACCGTGCCCTGGCCATGTTGCGTGGTCGCAACGAAGGCGTGTTGAGCCTGAGCATGAATGCCGACCCGGACAGCGAGGCCAAGCAAGGCAGTTACTGCGAGGTGATCATTGCCGATCACTTCGGGCTCAAGCTGAGCGATTCCGCAGTGGATCAGTGGCTTAAGCTGGTGGTTACCTCCACTTGGCGCATCAAGATCGCGCTGCAGATGGAGACAGAGTTTATCGCCAAGTTGCGCGAGCGTGCCGAGACCGAGGCGATTAATGTCTTCGCCCGAAATCTTGGCGATCTGCTGATGGCGGCGCCTGCCGGTGCCAAGGCGACACTTGGATTAGATCCAGGCCTAAGAACCGGCGTCAAGGTGGCCATAGTCAACAACACGGGCAAGCTGATGGCCCATACCACCATCTTCCCCCATGCGCCGCAAAACCAGTGGGACAAGTCGCTCCGCACCCTGGCGAACCTGGTGAAGATGCATAAGGTAGAGCTGATAGCCATAGGCAATGGCACCGCCTCCCGTGAGACAGACAAGCTGGCGGGCGAGCTGATCGCCCAGCTGAAGAGCGAGTTGCCAGGACTCACCAAGATCATGGTGAGCGAGGCCGGCGCCTCGGTTTATTCGGCTTCCGAGCTGGCGGCGGAGGAGTTTCCCGAGCTGGACGTGTCGATTCGCGGCGCGGTCTCTATCGCACGTCGCCTGCAGGATCCCTTGGCCGAGCTGGTGAAGATAGAGCCTAAGTCTATCGGCGTGGGTCAGTATCAGCATGACGTGAGTCAGAGCCAGCTGTCACAGTCCCTCGAGGCTGTGGTGGAAGACTGTGTAAACGGCGTTGGCGTGGATCTCAACATGGCCTCCATGCCGCTGCTGACTCAGGTGGCCGGCCTGAACAAGACGCTGGCGCGCAATATCGTCGAGTACCGCGACCAAAATGGTCAGTTTACCTCGCGTAAACAGCTGCTTAAGGTGCCACGTCTCGGCCCCAAGGCGTTCGAGCAGGCGGCGGGTTTCTTGCGTATTCGTGAGGGCGACAACCCGCTGGATGCCAGCGCGGTGCACCCGGAGACCTATGCCCTGGTCGAGTCTATCGCCAAGGCCCAGCAGCAGGCGGTGGATGCCCTGATTGGCAACACAGATCTGCTCAAGCAGATCGATGCTAAGGCGTTTGTGACCGAGGAGTTTGGTCTGCCGACCATAGAAGATATTCTCAGCGAGCTGGATAAGCCGGGTCGTGACCCCCGCGGCGAGTTCAAGACCGCCGTGTTTAAGGAAGGGGTCGAGGAGATCAAAGATCTTAAGGTGGAGATGATCTTAGAGGGCGTGGTGACCAATGTGACCAACTTCGGTGCCTTCGTCGATATCGGCGTGCATCAGGATGGTCTGGTGCATATCTCGTCGCTAACCGACAAGTTTGTCAGCGATCCTCACACTGTGGTGAAGGCAGGCGATGTGGTCAAGGTCAAGGTGATGGAGGTCGACGCCGAGCGTAAGCGTATCAGCCTGACCATGCGTCTGGACGAGAAGCCGGGCGAGAAGCAAATGTCTCACCAAGGCGGCAAGAGCCAGGCGAAAGCGGGTCAGGGCAAGGGACATCAAGGTAAAGGCCCACAGGGCAAGAATCAGTCTAAGGGTCAGTACAAGCAGCCTAAGGCGCCAGCCAACGCGGCCATGGGTAATGCCTTTGCCGATGCCTTCGCCAAATTGAAGAAGTAATCTCGCTTTACCGTTTTTAAAGGCCGCACTTGCGGCCTTTTTTATGTGTGGCTTACGTATGGAACTGCTTGGTCGCTAGCACTGCAGCTAGAGCAGGAGTTCGGCAGAGAGTATCTTGAGCCGCCTGACGCCATTTTGTTTACCCCTGGCGATCACTTTCTGCTTGGCGAGCGTCAGGCCGCGGGCATTGACTATCACGCT
Source organism: Shewanella insulae (assembly GCF_009831655.1). Lineage (GTDB taxonomy): Bacteria > Pseudomonadota > Gammaproteobacteria > Enterobacterales > Shewanellaceae > Shewanella > Shewanella insulae. The sequence continues at coordinate 58,654 of NZ_WRPA01000011.1, read as the reverse complement.
GGCGCTGAGGGTGTTATCCAGGTGTGTCTTGTTCGCCTTGGGGCTGGGACGGCCGCTCAGCGGTGTGGGTGATTCGAAGCTATAGCTAATGAGGTAGTCAGCCATGGGGCGCCTCTGGCGTGGATCTCTGATATGAATGCATGTGTAACCGTATGAGTTGTCGTGTTTAAGCTGTTAGAAAATAACCAGTTGTTATTTTTATGTATTTACGAGGCCCTAAGGCTTGTTGGCTGATACTGTTCTCGGCAGGTGCCATGAGGGACTCAATTTCGAGCCCTGGGCGTATCCTCTTTAGACGGCGTAGAGCCGAGAGCCATCTATTATCTGATTGTTTTAACTGATGTTGTTGACTTATCTGACGCTATCCTACCCAGGGAGGGGGGAGATCGAAAGATAGTTACTATTCGATTTTTTAATAGATTATTGGGGCTTCTGGCGGGCAAAAAGCGCGGGAATCCACTATTTAGCTGATAATTCACGTCTTATTTAACTGTTACACTTTTCGAACTTTTTACTGACTTTTATGTCAAAATGGCACATTGCCGAGCGAACATGCTCGTACCCATTAAGCGATAGCGATTTTGATTGAGGAAACCATGACGACGTCCCACAAGAAACATGGGCCAATGCGGGCCATTGTCTACTTTGGCCTGATAGCCCTGGCCATCACGACACTGAGCCGTATTGGTTTGGGCATCTGGCAGGCCGATAGGGTCGCCGCCGTGGATGGCTGGCCACACCTGCTGCTTCAGGGACTGAGGGTCGACTTTGCCACTCTGTGTTGGTTATGGGGCATCGCCGCCCTAGGCACCACCATCTTTGGTGGCGACCATATAGTCGGCCGTGGCTGGAAGTCGGTACTGAGAGTCTGGCTGACCCTGGGCCTCTGGTTGATGATCTTCCTCGAGCTATCGACTCCCTCGTTTATCGACGAGTATGGCCTGAGACCGAATCGTCTCTATATCGAATACCTCATCTACCCCAAAGAGGTGCTCTCCATGCTGTGGACCAGCCGTAAGGGAGAGATCTTCCTCGGGCTGATCGTCAGCACCCTGAGTCTGTGGGGCGGCTGGCGCCTGAGTGGGCGCTTACTGAAAGAGGTGGTCTATCCGCGCTGGTTCTGGCGTCCGGCCATTGCCTTACTGGTTATCGCCGTGACCCTGATGGGCGCGCGCTCTAGCCTGGGGCACAGACCACTTAACCCCGCCATGGTGGCCTTCGCCGACGATCCGCTGGTGAACTCTCTGGTGGTGAACTCCTCTTATTCTCTGGTGTTTGCCATAGATCAGATGGCGGCGGAAGCCAATGCCTCTAAGGTGTATGGCAAGCTGGAGAAGAGCCAGATCATAGACAATATACGTAAAGACAGTGGTCGCCCGCTAAGCGCCTTCACCTCAGAGTCTCTGCCGAGCGTGACCTATAACCAGGCGAGTTTCCAGGGCAAGCCCAAGAACCTGGTGATCATACTGCAGGAGAGCCTGGGGGCGAGATTTACCGGTTACCTTGGCGGCCTGCCACTGACGCCTAATATCGACGCCTTGGCTAAAGAGGGCTGGGCCTTTAACCGTCTCTACGCCACGGGTACCCGTTCGGTGCGCGGCATCGAGGCGGTCACTACCGGCTTTACGCCAACCCCGGCACGTTCCGTGGTTAAGCTAGGTAAGAGCCAGACCGACTTCTTCACTATCGCCGATCTGCTGAAGATGAACGGCTATGAGACCCAGTTTATCTATGGCGGCGAGAGCCATTTCGACAACATGCGCAGCTTCTTCCTGGGCAACGGCTTTAGCGATATCGTGGATCAGAACGACTATAAAGATCCCGTGTTTGTCGGTTCATGGGGCGTGTCGGATGAAGACTTACTCAAGCGAGCCAATAACGAGTTTGAGCAGTTCCATAAGGAGGGTAAGCCTTTCTTTAGTCTAGTGTTTAGCTCCTCTAACCATGAGCCGTTCGAGTTCCCCGATGACCGCATCGAGCTTTATGATGAAACCAAGCAGACTCGTAACAACACGGCCAAGTATGCCGATTACGCCGTGGGTGAGTTCTTTAAGCTGGCGAAAGAGTCCAGCTACTGGAAAGACACATTATTTGTGGTGGTGGCCGACCATGAGAGCCGCGTAGGCGGTGCCTCTCTGGTACCTGTGGAGCAGTTCCGCATTCCAGCGATTATTCTTGGTGATGGCATCACGCCTAAGCTGGATCAGCGTGTGGCGAGCCAGATCGATCTGGCGCCGACCCTGTTGTCCTTGATGGGCGTCTCTGGCAGTTATCCTATGCTGGGTCGGGATCTGACTAAGATGGATGAAAACTGGCCAGGCCGCGCCCTGATGCAGTACGACAAGAATATGGCTTATTTAAGGGGTGACGATGTGGTTATCCTGCAGCCAGAGCGCGAGCCGACGGGTTATACCTATGACTTTGCAAACAAAGCGCTGACCCATAAGCCTCAGAGCGATGAGATGAAGCAGACCGCACTGTCGTGGGCGCTGTGGGGTAGCATGGCTTACCAACAACAGCTGTATCAGACGCCGCAGCAGAGCACGGCATCGAACAAATCGTCGGATGAAGCGTCGATCAGATAAAGGTGGATAACTCGGGCTCTCCCTTGGGGAGGGTCTGAGTCTGGTAGAAGCTGGCGATGTGGGCCGACACGCTCTGATAGAAGCTGCTGGCCTGATTCTCGAAGCGGGTCTTAGGTTTCTGGGGCTCTCTTGGCGTCTCAGTCTGCGCGCTACGTATGTCGCGACGTGCCAGCGCAGGCTTCATTATCAGCGGCCGTATGATGGCCGCAGCCCCCTGTTTAGCCTGTTGCTGTTGATGTTGACCTTCCTGTTGATGTTGACCCTGTCCCTGCTGCTTGGCCTGCACCTTCTCGTTGAGCTTAGCCTGAACGTTGGCCTGCTCTGCCGCACGTTCGTTCTGCGGATTGAAGGGGCGTTCCTCGTTGCTCTTGGCGAGTTGCGGCGCAGGTATGATAGGTGGGCGTTGCTGACTCTCTACCCGCGCGCTATCGGTCGCGGCGTTGGTCGTCGCGATAGGCACTTGCGGATAGTTGGTCACCACTAACATAGAAACCCCCTCAGAGAACTGCTTAAATAATAATCAAAAAGTGATAGAAGTTAAAGTGATTATTCTTTAAGCGTCTTCAGCCAGGCCTCGACTCCCTGGACGAAGGCATCCCTGTGGGAGAAGAAGGGGGCATGGGAGGCCTTGGGCAGCATGATATCTTGATAGCGTGATTCGCAAACCGGCATCAGCGGCTGTACCCGGCGGGACACCAGGCCGTCTAATCTTCCCCATACCCTGAGCCAGGGAGCCTTGATTTCTGTGAGTTCACGCCTGAGATCTACTTGTTTGAGCATCTGTAGGCCGGTGCGCAGCGCGCCAGCATCCGGCAGCGGCTTGGCCATCACCAGATCTCTTAGCCGCTTGATGTCCTGCTTGGCGGTCTCGCTCCCCATGGCCTGGATGGCCAGGAAACGCTCTATCATCTTACCGAGATCTTTCTCCAGCTGGTCGCCAAACTGCCCCAAAATTTGCGGGGGAATACCCGGCCAACCCTCGTCGTCACGCGCCATGAAACAGGGAGAGGAGGCTATGGTCAACAGGGCATCGATGCGCTCTGGGTAACGCAGGGCGGCGCGGGTGGCGACCAATCCCCCCAGCGACCAACCGGCCCAGATCGCCCGCTCTGGCACCTGAGCCATGATGTGGTCGACCCAGGCATCCAGATCTCCCTCTATGGCTGGGCTATCGCCGAAGCCCGGCAGATCGATGCACAGAAGTTGATGATCTTTGAGTGCGTGATGCAAAGGGGTAAAGACGGCGCTGTTCACCCCCCAGCCGTGCAGCAGGACGATGGGGCGGCCTTGGCCTATAGTTTCAATATGCAAGGATTGCTGACTCACTAAGATGCCTCTGGATCGTAAGGTTAGTTAAATGGATAGAACTCATCTGCATTTATCGCGCAGGCAGTGGCTCGTGCAACTGCGGCGACTGCTGGCGGCTAGTCTACCCAATCGCTGTATGATCTGCCATCAAAGGGTGGTCTTGCCACAGCGAGGCATCTGCCTCACCTGTCTCGATGCCGGGCTCTATTCGTCGCCGACTTGTCTGGGATGTGGCCGCGCTATGCCTCAGCAGAAAGCCTATTGTGGCGGCTGCATGACGGGCCAGCCCCTCAAGGTGGTGGCGCCTGCTAGTTATCACCAGGGACTGGGGGAGACGGTGGCGGCGATCAAGTACCAGGGGCAACTCGCAGGTTTAACTCCCTTGGTGCAGGCTCTGGTGAGGCGTATTCGGCTGCTGGCTGAGGCGGAGATCATCTCCTTGCCTCAGGCCTTGTTGCCCGTGCCCCTGCATCCACGTCGCCTGCGTGAGAGGGGCTTTAATCAGGCCTTTGTTATCGCCAGCGAACTCGGCCGAGCCCTAGGTTTGCCTGTGCTGCCAGATGCTCTGGAGCGACTCAGCGATACGCCGCCCCAGGCGGGGCTGACGGGTAAGCAGCGACGGCGCAATCTCGCCGGCGCCTTTCGTTTGATAGAGGAGTTCGATTTTCAGCGTGTCGCGCTGATCGATGATGTGGTGACAACCGGCACCACGGCTAAGGAGATCGCCAAGCTGTTCGAGGCGCGCTACATCCAGGTGCAGGTGTGGTGTCTGGCACGTGCCGAGGCGCCCCACCTTATGGAGCAATAGTCGTTACGGCGCCAGTTGTGATGCAAGTATCCCATGAGTGAACGGCGAGGAGGACTTATTTTGCAGAGCAACCACGGCGATACTGGCACCGATCGTCGCTAATGCCCTAGGCATCTTCATCTTCGAAGATCGCCTCTATAGGGAGCTGAAACAGCCGGGCGATCTTAAAGGCTAGCGGTAGGCTGGGATCGTACTTACCCTTCTCGATAGCGTTGACCGTTTGTCTCGACACATCCAGCAGGCCCGCCAGGTCGGCCTGAGTCCAGTTATGCTCGGCGCGCAGGGGTTTTAGACGGTTCTTCATCTGTAACTTAGTCTCCCGAAGATTATCCCTAGCATATAGGTGAGCGACAGTAGCACCACCAGATAGGCCGCCTTGAGATCCGGTAGCAGATCTGCCATATCCAGAATCGAATAGAGAGAGAAGCCTATGATACTGACGCCGACGGCCAAGGCGAGGGCGTCGAGCTGTATCTTACGTTCCATCTCGTCGAGTTGGCGCAGGAAGCGTTTAAAGGCCAACAGCATCCAGATGCCGATGACCCCATGGAGGATGAAGCTGCTTGCCAGCACCCAGGTGGTCGTCAGATAACCTTGATGGGCCAGGAAGGAGGTGCCGCCTAGGCTGAGCGCCCACAGCAGGGCGAGCAGGTTCACCCGATTGGCATTTTGAATATCCCTTAACGGTAGCCCCTTGGAGCAGATGGCGTCGATGATCTGTTTCATGTGCAGTTCCTCTCGCTTGCTTAAAATGTCAAATACCCTTTACATAACAAGTTAGGCTAAAAAAGAAGCATAGTCAAGTGTGCTTTACATAAAGTTTGGTTTATTTGACTTTCGAGTGGCTGGGAATGATGCTGAGACTGGATTTGCATCGGAGAGAAGGATTGAGCGAAAGCACAGCTTATTGAGCGATAGCTGATAGGTGGGAGCAGATAGCCAGGTGCTGATTGCACCCGGCTAAGAGAAAGTCGTAAAGCCCGTTACTCGGCCTTGGTGTATTTATCCAAGATCACCGCGCAGGCGGCATCGCCTGTGATGTTGAGCGAGGTACGGATCATGTCAAACACCCTGTCTAGGGCGAACAGCAGCGGCAGGCCGTCGATGGGAATACCCGCGGCCAGCAGTACGGCCACCACCAGGAAGGAGGGGCCGGGGACGCCTGCTTGCCCTATGGCGCCCAGAGTCGAGGTGAAGATGATCGCCATGTAGGCGCCCAGGCTAAGATCTATGCCGTACATCTGGGCAAAGAAGATAGCCACTAGGCCGTAGTAGATGGCGTTACCGCTCATGTTGATGGTGGCGCCCAGGGGCAGCACGAAGGAGGCGGTAGGTTTAGAGACGCCCAGTTCTTCCTCACAGGTTTCCATGTTCACCGGCAGGGTGGCCATGGAGGAGGCGGTAGAGAGCGCCATCACCTGGGGCTTCTTCATGACACTGATGAACTTCTTGGCGCTGACATTGGAGAACAGCTGCACCAGCAAAGGGAAGAAGAGGAAGCCAAACAGCAGGATGCCGAAGATAAACACGGCAAACAGCTTAAATACCACCTCTAGTGCGTCGAAGCCGAAGGTACCGACCGAGTCGGCCATCAGGCCGAACACGCCGATAGGGGCGATCACCATGACGCAGTTGATCATCCAGACAAAGGCGTCGACTATGGTGTTGAGGGCCGCCAGGATCGGCTTGCTGCCTTCCCCCTTCACCTTGGTGAGGGCGATACCGAAGAAGATGCTAAAGACTAAGATCTGCAGGATATTGCCACCGGTTAGCGATTCGAACACATTGGTGGGGATCATGCCGATAAAGGTGTCCATCACGCCGGGCAGGGCACCATGTTTTTCGGTTACCGTCATCAGGCCACTGGCGCTGTGGGCGGTGAAATCGACACCCTTGCCGGGTTGGAACAGGTTACCCAGCAGTATTGCCAAGGAGACGGCCACGCCCGAGGTGAGGATGAAGAAACCAAAGGTACCTATGCCTATCTTGCCCGCCGAGGGGCTGTCGCCCAGGCTGGCGGCGCCGGAGATGATGGAGACCAGCACCAAAGGAATAACCAACATCTTGATTAGGTGGATAAATATGGTGCCGAGCGGTGCAAACATGCTGGCCTGTTCACCCATTATAAAACCGACGGCGGCACCGATAATCATGGCGATCACCACCTGTACCCCGATATTGCCTAGTAGCTTACTTGTCTTGGTTTTCACCTTTGCCTCGTCTTGTCGTCACTTATGCTTTTGAAATGAGTATAGTCTTGCAGGCGCGCAGCGTAGCACGGGCGAGGGGAGGAGTCTGTGAATTGGGGCTTATCCTGGAGATAAAGCCTAAGCTGAGATTAAGTACTGAGTCTAAGTATTGGATGCGAGCGGCGAGGTTTTGGGCTGAATAGAGAGACTCATTTGGCAAACTGCTGGGGAAACTATTTGTTGAAAGAGACTGAGAAAGAAAAGGAGGATGGCATTCACCATCCTCTTTCTTATTTAGCTGACTCTATGGCTTACCTTTGCTTAGCAGTAAGCTCTAACGCGTCCGGCATAATGCTATTGCCCCTTGACGATCGCCTCCAGGTGTTTGTAGAAGCGTTGGTTGAAGCCATCCTCTTCGCCATCATAGGTAATGCTTAGGTGTTGATGACGCTGACTATACTCTGAGGAGCCTTTGTTGATCATCACCTCGAAAATATCAGCACCGTCAATTAGGTAATCCGTAGCCAGCACAAAATTGGCAAACTGAGGCTCGACGATCTCTACTATGTGGATTATCGACTGGTCACTCGGACTGTCAATTAATGACCATTCAAAGGTGGCCTCGGTCATTTTGTTTGTAATGCGTTGATTTTCTTCGTCTATAACTAGTTCGTCAGGATAGAGGGATGGCCAAGATAGACGTGCGACATCCGCCGTGGTCAGTTGCTGAGGATCTTGATGGAGTGGCATCTCCTTAGTGTCGAACTCCTCTGTTCGGCACATCACGTCTTCCGCCTGATGGATTCGGTAGCGATATACCTGGCTTGGCCAGTTGAGTTCGGCCAGCTTGAGAGCCGGTGGTGTGGTGCTGAGAATGGCCTGCCACTCCTCGCCAGTGCCTGAATATTTGGTGAATTCAATTGTCACCGGGACGTTAGTACCGCTGTAGACACTATTCATAGTATTATCAATGAATGTCATGGCTGGAGGCTGGTAGCCCTGATCTTTCCTATCTGGATTAATCCATTTTTTCATGTCGGTATTCCAACACTCTAGGTGATCATCTTCCTCGACAGGGGTCCTGAGGACCAGACCTGTCACCTGATTGTCACTAATTCTCCCGATGAAAGAGAGCTCTGGGTTACCATAATCGAGAGTGAAAAAATGCTCGAGTATTGCAGGGCCCAGATTGAACATACTGGGCTGCTGCCCTTCCTCTAGGTAATTGGTGGTTATCACCTGCCAATCGGCGTCTGACATGATCTTCGCATCTATGGGCGTCTCGATATACTCTTCGGCGATCAGCGCATTGTTGACCAGGAAGCGCACCGCCATGGGGTCGCTGGCTAAATAATCCTCGGTGCTCATGCCACTCTCATCTACCAGGTCTCTTAGCTGGTCACGGGTAATCGACATGATGTCATCCACGGCCAGCACATCGCCGAGCTGCTCGCCGATCAGCGCCTCGAGATGACGGTGCAGTTGGTAGGTGTCGACAAATTCAGGGCTGAGGGATTGCTCGGCGCTGAGTTTATAGGGATTGCCGTCGCGCTCGTAGATATTCAGCAATAGAGCGGCCAGCAGACCGCGCTGAGTGACGATATCAAGGGATGTGGTACCGGCGGCGCGCATGCGGGCGACGCGCTGATACTCCAGATGAGTCATAGGGTTGATCTCACCGCCGTGTTCCTGCAGGGCCACCAACTTGCCGACTCCTTCCATGGAGATCACGCCCTGATTGCTATCGGATTTGGAGGCATTGGCATTGAGCGCATCGGTGCGAAATGCGGCCTTGAGCAGGGCCGGTTTAGTGGCGGTTTCTGCCGCCTGTTGCCAGTTGGCGATCAGATCATAGACAGGCATCTCGACATCGCTGCTCCAATCGATCTGGTACTTGCCATCGACATCTGCGATGGTGCTGGGTTCGTCGGTATCACAGCTGGCATTCTGGTTGAGATCCACACAGACCTCGGCGCCGGCGACCGCGCCCTGGTACACCACAGTGCCTATGACTTGATGATCGAAGCTTGTGGGTGGCACGCCACCGTCGGTTGGGGTATCTGAATCGTCATTGGAGCCGCCGCAGGCACTGAGTAGACAGGTACCGAGCAGCAGAGAGCTAAGGTGAGTTAAACGCATATTTGTGTCCTTACAAATATTAACAATGAAAAGGACCCGACAACGACAACTTAGCCAAGGTCCAATACGGCTGAAAGGACATTATCTATGGCTTTGATTAAATTACCATTACCCGAACGGGTAGGTTGGAAGGCGGGGCTTGCTGAGAGTTAGGCAACAAAAAATGGCCCCGAGGGGCCATTTTTATACTGTTATCGGACGCAGGGCTTAAGCCTTAGGGCCAGCCTGTTTGATGGCGTCAGAGACGTCGTACTTAGTGAAGTTGGCGGCAAACTCTTCTGCCAGCTGCTGGGCGTACTTGTCGTACTCAGCCTTATCGGTCCAGGTATTGACCGGGTTAAGCAGCTTGGCATCGACGCCAGACACGGCCACAGGCACGTCCAGGTTTAGCTTGTCGATGTGCACAGTTTCCACATCCTTCAACTCGCCGCTGACGATGGCATCGACGATGGCGCGGGTCGTTGGGATATCGAAACGCTTACCTACGCCGTGTGGACCGCCGGTCCAGCCGGTGTTGACTAGATATACCTGGCTACCGAATGACTCGATACGCTTCATTAGCAGCTCGGCATATACGCCAGCCGGACGCGGGAAGAATGGCGCGCCGAAACAGGTCGAGAAGGTCGACTGAATCGCAGAGGTAGAGCCCATCTCGGTCGAGCCTACCTTGGCGGTATAGCCAGAGAGGAAGTGGTAGGCCGCCTGTTCCTTGCTCAGCTTAGACACTGGAGGCAGTACGCCTGATACGTCACAGGTCAGGAAAACCACGGCATTTGGCTCAGCGCCGCGGTTCTCTTCCTTACGCTGAGCGATGTGCTCCAGCGGGTAGGCCGCGCGGCTGTTCTCGGTCAGCTCTGTGTTGCTGTAGTCAGGAACGCGTTGCTCATCCAGAGTCACGTTTTCAAGTACGGTACCGAAACGAATAGCGTCCCAGATCACCGGCTCGTTCTTCTGGCTCAGATCGATACACTTGGCGTAGCAGCCACCTTCGATATTGAATACGCCGCCTGGTGCCCAGCCATGTTCGTCGTCGCCGATGAGGAAACGCTTAGGATCGGCAGACAGTGTGGTCTTGCCTGTGCCAGATAGACCGAAGAATAGGGTGGTGTCGCCTTCGCTGCCGACGTTGGCCGAGCAGTGCATTGGCAGTACGCCTTTGGCAGGCAGTAGGAAGTTCTGCACTGAGAACATAGACTTCTTCATCTCGCCGGCGTACTTAAGGCCTGCCAGCAGTACCTTGCGATCGGCGAAGTTGATGATGACGGTGGCGTCAGAGTTGGTGCCGTCACGGGCAGGATCACACTCGAAACCCGGGGCGTTCATGATCTGCCAAACGGGCTTGTTGGCGACGTTAAACTGCTCAGGCACGATAAACAGGTTACGGGCGAAAAGCTGATGCCAGGCGGTCTCGGTTTTTACTTCAATAGGTTGGTAGTGCTCAGGGTCGGCACCCACTTCCAGCTCAGAAACAAAAGTCTCCTTGTCGGCCAGGTAGGTCGCAACGCGATCCCATAGGGCGTTAAAGGCATCCATGGCGAACGGCTTGTTGACCGAACCCCAATCGATTTCATTTTCGCTACTTGCTTCTTTCACGATAAAGCGGTCGTTGGGTGAGCGTCCGGTACGCTCGCCAGTTTTTGCCACTAATGCACCATTCGCCGTTAGCTCTCCTTCGCCGCGTGCGAGTGCAAACTCAACTAGTTGTGCCGTAGAGGGATTTCTATGAGTCTGCTTAGATCCATCCGCCATCTGTAAGGTCTCCATCATTCGAGTAGGGTTGGCCGGTCTGTGCCAGCTTGTTTTTGTTTTATCTGCATGATTTGCAGAGGCCCGATTGTAACTTAAGCGGAATTGAATGTGTGAGGAAGATCGCGAAAATCGTAAAAAAAAGAGGATGCGCACAGGCATCCTCTTTATCTAGTGAAATTAGGCCGATGATTTACTGTTGAGTATCTGACTTGGGAGCATTTTTGAATAGTGCCTCGACATCGATGGAGTCGAAGCTGTAGCTGGAGTTACAGTACTCACAGCCCATCTCGATCTTGCCTTGTTCTGCCAGGATGGCGTCCAACTCTTCCTTCGCCACGGTTTTCAGTGCCTGACCGCTGCGCTCACGGGAGCAGGTACAGGAGAAGGTGACCTCGATAGGATCGAACAGGCGAACCTCTTCCTGGTGATACAGACGGTGCAATACTTCTGTTGCCTCGAGATCAAATAGCTCCTCGGCCTTGATGGTGCTGGTCAGCTGTTCGAGATGTTCGAACTCTTGGTTGTGCTCGTTCTCGCCTGGTAAGACCTGGAGCAACATGCCGGCGGCTTGCTTGCCGTTGGCAAACAGGCGGATGGCGGTCGGCAGCTGCTCAGACTGCAGGAAGTATTGCTCCAGACACTCGGCCAGGGTTTCCTTCTCCAATGCCACTACGCCTTGATAACGCTCGCCGTTGCTCGGAGTCAGGGTGATCACCATGTGTCCCTGGCCCATAAGCTGTTGTAGGCTGGCGTCTTTGGCGACCTCGCCTTCCCAGCGTGCGACGCCGCGCAGCTGTTGTAGGTTGTTGCCATTGATCACCGCCAGCGATACCGGGCCGTTGCCCTGCACCTGTACGCTGATATCACCATCAAATTTCAGTGTGGCGGTGAGTAAAGAGGTGGCCGCCATCAGCTCGCCCAGCAGACGGGCAATGGCTTCAGGGTAGGTGTGAGCCGATAAGATCTCTTGATAGCTCTTCTCTAGCTGTACGATTTGTCCGCGCACATCGGCGTTGTCGAATAGGTAACGGTTTAAGATATCTTTACTCATTTGTGTCTCACAGTTAGCTTTCTTTAAAGCGTATTAGTTGGCGACGCTGTTTCTTGTCTGGCTTGGTATCCGGCGCGGGATTGTTAAGCACATTCAAGCGTCTTGCCTCGGCATAGGTCTCGCGTTTGGCTATGCTTTCTGGCGTCTCTTCATATAAGGTTTGGGCGACCACCGCCTTCTGGCGCTGCTCGGATAATTTTTTTATGACGATCTCTTTTTCGTCATATCCTTGTCGTAATCTAATCACGGCGTCGACTTCGGCCAGCTTGCTCGACTTAGTGCGCTGGCCATTGTAGTGCACCTTACCGCCGTTGATCATCTCTTTGGCGATTGCACGCGTCTTATAGAAGCGGGCGGCCCACAGCCACTTGTCGAGCCGAACGCCAAGCTCTTTCTCTGAGGTCATGGTGATCAGGTCTCCTTAGGTGTATAAAGATGTGCAAGCTCACAGGCTTAAAAAATAGTCCATACTTGTTGTTAGCCAACAGATGAGATAGCGACAGACCTCACACCCTTTTTAGGCGCGTAAAGTTAGCATAAATCGCCTCTATAGGCCAATAAAGAGACTGTTATGGGCTTGTTGCGATTAGCTGTGTAGGTTAGCATGAGCCACAGCTAGGAAATTATCATAATCAGATTAGAGGCCTGCATAGAGGGTCCACAATAATATGGATTTATTAGACAAAGTAATATCTAAGGCCGCTGCCGTGCCGCAGAAGCCTCTGAGTTCGGCCGTATTCTGGCTCGGTTTGATTATCGCTATCTATCTTTTGGCGCAAATCACATGGAAGTTGGTGCCCGTCGCTGAAACCCCACAAAAATGGCAGGCGACCCCTGTCTCCAGCAGTCAGTCATCGTCCCAGGTGAATGTCTCTACGCTGCAAGCATTAGCCCTCTTCGGTAAGGCCGACCCCAACTCGGATAAGCCTAAGCCTGTGGTGGAGGAGAAGATCACCGATGCACCTAAGACCTCGCTGTCGATTCAGTTGACCGGCGTGGTGGCCTCGACTGCCGAGCAGAATGGGCTAGCGGTGATCGAGTCCCGTGGTAGCCAGAACACCTATAGCCTGGGCGACAAGATCCAGGGCACCTCAGCCTCGCTTAAAGAGGTGTACGCCGATCGCATTATCATCTCTAACACTGGTCGTTACGAGACGCTGATGCTTGATGGCCTCAAGTATGAGGCTCAGGGCGAAGCCAATAACTTGTTGCAAGAGGCACGTTCCTCTCGCGATGTCCGCACCATAGATAAGCGCAACAACAGCGCCGTTTCTAAAGAACTGGAAGAGTCGCGCGACGCCCTGCTGGAAGATCCCAGCAAGATCACCGATTACCTGGCGATTTCACCGGTTAACGCCGGCGGCGAGCTGCAGGGGTATCGCTTAAACCCAGGCAAGGACAGACAATTATTTGAACAGGCTGGCTTTAAGGCCAACGATTTAGCAAAATCAATGAACGGCTATGATCTGACTGATATGAGTCAAGCATTGGAAGTGATGGCGCAGTTGCCAGAATTGACCGAAATTTCTCTGATGGTCGAAAGAGAGGGTCAGCTGGTTGAGATCATGTTTAGTTTGCCGCAATAAAAAGGGTTAGAGGAAGTCATTAATGAACAACAAGAAAATACGCCGCAACCTTATCGCGAGCGTCGTGATGGGCGCCTCGCTGTTAGCGCCACAAGTGGCGTGGTCGGAACAATACGCGGCTAATTTCAAGGGCACTGACATTCAGGAGTTTATCAACATAGTTGGTAAGAACCTGAACCGGACTATCATCGTCGACCCTACCGTGCGCGGCAAGATCAACGTGCGCAGTTACGATCTACTCAACGATGAGCAGTATTATCAATTCTTCCTGAACGTGTTGCAGGTCTATGGCTACGCCGTGGTCGAGATGGACAACAACATCATCAAGGTGATCAAGGATAAGGACGCTAAGACTTCGGCGATCCGCGTCGCCGACGACAACACCCCTGGCCTTGGCGATGAGATGGTGACCCGCATCGTAGCCCTCTACAACACAGAGGCGAAACAGCTCGCGCCCCTGCTGCGTCAGCTCAACGACAATGCCGGTGGCGGCAACGTGGTTAACTACGATCCGTCAAACGTCTTGATGATCTCCGGTCGTGCGGCCGTGGTAAACAAGCTGGTCGAGATCGTTCGCCGCGTCGACAAGCAGGGTGATACCGAGGTGCAGGTTGTGGCGCTGGAATACGCCTCTGCCGGTGAGATGGTGCGCATTATTGATACCCTGTATCGTGCCAGTTCCAATCAATCACAGCTGCCGGGTCAGGCGCCTAAGGTGGTGGCCGACGAGCGTACCAATGCTGTGGTCGTCAGCGGTGACGAGAAGAGTCGTCAGCGTGTGGTGGCCCTGATCAAAAAACTGGATGCCGAACAGGCGACCACAGGTAATACCAAGGTGCGTTACCTGCGTTACGCCAAGGCCGAAGACTTAGTGGAAGTGCTGACCGGCTTTGCCGAGAAGCTGGCCAAAGATCAGGATGGCGGTCAGGCCCAGGGCGGTCGCAGCAAGCGCCGCAACGAAATTAACATCATGGCTCACCCAGACACCAACGCCCTGGTGCTTAGCGCCGAGCCAGATCAGATGCGCACTATTGAGAGCGTCATCAATCAGCTGGATATTCGCCGCGCGCAAGTATTGGTGGAAGCCATTATCGTCGAGGTCGCCGAGGGTGACGATGTCGGTTTTGGTGTGCAATGGGCCACAGAGGCCGGTGGCGGTACTCAGTTTAATAACCTAGGCCCCACTATCGGCGAGATCGGTGCCGGTATCTGGGCGGCGCAAGAAGAAGATGGAACTAAGGTCTGTACTGAGAATGGTACTTGTACCGAGAACCCTAAGAAGAAGGGTGATATCACCCTGCTGGCGCAGGCGCTGGGCAAGGTGAATGGTATGGCATGGGGCGTGGCCATGGGTGACTTCGGCGCCCTGATCCAGGCGGTGTCGAGCGATACCAAGTCGAACGTCCTGGCGACGCCTTCTATCACCACCCTGGACAATCAGGAAGCCTCCTTCATCGTGGGTGATGAGGTACCTGTACTGACGGGCAGCCAGAATTCTAGTAACGGTAACAGTAACCCCTTCCAGACGGTCGAGCGTAAGGAAGTGGGTGTGAAGCTGAAAGTTGTGCCACAGATCAACGAAGGCACCACGGTTAAGCTCACCATCGAACAGGAAGTCTCTGGCATTAACGGTAAGACAGGGGTCGATGTAACCTTCGCGACCCGCCGCCTGACGACGACTGTGATGGCCGATTCGGGTCAGATTGTGGTGCTGGGTGGTCTGATTAACGAAGAGGTGCAGGAGAGTGTGCAGAAGGTGCCTTTCCTGGGCGATATCCCTATCCTAGGTCACCTGTTTAAGTCCTCTTCTAGCGGTAAGAAGAAGAAAAACCTCATGGTCTTCATCAAGCCAACCATTATACGCGATGGCGTGACCATGGAAGGCATTGCCGGTCGTAAATACAACTACTTCCGAGCCCTGCAGCTAGAGCAGCAGGAGCGTGGTGTGAACCTGATGCCAAATACAAATGTCCCAGTGTTGGAAGAGTGGAACCAGGAAGAATACCTACCACCGGAAGTTAATGAGGTGCTTCAGCGTTACAAGGATCGCAAGGGGTTGGATACCAAGATGCGTGAGACAGATCCTGCGCTGAAACAGATCAACGAAAACAAGCAGCAAGATAAGCAAGATGAGTGATATCCAAGCCACGCAAAACGAGGATCTGGCCCAGGTAACGAGTGAGCTCGGGCTAGCCTCAGAGGCCGAATCCGATGAGGTATTTCACTCAAGCAGCCGGGATCGTCTGCCCTTTGCCTTCGCCCACAGATTCGAGTTGGTGCTGGGCAAGGATGACGAAGCCAGGCTGACGCTATATCACACAGCCAACACGCCGATAGAGGCGATGCTGGAGGTGCGTCGTTACACGGGGCAAGAGTTGGCACTGGCTCAGTTGGAGTCGACCGTGTTCGAGACCAAGTTGACAGAGGTCTATCAGGCCAATTCTTCCGAGGCGCAGCAGCTGATGGAAGATATAGGTAACGAGATGGATCTGTTTACCCTGGCCGAGGAGCTGCCACAGACAGAAGACCTGCTGGAGGGCGACGACGATGCGCCTATCATCAAGCTGATCAATGCGCTCCTGTCTGAGGCGATCAAAGAGGAAGCCTCGGATATCCATATCGAGACCTATGAGAAACAGCTGGTGGTGCGTTTCCGCGTCGACGGCGTGCTCAAAGAGGTGCTCAAGCCAAACCGCAAGCTCTCCTCGCTATTGGTTTCGCGTATCAAGGTGATGGCGCGTCTGGATATTGCCGAGAAGCGGGTGCCCCAAGACGGTCGTATCTCGCTGCGTATCGCAGGTCGTGCGGTCGACGTGCGTGTCTCGACCATGCCTTCCAGCCACGGCGAACGCGTGGTGTTGCGTCTGCTGGATAAGAATGCCGGTAACCTGGACCTTAAACAGCTAGGGATGACAGATACCATACGCGAGCAGTTCGATGAGCTGATCCGCAAGCCCCACGGCATCATCTTGGTCACGGGCCCAACAGGCTCGGGTAAGAGTACTACCCTGTATGCGGGCCTGACCGAGATCAACTCTATCGACACCAACATACTGACCGTCGAAGATCCTATCGAGTATGAGCTGGCGGGCATAGGTCAGACCCAGGTCAATACCAAGGTCGACATGACCTTCGCCCGTGGCCTGAGGGCGATTCTGCGTCAAGACCCGGATGTAGTGATGATAGGTGAGATCCGTGACCTGGAAACCGCGCAGATTGCGGTGCAGGCGTCGCTCACGGGGCACCTGGTGATCTCCACCCTGCATACCAATACCGCCTCTGGCGCCATCACGCGTCTGCAGGATATGGGGGTCGAGCCCTTCCTGGTCTCCTCGAGTCTCCTCGGGGTGCTGGCGCAGCGCCTGATCCGTACCCTGTGTCCCGAATGTAAGTCGGAGCACACGCCCGATCTGCGTGAACGGGAGCTGCTGGGGATCGGCGAAGACGATCCCCGCACCATCTACCGCGCCACCGGCTGCCCGGCCTGTGGTAATAACGGCTATCGTGGCCGTACCGGTATCCATGAACTGCTATTGGTGGACGACAACGTACGCGAGTTGATCCATACAGGACGCGGCGAGCTGGCCATCGAGAAGTATATTCGTCAGACGGTACCTAGCATTCGCCATGACGGCATGATCAAAGTCCTCGACGGGGTGACTACGCTGGAAGAAGTGCTGCGCGTCACTCGCGAGGAGTAGCCATGCCAGCATTTGAGTACAAGGCGTTAAACGCCCAGGGCAAACAGCAGAAAGGGGTTGTCGAGGCCGACACGGCTCGCCATGCCAGGGGGCAACTGCGCGAGCAGCGTCTGATGCCTCTGGAGATCACTCCAGTGGTCGAGAAGGAAGCCAAGGCGAAGAGCGGCGGCTTCAGCCTCAAGCGTGGCATCTCAGTCGCCGAGCTGGCCCTGATCACCCGCCAGATCGCTACCCTGGTGGCGGCCGGCTTGCCGGTGGAGGAGGCCCTCAAGGCCGTGGGGCAGCAGTGTGAAAAAGATCGCCTCGCCAGCATGGTGATGGCGGTACGCTCTCGCGTGGTCGAGGGCTACAGCCTGGCCGATTCCATGGCCGAATTTCCCCATATCTTCGACGATCTCTATCGCGCCATGGTTGCCTCGGGTGAGAAGTCTGGTCATCTCGAGGTGGTGCTCAACCGCCTGGCCGACTATACCGAGCGTAGACAGCAGCTCAAGGGCAAGATGACCCAGGCGATGATCTATCCCATCGTATTGACCGTGGTCGCCATCAGCGTGATCGCCATCTTGCTGGCGGCCGTGGTGCCTCAGGTGGTGGGACAGTTTGAACATATGGGCCAGGAACTGCCCTGGACTACAGAGTTTTTGATCGCCTCATCGGACTTTGTCCGCGATTATGGTCTGATCGTCATGGGCGTCATTATTGCCCTGGTGATCGGTGCCAAACAGCTACTGCGCAGCGCCGCCAATCGGATGAAGTTCGATACCGCGATATTAGGTATGCCGGTCGTTGGGCGAGTGAGTAAGGGCTTGAATACGGCGCGATTTGCGCGCACCCTGAGTATTCTTACCGCCAGTTCGGTTCCCCTGCTCGATGCCATGCGTATCGCCAGCGAGGTCTTGATGAATGTCAGGGTGCGGGCGGCTGTGGAGGAGGCCACCGCCAGGGTACGTGAAGGTACTAGCCTAGGCGCGGCGCTCGCCAATACTAAACTTTTTCCCCCTATGATGCTCTATATGATCACCTCGGGTGAAAAGAGCGGTCAGCTGGAGCAGATGCTTGAGCGCGCCGCCGACAACCAAGACAGAGAATTTGAGTCTAACGTCAACATCGCCCTAGGGGTTTTCGAGCCTATGCTGGTGGTCAGCATGGCGGCCGTGGTCCTGTTTATCGTCCTGGCGATTCTGCAGCCGATCTTAGAACTCAACAACATGATTAGTGGTTAACGCCCAAGCGTTGACTACCAACAGCCGTCCTAGCCGTAGATGTTAGGGCATTTTTTATAGAGGAAGTATTAATGCAAGCAAGAAACAAGCAAAAAGGTTTTACCCTACTGGAAGTCATGGTGGTTATCGTTATCTTAGGGATCCTTGCTTCTATGGTTGTGCCTAACCTTATGGGCAACAAAGATAAAGCCGATATTCAGAAGGCGGTATCTGACATTGTTGCACTGGAAAATGCCTTAGATATGTATCGTCTGGACAACAGCATCTACCCGACGACCGAGCAGGGTCTGGAAGCCCTGGTGCAGAAGCCGACCATCTCACCCGAGCCGCGCAACTACCGCGCAGACGGCTATGTGAAGCGTCTGCCACAGGATCCATGGCGCAACGATTACCTGCTATTGAGCCCTGGCGAGCAAGGTAAGATCGACATCTTCAGTGCCGGTCCTGACGGCCAGCCGGGTACCGAAGACGATATCGGTAGCTGGAATCTGCAAGAATTCCAATAAGCCATAGTCGAGTCTGTTTATGCGAGGCGTCCGCCAATTCGGTTTTACCCTGCTAGAGGTCCTGCTGGTCGTCTTGCTGATGGGATTGGCTGCCGCCGCGGTGACCTATACCACTAGCGGTGCCGATCAGCACAAGGCGCTAGAGCGCACGGCGCGCCAGTTTATCGCGGCCACCGAGCTGGTGTTGGATGAGACCATACTCAGCGGTCACTTCATCGGCATCGTCATCGATGATAGGCACTATGAATTTGTCTTCTACGATGAGGGCAAATGGAAGCCGCTGCAGCAGGATCGTTTGCTGGCGGCTAAAGAGATGGAACCTGGGGTCGAGATGGATTTAGTGCTCGATGGTCTCCCCCTGACCCAGGAAGATGAAGAGGATGAGTCCTGGTTCGATGAGCCGCTTATCGAACGCAGCGAAGATGAGAAGAAAAAGTTTCCCGAGCCGCAGGTACTATTGTTTCCCAGCGGTGAAATGAGCGCCTTCGAGCTCACCTTTATCGGCAAGGATGAGGCAGGTCAGGAGATCCAAGTCCTGGTAGTGGGCGATGCCTTAGGCCGTCTGACTCTGGGCAGAGAGGATGGATTCGATGATTAAGCCTAGGCTAGGCCTGAGCATCAAGGCTAGGCGCCGAAGCGCCGGCATGACGCTACTCGAGGTGATCGTGGCCCTCATGGTATTTGCCATCGCTGCCGTCTCTATCACCAAGAGTCTGGGTGAGCAGATGGCTAACATGCCCATCCTAGAGGAGCGCACTCTGGCCCAGTGGGTGGCCAGCAATCAGATGGTTGATGCCCGCCTGGAGAAGAAATTCCCGGATCTGGGTCGTAAAGACGGCAGCGTCGAGCTGGCGGGAAAAGAGTGGTATTGGCGCAAAGAGGTGGTGAAGACCACAGATGATAATTTTCGCATGATCCGCATCAGCGTCAGTGACGATGAACGCTTCAGTCGCGTCATCGCCCAGGTGGGTAGCTATGTCCTTAAAGAAGAATAAGACTACTCGCGGTTTTACCCTGTTGGAGATGCTGATCGCCATCGCCATCTTTGCCATGTTGGGCCTGGCGGCCAATGCCGTGCTTAGCACTGTGATGAAAAACGATGAAGTCACCGCCGAGTTTGCCCAGCGGCTCAAGTCGTTGCAGCAGGGCTTCGGTGCTCTGGAGCGGGATTTTGGCCAGATGGTGGCCCGCACGCCTCGTCTGTTGGAAGGCGGGCGTGGTTCGACCGTGATTCAGACCGGTAAAGATATGTTCGACTCCGAGTCGGAGGCCATCGTCTTCTATCGTATCGGCTGGTTGAACCCTGATGGGCTCTTGCCCCGGGGCAGCCTACAATCTGTGGCCTATGTGGTGCAGGAAAATAACCTGGAACGTTGGTATTTTCCCTATCCCGAGCCGGAGTTTGGCGCCGAGCCGATTAAGACAGTAGTCATTAAAAATGTCCTCTCGGTGGAGTATTCCTTCTTTGTCGAGGACAAGTGGGAACGTAA
The DNA here is from genome assembly GCF_009831655.1 of Shewanella insulae. Lineage (GTDB taxonomy): Bacteria > Pseudomonadota > Gammaproteobacteria > Enterobacterales > Shewanellaceae > Shewanella > Shewanella insulae. Next base: position 38,319 of record NZ_WRPA01000011.1, on the reverse strand, counting down.
GTTTGATGCCACCAGTCTGCCAAAGGCGATAGCCATGGCAGTCGAGGTAGAAGGCCTGGGTACGGTGCAACGTAAGTTTCTATTACCTTTAGGAGCTATGCTGACTAAAGACAATCAAAACAACTCGGGCAACAATAACGGTAATAACAGCGGCAACAATAACGGCAACAACTCCGGTGGTAACAATGGCGGGGGGAAAGGTGGCGGCTCCGGTGGCAAGGAAGATGAAAATGGGTAGCTTGCCTGGAAAGCAGCGGGGCGTGGCGCTGATCGTCGTTCTATTGATCGTGGCCATGATCGCCATCATTGCCACCAATATTAACAGCCGCAACCAGATCTCGGTGCGCCGCACCATTAACCTGGCGCAGTATGACCAGGCCTATTGGTATGCGATATCGGCCGAAGAGCTGGCCAAGAAGGTGTTGAAGCAAGACTTAGACGATGCCGACGAAGGCAAGGTGCATCGCCAGCAATATTGGGCCCAGGCCGATGTGGTGTTTCCTGCCGAGCAGGGAGAGATAGGCGGTCGTATTAGCGATCTGCAGGCCTGTTTTAACCTCAACGCCCTGGCGATTGAGACTACAGAGGTGGAAAATGGCCAGCCTAAGTTACCGCTTGCGGCGGTACAGTTTAAGGGGCTGCTGGTGGCGCTGGGGATGGATGATTTCTCCGCCGAGCGTCTGACCCATACGCTGAAAGATTATATCGATGAGGACACGGTCGCCAGCCCCTTCGGTGCCGAAGATGCAGACTATGAGTCGCGCACCGTGCCTTACCGGGCGGCGAATACCCTGATGAGTCATCGCAGCGAGCTAAGGGCGGTCATTGGCTTTAGCCAGGAGGTCTACCTCAAGTTGGCCCCCTACATCTGCATCATCCCCGGCTATGATCGCCAGGTGTTGAACGTCAACACCATTGAGGTGGAGCAGGCGGCGCTGCTGGCAGGGATGTTTGATAATAAGATCAGCGTAGGTGAGGCCGAGAGCATCATCAATCAACGCCCGGGTGATGGTTATGACAGCCTGGAAGACTTCTGGTCTAATGGTTCCATCTCTGGGTTGCGCCAGCAAAAGAACCTGGAATCGAGCTTTAGCCTCAAGAGTAAGTATTTTCTATTAGAGGCGGGCGCTAAGGTTGATAGCGCCACCTTTAGGATGCAAAGTGTATTACGTGTGGGCGGTAACAACCAGCTGGACGTCTTGACCCGTCAATATGGCGGCCAAAAATAATCACTTAGGTGGGCCATGCTCGTCTAGGCTAATAAAAGGACAAGCTCATCGAGAGCAACTTAATGAGACTTGTGGAGAAAGACATTGAGTGAAAGATTATTTATCCGATTAGGAAGAAGCGCGGAGCAGAGCTGCTCTTGGCTGGTATGGTCGGAGCAAGAGCAGGAGATCATCGCCTCGGGAGAGCTGAGCGACGCCCAGGGGCTGTCGACCCTGACCGAGCGCGCCGGTAACCGTCCGGTAGATATCCTGGTGCCGACTTCTGCCATCACCCTCACGTCGGTGCAGCTCCCCGAGAAGGGGCAGCGTCAGGCGCTCAAGGCCCTACCTTTCATGATGGAAGAGAGTCTGGCCGAGAATGTCGATGAACTGCATTTTGTCCCTGGCCCTCGTAATGGTGAGTCTCTGAGCGTTGCAGTGGTCGCCCACGAGCAGATGCAGACCTGGCTCTCCTGGTTGAGCGACGCCGGTATCAAGGCGCGTCAATTGGTGCCTGACTGTCTGGCCCTGCCGCTGCAGGAGTGCCAGTGGGCGGCGATGAAGTTCGGCCCGGATTACCTGCTGCGTACCAGCAGGGGGAGTGGTGTGAGCCTAGATGCCAGCTGGTTTCAGGCTGCTCTGCCAAAGCTTGCCGAGGGAGAGGAAGAGACGCCTATTACCCTGGCGAGCTACAGCGATCTGGATATTAAAGGCGTCGAGGTGAAGCCGCAGCCGCTGGATCTGCCCATGTTGGTGTTAGCCAAGGGGATCCTCAATGCGCCATTAAATTTGCTCAGCGGCATCTATACCCCTAAGCGTGAATACAGTAAGCACCTGATGCTGTGGCGCAATACCGCCATCGTCATCCTGGTGGCCTTAGTGCTGGCCTTGGTAAACAAGGGACTCAACATTCATCAGATGAATGTCGAGCGCGAAGGCTTGAAGCAGCAGACGGGTGAGATCTTTAGGCAGGTGATGGGCAGTTCGCGCATGGTGAACGTACGCTCACAGATGGAGAGTCAGCTGCGCAGCTTGCAGGGTGCGGGCGGCGGCATGGCTTTCTTCACCATGCTCGACGATCTTGCCGTTGGCTTCGACAAGGTGCCGCAGCTTAAGCCGACCAGCCTGCGTTTCGACAGTGGCCGAAACGAGCTACGCATGCAGATCACCGCCAAGAGCTATGCCCAGATTGAGCAGTTCAAGGAGCTGATCTTGCCTCACTTCCAGGTAAACTTGGGGGCAATGAACAGCGGCGAGGATGAAGTGACCAGTACCTTAACCCTGAGGAGCAAGTAAGATGGACAACATTAAGACGTGGTGGAATGGCTTAGTGTTGCGCGAGCAGCAGCTCGTGGCGGCTTGCGCAATAGTGTTGGTGCTTGGCATCTTCTACTGGGGGATCTGGACACCGATAAGCCAGGCCGAGGAGGATGCCCGGCGCAACCTTACGGCTCAAGAGAGCACGCTCAACTATGTGAAGCAGACGGCCAACAAGATAGTTGGCCTCAAGCAAAGCGGCGGTAAGAAGGGCTTCTCCGGCAGTCTCAGCGCCGTGGTGACCCAGAGCGCTAAAAGCTATGGCCTGGAGATCACCCGTATGCAGCCCCAGGGCAACAAGATCCAGGTGTGGATGGATGAGGTGCCCTTCGATTCGCTCTTGGATTACCTGAGCGATTTGGTGCAACAGAAGGGGCTCTCCCTGGAGAATGTCGATCTGGCCGATGGTGAGACCGAAGGCTTCGTCAAGGTGCGTCGCATCCAGTTCTCGCAGTAACAAAGTAGTAAGGGTTTTTTGTGAGTCTAGTGAAAAAAGTTGTTATCGGCGTTCTCGTCTATCTGGTGTTTCTGATCGCCCTGTTTCCGGCGAGTCTTGCGGTTAAGCTGGCGCCCCTGCCAAAGCAGGTGAGTGCCTCTGGGATCTCAGGCACCATCTGGTCCGGTGAGATTGATACCTTAATGCTGCAGAAGCGTCGCCTAGAGCAGGTGAGTTGGCAATTGAGCCCTTGGGGTATTCTGACCGGCAAGGCCAACATCGACTTCCTGGTGGGCAGCCGCGCTACGGCCGTCAACGGTAAGGGGTTCGTGAGCCTCTCTATGTCTGGCATCGACGCTAGCGGCGTGCGTTTCGACGCGCCAAGTGAATTCCTGGTGGGTAACACGCGTCTGCCATTTCGCACTCAGATTGGTGGTAACTTCAGCCTGATGCTGCAAAATCTGGAGCAGGGCGAGCCTTGGTGCCAGCAGCTCACGGGGAAACTCTTTGCTCAGCAGCTGCAGGTGAATAATCAGTTCGGCAAGTATCCACTGGGTGATGTCGCCGTGGCGCTTAGCTGTGTCGATGGCAACATCAAGGTGCAGACAGATGACAGCATGAATGCCCTCGGGCTTAGTGGTCATGCCCTGTTTAAGGCTGATAAGCTGGTGCAGGTGACCGCCAAGATCAAGGAGACCGAGGCCCAACCTGAGGATCTTAAAAAGGCATTAAGCTTCTTGGGTAAGCGTGACAGCCAGGGCTATTACCCGATCAATTATCAGGGACGAGTCCCCGGCCTCTAGTGGTTGAGATTAATATCAATCACGGTAAGTATGTGATCAGAAGTAGCGTAGGAAAAATGGTCGAGAACAAGGCATGATTTTTCGATAAGTATTTATTCTACAATCAAAAATAGTAACGCCGTTATCGGACGTTTTAACAAGCTCGTATGTTCAGTTATTTACTACGATTGGTATAAGATACAAAAAAGCCCCTCTATGGGGCTTTTTTGATGGCTGCTTCTCTTTAACAAAAGACCTGCATTTAGGCCTGGTTGTCGGTCATGCCCTGCTGCATCACCCGTTGGCGATATTCAAGCAGGCTAAAGACGCCAAAGAGCATGACACTCAGGTAATCGCCATAACCTAAGGTCATCAGCGGCTTAAACAGGGTGCGGAAGATTAGCGTCTGCAGGCCGTGCATCACCAGGGTGATCCCAAGCAGTAGCGTCAGCAGCATGCCTATGTTGCCTTCTGCCGGTGCAAACAGGTTGTAGAGCATCACGGTCCAGGCAAACAGGGTGATCCCCTTGCCGATGAGAATGACCATTTTCATTATTCTGCCTCCGGGCGTTCTACTCGATAAAGACGATAGGTCACCTGACCTGCCTGTTTCTCTTTGAGGGGGAGCCAGCCGGTAGGCAAGTTCAGGAGCGGATGTTCGCGCTCTGTCTCAACATAGACGAGGGCATCCTCATTCAGCCAAGCCTGGGCATTTAGGCCGTCGATACAGGCCTGAGCTAATCCCTTGCGAAACGGTGGATCGATGAAGACCACATCGAATCCTTCGGCGGGTGGGGTCTTGAGCTGCACTAAGGTGTCGCCCTGTACCACCTCGGCGCAGTCGCATTTTAGCGTGGCGAGGTTCTGCTTGAGCTGTTTGGCCGCGCCTGCCTGTAGTTCAAATACCTTGGCGTATTTGGCGTACCGAGACAGCGCCTCGAAGCAGAGGGCGCCACTGCCGCCGAAGCAGTCCAGCACGCGGGCGCCGGGCAGATCCCCCGCGATCCAGTTAAACAGGGTTTCTCTGACTCTGTCTGTGGTGGGCCTTAGCCCCTCGAGATCTTGTATCGGGAGTTTTCTGGAGCGCCATTGTCCGGCGATGATCCTTACCTGTCCGCTCGCGGGTCGATTTCTTGCCATTTTCTACCTGTATTTTGTGGATTCATTTAGCGGAATTTGGCCTGACCAGATTAAGTGTTAGACTGTTGCGCTAAATTGAGGTCGCTATTTTAACGTAAAGCATAAGAAAAAGGTGTAAAGCCTGGGGCATTAGCGAAAAAATGCCGTGTTTTTCTGCGTCATTAGCCTAGCTATCTGGTTATAATAACGGGCGCAAAACGACTTTATAGCGAATTTTGAATCAGTTAGTTGAGTACTGGTATTACACATGGCAAAAAAAGGTTTTTTTTCTTGGTTCCGCAAAGATAAATCTAAGCAGGAAGCGGCGGCACCAGAAGTAGAAGTTTCGACCCAGGCTGAAGCCGAACAGGCCCAAATTGAGGCCGAGCAGGCAGAGCAGGAACGCCTAGCCGAGGAGCAGGCCAGCGTCGAGGCTGAGAATGCCCGTCTGGCTGCCGAAAAGGCAGAGCAGGAACGTCTTGCCGAGGAGCAGGCCCGTTTCGAGGCGGAGAATGCCCGTCTGGCCGCCGAAAAGGCAGAGCAGGAACGTCTAGCCGAGGAGCAGGTCCGTGTCGAGGCAGAGAATGCCCGTCTGGCTGCCGAAAAGGCAGAGCAGGAACGTCTTGCCGAGGAGCAGGCCCGTGTCGAGGCAGAGAATGCCCGTCTGGCTGCCGAACAGGCAGAGCAGGAACGCCTAGCCGAGGAGCAGGCCCGTATCGAGGCAGAGAATGCCCGTCTGGCCGCCGAAAAGGCAGAGCAGGAACGCCTAGCCGAGGAGCAGGCCCGTATCGAGACGGAGAATGCCCGCCTGGCCGCCGAAAAGGCAGAGCAGGAGCGCCTAGCCGAGGAGCAGGCCCGTATCGAGGCGGAGAATGCCCGTCTGGCTGCCGAAAAGGCAGAGCAGGAACGTCTAGCCGAGGAGCTGGCTCGTGTCGAGGCGGAGAATGCCCGCCAGGCCGCCGAACAGGCAGAGCAGGAGGAACAGGTTGAACAACAGCCCGAGCCTCAGCAGAAGCCGACCAAAGAGGGCTTCTTTGCCCGTCTTAAACGTGGACTGAAGCGCACCAGCGAGAATATTGGTAGTGGTTTCATCGGTCTGTTCAAGGGCAAGAAGATCGATGATGAACTGTTCGAAGAGCTGGAGGAGCAGCTGCTGATCGCCGATGTGGGGGTGGAAACCACCAGTCGCCTGATCGACAGCCTGACCGAACAGGCGAGCCGTAAGCAGCTTAAAGATGGCGAGGCCCTCTACGAGTTGATGCGCGAGGAGATGCAGAAGACCCTGGAGCCGGTCAGTATTCCATTGGTGCCGGAAAACAGCGATGGACCTTTCGTTATCCTCATGGTCGGTGTCAACGGCGTGGGTAAGACCACCACTATCGGTAAGCTGGCCAAGCAGTATCAACAACAGGGCAAGTCGGTGATGTTGGCGGCGGGTGACACCTTCCGCGCGGCGGCCGTCGAGCAGCTACAGGTTTGGGGTCAACGCAATGATATTCCTGTGATCGCCCAGCATACGGGAGCAGATAGCGCCTCGGTACTCTTCGACGCATTGCAGGCGGCACGTGCCCGTAAGATAGACATTTTGATCGCCGACACGGCGGGACGTCTACAGAACAAGGCCCACCTGATGGATGAGCTGAAGAAAGTAGTTCGTGTGATGAAGAAGCAAGATGAGACTGCTCCCCACGAGGTGATGTTGACCCTGGATGCGAGTACGGGTCAGAATGCTATCAGTCAGGCGCAGCTGTTCAAGGATGCGGTTGGCGTTACGGGTATCACCATGAGTAAGCTGGATGGCACCGCTAAGGGTGGTGTGATCTTCGCCATCGCCGATAAATTTGGCATACCAATTAGACACATAGGTGTCGGTGAGCAGATCGATGATCTAAGACCTTTCGATGCGAAAGACTTTATCGACGCCCTGTTCAGCCATGAGGATGAGGCCAAGTAGCAAACGGCTAGGTGTAAAGCCAGGGCCAGTCGAATTCGGCTGGCCCATCAAGACACTATTGCAACAATCTAATGTCTACAATCTGATTTAAACAACCTAAGATTGGGTACTTATGATTCGATTTGAGCAGGTTAGCAAGGTTTATCCCGGTGGCCAGAAGGCCCTTACCGACGTGAGTTTTCATCTGAAACGCGGTGAGATGGCATTTTTAACTGGCCACTCAGGGGCGGGCAAGAGTACCCTGCTTAAGTTGATCACAGTGATCGAGAGGGCCAATGCCGGCCGTGTCGCCATCAATGGCCATGACATCGCTAATATCCGCCCCAAGGATGTCCCCTTCCTACGCCGGGATATCGGCATGATCTTCCAAAACCATCACCTGCTGATGGATCGCAGCGTCTTCGACAATATTGCCCTGCCTCTGGTGATCGAGGGCTTCGCCCTGCACGAGATCAAGAAGCGGGTGCTGGCGGCCCTGGATATGGTAGGCCTGTATGGCAAGGAGCGTCACTATCCCATCATGTTATCCGGTGGTGAGCAGCAACGGGTGGGGATCGCCCGCGCCATAGTCAACAAGCCGCCTTTGCTACTGGCCGATGAGCCCACGGGTAACCTGGACCCTAAGTTGTCCATGGATATCCTGCGCCTGTTTGAGACCTTTAACGATGCCGGCACGACCGTGCTGATCGCCACCCATGATCTGGGCCTGATTGCCAGAATGCGTTATCGCACCCTGACCCTGAAACAGGGCCGTATCCTGGGTGGTGACGAGCTGGCGAGCACCCAACCTAAAGCCAGCGTCTTCGGCCAATAATTGAGGAGAGTAAGATGAGTCAGCAACCTCAATTGGTGCGCAGTAAGCTTCCTATCAGTGGTCGAATCGTGATGTTTTTTATCCGCCATATTCAACATGCCATGGGCAGCATGGGGGAGTTGTGGCGCAATCCCGTCTCCTCGCTGATGACCATGGCCGTGCTGGGCGTGAGTCTGAGCCTGCCGGCGGCACTGCAGGTGTTGGTGAAGAACGCCGAGACCATCACCCAGTCCTGGAACAGCGCCGCCGAGATCTCCCTGTTTATCGATGAGGGTCGCAGCGAGCGCAGCATACAGAGCCTCATCAGCCGTATAAGCGCCTACAGTGAGGTGAGCGCCGTCAGCTATATCGACCGCGACAAGGCCCTGGAGGAGTTTCAGCGCCTGTCGGGTTTCGGTGAGGCCCTGGCCTATCTGGACGAGAACCCGCTACCGGCGGTGATCACGGTAACCCCGAGTATGAAGTACGCCAGCCCTAATGGTGCTCGCGAGCTATTGAAGAAGCTGGAACTTGAGCCCGAGGTCAGCTTTGGTCGCCTGGATATCGAGTGGCTGGAGCGCCTACAGGCCGTGGTAAGGCTGCTGGAGCGCACCGTGATGGCTATCGCCGCCCTCCTGGTGTTGGCCGTGGTGTTGGTAATAGGCAATACCATACGTCTTGCCATCATGAATCGCCGCACCGAGATCGAGGTGATGAAGCTGGTGGGCGCCACGGAGGCCTTTATTCAGCGTCCCTTCCTCTATACCGGGATCTGGTTTGGGGTGATAGGCGGGGTACTGGCCTGGATGATCATCAACCTGCTGGTCTGGTATCTGGACGGCGCCCTGGCCAGCCTGCTCGGCCTCTATGGGAGTTCGTTGGAAATGCAGTCGCTGACTCTGGTTGAGCTGGGCGAGCTGATACTCTTGGCCTCCTTCCTAGGCTGGTTGGGTTCCTACTTGTCGGTGCGCCAACATCTGAGGGCGATAGAGCCTTCCTAGAGGGTATGTCGCTGGTTCAATTGCCGCAGAAACAGGCTGGCGTGGTCGACAGCCCCTAGCGATTTTATGAACTATTATTCACTTGCAATGTCTATAGAATCGGGTGAAATTAAACCCTGTTCAGCTTCGAGTGTTGACATAGACTGTCAGATAGTTAATAGTTCATCAGCTTGTCCCTGGGCGTAATCCCCTTTCTTTATACTCCCACGGAATGCCGTTTTCAGGCGGCGCTGAGCACCCAAAGCGTTAAATTTATGCAAGATAAGAAGTTAGGAGCGTTAATGACAAATCAAACGCAATCAATGGCACTAATGGTACCTCAAAGCAGCAGTAGCTTAGAGGCTTATATCCATTCTGCGCACAACATTCCTATGTTGGAGGCGAATGAGGAGTATGAGCTGGCGAAACGTCTGCAGGAGACCGGTGACATTCAGGCTGCGAAGCAGTTGATTATGTCTCATCTTCGTTTCGTTATTCATGTCGCCAAAGGTTACGCGGGTTATGGTCTGCCACAGGCTGATCTGATCCAGGAGGGTAACATTGGTCTGATGAAGGCGGTAAAACGCTTTGATCCCGATGTGGGTGTGCGTCTTGTCTCGTTTGCCGTGCATTGGATTAAAGCCGAGATCCACGAATACGTGTTGAAAAACTGGCGTATCGTTAAGGTCGCGACCACCAAGGCGCAGCGTAAGCTGTTCTTCAACCTGCGTAAGGCCAAGAAACGTCTCGGTTGGTTTAGCGATGAAGAGGTGACCATGGTTGCCGAGAACCTGGGTGTCTCTAAGAACGATGTGACCGAGATGGAATCACGCATGGCGGCCCAGGATCCAGCCTTCGATCTTGCCAGCGACAACGATGATGATCAGGACTATGCACCCGTGCATTATCTCGAGGATCATTCGTCTGATATCGCCTCACAGGTTGAAAACGACAACTTCGAAGCCGATAACCAAACCCGTCTTCTGGCGGCCATCAAGACCCTTGATGAGCGTAGCCAGCATATTCTACAGGCGCGTTGGTTGGATGAAGAGAAGACCACGCTGCAAGAGCTGGCGGCCACCTATCAAGTTTCTGCCGAGCGTATCAGGCAGCTTGAGAAGAACGCCATGAACAAGCTCAAGGGCCGCATGGAAATGTAACTTCAGCGATGTGAATGCCCCGATCTTGAGTGGCAAAGCATTAAAGAAAAACCTGCTATCAAGCAGGTTTTTTTATGGCTAATCCATGGCGCTCGGCCACCGCCTGTATTACGAGCTTGCGGGGCAACTTGAGCCCCGTCTGCTCAACCTGGGGCCAGGGGTAATAGTGCCGTGGGCGTTTAAAGCGGGCGATATGCTGGCAAAGAAATGCTTCGAGCTTCTCAGGCGAAGGAGATCCCCCCTTTATGATGGCTGCCGGCAGCAGGCCGAACTCCTGGTCGGGAATGCCGAACACCAGCGCCTCCTCTATGCCGGGATAGCTTCTAAGCACAGCCTCTATCTCCTCGGGTTGAATATTCTCGCCGCCGCAGATAAACATGTTGTCTGTGCGCCCCAGGACGAGCAGCTCGCCCTCGGGAGTGAATCGACCGCGATCTTGGGTACATAACCAGCCATCCTTATCCAGAGGTATATTGATCTCATGGGGCGACTTATCGCCCAGATAGCCGAGAAACAAGGTCTCGCCGCGTACATAGATCACCTCATCGACAATTTTCAGCTCGCGTCCGGGCAGGGGCGCGCCGCAACTGCCCAGGGCATTGGCCCTGGCCGTGGTGATCTGTGAGCTCATCTCTGTCATTCCATAGCTGGTAAAGGCGGGAATGCCCAGCGGCGTCAGGCGTTCGATCAGTCGCTCATCTATGGCGCCGCCGCCCAGCAGCAGCGCCTTGAGGCCCTTGAGGATCTCGGGGGCGTCGTTAAGCAATCTCACTAGTTGGGTGGCCACCAGGGAGAGGTGGGTTAGGGGCATTGCCTCCAGCTGCCTTGCCAACGACAGACCGGACGCTGGCAGGGTCAGGGCCGCCCCGGCCAAGGCGCAGCGATTGACTATGGCCAAGCCGCCGATATGAAACAGCGGCAGGGAGAGCAGCCAGTTGTCCCCTAGAGCAAGGGGGATCTTCTGGGTCGAGCCCTGGGCGCTGGCGATATGATTATTGAGGCAGTGTACGGCGGCCTTGGGCATGCCGCTGCTGCCCGAAGTGAGTATGATGTTGCAGGGCCGCGTAGTGTCTATCTGGGGTGGTGAGGCCTGTTCACTTGTCTCGCTCTTGGTTGCTGACTCAGAGGCAAAGCTATTTGCGTCTAATGTGAGCGTCAGGCCGGGCTCCGGCAGCAAGTCTTGATAGGTCTCGCCAGCCCAGAAATGATTGAAACCGTAGCGCTCGGCAATTGTGGCGATCTGTGCCTTGGGGAATCTTGGGTTTAACGGGCAGAAGATGGCGCCGAGATCGATACAGGCCCAGTAGAGGATCACCAGCGCCAGAGAGTTTTGATCGATGCAGGCCAGCTTGTCGCCCGGTCTTAACCCCAGGCTATGTAGCTGACCCGCGCACTGTCGCACCCTTTGTGCGAGCTGGGCATAGTCGAGGGGGTGATAGCCGCTATCATGCCAGTGATGCAGGGCGATCTGTCCAGGCACCTTCGCCGCCATCAGGTGTAGCGGCGAGACGCTTATGCTTTCTTGGTCAATGTCTAGGCCATTTTCGTGGTTGGGTTTCAAACCGCCTCCCCCGTGACCTGTTTCAGGCAGATCAGGTTTTCCAGTGTCAGGCAGCGATTCTTACCGGTAGAAATGAGCAGATCGGCGCTGAAGGCGCTTAGGGTGTCCAGTCCTGGCACCTCGTCAGGGGTCAGGGCCTCGCTGAGATCTCTCAGTGCATTGATGCCTAGGCTGGCTTCCAGGCTGGCGCTGAGGATGACCCGCACGCCAGCCTCATGGGCCTCCTGAGCCAATGCCTGAAGATCCGCCAGCGAGCCTAAGATCATCGGCTTGATGATAAGGGCGCTGAGCCCCGACGCCATGGTAAATTGGTAGCCAGGGTTATTCAGGGTCTCATCCAAGGCAAACCCCACCCCCAAGGCCTGGTACAGGGCCGCATTGTCGCCTGGGTCTTGGCAAGGCTCCTCGATATACTCGATCGCCTCTAACGGCAGACAGGCGAGGAAATCGATTGCCGCTTCCAGGGTGAAGCAGCGATTGGCGTCCAGCCTCAGCCTGAGGTCTGGGCGACGGGCCAGGATTCGGTGGATCATGGCGATCTCCTGCTCCATCGAGGTCTGCCCCACCTTGACCTTGACCGCATGAGTCGAACGCTCCAGGGCATCGATGCGGGCATCCAGTGCCTGAGGCGCCTCGTCTTGGGCCTGATAGATGAGGGGAATCGTTCGCGCGCCGCGTCTGGCGGCGGGCAGTCGCCCCGAGAGTCTGGCGTGAAGTAGCGACAGGCCAAATGCCAAGGAGGGAAGCTGCGTCTCTTGGGCGAGTCTTGCCAGCTCGTCGACCGGTTTGTCTATCAGCTCATCCAGCAGGGGCATGAGCTGGTCGATCACCTGACCAAGGGGCTCCTGGCTAAAGCCTCTGAGGGGTTGTTCGTCCACATCCTGGCCGCTCAGGGGGGCAATCTCCACCTCTGCGGTCACTGCTTCACCCTGCTCGGTTAGCGCACTGCCCCTGAGGACCAGCCCCTGACGGTTATCAATACGCTGTTTCCCCACCGGTAGCAGCTTGTCCAGGGGGATCTGATAGCGGTAGAGGCTTAGTTGACTGAGTATCATGCTTGTGTCCTGAGATGGGCGATGAGGGCATCGCAGAAGGCTTCTGGCTGCGCCAGATGCACGTTGTGACCGGCTCCCGGCACCTTGGTGACAGATATTCCCTGTTTCGCCTCCCAGGTGCTCGCCAGGGCGAGAAACTTATCGTCCTGTAGGCCGACATAGTAGTGCCAGGGGATAGCCAGCTCACTGGGCAGTAGCGCCAGATCCGTCTGCTGACCCAGAGAGGTTGGCAGGTAGATGCTGGACAGCGCCTCGGGGCGATTATGGGCTCGCGCCTGGATGAGCTTCTGTCTTTGTTGATCATCGAGGGAGGCAAATACTCCCTGTTGGTACCAGAGGGCGAGAAAATCAGTAATAGGCAGGGAGAGCAGCTTTTGCTGCCAGGTGCTGTCTTGCTTTAGCCTCAGTGCTCTTTCTTCGTCATCCCTAAGCCCAGGGTGACAAGATTCCAGATGCAGGCTGAGCAGGCGCTCGGGCGCCTGTTGTATTAGGTGCTTTGCCAGATGCAGGGCGATACGGCCACCGAGGGAATAACCCAGCAGATGAAAGTGGCTTATCTTTAGCTTGTCTAGGGTCGAGAGGATCTGTGTTACGACCCGCCGAAAACCGCTCGAGTGCGGATCGCCATCGAGCGCAGGGCTGTCGCCATGACCGGGTAGATCCAGGGCGATACAGAAAAAGTGACGACTTAGCCGAGGGAGGATGGCCTGCCAGTCATCCTTATCCCCCAGCAGCCCATGCAGCAGGACTAAGACAGGCTGCTGGCTGTCGCCATCACATCGGTAGGCCAGCATCAGCTTTGCTTGATCCAGGCGGCGATGCGGGCGATCTGTTCGCTGGCCTGATCCTGCGCCACACAGACCTCGATAACTGAGGCACCCGGGTAGGCGAGAGCGTCGTTGTAGGCTTCGTTGAAGCTCACGAGATCCTCGACGCGATTATAGGGCAGGCCGAACATGGCCGCACCATAGCCAAACTCCAGGCCGTGGGCCAGACGATAATAGTCGCTGCGTAGCTTCTCGTCGGGCACGGGCAGCAGGTTGAAGATGTTGCCACCGTCGTTGTTGAGTATGACGATCACTAATGTGCCCTGTTGTTTCGCCGCCAGTGCCAGGGAGTTGAGATCGTGCAGCTGTGACAGATCGCCGATGATCAGCGTGGTCGGGCTAGCCTTGTGGGCCGCTATCCCGCAGGCGGTGGCCAGCAGGCCGTCGATACCCGAGGCGCCGCGGTTGGTAAAGACATTAGGCGCGGCTGGTGTGATGGGGGCATACATGTCGTAGAGGCGCACCGGCAGGCTGTTACCGATAAACAGCTGCTGCTCGCCGCGCCCGGCGATGGTGCGCACCACCTGGGCCTCACCAAACTCGGCATCGTCTATCTGCTGTTGGAACAGGGTTGCCAGCTGCTCGTTGGCCCCAACCAGTTGTAGTGCCCAGTTGGCCTCGGAAGATCTCGGCCAGGGCAGTTGAGCAAAGGCGGCAAGCGGGCTTATCCACACCTGCTTGGCGCTATGGCTGGGATCGAGGCGGGTCTGACGTGGCAGCACCTGCCAGTAACGTTTCCATTTCTGCTCGGCCAGGTAGCTAATCAGACGTTTCGACAGCAGCCGTCCGCCGAATACCAGCACCGTGTCGGCTTCCTGCAGTAGGGCCTTGGCCTTAGGTTGCAGCAGGAGTTGATCTATGTTGCCTATGGCCGCGCCATGCTGTCTCAGCTGAGACTGGGCGTCGGTCAGTAGCGGCCAGCCGAGTTTCTGTGCCAGTTCGACTAACAACTCTGGCTGCTCCTCGGGAGCCAGGGTCCCCGCGATGATCACTCCCTTGCCGTGAACGAAGCGTGCCAGGGCGTCCGGCGTCGGTGCGCTGATAAGCTGGGTGTCGGCATACTGGTTATAGGGCAGGGCGCTATGTTGCCAGTTACCCAGTGGGCTCAGGTAATGGGTGAAATCGGCGCTTATGGAGCCGGGATAGAGCGGCTCACGGTACATGCAGTTGACGTGCACCGGCCGCTTGGCGTTGGCAACCGACTCATCCAGCAGGGTGAGCAGCGCCTGGGGCGGTATCGCCATATCCGGTGTCGGCAGATTGACCTGTTTGGCATAGTCGGCAAAGATGGCTGGTTGCACTATCGCCTGATTGGCACCGCAGCCCAGCAGTTCTGGCGGGCGATCGCCGGACAAGACGATTAGCGGTACCTGAGTCAGCCAAGCCTCGACTATGGCCGGATAGAGGTTGGCAACTGCCGTGCCTGAAGTGGTGATGATGGCGACTGGGGCGCGGCTGGCCTTGGCCAGTCCCAGGGCGAGAAAGCCCAGACCACGCTCATCGAAATGAAGATGTTGCTTGAGCTTGGTCTGTTTGGCTGCCGCCAAGGTAAGAGGGGTCGAGCGAGAACCGGGCGCCATGCAGACATGTTGCACTCCAAGGCGTGCCAGCTCCTCTAGAATAAGCGAGCCCCAAAGAAGGTTCAATTCGGCGGTTTTTTCAATCTGCATAATGGTTTAACCAATGAAAGAGTTAAACGATAGTCTATCGTTAAGCATATAGTAAAGGAAACCACAGGCCTAAACTGTTACTCATGTTCAGGCATGGGAAATATCCATGTTAAGCCGTCAGCCACGATTGTCGATCCATTCGCTCATCACCACATGGGTCTTGAGTTTGATGATGTCGGTCTGGGCGTCGATATATTCGCGGATCTCATGCAGCCGGCGCATGGAGTCGGCCTGCACATAGACCAGGAGATCCATGTCGCCCGTGATGCCGCGGCAAGTTATAACTTCGGGGATAGACTGGAACACATGCACCACATCGGCGCAGCGGGGACAGCGGTGTTGGATCTCGAAGTAGGCGGAGACGCCCTCTTTCTGTGATTCGCTGAGCAATACCTGATAACCGCGGATGATCCCCGTCTGCTCCAGCTTCTTGATCCGTTCGGAAACCGCGCTACGGGACAGGCTAACGGCCTCGGCGATGCTGGAAACACTCTGTCTGGCGTCTTGTCTCAGGGCGTTGATGATGGCCTTATCAAACTTGTCCAAGCTGTCCTCTCCTGTTGCTGACAAAGCAAGTGACCGACAAAGTGTCGGTAAATTGATAAAATTCCGTCAAAGTGTCGGCTCTAATTTGAGTTTCGGCGGAAATCTTTGACAGATTGTTTGACCCGCTAAGTCTATACTATCGCCATAGATAACCCTAACAGAACCTAAGATGGAACATAATCACGGTACTATTGGTCGCTGGCAAGGTGCCGGTCTGATGGCCACCACTTTGCTTGGTACAGGCGTATTTATCCTGCCGGAGATGACGATTGCCACCGCGGGCAGTGGTGCCCTGCTGGCCTGGATCTTACTCACCCTGGCGATCATTCCTGTGACCCTGGTATTTGCTCGCCTGGCGGGGGTATTTCCCCATGCCGCCGGCCCGGCCTACTTTGTCGAGAAGGCCTTCGGCCGCACCGCCGGGCGCACGACCGGATTGATTTTCCTCCTGGTGGTGCCCATAGGCACGCCCGCCGCCATCTTGATGACCTTCCAATTTATCAATGCCCTGGTGCCCTTGGTGGGCTGGCAGCAGCTGATGACCGAGCTGGCCCTGTTGCTGCTCTTACTGGCGCTTAACCTCAAGGGAATACAGGTCTCTGCCAAGTTGCAGTTTGCCCTGACCCTGGCCATCGTCTCCGTGGTGGTGATCCTGTTCGGCGCCGGTGGTGCCAAGCTCGGCGATCTCGAGCTGGCGGCGCCCCAGGCGGGAAGCGATATGGGGCTGGTGATGGCGGCGGCCGGTATCGCCTTCTGGAGTTTTCTCGGTATCGAGGCGATGACCCATCTGGCTAACGATTTCAAGCGTCCGGATAAAGATATGCTGCCGGCGATGATCATAGGCACCATACTGGTGGGCCTGGTCTATGTCGCCTGCACCTTACTCCTGCTGTTTGTGCCTAAGGGGGAAGGGCTCGCCATGGTGACTGCCTTCGATCATCTGCTAGGTGGCTATGGCGCTCAGGTGATAGGGATTCTGGGGATTGCCGGCGGGCTATCCACGGTCAACGTCTATACCGCCAGCGTAGCCAGGCTGATCTGGAGCTTCAGCCGCGAAGGTGTGCTGCCCCGTTATTTCGATAATCTCAATCAACACAGGGTGCCGGTACGGGCGCTGGTGGCCGTGCTGCTCACTATGGCGACGGTGATCTGTTTGACCTACCTGTTCGGCCAGGAGCTGGAACATCTGATCGCCTGGACCAATGGGGTGTTCGTGCTCATCTATCTGGTGTCCATGCTGGCGGCGGCCAGGCTGCTGAGTAAGCGCTATCTGCCTCTGGTGATCATGGGCGTTAGTTTCTGCCTGGCTATGGCCGTGGCGCTGGGGGCAAACATGCTCTACGCCCTACTGCTGGTGTCTGTGCTCGCCCCGCTACTCTGGTGGCAGAAGACCCATCTGGTGCGTAAGCAGACCTGCCGTGTGGGATAGGCCGTTGGAAAGGCTTAGTGAGTTCGGAGGCTGTCTGGTCAGCCTCCTTGGGAAAAGGCGATATGATTCAGATCTGTTGATCTAGCTTGAAGTCGAGTCTCACCTGCTGCCTGGTTTGTGGCGTGACCCGGCCCTCTTCCATCTTAGGTTTATACTTCCATTTCTTTAACGCGTTGACGGCCGCACGGTTAAAGATGCGTTTTGGATTAGCCTTAATCACCTTGATGTTCTCGACCGCGCCGCTGGCCGTGATATCAAATTCCAGCAGCACATAGCCCTCCCTTCCTTCCTGTGCAGCCGATACGGGATACTGAGGCGATACCTGAATGATAGGCAGGACATCGCTCGTGTCGTTTACCGCAGGTGAGTCTTGGATGGTATTGACGACCTTAGGCATCTCGATGACACCCGGTAGCAGCCCGGTTTCGCTGGTTTCACTCTCTTCGAAGCCTTCGACGCGCCTAGGGGGCTGCACAGGATCTTGTTTAGGTTCGATGATGGTTTCCCGCTGCTTCTCTATTGGTGGTTTGGGCTCGAAGGAGAGGTTTAGGTCGGGTGTTGCAATGGCGTATGTTTGAGTGGGCCGTTCGTTATCGATGAGCTTGGCCATGAAAGCGAACAGAGACAGGGTGATCACGCCACCTAAGATGGCGATAAAGGTTCGTTTGAACAGTGCAGTTTCTTTCATAAAGCATCCTTACCTTATTATCTTTGCTACAAGTGATACCGCCTATTTGTAAGCAAATGTAAATAACGAACTTATAGGGTTATCACCCTTTTTTAGACTTGGCTAATAAAAAATCACTCTGGGGCTCAATTAAGATATCTTTGATTACATTTGCATAACCAATAATTTACATTTGACGTTTATCCTAGGGCGAAACAGATGAACTGGGGGTTAGGTGTGAAGGCTTTTAATTTTGTTGTTTTATCGCTATTGGGAGGTTTGAGCTTGGGCGGCATCAATTTCAGTAATGCAGCGGACGCGTCGGCGATACGGGCAGCCGTCGAGAGTCAAGACAGATTGGCCCGCGACAAGGCGCGCGACGGGAGTCGACATTCCGAAGCCATCTTGAACTTCTTCGAGGTGGCGCCAGGGCAGAGAGTGTTAGATCTCTTCTCCGGTGGCGGCTACTACAGCGAGCTGTTAGCGCGTGTGGTAGGCGAGCAGGGCAGTGTGCTGGTGCACAATAATCAGGCCTATCTGCCCTTTGCCAAGGAAGATCTGGCCGAGCGCCACTATCGTGAGCGTCTACCCAATGCCGAGCTGATCATCTGCGAGGCCGACGAGCTGCAACTGCCTGACGAAAGCCTAGATCGCATCTTCTTCATTCTGGGCTTTCACGACACCTATTACCAGGAGCCAGGTTGGCCGGCCATCGACAGGGAAAGGCTATTAGAGCAGATGTTTATCAGCCTGAAATTCGGCGGTATTGTGGCGATTATCGATCACGACGCCGCTCCCGGTAGTGATACCGGCACGGCCCATGAGCTGCACCGTCTGGCCAAGCAGCATGCGATCGATGCCATGGAGACGGCCGGTTTTAAGCTGAAGGGGAGTCTGGATGTGCTGGAGAATCCAGAGGATAAGCTGACGCTGTCGGCCTTCGATGAGGCGGTGCGCGGCAAGACCAGCCGTTACGTGCTTAAGTTTGTGAAGCCCTAGCGTTAAAGACCTTAGCTTTTGAAGTCCTAGCGCGTCTTATTGATGGCGGCGTTTCGCAGCTGTATCAGCTCGCTGTGCTTGAGGTAGAGGAGTTCGGCGGTACGGCGGATGATCTGATCTTCATAGCGGCACAGATTGCCATCGGCGTAGGCCAGGGTCCACATGCCGAGGATCAGCTGCTGTTTCTGCTCCAGCGTACACTGGGCGTTGATCTCCTTGGTGAACTCAAACAGTGAGGTGGCATTGCCCTGTACCAGCTTAGCCTCGGCGATCAGGGCCTGGGCTTCTTGCATGCTCAGCGATAGCGCCGAGGTGAGCAGCTCTGGCAGCAGTGCGGCTTCTTGTTCGTCTAGGGTCTGATCGGCATAGACCACTTCCAGCAGCAGACAGGCGGCGGCCAATTGCAGGTGTTTGGCCTTCTCTTCGGGTGACTCAGACTGGTTCTGGGCGGCGAGAAACTGTTTGAGCTTGGCGATCATCGAACATACCTTTCAACACTTGGGTAGAAGTTAGAGTCCCAGGAAAGGGCAGAGTTCATCTTGTGTAGATGAACTCTGCTTCATCAACGCTTTAGAGCAGGGCGCCCAGGCCCTGCATCAGCAGATCTGTGGTACCTGCGCCGGCGTTGGCATCGAGGTATCCCTTAACGATATCGACCATGGGCTTAGCCAGTTCCTTGGATATGCCGAGCTTCTCAAAAGAATCATAGACCTGGGCACCACCTTGCAGTGAGCTACCGAGATCGCCCGCCTTAGAGAGTAGGCCCGACATGCCAGAGTCGTTGTCGAGCTGTGGCGCCGCCGATAGCAGGCCATCTATGCCTGGGATCGCCTCGGCGATAGGGCCGAAGCTGTCGCCGCCCAGAGTCGTCTTCGCCAGGGACAGCAGGCTGCCCAATCCGCCTTCAGCCTGGGTCTGGTTGAGACCGAGCTGAGACATCACTGTGCCAACGAGATCGTTGTTTTGTGTCTGGGTGGCGACCTGAGGCGCCTCCTCTTTCTTGGTGAGGTCGTCAAACCAGCCGGCGGATGCCGGGCTGGTGAGCAGTAAAGTGCCTAAGATAACCGCGCTGATAGTGGATAATTTCATGAATCGCCATCCCATGGTGATTAAGTGCTAAATAGGCGACCTATTCTAGCGCAGCCGGGCAACAAGTTTGTATCTATTTTTAGACATGTGTTGTGCATTGGCGGTCAAATTTCGGTATCCTGTCGAACTCACAAGTTGGTTTATATCTATCTAATGGAAAGTCACATGTCATTATCAGCGATTTTGACCGAAGCTTATAACTTCTTTCGTAACCATATTCGCCAGTTAGCCGCCCTCACAGTGCCTATCTTGTTCCTACAGGTGGGGATTCAGATGTGGTTGGGAATGGAGATCAATAGCGCAGATCTAGAGAACCCCCAGTTTGGCGTGCCCCACATGCTCGCTATGATGGTGCTCTTGTTGGTCTTTTCACTGCTTATTGCCGCCCTGACGCTGTTTATGGAGGTGAGATCCCATGGACATGAGCCATCTACAGGCATACTGCTAAAGACCAGCCTGAGTTTCGTGCCGCCACTGCTGCTGGCCGGTGTCTTCTCTGGTCTGGCAATCCTGGCACCCGTCATGCTGTTTGCGGCCTTCGGCCCTATCTGGCTGGTGGGTCTGGTGATCAGCATCTATATCTTCGCCCGCCTGGCCTATGTAAATTTCATGGTGGTGGTCGAGCGCCTGACGCCGCTGGAGGCTATCAAGGGTAGCTTCAAGTTTAGCGGTCCTATCGCCTTTAAGACCCTGCTGGTGCTCATGCTCTATATTCCGCTGTCGCTCATCGGCGGCACTCTGTCTAGCCTGGCACAATCAGTGGGCTTCCCATTGGTGCTGGTAGTCGAGGTGCTGGTGGCCTTCTTCGGTCTGTTCGTCAACGTCGCCCTGTTCCGTCTCTACATGGTGTCGCGTCCTAGCATTGACGAGCAGGTGTGATCCTAAAAAGCAGCGCCTTTTAATACACCACAGACGGAGTCTTCACCTTGCTTAGCGATATCGAACTGGTTAGCCAATTTTCGCACGACCTGGGTGAAGACTACCGCGTGGCCAAGAGCTATGTACGCGACGTGCCGACCCAGGCACTGCTGCACGTGCGTAGTTTCACCCATAGACTGACCGACAAGCTGGCGGCATCCCAGCAGCTTGTCTTCGACAGCCCCAACCTCTACGACCGTATCGAGCTGCTCAATCGGCAAAGGGTGATAAACGTACGCCTGACCCGCGCCCTGCACAGGCTGCGCAGCGACGGTAACCGTGGGGCGCATCCCGAGAAATACCACCTCACCGCCGAGGCACTTGAGCAGCTGGCCGAGAAGGCGATCGAACGTCTAATCAAGCTGGTGGAAGCTCTCTATCCGCTGCTCTGCGGCGAACCTGTCCCCGAGTATCGCTTCGAGCCTTTCGATGCCTTTGCCGGGCGGGATCTCTGTTATCGCGCCGTGATGGAAAATGATCCTCAGGCGCAGTATCTGGTGGGCATGTCGCTCAAGACCCGCGCCCTGATGCAGAAGGAGCAGGAGCAGGCTCTGCGTGACGAGACTGAGCTTGAACTTGAACCACAGAGCGAGGCCAACTTCAAACAGGCGGCCCACTGGTTTGCCCTGGCGGCGTCCCATCTCCCCGAGGCGAATTACGAACACGGTGTGAGTCTGCTGCACGGTTATGCCGGCAAGGCGGACGTGGCCGCTGGCGAGAGCGCCATCATAGCCGCGGCCGAAGCCGGTGTGGTGAATGCCATGGCCCTGCTTGGCTATTTCTACCTGGTCGGTAGCGAGCAGATCAGCATAGATACTCAGCTGGCCTATCGTTACCTGCAGGCGGCCGCCGATGGCGAGCAGTCAGAAGCCATGGCAAACCTTGGCGTGCTCTACTATCAGCAGGCCAACTATGCCCAGGCGTTTCACTATATCTCCAGCGCCGCTCAGGCAGGGTTCCCCCATGCACAGTATCACCTGGCGCTCATGTTGGCGCGGGGCGAGGGCTGCGAGGCAGACACTCTCGCAAGCGAGCAGTGGATGGCCGAGGCCGCAGAGCAGGGACAACTCGATGCCATGCTGCACTGCGCCCAGCAGATGCTCAACAACGAGAATGCCCTGGGCAATGACTTCTCCCTGGCCGAACGCTACCTGAGAGAAGCGGTGAAATATGGCCACAGCGTGCCAGCCATGATAGAGCTGAGTATCGCCCTGGCCGACGGCATATTGGGTCGCATCGACGTGGTGGGGTCGGCGGCGCTGCTGAAGATGGCGCGCCAGCGTGGCAATGATCGCGAACGTGAGGTGATAGCCCCGCTATGGGAATCTCTGGCCCTGCAGATCGATAAGGTCCTGAGCGTCACCCAAGATGTCGAGGAGCAGAGGGCCCTGCAACGCGCACAAGAACTGCTGAGCGATCCCGCTTAATACTCAGTAAATATTGCATACAATATTCGCTTATGGCTAAATGTGCCTCTGTTCTCAGCCTGTGTGGAGTCGCCTTGTCACTATCTCAACCTATTCGCTGTCATTTCTGCCAGCAGACACCTTGTTTGACCCGATGCGCCGAGTACAACGACACTCTCAACCAACTGGCCACAGAATACGTTAAGCTGGTGTTGGCCATCGGCCATCATGATCCCCTCTATGTCGACGCCTATTATGGGCCGGCCCAGTGGCGGGCCCAGGTTGAGGCTCAGGATTTGTCGCTTGATACTCTGGTTGAGCACAGTGCGGATCTCGTGTCTCGGCTTGAACAGGCGCGTCATGGCTTGTTATGTCAGTCGCTACGGGATCGCCATCATTTCTTATCTAAGCAGCTAGCTTCGGTGGCGGTTTATCTAAAACGCTCGATGGGACAGAGCTTGAGTTTCGATGCCGAATCCCGGGCCTTGTATGACACCAGAGCGCCAGAGCATAGTCTGACTGATTTTAACGAGGCGCTCGCCAGACTAGACAACCTGCTGCCCGGAGAGGGCACTCTGGCCAAGCGTTTTGACGCCTATCGGCAGC
Source organism: Shewanella insulae (assembly GCF_009831655.1). Classification (GTDB taxonomy): domain Bacteria; phylum Pseudomonadota; class Gammaproteobacteria; order Enterobacterales; family Shewanellaceae; genus Shewanella; species Shewanella insulae. The sequence goes on along the minus strand of NZ_WRPA01000011.1, from coordinate 15,797 downwards.
AGTTTATCGTGCCGGCAGACAGGGTGCCTCAGGTGTTTACCGCCGCGGTGGAGCAGGCGAGGCTGCTGACAAGGTGTCATCTGGCCCTGCCTGAAGGGGAGCAGTTCAGGGTCGAGTTCGTCAAAGACAAGATCTGGACCGCCTACAACTGGTATCAGGGAGATTACACTAGCCTGATCCAGCTCAACCAAGACCATCCTCTGCACCTTGAGCGTGCCCTGGAGCTGGCCAGCCACGAGGGCTACCCTGGCCATCACGTGTTTAATCTGTTGCAGGAGCGTGAACTGGTGAAGGGCTTAGGCTGGTGGGAATATGCCATCTATCCCCTCTATAGTCCCATTTCATTTCTCTCCGAGGGCAGCGCTAACTTTGGGTTGTCGCTACTGATGTCGAAGGAGGAGAGAATCGATTTTGAGCACCAGGTGTTGATGCCCATGGCAGGGATTGCAGGCGATCTGCGCCATTATCATGAGGTGATAGAAGCCTATAAAGCCCTGGCCAATCTGGATACCTTGGTGTGTAGGCAATTGATCGACGGCGAGATAACTCGCAAGGAGGCGGCGCGGTTACTGGTGGACTATGCTCTCTACACGCCAGAGAAGGCGGCGCAGCGGGTACGCTTCTATCTGGCTAACCGCAGCTATGTGCTTAACTATCATCACGGTGAGGAAAGCGTCGGGGAGTATGTTACGAGAAAAGCCCGTGACAGTGCACAGGCCTGGAAGGCGTTTGCCGCCCTCTTGGCAAGGCCGCGGGCGGCGAGCGAGATTATTCGTTAGGGTCGTGCTCGAAGGTGCGACCCTGACGTGGGGCTTGGGTTTTGCCAAAGGGCGAAGCGGTCTCAAATGGCCGCGACGAAAACCCCTTGTGGTCAAAACCTTGTGTCTGTCCGCCGAAGGCGGCATTCCCCTGCTGGCGGAACTTGGCCAGCTGGCGCTTAAGAAAGACCCGGCCAAACAGGCTCAGGATGATGAAGCTTAAGGCGCCGACAAGAATGACAAAGGGAAGCGCTAGCAAGACCAATGTCATCACAACTAAACCGATAGCGAAGGCCATCCAGCCTTTAGTGCCCGAGAACCTATGCTGGAAAGGCGTCTGTTGAAATTGATGATAAATCATAGTTTCTCCTTTTGGCGATGGCTCGATTGTGCCCATATTCGCCCCGCGAGATCACGTTAAATTCGTTTAATCTTCTTCGTAAACTGTTACCAAATGTCTCGGTGGCGGCAGAAACTTATCTTAATCGGGGCAAGGTTAACCTAAGCTGAACCGGATGCAGATAACGCATCCTCGGGCAGGTTAACTGCCTGGGCGACACGCTTGCAGATGGTCTCGCGAATCCACTTGTGCCCGGGTTCGTCATCGTTACGTTCATGCCACAGCAGCACATAGGCCAACGAGTGGAAATCGAACGGCAGCGGCAGCTCCTCCAGGGCGTAGAGCTTGCGGGCGTGGGCGGCAAAGCTGGAGGGCAGGGTAAAGATAAGATCGCTATGGGCGCAGACGCTGGCGGCGCCATAGAAGTCCGGCACTGTGGTGCTCAGGTGACGCCGTTGTCCTTTTTTTGCCAAAAAGTAGTCCAACGCCCACCACTCGTTACCCTCGCAGCGCACCTGCACATGGGACATCTCCAGATAGATGTCGAGATCCCACTGATGATTACGAATGGCCGGCAGCATGGGGTGGCCTTGGCGTACCAGACAGACCTGATGATCGGTAAACAGCGTCTGATGGGCTATGCCCTCAGGTAGCCTGTCGATGATCAGATCCGACTGTGGGTTGATGTCTCTTCCCGTGATGCCGAAGTCTATCTGCCCCTTCTGCAGGGAGGAGAGGGACTTCTCCGTCCACAGGTAGGAGTCTAGCCTGAGGTTGGGGGCGTTGTTGAGCAGGGGGCCGATGAAATTGGGGAGTAGTGTCTCGTAGGCACTCTCAACCATGGCGAAGGAGAACTGACGCCTGCTGCTGGCAGGATTGAAACTCGGTGGCTGAGTCAGCTGATAGAGCCCCTGTAACATGTCCGGCAGTTGCTGGCCTAGCAGGGCGGCGTGAGCCGTGGGCTTTAGGCCGTGTGCGGTGCGGATGAACAGAGGATCTCCCAGGGTATCGCGTAGGCGGTTGAGGCTCTTGCTCAGGGCCGATTGACTTAGGTGCAGACGGCTGGCGGCGCGGGTCACACTGCGCTCCTCCAGTAGCACCTGCAACATCACAAGTAGGTTGAGGTCTATTCGTGCCAGGTTGTCGAGATTCATTAGATATTCCTTACAGGAAATTAGCTTTTGAAATTATACCATTTCTGTTCATAACTTGGCTGGACTAAAATAGTTAGCATTACCTTTACCCCTACATAAAATTAGAGAAATATGCGTCGAAACCTGTTACCCATACTCATGTTGATGGTGGTCTTGAGTCCCTTGGCCATCGACATCTATCTGCCCTCTATGCCCGTGATGGCGGCCGAATTTGCCGTGTCGGCCAGTCAGGTGCAATCGACGCTGGTGCTGTTTCTGTTTGCCATGGGGGTCGGTCAGGTGTTGATCGGTCCGCTGGCGGATCGCTTCGGTCGCCGTCCCATAGCCCTAGGTGGTCTGCTGCTCTATATTGCCAGTAGCCTGTTGGCCGTGGTGGCGATGGAGTTTCACTGGCTGCAACTGGCTCGCGTGCTGCAGGGCCTAGCGGCCTGTTCAACTTCTATCGTGGTCTTTAGTGCCGTCCGAGATTGCTTCACGCCCAAAGAGGGGGCCCGCTACTACAGCTATCTTAACGGGGTGATCTGTGTGATCCCTGCTCTGGCACCCACCCTGGGTGGCCTGCTGGCACTGCAGTTTGGCTGGCGCTCTACTTTCGTGTTTATGACCCTATACGCCATCATCACTATGATCATCGTCGGTTATCGTCTGCCAGAGACGCGCCCGGCCAATACGGTGACGGAAGGGGCCCTCTATCGCTGGTCGCGTTACAAGCCTGTCGTGATGGACCCGCACTTTATGTTCTATGCTTTTGCCTGTATGGCGGGCATGGCAGCCATTTTGACCTATGTCTCCTATTCACCCGTGTGGCTCATCGAGACCATAGGGGTGTCCGAGCTGACCTTTAGTGGCCTGTTTGGCCTCAATGCTTTGGTGAATATTGCCGCCTGTTTCGCGGCGCCAGTGGTGATTCAAAAGCTGGGTAACCGCCCGACCGTTATCTTAGCCCTCTGCACCATGTTGGTCTCGGCACTGCTGCAGCTTGGTGTGCAGTGGGCAGGCCCACAGGCGGGACTCGCGGCCGCCTTCGGCTTCATGCTGCCTATGATGCTCTTGTGTATCGGTTTCGCCCTGCTGCTCGGTCCGGCGACCAGCATGGCCCTGGCGGGCTTTGGTGAGCGTGCAGGTACGGCGACCGCCATGCTTGGCTTCATTCAGATGAGCGGCGCCTCGATTCTGGCGGGCCTGGTACAGCAGACCTCGCTTACCGCCCCCTACGCCGTGGTCGTCGTCATGGGTGGCCTAGCGAGCCTGCTGCTGGTTGCCATGAATATCAGCCGCCTGGACACCTGGCACCAAGAGCGTCACGCCCATTGATAGGCGCAACCTAATCCATTAGCAACACCCTTTTAGCCTGCATTAGTGACCTCAATGCAGGCTTTTTTTTAGGGCTGACGTTAGAAGCGGGCGTTTACCCCAATACCGATAAGGAAGTCATCTGCGGTATCTTCATCGGAAAATCGCTTAATCCCGGCGAAGTTAGCGGCGAAGCTGTTGGAGATTTGCCACCAATATTTCGTCGACAGGCTAAACAGGTTGATGCTGTCATCATAGCTGTATGTGCTAACGGTATTCTCTGTGGTGGGCAACTGGGATTTTGCATCACTATTGAACCAGCTATAACCGGCGCCAACGGACCAGGCTGGGGTGATATACCAGTCGGCGCTCAGACTCACTTGAGTGGTGTCATTTTTATAGCGACTCTCTATCGATCGGGAAGCGATGACACTGCTGCTTTCTAGTTTGCCATATTCGATCTGGGCCTTTAGATCTAAGCCTGTGGTCGATTGTAGCGGGAAGTAGGTACGGATATGAGCGCCATAAAGATTGTTGTCTAGATCGAAATCAACGACCTCCTCTGTGATCAGGCTCCAAGAGTCTGAGTTGCCTTGGTACTGGTAATAGATGGCGACTTCGGAGCTGTCGTTAAAATAGTAGCCGAAGTTGATGCCATAACCGGTTTGATCTTCATCCCTCGGCACCGCAATAAAGTCTTCTTGATCCACGTCGAGATAGAGATAATTTGCACCTATGAACCAATTGGAGTCCATCACATATCGGCCATCCACAGTGTAGCGAACCGTATCGTCATAGGCGTTGGCCTGAGCATACATACCGCCTAGATAGGAGGATTGCGCCAGGAATCCCGCTAGTGCTTGGGGAGCATTGTTGTTTTCCACAGGTTTAAAATAGAAGCGGTAGTCAAGGTTCCAGACACCGTCCTCGAAGTGATCTGTGTCGGTGCCGAAATTTACATTGGCTTCATGTTGAAAGGTGTTAACGGCTTCACCGGCAAACGCCTGTGTCGTTAACCCTAGGAGCAGAGGGAGTGTGAGTAGCTGTTTTTTCATGTTCTTCTTCCTTGTAGTTATATTGGCAGCGTCCATGCTGTGATAACACTCAGCTGCCCGTTATAATCTTGCTTTAAGACGAGCCATTGCCCAGCGCCGGATTATATTTGTTAATCGATTGTTGTGTAAAGGTTTGATTTTTATGCGTGAGTTTTAAGTGGCCGAGTCGCACAGTGTGTCAACTCGGTTAGGTTTAGCGCCCAGCCATCTCTATCGAGGATCTTGTGAGCCGTCCCGTTTGCCCCCAATGCCAATACCCAGTCAATGCCTGCCTGTGTGACAGTATTCGTCAGTTATCTACCCGCGTCGAACTGATCGTGTTGCAGCACCCCAGCGAGGTGTCCCATGCCAAGAACAGCGTCAAGCTGATGCAGGCGGTGATGGGGGAGCAGTTGCGGCTGGTGGTGGGAGAGACACCGGAAGATTTTGCCGACCTGAGGGAATATCTCGCGGCGCAAAGCCGGCCCGTGTGTCTGCTCTACCCCAGCGAAACCAGCCAGCCGCTCGAGGCGTCTGTGCAGCACCATGATACGATCTTGTTGCTGCTAGACGGCACCTGGCGCAAGGCCTACAAGTTGTTGCAGTTAAATCCCTGGCTGCTTGAGTTTACAGGGGTACATCTGGATCTCGACGCCCCCTCCAAGTACACCATACGTAAGGCCAAGCGTGACGATAGCCTGTCGACCCTGGAGGCGGCGGCGCTGGCCATTGAGACCCTGGAACCCGGCTGCGATGTGTCGCCACTCCATGATGCCCTGGCAGCTCTGGTAGAGAAACGTCTGGCGGCCATGCCCGCGGCGGTGAGGCAAAGATACGAGCCCAAATAACTTGGTGATAAAACTGTGAACCAGCCATAGGTTGCCGGAACAGCCTATGGGGTAGATCACGATAATCTGAAACGAATTAAGGTCTAATAGTCTGAGTCACTCAAGATAGAGTGGTCAGATAGCTGTGTCAGTTTACTGTCCGTGCAGGGAGGCAGTATTGCCTTCGAGGCGCTGACACAGTTATCGGTTCAATGCAGGATGAAGTTTGCCTTGGTAAACTGCTCTGCCGCCGTCGGATACCCATAAAAGTACCCCTGGGCAAACCCTTGGCCCATGCCCGCCAGAATCTGTTTCTGCTCCAGCGTCTCGACCCCTTCTACTACAAATTGAATCTTGAGTGCCTGAGCAAGTTGAATCATGGCCTGGCAGAGCTCTCGTCCCTGAGGTTCGTTGAGGCGCTCGGCAAAGCCCGCATCTATCTTGAGCGTGTCTATGGGCAGGCTGCCTAATTTACTGAGTGAAGAGAGCCCGGCGCCGAAGTCATCGATGGCGATGCTTACGCCCAAGGCCTTGAGGTGGAGCAGGGTGTTCTTGACCCGCTTAGGTTGGCGTAGCAGGGCCGACTCGGTGATCTCCAGCACCAGGCCTTTGGCGGGCAGGCCGCTGGAGATTAAGGCGCGGGTCACCTGCTGGACAAAATCCGGGTGTTCCAGTTGGGTCGCTGAGACATTTACGCAGGCCTGTAGCGGCTTGCCCGTATCTGCGCGCCACTTGGCAACCTGTTCGCAGGCGGTGGTGAGCACCCACTGACCTATGTTGATCAACAGGCCGGTTTCTTCCAGTAGGGGCACGAAATCACAGGCCTCGACGATCTCCTCCTCACTCTTATGCCAGCGTAGTAAGGCCTCGACGCCTATTACCTGGCTGCCATCGAGATTGACGATCACCTGATAGGCTAGCTTGAATTGGTCGAGGTTGAAGGCATGGCGCAGGTCGTTGATGGTCTTTAGCTTGTATTGGGCATCCCTGTGCATCTGGCTATCGTAGAAGAGCACATGGGTGGGGCTCTTCTTGGCGCAATACATGGCGGTATCGGCAAAGCTGAGCAGCTGAGCTGCCTGATCGCTGTGTTTTGGGAAGAGGGCGATACCTATGCTGGTGCCCAGGTAGAATTTCTGACCGTTGATCTCGAAGGGAGCGTCGAATATGGCCAGCAGCTGTTTCGAGATGGCCTCTATCTCCTCTCTATCCTGGCAATCGCTCAGCACTAAGGTAAATTCGTCGCCACCGAGGCGGGCAATGCTTGCCTTGTCGATACAGCTGGCCTCCAGGCGAGCCGCGACCAGTTGCAGCACCTTGTCGCCCGTGGCGTGACCGAAGCAATCGTTCACATTCTTGAAACCGTTAAGATCCATGAAGATGACGGCGCCTAGCTTGCCTTCCTCTTGAGCAATCACAAGGGCCTGATCCAGTTGTAGCTTGAGCTGGTGACGATTGGGCAGGCCGGTCAGAGTGTCGACCATGGCCTGCTGGGTCAGGCGCGATTCAAGACGTTTCTTGGCGCTGATGTCGCTGAAGAGGGTGACATAGAAGGTCTCGCCATCGATCTGCAGCTTACGGCAGCTTTCCCAGGCGGGAAACTGGCTGCCATCGGAGCGGGTCTTGAGGGTCTCGCCCTGCCAGCTGCCGCGATCTTCCAGGCTCTGCAGGAAATCTGTTTGCCTCTCGCTGATGTCGCAAAAACCTTGTAGCTCCAACGAACTGCGGCCGAGCAGTTGATCGGCGCTATAACCATAGATGCGGCACATCGCCTTATTGACGGCGATCACCTTATGTTTGCGGTTGCTGATGTAGACGGCCTCGGCGCTATCTTCCAATATGCTTGAGATCAGCTGCGGCGGCAGACGATCGAAGCCGTTGGAAACATCTTCTCGCCTCTTGGCCCTGCGGTCGGCAGGATCGAAGCGCACCAAGATCACCTGGCCGTCCTGATGTGTCGCCGGCAGCATTGAGACCCTAGTGGGCAGCTCGCGGCCCAGTTGACTCATGTGCAGCCAGTTTGTGCTGACAACCTCTCCTTGGTGGACCCGCTCAATTAGCTGCTGGGCCTGCTCTATGCTGTTGATGCCGCTGGCTTGAATGCGTGGTGAGAAGTCGTAGGGGGTGGCATTGATAAAGCTGTCTCGCTGGGTGTGGAAGTAGTCCAGCGTGCCCTGACTGGCGCCGATAAAGGAGTGTCCCTTGAGAATGGCCAGGTAAGCACACTCATCCTGGCGCCAACTGTCGAGTTGCCGTTTTATCTCAGGCTGTGCGCTGTCTAGCTGCGCCAGTAAGGTTAACCAAGGGCCCATAGGGTGCTCCGGGTGATGGCTAGCAAATGGGGCAATGAGCAGCCTTCATCGTGTCTTCGCTGCTTATCTCTTTGCCGATTGGGTTAAAAATACCGCGAATTGGCAAGAGACTCAAACCTAAGGATAGGTTTTTGCATGGTTTTTCAGTCATTTTTATGACATATGTTAACAATTTCCCGCAGGGCATGGGCCTGAGGTTTTTCAGCTTTGTGCGCGCGATAGTGCTAGAATCGGCACAGATTCTCATCTGGTTAAGGATAACTCTCATGTCGACCCGCTCAATTTCTTGCATCGTCTTGGTGTTGCTGGCTAGCCTGAGCCTAGATCTGGCGGCGAAGGAACATAAGCGTATGAGTCCTAAGGCCGAGGAGGCAAGTGAGATTGCGCGCCAGACGGAGGCCGAGCAGCTGAAGAAGGCCAGAGAGGCGGCCAGGGCTACCCAGGACAGGGAGCAGGCAGTGCTCGAGCGCCAGCAATCGGGTGAGTGGCAAGAGGCCCAGCGCGAGAAGGCTCAGCGTCAGTTTAATGAACGCGAGCGTCGTGAGTCTAAATACCTTAAAGAGGCGCGCGAAGCCGCGGCCCAAGAAAGAAAAATTCCCAAACCTAAAAGCTAGTTGGATACCCTGTGAGTCTTTGTCCCCTTTGTCATAGTGAGAACCTGGCGTGCTTTCATCGCGATAAGCACAGAGAATATAAGATCTGTAATCGGTGTCAGCTGGTGAGCGTCCCCGATGCGTATCTCCTGACTCCCGAGGCGGAGAAGGCGTTTTACGATCATCACCAAAATGACAGCAGGGATCAGGGCTACAGGCGTTTCCTTGGGCGTACCTGGTTACCCCTGCGCGAGCGACTGACCAGTGACCATAGAGGACTGGATTTCGGCTGTGGTCCAGGGCCGACCATCAGCGTGATGGCGGGCGAGGTGGGCATCGCCATGGAGAACTATGATCTCTACTACTTCCCCGACGAGCAGTTGCTTAAGCAGCAATATGACTTCATCACCATGACAGAGGTGATAGAGCATGTGGCAGATGCCTCAGCCCTGCTAAAACGCCTGGATGCCATGATGAAGCCGGGCACCTGTCTGGCTATCATGACCAAGCGGGTGCTGGGCGAAGCCGCCTTTGCCAACTGGCATTACAAGCAGGACCAGACTCATATCCGCTTCTACAGCACGGCCACCTTCGAGTGGATCGCCAAAGCGTTTAACTGGCAGCTGGAGGTGATAGACAAGGATGTGGTCTTCTTTACCAAGCTAGGCTTGTAAACCCGGCCATCTCTAATTATTAGGTTGCTGCATCAGGTGATTGATGATCACCTTCTGGGCAAAGTCGTTCGGGGTTTCTTCCTCTTGGCTCTCGTCTAAGGTGAAACCATATTGATACTGACTGCGTCCCGGCTCGGGAGACTGAATATTTTTCAATGTGATAGGCACGCTAAGTGTCTCTGGCGTCTCTTCAAATTTGACTTGTAAACGGTAGCCCTTGTCTAGGGTGGCCCCTTCTATCTCTTCGCCTATGTAGGCCCCCCCTTGACCGAGACATCCTGCAGGAAGCCGCTGGAGCAGACATGGGTGGAGTGACCCTCTGCCTGGCGTTCATGTATCGAGGCGGCCAGGTGGACCGGAATGCGGCAGTGTTGTCTCAGGGCCACACTCTGCAACTCCTTGAGGTAATTCACCACTAGCCAGCGGCCGGCATTGTTGAGCAAGGTTTTGATCTGGCTTCGAAAGGCGAGGATGTTAGCCTCGGGATCGTCGCTGTTGATCAGGCGCACCACGACCCCTTGCCCCTGAGTGATATAGTCCTGGGCGGCCTGCCAGTATTTGTCCTGGCCTAAGGCGAGTATGATGGCGTTATCGGGATCAATGCCTATCAGTCGGGTCTTTAGCCTGATGGGCCTGAGTGGGGTAAGTATCTGCAACTGCGCCTCTGTGTTGCAGTTGATGCGGTTTAGATAGGCTAGATCTATCTCTGTGGTGTGTGGCAAGGCGCGTTCCCTCGGCTTAGGTATCGTCATGTTAGGTGTCGTCTGTTTGTGTCTAAGCATGGCATAAAAGCAATAAGTTACAATTCTCTCCCGCGATAGTCGCTACAACAGACTTGATCTTATTTATAATTTCGCCTCTTATAGTTCTCGAATAAACGTAGACGGCTCGCGTGAGTCGCCACCGGATACCGAGATAAATTCTATCTGCTCACGAATGAGGGAACGACAGATGATGCGAAAGATGATCGCGCTGTGCCTCTCCATTGGGGGACTCCTCTCCTCCATGGGGGCGCAGGCAACTCAGGTCGAAGACATAAAAAGCTTCACGCTAGATAATGGCATGAAAATCATGGTGCTAGAAGATGCATCCATCCCAAATGCCAACATGTATCTATTTTGGAAGGTGGGATCCCGCAACGAGGTGCCCGGCATCACAGGGATCTCCCACTTCTTCGAACACATGATGTTTAACGGCTCGAAGAAGTTTGGTCCTAAGATGTTCGACCGCACCATGGAGGCGGCTGGCGGTGCCAACAACGCCTACACCACAGAAAACCTTACCGTCTACACAGATTGGTTCCCGGCCAACGCCCTGGAGACCATCTTCGATCTCGAGGCGGATCGTATCGCGCACCTGGATATCAATCCTCAGATGGTAGAGAGCGAGCGCGGCGTGGTGGCCTCGGAGCGCACCACAGGCCTGGAAAACTCCAACTGGCGCACCCTGCAGGAAGAGGTTAAGGGCTCGGCATTTCGCGCTCATCCATACAGCTGGTCGGTGATCGGTCACGAGTCGGATATCGCCGCCTGGACCCAGGACGATCTGGTGCAGTACCACAAGACCTACTATGCGCCCAACAATGCCGTGGTGGTGATTGCCGGTGATGTGAAGCTTAATGAGGTCAAAGCCCTGGCCAACAAGTACTTTGCGCCTATTCCCGCCCAGACTCCGCCACGGGAGGTGAAGACGGTCGAACCCCTGCAGAAGGGGGAGCGCCGCGTCTTCGTGCAGAAGCCATCGGTAAGCACGCCGAACGTGATGCTGGCCTACCATGTGCCGGCGACCTCGAATCAGGACTACTACGCCCTGGATCTGCTTTCCTCTATCCTGACCACGGGCAACAGCTCGCGTTTGTATCAAGCCTTGGTAGAGAAGCAGGTGGCCATCGAGGTGGAAACCTATATGCCGATGAGCTTCGACCCTAATCTCTTCTATGTGATGGGCGTCGCCAACCCTGGCATTACCGCCAAGGAGTTAGAGAGCGCCATGATTGGCGAGATCAATCGCATCGCACAACAAGGTGTGACCCAGGATGAGCTTGAGAAGGTGAAGAACATCAAACTGATGAACTTCTACCGCGCCATGGAAACCATTAATGGCAAGGCCAATACCTTAGGCACCTACGAGCTCTACTTCGGCAGCTATGACAAGCTGTTCAATGCGCCTGAGGCCTATAACAAGGTGACTCCAGAAGATATTCAGCGTGTCGCACAAACCTATCTACGTCGCGCCAACCGTACCGTTGGCGTACTCGCGGCCACAGAGGAGAGTGACCAATGAAGACCCTATTGACTCAAATTCCCCAAGGATTCGCCAAGTTGGGTACGGCAGCTCTGGTAGCTGGCGCCCTGGCACTCTCGGGTTGCGCCGCGACAACAAAGAGCCAGACGGTCGATACCGGCAGCTTCACCATGCCCGCCTATGAGCAGTATCAACTGGCTAACGGCCTAACCGTCTACCTGATGCCACAGACAGAGGTGCCTTTGATCACCGTTAGCGCCGTGGTGCGCGCCGGTGCGGTCAAGGACACCACCTCTGGGGTGGCCAACATGACGGCCAAGTCCTTGCTGCTGGGGGCTAACGGCAAGAGCAAGTCAGACATAGAGCAGATGGTCGACTTCCTCGGGGCCTCGATTGCCGCCGATGCAGGCAAAGAGGGCAGCTTCATCGATGCCGACTTCATGGCCAAAGACACGGAGAAGATGCTACCTCTGGTACGAGATCTGCTGCGTGCACCGGATTTCGATAACGGTGAGTTCGATAAGCTGCGTCAGCGCGAGATGGCGGGCCTGGCCCAGGAGAAGGAGAGCCCACGTGTGGTGATCCACCGCTACTTCGATAAGCTGGTGTTTGGCGAGCACCCCTATGGTAATCCGGCATCGGGTAACCGTGACTCTCTGGCAGAACTGACGGTCAGCCAGCTGCGCGCCTTCCACAAGAGCTACTATCAGCCGCAGAATGTTGCCATCTCCGTTGTCGGCGACTTTGAGCCGACTAAGATGAAGGCAAGGCTCGACAAGTTGTTTGGTGACTGGCAAAACGGCGAGGAGATCGCCAAGCAAGACCTGGCCAAAGATCAGCCTTCGCTAGACGCAAGCAAGGTGCTGCTGGTCAACAAGGGTGACGCCATCGAGACCACCTTCCTGATCGGCGGTAAGGGCATTAGCCGCAATAATCCTGACTATGTGGGGCTACAGGTGGTCAACACTATCCTGGGTGGCCGCTTCACCTCCTGGCTCAATGACGAGTTAAGGGTGAACGCCGGGCTGACCTATGGTGCCCGCTCGGCCTTTACCCCTTACTCCCAGGGGGGCGTGTTCAGGATCAGCACCTTCACCAAGAGCGAGACCACCAAGGAGGCGATCGATCTGGCGCTGAAGACCTATTCACGTCTATGGCAGGCGGGGATAGATCAGCCTACCCTGGACTCGGCCAAGGCCTATGTGAAGGGGCAGTTCCCGCCTAAGTTCGAGACCAGTGCGCAACTGGCCGGCCTGCTGTCGAGCATGTACCTCTATGGCTTCGACGACAGCTTCATCAACGACTTCCAGAAGAATGTCGATGGCCTGACCCTGGCGGAGACTCAGCGTCTGGTGCAGAGCTACTTCCCTCAGGATAAGCTGCAATACGTGCTGATCGGCAACGCCAGCAAGATCGCCGATATCGCCGCCCAGTATGGTGAGGTGAAGCAGGTGGAGATCAATGGAGTCGGCTTCTCGCAGTAAGCATTAAGTCATGGGACAGCATAAGGCTCGCCGGTTAATCCCGGCGGGCCTTTTTTATCTGGCATTCCCAAGGGGCCGCTTTCCGCCCTCTGGGTTCGCATTTCGATGGGCTTTCATCTAGGTTTAATAAGGTTCACGCTCGAGTATTAGCCGAGTACTAGCCGAGTATTAGCCAAGCCTTATCAGGAGATGTCCATGGAATCTGCCAACCCGTCTACAGAGTCCGTTCGCTGCCAGGCATGTGTGTGTGATGACGCCGACTGGTGTCACCTGCAGGAGACCACTAAGCTGCTTCTGCTGGCGACGGCGCAGATAGAGCTGTCGTTGACCGATGGCGACCATAACGTGACCGGGCTGGGGCAGTTGTTTACCCAGATGGCCGAGCATCTGTCCGAGGTCAATCGTCATCTCCACGGCAACGCCGATACGCCAGAGGCGATCCTGGCTCACAGCGATGGTTTGATGCAGGCTATCGACAGCGGGGTGATGGCGTTTCAGTTTTACGATCGTATCTCACAGCGACTGAACCATGTGATCACCGCGCTGAGTCTGATGGAAGCCATGTTGGGGGATAAGACCCGGCGTCATTCCCAAGCGGCCTGGATGCACTTGCAAGGGGAGATACAGGCGCATTATTCTTTGGACTGTGAACGGCAGATGTTTGCGGCCCTGCTTGAGGGCGTGCCGATACACGAGGCGTTAAATGCCTATCGAGAAACCCATTTACACCAAACAAAACCAGATGTTGAACTGTTTTAAATCGCCACGCTTGCTCTTAGCCATCATGTTGGTGCTCTCTGCCATCTTGCTGTCGCCCTCGGTCTCTGCGCAGAAGATAGCCCTGGCCGATTTCTGTCAGGCCCTGGCGGGAAGCTGGCAGGGGGAGGCTTCCAGGCCTAGGTGGCTGGTGAAAGCCGTTAGGGTACAGGGACTCTGCAGCGGTGATCGGCGCCAGCTGATGCTCACGGTGAGCGAACACGCCAGCCATCCGCTGAGCGAGACCTGGTGGTTCCGCGAGGGCGATGGCGAGATAAGGCTCACCTACTTCAACGGTGTCGATCCGGACAAGACCCTCAATTTCACCCTCTATCGAAATGAGCTGGGTTTCTCTCTCTTAGGCAAGGGCCTAGTGCAGCAGCGCCCGGCGATGATCCGTCTCAGCTTCGCACCGCAGGGGGATGGCTGGTTATGGCTGCAGAAGGTGCAATATCTGGATCAGGACGATGACGACTATCAAGTCTATCGTGGCATCGCCCTTAATCCTGCCTCATAAACTCCACAGAAAGGGTTTAGCAGGCGCCCTCGTAGCCGAGCTGACGCCAGGCCTCATAGCTGATGATGGCGACCGAGTTAGACAGGTTGAGGCTGCGGCTGCTGGAGGCCATTGGGATGCGCAGGCGCTGGCTGGTGGGGATCGATTCGATGATTTCCATCGGCAGGCCGCGGGTCTCGGGACCAAAGAGCAAGACGTCGTCCTTCTCGAAGGCTATTTCGCTATGGGGGCGACTCCCCTTGGTGGTGCAGGCCATGATGCGCTTGCCAGCCATGGCGCCAAGGAAGCTCTCGAAGTCCTTGTGGCGGGTGACCCGGGTCAGATCGCTGTAGTCCAGGCCCGCACGGCGCAGCTTCTTCTCTTCGAGATCGAATCCCAGAGGCTCGATAAGGTGCAGCTGGCAGCCGTTGTTGGCACATAGGCGGATGATATTGCCGGTGTTGGGGGCAATCTCTGGCTCATAGAGGGCGATATGGAACATCTTGGCTTACCTTTGAACGGATGAGCGGCGATTATAAGGGAAATGACTACGGGGGGAAACCTCACGGTTTTAGTGGGATTTTTGCCTGGTATCCATGTCCGCAGATGCATCTGTACCAGCTTATTCTATCTCTTCGATTTAGCTACATCTGCTGCTAGCAGGTTTTCCAGTTGGTTTGTTTAAGCGAATGCTGATAAGTTCTATGCATTACAGATAGTTAAGGCTTGGGTTTTCAGCGGGTTGCTGAGAAAGGCACACGGGCACTAAAAAGGTTAGGTGTACTAGATGTGAGCATCAATTTCCGGCCGTTTAATAAGAGTGACGGTAATTACTCGAAAGTGATCGAGCTTTATAAAGAGGCATTTCCCGGTGCGCAACGCATACCGACATTTCTGCTTCGTTTTAAACTGAGAAAGGGTAAGAAGGGCTTTAGCGTACTTTATGATGGAGAAGAGTGGATTGGTCTTATCTATCTCACTCAGTACAGGGATATTGTATTTGTACAATTCTTGGCTGTATCAGAATCAATCCGTTCTAAGGGCTATGGAAGTAAGGTCATGGATGCCTTAGGTGATCTGTACCCAGAAAAAAGGATGGTATTGAATATTGAAGAAGTTAATGAGCAGGCAAGAAACTATCGGCAACGAATAAAGCGCAAAGCCTTTTATGAAAAAAATGGTTTTATTTCTACTGGTTATCTCGTTAAAGAGCCGGATCAAATGCAAGAGATGCTCATACGTGGGGGGAGCATAAGTAAGGAAGAAATAGAGCTAATGTATAAGGAACTGCTTGGTAATATTATTGGTTCTCTCATTCGTCCTAGAGTCATCAAGGCCTAAATCAACATGCTTGCCCTATGACGAGGCTTCAACCATCGGCATGGCTGGTATTTTAGGGCGATACATGGAAGAGCCAATGTCGTGATCACAGGCTCGGTGACCTTCCCTACATCAAGCGGACATTTTCCATATCCCTATGGGTGAGATGTGAAGGAACGACGCATCTGTAAGCACTCTTTTGGCACGGTACAAGCACATATATGGACACCTCGGATAGATCAAACATTTTGTGAGTAACAGAAAGTAATACTGCGTACGTATATCCGACCTGTTTGTGAGCATCTTTGTGCTCTGGCCTTAATGAGAACCGCGCCTTCGCTGCTTATCGTCCGTTCGGTGTTACAACACCTTGTGCTCTCTCAGCATTTTCGAAGGCCGGTATTACCTGTTACTTCATTAATTGTGTTCGGTTTTTCGGGTATGTAATTGCTCTTGTTGTTTAGCCAGGTCTGTACTCGGTTTTATAGTAAAGCATCGCCCAAATGATTCTG
>NZ_WRPA01000010.1 GCF_009831655.1 Shewanella insulae | reverse complement strand
AAGCAGCGAAGGCGCGGTTCTCATTAAGGCCAGAGCACGAAGATGCTCACAAACAGGTCGGATATACGTACGCAGTATTACTTTCTGTTACTCACAAAATGTTTGATCTATCCGAGGTGTCCATATAAGTGCTCGTAGCGTGTCACAAATGTGTTTGCACATAAGGCCTGCGGCAGGCAATTGATACACCATGAAGCCATGGTTAAGGCTTCCTTGCCGATGGCTATGCTGGCAAACGTTAAACATCCATTCCAAGCCACAGTGCTTTAATCGTTAAACTACCTAGGCATTAAATTTCCAAGAGTCGACACCTCGCTATGTACACTCAGCTACTGCTATGTCAGCCAGACATAAAAAAGCCGCTTGATAGCGGCTTTTTTCGTTGAGATGAGCGTTAGCCAGAAGCTATGACTTAAACACGCTGATCTTCTGTTTGATCTCGGCGGCGATGTGGGAGAGGTTTTGGGCGGCGTCGACTGTGTCGCCGGCGCGCTGTTCGCCGTCGCGGGCGAGCTCAGTGATCTCATGCAGGTTGCGGGTGATCTCGTCGGCTACGGCGCTCTGCTGCTCGGTGGCGCTGGCGATGCTGCTGGATGCTATGGCCAGTTCCCCTATGCTGATGGTGATCTGGTTGAGCTTGGTCGCGGCCTCCTCTCCCTGAGCGGCGGAGGCGGTGCCCAGCTGGTGGCTCTGGCCCATCTGCTCGGCGGTCACCTTGATCTGCTGCTGCAGCTGAGTGATGGTCTGGCTGATCTCAGAGATCGAGGTTTGGGTGCGCTGGGCCAGGGTTCTCACTTCGTCGGCCACCACGGCGAAGCCGCGGCCCTGTTCGCCGGCGCGGGCGGCCTCGATGGCGGCGTTGAGTGCCAGCAGGTTGGTCTGTTCGGCGATGCTGTTGATCACCTCGGTGACCTGGCTAATCGCCTCGCTCTCCTTGCTGACGCTCTCGACGCTCAGATGGCTGGCATCGAGCTGCTCGCTGAGTTTACCCAGCCCCTGCACCAGATGGTCGAGCTGCTGGTGGCCGTCGCGGGAGGCGTTGTCCACCTGCTGGCTCTGGCTGGCGCCGTCACTGGCGTGGTTGGCGACATCCCGCACCGAGGTGGACATCTCCTCGATGGCGGTGGCGATCTGGTCGGTCTGGGCCATCAGCTGCTGGGCCTCTTCGCCGTTGAGTCTGGCCACTTCCTGGGCGCTGCTGGCCTGCTCCTCAAGGGTGTTGACCGAGGCGCGTAGGGCGCCGACCAGCTCTCTAAGACTCAGGGCCATCTGGCGGGCGGCGAGGGTGATCTTGTCGACCTCGTTGTCTGTGTCCGGGCTGACCTGGTCAAATTCCTGGGTCAGGTCACCCTTGCCGAGTTCGGTAAGCTGGTGCTGCAGATGACGCAGCGGGCGCAGTGTCTTGACTAGCACCATAGAGAGCAGCAGGGTGATCAGCAGCACGCCCACGGCGGCGACGCCGGCATTGATGCTCAGCAGCTTAAGGCTCTCTTCGTTCAGCTCACGCTTTTTGGCCTGACCCAGCAGGGTCCATTGCCAGCCGGGGATGGTGACGGCGTAGGCGTACATGGGTTCCTTATTGCCATTGAGGTATTCGCTCTCCTGGCCGCCGCGCTTGGCTTGTTCGATAGAGAGGCCATCGAGTATCACCTCGGTCAGTATGGTGCCCGATTCCTGGTTGGGCTGGGCGATGATGGCGTTGTCCACGTTGCGTATCAGGGTGAAGTAACCGGTCTCCTCCAGTTTAAGCTGGTTCATCGAGCGTTGCAGCTCGGTCAGGGCATCTGAGATATCGAAGCCGATATAGAGTATGCCTATGATATCGCCTTGGGGGCCCGTGATGGGGCGGTAGACGGTCATATAGTCTCTGCCGAACAGTCTGGCATAGCCTTCATATTCCTGGCCCGCGATGAGCGCGCCGTAGCCCGGATGCTTCTTTCCCAGGTAGGTGCCCAGGGCGCGTTTGCCGTCGGCTTTTTTCAGCGAGGTGGAGATGCGGATAAAGTCGTCGCCGTCGCGAACGAAGACGGTGGCGTTACCGCCGGTAAGGTTAGAGTAGCGATCCACCTTGCTCTTGGAGGCATTGATCTGTTCGCGCTCGTGTACCAGGGCCGGTGTGGGTTTACCCATCACCTTGACAGTCTTATCCGGCTTGAAGAATTGCCCCGGGTACATGGCTCTGAGCACATCGGCGTTGCGTCTGGCCAGGCTCAACAGGCTGTTGTACTCGAGTTCAATCAGGTCGGCGGTGCTGTGCATCTGCGCCTTAACGGCTGTCTTTCCTTTATCTTCCAGCACGTTGGCGGCTGTGATGTAGGAGATGCTGCTGAGGATGGCAAATACGACGACGGTGAGGAGCAGGGCAAGGGCGCCTATCTGTTTGGCGATAGGCCAGTTCTTATAGTTCATTTTGGTCATCCACCTTATGGTTATACTGTCGACAATGTAACCAAGGCAGTGCGAGATTGTTTTGACGTAGGTCTATTTAACTAAAGGAAAAAATGGGAGTGACGTCGGCAATTAGTCTAAGTATGCACTGGATCACCCTGGGCAGATGAGCCAGTGCATCTTGTGATTAGATCGTTAGTTAAGCCGCTAGCTGGGCTGGAGCTTGGGCACGGTCATAATCTGCCGCTTGGTCATCAGCAGCTGGTACATGGTCGGCACCCACACCAGTGATAGCAATGTGGTGAGCGCCGTGCCACCGGCGATGGCGATGGCAAACGGTGGCCAGAAGCCGCCACCTGCAATGATAAGCGGCAGGAAGCCGCCTATGGTGGTGATGGTGGTCGAGCCAATATGGCGGCCACAGCTGCTGACCACGGTCACTATGGCTGGAATGCCCGCCTCACGCTTGTCCGGCATATCCTCAAGCTCCGCCAATATGACGATGGCGGCGTTGATCGCTAGGCCCATCAGGCCCAGCAGGCCGATGATCACGGTAAAGCCGAAGGGATAGTTAAACAGGTAGACGGCGAGTAGGCCAAGGCCCGCCGACTGCACCGCGCTCAGCAGTATGATGCCGGTGAGGCGGAAGGAGTTGAACGATAGCACCACGGTCGCCAGCAGCAAAGTGATCACCAGGACTATGTTGGACAGCAGGTTACCCACAGCCTCGTTACGCTTGGCGCTCTCGCCGCCCACCTCGATACGATATCCGGCGGGCAGGGTGAGGGCGTCGATGCGCGTCTTGGCCTGATCGAGCACCTGCTGGGGCAGCACATCGCTCTCCAGGTAGGCCTCTATGGTGTTGACGCGCTGGCCGTCCCTTCTGGGGATGGCGCCCAGGCTGACGTCGATACGGCTGCTGGCCAGCGCCGAGAGCGGGATCCCCACGCCGCTCCCTGACAGCAGGTTGATCTGCGACAGCTCGGTCTGCTGCTCGCGCATTAGATCTTGGGTGCGTACCCGGATCGGCAACGACTCCGTTTGCTCCAGTATGCTGCCGCCATTGATGCCTGTGGTGGCCATCTGGATCTGCTTGGCGATATCCGTCAGGCTCAACCCGCTCATCTTGCTGGCGTCTTCGTTTACCTGAAACCACACCTTGGGCGCGCCGGCGCTCAGGGTCGCGCGGGTGTGCAGCACGTGATCTGTGGTGATAAGAATGCGCCGCACCTCATCGCCTATCTCTCTTAGGGTATCGAGATTGTGGCCGTAGATGCGAAGCTCCACGGGGGCATTAAAGGGCGGGCCCTGCTCCAGCTTGCGCACCAGGATCTGCGCCTCGGGGAACTCGCTATCGAGCTGGGTTTGCAGCCTGGGGATCAATTGGTTGGCGCGCTCGAAGTCGGCAACCTTGATCATCGCCTGGGCATAGTTGGCCGCCCCCTGCTGACGCTGCAGCAGGTTGTAGTAGAAGGAGGGGGCATTGCCGCCAATCACCCAGTCGAGCCTCTGCATCTCGCCCGTGGCCCTGAGCTTGGCGTCGATACGCTCTACCAGGGCGCGGGTGTTTTCTATGCTGGATTGAGGCGCCAGGTGCACCTCTATCTGGAACATGTCTCTGTCTGACGGCGGGAAGAACTGCTCTGTCATCTGCCCCGAGGCGATAAAGCCGCTTATGGGCAATATGCCGATCACCAGGCCCGCCAGCAGGGGACGCTTGAGGGCGATATCCAGCGTGGCGGTAAAGGCGCGGGCGATGATGGGGAAGTTGACCCCGCGCTGATACCAGTGAGTGGCATCGCCCTCGGCGCCGAAGCGGCCGGCGAAACCTGCGATCAGCGTATGGGAGATAAGATAAGAGCCCAGCAGGGCGAAGATCACCGAGATGGCGATACCGCCGACGAATTCTCCTGCGGCCCCCGGCATGAGAATGATGGGGGTGAAGGCCAGCATGGTGGTGATGGTGGAGCCCGCCAGCGGCAGCCAGAGATGTTTGAGGGTCTCGCCGACGGCACTGATGCGATCCAGCCCCTGGCGGCGACGCTGGGCGATGGCATCGACGATGACGATGGCGTTATCCACCATGATCCCCAGCGCCACCACCAGGCCGGTCACCGACATCTGATGAATGGGCAGGCCGACATACTTCATGCAGGCCAGGGTGAAGAGGGCGGTCAGCGGCAGCGACAGGGAGACGATCACCGCGTTACGCAGCCCCAGGGTCAACATGAGCACCACCAGAATGATGATGAAACCCAGCAGCAGGCTGGCGATGAGGTCGCTCAGGCGGGTGGTGGTGTAGCCCTCCTGGTCGAACAACCACTGGATCTCCACGTTGGAGGAGAGATCCCCCTGTACCTTCTCCACCACGCGATGCACCTGCTGTAGCCAGAGATCGACCCGGGTGTTGTTGAGCATGCGCGCCGACACCATGATCCCCTGGGCCTGCTCTATCAGGGCTATGCTAGCGGCGGGGGTCTTGGGCTGGCGCTGCACACTGGCGACCTCGCCCAGGCGTATGATCTGACCGTTTTCATCGACCTTGAGCGGTACCTGTCTGATGCGGGTGACAGAGTCCAGCTCACCGGAGACCTCCACCAGGGCGCGAAAGGCGTCGTTGGTGATTTCACCGGCGGACACCTTAGTATCGGCGTTGGCCAGGATCTGGGCGATGGCGGCGGCGCTCAGGCCGATGCGATTGACATTCTGGGCATCGATCTGCACCAGGATCTCTTCGGTGGGGGCGCCATAGAGTTTCACGAAGTCTGTGCCCGGGATCAGCCTGAGCTGGCTCTGTAGCTCCTTGGCATAGCGGTTGAGGATATCCTGGCGCGGCTCGCCCGCGCCTTGCCACACCAGGCCCAGGATGGCGGTGTTGGCATAGCCCAGCTGATCATCGAGGAGGGCATTCTGTGCCCCTGGGGGCAGGAGATGCTGGGCATCGTTGATGAGATCCCTGGCCCTGGACCAGACCGGGTCTGTCTCTGTGATCCTGTCTTTAAGCTCGAGCTGGATGACGGAGATCCCCGGACGCGAGGTGGATTGCACCAGTTTTAGCTCTTCCAGGCGCCTGAGTTGGTTTTCCAGTACCTCGGTGACCAGGGCTTCGACCCGCTCCGCCGAGGCGCCCGGATAGTGGGTGACCACAGAGGCGAAGCGGTTGGTGATGCTGGGATCTTCCATGCGGGGCAGGCTGGTGATGGCGCCTAGACCCGCGACGATCAGCAGGGCGATCACCAGGCTGGCGAGACGACCATTTTCGACTAGGGCTTTTATCATGACTTACCTCGTCGCCACTTGGGTGTTGAGCATGACGCGCTCGCCCACCACCAGCTTGTGCAGGCCCTGGGTGACGAAGCGCTCATCTTCGCTTATCGCCCCCTGGATGAAGGCCTGATCGCCACGGGTGTAGAGGATCTCTATGTCGCGCCGCTCAATAAGGTATTGATCCGGCTGT
Source organism: Shewanella insulae (assembly GCF_009831655.1). Classification (GTDB taxonomy): domain Bacteria; phylum Pseudomonadota; class Gammaproteobacteria; order Enterobacterales; family Shewanellaceae; genus Shewanella; species Shewanella insulae. The sequence continues at coordinate 181,609 of NZ_WRPA01000010.1, read as the reverse complement.
TGTTCGACCAGGACATACAGGTTCCATAGGCCGCGTAGGCCGTCGGTGAGTGAGCTGATGGGCACCCAGAAACCGGCGCTCTTGACCGTCTTGTTGTAATGCAGATAGGCCAGCTCGCCGTTGATCACCTTGGCATCTGTGGGCAGGGTCAGGCGCACCGGCACGGTACGTGTCACAGGGTTGACCTCGGCGCCTATGCCGGCCACGGTGGCGAGGTAGGGCGTTTCTTTCACCGTCAGGGTTAGCTGCTGGCTGTCTTGCAAGGTTTGTGCGAGCCCCACGGGCACGCCGACGATGGCCTGGGGATTGTTGTGCTGGATCAGGGTGAAGAGGGGCGCGCCCAGGGCGACAACTTCGCCTAAGTTATTGTTGCGTTTGGCGATAATGCCATCAAATGGTGCGACCAGGGTGGACTTGGCGATCCGCAGGGCATTGGCGTCTATGGCGGCGCGCAGACGTTGCTCGGCCGCCTGCAGGCTGCTGAGTTGCCCCTTGAGTTCGTCCAGTTGCTGGGCCGAGGCGTAGCCCTGTTGTTTCAATGCCTGGCTGCGTTTGAGGGTGCTCTGGGCCAGCTCCTTGTCGGCGCGGTTCTGTGCCAGGCTGGCGAGAAGCTCACGCTTCTCGGCCTCAAGCAAGGATGTATCCAGCTGAGCCAGTAGTTCGCCCTGTTTGACATGATTACCACTGTCGACCGCCAGGTGTTTTATTTTACCCGCCAGCTCGAAGCCGATTGCCGTGGTGTTGCCCGCGCGTATGCTGCCGGTAAATACCTGCTCCGTGTCATAGCTAGCCGAGTGGATCAGGCGCTGGCTCGAGACCTTGGGGAAATGCTCGCTGCCTGCGCTGCTGGTGGACTCATTCTGCTGGCAGGCGCTGGCTGCGAGGCAGAGGCTGCTCCATAACAATACCCTGGCGAGGGATTTGGCGGTAATCATCGTCATACTGATACACTTCCGTGGTTAACAGTTGGTGAATAAATCGTTAAACTAGACTTGTTAGTCTAATTTGCAAAGACTGGACTGTCTAGTCTAGTTTGTGTATAAATATGTCGTGAAAAGAATGAAGACCTTATAGGACGTTTCAATGGTACAAACATCCCTTAGCCGCAGTGAACAGAAGAAGGCGCAGATATTACATGCCGCGATTGAGCTCTTCTGTGGGCAAGGATTTCCCAATACCAGCATGGATGAGGTCGCGAAATTGGCGGGCGTCTCTAAACAGACCGTCTATTCGCATTTTGGCAGCAAGGACGATCTGTTTGTTGCATCAATCGAATCTAAATGTGTCGTGCATCAGGTGACGGCCGAGCTGTTTACCAGCCCCCAGGATCCTGAGCAGGCACTATTACATTTCGGTAACTATTTTGGTGAGATGATCGTCTCGCCCGAGGCGATAGAGGTGTTTAAGACCTGTGTGGCCCAGGCCGATACCCACCCGGAGATTTCGGCGCTGTTTTTTAATGCCGGCCCAGAGTTTTTGTTGAATCTGCTGGAAAATTATTTCGAACAGGTGGAGAAACTCGGCGAGTACCATTTTGGCGATTTGCGCAGTGCCTCGGTGCGCCTGTGTATGATGCTATTTGGCGAGATGCGCCTCAAGTTAGAGCTAGGCTTACCGGTCGATGACCTGGTGGCTAAGCGCCCTGCCTATATCAAAGAGACGGTGAGTATGTTCCTACGCGCCTATCGGACTTAGGCGCTGGCAATCTTTGTTCAGATCACTGTTCTAGTTTCGGTTTTGTCGACAGTGCTAGCCGTTTTTGAAGAGAAAGTGATCTTTTCTCCTGTCTGGTCGTACTAAGCTTGAGTGTACTAATTTTATGATTGGAATTTGGTCGGGCGCCTAGTTGAAGCCGGGCAGCCGGCCAAACCTTAAGCCTAAACTGAGTAGCTCCAGGGAGAGGGTATGAAGCCTAGCCTAGTATCTCGCAATAAGATCAACGCCCTGTTTTTAGGGTTAACCTGTCTGACGGCCGTTTCCGCCCAGGCGGCCCAAGGGGGAGCGCGACAGCAATCGCCGCTGACCCTGTCGGTTTCGCGCATAGGTGTCGGCGAAGCCGACGTGGGCGAAGCCGACGTGGGCGATAGCGGCCTGGCATTACAGCGTGACACCTGGCTGTTCGGCGCCAAGACCAGTTACGCCTTGAATCGTCAATGGTCGCTGAGCGCCAGCATCAGTTACGACAGACTGGAATATGACTGGAGCGGCCGCGGCGCCTCGCTACTGGATGGCAATCTGGCGCCCTGGTCTAACGTGGACAGATATGGGGTTGGCCTGGGGGTCAGCTTTCGCCCCAACAATCGTTGGCTATTCATGCTGGCGCCTAAGCTGCAGTATGCCTACGGCGAGGGCACCTCATCTTCCAATGCCCAAAGTTATGGTGTTGTCGCCTCAGGCATGTACCGTTTCAATGGCGGCAACATGCTGGGTCTTGGAGTCGCCTATCTGAACGATATTTCAGAGGTGAGAACCTTGCCTTATTTGGCGGTAAACTGGCAGATAACCGACAAGCTTAAGCTTGCCAACCCCTTCTCGGCAGGCTTTAGCGGCCCTGCCGGACTGGAGCTGAGCTATCAGTGGTATGAATCGCTGGATGTTGGCGTCGGCAGCTCGAAACGCACCCAGAGATTCTTGGTGGAAGATGAGGATGTGACCCTGGAGATAGACGAATGGGTCGGCTTCGTCAGGGCGGGCTGGCAGGCGACCGAGCCACTCAAGTTTGATGCCTATCTGGGCTATTTCTTTAGCGGTGAGATAGAACTCTCCTCGCCGAAAACCCAGGAGTCGCTGGAGAACCAGCTGGCACTGGCGTTTTCAGCCCAGTATCGTTTCTAGAGCGCTGATAAATAAGAAAATGCGATGAATAGGAAAAGGATGAATACAAAAATGGCCTGAACATACTGTCAGGCCATTTTTATGATTTTTATTTAGCTTTCAGTTAGCTATCGGGTAGCTTCGACTATTGCTTATTTGCCTAGCATTGCCCGCTTGAGGCTCTTCTGCGCCGGCTTATCGCCCAGCCAGATCTTCAGCAGCGCCTTGCGAAAGGCCTCGTCCTCGACCGTTGCCTGTTTTTCGCCATTCTTATAGGCGGTGACGCCGAGATCTTTTATCGCCTCCAGGGTAAATTGATCCCCCTGGGCAATCGGCGCCGAGAAGAGGGCCATGAAGGCATCTATCTGGGGTTGAATGGTTTGAGACTGGCCGTCTGTGGCATCGTCGAAGCCGTCGATGATCGCATCTTGCATCTTCTCTGAGGTGATCATGCCTGAGACGATATTTAAGCGAATCGCTACCCTAGGTGCGTTGAGGACGCTGTCGAGCGTTTGGCTCGGACTTTGGGTATATAGGCTGCCCACATAGAGATCCATAAAGAATTTGCTGCGAATGCCGGCGCCGTTAAGCTGCAAGGCTTGTTCGCTTAGGGTGATCTCGTCGGCGAGTGGTATGTCGGCCAGTGTGTCGGCGGCTAGTGGAGTACTGACCACGGCTGTCATCAGGAGCAGTTGGCGTAGGAGGGACTTCATATAACCTCTTATAAATATTGTGATAGTAACGGTTAGCCGCGTTTACCCAGCTGATATTGACCACTTTGGTGGAAGAAGGCGGCCTGTTTCTTCTTGGGGGCGATCAGCAGTGGACCATCATCGAAGAAGAGAAAACATTTCCAGTTGCGCACAAAGACGTCCCAGCGGGTCTCGATGATTTGATATTTGTCGTAGCAGAAATAGACCAGCGTCTCGTCTTGCCAGTCGAAATGGCCCTGAAACAGCTCGGGCAGGGCGGGTGAGTCGCTGTCCCAGGCGCTCTGCCAATGATCGGTTTCTTGCCAGGCGTCGCCCTTAGCGGCCCAGTCTCCCTTGGCAAACTGCTCGCTGCGACTGCTCTTATTGCTCACCCACTGATTCCAAATCGTCATGGATGATTTCTGATCCAGCGGCTTGATACAGGCCTTGTCTTCATCTGTGACGGGGAGATCTTTATGGTTAAAGATCCATTTGCGTTTGTATTGTTCGAGTGGGATATAGGTGTGCGCCACAGGACCTCGCTATCGGCAGTAAGTTGTTAACACCGGGCATTATACGGTTTGCCACAGGACAAGGGAAACGGCGCCGCAGGATAATTTTGCCCTTGGCGCCGAAAATGATTAGGGCTTGAGCTGCCCTAGGTAGTTGAGCGCCGCCTGATTATGCTCATCCAGCAGGAGGACGTTTTCGAAACAGGAGATGGCGCCTTCAATCTGACCCGCCTGTGCCAGAAAGATCCCTAGCTTCAGCATCACGGGAATGTCCTGGGGATACTTGTCCAGATAATCGAGATAGACGCCCAGCGCGGCTTGCGGATCGCCGCTCAAGTTTAACGCATGGGCATATTGCGGCAGATACTCGTCGCTGTACTCAACTATCTTGGCGTAATGCTCGAGTGCCAGAGGGAGTTGGTTGAGCTGCAGAGAAAGCTGAATTATCTGTTTTAGCTCCTCCTCTTGGCGGTCGGCCGGAGGCGTCTCGAGCACGGCATCGAGTGAGGCCTGCAATTGATTCTCCAGCAGGTAACGATAGCTGAGAGCCAGGTTGTATAAGCGTGCAATCTCGGGATCTTCATCAATATAAGGCGCCGTATATTGAACCATCTTAGTGATGCCCAGCAGGTGTTTCTGCTGCCAGAGTACCTGTAGTTTCTTAAAGGCGTTATCCATGAGCGGTGCGGTACGCTCAGTCGAATGATTGATATATTCCTTGACGACAAACAAGGCATCAAAGGTCTTCTGGCACTCGGTAAGTATCTCTCGCTCTGCGGCTGACAGCTGTTGATACTGCTGCGGATGCCGCTCCTGCCAAAGTAACGCGCGGCCCCACTGCTTATCCTGAGACCATCTTTTGCACAGTGCCTCTATGTCTACTTTCTCTTGATATTCGGCTAGGCGAGACTCTGTTCTCTCAATTGCCGACTGAACCTGCTCCAGCAGCTGTTCGCTCATCTCTTTGAAGGCGCCGTAGTAGATGCGCGTGCGTTTATTGATCTCTTCTTGGGACCAGTCATCGGATTGTTGGGTAGATAAGAAATGACTGAATTCGTAGTAACCATAGAATTTAATCAGGCTTGCTAGCACCTTGTGTTCTTTATTGATGCTCTGCTCGATGTTTTCCAGCTTGTTAGCGAGCTGCGCGATGCGATCATTTGTTCTTTCTTTCTCCAGTTTACTAATGATGGCGAGCGCGTCATTATTCTTGCGATTGAGTTGTATTAAAGCCTGTCGAGCAGTGGTCAACTCCTTGAGAGTGCGAGTGAAATGCGCCATCCACTCGGTGTCGCTTGCAAGGTGTACCTCTGGTACTAATAGATGTCGTTGGACGGCATCTATCTGTGTTAGGACGATAGTATCTGCCGGGTGATGTTCGATACCTTTAACCTTGGCTGCGTCGGCGGATAGGTTGATATAGTGAGCATGCTGGGTGTGAGAGGCGATAAGATCCTCGGTTGCACCGATAGCCTGCAATAACTGCATTGGGGTCTCGGCCATCTCTCCCGAATAGGTTTCAACCCATTCCATGATGGCGCCTAGGTTCGGCCCAAGGCTGGCGGCATAGGTGCCGGAGGTATGGCTGGCACCACTTTGGGAATGACAGAAGTCGACGCCGCTGAGCAATATCTGGCTAAATCCCATCTCCCGTGCAATTTCCATGGCGCTATTGATCACGGTTGGGCCTATGGATTGAATATTCTTGTCTTTGGCAAAATCATTCCAGGGATAGCGCGGCCCTGTGTATAGGCAAGCGCCACGCCACTGACCCAAGATCTGCGGCGTCACATGGTAAGAACAGACGAGCAGGGTGTCATGGGGAAGTGACATCATATCCTTGTTGACATCGAAGCTCACGGACTGAGGGTCGACCGAGACGACAATGTTGGGCTTGATGGCCAGTCGGTTGAGTTTACCTATGATACGAGACGCGGCGATGATGACCAGGTTATCGCTATTTGCCTTTATCCATTGGGCATGGTTATCCAGCGAAGGGCCACCGCCCAAGATGATGCAGGTCTTGCCTCTGAATTGGTCTCTTAAGATGGAGGCAGGTCTGAGAGTTTCCGTGACATTTTTAAGTTGCGTCTTGACGAAGATTTTTTGGGTAAAGCCTATGCTATTCTCGAAATAAGCCTGTCTGACGGCGTTGTCTATTTGAGTGTGCAGCCAGCTATAGCTATCGAGATAGTTCCCGTCAGCCGCAACGGATCTATGTAATTTAAATTGCTGCTTTACTATGAATAGATTGTTCTCATAGGATTGAATTAAGGTCGAGAACTCATCGATGGAGACCACTTGTATGGCATCGGATAGGGGGGCGGGGATCTCGATAGAGAGTAGAGATAAGATCTCGTCGAGTTCGACGAAGATATATTTGCTACCCGAGGGGACGGGGTGCTCCATCACATAGTTTGCCAACAGGCCAGAGTCTAAGCCAGTAATGATATGCAGCGTATCAGGGGTTGATAACGCTTTTTTGAGTTTATTGTCGAAGAGGGTCGTCGAATCGACTTTTTCGAAGGTGTTGCGGTTGACGCTTGGCAGGTAACATTCACCAAACTGGCTGACGGCAAAGGTATTGGTAATTTCAGATTGATTGTTCTGCATTGTACCCTCAATTTGATGTTTTTAGACAATTTATTGACACTCTGGCCGACTTTTTGCCCATTTAAATCACTGCATGGTTTAGAGTCTGACTCAAATACGGCACAAGCGCGATGTTAATCTGGGATTAACTCGATATGGATGCGAATTTTATGCCAGCTAGCTTGTAGTAAGTGTTTGAGGTAGAAGAGGATTAAAATCTAGCCAAAATGAGACCACTTAGGGACTTGTTGAAAAATAAGGTTAGACATTAGATATTAAGTTACTAAGATTAAAGATGTTTATTACATATTGATCGGGGCTGGCCTTTTTAGGGGCATTGTCTGTTGGATGTCTGAGTTCTGAAAGGTATGGTATGAAATTTGCCTTACATGATTGGCTATTGAAATTAGTCGCAGGCTCGTAACCAACGGCGTGCTTAAATAAGAGTTTATTTTTGTGATGCTGCTTTTAATGTGAATATGGAGCGTAAATGTTCGATAATAAATCTATCCTGATCACAGGTGGCACCGGCTCTTTCGGTCAGAAATACACTAAGACCATTTTAGAGCGATACAAGCCAAAGCGTTTAATCATTTTGTCTCGTGATGAATTAAAACAATATGAGATGCAGCAGAGGTTTAATGCGCCTTGTATGCGTTATTTCCTCGGTGATGTGCGTGATGGCGACAGGTTGATGCAGGCCTTTAAAGAGGTCGACTATGTTATCCATGCCGCTGCGATAAAACAGGTACCTGCCGCCGAGTACAACCCCACCGAATGTATCAAGACAAATATTCATGGCGCCGAGAATGTCATACGAGCGGCAATCGCCAACAATGTCGCTAAGGTGATAGCGTTATCAACAGATAAGGCTGCTAATCCGATTAACCTGTATGGCGCCACCAAATTGGCCTCTGATAAATTATTTATTGCAGCCAATAATATGGTTGGCAGTGGTAAGACGCGGTTCGCGGCTGTGCGATACGGTAATGTGGTCGGTTCCCGTGGTTCTGTGGTCCCGTTTTTTAAGCAGCTGATCTCCGAAGGCGCTAAATCGCTTCCCATCACTCATCCGGATATGACGCGGTTTTGGATCACCTTGCAAGATGGGGTCGATTTCGTACTAAAAAATTTCGAGCGCATGCAGGGGGGAGAGCTCTTTGTGCCAAAGATCCCTTCTGTACGAATTGTCGATCTGGCTAAGGCCTATGGTCCCGACCTCGAACTCGATATCGTTGGTATCAGGCCGGGTGAAAAGATGCATGAGATCATGTGTCCGGCCGATGATTCACACCACACCTTAGAGTTTGATGATCATTTTGTTATCACTCCCAGCATTCGATTTTTTGGACGCGAAACCGATTTTTGTACCAATGCCTTAGGAGAAAAAGGCCAGTTGGTTGAGATGGGCTTTGAGTATAATTCAGGCACGAACCCTGATTTCCTCACTGGTGATGACATCATTCAGCTGGATAGCAAGGCATGATCCCTTACGGAAGACAAGATATCAATCAACAAGATGTTGATGCGGTTGTCGAGGTATTGTCATCGAACTGGCTGACTCAAGGGCCTAAGGTGCCAGCCTTTGAGCAGGGGGTATGTAATTATACCGGCGCTAAGTTTGCTGTGGCGGTAAACAGTGCTACTTCGGCTTTGCATATCGCTTGCCTTGCGCTTGGTGTTGGCCCTGGCGATAGGGTGTGGACATCGCCCATTACCTTTGTGGCGTCGGCTAACTGTGCACTTTACTGCGGCGCCGAAGTTGACTTTGTCGATGTTGACCCCAACACCGGTAACATGTCTCCAGAGGCATTGAGAATCAAGCTTATTCAAGCAAAGAGCCAGGGAACCTTGCCTAAGGTGGTGATCGCAGTTCATCTGTGTGGCCACAGCTGTGATATGGCCGCCATTTCCGCGCTGAGTGATGAATATGGCTTTAAGATCATCGAAGACGCTGCCCATGCTATAGGAAGTCGCCACGGTGGTCATAGGTTAGGTAGCTGTCACTACTCGGATATTACCGTGTTTAGTTTTCACCCAGTTAAGGTTATCACCAGTGCAGAAGGGGGGATGGCGACGACCAACTGCGCTGACATTGCGGCAAAGCTGGTGGCATATCGTAGCCATGGTATCGTCAAGAGTCCTGATGAAATGGTGCGTCCCGATGAAGGTGGTTGGTACTACGAGCAGCACGACTTGGGTTTTAATTATCGCATGACGGATCTGCATGCGGCGCTTGGCTTGTCACAGTTGAGTCGACTCGAGCACTTCGTTACCGAGCGCAATCGTCTAGCGGTTATCTATGACAGTAAGTTTAGTGATCTACCCTTAACGCCTGTCGATCCCTTACCGGGCTCAGAGAGTGCCCGACATCTCTACATGATACGTCTACATCAGAGTGAAAGACGACGCGAGATCTTCGATACCCTGCGTGCCAAAGGGATTCAGGTGCACGTGCATTACTTCCCTGTGCACCTGAATCCCTACTATCTGGAACGCGGCTTCAAGGAAGGAGATTTGGTTCATGCCGAGGCTTTCTACCAGGAAATTTTAACCTTGCCACTCTATCCCGCATTAACTGCAAGCGACCAACAGAGAGTGATCGATGAACTAGCGACTTGCCTGGCATAAATTTGCCAGGCCATCACTTAGGTTATGTGAAAAGGTTATTCGAAAAACGATTTTCCCTGAATTAGTCTCGCTCTCACGCCGAATCGTGCCGTTCCTCGTCGTTAATAATTAGTCATTAGCCATTAGCGTCTTGATCTCTTCCACTAGCTGTTTTATTCCCCTATGATCCGCAAAGACATGCTTGCTTTGGGTTTGTAGCGCCTCTCTCAACGACTCATGTGCGACCAAGTCTGTGAGCATTGCGCAGGCATGCTCAAGTGACTCGCTGACGATACAGCAGTTTTCTGCTCTGAGTCGCTGTAGCTCGTCTAAGTCAACTAAGTGTTTCGGTGGCAGTAGTAGGGTCGCGGCGCCTGAGTAGATAGCTTCAAACAGTGACAGGCCATAGCAGGTTAAGATCACCTCGGCGCCGGCAATCAACTCATCTAAGTTTTTGGGATCCTGTACCAGCTTAATATTGCTATGTTGCGGGATATCGGGCGTGGGGGCCAAAGGGCCCTGTATCCAGGTTATCGGCCAGTCCAAATCTAGCTCTGTTAACATGGCGGGTAACTGTGCGCCATAGCCCAGTGCGTCGCTTCCTCCGGTTAACACTAAAACCTGCCGTTGCTTCGTGTTGTTTGGCCTGGCTCTAAACAGGTAGTTTTGCCAGCCATAGGAGACTTTGTTATCTGTTAAAGCCGTATAAAAACTCGGAATGAATAACCTGTCGAGAGTTTCAATCAAGGGAGATAGCTTATCTATGCCAACAAGCTTAGCACCGTGCTGTTTAGGGGCTTTTAAGGCCTGAGTGAGCGAAGTCGGTGCTATGAACTCTGGGTGAAAATCGAGGAGCAGTAGCGGATTCTTATCCTCACTCATGGCATTTAACAGAGATTTCTCGGTTTGATACCAATGGATCTTGGCTGAACAGCTAGATAACGGTTCACCATCGTATAAGACGTGTATGGTGGAGCCTATGCCTAAATACTCTTGCAACGCATCGGCGATGAGCTCTATACGCCTAAAATGACCTAACCCAATATCTGCGCCCAGATGGCAATAAAGGCTGGCTTTAGCATATTGTTTATCTGCGGCCTTTTGGGTGACATGGGCGTTGATACTGGCCAGCTGAGGGTCTTGCAAGAGTTGTTGGTGTACCCAGGCTAGGCTGACGATGGAATCGGACTCATGATTCGTATACCAACGCCGGTACGTCTCGGCCATGAAACGATAATCAGCCTGAGTATCTACCGAGATTCTGTGTGATATTTGGCCATAATCACCGCTATCACAGATGGCGACTCTGTCGAGTACTGGTGTTAGTTTATCGGCGTAACCTACATGCTCTCTAGACATGGTGCATTGGCTTGCCGCCAGCAACTTTTTCCAACCATTGCGGCTATAAAAAGAGAGCCCTTCGTGTAGGGTTTTTATGTTTTCCTCTAGCATGATGGCATCTTTGCCTGAACGCTTTAGCGCTTTCAGTCCATGATCGATAAATTCTGGATCGATCAGCGGGCAATCACCACAGACGTAGAGAATATAATCTGGGTCTTGCCTCTGGATGATCTTATCCAGCCTCGCCATCAGGTCGTTGACGTCTCCTTCAAAGGGGTGGCAAATGATCTGCTGTTCGTTTGCCCAATCGACGAGAGGTTGGTTGAAACTGTCGGCCGTTGTGGCCAGTTCGCTGCAATCTACTTCTTTGCATTGCTCCAGACGACGCCAGATGTGGGCAATCATAGGTTCGCCAGCTAACGGCAGCAGATGCTTTCCTGCGAGACGACTCGAATTGAGCCGGGCACCGACAAGGGCAAGAGTCTTAGTCACTATTTAGGCTCCTTGGTAGGAGTGATGCAAAGCGTGAAATCGAGCAGCTTTCCGTCCGATTTAAGGGTTTCATCGGCCTCGGCGAGTGAGAACCAGAGGCGGTTTAAATACTGAGCATCTATCTGTTTCGAAGAGATCATGGGCAAGGCTGCGCAGTGGGCTGGATCCCAGCAGACTTGTATTCCTTGATTTTGATTACCAAAGCGGAGCATCCCATTGGTGGCTCCCAGGGCGCTGCTACTGGAGACGATAGAGGAAATAGGAGCACCCTGATCTATATCTTGGTTAAGTTGGAAAAACTCCGCACTCTTGCCGCCGAGATGGGTCTGGTACCAGGCGCGCTGTTCACAATCGAGTAGGGTCATGTAGCCAAGGCGTATCGAGGCCTCAGGCCTGTTTGTATCGCCGAAATGAACGCCTGTGTGAAGGCTTTCGCCATCGAGACGATACCATTTCAGTATGCTACCGCTCTTGAGTGTTTGTCGGCAGAAGATAACCAGACAGCCGTTTTGCTCACCTAACTGATACTCCACCCGGTTAAGATCGGCCACCCTGTCGCGATCTCTAAAGCGTTCGAGTAGCAGATGATTACTATAGAAATCGGCGCCATAGCTGATGTGGTCGAAGTAACCATGGGATAGCGTCCCTATTACAGGGACAAATTCGTGGCTGGAAAATGCCAGAGAGTCGATGGCCAATCCCCGGTGACCATTAAGCGTCAATTTGATCCATGGTGTCGTGACATGCAGCCAGCGGCGCTCATCATCGTACTGAATGTCGATATCCTCTCGGGGTTGCCAAGGGGCAAAGACGGGCGCGCTACTTGGGACGGGAGGCAGTGACAAATCATTGTAGCGACGCTGAGTCAGATGGGTTCTTAGATCGCTTGCCCAGAGGCGACACAAGCTCCGCCATTGGTTGTCATCACCTTGGTTTGTTTCCAATTGTCCTAATTTCTGATGACATTCGGTGTTGAGCAGCAGGTCGTTACGACCGCTGATGCCCCAACGGCATATGTTGTATTTTGCCTGTTTCTTCACCGAGATTGGGTGCTGGGCATTCGTCAGTGCCAGAGGTTCGCCGTTCTGCCACAGAGATAGTATTTGTGAAGGGGTCTTCCAGCAGTAGGCTTTCTGGCTCGCCAGATAGATAAAGAGTTGCTTTATTCTTTGCCATTCGCCGCTTATTTTTTCAGCCTCGGTATGGTAGCGACCAGGCCTGAAGTCGAAGACTTCGGCGTCGCTGCCATAGACGGGGAAGGCGAGGGTGTCTGGTTGGAGAATTTTCTTAAGGTAGTGGTCGTAGTCGGCGAGGGTCAATTCACCGTGGACATAGCGCTGAAATTTTTGAAAGGCGATGGCGTGGTTCCAGATAGCCTTGATCTCGCGACCGCTGGCACTCTTTAAGCTTTGCGGCCTATGTAGTAGGTCGGCGTGCCAGTCGCTGTTATGAGAGTAGGGGTTATCCCACTCAACGACGACGGCATCAAAGTCCGCATCTATGTAGATATCCAATAGTCCCGCCGAGACCGCCTGTTCGTTGAGATAGGCTATCTTAGGAGTGATACCCAATATCGACTGATAAGTAGACTGACCCAGTCTGAGATTGGCTTGATTCACGCTTGCCGGGATCAGGGGGCCAATGATTTGGCTGTCACCACTGGCGATTAACTCGCACTTGCCTTGATGTAGCAGCTGTTTAAACCTTTCGACCCATGCCTCATCGACCGCCAGAATCGACTCTAGCGTATAGGCGGTCATCTCGATACCCAGAGAAATCCCTGCGTCGACAATCTCGAGCAGCGGCCAGTAACAGGAGCTGACCACCTCGCTATGGCTGGCGGTATCGATAGAAGAAAAGGCCAGGTTGAGGTGAAACACTGTGTATAAATGAGTGGGGGACTGCATTGTGCTGCTCTGTTTCAATAATGTCTCTGTCAAGGTCTACTTCCGCCCATATATGCAAATTTCTCGGCCAATATTAAGTGTGGCGAAGGCTTGATAGAGGGCACGTTTAAGATCATTTTTACCTGCTTTTGCAAGCTGACTTTCGAATCGAACGCGTTTGTGATGGCAGTTGCGACCTAGTTTGCCGTCACCAATATAATTGTCACCCATAAGAAGAAACATATCTAACGGAAAGCTGGATTCCTTATGCACTACAGTAAACTCTTGCCTTTCGAGTAGTCGTTGCAGGCTATCGGGGGAAAAGTAGTTGATATGGTGCTTGGGACATACCCACCAGGGTTGGTAGTCTTCAACCTCAGTAAGTGTTTGTTGAAATGGGTTGTAATCGTTGGGCGTACTAATGCATAAGATGCCGCCATCATTGAGCATGTCATACATGAGCTCAATTAATTCGATAGGGTTGGGAACATGCTCCAGCACCAGACTGGCGTTGATCACATCGAATTTGCCGAGAGCTTTGCTGGTTTCGCTGGTGAGATACCCTACAATTTCGTCGACACCCATCTGTTGAGCATAGGTTACCGCATGAGGAGAGGGTTCGATGCCTTTTACCTTCCAGCCACGTTGTTGACCATGCTTTAGGAAATAGCCAGCCCCTGCGCCGACGTCTAACAGTGTACGTCTAGTATTCGGTAAGTATTGCTCGAAAGTGTCGTATCTATCTGAATACTGTAAATTTAACCAAGCCTCGTCTTCTTGTTTTTGTTTGAAGAATTCAGGCTTTTCAGTCACGTAGAATTCTTCCTTGTAGAATTTGTCCAGTATTTCAAATGAGGGAAGCGGTGAGATATGGGTAAATCCACATGTCTCACATTCGATGATGTCAAAACCCTCTTTTGAGTCCAGTTTGCGGCCTATGTGCTCACTCATTATTTAGTGTCCTTTCCGGCTCTGAGGTAACTGCATAAGAGGAGTGTCTAGAATGGCTGTTGGACGTCCCGAGTACCACTCTCCATCAATCCTAAAACGTGCATGGCTATAGACTGACTCTATCTGTTTTTCTAGCTGCGGTAATGTTTTTGCGGTCAAGACAAAGACACCGCTGCGGTTCGCATGAGACATGATTGGGGGTAATTGATCGCCTATTTGCGGATAGAACTCGAGCTTTTGACAAAAGCCTTGCTCACGGGTCCATTCCAGACCTTCAACGGCCTCTAACTGGCCAGGAGGAAGGAAAAAGTAGCGATTTGCGACCCATAATTGATGCTGAGCGTTAAGTTCTGTTAGATCGACTGGGTTATCTAATGCGATATCTATGACCGTCTTAACATAGTTGATCCCACTGGACAGCGGCACGAGACTGGCAGAAAAATCGCCGCCACTAAGGCGAGCGGCCATTTCGATAATCATAGGGCCACGCTTGGGACAGACGACAATATCTCCTTTCGCAACCCCTTTTTCAATGCCAAGCGCGCTGGCGGCACGCTCTGCTAGCGCCGAGATTTGGACCTGGGCTTCTTGGCTATGACGACTCGGTAACCAACCACCATTTTCCATTATATTGGGCCAGAAGCATTCCATACCTTCGTAGACCCTGTCTGCAAAGCCTGGTGTCGCTTTCTGTTCGTTGACTATGATACTTTCGGTGCTGATTTGGGGACCATCAATAAACTCTTCTAATAAGATCTCGCCATTTAGTGAGAAAGACTTTGCGTGGGTTAGCGCCGCGTTGACCTCTTCCTCTTGGCGAATAATTCTAACCCCTCGGGAACCCGCCCTATCGGTTGGTTTTATGATGAGCTTGTCGCAGCCCCACTCGCGCCATCGCGCCATAATATCGGCTTCGGTTTCAACTTGAGCGTAAAGCGGGATCGGGATACCCATCTGTTCGAAGCGCTGTTTCATCGCCAATTTGTGGGTTGCCCAATAGCCTGTTTGTTCGCTGGGGCCAGGCCAGCCAAAATGTTTGGCGATAGCGGCCATGATATGCGGTATGTCACTTCCCATGGTAGATACACCGCTGAGCTCTACGCCTTCTTGTAGTAGTTGGTGGCAGTAGTCGATGACACTTAACTTATCGGAGAAATCGATCGCACGTGCATAATCGGCTAGCTTTAAACCGGGGGCTTGTGGGTTAGCGTCGACGGCAACCACGCAATATCCCATCTGCTGCGCGGTTTGTATCATAAAGCACTGATCTGAGCCCGCACCCAACACTAAGAGTGTTTTTGTTTGCGGTCTCATACTTGCCACTCCCAGCGCTCAGCCGCTTGCTGATACACACTGTCGGTATCAATGGCGCCCATTTGAGCTAGAGTCTGTTTATCGCCTGCGGGTAATATGCCTTGCTCTAATGCGCTGACTAAAAGATCGCAAGTGAGTTGCTCTTCATTGATTAGCTGATTTATCGCGACACCAACACCTGTATCTTTCAGGCCTTCTTCTAAACTAATGACATTTTTATGGGTTTGCAGCAGCGGTACAAGGCTATTAAGGGGCAATGGTTTTAGCCACCTTAGGTTTACCACCTTAAAGACTTGCTTTTGCTCTGACATAATTTTTTCGCGTAATGCGATGGCGGTCTGTAGCTGATTGGCCACGGCGATAATTAGGCCATCGTCACCAGGGCAAACGATTTCCACCTCTTCCAATGGTGTGAGTTCACTTGGTAAGTAGCTCTCTTCTTGTGCCGGCACAGTTTCATAGGGATGTAGCACTATCATTGGGCCTTGGGCGATAGATGTGTGTGAATCGGCTAAGCGAGCCTGCATAATTGCCTGAAGATCGCGGGCTGTGCCAGCATAGAAGACTTTTATATCGGGTAGTGTACGTAGCAGGCCAAAATCATAGATGCCATGGTGAGTGGGTCCATCAAAACCAGCGAATCCCGAACGGGCACTAATCACAGTGACGGGGTGCTTTGGAAAACAGATATCGTGAAATAGCTGATCCCAGGCGCGCTGCATAAAGGTGGATTGGAAACACATGAACACCTTATTTCCGGCCATGGCGAGTCCTGCAGCCATGCCGACGGCATGTTGTTCGGCCATACCGACATCGATCGCGCGCTTGGGAAAGGCCTTCATCAATGCTTCCACACCAGACGCATAGGGGGTAGCTGGCGTGAGAGCATAGACAGTTTCATCTTCTTCCATATGCTGCATTAAGGCGTCACCCACTATGCCTTGATAGGTTTTCCCTGTTAGCGTAGCGGCAACACCTTCGCCCGTTTCAGGATTGAATGGCATAGAAAAATGCAATTTATAAGGGTGATTGTGCGCCAGTGCGAGTCCACGTCCTTTCTCTGTTTTGACATGAATGATAACTGGCCCTGTTTGTGGATGTTTTGCCACTTGTTGGGCTTTTTCCATTCCCTCAAGTAGCTTGCTCATGTCGTGCCCGTCATCGATTGATACATAGCCAAAGCCCATGCCTTCGAACCAATTTGCGCAGCGTCGCTGCCAGTCTGGTGCAGAAAACAGGTTATGCAAGCCTCCGACATTGGGTGGAATGCTCATGCCGTTATCGTTGATCACGATAAATAGTGGGAGTTGGTACTCGGCTGAGAAATTTAGTCCCTCGAAAGCCATCCCTTCAACCATGGAACCATCGCCGATGAAGGCTAGTACACTGCCTTGTTGCGCATTTTGCAACTTGCTAAAGGCTAGGCCGCAAGCGATAGGTATAGCAGTGCCCGCATGTGATGCTTCCATCAAGTCATATTCGCTCTCGTGATTTGATACGAATCGCGACATACCGCCCATCTGGTTGAGGGTGTCGAAGGCTGCCATTCGACCAGTGAGAAGTTTATGGGTGTACCCTTGATGACCGACGTCAAAGAGTATGCTGTCACCATCTGATGCCGCAGTAGGCTGAATATTGAACGCGTGATGGAGTGCTATGGTGAGCTCGATAACCCCCAAGTTTGCACCGATATGTCCCCCGGTTTGGCTAATGCTATCGATGAGGAAATGTCTGATTTCCGCAGCTAATTGTACTAACTCAGATTCGGTAAGTTGTTTAATATCATTGGGTTGTTGTATTGCGTTTAATCGTTTCATCCGAAGTACATTCCGCCATTAGTGTTGATGCAGTGGCCAGTGATATAAGAGGCCGCGTCAGACAGTAAAAAAAGCACGCTATTTGCGACTTCGTCGGGTGTTCCCATTCGTTTCAGAGGGATCACGGCTTCGGCCTGTTGTTGTAATGCATCTAATTGTTGTTTATTGAAAATTTCTGTTTTAATCCAGCCGGGAGCAACCGCATTTGAGCGGATATTCTTCTCTGCCCCCAGTCTGGCAACAGAACGGGTTAGACTGATTAAAGCTGCCTTAGTCGCTGCATAATCGGGCGCCTTGTTGCCACCCGTCTGACCGCCCACAGATGAGATATTTACTATGGCTGCACCTGACGCCGCGTGTCGTAAGAATTCTTGGCTGAGTATAAATGGGCCTTTGAGGTTAACCGCGAAGGTATTGTCCCACTGTTCATCACTGAGCTGATTGAAGTCACCTTGTTGTAGTATGCCTGCATTGTTGACCAGCAAATGAATGGGCTGATTGAAGTGTTCCTGCGCGTGAGTAAACAAATTTGCGGCTTGTTTGCGACAGCTAGCATCACTCTTAACTAAATAAAAATCATCACCGAAGTGATTAAACGCTTGGCGGCATTTGTCTGCAGCAGCGTCGTTGCTGGCGTAGGTGCCTATGACCTTGCAGTTGGATTCGAGTAACGCATGGCAGATAGCTTTACCTATCCCTCTGGAAGCGCCAGTGACTAATGCCACTTTGCCATTAAAATCAAACTTAATCATAGTAAGGTGCCTTCAAATCGATTTGAAAAAATGGTCAAAAATTGATCTGCCTCTTGTCGGTTATTAAATGCTATCCAGAAAAAACCTACCAGGCTGGTGTTGTCGCTATGTTGCTGGTGTTTTTTATAGCGTCGTGGTTCATAAAAAAATTCCAACATGGCCGAGTGATCATTCAAAAACTGTTCGACCTCGGTAAAGTCTATGTCAGGTGCTAGTGGAAATAGCGCCTTCCACATCACGACTCTTTCGGGGGCCGCGGTACTTGATGTAAGAGTGTCTGTGCCATTTAGTAAAGAAAACCACCGAAGAACAGGACTTTGAGCATGTGAAAAAGGGATGAGTTTAGTGGTAAAGACATCACCATGAAAGCGTGGTGAGACCTCCAATAAGGTAAATTTGCCCGCTTTGTAGAGTAAATCGGCTTTTACAGGGGCATTGTCTATACCTAGAGCGCGACAAGCTTGCTCTGTCAGGAGATAGGCCTGTTCGATGTCATGGGGGGGGAGTGCACTTGGCGCAAACCCGTGGGTTGGAAAGTGGTAAGGAGGCTTAGAAAAATAGCGATCACCAATGCCGCAGGGAATGAACCTTCCTTGCCACATGATGCCTATAGTGTCGATGCCGAAGCCATCGAAGTATTCCTCCATTAGTACCTGCTCACCATACTGCATTGCTAGCGCCACAGCATCGGAGACGGCTTCAGGCGAGTTGACTGAGGTCACTCCTTGGCTACCACAGGCATCAAGTGGTTTTATGATGATAGGGTAAGCTAGTTTGAGTAATTCATCTTCTGGTGGAACCGCGTCCCATAAGGCCATCTTTGGCGTTGGCAACCCTTGAGATAGCCATACCTTTTTGGCAGCTGATTTGTTGAGTGACAGAGTGACTGCTTCTGGAGAGCATCCTGGGAGCCCAAACTTTTGGTGGACCTCTGCCACTGCCGCCAGGCCGAAATCGCTGCCTGAGTAGGCGCCGATGAGATTAAATTTTTCATTGAGTTGATTAGCGAGTGCCGACAGTGCCTCGACATCACTGCCGCCGATCTGGTAATACTCATCGGCCATGTCGATTGCGGGGGCATCGTTGCGAATATCAGTGACTATGGTTGCCAGGCCGAGAGATTTGGCCCAACGAATATGTTCACGTTGCATATGGCCAGCGCCAATAATGAGAATGGCTGAGGGGAGGTTACTCATCGGATAAGGGCTCCTTAGTGTTGTTAAATAGCTTGAGAAGCACTGATAGTTGGGTATCTTGATAGAGTCTTGGGCCGTCTTCTTCAAAGCGGATAGCGGTTGGGATAAGCTTTCCCTTGGTAAAGTCAGGAAAGTGCCTAGTCAACAAACCTTGGACAATATCTGGCAATACCTCCCGTTGGGCGGCGGCGGGTATTAGTCGATCTAGAATCAAGTCGCCAGTCAGATCGGCATGAACTTCGATGAGTCTGGCTTGTTGCTGTTTATCGATACGAAAACTAAAGGCCAGCAGATAGTTTAAATCGGGGAAGCCTTTGGCAAATCGCGTTGCCGCGTCAATAAGCTGCATTTTGATACTCTCTGCTACCTGAGTCGGAAATAGGAGTCCAATCGCCCTTAATTCACCTTGATTAAACTGGTTGAGTTCTTCCCACCAGGCGATGGGGGTGACACACCCCTTGTCTAGATGAGCGAGCAGGCTGATATCATTCCCTTCGATAAAGCATGCGATATCGGCGGTTCCGTCAGCGGATGCGGCCTTGGCCGATTCGATGGCTGACTTAAGTAGATGCTCTTGGGTGCAGAGTGTAACGGCTTTCTTACCGCTTAACGGGAAATCGGGTCTGACAACGACAGGTAACTCTGAAGGCTGGTTGGGATGCTTGCTGCTGGTTCCCTTAGGTACAGGTATGTGGTTGGCTTCGCAATACTCTCTTAATCGTGACTTAATGGTACATAAAGCGACAAGCTCTTGGCTTAGCCCAAATAGGTTGAGCTTCTCATCGATGGCTGCGGCGGTATATAAGGCTGGCCCAGAGGTTCTTGCTAAAAGAGTTCGTATCGGCAACTCTATGTTGCTTAGCATAGCCAGAAGAGGCTGTGCATCATAGGTGCTTGCCTGGATAAACTTATCTGCATGCGGGTAGGCAGCACAGTTTTCATTTCTATCAACGACACATACAGATAGCCCATGTAATTTGGCTGCAAGTATCAAAGGCAATTGGGCCTCTCCGCCACCGAGACAAAGGGCCCAGTTGCATGTGGCTGATGTTGGCGATTGGGATATAGTCATAAGAATGCTAGCTGTACAGTGTGACGATGCTTGCATGTAAATTATGATTCGCCTCTAGCGTTTGTTTGATCTCCTGCTCAAATACAAACGAGGAGATTACGATTGCGAGCTCAGGATCCTCTAGTATCAAGGTGCTAGGTGCGACAATCGTAATATCGTATAGTGATTTCCCCCATTTTTGTGGGTCGGAGTCGACAATCGTGATTGGTGCGAAGTGCTCCAGTAAGGTGGTTTCTTCTAGAAGTTGTGCCGTGTGCACACCGCCGCCCCAGATAGCAATATTTTTTGCCTCCGCCGTACCAATATCAATTTTATGATTAATATCTTGCCAGCGAGCCTTATCTCGATTGACATACGCTTGGCACATGGACAGCGCTTGCTGATCTTTCTCTATCAAGGGTGAAATTTTACCTTTACGACCATGACACATCTGTATTGGGTAAGGATCTTTTTCAGTTAAGTCGGTGACCACAGGTCCGAGCGGCTCTATGCCACAAGCTTTCATGAGATTTATCATGGATAGTGGTGAGAAGTAAGAAAGATGTTCAAAGGTGAAGTAACTCGTCGGCCAAGACTCTTGATCGATGAGAGAGGGGACTTCGATGAAAATATGACCACCGTCTTTAAGCATTGCAAGACACTTAAGCAATACTGCTTTGGGGTCAACAAAATGCTCTAATACATGTGTGAGAATAATAAGATCGTACTGGGCATCTTTGCTGTTGAAGTCCTCGATAAAGCCTTTATTCAGAGCCAAACTATATTGGCTTTTTGCTAGTGCAATTGCGCGAGAAGAGGGATCAATGCCATCGACCTTCCAACCTGCCTGCTGGAATCTGTGTAGGGTATAGCCATCGGAGCAGCCGACCTGAAATGCGCGTCCCTTAGGTGACATGAATTTTGATAAATAGGCAAGTTGTCTATCGAGCGCGGCAACTTTGGTGGCTGAAGGTTTGCCATCTCGTCCAGGATTTGTGTAATTTGACATTTCACTGTATGTCTTGCGAATCTTTTGCTGATCAGGCAACGGATTTTGGTATACCGCACCACAGTTATCGCAAACTGTAATGCATAGAGCCACCTCTCCTAGTCCGGTTAAATGGTATGGCTTGTTAAATACCTCGGTGGATTGAGCGTGTTGACAAACAATACAGGGTCTAAATGTCATTATGGCCTCTTAGAAATGGCTTTTGGTTTGTTGATTCAATTATCTAAGGTGCTTAAGCGGCCTTAAACCGTCGCTGGGGTCGGCGCGCCAGTCTCGGTCAGGAGCTTCGCTTGGGGCCAGCACCTTATCTACACGTCCATCTATGGTCGTCGCATCACGACATTCGCTGATCACGGGCTGTATCTGATGCGGTAGCCAGCAGTGGCCGGCGGCGTACTCGGCACCCTGTTCGTCGAGATCTATGTGAAACTCAATGCAATCTGCTTGCCAACGATTGACGGCGCGGCGGATGACGGCCGGTTGAACGC
This sequence comes from Shewanella insulae, assembly GCF_009831655.1. Classification (GTDB taxonomy): domain Bacteria; phylum Pseudomonadota; class Gammaproteobacteria; order Enterobacterales; family Shewanellaceae; genus Shewanella; species Shewanella insulae. The sequence goes on along the minus strand of NZ_WRPA01000010.1, from coordinate 160,092 downwards.
TGTGATCGGACCAACCGACCTTGACGCCGTAGCGTTCCCGGAAAGTGCCTAGTACGGCAAGGTTACAGTCTGCCATTGGAGTGGGGTAGGCTGAGACGCAGTGTAATAGGGTGATCTGCTGACATCCCGCCTCTTGTAGGGTCTCAATGGCGTGATCTATCTCCTCCAAGTTTGCCATGCCGGCAGAGATGACCACAGGCTTACCGGTTCTTGCGCAGGCGATAAGCAGATCGTCCCATAGCAATTCATAGGAGGCGATTTTGTAAAAATCGACATAGGGTGCCAGTTCTTTGACTGCATCTAGGTAGAAGGGCGTACATGAAAATTGAATGCCGTAGCTGTCACAACACCGCTTTAGCTCTGGTAGAAAATTAACGGGTAACTCCCACTGCTTTCGCGCCCTATGCATCTCGCTTCGAGCAAGGATTTCGGGGGCAAACAGTTGATCGATTTTAAACAGCTGAAACTTTACCGCATCGCAGCCTATTTCTGCCGATGCCTTGATAAATTCGAAACACCTGTCGAGATCTCTATGATGGTTACTCGAAACCTCGGCAATGAATATAGGTGCTTGTGTTGTCATAGTGGCCCACAATATCTTGGTTAGGGTTAATAATGTCAAGTTGATGATAACTGCTTTTAAACAGAGTATTACAACTAAAATAGCTGGGGTAATTCATATTCTAAATAATCTGCCAGTGCGAGCCAGTCCTGCCTTTCCTGAGCTTGCAGCATAGGAGATATTATCTGACCAAATGTTGGCCGCTTAATAACTTCAGGGTAGTTTTTCTCCATCTCGTCGATGCATTGGCGCAGTGCCACCGATGCCTCTGCTTCGTGACCTAGTCGGTAAAGATGGGCCGTGTTAACAAAAGATTTGATCATGTTCATGCGCCAGGCTCCTTATGTTGGGTGCCCTGTATATCTGCGCCAGAGAGGCTAGCGCGATAGAAGCTGACTTGCGGATGCCGAGTGATATAGAGCTCCAAATATCTCAGGTAGGCTCTTAGGTTTAGGTCTGTTGTTATTCGATTGCCATGGCCATCGAGCACCCAGTGTCGAGCGGCCCTCATTCTGTTGTCTATGGCGTTAACCCAGGCACGTTCCTCTACATCTTCTTGCTTGAATGAGTGAGCACTCCAAAATGCATGGCTCTTGTTGTGACAGTAACCGAAGTCGCAGCCAAATAAGGTGATCTGTTTAGCCTTCAAATTAACCGCTAGATCGATGACTGGGTGAATGACGCTACCACTGATATAGAGTCTCAACTTAGGGTATTGCTGAGCCAAGGCGTCGTAGACATTGCTCTGTCCATAGGCAATGAACCTAGGCCCTCGCCAGTTTTCCAAAACCCTTGGGTTTGCCTTGGGAAAATACACTAGCTTAATGTCGTCTGTATCCTCGAGCGGAAGATGATAGCTATCGATGAGGCTGTCGACGGTGACGACGATATCGGGTTTGATACCGCTGTGGATTAGCCCCCTGAGCGCTGTATCGGCCGCAATCATCACCGGCTTATTGGATTGTTTACAGAGTGCTCTGAGATAGTCGTAGTGCTCTTCAAGCGAAGGGCCGCTACCTATGACAATGGCCTTATCGGTCCTCATCGTCTCAATCAGCGAGGCGGCATCGGGATCTGTGATTATCTGCGCCTCATTACACTTAAACCTTTCCAGGGTTAAAGGGTCATCAAGCCTATGTCGTCTATTGGCAAAATTTTGGTTTAGCTCCATGACCAATAGATCTCTTAGTCTAGCGTGGGCCTCGTCGCAAAGCGATAATTCGGGGGAAATAGCGACATAGGGGTAATCCAGTTTGGCATCGGGGTTAAGGGATAGGATCACACTTGGGTGACTTAACCATTCACTCTGATCCGTATAGGCTAACACTAAGGCCAGTACCGCTAAGTTCAAGATACATACCTTGATCTGAGTATACTGAGGGTTATCGATTAACAGACTCGGTACATCGCCCATACCTATGCCATATACGGTAACCGTTTTAGTCTCTTGGGGTAAGGTATCGATGAAGAGTCTCGCTTCGGATAGCCGGTCATGACGACTACTGAGCTGAATACCGTTAACACTTATTGTTTGATTCTGGCCGGTAACAAGAGCGGCGTCGAGATGATTGAAAGATACTCGTTGAAGTGCAGAGGCAATGATAGGCCAACGCTGGCTGATGATGTTGAGATTGGCATTAAAAAGCTCAGTCATTGACACTGTCCCTTGAAGTCATACTTCATCTATTAGGCTAGTTCACTAACTGGTCTCCCCACAGGGACTCGAACCCCGATCGATCGCTTAGGAGGCGACTGCTCTATCCTGTTGAGCTATAGGGAGACGCAAGTGATTATACTGTTTTTCATCGCGATGAAAAGGCTTTAGATTTAGTTGCTTAATTAGTGCACTAATTAAGTTAGATTTTAATCGCGATGTCGTTAATTTGTATGTTGATTGCGCCGTTGGCACCTTGCAGCAGGGCGGTGGCACTTTCCTGTGTCACCTGGTCTATGGTGATCTTGGCGCGCGATTCGCTGGCAACCGCCCGCATATTATCCAGTCGATCCGGTAGGTTTCGCTGCAGTACCAGTTGGAATTTATCCCCAACTTTCACGCCATGATTGCGTCCTAGGTTGATGATCACCCGGTTGTCGACGCGGGATACCACCTGTCCAAGTAGCGGACGGCAGTCGAGCACCTTGTCGATATCTTCGCTGGCCTGGTTCAGGAGCATTTCGATGTTCTTACCATAGCTAGACGCCCAGAAGCGGTTGCTCTGGGCCGGTACCGTCGCTTGTCGCTCAAATTCCCATGGGGCAGGGGCATCATAGTACTCACTCCAGATCTGCTCGCCGCTGATGCCGTGGTAGAGAGAGAGACGTAGCTGAAACTGGCGCTGGGGATAGCTATCCCAGAGGCCAAACATACTGCTTTCGACCGGCTCGGTGGAGATGTCGATGATCTCCGGCAGCAGAATGTATTGGCTGTCGGTGATCTCGCTAAGCCAGCTGGGCAGACGGTAGCCGCGAATGTCGATTAATGATTGCTCGATATCCAGACGTTCGTTGGCGTGGACATGGGCAAAACTCGCCTTGCCTTCTCGCGTTATGATGCTGCCGAGTTTCTCCGACAGGGCCTTCTCGAAGTTGCCAAGATTGCCGTACCTGAGCTGGCTGCGATCGGCAACTTGTGCCTGGGGCACCAGAATCGCCGCCTTGAGTTGACTGGCCCCGCAGCTCTGTACCTTAGCGTTTTGCAGCACATCGACTCTTAGGTTGACGCTGAGGGTATCGCCTTGAATGCGCTCGCTGATCAGCTCGACGCGGCCGGCCTTGGCCTGTTGCGTCAGTGTAAACTGGGTCTGTGTCAGCTGGCCATTCTGAGTCTGCTGCAGGCTGGTAAACTGGCCACCGGATTGCAAAGTGACATAGCTCAGCGCCTGCGCTATGGCATCTTCTCGCGCCTGGGTGATATTGCCGTTGATGATCTTGGCTTCGCCCTTGGCCTCAAGCCACTGAGCCATTACCTGAGTGTTAAAGGTGGCGAGTAACAGCAATAGTAATTGGATTCGTTTCATCGTGTTGGTCTCAACTGAGCTGGTTTACCTGGCGCGTAGGCGGTGCCAAAATGCTGACAGTTTTTGCGCCTATTCTCATGTTCCCATTGATTAGCTAGGCTTAAAGCAATATCTATGCCTGAGTTGAGACCTGTCAGGTAATTAACCAGCAGGCATGATCATCAGCGCCATCTAACCCCTTATGCTTAGTGAGAGTCTAAGCGCCGAGCCTAATACCTTGTGGAAGACGAGCATTTGCTATGCTTATGGCATATATATTGCTGCATATTAGCCAATAGGTTTGGTTGGCCGAAAATATGGCGCAGCCAAGTGGGTATATTGGCCTGGGTCAATATCGAAAACCATGGGACATCATGATGCGAAACGCTTTGATAATATCTTCCCTGTTGCTGTTGGGGGCCTGTACGGCAAACGAGCCTGCTACGCCCACCCTGCAGAGCGGCAATAGTTTGCCTGCGAGTTCATCTGTGATACACCTGACTCAGCAGCTGGCAAATGAGTTGGTGCGCCAAAATGATCAGTTGACGCCTAAGCAACCCTTGCTGGTGGCAACGCCTGTCTTGCTGGACAACCTCAAGTCGACGAACGCCTTGGGGCTGCAGATACAGCAAGGGCTAATCGCGGCCATGCATGACCATCAGTTTAATCTGGTGGATCTTAACGTGGGCGAGAACCTTAGGGTGACAGATCAAGGCGAGCTGATCCTGACCCGGGACTGGCGGCAACTGCCAGCGGATCTGCCGGTTGAGCATGTGTTGGTATCGACCATGAGTCTCAAACCCGATGGTGTGGTGGTAAACAGCCGTATCGTCAATGTCACCAATAACCGTGTGGTCTCCGTGGCAGGGGCGAGCGTGAGCCAGGCCGAGCTGGCGGACTACCTTAGCCTGTCAGAGAAGGTGGTCGTTAAAGATGGCAAGCTGTTTCGCTATAGCAGCCAGGGTCAGGGAGATGTCCAGATTATAGGGGTTAAGCAATGAGATACCTAATTAGTGTGTTGCTGCTCGTTCTGAGTGGATGTGCGTCTCAAGACAGATACATTCAATGGGAAACCCAGGCGCCGGAAAGCTTTCCTAAGTTAACTGCTATCGGCTATGCGCCGCTGGCGACTCAGCAGGCGAAGGAGGCATCCCAGCGGGTGTTGATGGCTATGCAGGCGTCGAAGATCGCTGCCTATCGCGAACTGGCCGAGCAGGTTTATGGTCAGCAGTTGTCGGCGTCCAGCAGCGTGAAAGATTGGATGCTTTCCGATGACAGCATTCAGGCCTCGGTGAGCGGGGTGATTCGCGGGGCCAGAGTGGTGAAGAGCTATCCCGTTGGGGAGCATTATGTGACCGAGCTGGAGCTTGATTTCCAGCAGGTGTGGGCGCTATACCAGCAGCAGAACCGGCCGCAGATGGTGAAGGAAGTGACCTATTTCTAATTGAGATGTGAGACTCAATGTAGCCGTTAAAAATAGTCACTAACTAAAAAGCCTCTTTTAAAGAGGCTTTTTTATGTCTTTAGTTTTTGAACCAGTAACTTTTTATTAGTGACTAGGCTTTCAGATTATTGCCGAGTGTCGAGATGGTCGAGGTCTTGCCCTTGCCGTCATAGGTGAGGCTGTTGGCATTACGACTGGCCTGCAGGGCCTGGGAGAAACGATTGACGCTGGCCATGCTGTGTTCGATAAGCGCTGAGTTTTGCTCGTTAAGCTGTTTACACTCGGCCAATGCCTGTTTGGCGTCATCGATCTGGGCAATAAGCTGAGGCTCCTGGGTGAGCCTGCCTAGTTCAGGATGCGCAGCTAATTCGGTATCACCTAGTTTGATCTCATTTAACAACTGAGCCTTCTCATTGGCCAGACGCAACAATTGATCGGCATCTTGCGCGATCAGGGCATCCTTCTCTGCCGTAATGGTTAGCTTTAAGCTGTCCAGTAATTTGTGTTGATTGGCGATGATATCGGTTATCTGCGTCATAACGTATTAGTTAAAGATCCTGGAGTTCCTTTTCAAACTGCGCAATATTGCTGGCGAGTTTGTCTGCATCTATCTTATAGCGTCCCTCGGCGATGGCGGCCTTGATCTGTTCGACCTTCTTGACATCGATTTCAGGAATGTCGTTTAACTTGGCCTGGGCACTCTGTAGTTGCTGCGCCTGAGAGGTGATAGAGACCGAATCGCTCTTCACCGCCTGTGAAGGGGCGCTGGTAGCCGCTGCCGCACCTTTTTGCTGTGAGGCTTTCGAGCTGGCACTGCCAACTCGGCTGTTAGTGTTTGTATTTACGTGCTTAATATCTATAGGCATTGTGGGGTCCAACTTACATAAATGAGATCAACATACCTGTCTATCGGCACTCATGGTTAAAGCTTTAGGATAAAGTTTCAAAAAACAGTATAAATTTTTGCGCGTGAGAGGTCATCAGGCTCACATCCTGACTTCTACCTCGCCAATGCCTGTCACATGCGCGTCGACTCGCTTGTTGGAGCGGCTATTGCGCACCTGTATCTTATCGCCAAGGTTACCATCTTTTAACGCTTCGCCGTTGGTTTTTATCTCGAAATTCTCTGATCGAGCAAAAATGGAGACGATATCTCCCTTGCAGACAAAGCAGAGGTTGCTGGCAAATAACGGTTGATTGGCGGGAATTCTGCGTTTCACCCGGGTGCCGGTCACCGCGACAGGGTCATCAAATTGCTGACCTCTGAGCTGATTCTGCTCGACGTAGGCTAAGCGTATCTGATCCGATTCGATGAGATCGCCTGGCCCCAAGGTCTGGTTGGCGACCACAACGGGAAAGAGCACCTCGACGCGCACCGAAATAAATATCTGCCAGGGGTAGTCGAGATCTGGGCTAGTGCAGCTTATCTTGACCGTATTGTTTTTACTGATGGCACGATCGCTGGCGATCTCTGCCTTGGGCTGGCCTAAACAGCTGGGAGGCTTGAGCCGCGTATCCAGGCTTTGGGGGGTGATTATGACCTTGGCATCTTGGGGTATGACCATTTTTTCTTGCACGACCTCTGTAGCTAATCGCGCTATGGTCGATACAGAGGGAACACTCGCATTCTCCGTCGCCAATGAGGGGAGAGAGATGAGTAGCAAAAACAGAAAATATGCAAAATTTACTTTCATAATGAATTGACTAGCTTGATTAGCCAGATTACACCTATACTTCGTTTGAAGAGCCAAGGCTTTGCCATTTTTTGTGATAAATGAGTGTCATAAATTTGACAAAGTAAAGGTCTGGTTGTCATATAACTAGATAAAGCAATTAGTATGCCTATACTCATATTTACCATGGGAATGGCTTAGCATTCACCCGACAACAGGGCAAAGGCAATATGTCGAGTATTCTTGAATCAGTTAACAAACGCACCCAACTCGTAGGACAAAATCGCTTAGAGCTATTGCTGTTTAAGTTAAACGGGCGGCAAAGGTTTGGCATTAACGTATTTAAGGTGAAAGAGGTGCTTCAGTGCCCGCCACTGACCGGCCTGCCTAAGCTCAATCCTTTTGTGAGGGGCGTGGCCCATATTCGTGGGCAGACGATTTCGGTGATCGACCTTAGTGCGGCTACCGGCGGCAGACCTATTGAAGATACCGACGGCTGTTTCATCATCATCTCTGAATACAACCGCAGCGTTCAGGGGTTCTTGGTTAAGTCGGTCGAGCGCATCATCAACATGAATTGGGAAGCCATCATGCCGCCGCCACAGGGTGCCGGAAGATACTCCTACCTGACGGCGGTAACAGAGATCGAGGGTGAACTGGTGGAGATCCTCGATGTCGAGAAGATCCTCGATGAGATCTCGCCGGTGAAGACGGCGATCAGCCAGGAGGTCGACGAGCAACTCACCATAGACAGGGAGCGTCACTATCACATCATGGTGATCGACGACTCTGCCGTGGCACGTAAGCAGATCATTCGCGCACTGGAGTCTTTGAGCCTGCAGATCGATACCGCTAAGGATGGTCGCGAGGCCTTAGATAAGTTGGTGAAGGTCGCCGCCGAGATGGATAACGTGGCCCATGAGATCCCGCTGATCATTTCTGATATCGAGATGCCTGAGATGGACGGCTATACTCTGACGGCGGAGATCCGCGATAACCCTAAATTGAAAGATATTAAGGTGGTGTTGCATACCTCGCTCAGTGGCGTGTTTAACCAGGCCATGGTGGAGAAAGTGGGCGCCAATGACTTTATCGCGAAGTTTAATCCTGATGAATTAGCGGCAGCGGTGAACAAGCATCTTAGTCTGTAAATTGAACTAAGTTGGGCCTGAGCCTACATTTGCTTGGGCCTGAGCCCAAAATTGGTAAGTTTGGGCTTGTATCAGTGAGTTAGCTAATGTATAACGCTGAGCTCTGCAACGCTTGCTATAGTGTATGTTGTAGCCTGTTTTCTTTTTTGATATTGGGATATCAAGGTGCCGAATAAATCACTTGCCGAAGCCGAGTACAACCAATTTAAATTATTTCTGGAGCAGCACAGCGGAATTGTGTTGGGCGACAATAAGCAATATTTGGTTCGTAGTCGACTCGCGCCTCTGATGGGGAAATATAATCTTCCCTCTTTATCTGAAGTGGTTAAACATTCGATGAAACCGACCGAGCGGCAACTTCGTGCCGAGGTGATCGACGCCATGACCACCAATGAAACCCTGTGGTTTCGCGATCGCTATCCCTTCGAGCTATTAGGCAATAAGCTGTTACCCGAATATGCTCGCCTGGGACGGCCGCTGAAGATCTGGTCGGCTGCCTGTTCGTCTGGACAGGAACCCTATTCGCTGGCGATGACCATCTTAGAATATCAGCAGCGTAAGCCTGGAGCCTTGCCTGGTAGCGCAAGCATTTTGGCAACGGATCTGTCGCCCTCCATGTTAGAGCGCTGTAAGACCGCCGAATATGACAACCTTGCCCTGGGGCGCGGGCTGTCCGAGGAGCGCAAACGTCAGTTTTTTGAATCTACGGGTAGTGGCTCCATGGTAGTGAAGCCCAACGTCAAGCGTTTGGTGAATTTCAGGGCCCATAACCTGCTCGAGAGTTACACCTTGCTCGGCAAGTTTGACATCATCTTCTGCCGTAATGTGCTTATCTATTTTGCCCCAGAGGCAAAGGCCAAGATACTGCGGCAATTTGCTGCCGCCCTCAATCCTAAGGGGATACTGTTTCTGGGCGCGTCCGAGTCGATTGCCGGTCTGACCGATGAGTTTGATATGGTGAGGTGTAATCCAGGGATCTACTATCAGAAGCGTACCTAATGTGATTCACTTAGGCCTGTAGGCCGCTAACCCTCTGAGTTAGTTATCAAGTTTCAAATGCCAGCCATCGCTGGCATTTTTTATGCCTCGCATTTCTAGCGTGCATCTATCCGTGCAAGTTATCCAGAGTCGATTTTATTGGCACAAGTATTGCTTTGTTTATGACATTCGTGTGTGGAGGCAATTTTATGGCGATAAGTTTCGATAAGGCATTGGGGATACATCAGTATACCTTGGGGATACGGTCGGCGCGGGCCGAGGTGATCTCGTCAAATATCGCCAACGCCGATACCCCACATTACAAGGCGAAAGACCTTGATTTTGATAAGGCGCTACAGGCGGCGCGTACGGCCCAAGGTGGGCTGGCGATGAGCCGTAGCAACGAGAAGCACTTCGATTTGGCCGCGCTTTCTCAGCAACACATCAGCTATCGGGTGCCCAATCAGCCCGATACCGGAGACGGTAATACGGTGGATATTCAGCAGGAACAGTCTGAGTTTATGCAGAATGCGCTCGAGTATCAGATGTCGTTAGGTTTTCTTGACGGTAAGTTTTCCGGCCTGAAAAAAGCCCTTAAAGGAACGTAATCATGAGCCTTTTTAATATCTTCAATGTGGCCGGCTCTGGTATGTCGGCGCAGTCGGTCAGGTTAAATACCACTGCCAGTAACATAGCTAATGCCGATTCTGTCTCCAGCAGTGTGGATCAGACCTATCGCGCCCGCCACCCCGTATTCGAGGCCGAGCTGGCCAAGGCCAGTCATCAGCAACAGACCAGCCAGGCGGTAAAGGTGGCCGGCATCGTAGAGAGCGATAAGCCGCTACAGAAAGAGTATTCACCGGATCATCCGTTAGCGGATGCCGATGGGTTTATCTATAAGCCGAATGTCAATGTCATGGAGGAGATGGCCAATATGATCTCGGCCTCTCGTTCCTATCAGATGAATGTGCAGGTTGCGGATGCGGCTAAGTCCATGCTTCAGCAAACCTTACGCATTGGCAATTCCTAGGGGGTAAGTCGTGAGCCTAGTTAATCCATTAAATACTCAGGTTGCGCAAACCAGCTCGACCCAGAGCACCCAGTCGGTGACGCCTCAGGCATCCAGTAGTCAGGAAACTACCCAGACGACGGGGAATCCTTTTCTCGACAGCATGCGACTGCAGGAGGAGTCTTCGATTCCCGAGGCTAAGAGCCAGGAGCTGACCCAGGAGGATTTCTTCTCCCTGCTCAGTCAGCAGCTGTCGATGCAGGATCCTTTTAAGCCGGTAGATAACGATCAGATGATCGCCCAGATGGCGTCCTTCTCTACCGTGGACGGTATCAGCAAGCTCAATGAGGAGATCGTAAACCTCAATACCGTGATGACGTCGAGCCAGGCGCTGCAGGCCTCGGGGCTGGTGGGACAGAAGGTGTTGATCCCATCCGATACCGGACATATTTCGGCCGAAGATCCCGTGCTGAAAGGGGTGATCAGTACCCCGGAGCCTATCGAGTCGATCACTGTGCGTATCGAGGACGAGAAGGGGCAACTAGTTAAGACCTTTACTGTCGATGGCAGTGATGGCGGCAACATAGATGTGTCATGGGATGGACTGGATAAGGATGGCGAACCCGTTGCCAGTGGCACCTATGCCATCAAGGCATCGGGCAAGGTAGATGGTAAGAGTGAAGATTTAGCCGTATCGACCTACGCCCATGTGACGAGTGTTTCGCTGGGGACGGCAAGTACTGGCGCGATTCTCAATCTGAGAGGCATAGGCGGTATCAAACTCGGTGATGTTCTGGCCGTGTCTGAAACCTAGACAAAGCAGAGCGTTAGGACACTCAAGTCCAGAACAGATAACTAATTTTTAGTGAGGTGATTTATGTCATTTAACATTGCATTGAGTGGTATCGCGGCGGCGCAAAAAGATCTCAATACCACGGCGAATAACATCGCCAACGTTAACACTACAGGTTTTAAGGAGTCGCGCGCCGAGTTCGCCGACGTGTATGCCAGCTCTATCTTCGCCAACAGCAAGACCACGGTTGGTGGCGGTGTCACCACGGCCCAGGTTGCGCAGCAGTTCCAGCAGGGCAGTCTGCAATTTACCAGCAACGCGTTGGATATGGCGATCAATGGTGGAGGATTCTTCGTGACCTCATCAGAAGTGGGCTCGCAAGATCTCTCCTACACTCGCGCCGGTGCCTTTAAGGTGGACGCCGACAGCTACTTGGTTAATTCGGCCGGTGCCTATCTGCAGACCTTCCCGGTCGATAAGGATGGTAACTCGACCTCGGTGAGTCTCACCACCACTCAGCCGGTGAAGATCCCCGATACCGCGGGTAGCCCGCAGAAAACCGACAACATCGGAATTCAGATGAACCTTAACGCTGGGGAGAGCACCTTAGATCCGGCGAACTTCAATCCGAACGACCCTGATACCTATAATAACTCGACCTCGGTCACCATGTATGACTCTCTCGGTGAGCCCCACATTCTGACTACCTATTTTGTGCGTCCACCCGAAGCGGCCTATACAGGTACCAGTAACTGGGTGGCCTTCTATGCGGTAGACGGTAAGCAGGTGGATCTGGCCGGCGCGGCCGGTACCTATGGCCGTGATACCACGGGTGACGGCGTGGCCGATGCTAGTGGCACTGCGGTCAATGCCAGCGGCTGGAAGGGCTCGGTATTATCTTTCAACGATACGGGCGCATACACAGGTAGTGATCCTGCAGTGATCACCACTGAGCAACTAGGGGTGAGCGGCGCCAATGTCTTGGGCCCTGGTACAGACGGAACCCAGACACTCACGCTTAATTTTAACAGCCCGACCCAGTACGCTTCACCCTTCGAGGTGACCGAGCTTAGTCAGGATGGTACTACCGTTGGTCGTCTGACTAACGTAGAAGTGGGCGCCGATGGTTTGATCAACGCCAGTTACAGTAACGGCTCAACCGTGCCGCTGGCCCGTGTCGCCCTGGCGCGCTTCTCTAACGAGCAGGGCCTGACCCAGGCGGGAAATACCTCTTGGAAGGAGAGCCTTGACTCGGGTCCTGCACTGGCGGGTGAGGCCAACAGCGGCACCTTTGGTAGCATTCGCTCCTCGGCCCTAGAGCAGTCAAACGTCGACCTCACCACTGAGCTGGTGGATCTTATTTCGGCCCAGCGCAACTTCCAGGCGAACTCACGTACCTTGGAAGTGAACAACACCCTGCAGCAGACGGTACTGCAGATCCGTTAAGCTGTTGCCTAGTGCTATTAGTGAAATGTGTTGCCAAGGCGGCAACACATTTCCGCTTATCTTGCCGCTTCTTCTTTCCTCCCTTAGCTTCATTTCTATCTGCTTGATTTAGCCTGTTTAACCAAATCCATTGTTTGGCATGATGTTTGCTTTGTTCTGTTATTAGACAGTTTTAGTTGAAACATTGACGGAGCAGCAAGTGGATAAATTACTCTATGTCGCCATGAGTGGCGCCAAGCAGAATATGCATTCGCTGGCAGTACGTGCCAACAACCTTGCCAACGCCAATACCGATGGCTTTAAGTCTGATCTGGAACAGGCCAGATCTATGCAGGCTTTTGGTGAAGGGTTGCCTACACGGGTGTTTTCGATGACAGAGAACCCGTCGGCTAACTTTGTCGCCGGTCCGATTAAGACTACGGGACGGGATCTCGATATCGCGGTGAAAGGCGATGGTTGGATTGCCGTGCAGGCCGTCGATGGCGGTGAAGCCTATACCCGCTCGGGTAGCCTGAGTTTCGATACCTCAGGCCTGCTGCGTAATGACAGAGGCAACCCCGTCATGGGCGATGCCGGTCCCATCGTGTTGCCCCTTCCCATCGAAAAGGTCGAAATCGCCCAGGATGGCACCATCTCGGTCAGACCGCTCGGTTCTACTGCCGAAGTCGTCGAGGAGGTCGGCCGCATCAAGTTGGTTAATCCTGGTAACCAGAACCTGATGCGCGGCGAGGATGGTCTGTTTCGTCAAATGTCTGGCGTTAACGCCCCGGCCGATCCCAATGTTGCCGTGGAGAGTGGCGCCATCGAAGGCAGTAATGTCAATGCCGTCGACGAGATGGTCTCTTTAATCGATCTGCAGCGTCAATTTGAGATGCAGGTCAAGATGATGAAAACCGCCGAAGAGATGGATCAAGCCTCTTCGTCATTAATGCGCATTAGTTAGGAGATAGATTATGCATCCGGCGTTATGGATTAGTAAGACTGGCTTAGATGCCCAGCAAACAGACATTTCGGTGATCTCCAACAATGTGGCCAATGCCAGCACAGTTGGGTACAAGAAGAGCCGAGCCGTTTTCGAAGATCTGCTCTATCAGACAGTGAATCAGGCGGGCGGGATCAGCGCCTCCAACACCAAGTTACCCAACGGCTTAAACATAGGCGCGGGTACTAAGGTGGTGGCAACCCAGAAGATGTTTACTCAGGGCAATATGCTCACCACAGACAACTCACTGGATCTGATGATAGAAGGCCCGGGGTTCTTCGAGGTGCAGCTGCCCGATGGCACCACAGCCTATACGCGAAATGGTCAGTTTACCTTAGACGATACCGGGCAGATCGTGACCCCGGGTTCTGGCTATGTGCTGCAACCTGCGATCACCATCCCGGATGATGCGACCAGCATTACCGTGTCTGCCGAAGGGGAAGTCTCGGTGAAGACCCCTGGTGCGGCGGAAAACCAGGTGGTGGGTCAGCTGAGTATGTCAGATTTCATCAATCCGAGCGGCCTGGATCCTATGGGGCAGAACCTCTATCTGGAAACCGGTGCCAGCGGCACGCCGATTCAGGGCACCGCCTCACTGGATGGCATGGGCGCTATTCGTCAGGGGGCGCTGGAAACTTCTAACGTCAACGTGACCGAGGAGCTGGTGAACTTGATCGAGAGCCAGCGCATCTACGAGATGAACTCTAAGGTGATCTCGGCCGTCGATCAGATGCTCTCTTACGTCAATCAGAATTTGTAGAGGTTTGATATGACTAAGTTTGTTATGGCTAAGTCATCTGTCTTAGCGGTTGCGCTGGCGTTGGTGGGCTGCGCCTCAACCAACCAGAAGCCGATCGCCGATGACCCTTACTATGCTCCCGTGTATCCCGAGGCGCCGCCGACCAAGATCGCCGCCACGGGCTCCATGTATCAGGATAGCCAGGCTTCCAGCCTCTATTCCGACATCAAGGCGCTTAAGGTCGGCGATATTATTACTGTGATCCTGCAAGAGTCGACCAAGGCGAAGAAGAGCGCCAACAATGAGCTGAAGAAGGGCTCAGATCTGACGCTGGACCCCATCTATGCCGGCGGGGGCAATGTCACCATCAGCGGCTCGCCCATCGACCTGCGCTACAAAGACAGCATGAATACTAAGCGTGAGTCCGATGCGGATCAGAGCAACAGCCTGTCGGGTAGCATCTCGGCCAACGTGATGCAGGTGCTCAACAACGGCAACCTGGTGATCCGCGGCGAGAAGTGGATTACCATCAATAATGGCGATGAATTTGTCAGGCTCACCGGCATAGTGCGCTCGCAGGATATTCGTCCCGATAACACTATCGACTCTCAGCGTGTGGCCAATGCCCGTATTCAATACAGCGGCACGGGCACCTTTGCCGATGCACAGAAAGTGGGTTGGTTGAGCCAGTTCTTTATGAGCGACTGGTGGCCCTTCTAAGGAGCGATGTCATGAAGATGAAATTATTATTGGCCTGTGCCTTGATGGTGTTTTCAAGCGTCACCTCGGCTCAGCGCATCAAGGATATCGCCAACGTACAAGGGGTGCGTAGCAATCAGCTGATCGGCTATGGTCTGGTGGTCGGCCTACCGGGTACCGGTGAGAAGACACGTTATACCGAGCAGACCTTCAAGACCATGCTGAAAAACTTCGGCATCAATCTGCCCGATAACTTCCGCCCCAAGATCAAGAACGTCGCCGTGGTGGCTGTGAATGCCGACATGCCGGCATTCATCAAGCCGGGACAGACATTGGATGTCACCGTCTCTAGCCTAGGTGAGGCCAAGAGCCTGCGTGGCGGCACCTTGCTGCAGACCTTCCTAAAGGGGGTCGACGGCAACGTATATGCCATAGCACAGGGCAGCATGGTGGTCAGCGGCTTTAGCGCCGAAGGGCTCGATGGCTCTAAGGTGATTCAGAATACCCCCACCGTTGGGCGTATTCCCAACGGCGCCATCGTTGAGCGTACCGTGGCGACACCATTCTCCACCGGCGATCATCTGACCTTTAACCTGCGCCGCGCCGATTTTTCGACGGCTAAGCGCCTCGCGGATGCCATCAACGATCTCCTAGGCCCGGGTATGGCACGTCCACTGGATGCGGCATCGGTGCAGGTGAGTGCGCCGCGAGATGTGTCTCAGCGAGTCTCCTTTCTGGCGACGCTGGAAAATATCGAGGTGGAGCCAGCGTCCGAGTCGGCCAAGGTGATCGTCAACTCCCGCACCGGCACCATAGTGGTGGGTAAAGATGTGCGTCTATTACCTGCGGCCGTGACCCATGGTGGCCTGACGGTAACCATCGCCGAGGCGACTCAGGTGTCTCAGCCTAATCCATTGGCGGGGGGCAATACAGTCGTCACCAGCGACAGCACCATAGATGCCTCGGAGGAAGATAGTCGCATGTTCCTGTTCAACCCTGGCACTACGCTCGATGAGCTGGTGCGGGCGGTTAATCTGGTCGGCGCCGCGCCATCTGACGTGTTAGCCATCTTAGAAGCGTTAAAGGTGGCAGGTGCTTTGCATGGTGAGCTTATCATCATCTAAATTTTGTCGCAGACGATTGATAGTCGTCGCAGACGCTTCGGGATAGAACATGGATAAGCTGTCAAACGCATCGCATTTCTTGGACATAGGGGGCCTGGACTCCCTACGTTCCAAGGCGCAAAAAGATGACAAGGCGGCCCTCAAAGAGGTGGCGCAGCAGTTTGAAGGCATCTTCGTGCAGATGCTGATGAAAAGCATGCGTGATGCCAATGCTGTGTTTGAGTCAGACAGCCCCATGAACAGCCAGTACACCAAGTTTTATGAGCAGATGCACGATCAGCAGATGTCAGTCAACCTGTCGGACAAGGGGATGCTGGGCCTTGCGGATCTCATGGTGCAGCAGCTCTCGCCGCAAACGAGTCAGCTGACGCCGGCTTCCGTGCTGCGTGGTGGCATGGTGAACCCGGTTGCCAACAGTGCCCAAGCCACGGATACACCGTCTCTGGCCAAAACTGAGGTTCAAAGCCCGGTTTCAAGCGGTGATAAGCCCTTGCCGCAGGTATTCGATGAGCTGGTAAGCGGCAAGGTCTTGCCGTCTCAGGCGCCAACTGGTCTGGCAAATAAGGGTTTCGAGAGCCGTGAGGAGTTCATCAAGGCTGTCTATCCCCATGCCGAACAGGCGGCTAAGGCCTTGGGGACAAGCCCAGAGGTATTGATTGCCCAGTCGGCTCTCGAGACGGGTTGGGGCCAGAAGATGGTACGCCGAGCCGATGGTCAGCCCAGCAATAACCTGTTTAACATCAAGGCCGACCGTCGCTGGGATGGTGAGCGCGCCGGCGTAAGTACCCTGGAATTTGAACATGGTGTTGCGGTGAAACAGCGAGCCGATTTCAGGGTGTATCAGGATATCAAACAAAGTTTTGACGATTTCGTTTCCTTCATTTCCGAAGGCGCTCGTTATCAAGAGGCGATGGAAAAGGCTGCCAACCCTGCCGCCTTCATACGTGGCCTGCAGGATGCCGGTTATGCTACAGACCCAGATTACGCCGATAAGGTGATCAAGGTGATGCAGGCGGTAACTCAGGCGGTAAACAAAGAGTTCGGCGCAGCCGTGATAGGGGGGGCTCAGTGATGCACTCTCGATTAACAACAGGTGCAACAAGAGGTAAAGCATAATGTCGATGGATCTGCTGAATATCGCCCGTACTGGCGTGCTTGCCTCTCAGTCACAGCTGGCGGTGACCAGTAACAATATTACCAATGCCAATACCCAGGGCTATCATCGCCAGGTGGCGGAGCAGTCTAGCCTGGAGTCCCAGCGTCTGGGCAACAGCTTCTATGGCGCCGGTACCTATATTACCGACGTCAAGCGTATCTATAACGAATATGCCGCCCGCGAGCTGCGTATCGGTCAGACGGCGCTGAGCCAGGCGCAGACCACACAGACCAAGATGAGTGAGCTGGATCAGCTGTTCTCTCAGATTGGCAAGGCGGTGCCTCAGAGCCTTAACGATCTCTTTGCCGGACTCAACAGTTTGGCGGATCTGCCTGACGATATGGGGATTCGCGGCAGCCTGCTGGGCAATGCAGACCAGATCGCCAAGGCGCTCAACCAGATGCAGTCGCAACTCGATGGTCAGATGAAACAGACCAACGATCAGATCTCGGCCGTGACGGACCGCATCAACGAGATAAGCACAGAACTTGGTCACATCAACCAGGAGCTGATGAAGTCCCAGGGGGCCGACATGCAGCTGCTCGACAAGCAGGACGCGCTGATCCAGGAACTCAGCGAATATGCACAGGTTAACGTGATCCCACTCGAATCTGGCGCTAAGAGTATCATGCTCGGCGGCGCCGTCATGTTGGTCTCAGGCGAAGTCTCGATGCAGATGGGAGCGACTACTGGCGATCCTTATGCCGGCGAGCTGCGCATTACCACCACGGCAGGCGATCAGACGCTAGTGGTCGATCCCAGCAAGGTGGGCGGCAGTCTGGGGGCTCTGTTTCAATTTCGCGACGAGACACTGATCCCGGCGCAGCTGGAGATGGGCCAGTTGGCGTTGGGGATTGCCGATAGTTTCAATCAGGCGCAGTCGCAAGGCTTCGATCTTAACGGCCAAGTGGGTAGTGATCTATTTCTCGATATAAACGATCCCGCTATGTCCGTTGGCCGCGCCGGGGCATATGAAAATAACACGGGCAATGCGGCTTTAAGGGTAAACATAGATGATGTGAATGCCCTGTCCGGTGGCAGCTATGAGCTGACCTTTACCGCGCCGGCCACTTATGAGCTTAAGAATATAGACACAGGCACTGTGACGCCGTTGACCCTTAATGGCAGTCAATTGACCGGTGGTGACGGCTTTAGCATCAATATCGATTCTGGCGCCATGGCCTCCGGGGATAGATTCGAGATCCGCCCCACATCCGGCGCCGCGGCCGGTATCAAGGTAGTGATGACAGATCCTAAGGGGATAGCCGCCGCCGCGCCTAAGATAACCCAAGATGCCGCTAATTCTGGCAATACCCAGGTTAAATTGGTGAGTATCGACGATCGCAGTGCGGCCAACTTCCCCTTAACAGGCAGCGAGTTGACCTTCGAGATAGATACCGCGGCAAATACCTTCGAGGTATTCGATTCGGCGGGCAACTCGCTCGGTGGACCGGTAGCCTTTACCCCACCTTCTATCAGTGCCTATGGCTTCACCTTCGAGGTGGATAGTAGCGCGTCGGCTACAGACAGATTTACCTTCGACCTTAGCTTTGCCGAAGGGGACAACACCAACGCGGTGGCCATGGCTAAGCTCGCGGAAACCAAGCTGATGAACAGTGGAGGCTCGACCCTGGCCGATGTTTACGAAGGCACCAAGTTGCAGGTGGGTGGCAAGGCTAAAGCCGCCGAGGTGGCCTTCGGTTCGGCCGAAGCCGTCTATTCTCAGGCTTATACCCGGGTGCAGAGTGAGTCGGGCGTAAACCTGGATGAAGAGGCCGCCAATTTGATGCGTTTCCAACAGTCTTATCAGGCATCGGCGCGGATCATGACCACGGCCACTGAAATTTTCGACACTCTCTTTAGTTCGGTGAGATAGGAGCCTTAATTATGCGGATCTCAACGGCGCAGATGTTTCAGCAGAACATCAACAGCGTGCTTAACAAGCAATCGGCGACCAGCAAGATCATCGATCAGATTGCCAGCGGCAAGCGGGTGAATACTGCGGGGGACGACCCTGTGGCTGCTATCGGTATCGATAACCTCAATCAGCAAAATGCCCTGGTCGATCAGTTTATGAAGAACATCGACTATGCCACCAATCGTCTGGCCTTGACTGAGAGTAAGTTAGGCACGGCAGAAACCCTAACCGGCTCGGTTAGAGAGCAGATCCTGCGTGCAGTGAATGGCAGCCTTTCGGATTCTGAGCGGCAAATGATTGCCGATGAGCTTAAGGGCACATTGGAAGAGCTCGTTTCTGTGGCCAATACCAAAGATGAATCGGGTAACTATATGTTTTCAGGTTATGAAACCGGAAAGCAGCCCTTTGCATTCGATGCGGCCGGTAACGTGGTCTACAGCGGTGACAGTGGCGTGCGCGAAGCCATAGTGGCATCTGGCGTTACCCTTGGGACGAATATCCCTGGGGATCAAGCCTTTATGAATGCACCTTCCGGCCTTGGCGACTTTAGCGCCAATTATTCGACGGGTCAGGTAGGAGATTTTCGGGTGCTTAGCGCTGCGATTAGCGATCCCGCCACTTATGTTGATGATACTTATAGTTTTACCATGAATGGTGCCAATTTAGAGATCCGAGATTCTAGTGCGACCCTGGTAACGACTGTTCCTGGTTTCGACGCCGCCAATCCCATTAACTTCAACGGTATCGAGGTGAAGCTCGACGGCCAGCCTCAGCCAGGGGATAGCTTTAGTATCACGCCGCAATCCCAGGTGAGCGTATTCGATACCATCAACCAGGCAATCACCCTACTCGAAGATCCTAATAAGGTGAATACTCCCCAAGGTAAAGCTGAGTTGGCACAGATGTTGAATAATATCGATAGTGGTGTCAATCAGTTGAGCATTGCCCGGGGAGAAGCCGGTAATAGCTTGAAGCAGATTGAGCGTTACAGTTCGACCCATGTGGAAGAGAAACTGGTGAACAGTTCGGCGCTCTCAATGCTGGAAGATTTAGATTATGCCTCGGCGATAACTGAGCTCGAGAAACAACAGTTGGCCTTAAATGCCGTATCGAGTGTGTTTAGCAAAGTCGGGTCGACGACACTTTTTGATTATATCTAAGCGGGCTCAGGCCTTTGACAAACTTAACTTGTAATTTATTAGCCAAGCTCAACGTCTTGGCAGTGCAACCAAGAAGAGGAAAACACAATGGCTATTAATGTTAATACCAATGTCACATCGATGAAGGCGCAGAAGAACCTGAACACTTCTTCTCAAAATCTGGCAACCTCAATGGAGCGTTTGTCGAGCGGTCTTCGTATCAACAGTGCGAAAGATGATGCTGCCGGTCTTGCGATCTCAAACCGTTTGAACTCACAGGTTCGTGGTCTTGAGGTAGGCATGCGCAACGCGAACGACGCTATCTCTATCGCCCAGATCTCTGAAGGTGCTATGCAAGAGCAGACCAACATGCTGCAGCGTATGCGTGATCTGTCGATTCAATCTGAAAACGGCGCCAACAGCACTGCCGACTTACAAGCGTTGAAAGATGAGATGGACCAGCTTGCAGAAGAGATCACGGCGATCGGTAACAGTACCGCCTTTGGTAATACCAAGTTGCTAACTGGTGAGTTTTCCGCCGGTAAGCTGTTCCAGGTGGGTCACCAGGATGGTGAAGACATCACTATCTCTGTGGGTACATTGAACGCAGGCGTACTATCGGTAAACTCATTGACGGTATTAACGTCAGCCGGTCGTGATGCTGCTATCGGTCAGATCGATGCGGCTATTAAGGTGATTGATACTCAGCGCGCCAAGTTAGGTGCGGTGCAAAATCGTCTGGCACACAACATTAGTAACAGTGCCAATACTCAGGCCAACGTTGCCGATGCTAAGAGTCGCATCGTGGATGTGGATTTCGCCAAAGAAACCTCGACCATGACCAAGAATCAGGTGCTGCAGCAGACAGGTTCTGCCATGCTCGCCCAGGCTAACCAACTTCCTCAGGTGGCCCTGTCACTACTGGGTTAATGCCTCTGGGTTAGTCGACAAGAAACGGTGCAGACTAGTTTTTGCACCGTTTTTGTTACTTTTTTATCTATTAAGTTATTGATATATAACAGCTATAAAAAATAGCCTATTTTTTATAAAAAATTTTCTAAAGATCGAAAACCCTCTGCCGTTAAATATACTGTAACCCAGTAAGACCGGCCTGGCTTAAGTAGACAGGCTTAGTTTTAAGCCAGGTATAAAGAGGAATCGATTATGGCTATTACAGTAAACACTAACGTAACATCTCTAAAAGCACAGAAAAACCTAAATGCTTCTAGCGGCAACCTAGCGACCTCTATGGAGCGTCTATCAAGTGGTCTTCGCATTAACAGTGCGAAAGACGATGCTGCCGGTCTTGCGATTTCAAACCGCTTGAACTCACAGGTTCGTGGTCTTGAAGTTGGTATGCGTAACGCTAACGACGCTATCTCTATCGCTCAGATCTCTGAAGGCGCGATGCAGGAGCAGACTAACATGCTGCAGCGTATGCGTGACCTGACCATCCAGTCTGAAAACGGTGCTAACAGCGCAGATGACCTGGCTGCACTGAAAGCAGAGATGGATCAGCTAGCCCTAGAGATCACCGAAATCGGTAACAACACTGCATTTGGTAACACTAAGCTGCTTGACGGTTCTTTCTCTGCGGGTAAGAGCTTCCAGGTAGGTCACCAAGATGGCGAAGATATCACAGTTAAAGTAGGTACTTCTGACGCGACTTCTCTAGGTGTTAACGCCCTGACTAACGCGACTTCTGCAAACCGTGGCTCGGCTCTGGCAGCTATCGATGCGGCTATCACCACTATCGATACCCAGCGTGCAGAACTTGGTGCGATTCAGAACCGTCTGTCTCACAACATCAGCAACAGCGCTAACACTCAGGCTAACGTGGCTGACGCTAAGAGTCGTATCGTAGACGTGGATTTCGCCAAAGAAACCTCTACTATGACTAAGAACCAAGTGCTTCAGCAAACAGGTTCAGCTATGCTAGCTCAAGCTAACCAGCTGCCTCAGGTTGCCCTATCTCTACTCTAATAAAGTAATGGGTTAGACCGAGTTTGATGAAGATAAGGGAGGTTCGGCGACGGATCTCCCTTTCGTGATTTTAAGGATAAATTAACGAAGTAGAGGTATAGGTCATGGATATTAATACTGTTAATTCATCCAATGCTACAGCTGCTAAAATTGATATAGGCATGACGCCTGTGAAAGCAAATGCGGCAGAGGACCTGGAATTAACCAAAGGGACCATAAAGGCGGTCGAACAGAGTAATCAAGCTGAAGCGAAGCAGGCGCAAGAACAAGAGCAGTCGCCAGAAGAGATGCAAAAGCTGGTCGAAGAGATGTCGAATATGATGTCTATGATGCGTAAGGGACTTGCCTTTAAGATTGACGAAGATTCTGGCACAAATATTGTTAGCGTTATGGATATTGATTCGGGCGATGTTATCCGTCAAATTCCAAACGAAGAAGCATTGAAGTTGGCACAGAAACTTTCTGAAGTCACCGGATTATTAATGAAAACTGAAGCTTAGGCTTCTAGCGGCGTTGAGTAGAGGTAGTTATGGCATTAACGGCAACAGGCATAGGTTCAGGGCTTGATATCAACACTATTGTGGGGGTGCTGGTTGATGCTGAGAAGGTGCCGAAAGAGGCGATCTTTAATAAGACTGAAGACACCATAGACGCGAAAGTCTCAGCCATGGGCTCGCTTAAGAGTGCACTGTCTAGTTTTCAGGATGCCCTTGAAAAATTGAAAGATGGCAGCAGCCTTAACCAACGTCTGGTTTCAACCGGTGATAGCAGCTTTTTTACGGCCACGGCCGATAAGAATGCCCAGACGGGTAGCTACAACATAGTGGTCGAGCAACTTGCCCAGCGTCATAAGGTGGCAGGGGCCTTCACGGCAGATGCCAGCGCTGCAGTAGGCGAGGGTAGTTTAGGCTTCACCGTTAATAGCCAGAGTTTCTCTGTCGACGTGGCCGCAGGCGACTCGTTGTCAGCTATCGCCGACAAGATAAATAGCGCCGACGATAATGCAGGGGTTACCGCGACCATAGTAACCACTGATGGCGGTAGCCGTCTGGTGGTCAGTTCCGATACCGAAGGCCCCGACAACAACATCAGTGTCACCGCCACAGATACCACAGGTACCGGCCTTAGCGATATGTTTGGTGCGGGTAACCTAAGCGAAGTACAGGCCGCAAAAGAGTCTATCGTCTACATAGATGGTCAAAAGCTACAGTCGCAAACCAATGAAATTAAGAATGCGATAGCCGGCGTGACCCTTAATCTCACCGATGCCGACCTCAATAAGACTTCTGTGCTTAAGATTGAGCTCGACGAAGAGGCGGTGAAAGAGAATGTCCAAGGCTTTGTCGACGCCTATAACAGCCTGATGAGCACCATAGACAAGGTCTCCTCCTATGACGCCGAGAAGGAGAAAGCTTCTGCGCTGCAGGGAGACTCTATGATACGTTCGATCGAGTCTCAGATGCGCAATATGATCTCCAGCCGCGTCGATCTTGGCGGTGGCCAATCGGTTGCCCTCTATGACATAGGTATTGAGGCGGACCGCTACGGCAAGTTGTCGGTCAACAGCAGTAAGCTGGATACGGCGATCAGTGAAGACATGAGCAGTATCGAGGGATTATTTGCAACCGATACTACGGGGTTGGCGACTAGGTTAGACACCCTGGTCAATGGTTACGTCAAGAGTGGCGGCCTAATCGATTCTCGCAACAATGCCTATACCGGCGATAAGAAACGCCTGGATGATCAGCGCGAAGCATTTTCGCTTAAGATGGAGCAGTTAGAAGCCCGCCTGTTTAAGCAATTTAATGCGATGGACCTGGTTGTGGGTAAGTTGAACCAACAATCTGCGGGTATCGTCAATGGCCTAAACTCGTTGCCTGGAGTCATTTCTCAGAACGGCTAATGATTGGTGTGGTAAGAAGGAAGCGCATTGGAATCCTTAGATAAATTAAATCAAGAGATCACTCAGGTGATGCAGCGTCTGGAACAGCTACCTGCCGAACAGGAAGACGCAGATGAGTTGGTATCAAATTTGCTAGACTTAGTTGGTAAGCGTCAACTTTTACTCGATGAGGTGCTCGCCTCTCCCAAAGAGGAGGACAGAGCGCTATTGCAGTCTCAGCTGGAATTGACCAGCAGCTTTACCAAGCAGGCCGTAAGCCTGTTAAAGCATCGTCAGGAGTTACTGCATGTCGGACGTAAGAGTCAGCGTCAACTTAATGTTTATAAGTCTATAGATGCAGAAAGGTAGGTTTTTATGAGAAAGTCACTGCAGTCATATCGAAAGGTGTCTTTAGAGAGTGAGCTCTCCGTTGCCTCTCCCCACAGGGTCATTCAGATGATGTTTGAAGGGGCGCTACAGCGACTGGCGCAGAGTCGTTACGCCATCGAAAATAATGACATAGAGAACAAAGGCATCTATATCGGTAAGGCGATTGGTATCATCACTGGACTCAACAATAGCCTGAACATGGAAGCGGGTGGCGAGATCGCCACTAACCTGAGCGACCTCTATAATTTCATGTTGCGTAAGCTCTCCGAGGCCAACATGAATAACGATGTGCAGGCGATCGATGATGTCAGCGAGATCATCCGAACCATCAAGGAAGGTTGGGACGCCATCCCCCAAAATGAGCACCATCTGGCATCGCATACAGAGGCAATCTAGTTGCCTCGTCTATCTTTCTGAACAACAACTTTTTGTCAGGCGTCAATTGATTGGCGCCTGATGCTTGATACGTTGAGAATTTGCTCTAAAATCAGATGAGTTTGTCATAAAATGAATCTGATACTTGCTAATGTGCTGCTGATAATACACTATTCCGTGTGATAGTCAGTTTTTGGAAAAACCGGATTGAAACGATTATCTCGCTTTCGAAGCAACTAACACTAATAATTAATGCGAATAACACTGAGTGCTTTACGGCCTTCTTAAATGATGCATACAGATCAACGAATTCTACTTGTCGGTAATCAGTCAGAGCGAATTAATCGCTTATCTTGTGTTTTTGAGTTTCTTGGTGAGCAGGTTGAGTTGCTTGCCGTCGACAAACTCGAATCTCGAATGTCGAATACCCGTTATAGAGCACTTGTAATTGCACAAGAGGCTCAATCTAAGACCCTGTTGCAGTCTATTGCCACCTCTGTGCCTTGGCAGCCCATCTTGTTGTTGGGCTCTAATGGCGATGTATCGGCAGGCAATGTATTGGGATGTATCGAAGAGCCGTTAAACTATCCTCAGTTGACCGAGCTACTGCACTTTTGTCAGGTATTTGTGCAGGCTAAGCGTCCAGATATTCCAACCAGTGGCAATCAGACAAAGCTGTTTCGTAGCCTAGTGGGCCGCAGCGAAGGGATCGCCCAGGTGCGTCATCTGATCAACCAAGTTGCAGGTTCTGACGCTACTGTCTTGGTCTTAGGTCAGTCGGGCACGGGCAAAGAAGTCGTCGCGCGCAATATCCACTATATTTCCGATCGCCGTGATGGCCCCTTTATTCCGGTAAACTGTGGTGCCATTCCACCCGAGCTGCTCGAGAGTGAACTGTTTGGTCACGAGAAGGGCTCATTCACCGGCGCCATCAGCGCCCGTAAGGGGCGTTTCGAGCTCGCCGAAGGAGGAACCCTGTTCCTCGATGAGATAGGCGACATGCCCTTGCAGATGCAGGTCAAGTTACTTCGTGTGTTGCAAGAGCGGGTCTTCGAGCGCGTGGGAGGCAACAAGCCGATTCATACCAATGTACGTGTCATCGCCGCGACCCACAGAGAACTTGAAACCATGATCGCCAATGGCGAGTTTAGGGAAGATCTCTTCTATCGCCTCAATGTGTTTCCCGTGGAAATGCCGGCCCTTTGCGAGCGCAAAGACGATATTCCACTCTTGCTGCAAGAATTAGTGAGCCGTGTTTACAACGAGGGACGTGGCAAGGTGCGTTTTACCCAGCGCGCTATCGAGTCGCTCAAGGAGCATAGCTGGTCGGGTAACGTGCGTGAACTCTCTAATCTGGTCGAGCGCCTGACTATCCTCTATCCAGGTGGCTTGGTCGACGTTAACGATCTGCCGCTTAAATATCGCCACATCGATGTGCCTGAATATCAGGTGCAGGTCAGCGAAGAGGAGCTGGAGCGCGATGCGTTGGCCTCTATCTTCAGCGATGAGGTAGCGGTCGATATTCCCGAGAGCCGTTTCCCTAGCGAACTGCCTCCTGAAGGGGTGAACCTCAAGGATCTGCTGGCCGAGCTCGAGATCGATATGATTCGCCAGGCACTGGATCAGCAAGACAATGTGGTGGCCCGCGCCGCCGAAATGCTTGGCATCCGCCGTACCACACTGGTGGAGAAGATGCGCAAGTATGGCATGAGCAAAGATTAATTCCTGCTCGATTATCATAGCTAACAAAGGCCCAATTTAGGGCCTTTGTCGTATCTGAGTTATAATCCTCTGTTATTTATGGATTTTTAATTGGCATACTACCTGCATTAACTTGCTTAGCAGCAAATTATTGACGGAGTGGTTATGGCCGCAAATCCCAAGGTGGCATATACAGCGCAGGCACAGGTAGCACTGGCTCCTTCCCAGGTCGTGGGCGGCGAGGTGGCAAATGATGCCATCTCCAGCCGTATGGAACATATACTCCAGGCCATGCCATCGGGCGTGGTGATCCTCAATGGCGATGGTGTGGTGACAGACGCTAACCCCGTTGCCGTGCAGTTGTTAGGACAACCCCTGGCGGGGATGCGCTGGCTACAGGTGATTAATCGTGCCTTTTCACCCCAGGATGACGATGGTCACGAGGTCTCATTGAAAAATGGCCGTCGGGTCAAGCTGGCGATCACGCCGCTAACGCCCGAGCCCGGTCAGCTGATCGTCTTGACCGACTTGACCGAAACCCGTCTGCTGCAGAAGAATCTTTCCCACCTGCAACGCCTCTCCGCCTTAGGCAAGATGGTCGCAAGCCTGGCACATCAGGTGCGTACACCTTTGTCGGCGGCCTTACTCTATGCCGCGAATCTGGGGAGTCCAAAGCTGACTCAGTCCTCGAGGGAGCGTTTTCAAGGCAAGCTTATCGACAGGCTCAACGAACTGTCTCAACAGGTGGATGATATGTTGCTGATGGCCAAGGGGCGCCAGCAGGAGTTGCCCGAAGTTAGCGACATGCAGCAGGTGTTGTCGAGTGTGATGGCCAACTGCGAACCCATCGCCGAGCGCAAAGCTTGTCAGTTGCATCTTAAGCTCACAAGTATTCAGCAATTTAAGGCTAATCCGGCGGCGCTCAGCTCGGCGATTAACAATCTGGTGATCAACAGCATCGAGGCCGGGGCCAGCCAGATCTGGCTCAATGCCGAGGATGAGGGGCAGGCGATCGCCTTCGAGGTGATCGACAACGGCAAGGGGCTCGATGCCAGCATGCAGGAGAAGGTATTTGAACCTTTCTTTACCACTAAGTCCCAAGGCACTGGTCTGGGCTTAGCAGTTGTGCAGACGGTTGTTGCCAATCATCAGGGCCGTTTGCAACTCAATTGTATCGCGGGAAGAGGATGTCGCGCCTCGTTCAACCTGCCGGCTGTTCGGGCCGATTCTGGGCTGGAGGTAAACCATGGCTGAAGCCAAGATATTACTCGTTGAAGATGATGCGGCGCTGCGCGAAGCCTTAGTCGATACCCTGCTGCTCGCACAGTATGAATGCGTCGATGTGCAGTCTGCCGAGGCGGCTATCGTCGCGCTCAAGGAGCAGGAATTCGACATGGTGATCAGCGACGTGCAGATGGAGGGGATAGGTGGCCTCGGCCTGGTCAACTATCTTCAGCAGCATAATGCCCAGGTTCCTATCTTATTGATGACGGCTTTTGCCACCATAGACAGTGCGGTGAGTGCCATCAAACTCGGCGCGGTGGACTATCTGGCGAAACCCTTCGCGCCAGAGGTCCTACTCAATCAGGTATCGCGTTACCTTAAGCCTAAGCTTATCGAGGATCAGCCCGTGGTTGCCGATGAGCGTAGCCTGGCACTCTTGGCGCTGGCGCAGAAGGTGGCGCAGTCCGATGCCTCAGTGATGATCATGGGCCCGAGCGGCTCGGGTAAAGAGGTACTCGCGCGTTATATTCATCAACATAGCCAGAGAGCCGACGAGCCATTTGTGGCGATCAACTGCGCGGCGATCCCAGAGAACATGCTAGAAGCCACCCTGTTTGGTTATGAGAAGGGGGCCTTCACCGGCGCCTATCAGGCCTGTCCCGGTAAGTTTGAACAGGCCCAAGGCGGCACCTTGCTGCTCGATGAGATCTCCGAGATGGACCTGGGGCTGCAGGCCAAGCTGCTCAGGGTATTGCAGGAACGGGAGGTCGAACGACTCGGCGGGCGCAAGACCATTAAACTCGATGTGCGGGTGCTGGCAACCTCAAACCGTGACCTCAAGGCGATGGCGACCAAGGGTGATTTTAGAGAAGATCTCTACTATCGCATCAATGTTTTCCCGCTGACCTGGCCAGCATTGCACCAGCGTCCGGCGGATATCCTGCCGTTGGCGAGACACTTGGTGTTGCGTCATGCAAAGGCCGCCGGTTTGGCTGTGGCGCCAAGCATAGACGAGCAGGCGAGCAGGCGCTTATTGGGCTACAGATGGCCGGGCAACGTGCGAGAGCTGGACAACGTGGTACAGCGCGCCCTGATATTACAGACAGGCGATACTATAGGCGTCAAGGATATCGTTATCGATACTCAGGATGTGATGCTGGAACCGACGGGCGAGAGTGAGAGAGTAGTCGAACCCGAAGGGCTGGGGGATGAGCTCAAGGCCCAGGAACATGTGATCATCTTAGAAACCCTCAATCAGTGTAACGGCAGTCGCAAACTGGTGGCCGAAAAATTGGGGATCAGCGCCCGAACCCTGAGATACAAGATGGCGCGTATGCGTGACATGGGCATTCAGATCCCCGCCTGATAGGCAGACGGGGCGCACATAGTGAGAAGTCATTGGTTTAATTTACACGCCATCACCTCTGTTGCCGACAAATATCCATAAGTAATAGCCGACACACAATAATCTGGGTTTGTCGGCTTTTTCCATTGTTGGCAAACATATTGCATCGGTCTGAATAAGAGTAGATTTCGTCAATTTCACGACGACAGCGGAGGCCAAGATGCAGATAGGTGCCAATTCATTACTGCAAGAGATGCAGACACTCACGGGCGAGATCAAGCCCAACGGGATCACACCTAACATTACTCAGCAGGTGGCCAATACCAGTGGTAGCGATTTTGGCAGCCTCCTGTCTCAGGCGGTAGGCAGTGTCAGTGAGCTGCAATCCGCCTCATCCTCATTGCAGACCCGTCTGGATATGGGCGACACCCGAGTGACTCTGTCCGATACCGTGATTGCCAGAGAGAAGGCCAGCGTGGCATTCGAGGCCACCATTCAGGTGCGCAACAAGCTGGTGGAAGCCTACAAAGAGATCATGAGTATGCCTGTCTAGGCATGGACCCTACAGATTAAGAAAGATAACGGCAGGTATTTATCGTGAGCACAGATATGGTAGTCGGAACTGGAGCCGATACGACACAGGATATGTTGGCAGGCGGCGTACAAGAAGAACATAAGCCGAGCGGCGGTATGTTTGGCGGTGTCGACATGCTCAGGCAGATCACCATGATCCTGGCGCTGGCCATCTGTTTGGCGTTAGCCGTCTTCGTCATGTTGTGGGCTCAGGAGCCCGAGTATCGTCCTCTGGGTAAGATGGATACTCAGGAGATGGTGCAGGTCCTCGATGTACTGGACAAGAACAAGGTCAACTATCAGATCGATGTCGACGTCCTTAAGGTGCCTGAGGATCAGTATCAAGACGTTAAGATGATGCTGAGCCGTGCCGGCATAGACAACTCGTCGAGCCGCGATGATTTCCTCTCAAAAGACAGCGGTTTCGGCGTGAGCCAGCGCATGGAGGCCGCCAGGCTCAAGCACAGCCAGGAGCAGAATCTGGCGCGCACCATAGAAGAATTAAAGAGTGTCAGCCGCGCCAAGGTGATTCTGGCTATTCCCAAAGAGAACGTATTTGCCCGCAACCGCTCCAAGCCGAGTGCGACTGTAGTGGTTAATACCCGCCGCGGTGGACTGGGGCAGGAGGAGGTCGACTCCATCGTAGATATCGTCGCCTCGGCGGTACATGGCCTGGAGCCCACTCGCGTTACCGTCACCGACTCTAACGGCCGCCTGTTAAACTCAGGCAGTCAAACCGCAGGTTCGGCCAGAGCCAGACGTGAACTTGAGCTGGTGCAGCAGAAGGAAGCCGAATATCGCAGCAAGATCGAATCGATTCTGATGCCGATTCTTGGGCCGGAAAACTTCACTGCCCAGGTTGATGTGAACATGGACTTTACTGCAGTAGAGCAGACCGCCAAGCGTTTTAATCCGGATCTGCCTGCGGTGCGCAGCGAAATGACGGTGGAGAATAACTCTACCGGTTCGACCACTGGCGGCATCGCCGGCGCGCTGAGTAACCAGCCACCGATGGAAGCCAATATTCCTCAGCAAGCCACGGGGGCGAGTTCGCAGGAGCAGTCAATGCCGGGTTCCAGTCACAAGGAGGCGACCCGCAACTATGAGCTAGACACCACCATCAGTCATACTCGTCAGCAGGTGGGAGTGGTTAGGCGGGTCAGCGTGTCTGTGGCGGTCGATTTCAAGACGGGACCAGCGGGTGAAGATGGTCAGGTGACACGTGTCGCCCGTACCGAGCAGGAGTTGAGCAACATACGCCGCCTATTAGAAGGTGCCGTGGGCTTTAATACTCAGCGCGGTGACATCATCGAAGTGGTAACAGTTCCCTTCATGGACCAATTGGTGGAAGAGGCGCCTGCACTGGCTATCTACGAGGAGCCCTGGTTCTGGCGTGCGATCAAGCTGGTCATGGGTGGCCTGATCATTCTGGTGCTAATCCTCTTCGTGGTACGTCCTATGCTCAAGCGTCTGATCTACCCGGATGGTCAGAAGATGCCAGATGCGCCTTCTTTGGGTGATGAGTTGGCTGAGATTGAGGATCAGTATGCCGCCGATACCCTGGGCATGCTTAATCGTCCCGATGCGGAATACAGCTACGCCGACGATGGGTCAATTTTGATACCTGATCTGCATAAAGACGATGATATGATAAAGGCTATACGTGCACTGGTGGCCAACGAGCCTGAGTTGTCTACACAAGTCGTCAAGGGATGGTTACAAGAAAATGAGTAAAGAAAAAGAGATCGACACATCCAGTGGTGAGTTCAATACCAAAGATCTTACCGGTATCGAAAAGACCGCCATCCTGTTGCTCAGTCTCAGCGAGGCGGACGCTGCCTCGATCTTAAAACATCTCGAGCCTAAGCAGGTGCAGAAGGTGGGTATGGCCATGGCGGCCATGAAAGACTTCGGCCAAAACAAGGTTATCGGTGTGCACAAGCTGTTTTTGGAGGAGGTGCAGAAGTACTCCTCTATCGGCTTTAATAGCGAAGAGTTCGTGCGTAATGCCCTTACTGCGGCACTTGGTGAAGATAAGGCGGGTAACCTTATCGAGCAGATCATCATGGGTGGCGGTGCCAAGGGGCTAGAGTCTCTCAAGTGGATGGATGCCCGTCAGGTGGCCACCATCATTCAGAACGAACATCCGCAGATCCAGACGATTGTGCTCTCCTATCTGGAACCGGACCAGGCGGCTGAAATTTTTGCTCAGGCGCCGGAAAATACCCGCCTCGACTTGATGATGCGTATCGCTAACCTCGAAGAGGTGCAACCGGCGGCGCTGCAAGAGCTCAACGACATCATGGAGAAACAGTTTGCCGGTCAGGGCGGCGCGCAGGCGGCGAAGATGGGCGGCCTGAAGGCTGCTGCCAACATCATGAACTACCTGGATACAGGTGTCGAAAGCCAGCTGATGGAGACGCTGCGCGAGAGCGACGAAGAGATGGCGCAGCAGATCCAGGATCTTATGTTCGTATTCGAAAACCTGGCGGATGTGGACGACATGGGTATTCAGACCTTGCTGCGTGAAGTGCAGCAGGATGTGTTGATGAAGGCCCTCAAGGGGGCGGACGATCAACTCAAAGAGAAGATCCTTAGCAATATGTCCAAACGTGCCGCCGAGCTGCTTAAAGACGATCTCGAGGCCATGGGGCCGATACGGATCAGCGAAGTGGAAGTGGCCCAGAAGGAGATCCTCTCCATTGCTCGTCGCTTGAGTGATGCAGGCGAGATCATTCTTGGCGGTAGCGGTGGAGAAGAGTTCCTCTAATGACCATGTCAGGCGACAAGAAGAGCCGAGAAGGCCAAGGCGAGCACACTAATCAGGCCGATTTTAGTCATTGGCAGCTGCCCGATGTGACGCCCGTGGCCGAAGAACCGAAAGAGAATATGTTTGGCCGCACCGCACCGCAAAAGGCGGCCAAACAGATCGATGAGCCTGTGTTACCCCCCACCCTGGAGGAGATCGAATCGATCCGCGCCGAGGCTGAGGCCGAAGGCTTTGCCCAGGGGCAAGAAGCCGGATTAGCCAAAGGGCTGGAAGAGGGCCGTCTGAAAGGACTGGAGCAGGGACATGAGGAGGGTTTCCGTCAGGGCGAAGCCCAGGGAATGGAGGCCGGTCTTGCCGAGGCGAAACAGACGATTAGTCAATTTGAAGCCCTGATGCAGCAGCTATCAATGCCGCTTTCCCTGCTCGATACCGAAATTGAACAAGCCCTGGTACAACTCAGCATGACGCTTGCCAAGGCGGTGATCGGTCATGAGCTAAAGACACATCCCGAACATATTCTGGCGGCCCTGCGTCAAGGGGTCGACGCCCTACCGCTCAAGGAGCAGGGGGCGCACCTGCGTCTACATCCTGAGGATCTCGCTATCGTCGAGCGACTCTATGAAAGCGCCCAGCTGACAAAGAACCATTGGGAGTTAGAGGCAGATCCGACACTGAGCCGCGGCGAGTGTATCGTCAGTAATAGCCGTAGCCGGGTCGACATGAGCCTGGAACATCGCATCAAGGCGGTGTTCGATAAACTTATTGCCAGCGAGCAGCGCCTGGAGCAGCAAAGGCTACAACAGGTTGCCGCCATGGAAAAGGTACCCGAAAATCAACCCCAGGATGGTGACGCTGCGCAAGATAGCCTCGAAGTAGAAAGTCAGACAACTGACAGCCTAACAGGCGACTCGCAGCAATCGGCGTCTGTTGACGCTTCGCCGCAAGTCGCGCCAAGCGAACAGTCTGCACCAGAAGCTCATCAAGAGACGAATTCAGATGAAAACACGCCAAAGCCGACTACTTGATAAGCTGAGACATCATACCCAGGCGGTCGCGCCCTTTATGCCCGAGGCCTCAGGTCAGCTGGTACGCGTGGTGGGGCTTACCCTGGAGGCCACCGGCTGTAAGGCCCCCGTGGGTAGCCTATGTAGCATAGCAACCATGGCAGGGGAGCTGATCGCCGAGGTGATTGGCTTCGATGACAAGCTGCTCTACCTTATGCCCATAGAGGAGCTCAGTGGCGTGATGCCTGGCGCTAAGGTGACACCGCTCGGTGAGCAGACCGGGCTGAATGTAGGTATGAGTCTGCTTGGCCGCGTGCTCGATGGCAACGGCGTGCCGATAGATGGCCTGGGTCAGCTGCATACCGATCAGAAAGCTACCCGTCATGCCACCATGTTAAATCCCTTGGCTCGCCGCGCCATCACTGAGCCGCTGGATGTAGGTGTTCGGGCAATCAACGCCATGTTGACCGTAGGCAAGGGCCAACGTATGGGCCTATTTGCCGGTTCGGGTGTAGGTAAGAGTGTGCTGCTGGGCATGATGACCCGGGGAACCACTGCCGATGTGATCGTGGTTGGCCTGGTCGGTGAGCGTGGCCGTGAGGTGAAAGAGTTTATCGAAGAGATCTTGGGCGCCGAGGGACGAGCCCGTAGCGTGGTGGTGGCGGCGCCCGCCGATACCTCGCCGCTGATGCGTCTGAGAGCCTGTGAAACCTCGACCCGTATTGCCGAGTATTTTCGCGATCTGGGTTACAATGTGCTGCTTCTGATGGACAGCCTGACCCGCTATGCTCAGGCCCAGCGTGAGATCGCCCTGGCGGTTGGTGAGCCGCCGGCTACCAAGGGTTATCCGCCCTCTGTCTTTGCCAAGCTACCCAAGCTGGTGGAGCGCGCCGGGAACGGCGGCGCCGGACAGGGGTCTATCACCGCCTTCTACACAGTACTGACCGAGGGGGATGATCTGCAAGACCCTATCGCCGATGCAGCGCGGGCGATTCTAGATGGACATATCGTCTTGTCACGAACCTTAGCCGATTCGGGCCATTACCCGGCCATAGATGTCGAGGCCTCTATCAGCCGTGTAGCCCCTATGGTGATAAGCGAAGCCCATCTGGAGGCGACGCGCCGGGTGAAACAGATGTATTCTCTGTATCAACAGAACCGTGATCTCATCTCTATCGGGGCCTATACCCAGGGGAGTGACCCCCGTATAGACAACGCCATTCGGCTGCAGCCTGCCATGAATGCCTTCTTGAGGCAGACCATGAAGGAAGCCATCAGCTTCGATTCCAGTGCCTTGATGCTGGGGCAGTTGAGTGCCCAGTGTCAGGTCTAGCCTGAGTTTTATCGGAGAGCATAACGGCCATGGCAAAGCATGATCCCTTAGAGACAGTACTCAAGTTAGCCCTGGAGGCCGAGGAGGCGGCGGCGACTCAGCTTAGAGGCGTGCAGCTGACGCTCAACAAGTGCCGTCAGCAACTCGATGCCTTGCAACAGTATCGTCTCGACTATATGAAACAGATGGAGGCGCAGCAGGGGCAAGTGATTGCCGCCAGCAACTACCATCAGTTTCATCAGTTTATCCGTCAGATCGATGAGGCGATCGACAAGCAGGTCTTTGCCGTCGCCGAGACCGATAAGCAGCGTCAGAAGGCGCAGCAATATTGGCAGGACAAGCAACAAAAGCGTAAGGCCGTTGAGCTGCTACTTACCCATAAGGCCGAGGAAAAACAGAGGTTTGAGGCCAAGCAAGAGCAGAAGATGATCGACGAGTTTGCCTCTCAACAGTTTTTTCGCCAGTCTACACGTTAGTCCTCTGAATCTGAAGATGAGGTCGTAAGTGGCAGGCGTATCCTCATTATCCTCCAAACCTCTTTAACGTCCCCAATTGAGTTGTTATTAACTTGGCATTTATATTGCTTGATTTGATGAATAACGGTTAATAAGGGCTAAACAGTCCATAGTGATAGCGAATAATTGACGCTCGGGCGGCACATTAACTTGTCGTGCCTAAGGTGAGCGTTGGAGGAAGCATGCCACAGATGACCCAAATACTCCTATCCAATGTCGAGTCCGGCAAAGAGAAGGGCGGGGTGTTACCCAGTTCGTCAGATGCGAAAGCGCCTACAGAGTCTAAGTCAGAAAACAAAGGTTTTTCAGAGGCTTTGGCTAAGGTAAACAGTCAGGACGAGAAGAGTTCACAGGCGAAGTCGCGCCCGCAAAACCAGGCCGATAACCTGGCAACTGGCGATAGCGTCAATAAGGTCGATGCTAAGCAAGCTAAGGGCTCTGATCAGGACAAAGAGAGCGACGATGTCTCCAATGTGCTGGCGCAGATCCAGCTTGCCAACAAGCTGGGGGATGAGGCGGAAATTGCCGCCGACGGCGTCATTTTGCCGCCGGGTGAAACTGATGGTGAGTCGTCGGCCGACAACGAACTGTTTCCTAGCTTGGTGAAGGGGGCTAAGGATAAAGTTGACGGTGAAAAGGAAGTGCTAGAAGGCATAGGTGAGTCACTTAAGCCTGGCGCCGGGGACGATCATATTCAGCCGGTTATCAATCCTAATGGAGTAGGGAGCGAGGCGATATTGGCTCAGCTTCCCGAAGATGCCTTAAGTGAGGTAATGGCGCAAACCGGCCTGTCTAAGGATGAGCTGACGGCCTTGCCACCCCAGATGCTCGAAGGTCTCATTCGTGGCGTGGCTGGTCAAGGTAAGTCGGGAGATAATGGTGAGGCGGCAGTGACTGCCGGGCAGGCTGGTGTTGATGATGCAGCCAAGCTAGCGGCCCTTGTCAGTGATGCCAAGCAATATCTCTCGAACCAGTCGCAAACTAGACTAGCGGCATCTCAAAATTCGCCTTCACAAGTAGCGGCTTCACAAAACACAGGTGGGGCCAGTCAGGTGGGGCTAAATCAGAATGGGTTAGATCAGATAGGGATTAGCCAAGCGGGCCTAGCCTCCGCCACTAAGGCGGGCGGCGTGGATGGTGCAGGTGACGAGAAAGGCACTAAAGCCATATTGGGTGAAGCCAAGTTCAGTGAATCTAAGCTAGGCGAAGGCAAGCTTACCGCCGAGCAGGCGCAAAATAGTGACCTGAAAATTGCCGCAGCCTCGGAGGGGCGAGATGGTAAAGCGGCGCAGGATCTTCTAAAGGGGGCAAACCTTGCCGTTAGCATGTCGCCTAAGGCCGGTGACATGCCTGATGCTGCAGATACCAGGCTAAATGGCGTGTCGCTGCAGGCCTTGCAGGGAACTAGAAGCGAGGCCATCCCTCAGTATCAGGTCTCTATCAAGCCCCAAGGCGAGCCAGTAACCCAGATGCAGGAGATGATCCAAAAGTTTTCACCCGTGATGCGTCAGCAGCTGGTGGCCATGGTGAGCCAAGGTGTACAGCAGGCGGAGATTCGCCTGGATCCGCCTGAGCTTGGCCACATGATGGTGCGGGTTCAGGTGCAGGGCGAACAGACCCAGGTGCAGTTTCACGTGACCCAGACCCAGACGCGGGATCTGGTCGAGCAGGCTATCCCGCGTCTTCGAGAGCTTTTGGCCGAGCAGGGGATGCAGCTGACCGATAGTAATGTTTCCCAGGGCGGTAAAGAGCAGGGCGGGAGTGGCGAGCAAGGCGAAGGAGCCGACCATGGTCTGGCTGAGATGGATGAAATTTCGGCAGAAGAGAGCCTGTTAGCGTCGAATCACGCAACAAGTTATCGTTCGGGTATAGATTATTACGCGTAAGCAGGTAACCTATAGGTTAAGACAATTGCCCAATCGTTTGATATGCGCTAAAAAATCATAACTATGTTGAGTGTGAGCCGAGTGTAATAGGGATAAAAGATGGCGGAAGAAGAATCGTTAGAACTTGAAGAAAGTGTAGAGCCTAAGAGTAAGAAGAAGCTCATTATCTTTGCAGCCATTGGTGTCCTCCTGGTGATCTTATTGGGTCTGGGGGCCTGGTTACTCTTCTCGGGAGACGAGTCAAGCGCTGAGAACATGGCAGAAGGGGAGCAAACCGAGCAGAGCGAGCCAGCGAA
This sequence comes from Shewanella insulae, assembly GCF_009831655.1. GTDB lineage: Bacteria > Pseudomonadota > Gammaproteobacteria > Enterobacterales > Shewanellaceae > Shewanella > Shewanella insulae. Next base: position 123,006 of record NZ_WRPA01000010.1, on the reverse strand, counting down.
TAATCGTGAGGCCTTCTATGTGGGGATGCCTAGGCCCTTCCTGTTTAATCTACCGGGCCAGAATCGCTCGCGTCTAGTGGAGATCAAGGTGCAGCTCATGGTGCGGGGCTCTGACGATGACGTCTTGATCAAGAAGCATATTCCGCTTATCGAGGATGCGCTGCTGACCACCTTTAGTAGCGCCGATGTGCAGAAGCTCAGCTCGCTCGCCGGTAAAGACGAGTTGCGGCAATTGGCATTGCTGAATGTGCAGAATACCTTGCAGCCTGTGACCGGACGTAAAGTGGTCGAAAAGGTGCTGTTTACCGGCTTCGTGATGCAGTAATGTCGGTGATCCCTAAGCTAACAAGTATGATAGGACGATATTGTGAGTGATCTATTAAGCCAAGACGAGATTGATGCGCTACTCCATGGTGTCGACGACGTCGAAGAGGAAGAGGTGAGTGACGCGCTCGATGCGCGTGCCTATGACTTTTCATCACAAGATCGTATCGTCCGTGGTCGTATGCCGACCCTGGAGATCGTCAACGAACGTTTTGCCCGCCATCTGAGGATCAGCATGTTTAACATGATGCGCCGCGCGGCCGAGGTGTCGATTAACGGCGTGCAGATGCTCAAGTTTGGCGAATATGTCCATACCCTGTTTGTTCCGACTAGTCTGAACATGGTGCGTTTCAGCCCCCTGAAGGGCACGGCGCTGATCACCATGGAGGCCCGTCTGGTGTTTATCCTGGTGGACAACTTCTTCGGCGGCGACGGGCGTTTTCACGCCAAGATCGAGGGACGAGAATTTACCCCTACAGAGCGGCGTATCGTGCAGCTGCTTTTGAAGATCATCTTCGAAGATTATAAGGAAGCCTGGGCGCCGGTGATGGACGTCGAGTTCGACTATCTCGACTCAGAGGTGAACCCGGCGATGGCTAATATCGTCAGCCCGACCGAGGTGGTGGTGGTAAGCTCCTTCCATATCGAGGTGGATGGTGGCGGTGGTGACTTCCACATCACCATGCCTTACTCCATGATCGAGCCGATCCGTGAATTGCTCGATGCCGGGGTACAGAGTGACACCCAAGATACCGACATGCGTTGGTCTCAGGCACTTAAGGATGAGATCATGGACGTAGAGGTGGGGCTCGATGCCACTTTAGTCGAGAAAGAGATCTCCCTAAAGGACGTGATGGGCTTTAAGGCCGGCGATATTATTCCGGTGGAGATGCCCGAGCATATCGTGCTGCGGGTCGAAGACCTGCCCACCTATCGCTGTAAGCTGGGGCGTTCTCGCGAGAATTTAGCACTGAATATCCGGGAGAAGATCCCAAGGCCCGAGACGGTAAAGACGGAGCTACAACTGGTGACTAAGAAGAGTAAGTCTCGGGATCTCAATAATATTTAATCGAATGGGTTTAAGGTAGAAATCAATGAGCACAGAAGATACAGGTGACGATTGGGCCGCAGCCATGGCCGAACAGGCGCTGGAGGAGGCTCAGGCGGTCGAACTTGACGAGCTGGCCGATAGCTCAAAGCCGCTGACCGAGGAGGAAGCGGCCAAACTCGATACCATCATGGATATTCCCGTGACCATCTCCATGGAGGTGGGCCGCAGCTTCATCAATATTCGTAACCTGCTGCAGCTGAACCAGGGATCTGTGGTGGAGCTCGACAGGGTGGCTGGTGAGCCGCTGGATGTGATGGTAAACGGTACCCTCATCGCCCACGGTGAAGTGGTAGTGGTCAACGATAAGTTTGGTATTCGTCTCACCGACGTTATCAGCCAGACTGAGCGTATTAAGAAACTCAAATAAGGAAGGCCTATGGGGATCTCATCCTTGATGGCCGTTGCGGCAGCCGCGACGAGCACTCAGGCGACCATGGAGCGAGAGCCGGCATTGACCACTATGACCAATATGCTGGGGGGCTTGCTGGTGGTGATCGCCTTGATCTTCCTGCTGGCCTACCTGGTAAAACGTCTCAAGCTGGTGCCCACCTCCCATGGCGTGCTTAAGACCCTGGCGGTTACTCCGCTGGGTCAGAGAGAGAAGATGGTGTTGGTCGAGGTCGATGGCCAACAATACCTGCTGGGAGTGACGTCGCAGCAGGTTTCGCTTATCGATAAACTCGATACCCCTATCACCATAGAACAGGACTCCTTTGCCAGCCGTCTGCGTCAGGCAAAGTCATCACAGTCATGAACCTAATTAAAACCATGAAACGGATCTTGACCTCATTCTTGTTACTCCTGGCCGTAATGGCGCCGCAACTGGCGCTGGCGCAAGACGGGATTCTCCCCGCAGTAACGGTCACCACTGGCGCCGATGGCTCTACCCAATATTCGGTGACCATGCAGATATTGCTGCTGATGACGGCGCTGAGTTTTCTGCCCGCCATGGTCATCATGCTGACCTCTTTTACCCGCATAATAGTGGTGCTGTCGATTCTACGCCAAGCAATCGGCCTGCAGCAGACGCCGTCGAATCAGGTGCTGATCGGCATGAGCCTGTTTATGAGCTTCTTCATCATGGCGCCCGTGTTTGACAAGATCTATGACCAGGCGGTCAAGCCCTATATGGATGAGACCCTGACCATAGAGCAGGCCTATGACAAGGGCAAGGAGCCGCTGCGGGCCTTTATGTTGGCTCAGACCCGGCTCACGGATTTGGAGACCTTCGTCGAGATCTCTGGCTATCAGAATATTCAATCGCCCGAAGATGCGCCCATGAGCGTGCTGATCCCGGCCTTCATCACCAGCGAGCTTAAGACCGCCTTCCAGATAGGCTTCATGCTGTTCGTGCCTTTTTTGGTGCTTGATCTGGTGGTAGCCAGTATCCTGATGGCCATGGGTATGATGATGCTGTCGCCCATGATCGTCTCCTTGCCCTTTAAGATCATGTTGTTTGTGTTAGTGGATGGCTGGAGCCTGGTGATGGGCACCCTAGCCAACAGTTTTGGGATCTAGGAGCCGTTATGACACCCGAAGCCCTCATCGACATCTTTCGTGAAGCCCTCTCGGTTATCGTGACCATAGTGTCGATGATCATCGTGCCAGGGTTGGTGGTCGGTCTGGTAGTGGCGGTGTTTCAGGCGGCGACCTCTATTAACGAGCAGACCCTGAGCTTCCTGCCGCGTCTGCTGACCACACTCTTTGCGCTGATGATCTTAGGTCATCTGCTGGTGCAGACCATGATGGAGTTTTTCCTGCAGATGGTGAATCTCATCCCCCAGGTGGTGGGTTAACCATGAAGCGCCGTGTCCGCCCGGCTATCGAGCGTCGCTGAGATGGAGATCTTGCTGTCGACCATAATGCAGACACTGTCGGCCTATATGTGGCCGCTGTTTCGGGTGTCGAGCATGTTGATGGTGATGGCGGTATTTGGTGCCAATACCACGCCGACCCGGGTGCGTCTGCTGCTGTCTGTGGCGATCACTTTCGCCATCGCTCCCATGTTGCCTGTAAATACCGAAGTTGAGCTGTTCTCCCTGGGCGCCGTGTTCGTTACCGTGCAGCAGATATTGATCGGCGTCGCCATGGGGTTTGTGACGCTGCTTATCATGCAGACCTTCGTGTTGACCGGTCAGATCATCGGCATGCAGACCAGCTTAGGTTTTGCCTCCATGGTAGATCCCGGCTCAGGGCAGCAGACCCCAGTTATCGGTAACTTTTTCCTGCTGCTGACGACCATGATCTTCCTGGCGGTGGACGGTCATCTGGTGATGATCCGTATGCTGGTCGCCAGCTTCGACACCATTCCGGTGTCCATGCAGGGGATCAGCATCGCCAGCTATCGACGCCTGGCAGAGTGGGGCGCCTATATGTTCGGCGCGGCGCTGACCATGTCTATCTCGGCGATTGTGGCGCTATTGCTGATCAACCTCTCCTTTGGGGTGATGACCCGCGCCTCGCCGCAACTTAACATCTTCGCCATTGGTTTCCCCGTGACCATGGTGAGTGGTTTGATTATTCTCTGGTTGACCTTGACGCCTATCATGGCGCATTTCGATGAGGTCTGGCGTTCGGCCCAGTTACTGCTGTGCGATCTGGTGCAGCTGCAATGTAGTACTGCTGGGAGTTTCTGATGGCCGATAACGATACCAGTCAAGAGAAGACCGAAGAGGCGACCCCCAGGCGACGCGAACAGGCGCGAGAGAAGGGCCAGGTTGCCCGATCTAAGGAGCTGGGTACCTCGGCTGTGTTGATGTCGGCGGCGGTGGGATTTGCTGTCATAGGGCCGAGTCTGGGCGAGTCACTGATGAGCGTGATGACCAACCTGTTTACCATGAGCCGGCAGGAGATCTACGACACCAATAGCCTGTTCAACATCTGGATGATGGTCTTCAGCGAGCTGGCGATCCCTATGGCTAGCTTCGTGTTGTTTCTTGCCTTGGTTGCCTTCCTGGGTAACGTGGTGCTCGGCGGGATCACCTTCTCGGCGAAGGCGTTCATGCCCAAGGGCAACAAGATGAATCCTATTAGTGGCTTTAAGCGTATGTTTGGGGTGCAGGCCCTGGTGGAGCTGACTAAGGGGATCGCCAAGTTCTCCGTGGTGGCCCTGATGGCCTATCTGCTGCTCAGTTATTACTTCACCGATATTCTTACCCTGTCACAGGGACACCTGCCGGGTAATGTCTATAACGCCCTGGATCTGCTGGTGTGGATGTTTATTCTGCTATGCTCCTCTACCGTGATCATCGTGGTGATCGATGTACCATTTCAAATCTGGAACCACAACAAACAGCTGCGGATGACCAAGCAGGAGATCAAGGACGAGTATAAAGACACCGAGGGTCAGCCAGAGGTGAAAGGCCGGGTGCGCCAGATGCAGCGTGAGATGGCGCAGCGTCGCATGATGGCCGAGGTGCCTAATGCGGATGTAATTGTCGTCAACCCTGAGCATTACGCCGTGGCGGTGAAATATGATGTGACTAAGGCCGCCGCGCCCTACGTGCTCGCTAAAGGGGTGGACGATGTGGCCTTTAAGATCCGTGAGATTGCCCGCGAACACGATGTGGCCATCGTCTCTGCGCCGCCATTGGCGAGGGCCATCTATCATACCACTAAGATAGATCAGGAGATCCCTGAGGGCCTGTTCACCGCCGTGGCTCAGGTACTGGCCTATGTGTTCCAGTTGCGTCAGTATCAGCAAAAAGGTGGCAAGCGGCCAACGCCTATCCCAGTCAATCAGCCGATCCCCGATGAGCTGAAATACTAATTCTTCAGGGGATTAAGCCTTGCCTATTGCTTGCCTTGTCTTATTTTTGTGCGATTGTTATCCACTCGAGTCGTTGCGGACTGAGCCTATCTTAAGTTGGCGTACTTTTTGCTGAATCCTAGCTAGATGTCAAAGTTCAGGCGCCAGATTGATGGATTTGAAAGCAAGCTTAGGTCAGATAAAACAGGTAAAACCCGCCAACTTTAAAGGGATAGGCACACCTATCTTGGTGCTCGCGGCGCTGGCGATGATCGTCTTGCCCATGCCGGCCTTCCTGCTGGATATCCTGTTCTCCTTTAATATCGCGTTGGCGCTGGTGGTCCTGCTGGTAGCCATCTATACCGACCGTCCCTTAGATTTTGCCGCATTTCCTACCGTGCTGCTGGTTGCAACTCTGCTGCGTTTGGCGCTCAACGTCGCCTCGACCCGTGTCGTCCTGCTAGAGGGTCATAACGGTGGTGACGCCGCGGGTAAGGTGATCGAGGCCTTCGGCTCCGTGGTGATCGGCGGTAACTACGCCGTGGGTCTGGTGGTGTTTCTTATCCTGATCATCATCAACTTCGCCGTGGTAACCAAGGGTGCCGGACGTATCTCTGAGGTGAGTGCTCGCTTTACCCTGGATGCTATGCCGGGTAAGCAGATGGCGATCGATGCCGACCTTAACGCTGGGGTCCTCAATCAGGATCAGGCTCGCATTCGCCGTGCCGAGGTGACCAAGGAAGCCGACTTCTATGGTGCGATGGACGGTGCCTCTAAGTTTGTAAAAGGGGATGCCATCGCCGGCATTATGATCCTGGTGATCAACATTCTGGGTGGTTTCGTCATAGGTATGGTGCAGCATGGGCTGGATTTCTCCGCTGCGGTCGAGATCTATACCCTGCTGACCATAGGTGACGGCCTGGTGGCGCAGATCCCCGGCCTCTTACTCTCCATCGCGGCGGCCTTGATGGTGACCCGTCAGAACGAGTCTGGCGACATGGGCCAGATGGTGATGAGTCAGATGTTCGACAATCCCAAATCACTGGCCATCGCCGCCGGCGTGCTGCTGATCATGGGAGTCGTGCCTGGCATGCCCCATTTTGCCTTCTTAACCTTCGGCATCATTACCGCAGCGGGCGCCTATTTTCTGCATCGTAAGAAAGATTTCGACCGGCAACGCGCCCTGGAGATCGCCAAGACCTCGCCGGCAACCCCGGGTGATGCTAAACCCAAAGAGCTTAGCTGGGATGATGTGCAGCAGGTCGATACCATCGGCCTGGAGGTGGGTTATCGTCTGATCCCGCTGGTGGACAAGGGGCAGGGTGGTGAGCTGCTCGGACGCATCAAAGGCGTGCGTAAGAAGCTCTCCCAGGAGCTGGGCTTTTTGGTTCCCGCAGTGCACATTCGGGACAACTTAGATCTTGCACCAAACACCTACCGTATCTCCTTGATGGGCGTGGCGTCGGGCGAAGCCGAGATCCGTCACGACTGCGAATTGGCCATCAACCCTGGCCAGGTCTATGGCAAGCTCGATGGCGTCGAGACCACAGATCCTGCCTTCGGGTTAGAGGCGGTGTGGATCGCACCAGAGCTCAGAGAACAGGCACAGACCCTAGGTTATACCGTGGTCGATGCCGCTACCGTGGTGGCGACCCATTTGAGCCAGCTGTTAACCAACAACGCCTCTAAGCTGCTGGGCTATGAGGAGGTGCAGCAGCTGATGGATATGCTGGCCAAGCATTCGCCTAAGCTGGTCAGTGGTTTCATTCCCGATGTCTTGCCGCTGGGCACTGTGGTCAAGGTGATGCAGAACCTGCTTAACGAAGGCGTGTCGATCCGCGACCTGAAGACCATAGTTCAGACCCTGCTCGAGTATGGGCCTAAGAGTAACGATACCGAGGTGCTCACTGCTGCCGTACGTATCGCGCTTAAACGCATGATTGTACAAGAAATAAGCGGGCCAGAGCCGGAAATCCCTGTCATAACTTTGGCGCCTGAATTGGAACAGATGTTGCATCAGTCTATGCAGGCAACGGGAGGCGAGGGGCCGAATATCGAACCTAGCCTTGCCGAGAGGATGCAAAAGTCGTTACTCGACGCATCCCAGCGTCAGGAGATGGTGGGTCAGCCGGCCATCCTACTGACATCGGGTATGTTACGTTCGACGCTGTCGCGTTTTGTTAAACATACGATTCCAAATCTGCGGGTGATCTCTTATCAAGAGGTGCCCGATGAGAAGCAAATTCGCATCGTATCAGCGGTCGGCCAGTAGAGGGTATTTAAGTGAAAATAAAACGTTTTTTGGCAAAAGACATGCGCTCTGCATTGGCCCAGGTTAAAGAGACATTAGGTTCGGATGCGGTGATCATGTCGAACAAGAAAGTCACCGGCGGTATCGAGATTGTCGCGGCGGTCGACTACGACGAACCTAAGCCTAGCGCGGCCAAGTCGAGCGACACGGCGCCTCTATCACCTAGCTTTCTCGACCTTGCCGAGGAGAAGGTCTCTATCGGTCGTCAACCTATCAAGGCAGAGTCAAAAAAACAGCCATCACCCGTGGCCGATTCGTTGCAGGCCCTGCTTGAGCGTCAACAAAATCGCGTCAGTCAACAGTTAAGCCAATCGAGTGAAGAACTCGAGATGCCAGCCTGGGCCCAGGGGCTGAAGGCGCCCCAAGAGGAAACTACAGCCTCAAACATGCACGGCTGCATGCTTGATAGCCAGAGCCAGGCCCGTCCTAAGCGGGAAAAGCGCGCGCCGGCTAGCAGCGAACTCGAATCCATGCGTGAGGAGCTGGCCTCCTTGCGTAACCTCTTGACCCATCAAGTGACCTCTCTGCTGACAGAGCAGAAGAGCCGTCTCGACCCCGTAGGCGCCATGTTAGAGAGCCGTCTGCTGGACGCCGAGTTTAGCCAAGAGGTGGCCGCCAAGTTATCGGCGCTGAGCGAGCACTACTCGCCAGCGGATCTGGTGAAGGCACTGCCACGTAGCCTGGCCAACATGCTCGACAACCAGGGGGACGACATCGTTCGTCAGGGCGGGGTGATTGCCTTTGTTGGCCCTACCGGTGTCGGCAAGACGACGAGTGTCGCAAAATTAGCCGCTCGATTCGCCGCACAACATGGTTCAGATCAAGTTGCCTTAATTACAACCGATCATTATCGCATTGGAGCCTATGAGCAACTGGCAACCTATGGCAAAATAATGGGGTGCCCGGTCAAGCAAGCTCATGATCTCAATGAGTTGGAACAAATTCTTTATCAGTTCCGCAATCGCAAGCTAGTATTGATAGATACGGCGGGCATGGGACAGAGAGATGTGAGATTGTTCCAGCAACTTGATAATTTAACTGCAAATAGCAGATTACCTATTCGCAGTTATCTGGTACTGTCATCTACAAGTCAAAGAAGAGTGCTTGAAGATGCCGTCGAGCAGTTTACCCGGATTCCATTATCCGGCGCGATTTTGACCAAATTAGACGAGTCAGTAGCCTTGGCGCCGGCACTGAGTGTGTTGATTCAAAGCGGATTACCTTTGAGTTATGTCACCGATGGACAAAGAGTGCCAGAAGATATGCAAGTGGCCGACACCTTAGCCTTAGCCAACAAGGCCTTGTCGGTACTCGAAAAGAAAGTGCAACCAATACAGAATAACGAAAGGTCACATGAACAGGCCTACGCATTTGAGTAATATAATGAGTCGGGATCAAGCAAGCGGTTTACGTATGATGAATCAACCATATAACGAAAAAGTAAAAGTAATTGCCGTAACCGGTGGTAAAGGTGGCGTAGGTAAAACCAGCGTATCGATCAATACCGCGGTCTCCCTGGCTGAGAAAGGCAAGCGTGTGCTTGTGCTCGATGCCGACTTGGGCCTCGCCAACGTCGACGTCATGTTGGGTCTGAGAGCCGAGCGCAATCTGTCTCACGTATTATCTGGTGACGCCGATCTTGACGATATTATCGTTCGTGGTCCTAAGGGCATTGGCATTATTCCTGCCACTTCCGGTACCCAGGCGATGGTCGAACTGACGCCGGCGCAGCATGCGGGTCTGATCCGCGCCTTCAGTGAGATGAAGACTCAGTTTGATGTATTGGTGGTGGATACCGCCGCCGGCATCTCAGATATGGTGCTCAGCTTCTCCCGCGCGTCTCAAGATGTTCTCGTTGTCGTGTGTGACGAGCCAACCTCTATCACAGATGCCTATGCTTTGATTAAGATTCTTAGCCGCGAGCATGGCGTATTCAGATTTAAGATTGTGGCAAACATGGTCAGAAGTTTACGAGAAGGGATGGAGTTGTTTGCTAAACTTAGCAAGGTAACCGACCGTTTTCTCGACGTGGCCCTGGAGCTGGTTGCGACTATCCCCTTCGATGAAAACCTTCGCAAATCAGTCCGTAAACAGAAGTTGATCGTGGAGGCATTTCCTAAGTCTCCGGCGTCAATTGCTTACCATGGTTTGGCTAATAAGATCATTAGCTGGCCAGTGCCACAACAACCGGGTGGACACCTAGAGTTCTTTGTCGAACGATTGGTCCAACGCCCCGAATATCAAGAGGAGCGTACGAGTGAGTAAAGCCGCTGCGTATACTTGTTTAGATAACAAAGCTTCTATTGTCGAACAGTATGCACCGTTGGTAAAAAGGATTGCTCACCACTTGCTCGCTCGCCTGCCCGCCTCAGTGCAATTGGATGATCTGTTACAAGCAGGTATGATGGGGCTGCTCGAAGCCTCGGCCAAGTTCGATGGTAGCAAGGGGGCCAAGTTTGAAACCTTTGCCGGTATACGCATTCGTGGCTCCATGCTGGACGAGATTAGGCGAGGAGACTGGGTACCCAGATCGGTTCACCGCAATCAGCGACGCATCGCCCAGGTGATTGACGAGCTAGAACAAGAACTTGGACGAGACGCAAAAGACAATGAAGTTGCGGATCGACTTGATATGACGCTCGATGAGTACCATCATATTCTTAATGATGTTTCCGTCGGGAAAGTAGTTGGAATTGAAGATCTTGGTGTATCGGTCGATGTAGTAAGGCAGGAAGACGATCATCAGGACGACGCATTCGAATCACTGGCAGATACACAGTTTCATGAGGCCCTCGTCGAGGCGATTAAGTTACTGCCAGAAAGAGATGGATTAGTTTTGTCGTTATATTATGACGAAGCATTAAATTTGAAAGAGATCGGTGCCGTACTTGATGTCAGCGAATCCCGAGTTAGCCAGATTCATAGCCAGGCGATGCTCAGACTCAAAGCTAAACTCAAGCATTGGACCAAAATATAACGATTACATGAGCAATATAAAAACAGCTCCGCGGAGGAAACCTTGGACAAGAATATGAAGATTCTCGTTGTTGACGATTTCTCAACAATGAGACGTATCATCAAGAACTTGTTGAGAGACTTGGGTTTTAATAACACTCAGGAGGCAGATGACGGTTCGACGGCATTGCCTATGTTACAAAAGGGCGATTTTGACTTTGTCGTGACCGATTGGAATATGCCAGGTATGCAGGGCATCGACCTGTTGAAGGCTATCCGTGCTGATGACAACCTGAAGCACATTCCCGTGTTGATGGTAACTGCGGAAGCGAAAAGGGAACAGATCATTGCGGCGGCGCAGGCCGGTGTCAATGGTTACGTGGTTAAACCTTTTACTGCGGCGACACTGAAAGAGAAGTTAGACAAAATTTTCGAACGACTCGGTTAATCAAGGTTGAGCTATGCAGGCAGATACTTCAGGGTTGATCAATCTAGCGCAGGCGAAGCAACTCGTCGATTTGTTAGAGGCGGGTCAGCAAGAGCAGGCCGATGAGCTGATTCGAGACATTGCCAGCCCAATTCAGAAAGAACTATTTGACGAGGTGGGTCGTCTTACCCGCCAGCTTCACAGTGCCATAGTGGACTTTCAGGTGGATGGTCGTCTCGTTGAGCTGGCCAATAGCGAAATCCCCGATGCTAAAGAACGCCTCAATTACGTCATCGACATGACGGAACAGGCCGCGAATAAAACCATGGACGCGGTCGAAGAGTCTCTGCCACTTGCAGATGCCCTCACCACAAATGTTCAGGCGGTCAAGCCTTCCTGGGACCGTCTGATGAAGCGCGATATTCAATTGCACGAGTTTAAGGCGCTCTGCCATGACGTGCAGCAGTTTATTGAGCGCAGCGAATCCGATTCCAATCGGTTGAAAGAATTACTCAACAACATTTTACTGGCTCAGGACTTCCAAGATCTCACCGGACAGATGATCCGTCGTGTGATTGAGCTGGTACGAGAAGTGGAGAGTAATCTGGTCTCTATGTTGACCGTATTTGGCGAGCAGCCCGAAACGGATAAACCCAGTGTATCTGAGAAGTGCGTCGAAGCTGAAGGTCCTATTATGAACGCTGATCAGCGTGATGATGTCGTGACAGGACAAGATGAAGTCGATGACTTGCTGTCGAGTCTAGGTTTCTAAGTAGGAGTCATATGAATGTCCTTTGATGTTGATGAAGAGATACTGCAGGACTTTTTGATTGAAGCGGGTGAGATACTTGAGCTTCTCTCTGAACAGCTGGTGGCGTTAGAAAATAACCCGGACGACACCGAACTACTCAATGCCATCTTCCGCGGATTCCATACCGTTAAGGGCGGCGCGGGCTTCCTGAGCCTGAGCCCAATGGTGGATGTTTGTCACGAAGCGGAAAATACCTTCGATCTGTTGCGTACGGGTAAACGCAGCGTCTCTGCCGAATTGATGGATATCATACTGCAGGCCGTCGACACTATTAACTCTATGTTTGCCGAGACCCAGGCGGGTGTCGAACAGAGCCCTGCCGATGATGAGCTGCTGGCTAATCTTAAACTGTTAAGTTCAGGTGGTTCGTTGCCCTCTGAGATGGGGGGAGCACCAGCCGAGCCCATTGTCGATGAAGCACAGGTTGAAGCGTCGTCGATCGATGATGGTATAGAGCTGTTTGATACGCCAGTCGATGATGGGGTCGAACTGTTTGACGAGCCGGTAAGCAATGAGCCCGTAACCTCTATCTCCGGAGAAGGCGACATCGATGAGATCGACGAGTCTGAATTCGAAGCCCTGCTCGATGCGCTTCATGGCAGTGGTAAGGGCCCTTCAAGCACTACGCCTAACGGTGCGGCGCCCGCTCAGGCAAGCGATAGCGATGACATCACAGACGATGAGTTCGAATCGCTACTCGATGAACTTCACGGTTCGGGTAAGTTCCAGGCCCCCTCGGCCCCTATTGCCAAGATCCCCGAGCAGACCGCGCCGCCGGTGGATGCCGATGAGATAACCGACGATGAATTTGAGAAGCTACTCGATGAGCTGCACGGCGCCGGTGCAGGTCCTGGTAGTGAGGCTAATCAGTCAGTCGCCCCGGCTGCTCCTAAGGCACCAGAATCTGTAGCACCGAGTAAGGTCGCTACGCCTGCGCCGAGCAACGTTAAGGCATCCCCCGCGGAGGCTCCAGCCCCTAAACCTGTGGTGAAAGAGAAGGCAGCCGCCAAGGCGCCGGCGCCCAATATGCCTCAGGCGGAGACCACAGTGCGTGTCGATACCGCGCGCCTGGATCAGATAATGAACATGGTCGGTGAGCTGGTATTGGTGCGTAACCGCCTGCTCAGCCTTGGGATCTCCCGCGATGATGAGGATATGTCTAAGGCGCTGGCCAACTTGGATCTCGTCACCGCCGACCTTCAGGGCGCGGTAATGAAGACGCGCATGCAGCCAATCAAGAAGGTATTTGGCCGCTTCCCTCGTGTGGTACGGGATCTGGCCCGCAGTCTGAATAAAGAGATCGATCTTCGCATGATTGGTGAAGATACGGATCTGGATAAGAATCTGGTCGAAGCCCTGGCTGACCCCTTAGTTCACCTGGTGCGCAACTCGGTTGACCATGGTATCGAGATGCCCGATGAGCGCGAGGCCAACGGCAAGTCGCGCACGGGTACTATTACCCTTTCTGCCAGCCAGGAAGGTGACCATATCCTGCTTAAGATCGAAGACGATGGTGCGGGGATGGACCCAGATAAGCTTAAGAAGATAGCCATCTCGCGGGGCGTGCTCGATGAAGATGCCGCGGCGCGCATGTCAGATGAAGAAGCTTATAACCTCATCTTCGCCCCAGGTTTCTCTACCAAGGTAGAGATCTCCGATATCTCAGGTCGTGGCGTTGGCATGGATGTGGTGAAGACCCGCATCACTCAGTTAAACGGTACCGTGCATATCGACTCTTTGAAAGGGAAGGGGACTTGCCTGGAGATAAAGGTGCCGCTGACTCTGGCGATCATGCCGACTCTGATGGTGGAAGTGGCACAGCAGGTATTTGCTCTGCCGCTGTCGAGCGTCAGCGAGATATTCCACCTAGATCTCACCAAGACCAATATTGTCGACGGCCAGCTAACTGTGATAGTGCGGGAGAAGGCTGTGCCGCTCTTCTATCTAGAGCATTGGTTGAGTCGCAAGGAGGCAGGCTTCAAACATGGCGATAAGCAACATGGTCACGTGGTGATCGTGCAGCTCGGCACCATGCAGATAGGCTTCGTGGTTGACTCCTTGATTGGTCAGGAAGAGGTGGTGATCAAGCCTCTGGGTACCTTGTTACATGGAACCCCTGGCATGGCGGGCGCCACCATTACCTCTGACGGTGGAATCGCATTGATATTAGATGTGCCTGGCTTATTAAAACATTACGCCAAGAACAAGAAATAACAGCTAGCGGTACAGTGAGCGAGAGGAACGGCGTGATGCCCAAGTGGCGTCACGCCTTGTTTCGGCAAGGATCCTGCTGTAGATAGGAATTTGAATGGCCATAAAAGTATTAGTTGTCGATGATTCAAGCTTTTTTCGTCGCCGAGTCAGTGAGATTGTCACCAAGGATGCAGATTTAGAGGTTATAGGCACGGCGTCCAATGGCGCCGAGGCGGTGAAGCTGGCGCAGCAATTAAAGCCACAGGTGATCACCATGGATATTGAGATGCCAGTGATGGATGGCATCAGCGCCGTGCGCGAGATCATGGCAAAATGTCCGACTCCCATCTTGATGTTTTCATCACTCACCCACGACGGTGCTAAGGCGACGCTCGATGCGCTGGAAGCGGGGGCATTAGACTTTCTTCCCAAGCGATTTGAAGATATTGCCACCAATAAGGATGAGGCGATATCGCTACTTCAACAGCGTATCAAGGCATTAGGGCGTCGCCGTGTGTTTCGCCCCATATTGCCGAGGACGAAGCCGACTAAGCCTAGTACGACCTCTGGAGCATCACCTGCACGAGAGACGCTTCAGCCACAGCGTACGGCCCCGCGTTCGAGTGCACCTGTAGCCAGGGCCAGTGGTAAGAAATATAAGCTTTTGCTGATCGGCACCTCTACAGGTGGCCCCGTTGCGCTGCAACGTATCCTGACCAAGCTGCCGGCAAATTACCCCCATCCTATCTTGCTTATCCAGCATATGCCGGCTGCATTTACACCAGCCTTCGCCGCACGCTTAAATGGCCTGTGTGCCATCGACGTAAAGGAGGCGCAAAATGGCGACCAGCTAAGGGCTGGCTGTGCCTATCTGGCACCAGGTGGTATGCAGATGATGTTGGAGCGTGGCGGCACCTATGGGCGAATTAAGATAGTGGCTGGTAGCATGGATATGAACTACAAGCCTTGTGTCGACATCACCTTTGCCTCGGCCTCCAAGCTGAGCGGCGGCGAGACCCTTGCCGTGGTATTGACGGGTATGGGGGCCGACGGTCGAGAAGGTGCGCGAATGTTGAAGAATGTTGGCGCAACCATCTGGGCACAAGACGAAGCCAGCTGTGTCGTTTATGGTATGCCACAGGCGGTAACCGCCGCCGGGATCTCCAGTCAGTCGATAGCCCTAGATGATATGGCCGAGGCCATCATTCGTGAGAGTGGGCGTGGCTAGGCAGCGGCAAGGCGTCAGTACGACTGTGCTGTTGCTGTTTTTCCTCTTGTTGGTTTGCTGTTTAGTCACAGGTTCTTTGTATCTGGAGCTGCGCCATAAGAATAGCTTGCTCGAGGAGAAGATCACTCAGCTCGAAGAGAGTCAGGTGCTACTCATGGTGCCCGACGAGCAGGCACAGGCCTTGGCCGAATGGATGGAGAATAATCCAGAATTTACTCAGTCTATCATCAAACAGGCCGAACCCGGCAGCCAGGTGCGGGTAGAGATTGGCCCTGAGGTGCCTGAGGCGATAGCCAGACAGGAAGCCGAGGCAGAGCCCCAGGTGATTGATAGTCAAAGTCAGTTATCACCTCTGTTGCCCGAGGTGAAAAGCGATGTACAAGAACCGGCTGCGCAAAAGGTGGCAAACGCCACAGATAAGGCACAGCAGGCTGGTAATAAGCCATCGCAGGCGGTTAAGCTGTCAGAAGATAAAGATGGTGTTAAAGTAATAAGCCTGCCCCATGGCGGCATTCGAGTCACGACTCGCGAAGATAATTAGAACGATAACCTGATGGCGATACGCGCGGCGATTTAAGGGGTTTTACTTGAAGATCTGGACCATAGCAAATCAGAAAGGGGGCGTGGGTAAGACGACCACAGTGGCGAGCCTGGCAGGCGCCATGGCAAAGCGGGGGAAGCGAGTCTTGATGATAGATACAGACCCCCATGCTTCACTGGGTTATTACCTGGGGATAGATTCCGAAGAGGTACCCGCCTCACTCTATGATCTGTTTCTGAAACACAAGCAGTTGACAAAAGATCAGGTGCAGGCTCATATCGTGCCCACTAAGGTGGAAGGGATAGATTTATTGCCGGCCACCATGGCGCTGGCGACGCTGGATCGCTCTCTCGGCCATCAGGAAGGGATGGGCCTGATCCTAAAGCGACTGCTTGCCTTAGTTGCCGACCAGTATGACGTGGCCCTCATCGATTGTCCCCCGGTATTGGGTGTGTTGATGGTTAATGCCTTAGCGGCCAGTGAGCACATCATTATTCCTGTGCAGACTGAGTTTTTGGCGATCAAGGGACTAGACCGCATGGTCAAGACCATGACGCTCATGGGGCGCTCAAAGAACACTACCTACAGCTATACCATCATTCCGACCATGTATGACAGACGCACCAAGGCGTCGCCCGCCGCCCTGCAACAGCTGGGGGAGGAATATGGTGATGTGCTCTGGCCTGACGTGATACCTGTCGATACCAAGTTTCGTGATGCCAGCCTGG
Organism: Shewanella insulae; assembly: GCF_009831655.1. Taxonomy (GTDB): domain Bacteria; phylum Pseudomonadota; class Gammaproteobacteria; order Enterobacterales; family Shewanellaceae; genus Shewanella; species Shewanella insulae. The sequence continues at coordinate 106,629 of NZ_WRPA01000010.1, read as the reverse complement.
CCCACCTGCCTGCGTCACATTATGCTAGCCATTCTCGGGGTGTGAAGGCCTATGAGAGATTGCTTGACCACCTGCTGACCAAGGAGTTTGCGCATGTCAAACTCGGTTGACGAAACGGTTTTCAATTACTTTTCACTGCTGCTGACCGAGCCCGATGAAGAGGGCATCTCGGCCGGTAAGCCTGACGCAAAGCGCGAGCAAGCGGCAGTACCAGATGGTCAAAATGGTCATACGCCTGCGCTAAAACGCCAGTCCCTTCCGGGACAATCTGAACCTCGCCCTGTGATCACTCAGGCTACGCCGACACCGCTGAATAAACTCGCGCTCGAACAACTACTGGCGCCTGTGACTGAGATAGCAAGCGAGGTAGGTACTCAGACCACAAGCAAGGTTGAGCTCAAAACGCTCGATACCAAACCCGTTGGCGTCGAAACCGTGACCCAAGCGAAATCGATTCAAACGAAATCTGAGTCGCAAGTTGAGCAAAAAATCAAAGAAAAATTAGAAACTTCGGCTAGTATTAAGCAAGAGGAAGCCGTTGTCGATAAGGTGGAATTAGCCGCCGCGCTGCAGACACAAACCGGGGCCATACCACCCGGGGTGACCGAGCAATTGGTAGAGCAACTTGACGATGAGTTTCAGGTGCTGTTTTTTAAGGTGGCGGGGCTGACATTAGCCGTGCCACTCGTGAGCCTTGGCGGTATCGTTAAGGTCGATCGGATAAACCATATCATGGGACGGCCGGCCTGGTATTTGGGGGTTCAAACCCATAGGGACTCGCAACTCAATGTTGTCGATTCTGGCGCCTGGGTAATGCCGGAAAAATATGATGATGAGCTGGCGCAATCCGTTGATTACCAATATATTGTACTCTTAGAGGACAGTAACTGGGGATTGGCCTGTGAGTCTCTGGTGAATTCCGTCAGAATTTTAAAGTCAGAAGTCAATTGGCGCACCAAGGCGGGTAAACGCCCCTGGTTGGCTGGCGTCGTAAAAGAACAGATGTGCGGCATTCTACATGTGCAGGCACTTATTGAATTATTAAATTTGGGTTTAGGTAGTCAGGACTCTATTGGCTGAGGTTGATATGGCAGATGCAAAAAACGTCGCGGCAGTTGCCGCAGGTAAAGATGATGAAGTGTTGCAATGGGTAACCTTCCGGTTAGATAACGAGACCTATGGTATCAACGTCATGCAGGTGCAGGAGGTGTTGCGTTACACCGAGATCGCGCCAGTGCCTGGTGCGCCTCATTATGTACTTGGGATCATCAACCTGCGCGGTAATGTGGTGACAGTAATCGATACGCGCTCGCGTTTTGGTTTGCCTTCTGCCGAGGTAGATGACTCTACTCGCATTGTTATCATCGAGGCCGAGAAGCAGGTGATTGGTATTCTGGTCGATAGCGTCGCCGAGGTGGTCTATCTGCGTGGCTCGGAGATAGATAACGCGCCAAATGTCGGTACGGAAGAGAGTGCCAAGTTTATTCAAGGTGTGAGTAATCGTGATAATGAATTGCTCATTCTGGTGGATCTCGATAAGTTACTCTCTGATGAAGAGTGGATGGAACTGGCACAGCTTTAATCGCTTACCATCGATGAATTGCCATTGACGATAAAAGCCGTCGCCTCGTTCGATGGCTTTTTTAGTGGGATAAAAGGTCGAGCGTAGATATGAAGGTTAATGGAGTTGGCATTTATGATAGGCGATGAGATCTTAATCGCGGCGTTACTTTATGTGGTTGCCTGTCTTGCACTGGTGCTGTATCAGCAGAAACAGACCAGCAAGCTAAAAGCTAAGATCGATGCTCTGACCCTACTGGTCAAAGAGAACGATAGGCAGCGTGAGGCGGTAAAGCAGGAGCTGCAGGAGTTGAGATCGGGCACCATAGGGGTTGGTCGGCGCATGCTTGAACTTGAGAAGCGGGTGACCAAACAGGAGGCCCGAATCGATGAGACGGTGGCGGATGAACCTCAGGCCAGGCTCTATACCCGAGCGATGAAGATGGTCGAACTCGGCGCCGATATCGATGAGCTGGTTAAGGAGTGTGAATTGCCTAAGGCCGAGGCCGAGCTATTGCTGCGCCTTCATGGTAAAGGGTGATGGCACTCTTTCTAAAATGAATGATTTGAATATCACACCTCTTGCATGATCCTCTTATGCATATTATCCCAACGCTCAGGGAACTTGCCATCTAGCATATAGACGAAGGCGATCAGTTCGGCAATGAGCAGATATAGTTCCTTGGGGATCTCCTCTCCTATCTCCAGTTTTTGCAAGAAATTACTCAGATTGGCATCTTGATGAATATAGATGCCAGCCTCCTTGGCGATGGCGATGATCTCCTCGGCGACTAAGTCTTCCCCCTTGGCGGTGATCTGCGGTGCCGATTTTCCGTCATAGCGCAGGGCTGCTGCCTGAGAAGGCCTGTGTTGGTTACTGTTTGAGTTATCGTTTGAATTATCGTGTGACTTGTCTGGTGAATCGTCGTATGAACTCATCATTAGGCCTTTATCTTTACCAAGTAGTGCTCGCCCGGCAATAGGGAGGCGGGCACCTGGGAAACTTGAGTTTTGATATTGTTTGGGGTTAAGCCAATAGCCTGAATTTTCTGCTCCAGGGCCGCGAGTCTTTGTTCGATATTATCGAGCAGCTTTTGATCCTCAGAGGTAAAGCCCAGGTTTAGGCGACCCTCTTTTACATCAGCGTTGATCAATAGGCCAGCCTGACTCAGGTTGAACTTAAGCTGTAATCGCCAGTGTGGAGATGCATTTTTTTCCTGCTCTTCCTGGCTGAAATGTCCTTCAAGCTCCTCATGCCTGTGCTCAATCATGTAGGGCAGGGTAAAGTACCAGTTGGTGGATTGCGGCGTATCGCTGCTGGCCTGTTGATAGAGGGACAGGTTGGATATTAACTTACCCATTGACTCTAGACCGCCGCCTTTCTCGAGCAGCCCGAGTAGCTGACTGCCGGACGCGAGTTGCTGCAGGGATTGCACCTGGTTTGAGGATTTCCCGCCGGACTGGTTTTTCACCTGCCTGCCAAGAAGCAACTGAAACAGTACCCCTATGGTGCCGGCGTGACTCGTGATATTGCCGAGGCTAGCGACAGGCCCTGCCGGAGCAGCGATGCCGGCGAGGCTATCGATAAGCTCCTGCTTCAATGAGCTAGGACTCGCTAACTCGCTAAGGGGCCTGGGAAAGGCTAGTGGCAGAAGTTGCTGTACTAACTGCAGCAAGTTTCGTCCCTGGGCAGTGGCTTTTGCTGTCGCCATGGCTTTATCTGTTAGTTGTCCAAGCGCGAGATTCAGCCCTCTATGACCTAGTTCTCTGGGATTGATTCCTTTAGCGTTTAAGGTTGCGGCGGTTGTCGATGCTTGACTAACATCTCCTGACTGCGGTGCTATGCCCCTTGGTGATATTAGTCCTGCTTGTTTCTCCAAGGCGGTTAGCTGAGTGAGTGAGGCAGAACCATGTTGCAACTGACCGATAGTCTTAGTGACCCCTTGTTCAATGGGGATGCCCTGAGGAAGAGCTTGAGGTGTTGCTTGAGGCACGGTTTGCCCTATAGCCTCTAGCCTGATCCCTGTGAGCATGGCGCTGACTCTCTGATAGAGCTGGCTCTGGGTTATCTGAGCGATATCTCTAAGCAGTGGAGCCTGAGCATGATTCGGCCCAGCAGCCCCCATGGTACTACCAGATGCATGTGCTGAGACAAGGGATTTACCGAACAGCAAATTGATGGCCGCTACTGTCTTATCACTGGTCAGGGCGCTACGTAGCGGCAACTGGCGAAAGTGTTCATTCGATAAAACCCGGTTAGCCGATGCCTTGCTTGGCTGGGCTGTGGGCAAGGAGTCACCGGGACGCTTTGGTGTGGTTAACTCTTTGATAAGCCCATTTAATGACTCAGGCGTTAAGGATGTTTTTGCCAGGGTGTTAATTAGCTGGTGGTAAGCGCTGGCTAACTCGGGTTTGCTGATGAGCGCTTGGGATGATGCTGTTGTAAGGTAGTACTCGGGAGAGTTGGCATTGCCCATGAGCGCGTCTTTACCCACAGGCATCAGTTGTAGGCTCACCTCGGCCAACTTTGGAGTGAGGAGCAGCGTAAGCTGCCCCTGTGTCATGGCTATCTTTGCGATGTACTGTCCGTCAGAGATGGGTGGGCTGGGTAGTCTGACGAGTTGTGAGTCATTAAAAAATAGCTGGTTTGCTGTTAGTTGTACCTCACCCAGGGGGTAGCCTTGTGGGCGGTTGGCAAAATTGGCTAGTTGCTGCAGGCTTATCTGGTTGGCATTGATATAGGCGAGTAGTCCCTTGGGTAAGGGGAGGGAAGTTGGCTGCCCCTGAGCCTGCACGCTGGCATTCATCATAGAAGTTGAATTAGCGGCGGCGCTTAATTGGGTCAATACTGTAAGACGTATGGCATCTTGTTTCAGGCTTTGCTGATCTTTGCTATCGAGATAGGTGATCGCCAGCTCGCGATTATTAAGCCTGAGCTTATCGCCTTGGGGAGTCGATACTATTTCTACCGGAATGTTTTTGGCCTGAACACCTTCGGTGGTGCTGTTACCCCTGGCGTCTGATACCGCTGGGGCGGGCATGTCGATGCGGGAATTACTCAATTGTTAACCTCAAATTGATGCTCCATGAATGTCTTATTACAAAATTCAATTTGACCTATCGCTTTTGCTGAGTATCCTTAGCGATCTGAAAAGGAAAACCAAACTGTGTAGTCTAGTATTAACACTTTATCGTCAACAATAGCTGGTGACTTTAGCCGTGTTAATACTAATTAGGAAACTAATTTATATGAAGTGTAAATGGATTGCGTTGAGTCTGCTGTTGGTTAGTGCCCAGGCGTTGGCCCAGACAGACACAAGCGATGAGCGTGCAACGGATAGCACAGCCGCAGAAGTGACCATTATCTATAACGATGAGCGCGATCCTCTGGAAGGTTTTAACCGCGCCATGTGGGATTTCAACTATCAGTTTCTCGATAAGTATTTCTACCGCCCCGTGGCCCACGGCTACAACGACATCTTGCCTCGTCCGGTAAAGACGGGTGTTAACAATTTCGTGCTTAACTTTGAAGAACCCAGCTCCATGGTGAACAACGCTCTGCAGGGTAAGTGGGGCTGGGCCGCCAATGCCGGTGGGCGATTCACCATAAATACCACTATAGGTTTACTTGGGGTGATCGATGTTGCCGACATGATGGGCCTAGCGCGAAAACAGGATGAGTTTAACGAGGTGCTCGGTTACTACGGCGTGCCTAACGGTCCTTATTTTATGGCGCCTTTCCTAGGCCCCTATGTTACACGTGAAATCGCCTCAGATTGGGTGGACGGGCTTTATTTCCCGCTATCTGAACTCACCATGTGGCAGTCCTTGGCCAAGTGGGGCCTGAAGAACGTCCATAGGCGTGCATCGGCAATTGACCAAGAAAGACTTGTCGATAATGCACTTGACCCCTACACTTTTGTTAAGGAAGCGTATTTTCAGCATCTTGACTATAAAGTTTATGATGGCGACATACCCGTGTCGACTGATGATGACGAATTGCTCGACGAATTGCTCGACGAATACATGACAGAGCTTGATTAACATCAGTATCCCGCATAACTCATTGTTTTATAATAGGCGAAGGAATCAGCAATAAGATGTTGCTTATCTAGGCGTATAGGGATGTACTAGATTTTGCGGCTTAGCCAGAGTGCAAGCCTGGGGAAGCTAAATGGCGTTAGAAGATCTAGTGATACTGTTAGTGGAAGACGACCCGGTATTTCGTAGTATTGTGGCCGCCTTCCTGACTAATCGCGGTGCGACCGTTGTCGAGGCCGATGATGGTCAGCAGGGGTTAGAGCGGTTTAGTCAGCGTGATTTCGACATAGTGCTGGCCGATCTCAGCATGCCTATTCTAGGTGGGCTAGATATGCTCAAACAGATGATTAAGCGCAAGCCAGATACGCTCTCCATCGTGATATCCGGCAATCAGGTGATGGCCGATGTGGTCGAGGCGCTCAGAGTGGGCGCAAGCGATTACTTGGTCAAGCCGGTTAACGATCTCTGCCTTATCGAAAATGCAATCCGCCAGTGCGTAGGAGGCTCTAACCAGCAAGATGTGCAGCTGGAAGATCTCGACGAGTTGTCCTATCAAGAGCTGGAGGAACACCTTAGCCTGCTTGAACAGAATGCCGAGGCGGCCAAGAGCGTACAGCAGCAATTATTTCCCCCGTCTGTCATAGATTATCCCAAGGCTAAGATCGACTATAGCCTGTTTAAGCATGACGAAGTCAGTGCCTACTTTATCGATAGTGTGAATGTGGGTGAGCGCTACCTCATCATGTATATGGCGCATTTCCATCCTCAAGATAATCGTTGTGCCTTTGCCAGCGTACTGCTTAAGAGCTTCGTGAATCAGAAACTCAAACGGTTCCGCAATGACAATACGGAAACCGTTATCGAGCCCTTTAACATGCTGAGTTACCTCAATGAGCGGATGAGTAAGTCGGGCCTGGATATCTATGTCGATATTGTTTATGCGGTAGTCGAGCTTACCCATTACCGTGCGTCCATTGCCCAGGCGGGTAAAGGGCTGAGGTGCTATATCCGCAATGAGGAAGGATTGATGCCGCTAGCAATGCCTGACGCCCTGCAGTTGGGTATTTTAGAATGGGGGCAACCCAGCACTCAGTTTAGAAACTTGATGCCGGGAGAGAGCCTGTGTGTGGTTTCAAGCAGCGTTAAGCATAGGGAGATGCTACTCAATGATGAGTTTGTTGGGCTGAGTTACAGTCCGGAAGTCGCTCCGGGTGGTTATGTGCAGATGAGTTTCTAATTATTACTTGCCATCATTTCTATATTTTCTTAAGTCTATAAATAAAAAAACGCCACTCTAAAGTGGCGTTTTTTTCAATGTTAATTTTCTAGCGATAAGCCATTAGCGCTTAATTGCTTCATGCTCAGCTGTGACAGCAATCTCTTCCTCTAAGGCTTCTTCTTCTGTGTGGTGGCTATCTTCCGCGCCATGCATCCAGTCAACTAACTTATCCGCCATGAAGTAGAGGATAACGCCAGATAGTGCGGCCGTGATAGCGATGCCTGCGAAGATAGACATAGCGTTTGCGAGCTGCTCTTCTTTCTCACCACCATGACCGATGAATGAACCTATGATACCGCCGATCTTATTGGCCGCGGCAACAAACAGGAACCATGCGCCCATCATGAGTGATGCGATACGCAGCGGAGCCAGTTTAGTCACCATAGACAGGCCGATTGGAGAGAGACACAGTTCACCCATAGTATGGAAGAAATAAGCACCTACTAACCACCACATGCTTGACTTGGCATTGGCGTCGCCACCCATCTCGAGTACCGCGCCGATCATGAATAGGAAGCCAGTGGCTAGCAGTACCAGGCCTAAGGCGAACTTCACCGGTGAGTTTGGCTCTCTTTCACCTAGGCGTACCCAGATAGAGGCGACAACTGGCGCGAAGATCACGATGAACATGGCGTTCAACGACTGGAACCAAGTGGTTGGGACTTCCCAGGTACCGATCATACGGTCGGTGAAGTCGTTAGTAAACAGGTTCATCAGGCCGCCAGCTTGTTCGAAGCCAGCCCAGAAGATGATGGTAAACAGACCCATAATCATGATCACCTTGATGCGATCACGTTCTACTTTGGTTAGAGGTTCCTTACGTACTTCCCCCATTTCGGCTGCACGCTCTTTTTCAAGTTGTGCTGCTGGTGTACGACCGATATCACCAAGGAGTTTCTGTGCGAACAGGAATTGGATGATTAGCGAGATGACCATACCGATACCGGCACAGATGAAGCCTGCCTGGAAGTTACCATCAAAGTAAGCTACTACCGAACCAACGATGATACCGGAGAGGAATGCACCTACGTTAATACCCATGTAGAAGATGGTGAAGGCACCGTCACGGCGATGATCGCCTTCTTCGTACAGGTCACCCACCATGGTAGAGATGTTTGGCTTGAATAGGCCGTTACCTAAGATGAGTACACCTAGACCGACATAGAATACTTCTGTTTCCATGCCCTGTACCCAGGCGTGGGGGGTACCAAGAATAAATTGACCTGCGGCCATCAGGGCACCACCTATGATGATGGCTTTACGTTGACCTAGGAATGTATCGGCGAGCCAGCCACCGATGAGGGGGGTTAAATAAACAAGACCTGTGAATGTACCGTATAGATTTAGGGCGTCGGCCTGGGTCCAACCTAGACCGTGACCACCTTGGGATTGTACCGCGTCGACGAGATATAGTACTAGGATGGCTCGCATCGCATAGTAACTGAAACGTTCCCATAATTCTGTTGTAAACAACAGGAACAGTCCCTTAGGATGGCCGAGCATCGTACCTTGGGGTTTTGCTGCACTCATGTAAGTCTTCCACCTTCAGCTTGTGATTGCCTACATAACAAAAACTATGTAGAAAAATGGTTGTTGCTAATATAACTCGCTTGTTTAAAAGAGATACCCAATTAGGCTAACTAGATGAAAATGTTGGCTAATCGTCCCTGTACCGTTCTAAATTTGTTGCGAGAATTTATTATATTTTAATATTTAGGGTATTAAATTTTATCAAACCCACCTTATATACCCTTTTCATCGCCCAAAAGTCAATTTACCTGGGTTAACTGACCAACAAATCATCACTGGTTGGAGGGGCTTAAAGGCAGTTTTCTCGTTGATACTTCCTGTATGTTGGCTGGTTTACCATTAGCCCACATGAACTAGACAAAATAGAGAGAAAACGCCCTTTTCTTTGACCTAGAGTATTTGCTATGATTTCGGCCGTGAATTGGATGTCACCTGAATTATCTCGTTATCTTTGCATTGCGCGTTAATCTGAGCGTCTTGCAAACACAGTAGTTGTGATAGTAAGGCCGCATTGGTGCCAGCCATAGCGGTGATTAAGTGTTAGCTAACGATAAAAATAGGTTCTTAAGGAAATTATGAAGTCTTGGTATCTTGTGTATTGCAAACCTCGCGGCGAAACGCGCGCGCAGCAAAACCTTGCATTGCAACAGATAGAGACTTACCTGCCCACTCTCCCACAACAGATCACCAAGGCCGGCAAGACCAGTGTTAAGCGTCTGCCGTTGTTTCCCTGCTATCTGTTTATCTATTTCGACCCGCTTGAGTTCAGTGTCAGTAAGATACATTCGACGCGAGGCGTGTCGCGAATCATAGGTTGTCGTGAGGAGATGACGGCGATAGACGATGCAATAGTGCATTCCATTAAGATGCGCGAGGCAAAGGTGCTTAATGCATTGCAGTTGCCTAGTGATGATTTGCTCAGTGGCAATGACGAGCCAAAGTTGTCTGTCGGTGACAAGGTGAAGTTTGTCGAGGGGCCTTTTAAGGAGCTTGAAGGGATCTTCGAAGAGCAGAGTGGCGATAAGCGTTGCCACATTTTGTTTGAGATCATGGGGCAGCAAAAGCGGGTGTCTGTTTCAAGGGCTAGCATCAAGGGAGTTGAGAAAGGCGACTAATAAATGTACTTGAATTGTAGAGGCTGTTAAAAAAGCTTAGAAGCAACAGGGAGGCCTTAATAATAGTGATAAGAAGTAGGTCGTTGGCGCTAATGTTTGTAAGAGATCTGCCATAACTGATGAAACGTTGTTAATTGGCTCCGCTCATCTAGTCGGCGTTTTGGTTACTTTGTAACAGATTTTGGTTGTTGAAGGCCATTATGGAGTGATTTTAAGCTGAATGAGTTTTTCGTATTCGAATGTATTGAACGATTGACGAGTATCTGAGCAGTAATTGTTATTTTGTTCCAGTACAATGAATCGTTTTTCTTCAAGATAACGCAAAAGTACTTTGTTTAATGTGTCAATTTGTACGGCATCTTAACCAAAGTGTTTTAGTAAGAAATAATTTAAAAACTGAATTTCGCGTGGCGAGGGCATGTTGGGGGCCGTAACCTATGGGCGGTAGCGTGCCCGCAGGGCATCGAATGAAAAGTTTCATTCGTTAAGCGATAGCCGAAGGCCTCTGGCTGCCACGCGGATCGGTAGCGTGCCTGAAAGGCAAAAGACAGAACAGTTTCTGTCTTTTAGTGGACGCCGAAAAGGATTGTCGGGAACAATCATTAACAGCTTTAGCTGGCTCGAAGAGCGAAGTACACGATGTACTGAGTCAGGTCGCCGCCACGCGGGTCGGTAGCGTGCTCGAATGCCAGTAATTAGCTTCGATTTGAGCTATTTAGCCGGAAAGTTTTATTTAAACCTTGCCTTTATCAATGGAGAGTATCGGTGTTACAACGAACCAAAAAAGTCATTATAACAGCGGTTGCCGCACTGTTTTTGGTGGGGACCCAAGCGCAGGCGATCACGCCTTCGCCGCAAATGATAGAGCAGTTTAAGAATCTGCCCGCTTCTGAGCAGCAGAGGTTAGCGCGTCAGTATGGCATCGACCCTGCTATGCTTGGAGGCGCCAGTGCTTCACAGCAAAATCTCGATAATCCGCAGGTTGTTCAGCCTCGTGGGGCCAATGAGGTGGTTGATCATTCCCGAGATGCTGCTAACGAGCTTAATTTTTCACAAGATGAACAGAAGAAGCAACTTGAACGATTTGGCTATGAGCTGTTTCAAGGTGAACCGACTACCTTTGCCCCCGTCTCTGACGTGCCAGTTCCAGCAGAATACTTGGTCGGTCCTGGTGACAGAATTAAGGTACAGCTCTTTGGTAAAGAGAATAAAGAGTATGACCTGGTCATTAATCGTGAGGGCAGCATTCAATTCCCCGAACTTGGCCCTATCTCGGTAGCGGGTTTAAGCTTTGCCGAACTTAGAGAGTCTTTGGGTCATCGTATTTCTCAGCAGATGATCGGCATCGAGTCAAACATTACCATGGGTGAGCTGCGCTCTATTCGTATCTTTATCGCGGGTGATGCCTATAAGCCAGGTTCTTACACAGTTTCGAGCTTGTCTACTATCACCCAGGCATTGTTTGTTGCCGGTGGCGTGAACGAGATTGGTTCACTACGAAATATTCAAGTTAAACGTAACGGCAAGTTAGTTGGCAGCATGGATCTGTACGATCTACTGATGCGAGGCGATGCGTCGGGAGACATACGTTTGCGTTCTGGCGATGTAGTGTTTATTCCGCCTGTCGGTGGACTTGTCAGCATTACCGGCGAAGTCCGTCGCCCCGCTATCTATGAGCTAAAGCGTAACGAAACGGTTGCCGATATAGTCGCGATGGCCGCTGGCGTGAAACCCGGTGCTTATCCTAAGAGTAGCAGCATAGAGCGATATAACAGCAATGGCCTTCGCAGTATCGTGAATGTCGATTTGACTTCTGCCAAAGATAAATCGACGAAGGCGCAGCCAGGTGATTTTATTCGTGTCAAAAATGCCTCTGGTCAGTTTGAAGATGCCATTACCGTGGTCGGTGCTGTCGTTAGACCAGGTAAATATCAATGGTTCGATGGCCAAAAAGTTAGCGATCTTCTGCCTTCCCTGTGGGGGGATCTTTCGATTACAGCCGATCTCAATTATGCGATTATTGTAAGAGAGGTGAATCGCTACGGTAAGGTCAAGGTACTGCAATTTTCACCTAGCCGTGCTATAGCAGAAAAAGACGTCGCGCAAGATTTGTTATTAGCCCCTCGCGATAAGGTCATGCTGTTTAACTATAGCGATGACACTCAAAATCGTTATGAACTAAACAAGTTGGTGAAACAGAGAGTTGAGAAGGTAACCTCGCTTACGGGTGATAGCCTTGTCGGTAACGATCTGTTTAAGGCTGGCTTCTCTCAGCTTGATAAAATGCAGCTTTCACAACGTAGTCAAATTGGTGGTGTTGTTGTTGCTAAAGAAGCTCCTGATGACACAGAGCAGCTTGTTAAGGGGGAAGTCAACAAGATGCTGGCTAACCTATTTGAGGACAAGGAGCTCATTAAGCTTAGTGGTGCCATGAATCGCAGTGAGCTGCTTTATCCAGTCGTTGCCCAGTTAGCCAGCCAAGGAAATTCAGATAAAGGTACGCAAGTGGTTGCCATCAGTGGCAAGGTGCGTCACCCAGGCGTATATCCCCTAACGCAAGGAGCTAAGGTTAAAGACTTAGTCATTGCCGCGGGTGGATTGGTAGAAGGCGCCTATACGGTTCGCGCAGAATTGACGACTACTGTCATAGGGAGCGAAGAGTCTAGCGTTAACCATTCAAGTGTTAATTTAGATGAGGCATTGGCAGGCATTGATGCTTCTAATGTGGAGCTGAAGTCTCGAGATATTCTGACGGTAATGACAACACCTGACTGGCAGGAAAATAAGGCGGTTGAGATTCGTGGTGAGGTCAAGTTCCCCGGAATGTATAACATTCGCCGTGGTGAGACGCTTGCCGATGTGATCGATCGTGCGGGTGGCTTTACTCAGTATGCCTATTTACCTTCTTCAGTGTTCGTTCGAGAGTCGGTGCGTCAACAGGAACAGCTGGAGATTAAGAAGCTTGCCGATCAACTACGCCGTGACATTGCTACACGCGGCGTTTCCAAAGATGGCAACGTGGTGAATTACAGTGATGCGCAAATGATGCTAACCGATCTTGAAAACATCAAGGCGGTAGGTCGTTTGGTTGTTGATTTGTCCGCTATATCAATTGGTATTGAACAGGCCGATATCCAGCTTGAAGATCAAGATATTCTCTATGTACCGTCAGTTAAGCAGACGATTGCGGTTATGGGTGAAGTACAACACGCTGCCACGCATAGGTTTAAAGAAGGTTTAACGTTAGATCAGTATCTTGAAATGTCCGGCGGAGCCAGAGAGCGAGCCGATGAAGATAGAACCTACATTATTAAGGCAAATGGTTCAGTGCTCCTGCCAAATCGCTCCATGTGGTTTAGCAGTAATACAGAGCTTAATCCTGGTGATACTATTATTGTACCGCTGGATACAGAGTATAAAGATAACCTGACACTTTGGACTCAGGTTACCGGCATTATCTATAACAGCGCCGTTGCATTGGCCACGATTGCCAAGTTATAGCCTTTAATTTGAGCACTTTGATGAGCTTAGTCATCGAAGTGCTTTATTTCTTCTTAGGATGATGAGACTCAGAGACACTAATTCTATGTCCACCGAGATAAAAAACTACGGCGATGCCCAATTTTCCGATATGCGCCCTCAAGTACAACAAGCCAATGATGAAATAGACCTTAGAGAACTCGTTTCAGTCATCTGGCAAGGCAAATGGCTAATCATTGCGATAACGGCCATATTTGCCGTTGGGTCGGTTATTTTTGCCATTTTGCAGCCCAATATTTATAAGTCTGAAGCGCTTTTAGCACCAGCGAGTGAGGAGCAAGGGGGCGGACTAAGTGCTTTAGCTTCACAGTTTGGCGGGTTAGCGAGTATGGCAGGTATTAACTTAGGTGGCGGCGGTGGTGTCGATAAGACTCAAATGGCAATCGAAGTGATGAAATCACGTCAGTTTGCTAGTGAGTTTATTCAAAAGCACGGCCTTTTGCCTGATTTGATGGCGGCCGATAAATGGAATATGGCCGATAACGCCATTGTATATGATAACGAGTTATATGATGCAGCATCAAAAAAATGGGTAAGAGAAGCCAAAGCTCCTTTTAAGCCTGAACCATCGATGCAGGAAGCTTTTAAAGAATTTAGCAAGATAGTTAGCGTTAATTCTGCAAAGGATACAGGCATGGTAACCGTATCTGTAGAGCATTTATCGCCAGCGGTCGCTCAACAATGGGTAAACTGGCTAGTTGAAGATATCAACAAAGTCATGAAAGAGCGTGATGTCGCAGAGGCGATTCGTAGTAGTGACTTTTTAAATAGGCAGATTGCACAAACTAACGTTGCTGATATCCGCGCTATTTTATACAAACTTATTGAAGAGCAAGCTAAAACTATTATGTTTGCTGAAGTACGTGATGAATACGTATTTAAGACTATCGATCCTGCTTTAGTGCCTGAACAAAAGGCTAAACCAAAACGTGCACTCATCTGCGTATTGGGTACCATGCTAGGTGGTATGTTAGCTGTAATTCTGGTTCTTATAAAATATTTAGTAAGAAGCGAAAGCTAGACGAAAACTTTCAAGGGTCTATGGGAACCACTGCTGTTAAATATAGAGCAGAAAAACGGTAAAACGTAGGCTGTTTATGGGACAGCGGAAACCCGATTGTCTCAAAATGGACGAACAGTAGCTCAGCTAAGTTTAAAAAACTAAGATGAAAATGTGAAATACAGCGATTTTAATATAGTTAAATCGCCAGAAAAAGGCCAGATGTAATGACAAAAAAAGAAAGTACTTACCGTTTTTGGCACCCGTCCAGAAGCAATTAAAATGGCCCCTCTATTTCATGCTTTAGCATCTGAAGACCGTTTTTAAGGTGAAGTATGGCAATTGCCAAATAACGAAAAGTAATACTTAAACAAAGTTATAAGTTTGTTTGAAATAATCCTGAACTGTATTACAGAATCTGTTTATAACGGTTGTCTTTAGTGACCTTGGGCAGAACATGTTAGTCGTAAACTTAATGGAGTACCGACTAAATATTACGTTGCAGTCACAGTATAAAGTAATTATTCCTTAATTATCCCCGTTTCACGTAGTAAAAGACAAACGCAACGAGACAGCTATAGCGGGGGTACTAAACATTGAGAGTTATAGAATGAACAAGAAAATTCAAGTATCACCAAGTCAGCTTAGTGGGACAGTAAAAGTAAGCGGAGCTAAAAATAGTGTGTTAAGACTATTGGCTGCCTCCATTCTTTTTGATAGTGATGTCATTCTTCGTAATTACCCAAAAGCTCTTTTAGATGTGCAAGTTCATGAAGAGATGCTTAAACATTTGGGTAAGTCTATCGACTACAGTGAGCCAGATACAGTAAATATTTCTCAACACAAACCTTTATCTACAACCTTGGATTGGAATGGTCGCTCTATCCGTAATACTCTGTTAATACTTGGCGGACTAGTAACAAAGTATGGGTATGGGAAAGTCCCTTTGCCTGGAGGCTGTAAGCTAGGTGAGCGTAAATACGATATTCATGTAGATGTTTTAGAGGCGCTAGGTGCTAAAGTTTATGAAGAAGGTGATTATCTAGTTGCAAAAAGCAAAGGCCGTTTACAAGGCGCAGATATTAAGTTAAGGATGCGATCTACTGGAGCTACAGAAAATGCTATAATCATGGGCACTTTAGCAAAAGGTACTACAAATATTTATAACCCACATATACGTCCTGAAATTATCGATTTAACAAAATTTTTAAATAATGCTGGTGCAAAAATTATTGTACATGGGCAAGAGCGAATTGAAATTATTGGTGTTGATAATCTATTGCCAGTGAACCATTCAGTTATGCCCGATAATATGGAAGCGTTGACTTGGACTGTTATTGGGGCAGTAACGAAAAGTAAAATAACAATTGAAGATTTTCCATTTAAAGACTTAGAAGTTCCACTTATCCATCTTCGTGAAAGCGGTGTTAACTTATATAGAAGTGGAAATAATGCAATTGTAGGTGCAGGAAACTGCTTTCCAGTTGAGATAAGTACTGGCCCATATCCTGGTATAAATTCCGATATGCAACCTATATTTGCCGCTTTTGCTGCTTTCTGTAATGGAGATAGTCACATTATAGATCTACGTTTTCCTGGTAGATATGGCTATGCAGATGAAATGAAAAAAATGGGTGTAGCTAGTTCCATTGATGGAGATTTATTGGTTGTTCATGGTGCTAAAGGTAATGACAGAATAGTCGGAACTGAAGTGAAGGCTTTAGATTTACGCGCGGGAATTATGTTACTTATCATGGGGTTGGCCGCTTCAAAAGGGGTTACTGTTATTAGTGACTCATGGCAAATTAAGCGTGGCTATAATCAAATTCTTGAAAAGTTATTAGCTCTCGGAGCAAATGTAAAAGAAATTGATTAATTATGAATATATATAAAAACGTGTCTTTAAAACAGTTTTCGTATTGGCGTGTTGGAGGGTGTGCTGATTTTGTATTTGTAGTGAATTCAATTTCGGAGTTAAAAGACGCGCTAGATTACTTATATAAATTAGAATTGCCTTTTCTTATTATTGGTAATACTTCTAATTTACTATTTTCTGGTGCGGGTGTTAGAGGTGGCCTAATTAAACTAGGCCCTGGTTTTTCTTATTGTGATTTTAAGCATCAAGTTGTAACTGTGGGTGCTGGTATCTATTTACCTTATTTTGTACGTCAATGTGTTAATAATGGGCTCTCTGGGCTGGAACATCTTATTGGTGTTCCAGCAACTTTAGGGGGGGCTGTTTACATGAATGCAGGCAGTCAAAGAAAGTCACTTTCTGAAAATATATTAAGTGTTGATTCCATCGATAAAAAGGGAAATTTGATCACAAGGCGTGAATCTGATTGTTCGTTTTCCTATCGAAACAGTATTTTTCAATTAAACTCAGAGTTTATATTAAGCGCTAAAATAAAGTTACAAAGCAAAAGCATATCCTTAATTAGGAGGGAGTGTTTAACTATATTGAGGTCTAGAAATAAAAAGTTTCCGAGAAAAAAACCTAGCTGCGGCTCAGTATTTATTAGTAATCCTGTTATGTATGATACATATGGTCCGCCAGGAAAAATTATAGAAGACGTTGGGTTGAAAGGGTTCAAAATAGGTGGTGCTTCAATATCTTCACAGCATGCAAATTTTATTGTCAATGAAGGAGATGCTACCGACATTGATATATTAAGCCTAATTGCCATTGCAATAGAGAAAGTAAAAAATCAAACAGGATTTCAATTGAAGTCTGAAGCTAAATACGTTACTGAAGATTGTAGGCTAATGAATGCTGATGCAGCAGCTTTAGCTCTAATAAATTAAGTTATTAAGGTAAAGACAGTGAATGAGCAGTATCTATAGAAACATATTGGTTTTGGTTTCAGGTTCTATATTGGCAAGGCTAATTGGTATCTTGAGTATTCCAATTATTACAAGGTTATACTCTCCTAGTGACATGGGAGTCCTTACTGCTTTTATATCGATTACTGGAATATTAGTTGCTTTTACTTCTTTACGTTATAATGTTGTAATACCTTTGCCAAGAACTCAAGCTTATGCTTTAAACGCAAGTGTTTTGTGTTTTATAATTTTGAGTGTAGTAAGTGGCATATTTTTTATAACTACATTATTTTTTCATCAATTTATTTTTGACTTGCTTAATTTGTCAGCTTTAAACAAGTATTGGTATTTGTTATCAGTTAGTGTTTTTCTCTTTGGTTTGGTAGAAATACTTAATGCTTGGGCTGTTAGACATAAAAATTTCAAATTAATATCCAGAGCCAATGTTTTTCAATCCTCTATAGGTGCATCAAGCAAAATCTTTTTTGGTTTGTTTAATATCAATTATCTAGGCTTGCTTGTTGGGCAAATACTGGTTCAAGCGGGATGTGTATTAAGTTTATTGAAGTTTTATTTGTCTGATTTTGATTTCAAAAAGGTTAAGTTTAAAAAGATACTTTTTATTGTAAGTTTTTATAGTGATATTCCAAAGTTCAGGCTTCCATCGCAAGTCCTACTTTCTCTATGCGTCAACATGCCAATATTGTTCTTTTCTTCATTTTTTGGCGTTGAAGTTACAGGTCAAATAGGCTTGGCATTGATGGTTTTAAATTTGCCTATAAGCTTGATTGGGCAAACAATTGGGCAAGCTTTCTA
This sequence comes from Shewanella insulae, assembly GCF_009831655.1. Lineage (GTDB taxonomy): Bacteria > Pseudomonadota > Gammaproteobacteria > Enterobacterales > Shewanellaceae > Shewanella > Shewanella insulae. The sequence continues at coordinate 88,925 of NZ_WRPA01000010.1, read as the reverse complement.
TGGTGAAATTGCAAATATTGGTCGAAAAAAACCTCATCAGATAAAAAGAATATCAGAGGATGTTTTAAAGAAGCTTATACTTGTCAGTTTGGTGCCTTTTCTTATATTACTTATATTCGGAGAGGATTTATTTAAGTTTGTGTTTGGAGCCGAATGGTCCGATGCTGGGCTGTATGCTCGTATAATGTCATTATACTTAATTACAAATCTAGTTTCGTCACCTTTAGTTAATATATTAAACGTTTATTCAAGAAACTCATTATACTTTTGGTTGAATCTAACTCGTTTTATATTATTGATTGGGATTTTTTCGATATCACTATTGTGTGATTATAGTATTGTCAATGTTTTGATATTATACTCAGTTCTGTTAAGTGTCCACTACGTCTTTATAGCCTTTATGATTTTTAGAGTAATTAATGATGAAGTAATGAAGCTTGAATCGAGTTTTTGCGTTCGCTAAAAAATCTATGTAGATAAAAAATGTAATTTTATTCCATAATAAAACTAGTTGCTTGTGAATAGGTGTTTTACTGTGTTTAAGAAAGTTTTACGTTGGTTTTTATTCGGAGATACGATAGAAGTACTATATTATCGTTCAATAAAATACTCCAATAAAGGAGCATTTTATAAGTATATTGCTATTCTATGTAGTAGAAGAATTAATCGAAAGTATGCTTGTTATTTATCACAAAAAGCCATCGTTGGTCGGAACATAAAGTTTCCTCACCCTGTTGGTATAGTGATTGGTGATGGTGTAACTATCGCTGAAGACGCAATTATTTATCAAAATGTGACATTAGGTGCAGCTAGGGTTGGTGAAGGTGTTAAAGGCCTTTATCCTAAAATTGGTAAAGATGTAGTTATCTTTGCTGGTGCTAAAGTTATAGGCGGTATTACAATTGGTGATGGTGCTGTTATAGGCGCCAATTCAGTTGTTACAAAAGATATTCCTGCTAACGTTTCAGCTGTTGGGATACCAGCAAGAATCGTTGGAGATATATAGGATTAGATTTAGTCTGTTTATAATAAGCACCTAAAATTGTAAACTTATCAATAATATATCGCTGCTTTCTTGGTGTGGGTAAATAAATGTAATGAATTAAACTGCTAAATATTTTTATTTTACAGCATATTTTTGATTAAAAAGTCTGTATTTCAATCTAGTTATTATATCTTTCTAGGGCTGGGGTGAGTATATTAAGTTTTATGGTGTGTTGAGTTTTTGAAAATATTAATACAGATTGCTGTATGCCATAATTATAGTTTTAAAAGTAGGAATAAATGATTAAAATTTCACCTAAAGTAACAGTAGTTTGCGCATGGTATAATCGTGCTGAATATATAACTGAATCAATTAATAGTTTACTAGAGCAAGATTATAAAAATTATGAAGTTATAATAGTAAATGATGGAAGTACAGATGAGAAAGTTGCACCTACTTTAGATAGATTATCTTCAGATAAAATAAAAATTATACATCAGGATAATCAGGGGTTTACCCAGGCAATAAAAAATGCAATAGCTAATTCAGATGGTGATTTTATTGCAATTCATGGGGCTGGTGACATTTCTCGTCCACAAAGGTTAACAAAGCTTATTGAAGCTATAGTTTCAGACGATAAAATTGTTGCTGTCGGATCAGGTACAGTGCAGTATCCAGCTGCTTATCCGTTTAGAAAAAGATACTTTAAACCTGAAGTCGAAAGTGACGTTGAACAATTACAAAGAAACATGCCTTTTGTTCATGGCACTGTGATGTATAGAAAAACTGCGTATGAAATGGTTGATGGTTACGATCCTCGGTTTAAGTATTGTTCAGACTGGGATCTTTTTTTTCGGTTAATTGAAATCGGGAAGATAGTATCTATTAATGAGTATCTGTATGAGCAGAGGATTTTCTCTGATGGATTTTCTTTTTCACCAGAACACAAATTTAAACAAATTTGGTTTAAAGACAGAGCGGTAAATCGGGATGTTGAAAGCCGTGAAATGTTAAATGAAACAGAAAAACATTTAGCGAACATTAAATCTGATGATCCTAAATACTTGAGTTATAGCTTCAGTTTTTTAATAAAGTCTTTATTTAAGTTTGATTTCAAAAATTCATTCGAATGGATTAAGTTGATTTCTTTGCAACAAAAAAATAAATTTTAATTTGTATAACAATTCTGATTACTAAGGCGAGTGCTATTTTAATATTTTTAATGTATTGAAAAAGTTCGGTTTTTAATGCGGGGAGAATGGGTGGGTTTACTCTAAGTTGCACTTTAAATATATGGTAACTTAATAAGCAAGCATTATGTTCGTTTGCCAGTAAGCATAAGCATAGGTATCGGCATGAATTTTTTAATTTTGTGTCATAATATGTGATTGTTTTGCTAAATGAGCTAAAGCAGCAGGGGATGGTTTTATATAATTTGTCTAAGCTGGCTCAGTAGTTATTATTTAGTAATGGATATAAGATTTTGGGGTGGTAAAATTTTGATTGTAAAAAAGCAAATGTTGCATAGCTTTATATTGTTTCTGATTTTTTTACCAATTTTATATTTTTTTATTAACTTTGATAGTGCTAAAAACTTAGATTATAACGGTTATAAAGATAATTATGAAAATATATGGAATCAATTCGAATTAGGCTACACTGCTCTTGAGAATATTGCTAGACTATTTGACTTGAATTTTGAAAGTTTTTGGTTCGCTATTATATGTTTTGAATTATTGTTAATTGCAATGCTGTACACAAATCCATACGTATTTATTTTAGCTTTCCCCAATTTATTGTTTCTATCTCAAGGGCTTTTGGGAACTCAAGTTCGATTTGCAATTGCCACTTTACTTTGTTTGGTTGTTTTTAAATATTTTTTCATTAAAAAAAGATTTTATTTCTATTCTGTCGGCGCGGTACTTTTTCATAATGGTACTCTTGTGTTTCTTTTTTTTAGTTTTTTTATCAAAATGCTGATAGATTTTAGAGAAAGAATTGTTTACAGAAAAAACTTTTATAATCTTGCGTTGTTCGTATTTGTGCTGATTGTTGTGAGTATGTTGGTTAATAATATTTTGCTCTTCATGGGGTATTACTATTATGCCGATCCAGATTCAAAGCATATGGTTGAACGTTCACTTTCCTCGCTAATGTATACAAGTTGCATATTGTTTTTTGTTTTTTCTCTATTAAATTCGAGGTGTAAGCCGGTACCTTATGCAGCTATGGTTTATTTGGGGGGGATGATGCTTATTTTAAGTCTTGTTTTTTATAAGTTTTCAATAATCTCTGGTAGGTATAATTTAGTTTTTATGCTCGTTGAACCGTTTGTTCTGTATAGTTATTATAAAACGATTGGATATAAAAATGCCTTTGGGTTTTTTTCTTTTTTAATTCTGTTTGTTGTTGCCATGTCAAAATTATTAGTTATCAATCTAACTATTTGAGGAGTATATGAAAATTATCGCGTTTGTTGGTGAAACTTTTGAGTCCTTTGGTGGGTATTACTATACCAAGCCCACCTCTGCGGCATTTTTGCAGGATGCAGTAGGTATGGACCAGGTATTTGTGTGTTCACCCACTGTTATTGCGGCTGAGCAGCCAACACGTTTCAGCACAAAAGTAGCGTCCGATCATTTTCATACGTTTCCTAAATACTCTTCTACCAAAGATTTTGTGCTTAAAAGTTTAGTGAACCCCGGATTTTTTAAACGTTACGCAAAAGCTGCAGATGACGTTATTCGGCAACACCCTGGCGCTTATTTCTGGATTCGAACACCCTCAGTAGGCAGTATAGTTTTTGGCCTGCGGGCACTAAAAGCTGGTGAGAAAGTGTTACATCATATGTGTGCGGACGCATCAAACACATGGCGTGATGCAAAATATTCAGCATTTGAAAAAGTGTTTGGTTATGTTCTGTCCCGTTACATTCGACACAAGCTTAAGCAAATTTGTCGGCATAGTAACACTGTAAATTTATGTACAGGTAACGCACTGGAAGATTTTAGTAAGAAATATGCACCAGATCGTACAGTGCAATTTGTCGATGTTATGGTTAAACCGCCAAAACAACTTGTTGAGAAGCCTGTAACTCCTGGATTTTTAAATTTATTGTTTGTTGGACGTATTGTAGAGGACAAGGGGGTTCTCGACCTACTGCATGTAGCCTCTCGGCTTGGGGATCAATGTCATGTAACTATTGTTGGTGATGGCCCTGACCTTGATAAGGCAAAGTCTCTTGCCGCTCAACTTTGTTTGGCAGGTAAAGTAATGTTTACTGGTCAGTTACCTCATCAGCAGTTATCTGATATCTATAACCAGTCTGACTTAGTTGTAGTCCCTTCAAATAATCATTATGAAGGATTTCCACGGGTAATTATGGAGGCTTGGTCGCATCATAAGCCTGTTGTAGTAGCTGATGTTGGTGGTATTAGAGCCTTTGTAAAAGATGGTGAAAATGGTCTTATATTTGCCCCTGGAAATGTAGAGCAGTTTTACCAATCCGTTGCGAAGATTGTTGCTGATGCGACTCTCTATACGCGTTTAAGGCAAGGTGCCAAAGTTATGGCATCTCAGTCGCTGCAAACCTACTGGCTTAATGTTTTACGAACAAAATTGGTACAACATAATGATGCATAAAATTAGTCTTGTATACGCTTGGATGGTTTGGTTGTTAACCGCTTGGATGCCTGACTTACCTATGTTAATGAGACTTCGTGGTTTCTTGTATTCTTTATTCATGGCTAGGGCTGGGAGGAACTTTCAAGTATCTTCTGGCGCTAGATTATATGGTTTAAAAAATATCAGTGTTGGAAATGACGTTTTTGTGGCCGTTAATGTTGTAATAAATGCTGGAGGTAAAATTATAGTCGGTGATGAGGTTATGTTTGGCATTGGTGCAGTGGTGGTTTCTGGTAATCATACTTTAGTGAACGGTTCATATAGATTTGGTCCTATGGATAGGAAAGCAATCACTGTTGGAAGTGGTTCTTGGATTGGAGCAAATGTAACCCTTCTAGCGGGATCTTCTGTACCCAATTCTAGTTTGGTGGCTGCGAATGCAGTCGTAACCAAACATCTTGAAATAGTGGGTGTATATGGTGGTGTACCCGCGAAGTTTATTTCATCTAATTTAAAGTGAAGTTATTATGGCATTAAATTTTATCAAAAAAATAATTTTTAAATTAGGTGTAGCTAAGCGAAATCCTTCGTTTAATGAAAAGTTTATTTCATTAATGAAAACTGATTTTGCAGATCGTGATGAACTCGATATTTTGGTAAAAAACAAACTGCGTGATTTGTTAGTTTTTTCTCAGCAGTATAGTAATTTTTACCGTGATAGATTTAACAAGCAGGGTATAATTCTTTCAGAAAACTTCGACCCCTTTGATGTTCTATCGAGATTACCAACTGTTACTAAGAGTGACTTAATTACAAGTAATAAGCTAATCGATACGACTAGTTTTTTTCCATTTAAGAAAACTTTTTTTTCTGAGACATCTGGATCAAGCGGTGAGCCTCTGACTTTTTTGAAAAATGAAGAATGGGATTCTGCAAATCGTGCAGCAATAGCAAGAGGGATGAGTTGGTATGGCGTAGAGTTTTCAGACCGAAATGGTTATTTTTGGGGGTATTCGTTTTCAAAATTACAGATAGTTAAGACTAAATTTTTTGATTTTTTACTAAACCGCTTTAGGTTATTTTCTTACAGTGATGAAGATATACAATCTTTCATGAAAAAAGCGGAAAATGCTGTTTATATTCATGGCTATAGCTCGATGATATATGAAGTTGCAAGGAAGGCAAACTCAAATGGAATGAAGTTAAATAATATTAAATTTGTTAAGGGTACGTCAGAGAAAATATATGCTCACTATAATGACGAAGCCTTTAAAGCTTTTGGTAGAAAGATAGTAAGTGAATATGGGGCAGCTGAAGCTGGAATAATCGCGTTTGAATGCCCTGAAGGTAACATGCATATAAATGAAGAAAATTGTCTCGTCGAAGTGATTGATGAAAAAATAGTCGTTACAAATCTGGAATCTCTATCCTTTCCTATTATCAGATATGAGTTAGGTGACTTTGTTAAGCTGTCTGAAAAGCAATGCTCTTGTGGTAGACATCATAAAGTGATAAGTGAAGTTTTGGGGCGAGTTGGCAAAAATATTTATGGTAAAGAAAACAAGGTTTTCCCATCCTTAACACTTTATTATATTTTTAAGAGATTAGCTTTGGAATGTGGTTACATTATCAATTATAGGGCCGAGCAACATGAGATTGGTAAGTTAGTATTTTTTTTAGAAGGTGAAGTCAGTCAGGAAGTTAATGATAAGGTATTGGATTTTGCTCAATCATATTTTTTAAATACAGTTGAAGTTGAGCTTAAAAATGAGAGTGTCATACATTCTAAAAACAAAAAGCTTAAAGATTTCGAGTCATTTTTGTAAAATGGGTACGTAAAATGATAGAGGTTTCTATTGTTATGCCTGCATATAATGTTGCAGGTTTTATTGCTAAGTCTATTGAAAGCGTGTTGTCACAAAGTTTTTCAAGTTGGGAGTTATTGATAGTAAATGACTGCTCGACAGATAATACAGTAGGAGATATTCGACCTTATCTTGCGGATAGTAGGATAAAACTGTTCAATAATGAACAAAACTTAGGCGGTGCGGGTTCTCGTAATGTTGCCATTGAAGCTGCACAAGGCCGTTATATAGCATTTTTAGATTCAGATGATTTGTGGGCAGAAGATAAGCTTGAAAAGCAGTTGCAATTTATGCAACAAAATAATGTTGGCTTTTCATTTACTGGCTATAGCACTATGACAGAAGCAGGCACTCTTAATGACAGCATTGAAGTGCCCAAATTTGTGAGTTTCAGCAAGTTACTTAAGCATAATTACATTGGCTGTCTTACTGCTATTTATGATACTCAACCTTTTGGCAAAATTTATATGCCTTTAGTAAGGAAACGACAAGATTTTGCATTGTGGTTAGAATTATTAAAACGTTTTGATAATGCATATGGCTTGAATGAAAATCTGGGGTTTTACCGAATTCGTACTGAGTCTTTGTCTACCAGTAAACTAGATGCCTTTAAGTATTATTGGAGGGTTTTGCGAGATGTGGGAAATTGTAACCTAGTTGCAGCATCTTATAATATCGTGTGTTACTTATTTATCGTTATTTTGAAAAAAAAGCATGTTTCTTTATATAACCGCATTTTTATAAGTTGAGCCTGTGAATACACATAATATTTTTTTGACTGGTGGCACTGGGTTTATTGGTAAGGCTGTGTTAGCTCGTTTGCAAAAAGAGGATGCTGAGGTGGTTGCAGCAGTAAGAACGCAAAATTACTCTTGGCCACCTGAAGTGCAAACACTCATCATTGATGATATTGTCAATTTACCTAATGCTCTAGAAAATATAAGCAATGTTGACACCGTTATTCATATAGCGGCTAAAGCTCATGTAGCTGGTGTGTCTTTAAATGAATTTAGAAGGGTTAATACAGATGCTACGTTAAATCTAGCAAAAATAGCTGCAGCTAATGGTGTTAAGCGTTTTATCTTCTTAAGTTCAATAGGCGTTAATGGCATAAGTAACACTAAACCTTTTAACGTTGATGATAAACCTGCCCCTGTAGAGGACTATGCGATATCTAAGCTTGAAGCTGAAGATGGCCTAAAGCAAATCGCTTCTGAATCCGGTTTGGAGGTCGTGATTATTCGCCCTCCACTTGTCTATGGTGCTCATGCACCAGGAAATTTCGGGAAGTTAGCTAGGCTAGCACAGAAAAATCTACCTTTGCCATTAGGGGCTATTCACAATAAACGCAGTTTGGTGGCGCTGGATAATCTGGTTGATTTAATTGTCACTTGTATTGATCACCCTAAAGCAGCGAACCAAACCTTTTTAGTGAGTGATGATATGGATGTGTCTACTACAGAACTATTAAGGACTATGAGGATAGCGGTTGATAAAGCAACTAAGTTAGTACCTGTACCTATGCATTGGTTAAAACTGATTGCGAAGTTAATTGGTAAGCAAGCTATGTTGGAGCGATTGTGTGGTAATTTGCAGGTTGATATTAGTCACACGAAGAATACATTGAACTGGAAACCACCAATTAGTTTTGCTGAAGGTATCAAACGTTGTTTCAGGAAGGATAGTAAATAATGATGATTCGTTTAATAGATTTTCTCGCAGCTTTCTGTGGATTGCTATTTCTGTCGCCTGTCTTACTTATCGTTACAATTATTGGTATATTTGATACAGGATCGCCTATTTTTGTTCAAACGCGTGTTGGTCGAGATAAAAAGCCATTTAAATTGATTAAGTTCCGCACAATGTCTGTAGAAACGAAATCAGTTGCTAGTCACTTAGCAAGTAATGCCTCAATTACAAAGTTGGGACGCTTTTTGCGGAGAACGAAGATTGATGAGCTGCCTCAACTAATTAACGTGGTTAAAGGTGAGATGAGCTTGGTAGGCCCTAGACCAAACCTGTTTAATCAAGAAGAGCTAATTAAAGAGCGTGACGCGCTTGGTGTTTATGATGTTTTACCTGGCATAACGGGTTTAGCACAAGTACACAATATAGATATGTCTATGCCAAAGTTGTTAGCCGAAACAGATAAAAAAATGATCGATAGGCTGACGGTAAAAGATTACTTCAAATATATTATTATGACGGCTACTGGTAGTGGCAGTGGTGATGCTGTGAAATAATTTTGTTAGCTATATTTCATTTTTAAATTGGTATTAGTTTATATGGAATTATTACCTGTTTATTTATAACTAGAGGTTTTAATAATGAAAATTGCCGTTTCTGGCACTGGCTATGTGGGCCTTTCGAATGCTATGTTGCTTGCTCAACACAACCAAGTTGTAGCTGTTGATATTGTTCCCGAAAAGGTTGACATGCTCAATAATAAGCAATCTCCCATTGTTGATGAAGAGATTGAAGATTTTTTGTCTTGTAAAACGCTTAATTTTACTGCAACTCTAGATAAGCAATTAGCTTATGAAAATGCTGATTTTGTGGTGATTGCAACGCCAACTGATTATGATGTTGAAACTAATTATTTCGACACATCATCCGTCGAGTCAGTGATAAAAGATGTGATGGCTATTAACTCAAATGCGGTGATGGTGATTAAGTCAACAGTACCTGTGGGTTATACCGAGCGAATTAAACAAGAACTCAATTGCAACAATATTATCTTTTCTCCAGAGTTTTTGCGTGAAGGAAAGGCACTGTATGATAACCTTCACCCATCACGTATCATAGTGGGAGAACGGTCTGAGCGTGCCAAAATCTTCGCGAAGTTGTTAGTTAAAGGAGCACAGAAGCAAGATATATCAGTCTTGTTTACTGAATCGACGGAAGCCGAAGCTGTAAAGCTCTTTTCCAATACTTACCTTGCGATGCGCGTTGCTTATTTCAATGAGTTAGACTCATATGCGGAGGCTCATGGCTTAGATGCACGTCAAATCATCGAGGGGGTTGGATTGGATCCACGTATTGGCAATCACTATAACAATCCTTCATTTGGCTATGGGGGATATTGTTTACCTAAAGATACCAAGCAGTTGTTAGCCAATTATCGGGATGTACCCAATAATATTATTGGGGCCATTGTGGATGCGAATCGTACCCGTAAAGACTTTATTGCTGATTCGATTTTGAAACGTCAACCTAAAGTTGTCGGCATTTACCGATTGATCATGAAAACGGGCTCAGACAACTTCCGAGCATCAAGTATTCAAGGGATCATGAAACGTTTAAAGGCTAAAGGGATTGAGGTTGTGGTTTATGAGCCCGTATTGGACGATTACGAGTTTTTTCATTCAAAAGTTATGAAGGACTTCGATGATTTTAAGGCATGCAGTGACGTGATTGTGTCTAACCGTATGGTGGAAGAGCTCCAAGATGTAGCCGATAAGGTTTATACACGCGATCTGTTTGGCTTAGACTAATGCTTGCTCGCCATGATTGAATTTAAACTTACAAGATTGAAGATAAACAGATGAAATATTTAGTGACAGGTGCAGCGGGTTTTATCGGTAGTGCTGTGGTTGAAAAATTGACTACGGCAGGCCATTTGGTGATTGGTATCGATAACATCAATGACTATTATGATGTAAAGCTAAAGCATGCACGTCTGGATAGAATTCAGCATGATAAGTTCACATTCGTTAAGCTCGATATTTCGGACAGGCATGCATTACAGCAGCTGTTTATTGACCAGCAGTTTGACCGAGTAATCCATCTAGCGGCCCAAGCAGGGGTCCGTTACTCTATAGAAAATCCGTATGCCTATGCCGACTCGAATTTAGTTGGGCATCTGAACATCTTGGAAGGCTGCCGTCATACAGGTGTTGAGCATTTGGTTTATGCGTCATCAAGTTCGGTTTATGGCTTAAATGCTAAAACTCCTTTTGCGACTTCAGACGGCGTTGACCATCCAGTGTCTTTATATGCTGCTACTAAAAAGTCCAATGAGTTGATGGCCCATAGCTATTCGCATTTGTATGATATTCCTACTACAGGACTCCGTTTCTTTACGGTTTACGGAAGTTGGGGGCGTCCTGATATGGCGCCGTTCATCTTTACTAAAAAGATTTTAGATGGTAAGGCAATAGACATTAATAACAATGGTGATATGTGGCGTGATTTTACTCACGTCGATGACATCATTGAAGGTGTAGCTCGTATTGCTGATGTAATACCAAGTCGGGATACATCTTGGACTGTCGAAAATGGTTCACCAGCGACCAGCTCTGCGCCTTATTCAGTTTACAACATAGGCCATGGTTCTCCGATTAATTTAATGGGGTTTGTTAAAGCCATTGAAGATGAATTGGGCATTGAAGCCAAGAAAAACTTTAGAGAGATGCAGCCGGGCGACGTTTACCAGACTTATGCCGATGTTGAAGATTTATTTGAAGCAACTGGTTATAAGCCAAGAGTAGGTGTTAAAGAAGGTGTGGCTGAGTTTATAAATTGGTATCGAGAATTTTATAATAAATAACTCAATCTATTAGGGCTTGCTTGTTAAGTGGCTGATCAACTTATGGTTGGTCACTTTCATTCTGTCTCAATTGTAAAGGCACATATCGAAAAATTTGACTCATTCATTGGTTAAGCTATCGCAAGTTAGGTCTGTCTCGGTGTGGAATGATGGCTCCTATTGATAGTCCGTTAGCTGTGCCCTTTATAGTTAATAGATTAGTATAACTGTGCTACACTGGCACGCCTAAGGTTTTTCTGTCGTCTAGCTGTGTTGTAAGATGTAAACCATTATGAAATTTATTGATTTGGAGCGAAAAATGGATTTTTTGCAAACTTTGTTTGGTTTAAAGCGTGCTCATAAGCGTCTTGTTAGTCTCACCGTTGACGCCGTTTTTCTTTGTTTCGCATTTTGGGCGGCGTTACTGGTTCGCGTTGATGACATTGTCGTGCTGGCAAATAGTCACTATTGGTTACTGCTGTTTATTGTGGTGCCACTGAGTTTAGCTGCATTTGCCAAGTTAGGTCTGTACCGAGCGGTATTGCGTTATATGGGGTTACAGGCCTTAACCGCGATTGGCCTTGGGGTCGTGCTCTCCACCGTGTCATTAGTGCTTATTGCCTTTTACATTGATGCGCAGCTGCCGCGGACAGTGCCTGTGATCTATGCCGCGTTTTCCCTAGTGTTCATTGGTGGATCAAGGGCGATTGTTCGGTCAATGGTCGGCTCGGGCATGAAGCGCAATGGCGAACCTGTCATTATCTATGGTGCAGGCGTGAGTGGTCGCCAATTACTCACCGCTTTAGTGCAAAGCCATGAATATCACCCCTTTGCATTTGTTGACGATGATGAGACCCTTCATGGCACGGTGATCCAAGGTGTTCATGTGCATTCACCGTCTATTATTCGCAAATTGATTAAGCAAAAAGCGGCAACTAAGATCTTACTTGCTATGCCTAGTGCGTCGCGTTCTCGTCGTCAAGCCATACTAGAGCTGTTAGAGCCTCTTGCTGTCCAAGTGTTGACTCTGCCTGCTATGGCTGATCTGGTGAGTGGCAATAAGCTATATAGCGATATCAAAGAAGTCGAAATCGATGATTTACTAGGCCGTGACTCCGTTAGCCCTAGAGCTGATTTGTTGGCTGCGAATATTCGTAATAAAGTGGTTATGGTGACAGGAGCCGGCGGTTCAATTGGCTCTGAGCTTTGTCGCCAGATTTTAAAACAGTCCCCGAAAAAGTTGGTGTTATTTGAGCTATCTGAGTTTGGTTTGTATTCCATAGAGCGCGAGCTTAACGCAATAGCAAAAGAGCTCTCTTTAGATGTTCAAATATTTCCAATGATGGGCTCTGTTCAGCGTGAGAATCGAGTTCAGGCTGTAATGGAAGCATTTGAAGTACAAACAGTTTATCACGCCGCAGCCTATAAGCATGTACCGCTAGTTGAGCATAACGTTGTCGAAGGTGTGCGTAACAATGTGTTCGGTACCTTGTATACCGCAAGAGCTGCGATTGCCGCCAAGGTTGAAACCTTTGTGTTGGTGAGTACTGATAAAGCTGTTCGCCCGACCAATGTAATGGGGACAACCAAGCGCATGGCGGAGTTGGTGCTTCAAGCGTTAGCGGGTAAGGGCAGTGCTACTCGTTTTTGTATGGTTCGTTTCGGTAATGTCCTGGGTTCTTCCGGTTCCGTTGTGCCGCTATTTAGAAAGCAGATAGCCAATGGCGGTCCCGTAACCGTCACCCATCCCGAAATCACCCGTTTCTTTATGACGATACCTGAGGCATCACAGTTGGTGATCCAAGCCGGTGCTATGGGCAAAGGTGGGGATGTCTTTGTGCTAGATATGGGGAAATCAGTAAAGATTGTTGATTTGGCGACTAAGATGATCCGTTTGAGTGGCTTTGAAGTCAAAGATGATAATCATCCTGAGGGTGATATTGACATTGAATTTTCAGGTTTGCGCCCAGGTGAAAAGCTTTATGAAGAGTTACTGATTGGTGATGATGTTACTGGCACTGAGCATGAGCGGATCATGACGGCCAATGAAGTTTGTTTAAACTGGGCGGAACTTGAAGTGATCTTGGCGCGGTTAGATAAAGCTTGTCATGAGTTCCAACATGAAGTGATTAGAGATATTTTACTTTCAACACCAACTGGTTTTAGTCCGACTGATGGTATTTGTGATTTAGTCTGGCTGCAAAAAAATCACGATAGTAAGGACAACGACATTAAGGATAACAAAGTCATTCCTTTGGTTTCTTAATTTTTCTCTCAGTTCAATGAAACTCCTAATTATTTGGGCGTGTTTTCTTTTTCGAGTATTTTTATATGAAAGTAGTTATTCCTGTCGCGGGGCTTGGTACCCGTATGCTTCCTGCAACCAAGGCTATTCCTAAAGAGATGTTACCACTTGTTGATAAACCGCTTATTCAATACATAGTAAATGAGTGTGTTGCAGCGGGTGTGAAAGAGATTGTTTTAGTGACTCATGCGAGTAAGAATGCTATCGAAAACCATTTTGATACGTCCTATGAGCTTGAATCGACGCTTGAAAAGCGTGTAAAGCGTCAGCTGTTGGAAGAAGTGCAATCAATTTGCCCGAAAGATGTGACCATCATGCACGTGCGTCAGGGGGAGGCCAAAGGACTTGGCCATGCAGTATTATGCGCAAAACCTTGTATTGGCAATAATCCTTTTGCGGTCGTGTTGCCAGATGTCATTTTGGATGAGTATACCGCTAACCAAAATACTGAAAATTTGGCGGCTATGATTAAGCGTTACAAGGCGACTCAAGCTAGCCAAATTATGGTCGCGCCAGTGCCAGAAGATGAAGTCAATAAGTACGGTATCGCCGATTGCAATGGTTCTGCAATCGTTGCTGGTGAGTCTGCTACCATACGGGCTATGGTCGAAAAACCTGCGGTCGATGAGGCGCCGTCTAATTTAGCGGTTGTAGGGCGTTACGTTTTGTCTGAAAAAATATGGGAATTACTAGCCAAAACGCCTGCAGGTGCGGGAGATGAGATCCAGCTTACTGATGCAATTGATATGCTGATTGAGTCAGACCAAGTAGAAGCATTTAACATGACTGGTCGCTCTCATGATTGTGGTGACAAGCTTGGTTATATGGCAGCATTTGTAGAATACGGATTACGTAACGAAAAGCTGGGTAAAGAGTTTCGTCAGCAGTTAAAGGACCTGCTAGCAAAATAATCTTTATTAGAGATTTAATGCCCACTTTGGCTTGCTGAAGTGGGCATTTTTCATTTCAGGCTAGTGTATTATCTATTGAGAGTTTTAAGCTAAGACTAAGTGAGCGATATAGTGAAAGGTATTTTATTAGCCGGTGGCACTGGCACGCGATTGTATCCCATCACACGTGGCGTATCTAAGCAGCTGCTGCCGGTGTATGACAAGCCAATGATCTATTATCCGCTTTCTGTCCTTATGCTGGCGGGGATTCGCGATATTTTGATCATTACGACCCCTGATGAACAGATACTGTTTCAACGCTTACTCGGCGATGGTAGTGATTTTGGTATTTCACTTTCCTATCAAGTACAGCCAAAGCCGGAAGGGATCGCACAGGCTTTTATCATTGCAGAGGAGTTTATTGGTACCGACAGCGTGTGTTTGGTGCTGGGAGATAATGTTTTTTATGGGCAGGGCTTCAGTCTCACGCTGAAACAGACTGTAGCTGGTCTCAGCAATGCGGATTCAGTGGGAGCGACTATTTTCGCCTATCAGGTAGACCAAGCAGAAAGATTTGGCGTGGTGGAGTTTGATGCGGATTTCAACGCCTTGGACATCAATGAAAAACCAGCGGTCTCCAGATCTAACTGGGCGGTTACTTGACTCTATTTTTACGACAATCAAGTCATCGACATCGCTAAAGAGTTAAAGCCCTCACAACGTGGCGAGCTTGAAATTACTGAAATCAACCAATCTTATCTCAAGCGTGGCCAACTAAAGGTCGAATTATTGGGGCGTGGTTTTGCTTGGCTAGATACCGGTACGTTCGACAGTCTGCAGCAGGCTTCATCTTTTGTTCAAACAATAGAAACTGTGCAGGGGCTAAAAGTGGCTTGTCTTGAAGAGATAGCCTGGCGTAATGGTTGGCTAACTAGTGAGGATATTCATCGTCTTGCCAAACCTATGCTGAACAATAGTTATGGGCGCTATTTGCTCTCTTTGATAAGCGATACAGTGTCTGTGACATAGTAAGAAGAGCGAAAGCGCAGATATCTAGGTATAAAGAAGTTCAGGTGGCGAGCAATGAATAGAGTCGACTAACGGAGTTCTAATTGCGAGCTGTGTTATGGAAAATGCGGTTTAAATAAGTAGACTAGAAACACTGCCTAACTTCTTCTCTTACTTTGTATCTACTAACGGAATTGCCAATGAAGTTCCTTGTTGATGTTCATGCCCACACCATTGCCTCAACTCATGCCTATAGTACGGTTCATGATTATCTTTCTGTGGCAAAGGAGAAGGGCATCAAGTTATTTGCTATTACGGACCATGGACCCGATATGGCCGATGCGCCTCACTTTTGGCATTTCGTCAACATGCGTGTATTGCCTCGAATCGTCGATGGTATAGGTGTGCTGAGAGGCATTGAAGCCAATATCAAGAATGAGAATGGTGACATTGATTTCTTTGGCGGTTATCTCGATGAACTAGATATCGTGTTGGCGGGATTTCACGAGCCTGTTTTTCCGCCATCGACTCAAGCTGCCCACACTCAGGCTCTCGTTAATTGCATTGAAAGTGGCAATGTCGATATCATCAGCCATCCTGGCAATCCTGCCTATCCCATCGATATTAAGCATGTTGCAGAAGCGGCCGCGACTCACAATGTTGCCCTTGAGATCAATAACTCCTCTTTCTTAACCTCACGACAAGGTAGCTTGAAAAACTGCACGGCAATTGCACAAGCTGTAAAAGAGGCTGGAGGCTATTTGGTGCTAGGTTCTGACTCCCATGTTGCCTTCAGCTTAGGGGGCTTTGACAAAGCGATTGAGTTGATTCAAGAAGTTGATTTCCCAATTGAGCGAATTCTTAACCATAGTCCCAAAGCCCTGCTGGAGTTCTTAACGTCAAGAGGCCATAAAGGGCTGGATGAGTATGCGAGCATTGTTTAAGGGGCAATGTTTCAGTCGTAAGGAAAAGTCTAGAATGAGTGAAACAGCAGTTGAACTATTACTCATGTTTAAGTGAGGCTGCCGACCCTCGACCCTCGCTCTCAATATACTCATCATTGCCAATCTCCAAGCACCTCGACTTTTACACCATCTTCTCTTAGATTACTTGTTATTTCTTTTTGGTATAAATAAATTAATATTTATAACTTCTAAAACGCTTCCGTGCTGGTATTATCCTGTTTAAGACCATTTTTGGTTAACCACTCTTAGATTTTATGTTGAATGAAATGTAGAGTAGGTTGGCATGTTGGTTAATAGCAATTTGATAACATTGGAATAAAACGGAAAGCCATATGTCTACACAGCAAACCCATCTTAAACAACTCGAGGCTGAATCGATTCAGATCATGCGTGAAGTTGCCGCAGAGTTTGAAAATCCCGTGATGCTCTATTCCGTTGGTAAAGACTCTTCTGTGTTGCTGCATCTGGCGCGCAAGGCATTTTATCCCGACAAGATCCCGTTTCCTTTATTGCACGTCGACACCAATTGGAAGTTCAGGGAGATGATCGAATTTCGCGATCGCATGGCCAAGCAGTATGGTTTCGATCTCATCGTGCATAAGAACCCCCGTGGCCTGGAGATGAATATCTCGCCCTTTACCCACGGCAGTGCCAAACATACGGATATCATGAAGACCGAGGGGCTTAAGCAAGCCCTCGATATGCATGGTTTCGACGCGGCCTTCGGTGGCGCCCGCCGCGACGAGGAGAAATCTCGCGCCAAGGAGCGCGTCTACTCGTTCCGTGACAGTAAGCATCGCTGGGATCCTAAAAACCAGCGCCCCGAGCTGTGGAACATCTATAACGGCAAGGTCGATAAGGGCGAGAGTATCCGTGTCTTCCCATTATCTAACTGGACCGAGTTGGATATCTGGCAATATATCTATTTGGAAAATATTGAGATCCCATCCCTGTATCTTGCTAAGCCTCGCCCGGTTGTGAAGCGTGATGGCACCTTGATCATGGTTGACGATGAGCGCATGGAGCTCGAGCCAGGTGAAACCGCAGAGCAGAAGATGGTGCGTTTTAGAACCTTAGGTTGTTATCCGCTGACCGGCGCCGTCGAATCTCAGGCGACAACCCTGCCGGAAATTATTCAGGAGATGTTGCTGTGTACTACCTCAGAGCGTCAGGGACGGGTGATCGATAACGACTCCGCCGGCTCGATGGAAAAGAAGAAGATGGAAGGTTACTTCTAACTCAAGTCATCGCATTGACGGCTCATTGGCCAGGTACGCAGCAGATAACGAATACGAGAAATACCATGACGACTGAAAACACATTATTGCAGACCGATATCGAAGGTTACCTAAAGCTTCACGAAAACAAAGATATGTTGCGCATCTTGACTTGTGGCAGCGTGGACGACGGCAAGTCGACCCTGATCGGCCGCTTGCTGTTCGATAGCAAGATGATCTTCGAAGATCAGATGGCGGCTATCGAGAAAGATTCCAAGCGTTTTAACACCACAGATCAGGCGTTTGACCTGGCCCTGCTGGTCGATGGCCTGCAGTCGGAGCGAGAGCAGGGAATCACTATCGATGTGGCTTACCGTTATTTTGCCACCGAGCAGCGTAAATTTATCATCGCCGACACCCCGGGCCACGAGCAGTACACCCGCAACATGGCCACGGGCGCCTCGACATCCGATCTGGCCATTATCCTGATCGATGCCCGTCATGGGGTGCAGGTACAGACACGTCGTCACAGCTATATCTGCTCACAGCTGGGCATTAAACATGTGATCATCGCCATCAACAAGATGGATGCGGTCGGCTACGACCAGGGGATCTATCAGGGGATCAAGAAGGCGTATCGCGAGTTTGCCAAAGATCTTACCTTTAGCGATGTGCGCTTTGTGCCTATCTCTGCGCTCAAGGGCGACAACGTGGTAAACGAGAGCGAGAACATGACTTGGTATCCGGGCTCGACCCTGATCAAGCTGCTCAACACGGTTTCCGTGGAGCAGGACAGGAGCGAATCGTTCCGCTTCCAGGTGCAATATGTCAATCGTCCAAATCTCGACTTCAGGGGCTTCTGTGGCACGGTAGCATCGGGAGAGATCCGTGTCGGTGACACCATCGCAGCCTTACCATCAGGCAAAGAGAGCCGCATTAAGTCAATCGTGACCTTCGACGGCGAGCTTGAAAAGGCAGTTGCCGGGCAGGCGGTGACACTTACGCTCACCGATGAGATAGACGTCAGCCGTGGTGACATGCTGGTGCGTCCTCACGATAAGCCTAACTCGACCACTCATTTCGAGGCCGACGTGGTGTGGATGACCGAAGAGCCGCTGTGTGTCGACAGAGAATATGCGCTAAAGCTTGGCAGCAAGGCGGTATACGGTTATGCCGATGCCATCAACTACAAGGTGGATATCAACCATCTGACCCAGCATAGCGCTCAGCAATTGGCGCTGAACGAGATGGGCAACTGTCACTTCTCGGTTACCGAGCCTGTGCAGTTTGATGCCTATGAAGATAATCGTGCCACGGGCGCCTTCATCATCATCGACAGGCTCACCAATGTGACTGTGGGGGCGGGCATGATCCGCAAGGCGATCGATGCAGGTAAGGGCAAGCAACGTGAGATCTCGGCCTTCGAGCTGGAAATGAACGCCTTAGTGCGTAAGCATTTCCCGCACTGGGGAGTGAAGGATATTTCCAAGGCCTAATTACCTATATCTTATTGGCAGATATTAGTGACAGATATCAGTCACCGATATCAGTTATGGACAGTTGAGGCCAAGGGCTAGCACTAAGTAAGGTGTTTAACATCATTTTGGTGGCAAACACCGACCTGCGACAGTTAGCCTGAGGCTTAAGAAATCAAACTATGACATTTAACGCTTATCTCACCATCGCCATCTTCCTCGCGACTATCGTGGGGTTGGTGCGTTTCCAAAACCGGCCGGCGCTGGTGTTTGGTGTGACCCTGCTGGTGCTAGTGGCGTTTAACCTAGTGACCAAAGAGCAGCTGCTCTCCAGCATGTCTAACCCGGGCTTGGTGACCTTGGTGCTGCTTATTCTCTGCTCTTTTGCGTTGGAGAAGACCCGGCTGCTGCGGATCATCGCCGCTAAGGTGATCGTCAGCGGCTACCGCACCACCTGGCTGCGCCTGTTTGGCATGACGGCGCTTAGCTCAGCTTTACTCAACAACACAGCCGTCGTGGCCACCCTGTTGTCGCCCATTCGCAATAATCCCCACCATGTGGCGAGTAAGTTATTACTACCGCTCTCTTACGCGGCGATCCTGGGGGGCACCTTGACCCTGGTCGGTACCTCAACCAACCTTATCGTCAACAGCATGGTGATCGACGCCTCAAACCAGTCGCTCTCTTTCTTCTCCTTTACCGCCATCGGTGCCTTGCTGGTACTGGGGTGTGGCTTGGTGCTGCGTATCGCGTCGAGATGGTTGCCGGATATCGCCCATCAGGAGACCTGTTCTAAGGGCTATTTTATCGATGCCAAGGTGGTGGCCGGCTCTGAGCTGATCGGCCGTTCTGTGGAAGATAATGGTCTCAGGCATCTCGAATCCCTGTTCCTAGTGGAGGTGGTGCGTAATGGCCGCCTCATTAGCCCGGTGACGCCCACCGAGGTACTGCAGCAAGACGACAGGCTCATCTTCAGTGGCGATATCGCCAAGGTGATGCAGCTCAGCCAGTTCTCTGGCCTTGAGATGTTTGCCGAAAAAAATGGTCTGCTCGACACTAACCTCACCGAGGTGGTGGTCAAGCAGGAGAGCCTGCTGGTGGGTAAGACCATGAAGAAGGCGGGCTTTAGGGCCCTGTTTGACGCCGCCGCCGTGGCCATTCGCCGCGATGGTGAAGAGATCTCCGGCAAGCTCGGTGAGGTGCAGATCAAGGCGGGCGACTTCTTGGTGCTGGCCGTAGGTAAGGACTTCCTTACCCGCCACAACATCAGCAAGAACTTTATCGTGATCAGTGGTGTTGAGCCCGAGACACGTATCAACGGCAAGAAGGCCTGGATCTCCATCGGCGGTTTCGTGCTCACACTCGTCCTGGCCGCCACCGGTGTGGTGGAGATGCTGCAGGGGATGCTGCTATTACTGGGTGTGTTGATCTTCAGCCAGTGCCTTAATGTTAACGAGGTGGTGCGCCGCTTCCCGGTGGATATCTGGCTGGTGGTCGCCTCGGCCATCTTGCTCTCTCATGCCCTGGTCAATAGCGGTGTGGCTGAGATGGTTGCCAATTGGGTGGAGGGCACTGCGGACAAACAGCATCTGATGTTGGCCCTGCTGCTGGTTTATTTGGCGACTTGGCTGATGACGGAGCTTATTACCAATAACGCCGCCGCGGCGCTGATGTTTCCCATCGCCTACAGCATTGCCCTGGGCTTCGGGGTCGATTTCCTGCCATTTGTGATGACGGTTGCTTTTGCCGCCAGCGGCAGTTTCATCAGCCCCTATGGCTATCAGACCAACCTCATGGTGTATAACGCAGGTCGCTATCGCCTGATGGATTTTGTTAAGGTGGGCGTGCCCGTGAGCCTGACCTATGGTGCCATCGTCTTGTTGGCCGTGCCTGTGTTTTTCCCGTTTTAGGCGATAGATGGTAGACCGAATCTATGCCAATTGTTTTGCAGTTAACTCGTTAAGGAAAGCCGATGTCCCCCTATAAGACAGTCGATGTTCATGTTAAATCCAGCGATGTTCAGTGGCATCAGGCCAGCGTGTCTCATGAGGAGCGCGAACAGGCCAACGGCCATCAGGGGGCCGTGCTCTGGTTTACCGGCCTGAGTGGTTCGGGTAAGTCAACTGTGGCCAACGCGGTCGATCGTCTGCTCCATGACAAGGGCTGTAAGACCTATGTGCTCGATGGCGATAATGTGCGCCATGGGCTCAATGGCGATCTTGGGTTCTCCGATGAGGACAGGGTAGAGAACATTCGTCGTATCGGCGAGGTGGCCAAGCTATTTGTCGATGCCGGGACTCTGGTGTCGACCGCCTTCATCTCGCCATTTGCCGCCGATCGCCAGTTGGTGAGAGATCTCTTGTCAGCTCGTCAGTTTATCGAGGTCTTTATCGATACGCCGCTGGCGGTGTGCGAGCAGCGCGATCCCAAGGGGCTCTACAAGAAGGCGCGCGCCGGAGAGATAAAGCACTTCACAGGCATAGATTCGGCCTATGAGGCGCCAATGAGCCCAGAGGTGCACGTCAAGACCGCCGAGCAGTCTGTGGAACAGTGCGCGCAGCAGGTGGTGGACTATCTCGCTCAGCAGGGGATATTGTCTATCGCCTAAGACTTTGGGGCGGTGATGCAATAAGCCTGGCGCTTGTGTCAACCAATCTTATAAGGCGCCGAAGCCACTCGGCGCCATAATTATCGACTCTTTTCCCCTATCTAAGCCTCTGCATTAACATAATTTTCGGTTTAGAAGCGCCTCTCCCACAGGGCATACAGGCTGGTGTCCCAGTCGTGACCGCCGTTATGGACAAACTGGCGATAACTCACAGTGCCGCCGAGCTTGAGCGTGCCCTGTTGCCAGGGTCTGTGGTAGCTGGTATCGAACTGATAGACACGCTCATATTCACCGGGGGAGACGGGGTTGCCGCCGGTGTCATTGCCAGTGTCGATACCATCGGTGTTGAGCCTTAGCCAGCGCAGCTTATTGGTGATGCTGTGGCCGTCGCCCAGCTGGGTGATACCACCAAGGACCAAGGTCTCTGAATCATTATCATAGGTGCTGCCCAGACTCCTGCCGTAGTAGCGATAGCCACTCTGGTAGAAGCCATGCTCGTAAAGACAGTTATAGGCATTAGGGTCGATGCCACAGGCCACCTTGGTATCTGCGTATTCGATAAAGACTCGTGTGTTAAGTCCTTGAAGCATGAAGTCTATGCCCCCCAGATTGGCCGCATTGATCAGCTTATTTTTGTCATGGTGATAGTCTTCATGGGTTCGCTCGAAGTAGATGCCATAGGGAATGCCAAAGACGGTGTCGGACCAGCGAAAGTCATAACCCGCGAGCATATTTTCCTGGCCGTTATCTATCTCGTTTTCTGATTTCCCGCCGTTAAACAGGCCATCCCACCAGTCACTTAGGCTGTTGCCATAACCCTCGCCGCCCCACTGCATGGTCCAGGAGAAGCCGAGCTCCAGTTTTGAGATGGGCCTTAGGGTGCCACGGGCGCCCCAATGTTTGGCATCGGGTACGAAGCGGTCGCTCTCCATTTGGCTGAAGCTGGTGGTGAAGGTCCAGGGGCCTACCCAGCTTAGCCAAGGTGATTCGAAGGCGGCGCTGTTGTTACGGCTCAAGGTAATGCCCGGCATAGGTCGGGCGTTGGTGGTCTGGATCAGGCCCGTGTCCCAGCCCGGCCCCCAATATTTTTGCTGCGCACCGGCGCTGATGATCCAGTTGCCCAGGCTGACGGCGGCGAAGCTGTTATCCAGTCGGCTGCTGTTACCATCTATGGGGTCTTGATGGTAGCTGGCCGAGAGGCGTCCGCTAAACCACTCCTTTGTGACCTCTAGATCCACCTTGGCTTCTGCCTTATCTCTATAATCATGACCAAAGCCCAAGAAGCGTGCGCTGTCTGTGGCGGCGCCTAGGCCGATACGGGTACTGACGCCTCGATGGTCTCTAGCGTAGGCGCTCATGACTCTGTCGTAGGCCGCCCCTTGAGCAGGGGAGAGGTCGGGCAACTGGGCGTTATCGAGATCTTGTTTGAGCCCCGCCCACATCAGGGGATAGGTGGTTATTGGCTGCTTGATCACCCCCGTATCGGCGAGCAGTTGAATGTCGGCGCGCAGGGGCAGGTCTGTCGGTTCTATCCACCAGGCGGCATAGGCCGAATGGCAGCTAATCAGTAGGAGGGGAACGGTTAGGTATCGCTTCATCAGGTCATCTTTATCGGTTGAACTTTTGCGCGAATATTATGATTAATCGGCTAATTAACAAGGGAAATATCGATATGTGCTAAGTAAATCAAGTTGATTGGTTTCTTTGTGTTGCTGAGGTGACTTTTAGGTGACCTAAGGGTGAGTTCAGGGTGATAAATTGCCAAGATAATGAGGGTGAAAGGTTATCGGTTTGTAACTCGCTTTTCGGCTAGCTAACAAGCTTGGAGGAAAGTTGAATACGAATGCAAGGCGAGGGGAAAGGCTTTTCACCGCCGCGCCGCTAGCTTAGTATCTTTTACGAAAAGTATGATCAAATTGTTATTAAATTCTTAGGCCCAGAGATGGCATACTAAGGCAATCTAGGGCGAAGAGAATTTATATTGTGAGTCATATATTTAAGCAAGAATGGTTAGGTGAGTTGGTCGAGATTACCAAGGCCGCGGGCGAGGCCATCATGCAGGTCTATGGCAGCGAACAGATGGATGTTCAGGCCAAGGCCGATGATAGCCCAGTGACTGCTGCCGATCTGGCCAGCCACAAGGTGATTGTCGAGGCGCTGGCTCGTTTGACTCCGGAGATCCCCGTGATGTCCGAAGAGGCCGCCGATATTCCCTGGGAGACCCGCAAACAGTGGCAGCAATATTGGCTGATCGATCCGCTGGATGGCACCAAGGAGTTCATCAAGCGTAACGGTGAGTTCACCGTTAATATTGCGTTTATCGACAAGGGCCGCGCCCTGGCCGGCGTGGTCTATGCTCCCGTGCTGGACAAGTGTTATTACGGCGCCCTGCATCTCGGTGCCTGGCTGGCCAGTGCCGATGGGGTGACAGATTTGAACCAACTGGCGGTTGTGGCGCCGAGTGTCCCCAGAGTTGTCGGCAGCCGTTCCCATGTGAGCCCAGGCCTTGCGGCTTACCTTGAGACTTTGGGCGAGCATGAAATGACCAGCATCGGCAGTTCGTTAAAGTTCTGCCTATTGGCCGAGGGTAAGGCGGATATCTATCCGCGTCTCGGGCTCACCAGTGAGTGGGACACGGCGGCCGCACAGGCGGTATTGGAGAGTGTCGGTGGCAAGGTGGTGAACGCCGATAAAGGCCAGGTGCTGGACTATAACCAGAAAGAAGCGATTTTAAATCCCTATTTTATCGCCACCGCAAAGCACTGGTGCGATAAGTAATACTAACCTCAGTAAGTGAGCAGAAATAGCGTTGCAAAAACGTTTGAAAATAAGTCAGAATTTTTCGATAAGTAGTTATTCTACAATCAAAAAATCTAACGCAGTTATCGAACGTTCTAACAAGCTAGGATGGTCAGCTATTTACTCGGATTGGTATTAGATAACGAGAAGAAGATTGGAGCAGAGTATGATGAGAATGGGTGTAGACCTAGGGGGCACTAAGATTGAGCTGGTGGCCCTGAGTGAAGCCGGTAAGGAGCTGTTTAGGAAGCGGATCCCCACACCGCGTGAATACAATGCGACCCTGGATGCCATCGAATCGCTCGTCAATGAGGCGGAGACTAGCCTTGGGCTGACAGGCACCGTAGGCGTCGGTATTCCCGGCGTGATCTCCCCCTTCTCAGGCTTAGTAAAGAATGCCAACTCTACCTGGATCAACGGTCACCCCTTGGATCTGGACCTCGGCGCGCGCCTTGACCGAGAGGTGCGGGTGGCCAATGATGCCAACTGTTTCGCCGTTTCCGAGGCGACAGACGGCGCCGCGGCAGGTAAGGGGCTGGTGTTTGGGGTGATCATAGGCACTGGCTGCGGCGGCGGTATCGCTATCAATGGCAAGGTGCATGGCGGTGGCAATGGCATCGGCGGTGAGTGGGGCCATAATCCGCTGCCCTGGATGACGCCCGATGAGTTTAACTCGACCGAATGCTTCTGCGGCAACAAAGACTGCATCGAAACCTTTATCTCTGGCACAGGCTTTGTGCGCGACTATAAGGCCGCCGGTGGCGATGCACCGAGCGGTATTGAAATCGCCCGTCGTATGGAGGAGGGCGAAGCGTTGGCAACTGCGGCATTTGAGCGCTTTATCGATCGTCTGGCGCGCTCGCTGGCCCACATGATCAACATGCTCGACCCTGACATTATCGTTTTGGGCGGCGGTGTCTCAAATATTGACGCCATCTACCCGAGATTGCCCGAAGTCTTGTCAAAGTACGTGCTGGGCGGTGAATGCCGCACCCCCGTGGTGAAAAACATGTATGGGGGCTCATCCGGGGTTCGCGGCGCCGCCTGGCTCTGGTAATGACTTTCTCTGCTAATGACTTCCTTGCAACCCTAGGTTACACTTGCCCCCACTTTTCATTGGGGGCAAAGCATAGGGGCAAGGATAGCCATGTTCTGGGTAAAAAAACTGATTTCACAACTCTTAATGCCGATCCCGCTGTCGGTATTTTGTCTGTTTATCGCGATTCTGATCCTGCGGCGACGCAAAGTCGTTAAGGCGCTGATCACTGTCTCTTTTACCATCTTGTTGCTGCTGAGCAGTCAATGGGGCAGTTATCAGCTGACCGCTTCGCTCGAGGGGCAATACCCAGTCAATAACGACCCGATTGAAAACGCCTGCTTGGTAATGGTGTTAGGAAGTGGCCATGATTCCACTATCGCCGATCGCGCCACCCTGCAGCTGTCTGCCACCGCGTTGGCGCGCCTTACCGAAGGGGTGAGACAACTTAGCCTAGGGCAGGATTGCCAGCTGGTGGTCAGTGGCTGGAGCGGCAGCGACGCCGTGTCCCAGGCGCAGGTGATGGCCAATGCCGCCATGGAGCTTGGGGTGAAGCCAGAGCGGATCATTCAGTTTCCCCTGGCCAAAGATACCCTGGAGGAGGCACAATTTCTCAAGTGGGAGATAGGTGACAGACCCTTCAGGCTGGTGACCTCGGCCACCCACCTGCCAAGAGCTATGATGATCTTTCATCTGGCAGGCATGAATCCTCAGGGGGCGCCGGCAGACTTTATCGCCCGGGGCGGCTATTGGTGGCGCTTGGACGCTCGCAACTTGTTAGCCTCCCAGCGTTCGATCCATGAATATCTGGGGCAGGCCTGGCTAAAGATTAAATTTTCACTTTTTGACTAACTCACCCTATCGGGAAATAGGCAGAGAGGCGCCGAGGGCATTTGGAGAGTATGGAGCAAGAAACTATCGTTATTCGCGCAGTGACCAAGCGCAACGCGCGCACCTTTACCCTGATTGGGGGCATTGCCTTAATCTGCGCCCTGGGGATGTTTATCGCCTCGAAGAGCCTGATGGGGCCTGGTATGGTCTGTTTTATCTTCGGCATGATCTTTACCGTGCTGGGAATCGCCAAATGGATGCAGCCCGAGGTGAGCATTGAGCTGAGGCCAAGGGGACTGGTATATCATCATCGCAGGGGGAGCATCTATCTTGAGTGGGATAATATTCAAAGGGTCGATATCCCCCGCAGCATTCAATCGTTCGATAGTCATGATCTGCCCTACATAGGGGTCAGGCTGAAATCCCTGTTGCCGCTTATCGACGATATTCCGCCCAGGCTGGCGACAGGGCTCTTGAGCGAGCAGCGCCCGCTGCTGATCTCCTCCCTAAATCTGGACGGTGAGCTTGCGGACCTAGAGCACTATCTCAACTCAGAATTTTCTCCCATCACACTAGAAGGGATGGATTTCAGTGGGGTGCAGGCGATGTTTGCCCGGCGCTGCGCTCAGCTCAATGCTCAGCTGGGCTACCATGTTTACCTGCCGGAAGATTGTTTAGACAGAGCGCCGAGGGAATTTATCGCGCTGGTTCGGGAATATAAAAACAAGGCCACATAATAATGTGGCCTTTTTGCAGGAACTCTTACTCCAGCCTGATAGGGCTTTACCCAATCTAATTGGAACTAGGCAGATTTGGTGAGTTCTTTAAAATAATTGTCTAGTTGGGACTCGGCCTCGGGTTCCGTGCTGCTTTGCGACGCTTGGCTTTCTGGCTCGCTGGCAAGCAGCGCGACCTCTTCGCGTACGCGCATACCGATAAATTGACCCCCTTCGAAGATCTCCATCGAGTTACAGGCGATCTCGCCCTCGACGCTGCCTGTGCTGGTGATGTTCAGCTTTTCACACTTCATCTTGCCCTTAAATGCACCAGAGACCTTAATCTCCTTACACTGCAGCTCGCCTTCGATATAGCCATCGACTTCGATAGTTAGCTTACCGGTAGCGCTGATCTTTCCCTGTAGCTCGCCGCCGATAAGAGCCTCGCCGGCAAAATGAGTTTCCCCTGATAATTTAGTGCCCTGCGCAATGAAGGTGAGGCCTGATTTGTTATTTTTCTTTCCAAACATAATGATTAACTTTTTTGCCTGTTTTGCCCAATATTACCCTTAAACTTTGTGCAACAAAACCACTAATATTTGGCACAGCCTGTCAGTTTTTTGGCAATCTTGACTCTAGTGGTTAGCTGAGTTTGATCGATTGGTTGGGGCAGGGCGCGACACAGGCGCCGCAGCCATTGCACAGCTCGGTATCGACCACAGGCTTGGGGGCCTGGCCTATGCTGGCGGTAAAGCTGATGGCCCTCGGGTCGCAGGCATCTTTACAGGTCTGGCACCAGATGCCGCTGTTGGCCAGACAGGTCTGGTCGATACTGGCTTTTATCTGCCACGGGGTGTCTTCGATATCGGTAAATAGCGGCTCGGGACAGGCCTTGACGCAGTCGCCACAGAAGGTGCACTCGTCCTGACTGAAGCTGACCTCGGGAAAGCCACCATCGCCACGGAAGAGAATTTTTGTCTCACAGCTGTCGATACACTTATCGCAGCGGGTGCAGATATCGGTAAATTCCACATCCGTGCGGCTCCATGGCGGGCGGATCACCTGGCTCTTGCGGCGACTGAAGAGATTACGGCGGCTTTGGTTGATGCGATTGCTCATAGACTCACTCTTGCGGAAAGGGACCATAGGCCCCTGATTCCTATTTAGGCCTTGTAGCCGTTAGGGTTAGAGGACTGCCAGTGCCAGCTGCTGTTGGCCATATCTTCTATGGTATGGGTGGCCTGCCAGTTCAGTTCTGTCTGTGCCTTGTTGGGATCGGCGTAACAGGCGGCAATATCCCCAGGGCGACGCGGGGCGATCTGGTAGGCGATAGCATGACCGCAGGCCTTCTCGAACGCCTTGACCATATCCAGTACGCTGTAGCCTTGGCCTGTGCCCAGGTTATAGGTGACTAGCCCTGGCTGAGTGTTGAGCTTCTCAAGTGCCTTGAGATGGCCCTTTGCCAGATCCACCACATGGATATAGTCTCTCACCCCGGTGCCATCATGGGTGTCATAATCGTCGCCGAAGACGCTGAGCTTCTCGCGTTGACCCACGGCAACCTGGGCGATAAAGGGCATCAGGTTATTGGGGATGTCGTTGGGATCTTCACCGATGAGACCGCTCTCGTGGGCGCCCACAGGATTGAAGTAACGCAGTCTGGCGATGTTCCAGCTGGCGTCAGAGTGGTGTAGATCTTTGAGGATATGCTCGACCATCAGCTTAGACTGACCATAGGGGTTAGTGGCGCCCGTGGGGAAGTCTTCCGTGATAGGGAGTGAGGCCGGATCGCCGTAGACGGTGGCCGATGAGCTAAATACCAGATTCTTCACGTTAAATTCGGCCATCACCTCGCACAGTACTAAGGTGCCGGTGACATTGTTTTCATAGTAGCGTAGCGGCTGGGCCACCGACTCGCCCACGGCTTTGAGGCCGGCAAAATGGATCACGGCGTCGATATCATGGTCGGTAAAGACCTTCTGCAGGAAGGCCTTGTTGAGCACGTCGCCCTGATAGAAGGTGACCCCTTTATTTGTGATCTGCTCGACCCGTTTGAGGGCCTCGACGCTTGAGTTGCTCAGATTGTCTATGATCACTACCTGTTGATCATCATTAAGTAGCTCAACGACGGTATGGCTACCTATGTAGCCTGCGCCGCCCGTGACTAAAATCGTCATTAATCTTTATCCTGTTGTAAATCTGAAACTAATGTCTTGAGGTAGTCGGCAAAGTCCCTGCCAACCGCGTGATGGCGTAGCGCGAATTCGACTTTGGCGCGCAAATGCTCTTTTATTCTAATAAAAAGGATATGAAAAGTCAGGAGATTTAGGCGTTTTGGCCGGTGTGTTCTTGGCTCTTGCCTAAAGATTATGGCGTTAGCGATCTGGTGATGAGCAAAAGTGATGCTGATGTTTGCTAGTTTGGGATGCAATAGGTGATGAAAAAGACCTTTACATATTATTGTCCCTGTAGACTAAACAGATGATTTTGATGTAAAAGCCATCACTTGTGTCGAGAGTGTTACATGTTGGTTGTGGGTTAAGTGTTTTAATTTAAAGGTGTTTACTTTTCTGTTAGTCCTCGATGTAAATTTTTGGTTACATCCCGAGCGGAGCCAGTGCTTAATTATAAAGTGTGATCCTGTTAACAAACTCCGGCGTTTAGTCAAATATGGAGGAAAGAGCAGTCAATTGTGTTGTATTTATCATGAGTAAACAAACTAAGTATCAGGCTAGGTTGCCCGATAACCAAGGGTTCATCCAATACCCTGACAATGAACATGAGATCTGGCAAGCGCTGTACGACAGACAGAAGGGCAATCTGCCCCACTATGCCTGTGATGCCTATCTGAAAGGGCTCGAAGATCTTGCCATGCCTACAGATCGCATTCCACAGCTCGGCGAAATCGACGCCGTGCTACAACAGGCCACTGGCTGGAAGACGGCCGCCGTGCCGGCGCTGATCTCGTTCGAGAAGTTTTTCCAGTTGTTGGCGAACCAGGAGTTTCCGGTTGCTACCTTTATCCGTAGCAAAGAAGAATTCGATTACCTGCAGGAGCCCGATATCTTCCACGAGATCTTCGGTCACTGTCCGCTGCTAACTAACCCCTCATTTGCCCGTTTCTCTCATCAATACGGTAAGTTGGGGCTAGCTGCCTCGAAAGAGGAGCGTGTCTTTCTCGCCAGACTCTACTGGTTTACCGTGGAGTTTGGTTTGATCCGTCAGGCCAACGATGAGCTGAAGATCTATGGCGGCGGCATATTGAGCTCGCCCGGTGAGACCCTCTATGCCATGAGTGATACGCCTGTGGTGAAGCCGTTCGATCTCATTGATATCCTACGAACCCCTTATCGTATCGATATCATGCAGCCAATTTATTACGCTATTGATTCAATTGATTATTTAGACGAAATCGTCAAAATGGACATCATGGGAGCCGTGACCAAGGCACGCCAGCTAGGCCTGCATGCCCCCATGTTTGAGCCAAAATCGAAAGCCAGTTAAGAAAAAGGAAGAAGTATGACTGAATTAGCCCAAATGAAATGCGAAGCCTGTCAGGCCGACGCGCCTAAGGTGACCGATGCCGAGTTGGCCGAGCTGATCCGCATGATCCCAGACTGGGGCGTCGAGGTGCGTGACGGTATCATGCAGCTTGAGCGTGTCTATAAGTTTAAAAACTTTAAGCTGGCGATGGATTTTACCAATAAATTAGCAGACTTAGCCGAGGAGGAGTTCCATCATCCCGGCATTCTAACCGAGTGGGGCAAGGTCACTGTGACCTGGTGGTCTCACTCGATTAAGGGCCTGCATCGCAACGATTTCATCATGGCGGCCAAGACAGACCAGTTATTGGACTGATTTAAAATTAATTTAAAAACAGCGTCATAGCCTAGCTATGGCGCTGTTTTTTTGGTTGTAACGTGAATCCGGTGTAAACAACTCTTGCCACAAATCTCATTACACTCTAACGTATAGGCGTTTTATCGGCATTTCTGCGTGGCGTGTCACACTTTTTCAGGCATGAGACGCAACCATGCTCGCGATAATCCCAAAAACCGTGAAGTAATAAATATAAAAAGGGACGAAAGGGTATGCGCTTAGAAGTAAGTTGCATCGACCGCGTGGGTCTAGCAAAAGACATACTGGTGATCCTCGAAGGCTATGGCATTAACCTGATAGCTATCGACGCCAGTAACCAGGGATTTCTCTATCTGCAGTTTGCTGAGGTTAACTTTGATGTGCTCAGCGAGCTGCTGCCGTTAATCAGGAAGGTGGAAGGGGTGCACGACGTGCGCACCGTGTCATTCATGCCTTCCGAGCAGGAGCATTACGCGCTCAAGACCTTGTTGAAGACGCTGCCGGATTCGGTGTTCTCCATCGACGTTAAGGGGCGGATCCGTATCGTCAACGAGTCGGCGCTGATGACGGTTAACATGGGCGAGCACGAGGTGCTCGACGAACCCCTCAACCATTGGGTGCAGGGCTTTAACTTCAACCGCTGGCTCAGCGAGCCGCTGGTGTTGGCCCAGGCCACCCGGGTCAACATAGGCCAGAGTGAATACCTGGCCGAGATGCTGCCCATCTATCTGCCCGACGAGAACGACAAGACTATTCTGGCCGGTGCCGTAGTTTCCCTCAAATCACCCGCACGGGTCGGCAAGCAGTTTAACGCCTTGCAGAATCAGACCACAGGCTTTGAGAATGTGCTGGCGGTCAGTGACAAGATGAAAGAGGTGCTGGTACAGGCCAGACGCATGGCCCAGCTCGATGCACCTCTGCTGATCACGGGTGAGACAGGCACGGGCAAGGAGCTGATGGCCAGAGCCTGCCACGATGCCAGCATGCGCCGTGAGCATCCCTTTATCGCCATCAATTGCGCCGCCATGCCAGACAGCGCCGCCGAAGAGGAGCTCTTCGGCTATGTTAGCGGTGGCGAGGTGGTCAAACGCGGCTTCTTCGAGGAGGCCAAGGGCGGCACCGTCTTCTTAGACGAGATCGCCGAGATGTCTAAGGCGGCGCAGGTTAAACTGTTGCGTCTGCTGCAGGACGGTACCTTCCGCCGAGTAGGCGGTGATGTGGAGGTGCGCTCGGACGTGCGCATCATCTGTTCGACCCAGAAGAATCTGGCCGAGCTGTGCCAGACCGGGGAGTTCCGCGAAGATCTCTACTATCGTATCCATGTACTCAGCTTCCATATGCCCTCGCTCCGCGAGCGCAAGGTGGATGTGATCCCCCTGACCGAGATGTTTCTCGAGCATTACAGTCAGCAGCTGTCTATCCCCATTCGCCGCATCTCGGCCCCATGCCGTGAGCATCTGCTGGGCTATGCCTGGCCGGGTAACGTGCGCCAGCTGAAAAATGCCATCTTCCGTGCGGTGTCCATGTGGGACGGCTCGGCGGAGCTGACGGTGGATCAGCTCAAGCTGCCCTCTTATGCCGAGGGCTTTGGCTATTTCGATCATCAGTTTGAGGGCAGCCTGGATCAGGCGATGAAGCAGTTTGAGGCGAGTCTGCTAAGACGCCTCTATCCGGCTTATCCGAGCACCCGTCAGCTGGCAAAGAAGCTCGGGGTGTCCCATACGGCCATCGCCAACAAGCTGAGGGAATACAAGATCAGCAAGCAAAAAGGGATGTAAAACCTTATTGCCAGTTGGTTGGCGGTTTACTAGGCAGAGACAAGGCCGAAACCCCATGGATTTGGGGCTCTCTCTGCCTGTCATGAATAGTTTACAAAATTGAATGTTAAGGGAAGGAGTGTGATTTGCATCACGCTATTCCTATCTTGAGGCGCATAGGGTATTTCTATGCCAAATTGATAGTCCCGGACCCGATAGCGGCGCGCCCCTAGGGTCTGGTATAAAGAAGAATTCGGAAGGAGTGGGTATGAAGTTAGCAAGTTATAACAACGGCCGTCGTGACGGTCAGCTGATGCTTGTAAGTAAGGATCTAACCAAGGCTGTTGCGGTACCGGCCATCGCACACACAATGCAGCAGCTGCTCGACGCCTGGGATCTGCTTCAGCCGCAACTGCAAGAGCTATATGAGGCCCTTAACCAAGGCGTACTCGACAATGCGGTAGATTTCGACGAGAGCAAGTGTCTATCGCCACTGCCACGTGCCTATCAGTGGGCCGACGGTAGCGCCTATGTAAACCACGTTGAGCTGGTACGTAAGGCCCGCGGCGCCGAGATGCCAGAGACCTTCTGGACAGATCCTCTGGTGTATCAGGGTGGTTCTGATAGCTTTATTGCCCCGAAGGCGGACATCGAGCTGGCCAGCGAAGAGTGGGGCATAGACTTCGAATCTGAAGTAGCAGTGATCACCGATGACGTGCCTATGGGCATAGACGCAGATTCGGCGGAGAAGCATATCAAGCTACTTATGCTGGTGAACGATGTGTCGCTGCGTAACCTGATCCCTGCCGAGCTGGCTAAGGGCTTTGGTTTCTTCCAGGCTAAGCCATCGAGCAGCTTCTCGCCTGTGGCCGTGACTCCGGATGAGCTGGGCGACAAGTGGCATGAGTCTAAGGTGCATCTACCACTGATCACCCACCTGAACAACGAGCTGTTTGGTAAGCCAAACTGTGGCATCGACATGACCTTTAACTTCAGTCAGTTGATTGCCCATTTCACCAAGACTCGTCCTCTGGGCGCCGGTGCCATCATAGGTTCGGGCACCATCTCTAACTACGACCGCAGCGCAGGCTCTAGCTGTCTGGCCGAGACCCGTATGCTGGAGACCATCAGCGACGGTAAGCCATCGACCTCATTCATGCGTTTCGGCGATCGCGTGCGTATCGAGATGCTGGATGAGAACGATAAATCCATCTTCGGCGCCATCGACCAGCAGGTAGTTGAGTACAAAGGTTAATTCTCAGTTTTGTTGATATTTCGGGGCGACCAAGGTTGCCCCGTTTTTGTAATCACCGTCAGCCAAGGCCGTAAATTGCCAAGCAGATAAAGAGCTAAGGAAAAGAGGAGCTTTGTGATGAAATTATTGGGCTACTGGCGCTCCAGCGCCGCTTATCGGGTGCGTATCGCATTGAATTTAAAGGGGCTGGATGCAGAGCTCGAATCTGTGCATCTGGTGAAGAATGGCGGCGAGCAGCATTTACCCGAGTATGCGGCGCTCAATCCCCAGGAGTTGGTGCCAACCCTGATCGAAGGCGACAACGAGTTTGTCTTGTCTCAGTCGCTGGCGATCATCGAATATCTCGATGAGCAGTATGGCGGTATCATGATGCTGCCAAAAGATCCCAAGGCAAGGGCCGAGGTGCGCGCCATGGCACTCTCTATCGCCTGTGAGGTGCATCCGCTGAACAACCTCAAGGTGTTGCAGTATCTCACCAACACGCTTGAGTTGGATGAGGATACCAAGAACGCCTGGTACCATCACTGGATCCACCAGGGCTTTAGCGCCTTCGAGAAGCAGCTGGAAAGACATGCCGGCACCTACTGCTATGGCGATGAGGTGACGCTGGCGGATCTCTGCCTGATCCCTCAGGTCTATAACGCCAATCGTTTCAAGGTCGACTTAGGCGCTTATCCCAATATTCGTCGCATCTGGGATAACTGCCATAAGTTAGAGGCCTTCCAGTTGGCGGCGCCCGAGCGTCAGGCGGATGCCATCTAGGTGACTAGGCCCTTAGCTTTCTGCTAAGGGTTATTCATCAAGAACTCGACGAACGCCCTGTCGGCCAGGCCGATGGGGCGTTCTCTATTCCAGGCAATATGCAGGTCCAGATGCACCGCAGGTGAGAAGGGGATGGCGCGGATAGGATCTCTTGCCTCGATCACCATCTCCAGCACGCTGGTGATGGCAAATCCCTGGGCGACCACCTGCTTGATCAGGTTGATAAGGTTGGTTTCGAAGGCAATATTCACCTCGAGATCTAGCGCCTTGGCCTGAGATAGCATCCACTCGCGGTGAAAATAGCCGGGCTTAAACATCACCAGCTCCTGCTCGAAGAACTGCTCCAGGGTGATCCCCGAGTGCTCCGCCAAGGGGTGATCTTCCCCCACGGCCACTACCATCTGTTCTCTGAGCAGTAGATGGCTATCGAAATTAGGCTGCAGGTCTTGCCCAGTGATGATGGCGATATCCACCTCTTCGTTTTGCAACATCCGCAGGCTGTCGCGGGTGCCACCTTCGAACAAGGAGAGCTTGAGATCTGGATACCTGTGCCTGAAGGCCATCAGGCGAGAGGGCAGGTAGTAGGAGCCGAGCATGCCGGGCACAGCGATGCGTACCTCGCCCTTGGTGAGGTTGGCCATCGACTTAATATGGGCCTCTGCCTGTTTGACCTGCTTGAGGATGAGTCTGGCATGTTGTGCCAGCGCTTCGCCCTCGGCGGTGAGGGTGAGGCGGCTACCGTCTTGACCGCGATAGTGTTTGTTGCGGTTTACGAGCGTTACCCCGAGGAATTCTTCGAGGCGTTTGATCCCCTGGCTCAGGGCCGGCTGAGCTATGTTGAGCTGCTTGGCCGCCAGGGTAAAGCTGCCCTTGCTGGCGAGCGCCTCGAACTGTCTAAGCTGTTTGATATCCATGTTTTACCACCCCGAGTGAGGCCTTGTCGCTTACAGACGCAATGCTATCGGTTTGAACCTTGAATCATCGATAATAAAATATTATCGATATCATATTTATAATCTATTTTTGTTATGTTAGCGCCGGTGCTAGCCTGTGTCTATCTATCCTTTTGAGCGCGATATCATGACCGCCAGCCGTCCACTACAACTTCGTCTGATCTGGGGCCTGTCGCTGGCCTCAGTGGTGATCTACATTAACCTGTATATGGTGCAGGGAATGTTGCCGCTGATCGCGACCAGTTTTAGCGTGTCGCCGGCCCATGCCACATTGTTGCTGTCGGTGACCAGCTTCTCCATGGCCTTTGCGCTACTCTTCTATGCCACCTTGTCGGACAAGCTCGGCAGGCGTAAGCCGCTGCTGTGGAGCCTGGCCCTGTTGGTGGTGGCGGATATCATGTTGATCTGGGTGCAGGATTTCTCGGCGCTGGTGGCGGTGCGCCTGTTTCAGGGGATACTGCTGGCGGCGGTGCCCGCCATCGCCATGGCCTATTTTAAGGATCTGCTCGATACCAGCGTGCTGCTCAAGGCTGGGGCTATCTATATCGGCGCCAACAGTCTTGGGGGCATCGCGGGGCGACTGCTCGGCGGTTTGATGACAGAGTATCTGAGCTGGGTAGAGGCCATGGGCCTGGTGACCATCTTGACCCTGGCGGGCGTGGTGGGCGTACTCATGTTACTGCCGCGGCTCGATCGGGTGCGGATCCGACGCCGTCAACGCAAGAGCGCTTTTGGCCTGGCGGATCTCAAGGGCTTTGGTCTGCACCTTGGTGATGCAACTCTGGTGAAGCTCTATCTTTTGGGGGCGCTGGCCTTCATGGTGATGGTCAATCAATTCAGCTATATCCAACTGCATCTTATGCAGGCGCCGTTTCACTGGGGGAAGTTTCAGGTCACCCTGATCTTCCTCTGTTATCTGAGCGGTACCTATGCCTCGTTTCGCTCCGCCAAGTGGGTGGCCCGCCTGGGACGTCAGCCGCTGTTTATCCTCTCGGCGGTGATGATGTGCGTCGGTAGCCTGGTGACCCTGGGGGATACCAGCAGCGCCATCGTCATAGGATTCTTGCTGTCGAGCTTTGGCTTCTTCACCTTTCACAGTGTCTGCAACGCCTGGGTGGCCCAGCGCGCCCAGCAGCACAGGGCGAAGGCCACGGCGCTCTACCTGTGTAGTTACTATCTAGGGGCGGCATTGGGCGGGCCTTTCCTGTTACCGTTTTGGCAGTATTGGGGCTGGAGTGGCGTGGTGGCTGGCAGCCTGACCCTGCTTAGTGGCGTAATTTTTATCGTGGTGATGCTGCAACGCTCCCATGGACCGCGCTCGCCGCTATTGGATGCGGCGGGCTAACGGGCTCATTTTTCATGAGGGGAAAAAATTGGCGGCCTCGACTAGTTGATGAAGGTCTTACGGTTGAGGCTATACTTCTGCATCTTGTCATAAAGGGTCTTGCGCGGCAGTTCCAGCTGTTCCATGGTGAGCTTGATGCTGCCCTTGTTGTTACTCAGCGCCTCTTCGATCAGCAACCGCTCGAAAAACTCCACCCGCTGCTGTAGCGACATATTGGCGTTGAGTTGACTGCTCTGCCCCAGGGAGGTCGCAAACGCCGCCTCGGGACCTAACAAGACGTAACGCTCGGCCAGGTTACGCAGCTCCCTGACATTGCCAGGCCAGTCGTGGGAGACCAGCTGGGCCGTGTACTCGGCCGTCAGGGGGATCAGCGCCTTATGGTAGCGGGCCGAGGCAACCCGGGCGAAATGCAGAAACAGCAGGCCGATATCTTCGCGTCGCTCCCTGAGGGCCGGAATTGGCACAGTCACCAGATTGAGACGATAGAGGAGATCCTGGCGAAACTCGCCTGTGTCACACAAATTCTTGAGATCTACCTTAGTGGCGGCGATGATGCGAATATCCAGGTCAATGCTCTTGTTGGAGCCGAGGCGCTCCACCTTCCTGTCTTCTAACACCCTGAGCAGCTTGACCTGCAAGGATAGTGGCGTACTCTCAATCTCATCGAGAAACAGGGTGCCGCCGTTGGCATACTCGAACTTGCCGATGCGAGTCTTATCGGCGCCGGTGAAGGCCCCGGATTCGGCACCAAACAGCTCACTCTCTATGATGGTCTCGGGGATGGCGCCGCAGTTGATGGCGACGAAGTTGGCCTCGGCTCTGGGGCTGTGATCGTGCAGATAGCGGGCGACCAGCTCCTTGCCCGTGCCCGTCTCGCCTTCGATCAACACATCGGCTGGCATGTCGATCACCTGGTGGATGATGTGGCGCATCTGCTTGATCCCCGGGCTATGGCCCAAGATGCGTGGCCCAGGTGTGCTCTGGGATTCCAGTTCACGTTTCAGGCTGCGGTTTTCCAGGGTCAGCGCACGTTTCTCCAGCGCGCGCTTGGCGATATCCAGCATGTGCTCGTTATTAAAAGGCTTCTCGATAAAATCATAGGCCCCTTGTTTCAGCGCCTGCACCGCCATGGCGATATCACCGTGGCCGGTCAAGAGTATGATGGGGATATCCTTGTCCTGGGCTAGCAGGGTACGCATTAGCGACAGGCCGTCGATATCTGGCATGTTGACGTCTGAGATCACTATGCCGGGCCAGTTGTCGGGCAGGCCGAGGCCAATCTGTTTGGCATCTGTGAGGGCCAGGGCGCGGTAGGATTCCAGTTCAAACAGCTGGACCAGGGCCGAGCCTATCAGGGGCTCGTCATCGACGATTAAGATGTCGTATTGATTAAAAACTTGATTTTGCATCGCTAACCTACCGCATGTATTGGCAAAGTGATCTGGAAGATGGCGCCGCCCTGTTCGCGATTGGCGACGCTGATTTTGCCCTGCATCGCCTCTACGATACGCCGGGATATAGACAGCCCCAAGCCAAGCCCCTGGCGCGAGCTGGTGTAGTAGGGATCGAAAATCTTCTGCATCTGACTCTCGTCTATGCCTGTGCCGGTATCCTCTATGGTGATCTCCAGGCGATTACTCACTACCACGCCTATGATCAGCTGTTTTGGGTTGCTGGCGCGCATGGCGACCATGGCATTACTCATCAAGTTGACTAACACCTGTTGCAGCCGGATAGGATCGCCCCAGATTAGCGTCTGGCATTCGGTATTGTTTAGCACGAGATCGATCCCTTGCTTGTCCGCCTCGGGCTGGATGATGGTCAGTGCATCCCTGATACATTGCGCCACGCTAATCGCCTTGTCGTTACCCTGGCTCTTGCGGGTGAAACTCTTAAATTGCGACACGATGGCCGCCAGGCGATCGGTGAGTTCTATGATGGTCATGATGTTACTGGAGACATCGTCCCACTTGGCTCGGGACAGCAGGGTCTGGGTGTTCTGCGCATAGCTGCGAATGGCCGCCAGGGGTTGATTGATCTCATGGTTGATGCTGGCCGAGAGGCTGCCTATCACTGTCAACTTGGCGGCCTGGATCAGTTCATCCTGGGTCTCTTTCAGCTGCTGATGGCTGGTCTCCAATTCCTGGGTGCGCTCCTTGACCCTCTGCTCTAACTGCTCGTGGGCCTGTTGCATGCGGCGGGTATTCTTACGTTTCTCTATGGCAAATAACAGTGCCAGTGCGCATAGCAGGTAGAGGGCACCATAGAGCAGGAGCAGGGGGGGGAGAGAGCGGTATATGGGTGCCATGGGCGATAGGATATGCACCCGCCACCCCGCATCACTCATGAAGGCGGCATTATCCATAAATTCCGTACCTAGTTTATCCTCGCCTATCTGATAGATTTGATAGTCCGCCGCCAGCGAGGCGGCAAAGGGCGGCTCGATTGCCAGTGGCCTGATGTCGCGGTTGGCATAGCGTCTCGATGTCTCTATGCGCTGTTTAAGCTGTTGGGTCACTGGTACCAGGGCGGTGAGGCGCCACTCTGGGCGACTGGAGAGGAAGATTATGTTGTCTGGATCGCTGATGGCGAACTCATAGCTACTGCCCCTGGCCATGCCCGTGCTCTGCTGCTCTATCTCGGTGACATCGACCTTGACCACGATCGCTCCTAACACCTTAGCCTCCCCCTGACTGGGCGTGACAGGATAGCCATGGCTGTAGATGGGGTAGGAGAAGTAGTAGCCGCGTTTATTTGAGCTGGTGCCGACGGCGAAATAGCGGCCCATCTTGCCTTCGATGGCGTCCTTGAAATAGGGGCGGAAGGCGTAATTCTTGCCAATAAAGGAGTAGCTCTGCTGCCAGTTACTGGCGGCGATGGCATCGCCGTCGATATTGACTAGATAGATATCCAGCGCCTCAGTGATGCTCTGGATTTCCTCCAGGTAGCGGTTGAGTGGGGTGATAGTATTGGGATCGTCCTGTTTTAACAGGGCGTTTGCCAGCAGAGGGTTGGTCGAGAGCACATGGGGTATGCTCTCATAACGGCTGAGTGAGCCCGAGAGGAAGCTCAGCAGCTCCTTCATCTGGGCGTTGGATTGTTGCCGTGTCATCTCATAGCCATGTTCCAGATGGAACCAGTAGGCGACGCGTAGGGTAAAGGCGAGGCCCAGGAATATGATGAGTCCGACGCCGAGGTATTTTCTTCTTGTTATCATTTTCGACATAAAAGGCATGTCCAATTGAAAAAGCGAGCCTGGAAAGGAGATCTTAAGATCTCATTTCAGACTCGCCCAATTGTTAAATAAAATCAAGTGTTTTAATAACCGTTTAACTTATCGATATATTCCGGTAGGAACAGGGAGATCTGCGGAATATAGGTGATCAGTGCCAGGAAGAAGAGCAGCAGTAGTAGCCAAGGGATACAGGAGTGAATCACCCATCCCATGCTGCGCCCAGTGATCCCCGCGGTCACAAACAGGTTGAGCCCTACGGGCGGCGTCAACATGCCTATCTCCATGTTCACTACCATGATGATCCCCAGGTGAATAGGGTCTATCCCCAGCTGGGTAGCGATAGGGAACAGGATAGGTGCCATGATCAGCAAGATGGCCGATGGTTCCATGAAGTTACCCGCCGCCAATAGTAGCAAGTTGACTATGATGAGGAAGCCCCATACCGGCAGCCCCATGCCCACAATGGTCTCGGCAATAAGGTGCGGAATGCGCTCCGTGGTGAGTACGTGGGCGAACAGCATGGCGTTGGCGATGATGAACAGCAACATGATGCTGACCTTGGCGCCATCGCGCACCACGTGGCGGATCTCCTTGTCGGCTGGGGTCTTTAGCACGGCCAGCACCATGAAGCCCAGGTTACGCAGCGCGGCTTTGATGAGCGACTCGCCGCTGTTACGCCAGCTGACGTTTTTCAGCGGGCCGATATCACGATAACCAAATACCGCGATGAAATAGGCGTAGACGCAGGCGACGGCTGCCGCCTCGGTTGGGCTGGCGACGCCGCCATAGATGGAGCCGAGTACGATAAAGATCAGCGCCAGGCCGCCCATCGCCTTGGCGCTGGAGATGGCCAGGGGACGCAGACCGGGAAAGGGTCTTGATGGCAGCTTCTTGATGCGGGCCACTATGTAGATGGCGAGCATTAACAGCAGTCCCATCATCAGACCTGGGATAAGCCCCGCCATGAACATGCGCGCCGCCGAAACTTCTGTCGCCGCCGCATAGACCAGCATGACGATTGAGGGAGGGATCAGAATACCCAGTGTGCCCGAGGTGGTGATCACCCCGGCAGCAAACTTCTCTGGATAGCCGGCCCTGACCATGCCGACGATAACGATAGAGCCGATGGCGGCAACTGTGGCGGGGGATGAGCCGGACACAGCGGCAAACAGCATGCAGGCCATGACTGAGGCCATGGCGAGGCCGCCTCGGATATGCCCCACACTGTCCATGGCAAAGTCGATGATACGCCGGGCGACGCCACCGGTGGAGAGAAACGCCGACGAAAGGATGAAGAAGGGGATCGCCAGCAGGGTGTAGTGCTCCGAGGTGGACTCATAGAGTTTCAATGCGACCGAGGCCAGTGAGTCATCGGAGAAGAGCAAGATGGTCAACATGCTGGAGAAGCCAAGCGCGATGGCGATTGGCATGCCCAGCAGCATACAGACTAACAGGCTGATAAAGAGGGTTGCTATAGTCATTATTTTTGGTCTCCCGGCTGCTTGTCGTCGGCCTGAGCCTCCTGATCGATAAGGTGCATGCTCTCCTTAGCTTCATCGGCAAAGGCGAAGCCGTCGGTCTTGTTGGTGATGATGGCAAGGGCCAGCTGTAGGAAGCGCCAGGTCAACAAGCTAAAGCCGATGAGTAGTATGCTTTGGGAGATCCACAGTGGCACGGCAGGTTCTTCGACGTCGATGCGCAGGTATTCCCAGGCCTTGTCTGGATCCAGTCCGCTAATGAGAAAATGAGGGAAGTCGATATCTTCCATGGGCACGCCTATCTGATACATCTTCGCCAGATAGTCCCAGCTACCGACCAGGAACATGCCGCAGTAGACGAGACAGATGGCTACGGCCAGCAAGGCGGTATACTTGCGCCCCTTGGCGGGAAGCTTCTTCACGAAGGCATCTACCCCTATGTGCGCGCCGATCTTGACGCCATAGGACATGCCAAACAGTACGAACCAGCCGCAGATGGTGAGCGTAAGTTCCTGGATCCACAAGAAACCTGTGTTAAAGAAGAAACGTGCGATCACCTCCACAAAGACCAGTAGGGTCATTGCTGTGATCAAGGCGTTAAGCACCACCTCTTCGATATGAGAAAAAAAGCGAGACATCATCTCTAAGACTCCTCAAATAGGAAAGAGGCCGAATGCCGTGGAAACGGCCTCAATACTTCCCTATTAGGTTGGGGGTTAGTGCCTATTATTCGTTCGAGGCAACGGCGGCATCGATCAGATCTTTACCTATCTTATCTTCGAACTTTGCCCATACGGGCTTCATGGCGGTTACCCAGGCGGCGCGCTGTTCAGGGCTCAGGTAGGTGATCTCTGAGCGCTTAGAGTCGATGATGGCCTGCTTGTCTTTGTTGACCTTGGCGGCGGCGATCTCGTTGCCATAGGCGATAGCTTCGTCCAGAGATGCCTTGATCACCTTACGCTTGTCGGCGGGTAACGACTTCCAGAAGGTACTTGAGGTGACCACCATGTAGTCGAGTACGCCGTGGTTACTCTCTGTGATGTTGCTTTGTACTTCGTAGAACTTCTTCGAGTAGATGTTAGACCAGGTGTTCTCCTGACCATCGATGGCGCGGGTCTGTAGCAGGGTGAAGACTTCTGAGAAAGGCTTCTTCACTGGAATGGCATCCACTGCCTGGAACTGAGCCGCCAACACATCTGAAGCCATGATGCGGAATTTCTTACCCTGAGCATCTTCCGGCAGGGTCAGTGGACTACTGGCCGAAAATTGCTTCATGCCGTTGTGCAGGTAGCCCAGGCCGATGACGCCCTTACGCTTCATCGAGTTCAGTAGCTTCTGACCTGAATCACTCTGCTGAAAGCGGTTAACGGCGTCCATGTCTTTGAACAGGAAAG
Source organism: Shewanella insulae (assembly GCF_009831655.1). Classification (GTDB taxonomy): domain Bacteria; phylum Pseudomonadota; class Gammaproteobacteria; order Enterobacterales; family Shewanellaceae; genus Shewanella; species Shewanella insulae. Next base: position 46,036 of record NZ_WRPA01000010.1, on the reverse strand, counting down.
GTAGATCGAATAACTGCAGCTTCTTGGTGTAGCGCTCGAACTTGGAGAGTGATGGTGCCACAAACTGTACGTCGTTAAGCAGCAGGGCGGAGAGCTCGTTGTTGTCACCGAATAGCTGAGAGTTTGGGAACACGTTTACCTGGTATTCACCGGGAAGACGCTCTTCTACAAGTTGCTTGAACTTCAGTGCCATCTGGCCTTTAGGCGTGTTTTCGGCCACCACATGGGAAAACTTAATTTCCGTTGGCGCTGCCCAGCTGTTTAGGCTAGCGCCCAGAAGGGCGGCGATTGAGGTTATCTTGACGATCTGTTTGATGAAGGTACAGGTGTTGAGTCTGGTCATTTTATTATCCCTTTAATAGTTAATCCTTCAGTGCCTTAGGGCGACTGCAGGTTCACGATGTGATTAACTCATCAAAATTATAGGCAAGGACCAGGCCAAAGATGTTTAAATTATGTAAATCGACCTATATCAATATGTTGCGGTGAGTTGGTTGATTAGTAAACAGGTGTGCTTGGGGAGATTGTCGCCCATTAGTCTTATTTCAATGGGTGGAAATCCACCCATTTTTAAGGGGTGAAATTTGAGCTGCGCCTAATTTTGGGGGTTAATTGTGCGCTGGCCAGCATCTAGCCTTGAAGTGACCGTGATATAGAATGGCTCCGGCGCCTACCGCGCACAGGGCTCCGATCAGCAAGACGATCTTGACATCAAACACGGCTAGCAGGCCACCTAAGAGGGCGGCGAGCAAGTTGCCGACACAGAAGATGGTCACCAGCATGCCCATGAGTTGTCCCTGTGGTCTGTCTTGATAGGCATGAGACAGGTAGGTCGGCAGGAAGCTGTTGTAGATGGCAATGCCCGCGCCTATGGTCATGAAGGTCAGCAGATAGCTGGCATTGGCGAGATAGGGAAAACAGGCCAAAGAGACACCAAATAGCGAGATCCCCATCAGGCTCGCGCTGGCGTGGTTGAGTCTGCGTTGTAATAGAGGCGTGAACCAGATGCTGGTGGCGATCATGCAGGCGGTGAGCAAAACGGTTACCCAGCTGATCTGCGCCGGCGTGAAGGCCGCTTGTTGCACCAGGTGCAGCGGATAGAACTCATAGTAGAAGTTTACTCCCATGGTCAGCAGTAGATAGAGCAGAAAGAAGCGTCTCAGGGCGGGTTCTTTAAGTAGGACCAGGCTGGAAGCTTTGTCGGCATTGACCTTAGTCTCATCGAGTTGACGGGGCAGGAGTTGATGACTCAAGAGGGCACACAGAATACAGGCGATGGCCGCCGCACCAAATACCATCTCCATTCCCCAATTGATGAGGTAGCCGCCCGCTAAAGGTCCAAGTAGGTAGCCGCCATAGCCCATGGCGCTGATCAGCGAGAAACTGCGGGTCTTATCGATTTGTGGATGGAGATCGGCCGCTATCGCCCTGGCGATGGCGATGTTGCCTTCGCAGATCCCCGTCAGCAAACGCGCGAGACAGAAAAGCACAAACTGCTCCGAGTGGGCGGCGAATGCCGTGAGCCCATAACCCAGCGCGCTGCCCATCAGGGTGAGGCTAAGTAGACGCTTGCGCCCATAGGTGTCGGATAGGCTACCTATGAAGCTGCCACCTATGATGATCCCCAGTGGATAGATGCCTAAGACGATACCCATCAAAAACTCGCTGGGCAGACCCATGAAGTGGGTAAGGGGAGAGCTGTTGTCGTGAAATAGCGGTGCCAGGACAGGATAAGGCAGGGCGATCCCCGCCACACTGATCAGGGTAACGATTAAGGTGACGCCGAGAATGCGTTGGGTAGTCTGCTCTGGAGCGGCTTGTAGGGAGTCGGTGGCCTTCATGACAACCTTTAAAAGAATCAATAGGTAGGACTACTCTACCTCAGTAAGTAATTAAGTAAAGCTTTTTGTTTATTTAAGTAAGCGGGGAAAGAGTGGCAATGCGATCAGCTGTTTATTTTATTGGCAATAATTTCGGTTATTATTTGGGTGGATTGATGCGTCTGAGGATCGCCTCGCTGGGCAGCAGCTCCAGGTGGCCCTGGGCATCGAAATACCAACCTGTGATGAAGCCTTTCTGTCGCATGGCGACCAGGTTTTGCATCACCTCCTTGGCTTCGGTCATCGCTTCCTGCTCATCGCATTCATGGGTGAGTTTGAGGTACGCGGCAATGCTTGCCAGCGATGCAGATTGAGTTACATCGGCCATGTTCAACCACCTTGAGTAGTACTTGGTTTGAGCAAAGTCTTATACCAATCGTAATAAATAATTAATCATTTTAGCTTGTTAAAACACTCGATAACTGTATTAGTATTTTTAATTGTAGAATAACTACTTATCTAAAAATCCTGCTTTGTTCTCAAGCGTTTTTCCTGCGCTATTTCTGATCACATATTTACTGTGATTGGTATTAATGAAGAATAGTTGAGGTTAAGGGATTCGCAATAGCGATAACCGGGCGCAATGGATTGCTGCTAGGCTGTTTGATTATAAATAGGGGAGTGAAGCAATAAAGAGGAAATATGGTGGTCGATACTGGGCTCGAACCAGTGACCCCCTCCTTGTAAGGGAGGTGCTCTCCCAGCTGAGCTAATCGACCTGGGAATGTCTGTGATTTATCTATGCTATGGTGGTCGATACTGGGCTCGAACCAGTGACCCCCTCCTTGTAAGGGAGGTGCTCTCCCAGCTGAGCTAATCGACCTGGGATAAATACAGCATCTTACATATTTTGATAACAATGGTGGTCGATACTGGGCTCGAACCAGTGACCCCCTCCTTGTAAGGGAGGTGCTCTCCCAGCTGAGCTAATCGACCTGGGACATTATTATATTCGATATTCTCTCATGAAGAGATGGTGGTCGATACTGGGCTCGAACCAGTGACCCCCTCCTTGTAAGGGAGGTGCTCTCCCAGCTGAGCTAATCGACCTGGGAATATCTCACAACATTAAATTCGATACACCACATATTTCAATCTAGGACAAAACATGGTGGTCGATACTGGGCTCGAACCAGTGACCCCCTCCTTGTAAGGGAGGTGCTCTCCCAGCTGAGCTAATCGACCTGGGACACATCAAATTTTTCAGCCATACAAAATGTATGGTGGTCGATACTGGGCTCGAACCAGTGACCCCCTCCTTGTAAGGGAGGTGCTCTCCCAGCTGAGCTAATCGACCTCGCTGTGTGGGGCCGTATTATAGGGGGCAAGGATCTACTGTCAACGCTTTTTTCGAGAAAATAATGAGTCCGGTTCAAATTTGTTCGGATCGCCGTAATGTTAAATAAATCAGGATGATTTCTGATGCCATCTTGGTGAAAGCCTGAACAGAAGGGGCTTTTAGCTCGCTGGCTTGAGGCGAGAGTTGGGGGGATCATGGGGTGATAAGGAAGTCACTAGACAGATGAGGGCGCCTCTTTGTTGTGCGCGGTTTGAGCTTTCCATTATTGCAACTCTGTCTCCATCAACCCTTGGGGTAGGCGAAGCACGATTTAATCAGGCAGGGTTGTACATTGCTCATAGGATTGATTAACGCAAGATTTTGGCATGTTTGATGATGAATCTTTGATGGCGAGTCAATGAATGATACTGAGCAGAGTAGCCGCTTGCGATTGAGTTCAACTGCAAACAAAGTACCGTAACTTTCCTGATTCACGTTGAAAGTAAGTGTCTTGCTTGCTAAGTCGAGACCAGGGCATTTAACCTTTTTCCTCTTAATAAAGAGCCGGCTAGCTTAGTTGTTTTAATTTTACTTTGTTATGAAACTGAACCAGACTGATTTCAAGGTCGTTAAAAATCTTGCCGTTGAACAGCGTTTTGTTGGCTAAGCGTTTAACGCCTATCAAATTAGATTGCTGTACGGCGACATATTCAAAGAGTAAGCAGCATTGGCTCTATGACATCAAATAATAAATTTATTGGAAGCTAAGGATTAACAGTACTTCCTGTGATCTTTGCCAAAGCCCCTAAGGGCAGAGTAAACACATTGGAAACTACAATGTCGTTATTTGAAGTGAATGAATCTGAAAAGTTTGATGGAATCTCCCTCATTGTCCCCGTGTACAATGAAGCTCTGTCAATAGCGCCTTTTTGTGACAGGGTCATGAAAGTATTAGCCGGTGTGTGCAATTTTGAAATTGTGTTTGTCAATGATGGAAGTCGTGATGATACAGAGCGAACGATTGAGTCGATAATGCAAGGGGATATGCCTTTTCCCGTCACACTGGTGAGCTTATCCCGAAATTTTGGCAAAGAGGCCGCGCTCGCTTCAGGTATGCAACATGCTAGAGGTAATGCTGTCATACCTATGGATGTTGATCTTCAAGACCCGCCAGAGTTAATTCCAGAGATGATTGAAAAATGGAATGCCGGTGCAAAGATTGTTAATGCACGTCGCATAGATAGATCCGAAGATGGTTTCTTCAAGCGAACCTCAGCCAAGATATTCTATTACATATATAACACTATGACAGAATATCCAATTCCCCAAAATGTTGGTGACTACCGGCTGTTGGACAGAGTTGTGATTGAGTCAATTTTAACTATTGGTGAAAGATCACGATTCAATAAAGGGATTTTTAATTGGGTAGGGTATGAAACATCTGAGGTGACGTTCTCTAGGCCCCATCGGGATATAGGCTCAAGTAAATGGTCCTGCTGGAAGCTAATTAAGTTAGCTCTCGATGGCATTTTTACCTCATCAACACTGCCTTTGCGGGTATGGACCTATATCGGCTTAACCATGGGTTGCCTATCTGTGATATACGGGCTGGTTATATTATTCACAACCCTGATTTTTGGTCGGGACGTACCGGGTTATGCTTCAACAGTGCTGTTAATACTGACATTTGGTGCGCTCAACATGTTTGCATTAGGGGTCATGGGGGAATACATAGGGCGAATATATGAAGAAGTAAGACAACGTCCACTTTACATCATTCGCTCTATCAGCAGGACGCGATAGCGTGGATCGCATAGTTTTCGAACGGATGGCGACGCTTGAAGATGAGCATTGGTGGTTCGTTGCTCGACGAAATGTCATCGCTGCGCTGATAAATCGATATATTGAGTTGCCCGAACAAGCCAAAATTCTAGAAGCTGGATGTGGCACGGGTGGCAACCTAAAGCTACTACAAGGCTACGGTCACCTCTCTGCCTTTGAGTATGATGAGAGGGCGCGCACCGTTGCAAAAGTAAAATCGGGGATTGATGTTCAAGCCGGCGCTTTACCGGATTGCTTGCCTTTTCAAGGTAAACAGTTCGATCTTATCTGCATGTTGGATGTATTAGAGCATATCGGTAACGACACTACTTCATTGGTAGCATTGAGTCATCGTCTGTCAGCCGATGGTAGGCTCTTGGTGACTGTTCCCGCCTATCCATGGTTGTGGTCGAAGCACGATGAAGTTCATCACCATCACAGGCGGTACAATAAAAAGGATCTGCTAAATGTTGCCCATGAAGCGGGTCTTAAGGTTGAGCGTGTTTTTCATTTTAATATGCTGTTATTCCCTGTCGCCTTGCTGTTTCGCTTTGGGAAGTGGCTGCTAAACTCAAATAGAGCCGATGAGGAAATGCCAAGTTTATGGATGAATACGCTCCTACGTGAAATATTTTCCTTAGAGCAGCACATGGTAGGAAGGGCTTTTTCAATGCCCTTCGGGCTTACTGTTGGCGCCATTCTCTCAAAAAATAACTCATCATGATCACCACCAGCCTTTGTTTTATTGCTGTCGGTGTGGTGTCAATCATCACTCATGTATTTGTTGCGTTAATGAGTGCCAAGGCCTTAAGCCTAGCGCCTATGATAGTGAACTTTTATGGTTTTGGTATCGCGACGGTCATTTCCTGTTTTGGATATAGTTATTTCACGTTTGGGAGAAGACCCAAGCGGTATTTTTACGTCCCTCTTTTTCTTGCCACATTGCTATTAGGCTTGGCTCTGTCAAGTTTTATTGTTTACTTTTCAATATATAAGCTCGAGTGGTCGCTTACTCAAGGGGTGTTACTTGTCGCTATTGTGACGCATGTAACTATGCTTTCGATGTTGAAGGTCTGGGGGGAGAGATTAACTGAAATCACCTTAAATAAGTTTTTAATAGGTGTCCTAATCTCTTTAGTGCCAAGCGTGATTTTTTTGAATGTTCATCTCGGACAGATTATTAACCATGATACCGCGTGGTATTTAGTCGCGACACGAAAGTGGCTGGAAGGACAAGTTCTTTACGACAAAATTTTAGAGGTAAATCCACCGCTCAATTTTTACTACACGGCGCCCGCTATTTGGCTTGCTGATAACTTGGGGTTAAGTGATATCGATGCACAATATATCCTTTTTTCAGCTATTTTATGGGGCTCATTATTTTGGTGTTGGAATATCCTTGTAGGAGTCAACAAGTTTAACGGTCGAAAAAACGCCACGCTCATACTAGCGCTTGGCTTTACCGTGATTATTACCGGGCTGCCCTATGCTGTTCAGCGAGAGCATATCCTGGTGGTGTTGCTTTTACCTTGGATAGTCGGGCTGCTATTAGAACAAGAGTGTGAACATCAAAGAAGGGGCGCCTCAAGGGCAGTTTTGGCTGCAGCGGGTATTTGTCTCAAACCATATTTTGTTATTTATCCAATCTTTATGACGGTTTTTTTCGTCATTTCGCAGCGTTCTATTAGGCCCGTCATCTCTAATGCCAATATAACGATGGCACTGGTAGGCGTCTGCTATGTGGTCTCTGTCGCATTAATTCATCCCGTATACTTTACAGAAATCATTCCTGTAGCGAAGTTAACTTATAATTATGCGAAATCTACAGAGCTAATATTAAGCAGTATTGAGTTCATTCCCTTACTCTTTTTTATCGTCTTGGCCATCGCTTCTTATACATTGCAACGACAGACTACGGGCATTTTTGTCTGCCTGGTGCTCGCTGCGCTAGCAATTTATGTGGTTCAATGGAAAGGGTTCGATTATCACTTACTACCGCTATATTCGTGGATAGTGCTATTTTGCTTCTGGCTCATGGTCGAGCATTATTCACCTTTCAAGCTCAAAGCCATTGCTTTATTTGTCGTTACATTTATCTCGACCTGGTTCATCAAAACGGGTCCATATCAAGTTTACCAAACCGAATGGCTGATGCAGCGACTCCAACAGTTAACCCCCTTCAATAGCCTAGTGGTTTACAGCACCTATGTCTCCATTGGGCCAATCCTAGCGTTAAGAAACAACGCTGAATGGGCATCACGATACCCTACATTTTGGACAATTCCTGTCATCGCCAATACGGATGCCGAGCAATCTTGTAGTAGTAGCCCTAAGTCTTGTCTGCGCTTGAACGAGATCGCTATTGAGACCAGAGCTCATATTAAGGAAGACCTTACCAACTATTCCCCAGATCTTATTGTTATAGATAAGATGCCGGGATACATTACGAACAAAGATTTTTCTTTGTTAAAATTCTTCAGTCGCGACGCTGAAATTGTCCAATTTTTAGATGCAAGATATCATGTCAGTTCGGATAGTCGTTTCTACTATTTAGTCCGTAAATAATATTTGTGGCTAACGACACTGTGCACAGCTTGAGGCTATGCCAATTTGATGGGCACACAATGATAAATCCACAGTGTCGACATGCGCTGCAGAGCCTTTCTACTTGTTGTGCTATTCGTTGCGCGAAGAGTGGTGCTAGCCCTAGTCGTGGCCAGCTCTTGGTAAGCTTGTAGGTGTTTAATCAGCACTTGCCTTTTCTCTTTAGCCAATACTTTTTCTTTGTTAAAGCTATCAGCGGGGATGAAGAAGTGAAGCGGGGGCATGCCGTGCTTTGAGTGTACAAGGCGCCCATATAGCCGACCTTGTCGTGGATGTGACCCAAAGTCATTGTCATTTAGAGATAACGCCTTACGCTTGTTTGTATTCACAAAGGTAAGCTTTGTGGTCTGTGATGGAGTGATCACCTTTTCGGGGCACCAAGCCAGACGCTGTTGGCTTGGCTATTTTCTCTTATCCCATTTGGCTGTTAGAATAGCGGCCACATTAAATAGCTCAGTCTATATTTAGACGATTCGATAATAGGTTACTGTCCCATTATGACGATTAAGACGCGTTTTGCTCCAAGTCCTACCGGTTTTCTTCACGTAGGTGGTGCTCGTACTGCACTCTATTCATGGCTCTATGCCCGCGCTAACCAAGGTGAGTTCGTGTTACGTATCGAAGATACGGATCTCGAGCGTTCAACCCCTGAAGCCTGCGCGGCTATCTTAGAAGGCATGGAGTGGCTTGGACTTAACTGGGATGAGGGCCCGTACTATCAGACTAAGCGTTTCGATCGCTATAACGAGATCATCGCGCAGATGCTAGAGCAGGGCACCGCCTATAAGTGTTACTGTAGCCGCGAGCGTATCGAGACGATGCGTGAAGAGCAGGCCGCCAAGGGCGAACAGCAAAAGTATGATGGTTGCTGCCGTGACAAGGCGCCGCGTGACACAGATGAACCATTTGTGGTTCGTTTTAAAAACCCTACCGAAGGCAGCGTGGTATTCGATGACCACGTGCGTGGCCGTATCGAGATCTCAAACGATCTGCTCGATGACCTGATCATCGCCCGTACCGACGGTACACCTACCTATAACTTCTGCGTTGTGGTCGACGATTGGGATATGGGCATCACCTGTGTCGTGCGTGGTGAAGACCATATCAACAACACGCCGCGTCAAATCAACATCCTGGAGGCACTCGGTGCACCTGTACCTGAATATGCTCACGTGGCGATGATCTTAGGTGACGATGGTGCCAAGCTATCTAAGCGTCACGGCGCGGTTGGTGTGATGCAGTACCGTGATGACGGTTACCTGCCAGAAGCACTGCTTAACTACCTGGTACGCCTGGGCTGGTCACATGGTGATCAGGAGGTCTTCTCTATGGATGAGATGAAGCAGCTGTTTAAGCTCGACGACATCAACAAGGCGGCGTCAGCCTTCAATACCGAAAAACTGATCTGGTTGAATCAGCACTATATGAAGGAGCTGGCACCAGAATATGTAGCCAAGCATCTTGAGTGGCATATGCAAGATCAAGGTATCGACATGTCAAATGGTCCAGCCTTGGCCGAAGTCGTCACTGCACTGGCCGAACGCGCCAAGACCTTAAAAGAGCTGGCCGCTTCTAGCCGCTACTTCTATGAAGACTTTGCCGAGTTCGATGAAACCGCCGCTAAGAAACATCTGCGTGGTGTTGCCTTAGAGCCGCTACAACTGTTGCAGAAGAAATTTGCCGAGCTGAATGAGTGGAACGTAGAGGCCATTCATCAGGCGATCGAGGCTACTGCCGCCGAATTAGAAGTGGGCATGGGTAAGGTTGGTATGCCATTGCGTGTTGCGGTAACCGGTGCGGGTATGTCGCCTGCCGTAGATTTAACCGCTTTCCTCGTCGGAAAGGCCCGTTGTGAGCAAAGAATCTCCAAAGCGATTGAATTTGTAGCAAATAGAATAAATTCCTAAAAAACGAGTTGACACTTTTGGGTGTGCTGCATAGAATGCGCCTCGCAGTTGAGACACAGCCGGCAGATGCTCGCGGTGCACTCAAAGGTGACAAGTTAGGTAAGGGGCCTTAGCTCAGCTGGGAGAGCGCAACACTGGCAGTGTTGAGGTCAGCGGTTCGATCCCGCTAGGCTCCACCATCTAATTTGCAAAGCGTTGAAGCAATAGCCTACTGGCTTTAACGAGTATTCACTCGATACGGAGTATAACGTATCACCAGTGTCCCATTCGTCTAGAGGCCTAGGACACCGCCCTTTCACGGCGGTAACAGGGGTTCGAATCCCCTATGGGATACCACTTTCTTGAGTGGTTGACTGTATAAGTTGACGATTCGATAGCGTTGAAGCAATAGCCTACTGGCTTCAACGAGTATTCACTCGATACGGAGTATAACGTATCAACAGTGTCCCATTCGTCTAGAGGCCTAGGACACCGCCCTTTCACGGCGGTAACAGGGGTTCGAATCCCCTATGGGATACCACTTTCTTGAGTGGTTGACTGTATAAGTTGACGATTCGATAGCGTTGAAGCAATAGCCTACTGGCTTCAACGAGTATTCACTCGATACGGAGTATAACGTATCAACAGTGTCCCATTCGTCTAGAGGCCTAGGACACCGCCCTTTCACGGCGGTAACAGGGGTTCGAATCCCCTATGGGATACCACTTTCTTGAGTGGTTGACTGTATAAGTTGACGATTCGATAGCGTTGAAGCAATAGCCTACTGGTTTCAACGAGTATTCACTCGATACGGAGTATAACGTATCAACAGTGTCCCATTCGTCTAGAGGCCTAGGACACCGCCCTTTCACGGCGGTAACAGGGGTTCGAATCCCCTATGGGATACCACTTTCTTGAGTGGTTGACTGCATAAGTTGACGATTCGATAGCGTTGAAGCAATAGCCTACTGGCTTCAACGAGTATTCACTCCCTTACGGAGTCTAAACGTAAGACCGGCGTCCCATTCGTCTAGAGGCCTAGGACACCGCCCTTTCACGGCGGTAACAGGGGTTCGAATCCCCTATGGGATACCACAACTTATTTTGATAAATTTTGAAATAAGATGTTGTGTTTGTTCAGGTTTTACTGTATAGTCACAATCAGTTTCGGGGCCTTAGCTCAGCTGGGAGAGCGCAACACTGGCAGTGTTGAGGTCAGCGGTTCGATCCCGCTAGGCTCCACCAAATAAGCGTTTAGTTACGCGGAAAAACCACCCAAAAGGGTGGTTTTTTTTCGTCTGTTGTTTTGTTCCTATCTCGCGTCACCTACATCACTGATGTGAAACTACCACCTTCGGCAAAGCTCATCTATTGCGTCTACACTGACAAACTAACCACTAGGCGAATGACTAGTACATTTTGGCAATAGAGTGAGTCAGACCATGAAGAGATCCCTTTATCTGCTGTTAACAGTAATTTCGTCAATTTCATCAGTAAGTCATGCAGAGGAGATGACACCTTTGCCGTCCCATAAGATCGCTTATCCTCAAGGCTGGCAAACCTGGTCGAGTATTGCCGTGTCCCATCGCACCGATAACAACACGGTCAGGGCAATCCTGGGTAACAAGGTAGCAGTCAATGCCGCCCGTAGTGGCAAGCAGATGCCTTGGCCCGACGGCGCCATCTTGGCTAAGGTAGTTTGGAAGGCGGGTGAATTGACCCATTGGCCGCAGGCGATAGGGCCAAAGGCCTTCGTCCATGCCGAGTTTATGTTTAAAGACTCGGTAAAGTATGCCGACACCTATGGCTGGGGCTGGGCACGTTGGGTTGGAGCAGAGCAGACTCCCTTCGAGGGCGGCATGCAGGTCTGTATCAGCTGTCATACGCCGGTAAAAGGCAAAGACTGGGTCTTTACCGAGCCGGCCTGGTTTCCGAATAAGTGACAGGAGAGGTGGGCATCGACTGGCACAGCGCGCGTAACAGGGTTGCTAACGCCAGTCGATGGATTGGTAACTCGATATGGCTATCTACTCTATGCCGAGGAAGCCACCGGTCTGATGTGCCCAGAGCTGGGCGTAGATCCCACCCTGTTTGATCAGTTCCTGGTGAGTGCCTTGCTCGACGATTTTGCCCTGATCTAGCACGATCAGCCTGTCCATGGCGGCAATGGTCGACAGGCGGTGGGCGATGGCGATCACCGTCTTACCTTCCATCAGCTGATAGAGGCTCTCCTGAATGGCGGCTTCGATCTCCGAGTCCAGCGCCGAGGTTGCCTCATCCAGCAAGAGGATAGGGGCATTCTTGAGCAGAACCCGCGCGATGGCGATACGCTGTCGCTGACCGCCTGAGAGTTTCACGCCGCGCTCGCCCACCTGGGCATCGAGCCCGTGATTGCCTTCGGGATCGCTAAGTCCTTGAATAAAATCGTAGGCCTGGGCCTGGCGAATCGCATTTTCCAGCTCTTCCTCGCTCGCATCCGGCTTGCCGTAGCGTATGTTGTCGCGAATGGAACGATGTAGTAGGGAGGTGTCCTGAGTCACCATGCCTATATTGGCCCGCAGCGAGTCTTGCTCCACCTCGCGAATGTTTTGCCCATCTATGGTGATGTTGCCTTGCTCCACATCGTGAAAACGCATCAGCAGGTTAACCAGGGTGGACTTGCCCGCGCCCGAGCGGCCCACCAGACCGACCTTCTCGCCGGGCTTTATTTTGAGATCGAGATCTTCTATGACGCCGCTGGCCTCGCCGTAGTGGAAGCTGACCCGGTTAAAGGCAATCTCACCCTTAGAGACTGTGAGTTGACTGGCGTTGTCGCTGTCCTGCACGCTGGTGGGGCGCGACAGGGTATTCATTCCGTCGGCGACCGTGCCGATATTTTCGAACAGCGAGCTTATTTCCCACATGATCCATTGTGACATGCCGTTGAGCCTGAGGGAGAGGCTGACCGCCACGGCGATGGCGCCTATGGTGATGGCGTTGTCACGCCAAAGCCAGATGGAGACGGCGGCAACGGTGAAGGCGAGTAAGTAATTAATCACCTGCACGCAGACGTTGATGCCGGTCACCAGACGCATCTGACGATAAACCGTATCGAGGAAGCCTGTCATGCTCTCCTTGGCATATTGGGCCTCTTTCTGGGTGTGGGAAAACAGCTTCACCGTGGCGATGTTTGTATAGCTGTCGACGATTCGCCCCGTCATGGTGGAGCGGGCATCGGCCTGCTCGGTAGAGACCTGTTTCAGCTTGGGCAGGTAGTAGCATTGCAGCCCTACATAGATCATCAGCCAGGCCAGCATAGGCAGCATGAGGCGCAGGTCGGCATCGGCGATGATCACTAGCATGGAGAGGAAATAGACCAGAATATAGACCAAGACATCCAGCAGCTTAGTCACAGTCTCGCGCACGGCCAGGGAGGTCTGCATCACCTTGGTGGCGATACGCCCAGCAAAATCGTTCTGATAGAAGGCGATGCTCTGTTTAAGCAGATACCTATGGGCAAGCCAGCGGATCGACATGGGGTAGTTGCCCAGCAGCCCCTGGTAGATCACCAGGGCATGCAGCAACACCAGCACAGGTATCACCACTAGTACCAAAACGGCCATCAGCAGTAGCTTGTCACCCTGCTCGGCAAACAGGGTCTCAGGGCTGTGGCTGGCGAGTAGATCCACCAGGTCACCCATAAATGCAAACAGCGAGACCTCGAGAATCGCCAGCAGCGCAGTCAGTATCGACATGAGTGCGAGCGGCAACTCGAAGCCACGTGTGTAATGCCTGCAGAACTGGTAGATCCCACGGGGCGGCTGCACGGCCTCCTGGTCGGGTAGGGCGGAAACCCATGATTCGAAACGCTTAAACATTTAAGTCCTTATAAAATTTAGGCTTATTTAGAATGATAGTCGATGTGATCGCTATCACTCATCATATAGCAGGCGTTAGTTGAGTGCGACGTATTGTTACGCCGATAGTTAATCTCACCATGAGTGCCGTTTTCCGCTAGTATCCAAACCCTGGCTGCATTAGAGTGGCCTTATCAAAGCAGAACGAGTCATCTTATAGTGAGTCAGCAAACACAAGAGTCTAGTGCAAAAGCGTGCAAAGCCATGTCTGATGAGACGCAGCATCCCAAGGCGGAGCAGTATCGCATCGCGCGCCTGTCCCGAGACGCCAGATTTGATGGCCTGTTCTTTGTCGGCGTCTTCTCCACCGGTATCTATTGTCGTCCTATCTGCCCTGCGGTGCCCGCCAAGGAGGCCAATGTCAGGTATTTCGACGATGCCCTGTCGGCGGCTCAGGCGGGGCTGAGACCTTGTCTGCGTTGTCGTCCCGACAGCGCGCCGGGTTCAAACCCTTGGTTAGGCAAGCAGACCAGCCTGAATCGTGCCATGAGCATGATCGACGCCGGGGTCTTGTGCGGCCCCCAGGCGATCCCCATGACAGGACTCGCCGAGCGACTCGGTATCAGTGAGCGCTATCTGCGGCAACTGTTTCACGACAGCCTAGGCACTTCGCCCAAGCAATATGCCCTGTATCAACAGCTGATGTTCGCCAAGCAGCTGCTGCATCAGACCAAGATGCCAATCACTCAGGTGGCCTTTGCCGCCGGGTTTAACAGCGTGAGACGCTTCAACGAGATTTTTCGTGAGCAGCTGCAGTTGACCCCGAGTGAGATCCGCAAGGCCACGGGCCAGCCTTCGCAGCCCCTTCAGGGGCTGACGCTCAAGCTTGCCTATCGCCCGCCCTATGATTGGCAACACCTGCGCAGCTTCTTTACCCAGCGCGCCGTACCCGAGATGGAGTGGCAGGAAGAACAGAGCTATGGCCGCAGCTTTGTGCTCGGCGCCGCCAAGGGCTATTTCTGCGCTGTCCACAGCGAGCAAGAGGCCTGCTTTCACGTCACCATTCATTTTGCCGAGGCGGACTCACTCAGTCAGCTCAAGGGGATCATCAGCCATATTCGTCGCATCCTGGATCTCGACGCCGACATGCTGACCATAGGCGATAAGCTGCAACAACTGGGGCAGGCCTTGCCTCGAGTCTCGCCAGGCATACGTCTGCCCGGCGTCTGGTCGCCATTCGAGGCCGCCTGTCGTGCCATCTTAGGCCAGCAGGTGAGCGTGACTCAGGCGATCAAGCTCTTGGGGCAACTGGTGGCCGATTATGGCGAGACGATTAGCTTGAACGATCGTCAGATGCGTCTGTTCCCGACTCCTGAGGCGCTCGTGGATGCCAGCCTGGAGGGGCTTAAGATGCCGGGGATCAGAAAAGAGGCGATTCGCGCCCTGGCAGCTTTTGTGATGACCAACCCCGAGGCTGAGATAGACGACTGGCTGCAAATCAAGGGGATAGGCCCATGGACCCTGGATTATGTGCGCCTGCGGGGGATGAGCCTGCCGGACGTGTTGCTCGTTGGCGACCTCGTGGTCAAACAGCAACTGCTGGCGAATCTATCGCCTGAGCCGTCCTGTCACAATGGTGAGCCTGCTGAAGACGAAGCTCCTAAGGCGGTGAAGAAGCGGGCGCAGGCACAATATCAGGCGCTCAGCCAAGCCGTGTTACAGCAGGTCGCCCCCTGGGGCAGTTATCTCACCCTACAGCTGTGGAATCAGCAGTGACCTAAGGCGTCAGCGATAAACCTCGACATTGAATTAAGGAAGCAAAAATGAGTCAGATGAGCTTAGTGGCTAAGTATATTCCCCTGAATCGAGACGTTGGGTTAAGCAGCTATCAGGCGCTTGCCGAGCGAGTCATAGATACGCCGCTGGGCAGGGTGAGCCTGGCGGCCAATCAATTTGGTCTGTCGCACCTGAGCTTTCTGCCCGGGCAAGATGATGACTTTGCCGCGCGTGAGGTGACCTTGGTCGCGCGCGAGCAGCAGGCGCTGGAGCAGGCCGAGGCCCACCTCGATCAGGCGGAGGATGAGTTATCCGCCTATTTCGCAGGTAGGCTGACTGCCTTTAGCCTGGCCTTGGCCCCGGTGGGCACAGCGTTTCAGCATCAGGTGTGGCAGGCGCTGCTCGCTCACCCCTTTGGCGATGCGGCGAGCTATTCGGATATCGCGTCAGCGATAGATAACCCCAAGGCGGTGCGGGCGGTGGGCAGCGCCAACGGCGCCAACCGAATCGCTATCATCATTCCCTGTCATCGCATCATAGGCAAGGGCGGGGCGCTGACGGGTTACGCCTATGGCCTGAAGATCAAGCAGCAACTACTGGCGCTGGAGGCCGAGGCCGTGGGCCGCAGCAGATAAGCAATCTGAGATAAGATTGGCGCCCAAATCGATTAGGCAGTAAAGACGAGATGCCGTAAAAATTAGGTGTTCGGCGGGAAACTTAGGTACAATGCGCGGCTCTATTTTGTACGGGTAGCTAAATTTAATGACACCATCTGATCAGGCTCCATCTGCTCCGAAATCGACTGCGCCATCGGACCTGCCTCTGTCGACCACAGATTTTAATCAGTTAAACCTGGTTAAGGCGCTGCAGGCCAGACTACATCATCTTGGTTATCAGCAGGCGACGCCGATTCAGGCCAAGGCTATCCCGGCGATATTGGCCGGTCGCGATCTGTTGGCTGGTGCCAAGACGGGCTCGGGTAAGACGGCCGCCTTCGCCTTGCCGCTGTTGCAGAAACTGGTGGGCCAGAGAGCTTCTGGCGGCAATCATATAGGCGGCTTAGTACTGGTGCCGACCCGTGAGCTTGCCCAGCAGGTGGCCGATAGCTTTACTAGTTACGGGGCCGAGCTGGCACCCAGAGCCAAGGTTGTTGCCGTGTTCGGTGGTGTCTCGGTCAATAGTCAGATGCTGGCCCTGCGCGGTGGCGCAGATATTCTAGTGGCGACCCCTGGCCGTCTGCTGGACTTGCTTGGCAGCAATGCCGTTAAGCTCTCTCAGCTCAAGGCCTTAGTGCTCGATGAAGCCGATCGCATGTTGAATCTGGGCTTCACCGAGGAGCTTGGCGAGATCCTCAAACTATTACCAGCTCAGAAGCAGACCCTGCTGTTCTCCGCGACCTTTCCCGAAGAGGTGCTGAGCCTCACGGCCAAGCTGCTGAACGATCCTGTGGAGATCCAACTGCAGGAGTCCCAGAGCGCCGACATCGAGCAGCGCGTTTATACAGTAAACCGTAGCAATAAGACGGCACTGCTTGCCGAGCTTATCAAGGCGCGTCAGTGGCGTCAGGTACTGGTGTTTGCCAGCGCCAAGCGCAGCTGCGATCACCTGGCGCAGAAGCTTGAGAAGCGCGGCATCACTGCCCAAGTGTTCCATGGGGATAAGGCTCAGGGCGCTCGAAGCCGTGTGCTCGACGGTTTCAAGAACGGCGATATTACCGTGCTGATCGCTACCGACATCGCCGCCCGGGGCATAGATATCGACAAGCTTCCCGTGGTGATCAATTTCGAATTGCCAAGAAGCCCGGCCGATTATCTGCATCGTATCGGTCGCAGTGGCCGTGCAGGCGAGAGTGGTGAGGCGATCTCTCTTATCAGCCACGACGAGTACCATCATTTCAAGGTGATCGAGAAGAAGAACAAGTTGCGTCTGCCAAGGGAGCAGTATCCAGGCTTCGAGGCCGACGCCGAGGCGCCGCTCGATTGTCCGTCACGTCAGGCCAAGCCTATGGCTAAACCCGAGGGCACGGGCAAGAAAAAGCGTAAAAAGTTACCCAAGATCAATGACGCGATCTGGAAGCGTCCCTCATAGTAGGGCGCGTTTATCTAATAGAGTGAAAGAGAGATGCAGCAGCTTTTTTGGTTAGTCGAAGACCAACTTGCCGGTCGTTGTGGACCCAATCTGGTGCCATGGGATCTGAGTGAACTCAAGGGCCTGGGGGTCGGCGCCATACTGTCGGTCAATGGCGGCGATCTCTGTGAGCCTGAAGAGATGGCCAGACTCGATTTACGTTACGCCTGTATTCCGCTGTCGGGTAATATTCCCCCCATGGAGGGTGACGAGGCGCACTGCGTGGCCCAGCTACCCAAGGCTCTGGCCTTTATTCGTCAGTGTGAGGCCGATGGACTGCCTGTGATGATCCATTGCCGCTCCGGCAAAGACAGGACCGGGCTGCTAATGGCCTACTACCTAATGGACAATGGTGCGGCGCCGCTACATGCGGTGAGCCAGGTGAGGGCGGTACGGGATATCGCCTTTAGCGCCGAGGGCTGGGATCAATTCGTCTACGACGTCTTATACGCTTTACAGGAGTAAGCCCAGCGCCTATGTTAGTGACTAGGCGTATAAATTCATGGTGTTAGGGCAAGTGATGAACCTCTCTGTGATAAGCAAAAGCATGATGCGATTGACTTCGACGTTGATGACTCTGGCTTCGAAGTTGATGACTTTGTCCTCGAAGTTGATGACTCAAGCTTCGAAGTTGATGACTCTGCCCTCGAAGTTGATGACTCTGCCCTCGAAGTTGATGACGCTAGCCTTGACTCTGAGCCTAGTGTCGGCCTGTAGCAGTTTACCACCGCCTCAGCAACTAACCCCCAGCCATAAGCTGGCAGCGCCGACCGATTCCGGCCTGTATCGTTACCTCGAAGGCGATCTTAAGGCGCACCCTAACAAGACAGGCATCCTGCCGCTTTCCTCTGGTATCGATGCCTTCGTGGCCCGCCTGGCGATAGTGGATGCGGCCAGCCAGAGCATAGATCTGCAATACTACATCTATCATGACGATGAAACCGGCCGGCTGCTGATCTGGCACCTGATCGACGCCGCCGATCGCGGGGTACGGGTGAGGGTGTTATTGGATGACCTCACCACTAAGACCCTGGACAATGGCCTGGTGCTGCTGGCCAGTCATCCCAATATCGAGATACGCCTCTTCAATCCCTCCTATGAGCGCACCTTTCGCAGTTTCGCCATGTTGACCGGCTTCTCCCGCCTTAACCATAGGATGCACAACAAATCCCTTACCGTGGACAACCAGATAACCGTTGTCGGTGGGCGTAACATAGGCAATGAGTATTTCTCCAAGAATGACGATGTGGATTTTGGCGACTTCGATCTCCTGACCATAGGCGATGTGGTGGATGAGGTATCGAACCAATTCGACCGCTACTGGAACAGCGAGCAGGTCGAGAGTGTGGTCAACCTGGTGCCGCCACCGACCAGTGAGATGTATAAAGAGGCGGCCAAGATCATGGCCAGAAACAAGCAGAACTTCCTCCACGATGAGTACCTTAATCGTCTCGAACTGAGCGATCTACTCACACAGATCACCTCCAAGGGCCTCGCCTGGTATTGGGGGGATGCGCAGCTGCTGTACGATCCGCCCCAGAAGGCCAGCAGGCAGGGCCATCAGGAATGGTTGCTAACAGATCTTAGCCACTTCCTTGCGAAGGCGCGCCACGAGGTGTTGATCGTCTCGCCTTACTTTGTGCCCACCGACGGCGGCTGTCAGGCCCTGATAGAGGCGGCCAAGCAGGGGATAAAGATCACCGTTATTACCAATAGCCTCGCGGCAACCGATGTATTGGCTGTGCATGCGGGCTACAAGGCTTACCGCGAGCGTCTGCTGGAGAATGGCATCGCCCTGTATGAGGTGAAGGTGGATATCAACAACCGCCCCAGTGCCTGGAAGGGCAGCTCGCGCACCAGCTTGCATGCCAAGACCTTTGTGCTGGACAGGGCCTCTGTGTTTGTCGGCTCCTTCAATTTTGACCCCAGATCGGCCTGGATCAACACAGAGATGGGGCTGATTGTCGAGCAGCGCGAGTTTGCCGGCGAGATGATGGATGAGGTTCAAAAGTCCCTGCAGCGTAGCAGCTACCGCTTGGGACTCGAAGATGGCGAGTTAGTCTGGCATGACGATCTTAGCGGCAAAGTCTTCTATGCCGATCCTGACGCCAGCTTCTGGCGTCGCTTCATGGCCGATTTTATTGGTCTGTTACCCATAGAATCACAGTTGTAAGGCCAATTTATCAAGCCTTGAGCATCGTCAATTTAATCTGGCTATGCTAGGGTTAAACTTATCGCTAATTAAGCATTTACGTGTCGGTAAGAATATGAAAAGCAAGGCGAGCCAATCTCAAGGCCTATTATTGTTCCGCTTATCCCATACTCAGTTGTTTGCCCTCGGCACGCTCAAGATCCGCGAACTGGTTCCCTTTACCAAACTTAGCGCCATCCCTCAGTCTCATCCATCTATTCTGGGCGCCGCGACCGTGAGGGGTCACACCATTCCCATTGTCGATATGGCGGCTGCGGTAGGCTATGCGCCCATCACCACCGAAGAGTGTGATAACGCCTATATCATCATCACAGATTGTCAGCGCATGGTGATGGGCTTTCTGGTGCGTAGCATTGACAAGATCATCGAGTGTAACTGGCGGGATATCGAGTCGCCGCCGGATAACCTGGGCAAGAGCGCCTTTCTCACCGGGGTGACCCGGGTCGACGATAAGCTGGTGCAGCTGTTGGACGTGGAGCTCTTGCTGTCGAAGATCTTTCCCCCCAGTCCGGAAACCACCCGGGCGATATTGACCGATGTGCAGCGGGAGATTTTAAAGCCGCTCAATATTCTGCTGGTGGATGATTCCAAGGTGGCGCGCAAGCAGCTTAGCGATGCCCTGGACAGCATAAACATTCCCTATCTGGTTACCTCAGATGGCAAGGAGGCACTCACTATCATGGAAGAGGCTGCCAAGGAGGGACGCCCGGTGGATCTCCTGGTGAGTGACATCGAGATGCCTGGGCTCGATGGCTATGAGTTGGCGTTCGAGGTGAAGAACACCCCCGAGCTGGCCGATGCCTATATCATCTTACACACCTCGCTCTCTAGCGAGATCAGCGTGAGTCAGGCACATCAGGTGGGCGCCAACGAGGCGCTGACTAAGTTCGACGCCCACGAGTTGATCGAGGCCATGCTCAGGGGGGCTAAGCGGCATCAGTCCAGTTAAAGATTAGATTTTTGTTATCTTTATGATGCTAGCGGGTAATATCTAAAGCGAAATCGAGTGGTTTGCTAGACAAGGCGGGGGAGTTTCTATAAAACACAGGATGAAGGAAGTTTAACCTTGGGCCGGATCCTGTGTTTGACACCAGCTTTTACTCTCATCCTAAGTACTTCTTGGCCATCGCGACCGAGGGTTACCAAGGTGAGAGACGATAAATACCATAAAGAAAGCTGTTCTGCTCAGCGAACGTTGATGGCGATGAGCGAAGGTTAAATTCAATTAATTATAATGATAGGTCAATCAATGAATCAAAATCGTTCCTTATTTGCCAAGTTGGCAGATGGCAGCCTGGTGCTGCAAATTATCTTGGGGATCATAGCTGGGGTGGTGCTGGCGAGCTTTTCACCCTCATCGGCCGAGAGTGTCGCCTTCTTAGGAAATCTGTTTGTCGGCGCCTTAAAGGCAATTGCGCCGATTCTGGTGTTTATTCTGGTGGCGGCCTCGATTGCCAATCAGAAGAAGAATACCAAGACCAACATGCGACCTATCGTCGTGCTCTATCTATTCGGTACCTTTGCCGCGGCCATCACGGCGGTATCCATGAGCTTCCTGTTTCCAACTACTCTGGTGCTAGTGAGCGGCGCCCAAGGCGCGACGCCGCCAGAAGGGATAGGCGAAGTACTCAATACCTTGCTCTTTAAGGTGGTGGATAATCCGGTTAATGCGCTGATGACCGGTAACTACATCGGTATCCTCGCCTGGGGCATAGGCCTGGGTATCGCCCTGCATCATGCCTCTGAGAACACCAAGACGGTATTTGCCGACGTCAGCCATGGGGTGTCGCAGATGGTGCGCTTCGTGATCCGTCTGGCACCTATTGGTATCTTCGGCCTGGTGGCTAACACCTTCGCGGCAACCGGCTTCGAAGCGATTGCCGGCTACGCCCAGTTACTGGCGGTACTCCTGGGCTCTATGTTGATCATTGCGCTGATCGTCAACCCACTTATCGTCTGGTTTAAGATACGCCGCAACCCGTATCCCCTGGTGCTAACCTGTCTGAGAGAGAGCGGCGTGACCGCCTTCTTTACTCGTTCGAGTGCGGCCAATATTCCGGTAAACATGGCCTTGTGCGAGAAGCTCGACCTGCATGAAGATACCTATTCGGTGTCGATTCCGCTGGGTGCGACCATCAACATGGCGGGTGCGGCGATCACTATCACAGTGCTGACTCTGGCGGCGGTGCACACAGAAGGGGTTCAGGTGGATATTCTCACCGCTATCCTATTAAGCGTCGTGGCGGCGGTATCGGCCTGTGGCGCCTCAGGGGTGGCCGGAGGCTCGCTGCTGCTTATCCCGCTGGCATGTAGCCTGTTTGGCATCTCTAACGATGTCGCCATGCAGGTGGTGGCCGTTGGCTTCATCATTGGCGTGATTCAAGACTCGGCAGAGACGGCACTAAACAGCTCGACCGACGTGCTCTTTACGGCCGCAGCTTGTGAGTCGGCCGAGCGCCAGGCGGAGATCTAAGTCCGCCTAGTATTAATGTCCTATGTGATGAAAGGAGCCTTCAGGCTCCTTTTTTGTGTCTAGAAAGGCGAGTTGCGGCCGATAAGGTTTAGAGAGTGCTGAATTGACCTGTTGCAAAATTTTTGTATTACACTTTACTGAAATAATGCATTAAAAGTGATTTAGATCGCGTTTTTATTTCGACTCTAGGTTACAATTTCACATAAAGGGGAAAGCAAGTCGGTTTAACTTGTTGGTTTATAGTTGCTTTTTTACAATGCTGTAACATTTGCGATAATTTAGAGGTTAAATAAATATGAGTTCTGAGCTTAGGGTGATGTTAGACAAAGCCAGTGGAAACGGTTCACAGTCATTACTTCAAGTTATCGAAATGTCGGTTGTTGAGAAGCGCAAACGCCTAGGTTGGCAGGAGCAAGATATGGAAACACGCGAAATTATTGGTCAGTGGATAGATGAACGTCCCTCTCTGGGCGACAAGATCACCCTTTATCGTCAAGGCGATAAGCTGTTTCTAGAGACCTGGTATAACGATGGTTGTCATAGCTTGGATGAGATGCAGGCCACCCGGCTCGACAACGGCCTTAAGCTGGAAGATCTCGGTGGTAACCTATTTGGCGAATATTTCCTCCTGTCTGACGACAATAACCTGCAATTTTGCAACAGCAGCGAATGTTTCTATACCGCTAAGCGAGCGGCATAAAATAGAGAGGCGCCCAATGGGCGCCTTTTTTGTGTCTCTCAAGGGGGAAGCCCTAGAAGGGATGCAGACTCGAGAAGCTCAGCCTTGTCTGCTTGTAGGGGTGGGTGATGCTCAGATGCTCGGCATGCAGGTGCAGACGTGGTGCGGCGGCGATTATGCTTTCGTCGCCATAGAAGTCATCACCCAGTATGGTATGGCCAAGCGCCTTCATGTGTAGCCTGAGCTGGTGGGTTCGGCCCGTGATCGGTTTGAGCTTCACCAGGGTGCTGTTGCTGCGACGCTCTAGCACCTCAAAATAGGTGGTTGCCGGTTTACCATCCTCGGCGATCTTCTGTAGCGGCGGTTGCTCGCTATCAGGCTTCATCGCCAACTCTATCTTGCCACTGTCCTGACTCATCAGGCCCTGTACCTCGGCCACATAATACTTCTCTGTGGTGCGATTTTGAAACTGGGTCTTAAGGTGAGATTCGGCCTTCTTGTTGAGGGCAAACACCATGATGCCGGAGGTAGCGCAGTCGAGTCTGTGCACCAGGATGGCCTCGGGAAAACGTTGTAGCAGGCGGTTGATGGCGCAATCATGGGTCTCTGCTGCGCGGCCGGGATTAGACAACAGGCCAGATGGCTTGTTGAGTATGATGATATCGCGATCTTGATAACGTATGTCGAGCCAGGGAATTGCCGGGGGCTGGTAACTAAATATTTTCATCGTCTCTCCTCGGCGGCGATCCTAACAAAGATTGCCGGTTCTGCCTATCCTGTCGCGCTTTCGTTTGACCGGCCGCCGTTTACTTTACAGGGCCTTTCGCCAGTTTTTTCTCGACTCTGCTCACAGTTGCCCCGAGTTTGGGTATCATGGGGGCATGGGGCCCCGCCGACAGTGGGCGGCTTGGCCGAGGCAGATAATAAGATGGAAAATAGCATGACAGAGCAGCAGGGTTATTGGATTGGCGAGGCGGGTATACCGTGGGGCGAGGCGGAAAAGCTTAAGTGGCGTGGTGCGCAGCAGAAGAAGCGCTCCTATGAGCAGGAGGTACTGAGCAAGTTTAGTCAGGTGAGCGAGAGCTTTGAGGCGCAGCAGTATGGCGAGCTGAACTATGCCGAGGGCCAGTATCCGCTCTATGGTTTCAAGTCCCGCGACTGGGATCAGGCTAAGCCAACGATTTTGGTTACCGGCGGGGTTCATGGCTATGAGACCAGTGGGGTACAGGGGGCGCTGCGTTTCTTAATCGCCAAGGCAGCCGAGTATAGTCAAGACTTCAATATCCTGGTGGCGCCCTGTGTCAGCCCCTGGGGCTATGAGACCATCAACCGCTGGAACCCCGAGGCGATCGATCCTAACCGTTCCTTCTATGGCGACAGCCCGGCCCAGGAGTCACGCGCCCTGATGCAGTGGGTGGCGAGCTGTAACCTGCCCTTGATGGCTCACATAGATCTGCATGAGACCACAGACACAGACAACAGCGAGTTTCGTCCTGCCTTAGCGGCCAGAGACGCTAAGGTGCAGACTAACTGGAATATCCCCGACGGTTTCTATCTGGTGGGGGACAGTGAAAACCCGAGCGATGAGATGCAGGCGGCCATCATTAAGTCCGTAGGTGAGGTGACCCATATCGCCCCGGCCGACGAGCAAGGCCGGCTGATAGGCGAGCCCATCACTCAGTTTGGGGTGATCAACTATGCAACCAAGGCCTTAGGCCTGTGTTGTGGCTTTAGCGATGCCAGATACAACACCACTACCGAGGTCTATCCAGACAGCCCCCTGGTGGACGATGAAAACTGTATTCAGGCACAGGTGATGGCGGTGACCTCGGCGCTGGATTATATCCGTAGCAAGGAACTGAGTTAAGCAAGCAGCTGAGTTAGTCGCTCGTCATACTCTTATTGGTGATGGTTCGCTGACGGCCCAGGCTTAACGGCCGAGGGCGCCGGTGAGGATCACCCCGGCGACGAAGATAAAGAGCAATCCGGTCAGCAGGTTGATGCTTGGGGTTGCTCTTTTCATCTTGAGCTGCATCCTGGGGTGTGACAGCACCAGGGCGATCAGGCTAAACCACCCCAGAGAGAGGGCGAACATCATGGCGGTGGCGGCCACCTTAGTACTCTGGGTCACGTCTGGGGTGATCAGAGTCGAGAACAGCGTGATAAAAAACACCAAGGCCTTGGGGTTGAGCAGGTTGGTGGAGATCCCCTGCATAAAGCCCTGAGCCGCGCCTATCCCTCGCTCAGCCACCTTCTCTGTACTTAGATGCTGCACGTCTCGCCAGTGGGCGATGGCCGCGCGTATCGCGCCTATGCCCATCCAGCCCAGGTAGCTGGCGCCAATTAGCTGTACCGCCATGAAGAGGCCGGGTGATCCCTTGATGATCAGGCTAACTCCGGTGAGACTCAACAGTGTATGTAGCGTGATGGCTACCGCCAGCCCCAGCGCCGCGGCGACGGCCGTATTTCTTTCCTCCTGGGCAGCCAGTCTCACCACTAGGGCAAAATCTGGCCCCGGACTCGCCAGGGCGACCGTGTGTATGATGGCCAGTGATAGCAGTAGGTGCAGTTGTAATTCCATCTGTGTTGAACTCTCGCACGTTAAATTAAGTCGATGTCGCCATAGTAAGCTTATCCGGGGCGCCGGGATTGTAAAATATTGCACTCAGGCCTTTAAAGCTTGAGGCCTTTAAAGCTTGAGGCTTTAGGGGATTCGATCCTCGGCACTTGACCCGCGGCGGCTAGGGGGTGACCCGCTTTTGAAAATGGGCCGGGGTGATCAAAAAGGCCTGCTTGAACGCCTTGTTGAAATGACTTTGGTCGAAGAAACCCAGCCCATGGGCCGTGTTGATGGCACTGTCGCCGCGCATTAGCGCCTTCTTGGCATACTCTAGCCTGAGCCGTTTCAGGTAGGCGTGGGGCGTCATGCCGGTGGCTGCCTTAAATTGGCGCAGAAATTGAAATTTGCTGAGACCTACGGTTAGGGCAAGTTGCTCAAGCTCGAACTCCTGATCCAGCCCCGAATGGAACTGTTGCTTGATGCTCTCTAGCTGGGCACCGCTCAATTTGGCGCTGTTACTCGGCAGATTTCGCAGCTTACCGTGGCGGTAAAACAGCTCGCTAATGAAACCAAGCAGCAGCGTCTCCGCCTCCATTGGCGAGATGTTGGCCTGGTACAGGGTGAGCTGCTGGTGCAGGCGGATAAAGTAATTCCTCAACCAGGGATCGTCTTGGATGGGGGCGTTAAAGAAGAGCTCGCCTTGATTGAGCGCCTGACCCACCTGTTGCACATAACTGGTGGGTAGGGACATCACCAAGGCCTCGTAGCCTCCGTCGGCGATACTCTGGCCGTTGTGGCTCTCGTCGGGGTTAAGAGTGGATAGATTGCCGGGCGTGAGCCGATACTCGCAACCTCTGTGATGGTAGCGCTGTCCGCCGTGGCTGACGACGCCTATGTGATAGTCCAGGTGCACGTGTTTCTCGAAGGCGAAATGGGTAAAGCGCGCGCGGCTCAGCTCCATCTCTTTCAAGATGCTCGCCTGCCAATAATCTATCTTCTCTACTGCGCTTGTTGCCATCATCCTGCTTCGCCAGTCACCTGTGACTAGAGACCGGATCGTCCGTTCTCTGATTGACCAGTGTAGATCAGCCACTTTTGCGCTGACTAGTAAATAATTGCAGCGCAGAGGCGGTTTTCTCGATTTGGGGCAAGCTTAGGTCGTGAATTTCCCGATAAATTGGCTCATAATGGTCAGCTTAGAATCATGCTGACAGTTAACCTAAGTGGAGTCGACCAGTGAAAGGACAGATCATACGTGAAATGAAGGTGCAGCCGCATATTGAGGTGGAATATGAGGTGCAAAGACGTATCGCCTTTATCAAAGCGAAACTCAAAGAGGCGCGGGCCACCAGTCTGGTGCTGGGGATCAGCGGTGGGGTAGACTCCTCCTTGGCGGGCCGTCTGTGCCAGCTGGCGGTGGATGAGCTGAACAACGAAGGTGAGTATGAAGGCAGCTATCAGTTTATTGCGGTGCGTCTGCCCTTCAAGGTGCAGCGGGATGAAGATGAGGCGCAGATGGCCTGTCAGTTCATCAAGCCCAGCAAGCTGGTGACGGTCAATATTGGCGAAGGGGTCGAAGGGATCCATCATCAAACCCTGGCGGGCCTCGAAGTAGCCGGCGTGATCTCTCACCCCCACAGCAATGTGGATTTTGTGAAGGGGAACGTGAAGGCTAGGATGCGTATGATCGCCCAGTATGAGATAGCAGGCCTTACCGGTGGCCTGGTAGTGGGCACCGACCACAGCGCCGAGAATATCACAGGCTTCTATACCAAGTGGGGCGACGGCGCCTGCGATCTGGCGCCGCTGTTTGGTCTGAGCAAGCGTCAGGTGCGTCAGTTGGCGGCAGCCCTGGGCGCGCCGAGCGTGCTGGTCGATAAGGCGCCGACGGCGGATCTCGAGTGCGACAAGCCGCAGCTCGAAGATGAGGTCGCCCTGGGCCTGAGCTATGATCAGATAGACGACTTCCTCGAAGGCAAGCCGGTGGACGCGGCGGTCGAGGCGCGCCTGATCGCCATCTACAACGCGACCCAGCATAAGCGTAAGCCTATCCCGACGCTATACGACTGACACTAAATGATTGCCGCAAATCGATAAAGGCGCCTCGGGCGCCTTTTTCTTTGGGGAGACCCGCTGCTCTGTCTAATGCAAACCCTTTCTTAATCTCCTTGAGCATTGGAGGTTGTTGGGCTTAAGGGCTAATCGACTAGCGAGGCACGCAGCTGGCGCAAATCCGCTATCAGGGCGTTGGGGCACTGGCGATAATCCAGATAGGGGAGCAGGTAGATTTGACACTCGTTTTCTTTCTGGTGTCTAAAGGTTTTGGCCTCACTCAAGGGCGTCAAGCCCAAGGCGATGGCACTCTGCTGGCCGCACACATAGTGCTCACGGGCCAAGGGTGATAGGGCATCGGCGCCGAAACGTATCTGCTCATCGTGCTTTAAAAGCTTGCTCATGTAGCCTCGCCAATCGTCGTCCGGTGCGCTCAGCTTTGCCATAATCACTAAGATCTTGCGCCAATGATTGCCATTAAGGGCGATCAGGCTATCTAGGCTGTCTGGTTGGCTAAGCTGCCAGTCGGCGGCCAGTTTGGGCGGCGTTGGCAGATAAAAGCATCGCATGGCGCCATCTGGCCCTAAGGGCTTCACATTCTCAGACATATTCACGATTCCTTGGGCGTTTGGGCTGGAGTTTACGCAATAAA
This sequence comes from Shewanella insulae, assembly GCF_009831655.1. Taxonomy (GTDB): domain Bacteria; phylum Pseudomonadota; class Gammaproteobacteria; order Enterobacterales; family Shewanellaceae; genus Shewanella; species Shewanella insulae. Next base: position 18,199 of record NZ_WRPA01000010.1, on the reverse strand, counting down.
GCCGTGTATGTTAATGGTTAACGGACTTGCAGCGCGTAAGCGCGCACATGGAGCCTAGCGGTCATTTCTCATGAAAACATTACTCATCCACTCGACAAAACACCTCACCATAGCCATTACCTATGCCTGTCTTGGCATCGTCGCGGCCGCGCTCGCCTTCGGCGTCTGGTTTTTAAATGCCCGCCCCGACCTGTCCATCTGGCATACGACCCGGCTCGAGCATCAGTTTCGCCTCAACAGCGAGGTGACGGATTTCTCGGGTTATCAGGCGCTGGAGGCCAAGTTGTTTGAGGAGGTGGAGAGTAAGATCTATCGCCATACCCAGGGAATGGCGCAGCCCCTCAATCGTTATCTGCGTGGCAGCTTTGCCGCCCCAGATAACTGGCCGATGGACTGGAATCGCAGCTATGAGTGGGCCAATCCTGATGCCGAGTTTGGCGTACTGTTGTTGCACGGCATGTCGGACTCCCCCTATGCCCTGTCTCACTTTGCCGAGCATTTTAAGGGGCGCGCCCACCTGCTGGGGCTGCGTCTGCCGGGCCACGGCACCATACCCTCTGCCTTGGTGGAGCTTAAATGGCAGGAGATGGCCAGGGCGGTCGAGCTGGCAACCGAGCATCTTAAGCGGCAGTTAGGCGATAAGCCGCTTTATGTGGTGGGCTTCTCTACCGGCGCGGCGCTGGCGTTAAATCATGAGCTAGAGCGGCTCGCTCACAACTCCAAACTGAGTTACCGCGGCATGATCTTCGTCTCGCCAGCCATAGGTTTGTCGCCAGTGGCGGCCGGCGCCAAGTGGCAGGACAGGTTAGGGCGGCTGCTTGGGCTTGAGAAGCTGAGCTGGAACTCGATTCAGACCGAGTACGATCCCTTTAAATACAACTCTTTCGCGGTCAATGCCGGCGATGTGGTCTATCAGCTGGCAGAGCGCAATCAACAGCTGATGCAGACGCTTTCCCCGGAGCGATTAGCCGAGCTGGCCGATATCTTAACCTTTCAGTCGGTGGCCGACGCCACGGTATCGACCCAGGCTGTGGTGACAGATCTCTATGGGCGTCTGCCTTCGAAACAGCATCAGCTGGTGCTGTTCGATATCAACCGTCAACCCTTGAGTCTGGCCTTGGTGGTGAGCGATCCGCTGACCGCCTTGCTGCCTTCGCTCAGTCTCGAAAGGCCGAATGTCGACCTGACCCTAGTGCAGAATCGCCATGCGAGCCAAGGGGCGGCTCATCGCCTCGATGAGGTCGATGCTAAGCGTTATCGTCCCCAACAAGCGGTGACCGAGAAGGCCTTAGGGCTCACCTGGCCGGCGGGAGTCTATTCGCTCTCCCATGTGGCCATGCCCTATCCGGCGAGCGATAGCCTCTATGGCACGGCGTTTGTTAAGGGGAGTCACAGGGTACAGATAGGCGCGGCGGCCACCCGGGGAGAGCGCGGTGTGCTTGGCGTCTCGGCATCTGAGGTGCTCAGGCAGAAGTGGAATCCCTTCTTTCCTTACTTGCTCGATAGGCTGGAGCAGTTTATCGATGCGCGCCAGCAGACAGCTACGGCGCGCGAGGATTGAGGCGTTTAGGGCAAGCCCTGGGCTCAGGAGAGTTGATCCGCTTCCGATAACAGCGAGCAGACCACCCGGTTACGGCCATTCTCCTTGGCCTCGTAGAGGTTAAGGTCGGCCATCTTAAACCAGTGATCTATGTCGTTCATGTAACCGGCATTGCTGATCACCGCGCCGATGCTCACCTTGAGGCTGATTGGAGCCTTGCCGGGCACCTCTATCTGATGCTCGGCGACCAGCTCCTTAAACTGATTCAGATGCTGCTCCACCTGCAGGGCGTTGCACTGGGGCAGAACCACCAGAAACTCTTCACCGCCATAGCGAGAGATGATATCCGTGTCCCGTTTAAAGAACTGTTTCATCAGATCGGCCAGGGCGATCAGTGCGCTGTCGCCTATCTGATGGCCGTAAGTGTCGTTGATCTTCTTAAAGTGGTCGATATCTATGATGCAGAACGCCAGCGCGGAATAGCTGCGCTTGCACATGTCATGGATATTGCCGAAATGATTCTCTACATAGCGTCGGTTGTAGAGCTGAGTCAATTCATCGCGCTCTGCCAGCGCCTGCAGCTTGAGGTTGGCATCTTCCAGTTCAACCGTGCGCATTGCCACTTTTTCCTCCAGCTCCAGCTGGTAGCTGATCAGCTCCTGTTTACTCTTCTGAATGCTGCTGGAGAGGGCGTAGATCTCCTGTGGCATGGTGTCTAACATGGCCTCATCCTGGTGTTCGGTTATCCCCCACTGGCTAAATTTCTTGGCGATGGTCTCCAGCGGTTGGGTTAGGCGGTTACTGATCACCTTGATGAGCAAGACGGTGATGATAAAGGCGACAAACAGCAGGCTGAAGGTGGTCAGGTATTGCTGCTCCACCTGCTTCACCAAGGGTAAGAAAGGCACTACCACATGGAGCGACCAGCCGTTTTTCAGCACATATTTGGCGTAGGCAAACTCTGGGTTAAAGCTGTCGAGTTGGCGAAAGTTGATCATGTTCAGGCTGGTGCGGTAGCGCTGCCCCGAGGTCGATGCCTTCAAGGGGGTTAGGGGGGCAAGGTCCAGCATTTCTGATGCGTAGATCACCAGGCCATTCTCGTCGGTGAGTACCATGGCCTGCTCTTTATATTCACGGTTGCGCTCATCTATGCTGGCGAACTTGGTAAGGTTTAACGAGCCTTCGATGATCCCTATGGGGCTAACGGGATCCTCTTTGGAATAGAGGGGCGAACTGATGGCGACTATGGGATCTGAGCCGAATCCCCGACCGAGGAAGGCTGGGGAGATATAGGTTAGCTGATTGTAGAAGGCCTCCTGAAAGTAATGCCTGTCGCTGATGCTGAGGTTTTTGTTTTTAACGGCCTCCTTGTCCAGCCGAGAGATAGGGCTGGCCGCCGAGATCTGTCCCTTTTCGTCGGCAATTAGCATGGAGATAAAGAAGGGATAGCTCTGGTGCAGCTTAGACAGCAGGCTCTGCCACTGGTCCGCATCATAGTCAGATAGGCTTAGCCAACGTGCGGCGCTATCGATGGCGCTGATATGTCCTTCGATAAAGCTTTCTGTCGCCTTACCAAGATGTGTTGCCGAGTCTTCAAGGTTAAGTTTCACATCCTTCTGTTGCTGCTCAATGGAGTTGTTGTTGAAGATCAGCGCAGAGACCAGCAGTGCCAGGGTCAATACCTGGGTAAAGGTGTAGGTGAGCTGGGCGTTGAAGCTCTTACGTTTCTTGTTCACCAGCTTACCTTGGATATGCAGCTGGCTGGGCAGTAAGGTGACACAGATGACGGCGAGCGCCGTATAGAGTATGCCGTTGATCCCCTGCTTGAGGGTGATAAAGGTCATGTAGCTGTTGGGCATCTGAAACACCAGGTTGGCGTATAGGTAGAAAAGCGGCATGCCCAACAAGAGCCAGAAAGTGATATCCGCATACAGGGTGTAGAACTCTTTGCGCCGCGCATAACCCAGCCACAGCGCCTCTAACGGGAACAGCAGAAACATGTGCCAGCTATCCCAGGCGATATAGAGTCCGGTGGCACACAAAAGTGAGGTTAACAGGGCATACCAGGGGCCGAGGAAGATGGCCACGATCACGAAGAAGAGGTTACCAATGATCAGCTGTTGGTTTCCAAATAGGGGAATAGGTGCCAGGTTGACCAGCAAGCCGAGTAGTCCCAATAGTACGGCGAACCCAAGGTGATTCTTATTGATCAATTACATTCTTCCCTAATCTTTCATCGAAGGCGCTGATATTGCTGGCTATCTCATTATCGCCGGCACCCATTGACCACCCAGAAAAGCGGCCTTAACTGGCATTAATAGAAGTGTAAGTGAATCGCTAGTTAAATGCTAACCAAATGTTTATTATCACTCTTTTGTGGTTGCAGGCGTTGCTTGTTCGCGTTAGGGAACGCTTTGTACTACTTGGTGTTGGCGAGAAAATCTGAAAAATTATGGGATGGTTGGAGATTGGTCTTTAGGTTGCGAACCTGGGAGGCAATAATTGAAGCAGAAGTATTTTCGGTCAACAAATCCCAGACAGCAAAAAGCCAGCTTGTCAGCTGGCTTTTCTATAATTTGGTCGGTATGAGAGGATTCGAACCTCCGACCCCTGACACCCCATGACAGTGCGTGATTTAATTGTAAGGTATTGATTTTAAGGTGTTAATCGTGATTTTGATGTGTCTGTATACAGCGGTAATTTGTGTTCTTTTACCATAATTTGCGTTTTCTGCGTTCTTTGCAATCAATAACTTATACCTAGTTTGACCATGCTTATTGTGATGTTCTCCTCCTTTTGCAGCGACTATGATGAGATTAGAAATATGAAAGTCAATAGACCATTATGTCTATTCAATTGTTCAGTATTGATAGACAAATCCTTAATTAGTCATGACCGTTCAGGTTAAAAGGTTTTGCCTAAGAAGTTCTCTATGAAACAACTCATTCTTTTCCTTCAAACAACAGTCTTCACGTACGATTGCATTTGAGGCAAGTGGCGATTTTCATAATACCGTAGGTAAATATGCTTTTTGGTGACATAACAAAAAACAAAATTCCCGCGCTCATAATGCAAATGTTACAGAGACAAATAAGAAAGCGTATTCAGTACAATTTTATGTGTAGTTGGTGGCAACATTCTTTTGGTTGGCAAGGTGATTTGTTAATTTACAACCTCCACTAATCCGCTTTTCAAACCATACTTTTGGTGTTAACTCTGCGACTTAGCATTATTAAATCAACTTGACAACAAATTTGCCTTATCAATCGACCTAACATATGGTTTTGCAGCTCAATTTCACTTTGATTAACCCATAGTCTAGCTAAGGTGAAGATTAGCCGTTCAGCTTGCGTCAACTCTTCCCCTTTGGTGATTTTAACGAACATCAATCGACTAGCAATAAACAGACAATGTAAAATTGACTCACTACCTAGTATTGGCATATCTCCTTGGATGTTTTTCGGTTCACACAGCCACTCAGGCGTTCCTTCACTGTAGACTAAAGCGGCGATAAGGTTAGTTACTGTTTCTAAGTGAGTTGCACCATTAAATACTTGCCTTATTTGGTCACAGTCTCTGAGACTTAACTTCAAGCTGTGGCCGAGCTGAGCTTTATTCCACTGATGTATTAAGGAACGAACAAAAGTCATCCTGTATCTCCCTAACGATATATGGCCAATTTTTTAGGCTCAATATCAAAGGCAACCGATAGATAATTTAAGAAGTCCCGCGCAAGTGTTGAAAAGCCTTTAAAATAGCTAGTATCTGCATGCTCATAAGCTAGTAATAAGCATCTGTCTGCCCAAGGTAACAGGTGTTCTGCAAGCAATGTATTAATCAGTTTTCTTGTCAAAGTTTCATTGGGCTTCTCACTCAGTTGACCAAGCAAAAATGCTAATACCGCGATGATCAGCCCAATGTGGTCAACGGGTTCGTTACTGGCAATTGTAAGGTTGATGTTATTGTCTCGATAAAACTGTTGTAGTCTTATCGTACTCGCATCGTTGAGTAGCAAGGACGGACTAAGGTAAGCCGATCCCCAAGGAGGTGCGATGGGCGTACCTGGGCCATAAAACAGATTGCCGTAATCCAGTTTAAGACGAATTATCGTCTGTTCATCGTCGTTCCAAGCATCAAGGTAGGCTTTGATCTCAGTTAACCCTACCTGTTCAGCATCGGTTCCCGACAAGCGTGGCCAAATTTCTGCAATGCCTTGCTCTTTAAAGGTCTCCATCAATGTTGTCTCTGGATAGAGGGTTAACACCGAATGAAGCACATTGGCAATGGCTTGCATATCTAGCAGTTGTTCATTTGTCATAGCACACTCATTCGCTTTCGAAATTGAAGGAAAGGGCGAGATAATACTCGCCCGTGGCGATTTAATTAAACTTCTCTGATATTCAAGATGCGTCCATTGCCAGCACCGGATGGTTGTGCTTTTTTGGCCGCTTTAACAATCAAATTAGGTGAAGTTATCGATGGTGAAGGTAATGGGGCAAAGTGGCCATCTCCTTCACCATACTTAGCTCGCAAATTTTCCATAGTGTCAAAATCTAGTGCTCTTAACGGGCACCCTTCGACACAAATTGGTTTTTTGCCTTCCTTTAAGCGATCTAAACAACCATCGCATTTAGTCATGACTTTACGTTCGACATCAATTTGAGGGGCATCGTAAGGGCAGGCTCGAGAACAACTTTCACATCCAATACAAAGCGATTCTTGCACTAATACTAGGCCATCTTCTTTGCGTTTGTGCATTGCCCCTGTCGGGCAGGCCTTTACACAAACGGGTTCAGAACAGTGATTACAGCCAATAGAAGCATAATATGCGAACACATCTTGTTCATAACTGTTATCGCCATTTTGCGCCCACGAGCCACCGCCATATTCATAGACCCTGCGCCAGAGCATACCCGGCAGTGCCGACACGCCAGCTCTTACCACGTCATCTTGACTGCGAGTCTTACCCACCATGCGGTCTTTACAGGCAATATGACAAGTCTTACAACCTGTGCATTTGCTGCTATCAAAATAGAATCCTAATTGTGTTTCCTGTGTCATTTTTAATTACCCCTCTAAGCTTTTACGACCTGAACACGATTGGTGTGTTGTGGATTCCCTTTTGTGACAGGTGAAGGATGATATTTAGTTAAGGTGTTAATACACCCACCAACATCAAGAACATGTCCTGAGGGGCCTTTTTTACCGTTCGTATCGGGTTTATACCAAGCGCCTTGACCTAAGGAGCAAACACCCGGTGTCACTCTTGGCGTTAGTTTTACAGGTAACTCAATTGAGCCTCTGTCGTTATACACATGCACGAGATCACCATCTGCCAATCCCCGAGTAGCGGCATCTTTAGGATTCATCCATACAGCATCTTCTACTGCTTCACGTAACCAAGCCACATTATGATAACTGGAATGAGTGCGTCCTTTAGTGTGGTAACCACATAACTGTAGTGAGAAACCGGCATCGATAGACTCTTGATCTTCAAATCCATCCCAGGTCACAACGTACTGAGGCAGAGGTGTAATTTTATCCCCTTCAGGCAGTGTCCATGTTGCCGCTTTACGGGCTAGCGATAAGGAGAAAATCTCAAACTTACCGGAGATGGTAGGCCTTGGATTAGCATCTGGATCTTGGATAAATGATTGGTAAGCGATAACCGAAGCTGGCATATATTTACGGAATACACCGACTTTTTGCGCCTCTTCGTATGAATCAGGCATCTCCACATCTGGATTCATCGCTTTAGTTTGTTGATAGAGAGTTTCACACCACTGCAGACCTGTCCGGCCTTCAGTGAATTCAGACTCTTTGCCCATCGCCTTAGCAATACCAGCACATATATCATACATAGATTGTGCCTCGCCTAATGGCTTTAACGATGTACTCATAAAGGTAGCATAAGCCATTTGACCGGAAGCATATGAATCGTTGGCATAGTCAACTGATTCCAACCAAGTACTATCGGGAAGCAGATAATCGGCAAATTTCGCTGACGGCGTCATCCAACAATCACTCACAATCACCAGTTCACATTGACTGTCGTCTTGAAGGATCTGCGCCGTCCCATTACTGTCTGAATGTTGGTTAACCAGTGCATTCCCAGCACAGTTAATGATGGCTTTAATGTTGGTGCCCAACGCCGCCGGATTATTATCGACTCGCTCTTGGCTGCCACTAGCCTTGAAGCGCACCCCGTCAGTTGTTCCCGTAAACTCTTTACCGCGCACCACCGCGTCGGACCATGTATACACAGGAATAGTGACATCGACAGGGTTAACTCCAGTAGGCATACCGGCAACGCCAAAACTATAGCTGGTCGGCATAGCACCGCTATTCACTCCCGCTTTGCCTATTTTTCCAGTCATGATAGCTAAGGTATACACAGCTCTTGTTGCTTGATCACCATTAGCATGACGGCTAATTCCTGCTCCTGCAGAAATATATGGTGCTTCAGATGACATAATGGCCGTTGCCAGCTGATTAATTTTGTGTTCAGAAATACCGCAAACACCGGCTGCCCAAGAGGGGGTTTTGGCTCCTTCACTGGCAAATACGCCCTGGCCCATGATGTAGTCAAAATAGTTTTGGTCTGGGTCGACATACTGAGCATGGGAAGCAATATAAGGATCGGCGCTCAACGCTAAAGCTGCCTTAGTATTAATTAACGAATTACGATCGAAACCAACGACATACTTGTCTAAAAATGTTTGTACATTTTGCGTGACCCATCCACTGCTTATCATTTGATAAATGACAGCCTCCACCAACGCTGCATCGGTTCCGGGGCGTATCGCCAACCATTCGTCTTCATTACCGCGCATAGAATCTGTGTAGCGTGGTTCAACCATCCAGACTTTAATGCCCTTGTTATTATTCTCGAGTGCTTTGACAAAGTCATATCCTTCACCACTGCCGCTCATACGAATTTCATTCGGGTTAAAACCAAATCCCACAAATAAATCTGAATTTTCTATCTCGCTTAATGAACTACCACCGATACTGTCCCACTGATCGCCATAGGTGGCCATGCAAGCAGCGTAAACCCCCGCCCAGGAATAGTCCCAATGATGATCTAAAAAGCCACCATTTAAGTTAAGTAGTCGGCCCCAAGTAGCATTATTAGATGAAAAGCCATAATAGGCTCCAGTACCATAGTGCATGTATATCGACTCTGGGCCGTAATTATCTTTAATGCTCTGCAATTTTACGGCGATTTCAGAATAAGCTTGTTCCCAAGTTATCTGCACAAATTTGGCTTCCCCGCGCTTGCCAACTCGTTTCATTGGCGAACGCAACCTGTCAGTAGCGTAAGTCCGTTGTCTTAAAGCACGCCCTCTTGGGCATGCTCTTGCCTGGTGGTTGACGCCATATTGGTCTGTGGTCTCATGGTCCGCTTCAATACGGGTAATGATTCCATCCTTACTGAAAACTTTAATCGGACAATTTGAGCCACAGTTGACAAGACAAGCTGACCAATTTATAGATTCTCCAGTGCTATCTGGCAGTTCAGGCGGTACAACGTCAACATCTTTGGAAGTACTATTACACCCAGATACTGTTGCCGCTGCCCCAATTGCTGCACTCATTTTTAGAAAACTTCTACGTTCCATATCTCTATCCTCGTAGTTCACTGCTTGCGATTAACGCAATTTGTAGCTAAACGACAACATCACTTGGTGTGCGTTATAGTCATGATTGATGTCCCCCAAGGTCACTAAACCTGGAATACTGTTTATATCCGTTACCGCGGCATCGGTGTCGTAGTAACGCTCATACCGATAGCTCAATTTCAACGCCATCAGTGCATTGACCGCATAGTCCGCATACACACTCGCGCTATGGCTATAGCTGTAGTAATCGCCGTAGGGCCGCGTGACCCCTGTTGTCACATAGGTGTCACTCACGGAACTACTAAACAAATAATCCAGCCCCAACATCAGTTTGTTCTGCATCAAACCGCCATAATTCAAGCCTGCACCGATATTGGTAAAGTCATCCTCAATATCTCCATACCAATCAGCCTTACTAAATGATTGACTCCCAGCCTGTGTCGAATTAATCCTCTGCTGACCCGCAAAACCATAAGCATTCACATGCTTGTTCAACTGCAAACTCACACTCACTTCATAGCCGTAGTCTTCCGATTCCGTTAAGCCGATTTGTGTCTTGTCATAGTCATCCTTCGCATAACAGGTATTGATATCTAAGCTCATCCAGTGAACCGGGCTATGGTTCACACTCAACTCCACCGCATTACGTTTGCGGTCAGCCAAGTAGTACTTGCGCATCAACGCGTTTTGCTCAGATGAAGTCAGTGCATTTGCTTCATACTCAGAGCCACCTCGATTGGCGTGCTCCGCTTTTAGGTTGATGTTGAAATTGTCAAACGCCCGTACGTTAAACTTCATCCACAAGCTGTCATCATTGGTCTGTTCACGCTCACTGAAGCTGCGCTCCACCTCTTTGCGGTCATAACCAGCTTGAATACGATAACCACTGGCAATGCGATAACTGGCGTTCACCTTGTAGGTGTTACCCTCGTAATCCCTTGGGGTGTTTTGTCTAAAGGCACCAGTAACACTGTTGAAGTTATACTGGGCAAACTCCGCCACTGAGCTTTTGTTATCGCGCTTGCTGTAATCCACACTACCACCTAGACGTAAGCGGTTTGTCAGCATTGACGTGAATGCCAAGCGACCGTCTAAGGTGTCCACTTGTCCATCCCAGCTTTGCAGCGGGTTGCCGCTCATCTGGATAAGGTCATCGTCTTGTATCATCCGGCCGGTCACTAAACGGCCACTCATCACCGTGCGGTTGAGCTGGTATTGACCCGCCAGTGACACTTGGTGAGCTTGGTTATCTGGGCTGGCAGTGAACACATCATTAAGATGCGGTAAGCTCAAGTGATTGATGTTGTTCTCGTAAAAGCTGCCCATGTAGCTCAACTCGGTTATCCAGTTGTCACCTTTAAGCGCTAAGCCTGCATCCCACTGACGGGTCGTTGCATCCACCGGTAAACCAAAGTTCACTGGACTTGGCGTCACAATGCTGCTCGATTGATGCCCCGTTTTGCCTACTTGGCTAAATCTCACTGATGCGCGATAAAAGTCGCGGCCATAATCAAAACCTAGGCCTATCTTTTCCCGCTCAAGGGCTAAATCAAACTGGTTAACACTCACGCTCGGCGTCAACATGCCGTTGTTGTGCCACAGCTGACTTTGCACATTTCCCGCTTGGTAGGTCTTTAAGTTGCTGTAATCAAACGTCAATTCATACAAATCCGCTTTACCGGCACTTAAGCTTAAAAAGCCGTTGTCCATCCCTAACTGATGAGCTTGCAGCTGACCGCGATAACCTGATTCACCTTGGTAACGCACATCACCGCTCACCGCACCAATGGCACCATCTTCTGCAGTGCCTAACGCATTACCAGCATGGATATCACTGATATCGTTGTAGCCCACCGACACACTGATACTGCCTTGGTAACCGTTACTGTCACCGCAGCGTTTACACTCATATTTGCTCTGGTTCACCGATGACAGGTTGGCATTACCCACACCAAAATCGGCGCCCATCGCTGAGCCTGACACCGCCATTATCGACAGCGTGATAACATTCATTTTGAACAACTTCATCTTGTTCTCCGTTAGCGTTGCAGCAAGCTGCCTGAAGGATGGTTAGAACCGTGAATCTGACTGTGACAGTTCAAACAGCTCTTACCGCCACCGAATGCATCACTACCTGGCTCCGGCACCACACGACTCGCATGACCATCATTGGCATGACATTGTTGACAAAGCTGAGGGGCGCGATGTTTCAATAAATCATTGTTCACGCTACCGTGCGGGTTATGACAGGTCACACAGTCTTCTGTTACCGGCGCGTGCTCCCAAAGAAACGGGCCACGTTTTTCCGCATGGCAGCTGTAACAGGTATCGTTAACCGTTGGTTTTGTCAGTGCACTTTCACTCATTGAGCCGTGGGGAGCATGACAGTCAACACAGGTCATCTGGTCCCACTTCAGTGGGTGCGATGAGCGCTTGTTCATGTCCGCTTTCTCTTTGCTGTGGCAGCTGCTACAGGTGTCATTCACAGTCAGCTTGTCCATCACTGGATCTTTGGCGCTGTGCACTTGGTGACAATCACTGCAGGCCACTTCTTCAAGATTGTGGGTCGAGCTGTGCCAACTCATTTGCTGGGCATCGTTATGACAGCCTTGGCAAACACTGTTTTGGGCGCTGGCCGACAGTTTGCTGTCAGGGCCAAAGCTAATCATCGGCTCCTTGCCGCCTTTGTTGTGATTGCCCTGTGGGCCATGACACGCTTCGCATTGCAGACCGGCCATGGGTGACTGGTTGCTGTTACCTTGACCGTGTACACCATCGAAAATGGCCATCACTTTTTCACTGCGGCGGTGGCACATTAAGCAAGAGTCTGCCCCTTTAGGAGAGTATTCACCTGCGGCAAACTTCTGTGTTAGCGTCGCTTCAAGCTCATCTGTAGTGAGATCATTCCAAGGTGCAGCATGCAAACTTGGTAGCAAAAGCCCCCCACAACTTATAAAAATGGCAAGCTGTAAGACAAATCGCATGATGAAGTACCTCTATAAATTTATTTACAATGAAGCTTCATTTTTACGTAAGCGGTTAAAAAACATGTATTAACTTTAAAAGACTAATTAATAACACGTTGTCAATTAGAAATAACTTTTAAAGATAAGTTTAATGAACCGCTGACAACCAATAGTGAAGCTATATAAAACTCGGCAATACCACACAGCAATAGATAAGCAATGACAAGAAAATCACAACTATCAAGCCAAATTTCTTACAATCATTAGAGCAAATAACACTCATGAAAACCTTTATACCGATATGTATAATGTAAATATTAGTGTGACCCAGTTAACACTACAGTAAAACAATAAAAACAATCCCCACTGTTTTTTGGTACAAAAGTTCCAAATTGCAATGTGTGATAAATATCTCAAATTAACTTGCGGTAATTTCACATAGTTGTTTATCGATGCGTAAACTTGTAACGTAAACTCGAACATCAACAAAAATAAAGTCTAACAGTAATTTAATTAGGTGTTAAAAATGGCTCAGGCGATCTCGTTAAGTACTGAAATGAAAAGTAAATCAACCATATTTTTTCCTGAAGAGGTTAATGGAGAAATCGTTGAATTCCTAAAAAATAATGGCGAGAGAAAGCAGTTAAAAAAGGGCAGTTCGATATCAAAAAATGTATTATTAAACAACTTTATATACTTAAATGATGGGCTTTTGTTCTATGTAAAGCGTACCAATGACTACACCCGTCCAAAGTTCGTCAATGCTATCATCCCAAAAAGGCTGACTGATTATCATTTACTTCTCGATGATAACTGTACATGTTGTAAAGCAATTACTGTCGCTAGAGATAGTGAAGTAACACTCGTCAATAAGTCACTGATAAAAGGTTTGAACAATACAAATATAGACTTGTTTACAAAATTTATGTTTGATTCTAATTATTTTACAGAAAGGCAAACAGCGTTGGCTATATTTCTGTTGACATCAAGCGCTGAAGATAAACTAATTAAATTCCTGTTTGATATATTGGCTTCATTTAAATCTGACTTCTCCAAGGATTGGCTAGTGATAGATATAAAGCTTACCAGGGAAGAAATAGCCGATATACTACATATTAGTGTAATCAAGTTAGACCTGATGATAGGGGAATTAAAAAAGAAAAAAATGATTAAAAAAGAGAGGGCTAAACTTTGTGTTAATCCAATTTTATTTATGGAGCTTTCCCCTTGCCCACTGGGAAGAGAGGATGCTAAAGGTTGTAAATCAAATAATATGGCTAAGTTTAAAGTGAGCAATATGATTAGTATAAATAACTTATAGAAAGCTATTTATATACTTATAAACCAGAACGTTATGTAGTTTGGTAAGCAAGTAAATTTGGCTAAATTTGGGGGATAGGTCAGTAGCTTTAGGCTGAAAATAATTTAGCTCAAACCTAATCTGACGAAGGTTCCAGAAAACTGGGCAACTGTCAGTTCAGATCTGAGCTAGCATATCTGTGAAACACACGTTAGTTAATTTGCCAGCTTTATCTCTGCATGTGGGACTTCGGTCCACTCAAGATGGTTTTCAACATAGAGTTTTGTCGATTGTGAGTCTGTGTGTGCCAAGCGCGCTTGTGGGTCTATACCCATGTCAAAAAACTTTCTTGCTGCGAGCGCGCGGATCTCGTGGAAAGTTGGCCGCTGTTCCATTTCAAGGTGATCAAACAACCCTAGTTCGTCACGAACATCCGAGAAGCTCCGGCTAAGATAATTGGGGTCAACTTGGAAACGGTGATCTGTTAAAGAGCTTTGTTCGTTGTTGCGGTCTGGCACTCGATGAACGACGTACGGACATACGACTCCGTCACGGCTGCGCTCGATGATCTCTTTAAGTACCTGGCCGATAGGGATGGCTACGTGACTCGCTTCCTTATCTTCGACTTTTTGTCTATGGATGAATAGAGTTCCGTATATGCCATCGATAGGTTCTGGCCACCATTGGCAACCACATTGTCCTTCTTTTGGTTTATTAATGCGGTACTTGATGCGCGATGTCTCAAGCCGTCCCTGTGCTGATTGTAAAGCCAACTCCATGGCTATTTGTAACCAGGGTGGAGCAGCTGCATGAATTGCTTGATAAGCGTCAACACTTAGGCGTTGGCGTTGCTTTTCAGCTTTATTGCGTTTCTTCATTTTCCTTTTTGCCGGGTTCTCTAACATCAATGACTGGTCGATGGCATAATTAAACAATTTCTGTAAAAAACTCAACTTGCGGTTGTGGACGTTAGCGCTGGAATTTCCATGGTAGCAATTAAGGTAATCGTGAACGTGTTTAAGAGTAATATCTTGCGTGGCAATATCATTGAAAAATTCTTTCACCCGATTAGCATCGTTCATCATGGTGTCTCGCAACTGCTTGCTGGGAGATTCCTCGGTGATTATGAGCTCGAGCAGTTGATCGACATGTTGAGCAAATGACAGTTGCTCGACCTTGATTTCGCCTGAATGTTTTATTAAGTCATCAACCATTAAGCCAGTTGTTGGGCGCGCAATTCTATTATATTCGATGGCGATCTGAATGGCCTGATCTTTGTTTTTGCCAATCGATTTCCTTTTCCCGTTAATCAGTGTTAATCGATAGGTACGAGTATTCACTTCATATCGCAGGTAAGCTGGCAAGTTCTTATTGGCTTTGTTCTTAGGCCTTACCATTAACACCTCTATCTACTATTACTGATTCGGCGATGAGGCTGCTAACGCAGTCGCTGACTTCCTGTATCATATCGTAGTATTGATCCTCATAAACATAGGTCCTTCTGCCGATCACCTTTCCTTTGATATCGCCGCGTAGTATCCAGTTTTTGATGGTTCGGTTTTGCGGTACCGAATCATTTTCGAACTCCCTTTTTGCCCACAGACGCGCCTTCATAAGTTTGGCTTTATTTCGATTGAGTAGTGACATCTTAATTTCTCGCTGTTGAATCATTGACTGTGCTGAAGTTGAGGCGAGTGTTTCAGTTATTGTCGTAATTCCAAAAAAATGACTAAGCTAACTTTTTTTTATTATTTTTTTATTTGGCTTTAAGGTGTTGATTTTTAGTGGTTTATTTTTTAATTATTTTTTATAGTTGTTTATGGATTTTTTTGTTTCACCCACCTCTGGTGGGTTGTATGCCTCGCTTTAATCGTTATATGCGAGGCGGCCCCTAGGCTGAGGGGTCCGCTTAATTGGAGCGTATCGTCACTGTGGCCTATATTGAGGTTGCGCTAGTTCTTCTTAGAGCTCGCTAGTTCATTATTGACTATACGGACTGCTATATAGATGCTTCCAGCAACAAAAATGGTTAGCGGTATCAGCATGATCATAGGTTTTCCTTCATTTAAATGAATCGCAGAGCGACATAGGATAGATGAGTCCACCTTGTTGGTTTTATCTGGTTCGTTGCTTTTCGATATTCATAGAGATAGCCCCCCCAAGTACATTTTAGGCCAAAAAACACAGAGGCTATAAAGTTGGCTTTAGTTTCAAAGATAACTAAACACGCAAATAGCCCTCCACCTACGACAACCATGTAGAGTAGTGGTGATATTTCGGCAAAATAATCAATGTCGAATTTTAGGCGCATACTAAAACGTATCCCCAAAGCCGGAATCGAATCCAGAGTCAAAACCTGAATCACAGAAGCCTGAATCAAAGCCCGAGTCAAAGCAATCGTCGTAGCCGCTATCGATTGTGTTGAGGCTCAAGTCATCCTGTATCGAATGAGAGGTTGAATCGTCATTTGTTACGCCAAATGGCTTACCAAGTGCATCGACATAGGTACCGTTTATCATCGGTGTGCCATCAACATTTACAGCAGGTGTAGTCGGTGATTCATCTTTCATATCATGCTCCCGTAGCGTCGTTAATTGTTTGGTCTTTTTTCGACATTAATGAAAAAAAGTGTGATTGCAAGAGCGAATTTCATTAATTTTATATCGGTATTTTTAGCTGTCTTAGCGTCTGTTTTTTCATTGGGTTTTAATCATTTCTCTTGGGGAAGCGAATGCTGCTAAGCACAGAATGTGTGTCTTTTTAGCAAACAATCGGCACGATTTTTTGTAAATAAAAGCGCCTGTGCAACAGGCTAACCGCAGGCGTATTTGAATGGGGGCGACGTCCCGATTCAAAGGAGCAACGCGCATGTACAGCTGGTCTGTACTAACCGTATTTACGTTTTGCTTCAGCAAAATTTAGCCTCATATTTGGCACAAATTGATGGCTAAACCATTTGTCTTTTCGTCAGAAAAGCAGAGCGTCGAAAGAGGGGAGAGGAGTGGCACACTCACCCTCGTCGTAAGCGGCGAAAATGCGGTTAGTACAGAGCGTAGCTCGGTACATGCGCGTTTAATGTCTTTGGAAGGCTAGAGCGTAGCTCGTAAGACAGGTCGATGACGAGTCATCAGAGCTGGCGTGCCTTTCAAGACATATGGCCGAACAACGAAGATGTTCTGCCATCAGGCGCAGCCTGGCTTGGTAGCGACTTCTGTCGCTATTTTCATTCCGATAGGGATGAAACAGATTCTCGTGATGATTATCGAGAGATCTCTATCAATATAGATTGTTTGCCTGGGGAGAATCTACCTGGTGATACCACTTAATCTGTTGTCTAAAAAGGTATCCCATGCAAACGCACATTTCTCAATCTCAGCAGCTCGTCAATCAGAGCATATTGCAGGCAGGAAGCTCTGCAGAAAAGTACCACCCGTATCTCAATATGGCCATGCAATATGCCCCTGGTTGTAACAACAACCAGACAGGTAAAATGAGAAGAATGGCAACCATCAAACTCGTGGCGCGTTTCGGGTTAACTTCTCCCAGTATTATTGCCTGGATGTATGCCATTCCTTACCGACTCGCCTTGGAGCACTTGAATAAGTTGGTAAAGGAAAAACTATTGAGTCTAGTCATTACGCATCGCTCTCTGGATGGCCGGGTATACCTGCTTGATTACGCCGGCGCTAAATATGCCGAAGAGTTACTTGCCATCGCTGTGTATTTTCGTTCGGGCGAGCCGAGCTTGAGGGTGAATCAGAACACCATCATGCATGACCTCATGATGCAGTACATTTTGCAAAAAGGGCTTATCAATAAAACCAAAGAAGGGGCTGATAAACCGTTTTGGCATGCCTATGTCACAGAGACTGAGTTTAAACGTTTATTTAAGTCAAATGACGTGCGCAATGTGGATGCAATAGCCATCGAACCTGATGGCACTATAGTCGCTGTTGAGATGGAGCATTCTTTTAAAACCAAAGCGTCTAGGCAAACCATATTGTTGAAATGGCTCTATGGGTTAAAGCACGGGTATTACGGCAAGGTAATGCTGTTTTCCCAGTCGCTCTCAATCTTTAGCGATATAAAACGGTTGCATGCTGAGTTGCTAGAGGAAATGCCTTCTAGATACGACAAGGCGACCCGAAAGCCGCTGCTCAGTGAGAGTGATGCTCTGTTGCTCAAAAGAGCGATTATTTGCCGCACTGTGCTCTGCACTGAATTAACTGGAATGTTCTACGGGTAAGTAAAGCTGCAGTCAAAAACGAAGAAAAGACACTCAAGGTGTCTTTTCTTCGGTTCATCTTACCAAAAAGAGGAACAGTAGGATGATGACGGTATGAACACTTTGGTTCAATCGTCGGGTGTCTATGTCTAGACGATAGCCACCTCCTTGGTACAGGAATCATCTACAAGGGCTCGCGAACCCTCGTATTGATAAGTAACACCGACAAATGGGGATTTTCAATTTGTGTCTTGTGGCCAATAAAAGCTGGCCATAGTTTTGAGGGGGATGCTGCGACAATTATGCCCCATTGCGAGTTATTGGGGCAGCTGACAATTAACTCTACAAACTATAAGTTGACCAAATTTTAGTAATGCTACAGAGTTTCTAGAGTACTCCGACTTTACAGTGTGTCTAATGGACTCGTTGTCCCCGCGAAATGTTGGCCAAGTACATGTGTATAGATTTGTGTTGTACTCACGTCATTGTGGCCAAGTAACTCTTGAACACTTCTTATATCACGACCGGCTTGAAGTAGATGAGTTG
>NZ_WRPA01000001.1 GCF_009831655.1 Shewanella insulae | reverse complement strand
TAGATGATGGGAAACAAATAGATCGATTCCATACTCTCCTTCTTCAGTGCCAATAGTAGCCTTAATTGCTTCCAGAGCTTTCTCCTTCTGACTCGAATCCATTAACTATCTCTCCGAAAAATTTAACATTTTATTAGTGCGCATGCGCGTTTACCTCGTTGGACCAGTAAAAACGCGCACAGTTAACTATCTGTATACAATGAACTTATCAGCATTTTGCTAAATATACCATCTAGAAAAACGCGCATGCGCGTTTTCCAAACCTATTATCTCAAGTCGTCAACACATAACTGATTGATAAAAATGAACTATATGAATTAGTACGTGTATAAACGCGCAAAATTATTTCACTATTTTCCTTGATATTCGGAAATATCAAATAATACTGTATAAATAAACAGTACTTTAGAGTGAGGTTATCATGAGTCTAAAAAGCCTATTTCTAATCGGTGTTCAAGAAACAATGCGCATGCGTGGTTACAGTATTAGAACAGAAAAAACTTATCTGTATTGGATCAAGGCATTCATTAACTTTCACCACAAGCGTCACCCCGAAACAATGGGAACGGAAGAAGTTACACAATTTTTAACCTTCCTTGCCAACCAACGGAATGTGGCAATCAACACTCAAAAAATTGCACTTAATGCATTGGCCTATTTGTATCAGAAGCATTTGCACCATGAGCTTGGGGATTTAGGTTTTTGCTATGCCACTAAACAGCGACATTTACCGACAGTGTTATCCCCATTGGAAATATCATCGATATTAAATCAACTCTATGGCCGCGACAGGCTAATCATTGAGCTGCTCTATGGTAGTGGACTGAGAGTTTCAGAATGTCTCCGGTTACGTGTCCAAGACATTGATATGGAGCGGGCTACACTGACCATTAGAGACGGAAAAGGGCGAAAAGATAGGCAAACCATCCTCAGCCATAAATGCGCCGAAAAGCTTACAGCATATATTGAGAAAGCTACTAAGATCCAACAGTATGACAACCAACGAGGGATAGGCCCTTCACTGCCAAATGCATTAGAACGTAAATACCCTAACGCTTTTAGGCAGCGCGGATGGATGTTTATTTTCCCTTCTAAAACGACCTGCATCCACCCGTATACTGGAATAGTTTGCAGGCATCATCTGCATCAGAGTGTTATTCGTAAAGCGCTCGGGAATGCCGTGCGTAGTATTCAAATAAATAAACGCGTCACCTGCCACACGTTTAGGCATAGCTTCGCAACTCATCTACTTCAAGCCGGTCGTGATATAAGAAGTGTTCAAGAGTTACTTGGCCACAATGACGTGAGTACAACACAAATCTATACACATGTACTTGGCCAACATTTCGCGGGGACAACGAGTCCGTTAGACACACTGTAAAGTCGGAGTACTCTAGAAACTCTGTAGCATTACTAAAATTTAGTCAACTTATAGTTTGTAGAGTTAATTGTCAGCTGCCCCAATAACTCGCAATGGGGCAAAATCAAGTTAGCTTTTGATCACCTTTCTGCACCAAATACTACCCGCAGCAAATGAAGCTAAATCGAAGAGACGTTTAGATACTTAGTGCAGATACGCCGGTGAGCTTCCGAAACAAGGCCGCTCTTTGACATCCATGTCAACGCGGCATTCGTGAGTCCTTTCACATCAGATGTTTCGGTAGAGCCTAAAGGGATTTATTCACGGCGTCTCACAGGCGTATCTGCACATACGTCGTTCTTTCACATCCATGTGATCACGACATTGGTACGTCCTTGTACAGCACCCGCCGGGCAGGCGTTAGATAGCAACGAAGGTACGACCTTCAAATCACCTTAACAAATGCCAACACCACCAACGGCGAAAGTAATCATGCTAAAAATATGAAATAGCCTCGATGGACGAATCGACGAACGAAACAGGAAATGAGCAAGAGATAGAGCAGGGGAAAAGGGGCGAGCGATACGCCCCCGAGAAGATTTACCTAAGTCTCTCCCCACGATTAATCCCAATCAACCTATCCAAAATATGCTCCCCATCCATACGTATGCCATTATGCTCATATTCAGAGGTGAGCCAGTACCTTAGGTTCCCCACCTGAGCCGCTGTCTCCAGGCTGTAGTTCATCTCGACAAACATATCTTCGCTGTAGATGGCCGCGGCTACTGGCACTTGATTGTCGGCCAGTTTGGCCGGATCGTAGAGCATGGGCCAGTCGGCCTTGTCGGCCAGCAGGTGCGCCGCGTGTTTCAGCGGCTTGAGGTTAGTGAACTGGTCGAAGAACCAGGGATAGACCATCTCGCCGGTAAACAGGAAGGGCTTGTCCGTCTGGTAGTTAAACTCATCATAGCTTTGTCTCACCCTATGGGCCGCCCAGCTCGACGCATCTTGCTGACAATAGATGCTCTCGTGCAGCAGGGCGAAGATGGGGTTGGTGTTAAAGTCCAATAGCTGGCAGAAGTGGGCCAAAAACAGCGGGTTGACTTGAGTGCCCTGGGCCGTCTCTATCAATGCCTGTTCCAGCAGGTAATAGACGGGCTCGCCCCCTTGCTCCATGCCGATGTTGATCCCCAGAAGTTGCAGCATCTCCACCGTGAGGCGCTCGCCGGTGGCGATGCGCACCTCGTTCTGTTGCAGGTAGGCGGCCAGGCGTTTAACCAGGGCTTGCGCGTCTGGGAAACGGGCGAAGAAGTCTTGGTTCTTGGCCAGCACCCGCTTGTAGGTGGCCTGATAGACCTCATCGGCGCTGCGGGTCAGCGAAGGGATGCCGCCCGTGATGTAGGCCTCATGCAGGCCATGGGGCGCATCGTTTAGGTATTTAAGCACGCAGAAGCCGCCGAAGCTCTGACCGAGTATGCTCCACTTCTCATCGCCTATGAGCTGCGCCCTGATAAGCTCGGCATCTTGGATGATGCTGTCGGCGCGAAAATGGCTGAGGTAGTCGGCCTGGGCCTGTGAGTCCAGATGGGCCAGTGAGGCATAGTTGATGGGGCTGGACAGGCCGGTGCCGCGCTGATCCAGCAGCAAGACACGATATTCCTGCAGGGCGCGCTTTATCCAGCCGCCGTTGGCCGCGGGTCTGACGGCGCCAAAGCCAGGGCCGCCCTGGAAGTAAACCAGATAAGGCTGCTGGCTGTCCTTGTGCTCGGGGGCCACGAGTTCGCGGGCGAAGACAGTGATGCACTCGCCATCTGGGGCTTGGTGATCTAGTGGCAGCGAAAAAAAGTGTTTGCGGCAATGGATGCCGGCGAGGCGTTGTAGGTCGGACATGATGATCCTTTAGCTGATTCTTATTGATAATTCATCTTGATGAAAAAATGTGCGCTAATGTCAGGCAACAGAGTACTAAATGACGCGGATAGGTTATCCTAGATCAATCTTTTTGTCAGTGCCGTTAGAGAATCCCACCCCGATGATTTAACCTATGCCGAGGTGGATGAAAGTGGAAAGAATAAGATGAAGTATCAAATCGTGCCAGTGACGCCATTTCAGCAAAATTGCAGCATCATCTGGTGTGAAAAATCCAAGCTGGCGGCTGTGGTCGACCCGGGTGGTGACATAGAGCGGATCCAGCAGCAGCTGGCCCATCACGGCCTGACGTTGGAGAAGATCTTGCTTACCCATGGGCATATCGATCATGTGGGCGGCGCCAAGGCTTTGGCCGACGCGGCGGGTGTGCCCATCATTGGGCCCCATAAGGACGATGCCTTCTGGCTGGAGACCCTGGCGCAACAGAGCAAGCATTTTGGTTTTCTGCCTGTGGCTGCCTTCGAGCCGGCCCAGTATCTTGTTTCG
The DNA here is from genome assembly GCF_009831655.1 of Shewanella insulae. Lineage (GTDB taxonomy): Bacteria > Pseudomonadota > Gammaproteobacteria > Enterobacterales > Shewanellaceae > Shewanella > Shewanella insulae. The sequence goes on along the minus strand of NZ_WRPA01000001.1, from coordinate 702,661 downwards.
GGTGAGCGCGTCACCGTGGGCGAGCAGACCCTGGAGGTGCTGCATTGCCCAGGGCATACGCCGGGCCATATCGTGTTTTACAGCGAGGCTGACAAGCTGGCCTGGGTGGGGGATGTTTTGTTTAAGGGCTCTATCGGCCGCACCGATTTCCCTCAGTCGAGTCATCAGGATCTGATCCGTTCCATCACCCAGGTGCTCTGGCCCTTAGGCCGTGAGGTGAGCTTTATTCCTGGTCATGGGCCTATCTCGACCTTCGGCGCCGAGCGGCAGCAAAACCCCTTCGTGGCGGATCAACTGCTGAACTGATCTCACTAACTAATCTTGATAATCAGGATTCTAAATACTTGTTTTAAGACGGCGGTTCATTCGAATCGCCGTTTTTTCGTTGTGAAATCTTTTGCAACGCTTTGAGTCTGTTTTTTATTTCTGTGTCTGCTAGGTTAAGGCATTAGTCCTTAATTTTGCCTAAGAGACACAGGGATATGTCACATCACATCGAAGATCTGCTCAACGCCTGGTCGGCGGCGCCCCAAGATGATTGGGTGCTGGCCGTGGTGACCCATGTGGAGGGCTCGGCCTATCGCAAGGTGGGCGCCATGATGCTGATCCACGGTATGGGTAAGAGTGTCGGCCTGGTGAGCGGCGGTTGCCTGGAGGCCGACCTTCGCCGCCGAGCCCAGAAGGTGATCCAGACGGGGCAGGCCGCCAGCGTCTGTTACGATGCCACCGACGAGGCCGATGCTAGCTATCAGCTAGGCTGTGGCGGACTCGTTCATCTCATGCTGGTGCCCCTGTGCGCCGCCAATCACTATCTGCATTTTCAGGCGCTCAAGGCCGCGCTCGCCAGCCAGGGGCGATGCCATTATCAGCTAGATCTCGTCGATGCTTCGCTGTCGCTCGATTCGACTAGTGCCGCTGGTTCCTCTGATTCATCTGGTCACAGTAACGTCATAGGCGCTCAGGTGTGGTGTAGTCAGCAGGCCCTGGATGATGCCAAGGCGGGCTGGCAACTGAGCGACTTTCCCCGCCCCGGCATCTTACAAGGCCATTCAGTGCAGGGCGAGGCAGTGCTATGTGAGTCTGCAAGTTTAGTCGTTCCCCTGCGTGAACGTCATCGCATCGCCATCTTCGGCGGCGGCCTGGACGCCCAGCCCGTGTGTCAAATTGCTCAGCAGCTGGGCTGGCGAGTGGATGTGGTCGACCGTCGCACCAGCTATGCCAGGGAGTATGACTTTGTTGGCGCCAACATCATCAAGCTACCGGTTAATGAGCTGCCCCAGAGTTTCTGGACTCGTCTCGATGGCGCCATCGTGATGCAACATAACCTAGAGCTGGATGCCCAGGCTCTGGCAGCAATTCATCAACACGCCCGGGAGCTTAGCTACCTGGCGCTACTGGGCCCTGGCCATAGGCGTGACAGGGTGCTGGCCCTTGCCGAGCTCGACTCGGCAAGTTTTAACGCCTATTTCTCGGCGCCGGCCGGCCTGGCGTTAGGGGGCGAGCTGCCATCCTCGATAGCCCTCTCCATATTGTCCGAATGTCACGGCGTGCTGCACGGCGCCAAGCGGGTCGCCCTCAAAGAGGTGATGGCGTGAAGCCTGATACCTGTATCCAAGGTAAGGTGATGATCGCCCTGCTGGCAGCGGGGGAAAGCCGACGCTTCGGCGGCGTGAAGCTGGCGCAGTCGCTAACAAATGATGATTTGGCGAGTGATGACTTAATCGCTAATGACCTAGCAAGCGCTTCGTCAGAACCTAAGCCCACTGAATCTAAAAGCATAGTGGCTCTTTCCGTTGCCAGTCCATCCCAGACGACCCTGATAGGCCACCAATTTCATGCGCTAAGTGAGGTCGCAGCCAGATTGGGCGCGAGTCTTTGTGTGATCACCGGTGCCCACCATGAGACTGTAGCCAGTTGTCTGCCGCCTTCGGCCAAGCTAGTGCATAACCCTGACTGGCAAGGGGGGCTTGGTCACTCTATCGCCGCGGCGGCAAAGGAGGCCAGGGCCCAGCGCGCCGAGACGCTATTGATTGCCCTTGGGGATCAGCTGCTACTGGGGGCTGATGATTACCTCGGGCTGTTTCGCGCCCGCGCCCGGGCAAACACCCGGGTTTGTGCCTATTATGAGTTAACTCTGGGGGCGCCGGCGCTGTTTCATTTTGACGATTATGAGGCGCTGTCGACCCTGAGCGGCGATCGCGGCGCCAAGGCCCTCTTGTCCCGGCGTTACCAGCAGGGCAGCCTCATCGCCATGGCGATGGAGGATGCCAGCGTCGATATCGATACCCGATCTCAGCTAATGGCGTACCTGGCGAGGAGCAAGGCGGGCGCCCAATGACACAACCGATTCGAATTAAAGCTATTCAAATTAAAGCAAGGCCGTTAACCATAGCCTATTGGTCAACAAGGAGAAACTGATGTCCCAATCGAAACTTGGACTCAAGATAAACGGAAAAGACTACACCTTAGATGCCGATCCCAATATGCCCGTGCTCTGGGCCATCAGGGATCTCCTGGGGCTGACGGGCACCAAATATGGCTGCGGCGCCGGCCTCTGTGGCGCCTGTACCATACATGTCGATGGCGAGCCCGCCAGGGCCTGTCTCACCAGCCTAAAGCAGGTGCAGGGCAAGCAGGTGACCACCATAGAGGGGCTGGCGGCCGATGGTCTCAAGCAGGCCTGGCGCGACAACAACGTACCCCAGTGTGGCTACTGCCAGGCGGGGCAGCTGATGTCGGCGGCGGCGCTGCTCAGTCAGTATCCTCAGCCAAATGATGCCCAGATAGAGGAGGCCATGGTGGGCAACCTGTGTCGCTGCGGCACCTATACCCGTATCAAGGCGGCGATCAAGCAGGCGAGTGGCAAAGCCGAACGTGTAGATAGCACAATGGAGGTGGAGGCATGAGTCAGTTCAGCGCGGTACAAAATTTTAGTCGCCGGGATGTGTTAAAGCTGTTCGGCGCCGCCGGTGGCGGTCTGGCCCTGGGGGCCAGTGGCCTTGCCTGGAGCCCGATGGCGCTGGCGCAAAACGGCGAGGCGCGCCTTAACCTGTTTATCGCCATAGGCGAAGATGACAAGGTCTATCTCACCTGTCACCGCTCCGAGATGGGCCAGGGGATCCGCACCGGCATTCCTCAGGTGTTGGCGGACGAGCTGGGCGCCGACTGGGACAAGGTAGTGGTGGTTCAGGGGCTGGCCGATAAACGCTACGGCAGTCAGAACACTGATGGTTCCCGCAGCATACGCAAGGGATTCGACAAGATGCGCGAGATGGGCGCCATGGCCCGCACCATGCTGGAGCAGGCCGCTGCCGAGCGTCTGAAGGTGCCGGTATCCGAGCTCAGCACAGCCAATAACGAGGTTACTCATTCTGCCTCAGGCCGCAGCCTTAGCTTCGGCGAGCTGGCCCTGGCGGCGGCCAAGCTGCCACTGCCCGAGGCGAGCGGCCTTAAACTCAAGTCCGCCAAGGCCTATACCCATATCGGCAAGGGCCACACCATAGTGGATATGGAGGCGATATTAGACGGCAGCGCCGAGTATGGTTACGACATCCAGCTGGAAAACATGCTCTATGCCAGCATAGTGCGCCCGCCGGTGCTCGGCAGCAAGGTGGCCAAGCTCGATGATAAGGCGGCCCGCGCCGTCGCTGGAGTGGTGGATGTTATTACTTTGCCGGGACATCAGGGCGCGCCCAGCTTTCAGCCCCTTGGCGGCGTGGCCGTACTGGCCACTAACTCCTGGAGTGCGGCCCAGGGGCGTAAGGCGCTCAAGATCACCTGGAGTGACTCACCAAACGACGGGCACGATTCCAGCGCTTATCTGGCGCAGCTTAAGCAGGCGGTGCAAAAGCCTGGTAAGGCGGTGAGACAGCAGGGCGAGCAGAGCCAGAGCTGGCCGGCGGATAAGACCATAGAGGCGGTCTACAGCGTGCCCTATCTGGCCCACGCCATGATGGAGCCGCCGGCGGCGGCCGCCAGTGTGACCGATAAGGGCGCCGAGATCTGGGCATCGACCCAGACGCCTCAGAGTGCCCAGGGTACAGTTGCCGCAGCCTTGGGGCTGAAGGCCGAGCAGGTGACAGTGCATGTGACTCTGCTGGGGGGCGGCTTTGGTCGCAAGTCTAAGCCAGATTTCTGCGTCGAGGCGGCGCTGCTGTCCCAAAAATCCGGGCGGCCGGTCAAGGTGTGCTGGAGCCGGGAAGATGAGCTGCAAAACGGTTACCTGCATGCCATCAGCGCCCAGTATTTCAAGGCCAGAGTCGGCGACAAGGCAGTCGAGGCTATATTGCAGCGCACCGGCTTCCCCAGCATCAGCTCCACCTTCGCCGAGGGTGTGGATGAACCCAGCGCCTCCGAGCTGGATCTGGGCTTCGTGGATGTGCCATTGGCCATCGACAGCCTGCGCTGTGAGTCGGTAAAAGCCAGCGCCCATACCCGTATCGGCTGGATGCGCTCTGTATGCAACATTCAGCATGGCTTCGGCATAGGGGTGTTTGTCGATGAGCTGGCGAGCAAACGCGGCCTGGATACCTTTACCATGTGGCGCGAGTTGCTGGGTAAGGACAGGCTGGAGACCTTTAGCGATCAGCAGTTCAACTATGGCAACTATGGCGAGACGTTAGAGCGTCACCCTGTGGACACCGCCCGTTATAAGGGGGTGATCTCAGCGGTGGAGCAGAAGGTGAAGCAGATGGCTAAGCCTGAAGCAGGCCAGGGGTGGGGCTTTGCGGCGCACCGCAGCTTTACCGCCTATGTGGCGGCCGCGAGCCTGGTGGAGGTGACTCAGGATAAGCAGCTTAAGGTGCTTAAGACGGTTATCGCCATCGACGCCGGCACCCTGGTCAACCCCGACCGGGTGGCCTCTCAGCTCGAAGGCGCCGTGATGTTTGGTCTGAGCATCGCCCTGATGGGGCGCATTAGCTTTAAGGATGGACGGGTAGAGCAGTCTAACTTTCATGACTATCCGCTGTTGCGCCTGAGTCAATGCCCCGAGATAGAGACTATCCTGGTGCCATCTATGGCGCCGCCCGCCGGGGTGGGCGAGCCGGGCGTACCGCCCATCGCGCCCAGTATCGTCAACGCTATCTTTGCGGCCAGTGGCATGCGTATTCGCGATCTGCCCCTGAGCGATCATTTCAAGATCTAGTCGCTATCCATAGATAAGCTGTAGACCATTAGAGCCAGTCGTTATATCGACTGGCTTTTTTATCACCACGCTTATGCCTTTGTTGCGTTAAATTTTGTTCTTTTACTACAAATGGTGCCATTTTTTCAATTTAATAACATTTAATCCGGTTTATTTGGCCTAGATCCTGTTTTTGTCATTCAATTTGGAGTAATTTAACCAAAAATAATATTCCAATGTAATGAGGGGTCATACATGGAAAATCGTATGCAGGTCGCATTATCTGCAGGGCTACTTGCTGCCGTTTGGGCCGGGGTCGCCGATGCATTTCACTTAGTCACTTGGGTTGGCTTTCTCGCGTGTAGCACTTTCTTCGCTCAGCCAAAGGCGGGTTTTCAGGGGGTGTTGATGACATGGTTCACTAATCTCTCCGGAGTGTTCTGGGCCTGGGTGGTGATCTCGGGTGGCAGCTATTTCGATACGCCGCTTGTGGGTTATCTGCTGACAGGCATAGTCACCAGCCTGATGTGCCTGCAAGCCAGCTATCAGAGACTCGCCTTCATTCCTGGCGCCTTCATCGGCTGCTGCATCACCTTTGCCTTGGGCGGTGATATCGCGAGCATACTGCCGCCGCTATTTATCGGTGCGCTACTGGGCTATGCCATGACACTCCTAACAGGGCAGATGGTGGCCTTTACCGCTAAGACTATACCTGCCATAAAGTTACGTTTAATCAAGGCTCAGCAATAAAAATTGTGCTTAACTTGAATCTGTAGGTCGAAAGAAATTGTCAATTTAGCCTGATAATAAGTGGGTTTCCATGAAAGCTATCCAGTTTAGAAAGATAGATGCCTTGCTGATCAAACTCAGTCTTAACGGTAAATTTTGGGTGGTCTGCTCTATGGTGACGGCCATCACCCTGACCATCGCCTTGCTCAACTTAAACGCGGCAACCAACCAATTGCATGCCGGCTCGGCGGCTAGGGTGCAGGCCAGTGTCGATGCCTATGCCAAAGTGGCGAGCCAGATGGGGTTAACTGGCGAGGCGTTAGTGCGCTTTGCCCAAGATAATGGCCTGAGGCTGGCCACCAGCGATGAGCAATCGCGCCGCGGTGACAGCGTGACCGCCAGTGCGCCGATAGCTGGCCAATATTTGCAGCTGAGCCAAGATGTGGCGGCCTGGGAGGCCGAAGGTAAGAGTGATGCCTGGTGGATGCTGTGGATAGCCCTTATCGCCCTCTATCCGCTTTATCAGCTGAGTTACTGGATCTCCACCTCCTTGGGCGGCGGCCTGTGGGACATGTATATCGCCATCAAGCGCTTGGCCGACGGCGATCTCTCCTTTAGATTGAATTTCTTTGGTAAGGATGACTTTAGTCTCATCGCACGGGAAATCGACCGAAACGCCGATAACATGAGCGAGATGGTCACGGCCATAGGCAACAACGCCAGGACACTCGCCAATGCCTCAGATGAGTTTAATCTGCAGGCGAAGCAGAACGATGAGCTGGCGCAGTTCCAACATCAGTTTCTCGATACCGTCGCCGTGGCGATGGATCAGATGACCGCCGCCATCGAAGAGGTGTCCCACAATGCGGCCAACACCTCAGATCATACTAAGCAAAATGCGACCGCGGCGGCCGACAGCAAGCAGCGTATCGCCGAGGCGGTCCGCCGTATCGGCCAGTTGACCGGCCAGATAGATGCGGCCTCCAGTGCGGTGGATCAGCTTTCCGGTAATGCCACCGAGATAGGCGCCGTGGTGACCACTATTAACGGTATCTCCGAACAGACCAACCTGCTGGCGCTGAATGCGGCCATCGAGGCGGCGCGCGCCGGCGAGCAGGGCCGAGGTTTCGCCGTGGTGGCCGACGAGGTACGCACCCTGGCGGGACGCACCCAGCAGGCGACGGTGGAGATCCAATCGATGATCGAGGGGCTGCAGTCGGGTTCGGGTCAGCTGGCGGATATTACCCATGAGATCGTCGAGCAGGCCGAGCTTGGCCGCGGGGCTATCGAGTCGGTAGGCAGTGACGTGGATACCATGGCCGACTCCATCGATCAGGTGTTCGACATGAGCTCGCAGATCGCCGCATCGGCGGAGGAGCAAAGCGTGTCGGCGCGGGATATCGCCTCGCAGCTCAATGAGATCCGCGACCAGTCCCAGACCATCAAGGAGACTGCCGAGCGCTCTGTGGTGCTGGCCAGCGAGCTGCAGCAGTCCTCGACTGAGCTGGATGGCATCTTGTCGCAATATCGCCTGCAGTAGCTAGGCGCTATCACTTTTCAATGAAAGCGACTCAGTAGAAGAGACTCAATAAAAAAGGCGCCTATGGCGCCTTTTTTTGATCGATAACATAATGCATAACCACTAGTCTTGGAAGCTGCTCCAGATAGGGGCATGATCCGAAGGCTTCTCTATGCCCCGCAGATCATAGTCTACGTCGGACTCGGTCAGACGCGCCGCCAGTGAAGGCGTTGCTAGGATCACGTCGATGCGCAGGCCACGGTTGTCGTCGAAGCCCTTACTGCGATAGTCAAACCAGGAGTAGCGTTCGGTTCGTGCAGGATGCAACTGACGGAAGGTGTCTACTAATCCCCAGTCCAGCAGCGTCTGCAGCCACTCACGCTCTTCGGGCTGGAAGCTGCATTTACCCGTCTTTAACCAACGCTTGGCATTGGCCTCGCCGATGCCTATATCTAAGTCGATTGGCGAGATATTGATGTCGCCTATGATGGCGATATCTTCATCTGGACTATGGTGCTGTTGCAGGTAGAGCATCAGGTCCTGATAGAACTTGCGCTTGGCAGGGTACTTGGTTTCATGGCTGATGTTCTCCCCCTGGGGGAAGTAACCGTTGAGCACAGTCAGTTGACGGCCGTTGGCCTGGGTAAAGGTGCCCATGATCATCCGGCGCTGGGCCTCGTCATCATCTGTGGGGAAACCTTTCTGTACCTTGACCGGCGTCTGTTTAGAGAGCATGGCTACGCCATAGTGGGCCTTGCCACCATGGTAATGCACCTGATAGCCCATGGCCTCGACCTCTGCCAGAGGAAAGGCCTCATCGTGTACCTTGGTCTCCTGCAGACCTATGATATCTGGGCTATGGTTGTCGATCAGCGCCTGGAGCTGGTGCAGTCTGGCCCTGAGACCATTGATGTTAAATGAAACAATTTTCAAGAGCTTACTTCCTGAATTGTAATTAAGGCAGTACGCGCTTAAAGGGTTTAACGATGACGCTTTGGTAGACGCCGGCGGCTACGTAGGGATCTTGGTCTGCCCAGGCCTGCGCCGCTTCCAGTGAGTCGAACTCGGCAACGACCAGCGAGCCGGTGAAGCCGGCTTCACCCGGGTTGTCACTGTCGATGGCAGGGTGTGGACCGGCGATCATCAGGCGGCCCTCGTCAGAGAGTTCCTGCAGGCGTGCCAGGTGGTCAGGACGGGCTTGCATGCGTTTTTCTAAGCTGTTTTCAACATCTTGAGATGAGATCATGTACCACATTATTTGAGTTCCTTTTTGTGTTCTTCAGGCATATGTTTATAGAGGTAAACCACAGTGATCACAGTGTTGATCAGTGTCAGGGCCGTGAGGCCGAACACCTTGAAATTGACCCAGGTTTCCTGAGATAGATTAAAGGCGACATAGATGTTCACCAGGCCGCAGGCAATGAAGAAGGTGAACCAATACCAGGTGACGCGGGACCAGACCTTGTCGGCGACGATAAGCTCCTTGCCCAGCATTCCCTTGAGGATAGGCTTGCCTAGATATTGACTCAGCGCCAATGCCAGGGCAAACAAGGCATAGACCACAGTGACCTTCCATTTGATAAAGGCATCGTCGTGAAAGACCAGGGTGAGGGTACCGAAGAAGCTCACCATGGCGAAGGTGATTAGGTGCATCTTCTCAATCTTCTTATACAGCAGATAGGTGACGACCAACTGCAATGCGGTAGCCGCTATCAGGGCGCCGCTGGCGATATAGATGTCGAAAAACTTGTAGACGGCGAAAAAGATCACCAGAGGTAAAAAGTCGAGCAGTTGTTTCATGTAGGCAAGTTCACCAAACAAGAGATATAGATGGCTGGCAGTGTAACATGCCTCTTGGATGGGGCAAATGTCGAGAGGGCGGGAAACCGCGGCATTTGTGATGAATTTACCTTAATCTGGCCCGGATCTGCCCCGGTTGTGTTTCCGCCTGGGGGGAAACTGATGTTCTTTTGCGCAGACGTGTTGCAAAATCTTTATCGATGTCGAATGTATGCTAATGATTATTAGTGAAATTTTTGACATGTCTCAAATCTTAGTGAGCTTGATAGGCAGTTTTTTGGTTAAGCTTGTGCTACATTTTTGCAAATGATGCCGAGCAGCTCACGTGGCTCTCGCCGCATCACAAAAGCAGTAAATTTCCTCCTGGGGGCGGACGTACAGCATATGATAGTGGAACTGGATGTTTCTGAATTAGCCGTTGGCATGTATGTGGTTGAGATCACTCAGCCGATAAACAAATTTCAACTGGCGGAGCAGGGATGGATCACTAAACAACAGGTGATAGATGGATTTAAGCGTAAGGGCATAGAGAAGCTGAAGGTTGATACCAGCAAGCAACGTGTCCAGCCGTCTGAGCCGGCCCCATTAAGGCGAGCCGATCGAGAGAAATCGAGTCCCGGTTTGTTTAAACAGCGACTGACCCGGGCCAGACAGCTGTTTGATGAGTCCAAGGCGATCCAGCGACGCCTGTTCGACGATGCCCAAAATGGTGTCCCCCTGTCGCTGGAGCCGGTAAGACAGGTTACGGATCAGTCTATCGAGGCGATCTTTGACAATCCCGACGCGCTGGCCTGCGTGATCAATATACGCCACAAGGATCAGTATCTGCTGGAACACTCGGTGGCGGTCTCCGTGCTGATGACGATCTTTGCCAGTTATCTCAAGATAGATAAAGAGATAGTGCGTGAGTTGGCGATAGGTGCCTTCCTGCACGATGTGGGTAAGATAATGATCCCACCGGCCATTCTCGACAAGCCGGGCCGACTAACGGCCGAGGAGTTCGAGGTGATGAAGACCCATGCCAATCATTCCATTCGCATCATAGGAGACACGGCTAACATCAGCCCTCTCAGCCTAGAGGTTGCCAGACTGCACCATGAGAAGCTCAACGGCAAGGGTTACCCCTATGGGGTGGGGGCGGAGGCGATCTCCCGTTATGGCAGGATGATTGCCATCTGTGACATCTTCGATGCCTTGACCGCTAATCGCTGTTACAAGGCGGGCTATCCTCAGGTGAAGGCGTTTAGCATATTACGTGCCCTGGGGGAGAACAACGAGCTGGACGCCGAGCTGGTGGATCATTTCATCAAGTGCATGGGGGTCTATCCAGTGGGCTCGCTGGTGCAGCTGGAGTCTAACCGTCTGGCGATCGTCGAGAGTCACAACCTGCAAGATCCCATTCGTCCGAATGTGAAGCCTTTCTACTGTCTGAATCCGAATCATTTCGAGATCTCCGCCAATATCGATCTGGCGGCGATGCGTGATGACATTATTGTCAAGAACGTGCGCGCCGATGATTTCGACCTCAATATGGATGAGATCATCGAGTTTCTCTCCTATCAAGGCTAGTGGCTTGGTCCTAGCGGCTAATCATTAATGCTCAATGCTTAGGCCAGCGAGAAGCAGCTCAAACTCTCCCTCCTGGCCGTCGCCAATCAAGAGCCCAAGGGCTGCCAGTTGAGTAAAGTCAGGCAGTGGTCGCTCTGGGTAATCTTCGCCGTGAAAGGTCTCGATGAAATCATCAGGGGAAAATGACCAGTGTGCCAGCGTATCCACCTGGGTATCAAAGCCCGCCTTATAATGAATGATCTCGCCCTGTTTAAGAACCTTGAGCCTGAGCTGGTAGCGCCTGCCATCGCCTATAGCTGTGAGGCTAATGTGACGCGGGTCTGTTTCTGACAACAGCTGCTGTTCCTCCTGGCTCAGGGTGCGTGACACAGAGGCGAAGCCGCCATTGTTCGCGAGAGAGACATGGCCATCGAAGCGCAGCATGTATTGCTGATCTGGGCCAAGGGTTTCGCTTAATTCACTCTGGGAGTGTCCGCCCATTACCCCATCGTTGACTATCTGCCAGTGACCCGGGTGAGTCAGTAAGGCTAATGTTTGCATCTTAGTATCGACTCCTTGGATAGTGAAAAGATGAGGGCTCAGTAAGATCAAGCCAAGTAACATATTCATTCGCGCTGCTTATTAATTGCAAGCTCAGGCGCAAAGGGAGATAGAGGGCAGTGCCCTGTGCAGCGCCATGAGATCTTTGAAGATGAAGCTGGCGCCATGCCGTTCGCTACAGGCTCTATCTTCCCCGAGTAGTACAGATTGCATTCCCGCGCGCTTGGCGGCCTCGACATCATAGTGATGATCGCCCACATAGGCGATCTGTGACGGCGCTATCAGCCACGAATCGGCAAGGGCCAGCAGGCTGCTGGGATCAGGCTTGGCCGGCCCGTCGTCACGACTGTAAAGCAGATCTACCGGCAGGGCGCAGCGCTCTATCTTTAACTCGGCCGCGCGGTGGCTGTTGCGGGTGACTATGGCCGTGGGGATCTGTTGCAGCAATAAAAAATCCAGCAGGGCTAACGCGCCTCTCAGCGCCTTGGCACTTAGTGCATCTAAGTGTTCGGCCCGAGTGATGATGTCATGGGCCTCCTCTGCGTGCGCCTTAGGTAGCTGGCCCACGAAGGCGAGAATATCTTGATCTAACGGGCAGCCGACCGCCTGCTTGAGGGCCTTAAAATCCAAGGAGCTGCTTACCAAGGTGCCGTCGAGATCGAAAATCATCCCTTTGAACATCCTGTCAAAGCTTTGCATGGCGTCTCCTTATGTTAATTGAAGGCGAGGGCAGTTGTTGCTAGAAACACAGTTGCTAGCCTAATAGCTATAAGTATAGCCAGTAGCCGCTTGTCACTCCTGTGACTTTCGATGTTGCGTAGCGTTTCATCCAAGTACCGCTGTTTTTGGTTTGATGCTGGTGATACGGCGCCGAGGGGTTAATGGATCAGTATTGTGCACTTGGCGGAAAAAAATCCCCGCACGTGGCGGGGATATTAGGTTTGGTCATTGACCAATTTGAATGTTTGGGCTTAGGTCGCCGCCTTCATCTCGCGGGTAAACTCACCCAGGGCGCCGAGCAGGGCCTGCTCATCGTCTTGATGAGCTTCGATGATCTTCACCACGGCCGAACCCGAGATGGCGCCCGCCGCGCCCGAGGCGATGGCGGCCTTAACCTGGGCCGGTTCGGCGATGCCAAAGCCTAAAAGGGGCGGCGGCGCGTCGAAGGCCTTGAGCTTGGCCAGGATATCATCCAGCGGCATGCCAGCCTTAGACTCTGTGCCTGTCACCCCAGCGCGGGAGAGCAGATAAGTGTAGCCCTGCCCCTGCTCGGCCACCTGGCGTAGCGTCTCGGCATCGCCATTTGGCGGCGCGATAAAGATAGGTGCTACCTCGTGGGCCTTGGCGGCGGCGATAAAGGGGGCGGCCTCTTCCACCGGCACGTCGGCAATAAGCACTGAATCTACCCCGGCGGCCTTGGCCTTGGCGTAGAAGGCTTCGACGCCGTTGGCATAGACCAGGTTGGCGTACAGCAGCAGACCTATGGGCAGGTCTGGGTACTTGGCGCGCACCGCTGTGATGATCTCGAAACAGCCTGTCGGTGTGGCGCCCGCGGCTAAGGCGCGTAGGTTAGCGCCCTGGATCACGGGGCCATCGGCGAGGGGATCGGAGAAGGGAAAGCCCAATTCCAAGGCGTCGGCGCCGTTATCCACTAGGGTCTCGATGATCTTCAGTGACAATTCCTTGTTGGGATCGCCTATGGTGACGAAAGGCACGAAGGCGCCACGCCCGCTTGCGTTAAGTGCGGCAAATGCTGCCTGGTAACGGTTACTCATTGCCGCTCTCCTCGTTGCTTGTTTGTTGTTTCTCTAGGATATCGGCGACGGTGAAGATATCCTTGTCGCCTCGGCCAGAGAGGTTCACCACAAGTAGGGTCTCCTCGGTGGCGGCCTCGGCCAGCTTGATGGCATAGGCCAGGGCATGGGCTGATTCCAGTGCCGGGATGATCCCCTCACTACGGGCCAGTAGCTGGAAGGCTTCCAGAGCCTCCTCATCCGTGGCCGACTCATAGGTGGCACGGCCGGTCGCCGCCAGATGGGCATGCTGTGGCCCCACAGACGGGAAGTCTAAGCCGGCGGAGATGGAGTAGGACTCCTCAATTTGGCCCTCTCTATCTTGCATCAGCGGCGCCTTCATACCAAAGAAGATCCCCGTCTTGCCGTGTTTGAGTGGCGCGCCATGTTTAGGCGTGTCTATGCCGAGCCCTGCGGGCTCGACACCGATAAGCTTCACCGAAGGTTCCTCGATAAAGTCGGCAAACATGCCGATGGCATTTGAACCGCCGCCGACGCAGGCGATCACCGCATCGGGCAGACGCCCCTCACGCTCTAGGATCTGCGCCTTGGTCTCTTCGCCAATCATGCGCTGGAATTCGCGCACTATGGTGGGAAAGGGATGGGGACCGGCGGCGGTGCCCAGCAGGTAGTGGGCCTTTTCGTAGCTGGCGGACCAGTCGCGCATCGCCTCGTTACAGGCATCTTTCAAGGTGGCAGAGCCTGAGGTGACCGGGATCACCTCGGCGCCCATCAGACGCATGCGGAACACGTTAGGCGATTGACGCTCGACATCTTTGGCGCCCATGTAGACCTTACACTTGAGCCCCAATAGCGCACAGGCCAGGGCCGTGGCGACACCGTGCTGTCCGGCGCCGGTTTCGGCGATGATCTCTTTCTTGCCCATACGCTTGGCCAGCAGGGCCTGACCCAATACCTGGTTGGTCTTGTGGGCGCCGCCATGGAGCAGATCTTCACGCTTGAGGTAGATCTTTACCAGAGGGTTGGGGCTGAGGTTACGGGTCAGCGTCAGCGCGGTCGGTCTGCCGGCGTAGTTTTTCAGCAGATCGGCAAATTCGGCTTGAAAGCTCGGATCGTTCTGCGCATCGACGAAGGCGGCTTCGAGCTGCTTGAGGGCGGGCATCAAAATCTGCGGCACAAACATACCGCCATATTCGCCGAAATAAGGGTCCAGCTTAGTCATCATAAAGCTCTCTCTATCTGGGCGGCGCCGTTTCGGTGCGCCGCAAAACGTTAATATTCTCTAAGGGCGGTAAAGGCTAGCTTGATAAGCTCGGCATCCTTGATGCCGGGTGCCGACTCGAGGCCCGAGTTAAAGTCCAGGCCATAGAAGCCCTGGCGGGCGGCGTCACAAGCGTTGCCTGCATTAAGCCCACCGGCCAACATGGCATCTGCCTTGTGCGGCAGTTGCTGCTGCCAGTTAAAGGCATGGCCCGTGCCGCCAAACTGCACGCCATTTGCCGCCTTGGTCTTGCTGTCGTAGAGCAGGCGATCGGCATTGGTTGGGATGGTTAATGTTTGCGATTCGTCACTATTGCTTTCGCTGTCGACATTAACACTAGCATCCACATCGACGGCAACCGCCTTCCAGATCTGGGGTTGGCAGCCAAGTGCGTCGAGGGCAAGTCTTAGCTGCGCGATATTATATTCGCTCTCGCTGCCGTGAAGCTGCACGGCGAAGAGATTGAGGCGCTTGGCCAGCTCGGCAATGGTGCCCGGCGCTTCGTTTACGAATACGCCGACGAAGTTGAGCGCCTTACCTGTGTTTCGCTGCTGCTTGACCAGGCTTAGTGCCTGCTCTGGGCTGACGTAGCGAGGCGACTTCTTGGCGAAGATAAGTCCGCCATAGAGGGCGCCGGCATCGGCAACATTGCGCACATCTTCGCTGCGGGTCAGGCCGCACACCTTGTTGTGGCCCAGGGTGAGCGCGCGGCAGGCGAGATCCAGATCGGCCTCGGCCATCAGCGAGCTGCCCACCAGGAAGCCATCCACCAAGGGGCTCAGGCGTCTCACCTGCTGCTGAGTGTAGATCCCCGATTCGCTCACAACGACGCGGTCCGCCGGAATGCGTGGCGCGAGCGCCTCTGTGGTCGCCAGATCTGTGGTGAGATCCCTCAGGTTGCGGTTGTTGATCCCTATGATGGCGGCATCCAGCGCGATGGCGCGCTTGAGCTCCTCTTCGTTGCTGACCTCGGTCAGCACATCCAGTTGGTACTGTGCCGCCAGGCTCGCGAGCTGTTGATAGCGCTCATCATCGAGCACGGATAGCATCAGCAGTATGGCATCGGCGCCTTGATGGGCCGCCAGTTTCACTTGATAGGGATCGACGAAGAAATCTTTACATAAGATGGGCTGGCTGACCCGGGCACGTACCTTGGGCAGGTAATCCATGTCACCCTGAAAGAACTGCTCGTCGGTCAGCACCGAGATGGCCGCGGCGTAATGATTGTAGACGTCGGCGATGGCCTCGACGTCGAACGCTTGTCTGATGAGGCCCTTAGAGGGGCTGGCCTTCTTGCACTCGAAGATGAAGCCGGCATTGGGCGCCTTGAGTGCCTGGTACAGGCTACGATCCGATACCTTGGGTGCTAGGGAGGCCTCGGGGAAGCGCTGTTTCAGGGCGGCGATGTGGGCCGGTTTAGTGTCGACGATACGTGTCAGCACATTGCTGCTTGTCTTGGATGCGCCTATTTGATTGTTTACACTCGCTTGCATCAGTTTGTTCCTAGGTTGTCACTTTGGCTCGCGCTAGCAAGCTGCTCGAGTAGGGTATATGCCTTGCCGCTGGCGAGGGTTTGTAGTGCCAGCGCCGTGCCTTGCTGTGGACTGTCACAACAGCCGGACACATAGAGGGCGCAGCCCGCATTGGCGGCTACCGCCTCAGTGTGCGCCAACTCGCCATGGCCTTGCAATATGGCGCGGGTGATTTCGGCGTTTTCGGCAGGACCTGCACCGGCGAGATCGCTTATCTCGGCGTGGCTCAGCCCCAGGGCCTCGGGAGAGAGGTAATATTCGACGATTTCGCCCTGTTTTAGCTCACAGACTAAGGTCTCGCCGTGAACTGCCACTTCATCCAGGCCGCTGCCGTGGACCACCATGGCGCGTTTGACGTCCAGTGCCTTGAGCACGTCGCAGATAGGGCGCACCAGCATAGGATCATAGACGCCCAGCAGCATGTAGTCGGGTCTGGCTGGATTGATCAATGGGCCTAAGACGTTAAACAGGGTGCGGGTCTTCAGCGCCTGACGCACCGGCACCGCGTGGCGCACACCGCCGTGATAGTGGGGCGCGAACAGGAAACAGAGCCCTAAGTTGTCGAGGCAGTCCCTTGCGGTCGCGGGCGCCATGGTGAGATCGATACCAAATTGCGCCAGCAGATCCGACGAGCCAGACTTGCTCGATACACTGCGATTGCCGTGTTTGGCCACCTTGGCACCCGCCGCCGCGGCAACGAAGGCTGAGGTGGTCGAGATGTTGATGGTGTTGTGGCCGTCACCACCTGTGCCGACGATATCCACTATGCCCTGGGTGCGTGTCGCCTCACTGGGAGCGGGAAACGCCTTGGCGGCTTGCAGCAATGCGTCCGCCGCACCGGAGATCTCATCTATGGTTTCGCCGCGCATCTTCATCGCGACCAACATGCCGGCCATGGCCACGGGATCCATCTTGCCTTCGACTATCTCGCTAAACAGCGCCTTGGTCTCTTCACGGTTGATGGTTTGCCCCTGGTAAAGTTTGTCTAAAATCGGCTGTAGTTCACTCATTACTATACTCCTTGGCCGCTGCTTAATTGGGTATCTTGGGTCAGGTAGGTCAATGTCTGGGTCAGCAGTTGGCTGCCGAGTGTGGTCAGGATTGACTCGGGGTGGAATTGAAAGCCCACCGCCTTGACGCTCTTGTGAGAGATGGCCATGGGCATCTCCTCTGTGGTGGCGATCACCTCCAGGCAGTCGGGCACCTGTGTCGCCACCAGGCTGTGGTAGCGGGCCACCGGCAGCGGCGAGGGCAGACCGGCAAAGATCCCCTGACCGTTGTGGATAGTCGGACTGGCCTTGCCATGGACCACTTGCTTGGCGCGTTCCACCTTGCCGCCGAAGTGTTCGATCATCGCCTGGTGGCCCAAGCAGATCCCCAGCATGGGTACCTTGCCCGCCAACAGATCGATGAGCGCCATCAGGCAGCCCGCCTCATGGGGCGCTCCCGGGCCTGGTGATAACACCAGCGCCGCCTTGCCTTGCTCTTGCAATAGCTTGCCGGCGATAAACTGGGCATCTAAGTCATTGCGGTAGATCACCACCTCGAAGCCAAGGCTGCGGAACTGATCTACCAGGTTGTAGGTAAAAGAGTCGAAATTATCCAGTAAGTAGAGCTTCATTGTCCGCCTCCCATCTTGATGGCTGATATGACCGCCTGGGCCTTCTGGCGGGTCTCGTCGGCTTCAGCCTGGGGATCTGAGTCGTAGACCACGCCTGCACCGGCTTGAATATGGGCCGTGCCCTCTTTAACGAAGGCCGAGCGGATCACTATGCAGGTATCCATGTCGCCAAGGCCATTGAGATAACCCACGGCGCCACCATAGCTGCCGCGACGTGTCTGCTCGGCGCCGCGAATAAGCTGGGCCGCGCTCACCTTGGGCGCACCGGTAAGGGTGCCCATGTTCATGCAAGCCTGATAGGCGTGCAGGGCATCGAGGTCTGATCTAAGCTGGCCGGTGACCCGGCTGACCAGGTGCATCACGTGGGAGTAGCGATCCACCTTGAGCAGCTCGGCCACCTTGCGGGTACCGCTCTGGCTGATGCGGGCCACGTCGTTGCGGGCCAAGTCAACCAACATCAGGTGTTCGGACAGCTCTTTTTTGTCCAGGCGCAGTTCCAACTCGATGCGGCTGTCGAGATCGAAGTCGATATCGCCATTCGCCGTCTTGCCCCGTTTGCGGGTACCGGCGATGGGGTAGATCTCCACCTGATTGGTGCTGGCTTCATACTTGAGGGCGCTCTCGGGCGAGGCGCCAAACAGGGTAAAGTCATCGCCTCTGAAGTAGAACATGTAGGGGCTGGGATTGGTCTCCCTCAGGGCGCGGTAGGCGCCCAGGGTATTCGGGCAAGGCAGGCTGAAGCTGCGCGAAGGAACTACCTGAAAGATATCGCCGGCGACGATATGAGACTTAAGATCTGTCACTACGGCCTTAAACTCATCATCTGACACATTCACCTTGGCCTCGGTATCCACAGGGCAGAGCGAGGCGATATCGGGAAGGCAGCTACAGGCCTGGTGCAGCTGGGCGACTCGCTCGGCCAATGCCGCCTTAACTTCCGCATTCTGGGTAAAGTCATGGCTGATGATATCGGCGCTGCGCGCTTGGTGATCGACCAGGATCAATGTCTCGGCCAGGTAGAAGAGGTAATCTGGGCAGGTATTGGCGCTCTGGCTCACCTTGGGCAGCGGCTCTACCGTGTCAATAAGATCGAACGCCAATACGCCGCCGAGGAACAGGCTCTCGAACTGGGCATCGTCGCCCATATCGATATGCTTTATCAGGCTGCGCAGGCCATCTAGGGGCGAGGTGGATTTTAACCTGGCATCTTCATCCAACAGTGAGGTATCTCTTTGTAGGACTAGGGTGAGTGCGTTGCCATCGACCTGGGTTTCATCTTCGCCGAAGAAGCGGGCGATGGGGGCCAGCAGGGCCTGACCATTGTCGCTCAGCGCGGTGAAGCTGAGTCGATAACCTTCACAACGTATGGCCAGGGCGGCGTGGGTCATGATGATGCTCTTAAGGTGATCCTTACTGTCGATTTCAGCCGACTCCAGCAACATGGTATGTGCCGCATCTTGCGTCAGGTGCTGATACAGCTGGAGAGGATCATCATGATAGGTGATCCGCTCCTTTATCGTGTTGACGCTGGCCAGAAACTCTTGCCCCATATTTGCGCTCCTACTTGCCGATATTGGACTAACTTGTTTATGCGTTTGGGTTAGTCGTTTATAAATCTATTAATAAAATTAGGCGATTAAATGCAAAAAGCCCGCATCGAGTGCGGGCTTTTTGTTTAAATCTTGTCTCTTTTACATGAGCACAGACATTCACACCACCCGCTAAGTTGGGAAGTGCCACCACCAGTTGATGTTGTTGAATCGCTGTGTCGTCATTTCAGTGTCTATCTCATGCAAAGGTAAAATCTTGTTGATGGCCATATAAAAACATCCCCCCCGTTGCCTTGTCAATTGAATATTTTTCTATTTGGCGTATTTATCATCTTAAGATCACAATCTGCAGCGATTGCCGAGGAGATTTAACGAATCTTATGCAATTTCGTCCAATTTCATCCAATTAGATGTTTCTAATAACAAAGTCGAGTAGAATAAAGGGATGACAGATGAAACGCGTTTAATCGATCTTCACAGCCACACCACGGCATCCGACGGCCAGTTAACCCCGTCAGAATTAGTGGCCAGAGCCCTAGATAATGGGGTACAGATGTTGGCCATTACCGATCACGATACCTTAGCCGGCCTCGAGGAAGCCCACAGCTTCAATGACAGTCAAGCCGAGCCTTTGACCCTGATTAACGGCTGCGAGATCTCTACCCGTTGGCATAACTTCGATATCCATATCGTCGCGCTCAATATCGACCCTGAACATCAGGGGTTGGATGCCTTCCTGAGCCAGCAGCGGGCCTTGCGTGAGGCGCGGGCGATGGAGATAGGCGTGCGCCTGGAGAAGGCCGGGATCAGTGGTGCTTATGAGGGCGCCAAGGCGTTAGCCGAAGGCGCGGCGCTGAGTCGCGGCCATTATGCCCGGTGGTTAGCCGACAATGGTTATGCCCCCAATGCAGCCGCGGTATTCAAGAAGTATCTGGCGCGGGGCAAGACAGGTTATGTGCCGAACAATTGGTCCGATATGGAAACTGCTATCGCCATCATTCATGAGGCGGGCGGCGTCGCCGTGTTGGCACACCCCAGCGGATACAAGTTGTCGGCCAAATGGCTAAAGCGTCTGGTGCGTGAATTTAAGGCCGCAGGTGGCGATGCCATGGAAGTGGTGCTGGGTCAGCAGACCCTGGATGATCGTAATAATTTAATTGCCTTGAGTCGGCTCAATGAACTGCATGCCTCGCTGGGAAGCGATTTTCATTTTCCCGGCAGCTGGCTCGAGTTAGGTAAAAACATGTTCCAACCCCAAGGTGTCGATTGGGTGTGGCAAATGGATAATTGGATGGGAAACCCATGAGTCAATTTTTTTATGTACATGAGGAAAATCCTCAGGTTCGTCTGATTAATCAGGCGGTCAATGTGATCAAGCAGGGCGGGGTGGTGGTCTATCCCACAGACTCAGGTTATGCCCTAGGTTGCCTGTTGGGTGAGAAAGATGCGATGACCCGAATAGTGCGCATTCGTCAGATAGAGAACGATCATAACTTCTCGCTGATGGTGCGTGACCAGTCTGAGCTGGCGACCTATGCTAGGGTGGACAATCAGGCCTACCGCGTGCTGAAGCACAACACACCTGGGCCATACACCTTTATCTTCAAGGCCACCAAAGAGGTGCCTAAGCGCCTGCAAAACCCTAAGAAGAAGACTATCGGTATCCGCGTGCCGGATAATGTGATCGCCCTGGCGCTGCTGGAGGCGCTCGATGCGCCTTTGATGTCTACCAGTCTTATCTTGCCGGGTGAAGAGTTTACCGAGTCAGATCCCGAGCATATTCGTGACATCCTGGAGCATCAGGTGGATGTGATCATTCATGGTGGTTACCTGGGTGAGAAACCCACCACGGTTATCGATCTTTCCGAGGGAGATATCGAGATTCTACGTGAAGGCGCAGGCGATGTTAGCCAGTTTGGCTAAAGCCCTGTCTATTGGCCAAAATTGCAGGTATAATCGCGCGTTTGGTGTCGTTTAGCCTCGCCAGAGTCGAGTGATTATTGGCCGGTTTTGAGTAGGCTTTTCTGCTAGGACAACGAGTAAAGCGGCGTAGGTTTAGATTCAGGCTGGCAAGGTTCTGCCTGGCTACTTGGAGAGTGGATGCAGGGGACTCAACAAAGTTTACCTTTGGCCGTGGTCAGGGGCGAGCCCGTTAAGGAGCTGCCGGCGGATCTCTTTATTCCGCCCGAGGCGCTAGAGGTGTTTCTTGAGTCTTTCGAAGGCCCGCTGGATCTGCTGCTCTATCTGATCCGCAAGCAGAAACTGGATGTGGTCGAGATGGCCATTGCACCTGTTACGGATCAATACCTTGAGTATATTGAGCTGTTGCAAGGGGCGAGGGTGGAACTTGCCGCCGACTATCTGGTGATGGCCGCCACCCTGGCCGAGATCAAGTCGCGCCTCTTGTTACCTAAACCTGAGCTTGAAGAGGAAGATGAGGCCGATCCTCGTGCCCAGTTGATCAGACAGCTTAAGGCCTACGAGGTGATTAAAGACGCGCAGCAAAGGCTAGATGCCTTGCCGCGACTCGAGCGCGATGTGTTTCAGGCCAAGGTGTTGCCGGCGCCGGATATCAAGCCGGTATTAGTGCCGCCGTCGGTTTCCCTGGTTGAGTTGGCCGGGGCATTTGCGGCCGTGTTGAAGCGGGTCGAGGCCACAGAGCATCATCATGTGCAGCGTGAGCAGCTGTCGACACGGGAACGCATGATGCAAATATTGGCTATGCTAGAAGGCAAGTCCTATGTGCCTTTCGAGCAGCTGTTTGATGTTTCTGAGGGGCGAGCGGGCGTGGTAGTGAGCTTTCTTGCGTTGATGGAACTGGTAAAAGAGCTTTTGGTCGATCTTATTCAGGCGCAGCCGCTGTCGACCATACACGTTAGGGCCTATTGATTGTCGAGTAAGAAACTGCAAATAAATCCGGATCAGCTCAAGCAGTTGATTGAAGCCAGTCTGTTTGTGATGGCTAGGACTGTCTCTATCAAACACTTAAATGAGAGTGTGCTGGCAAACTTTAGCGTCTCCCGCGCCAAGGTAAAGGCCGCCATAGAGGAGTTGCAGCAGGATTATCAGGGGCGCGGCATAGAGTTAGTCAAGGTGGCGGGCGGTTATCGTTTTCAGTCTATCGAAACCTTGAGCCCCTATCTGCAGACGCTTTGGCAGGAGAAGGCGCCGAGATATTCTCGGGCGACCCTGGAGACCCTGGCGGTGATTGCCTATCGTCAGCCGGTCACCCGCGCCGATATTGAGTTTGTACGTGGTGTGGCGGTGGGAAGCCACATCATCAAGAGTCTATCCGATAGACACTGGATTAAGATTGTGGGTCATAAAGAGGTGCCGGGGAGGCCCGCGCTCTATGGGACCACAAATGAATTTTTAGCCTATTTTGGCTTGGACAGGATAGCGGACCTTCCTCCCTTATCCGACGCCGAGTCACTAGCGGCGCTGTTTGGTCAAACCCAGGGGGTCGAGTCGACCCCTGACAACACAGCGCCTAAAACCGATGAAGAGTCTACTAATGAGTGAAAAATTGCAGAAAGTCTTGGCCCGTGCAGGCCATGGCTCCCGTCGTGAGATGGAGGCATGGATTGCTGCAGGTCGAGTTAGTATAGACGGTGAAATTGCTAAGCTTGGCGATCGTATCGAGGCCGACGCCAAGGTGCGTATCGATGGCCGTGCGGTATCGATCAAGTCGGAAGACGACTTGGTGTGCCGTGTGATCGCCTACCATAAGCCCGAAGGGGAGATCTGCAGCCGCAAAGATCCCGAAGGGCGCCCGACGGTATTCGACCGTCTGCCAAAGACCCGTGATTCTCGCTGGGTTGCGGTGGGACGTCTGGATATCAACACCTCAGGCCTGTTGCTGTTTACCTCTGACGGTGAGCTGGCTAACCGCCTGATGCACCCGTCTCATGAGGTGGAGCGTGAATACGCCGTACGTACCTTTGGTGAGGTGACCGACGCCTGCATTCAGCGTCTGCGTACGGGTGTGACGTTGGAAGATGGCCCAGCCCATTTTGACAAGGTGAAGCCTGCCGGTGGCGAGGGCATGAATAAATGGTGGCATGTGTCGCTGGCCGAAGGTCGTAACCGTGAGGTTCGCCGCCTTTGGGAATCGCAGGAAGTGCAGGTGAGCCGCCTGATCCGTATTCGCTACGGCATGATAGATCTGCCTAAATCGCTGCCTCGTGGTGGTTGGGTTGAGCTGCCAATTGAGCAGGTGAACTATCTGCGTAAGCTGGCCGGTCTCGAAGAGGAAACGCGCACCCTGTTGGGCACAGATAAACACAGTGTGGCCCGGAGCAAGGTGAAGAGCGCTAAGATCCGCCGCGCCGTGCGTAAGCATAAGACTACAGCCGGTAAGACGCCGCGCCAGAGAAGCTAGATTAAGGCGATTAGTCTATGTATCAAGAAAGCCTTACTCCTTTGAGAGTGAGGCTTTTTTTATGTCTGTATCATTTTTCTACTGCGTTATCGCTCATTGATGTAGTGCACTAGATTGCAATCGCTCTGCCTTGTATAAAAGCGATACAGAATGCTGCAAAAGTTAACGTGAAAGAGCAACAGGTCCTACTCATGTTGGTAGTGGTGCTTGCGCAGAGCCAGTCCTTAGCCATTGGTTATAGACTGTTTTTAAACTCGTCTTGGGTTGAGTCACGAACCATATTCGGCCATCATTTTAGTCGGCCATCATTAATGCAATCAAATTGCGGAGTAAAAGATGAAACTGATATCAGTGACCAAGATTTGGGACGCTTCGCCCCACAACGCCTTTACGGATCTGGTGCGCTTTAAACAAAAGCTTTATTGCGTATTTCGTCAGGCCAGTGCACACGTGTCGCCAGACGGCGCGCTGCGGATCCTATGCTCAGATAACGAGGGTAAAGACTGGCAAAGTGTCGCCCTCGTGGAGACAGATTTTGCCGATCTCAGAGATGGGAAGCTGGTGGTTGAGGGTGAAAAGCTATTCCTGTTTGCTGGCGCCGCGATTCAACAAGAAGAAGGACGGGCGATGCGTTCCTATTGCTGGCAGTCTCATGACGGGGTGAATTGGGCTGGACCAAGGGCCCTGGTCAAAGAGAGAGAATGGCTGTGGCGCATCACACCCCATAAGGGGCACTTCTATGGGATTGCCTATTATTGTCACGAACATGATGGCTATGCGGCGCTGTATAAAAGTGATGCCAGTACCGATTTTCATCCCTTGGTGGAGAAACTTAGCCAGGCCGGTTATGTCAATGAGTCTGGTTTAGTGTTCGACGAGGCTGATAAAGCCATCTGCCTGCTGCGCCGGGATCCACTGTGGCAGACAGATGAGCGTGCATTGCTGGGCGAGTCGGAGCCTCCCTATACCCAGTGGCATTGGCAGACGACTAACTGCCGCGTAGGAGGGCCGGTAACCTTTCTTTATCAAGGTAAGCTTTATGGCGTGGTGCGCCTCTATGATGGTCGTGTGCGTACCTCGCTGGTGGCGATCGACAGACAAAGGGCGCAGATAGAGGAGCTGCTCTCTTTGCCATCGGGCGGCGACACCAGTTACGCCGGTGTCGTGCTCTGTGACAATATCTTGATGGTCAGTTATTACTCCTCCCACGAAGGCGATTGCGCCATTTATTTCGCTAAAATTGCCCTTTAACCTATTTAAGACCAGGTGAGACAGCATTTGGTCTTAATCACTTCTGTATTTTTCCTTATTGTTTAGTTAAATATTCTGAATATAAAGTTTTTCTAGTTATGTAATGTATTAGTTTGTTTTCGAGGTAAAAGTTAAGGTGTCTTATAAATAGATTTTAATGTTTTATTGTTAAAATTTTTATTTACCATGGCTTACCGTCTAGATACATTTTTTACATTGTTACTTTTGTGTTTTATTTCTATTTGTTGTTGATCTTTTATTAATCTATTAAACATATTTGGTACATATGTATTAATTTGTTTCATTTGGTTTGTTTTCTATTGTCACATCTGTTTACAAAGCTGGGTTCAAAATAAAGGTTTTTTTATTCAGTGGGTTATGATGTTTTGTTGAGGTGGGTGTTGTTGCTGGTTATTATTCGTTTGTATCAATTCTTATCATTGCGGTTATTTTGATGTTAACGGCGTTGACTTGTTTTATGTTTTTTCACAATATCTTCACCGAAGGACATTCTTCTTATTTTAAAAATAAAAAATAAATTAATGATCGAAACTCAGTTTGTCTGATTTCGTATTGTGAGGGAAACATATGAACTCTTTGACCTTAACAGCAAAAGCGGTTCGCGTTGGCTTATTTGCCGCTGCGACATCTAGCATTGCATTTTCTGGCATCGCAATTGCTGAAGAGCAAAGCGATAAAGTTGAACGCATCGAAGTAACGGGCTCACGTATTAAACAAGTCGATATGGAGACTTCGTCTCCTGTGACGGTTTTAAGTGCGGCAGATATCGCATTGACCGGTGAAAAAACGGTTGCAGACGTACTGAACAACTCTTCAATCAACGCCTTTGGTTCTTGGCGTGGTACCTCGGGTTATGGTTCGGGGGCGAGTGCGACTTCAACAGTCAACATGCGAGGTTTAGGATCTCAAGCTACCTTGGTATTACTTGATGGCCGTCGTATGCCTGGTACGAGTTCTAGTTCGGGCTCTGAGGCTGATACATCTCAAATCCCTATTGCCATCGTTGAGCGTATCGAGATCTTACGTGATGGTGCATCTGCGGTTTATGGCTCTGATGCCGTAGCCGGTGTTATTAACATCATCACCAAGAAAGAGTTTGATGGATTCCAAGTCGACTACAGCACAGAGCAACCTAGTGTAGAAGGTGGTGATGCCAACCGTTTCTCTATTGCGGCAGGCTTTAACTCTGAGAAAGGTAATGTGACTTTTACCTATGAGTACTATGACACTAAGGCTGTGATGGACCGTGACATCTGGAACATGGATGATCCTAGCTATGGCGACTATAGCTCCTTCAGCTCGGTACCTAACGGCTACTACAACACCGGCGAGAAAGATGCCGATGGTGATGATATCTATGCATTCTACTCAAATTCTGAGATGTGTGCCGATACCGATAACGTTGCCGATACCACTGACGGTCAGAACAATGGTCGTTGTCTATACAGCTATGGCGCGGTAACCAAGCTATTTGGTGACATGACCCGTA
The DNA here is from genome assembly GCF_009831655.1 of Shewanella insulae. Taxonomy (GTDB): domain Bacteria; phylum Pseudomonadota; class Gammaproteobacteria; order Enterobacterales; family Shewanellaceae; genus Shewanella; species Shewanella insulae. The sequence goes on along the minus strand of NZ_WRPA01000001.1, from coordinate 676,519 downwards.
ACTCTTTCATGACCAACTTCAACTATGACATCACGGATAACATTCGCTTCCGTGGTCGTGGTACCGCATCTTTGAGTGAAACCAACACACGTTATGCCGGTACGCCCGTGTCGACTAATTATCCTGTAATGAGCGCGGACAACCAATACAACCCAACGGGTGAGGACATGACGCTGTATATGCGCTCCGTTCAGATTGGTGAGCGCGACACCCTAACCGAAACTGACAGTTTTGATATTCTCGGTGGCTTCGTGGGTTATGCCGACGTGGGTAATGGTATCGATTGGGAGCTGAATGCACAGCACTCGGCATCGACCACTAACGCCTTCAACTACAACCTTATCAACGACAACATCATTCAGAGCGAGATCGATACTGGTAACTATGATGTATTTAATACCTCAGGTATGAGCTATGCAGAGTGGGAGCAGCAGATGACTGCACTTTATTCTGCCGCAAACCACACAGGGGTATACCAAGGTAAGTTCGATAGCACGCAGATCGACGGTCTTGCCAGTACCATGCTGTATGAGCAAGGTGATTTCTCTGTGGCCATCGTAGGTGGTCTAGAGTATGAGATGATCAACTTCAAGCAAACCTCTGATCCAGAGTCGGCTTCAGGCATTATCTCTGGTGGTTCGGGTGGTGACGATGTCGATGCTGAGCGTACTCGTCAGTCTGCCTATACCGAAATCCAGATGGCACTACCTGCCAACTTCGAACTGTCAGCGGCGCTACGTTATGAGCGTTATGAGCAGGAAGGTACGCTAACAGGCGCCGAAGGTCAGGTGACTAACTCTTCGACATTCGATGCTGTTGTACCTAAGTTTGGTTTGAGCTGGCGCCCTGTCGATGCGTTACTGCTTCGTGCCAGCTACGGTGATTCATTCCGCGCACCAAATATGGGTGAGATGTTCTCGTCGCAATCATTGAGCTTCGAGAGAGCCTATGACTCGGTTTGGTGTGAAGCCAACAACGATTCTGACGCCAACTACTGTGCGACAGGTAACCAGCACAAGACCTGGTTTGGTGGTAACCCGAACCTGGAAGCGGAAGAGGGTAACTCCTTGACTCTGGGTGGCGTCTGGAACGTGACCGATGCCTGGAGTGTTGAGCTATCTTACTATTCAATCTCTTATGATAATAAGATTGAGGCCGTTAGTGCATCAGACGTGATCCGTGATGAGAAGATCAACGGTGGCTCTGATTTCGTGACGCGTGGCCCGGATGGTAAGATTGAGTACCTAGAAAGTGGTTATGTAAATAAGGCATCGCTGGAAACATCTGGTTTTGATTTTGCCTCTTCATACAACTTCGAGACAGGCTTGGGTGACTTCAACCTTAAGCTGGATGTTACTCACATCTTAGACTTTAAAGAGCAGGCCGATGCCGAATCTGAGAAGATCGATTACTCAGGTACCCAAGACTATCCTGATTGGCGTGGTAACTTCGCTGCGGCTTGGTACTACAACGATTTCAGCGCGGCATGGACAACCGTGTATATCGGTAGTCAGTCTGGTGCAATGTGGCGTGATCTTGGTTACGACTACATCATCGACACACCAAGCTACTTCAAGCATAACTTCCAGGTGGGTTACACCCATGATTGGAACGGTACCATCACAGTGGGTGTGAACAACCTGTTCGACGAGAAAGCACCGACTTGGTATGACTATGCAGGTTATCGCGATGTGAACACCAACCTATACGATGTTTTGGGTCGTACCTTTTATCTGCGTATTAACCAGAAGTTCTAAATCGTTATTCACCCTCCCTGTGACTTAACGATAAAAGCCTCCTGATTCAGGAGGCTTTTTTTATGGGTATTATTAAGTGGACTGTCTTTTAAATTAATCGTCTAGTGACGCGACTAGTTTAGCTGACGCGACTAACTCGGCTGGCGTGGCTAACTCGATTGGCGCGACTGAACGAATCGCTCGATTAGCAAGCAGCCCGCTTATTGATGAGTGTTTAGTGGGTGAGCCTGAGCTCGTGTCTGTGCTCGTGGGAGTAATCGGCGGCGCACTGGGTGCAGCGCTGCTCCAGCGGGTTGGCGTTGAGCCGCTCGATCTCTATATCGGCCTCACAGTCTGAGCACAAGCCGTAGAGGCCGAGATCCAGCTGGCACAGCGCCGCATCGAGTTGGGTCAGCTTGATAAATAACGGTTCGTCGGCCAGTTTGGCCGCGGTCATCTCGTCGATGAGGGAGGTCAGCGACAGTTGCTGGGTATCGAGTGTTATTTGATGTAATGCCAGCAGGGTACCTAACTCTTTCCTGAGATTCGCTTCAAGCACCGACAGTTCATGTCTGATATGGGATCTGCTCACAAATCATTGCCTAGTTGATATTCTTAGATATTCAGTCTAAACCGCTTGGGCGTCTTAGCTATGACTAAGATCAAAAGTCGGTGACTTTTATGATGAATCGTGTTTGGAGATGTGAAGATCAGACCAGTTAAGGCGCGACTGGGCTGGCTATTTGTCGCGCCTTAGGTTAGGCAGAGCCTGAAGGCTAGGAAGGTTATGATTGCCTGAAAGTTTATCAGGGTCAGAAGGCACGACAGATGGACGTTTTAGCAATCACGTAGCAGGGACAAGATGCTGTGGGTATCTTTAAGCACACGTACCTGACGGAACAGGGCCTCGCCCTCCTCATAGTGGCGGGCGATAAACCTTAGCCATTGTTTGATGCGCGCCGGATAGTACTTCTCTTTCTCGCTGACTATTTCAAACTCTGAATATTGCAGTAGTAGGGCGAGTACCTCGGGCCAAGGCATAGGCGTCTGCTCGCCTTTGACTACATGGGCCAGGTTGGGGATGGTCAAGGCGCCGCGGCCGAGCATGACATCATCACAGCCGCTGGCCTCGCGGCATTTCAGGTAATCTTCTCTGCCCCAAATCTCGCCATTGGCTATGATGGGCAGGCGAGTGACAGCTTTGATCTGCGCGATATATTCCCAGTGCGCCGGTGGTCGGTAGGCTTCCTCTTTGGTGCGGGCGTGCACCGTGAGTTCGGTGGCACCGGCCGCCTCGATAGCCTGGGCGATTTCGGTGCAGCGGCTCTTATCATCCCATCCCAGGCGGATCTTGGCCGACACAGGCTTGTCCTTGGGTACCGCCTGCCTCACGGCCTGGGTCACCTGGTAGATGGTTTCAGGCTCTTTTAACAGCGCCGCGCCGCCCTTGCTGCGATTAACCATAGGGGCGGGGCAGCCATAGTTAAGATCGACGCCGCGAGAGCCGAGCTCGACGGCGCGAATGGCATTCTCTGCCATCCAGTTAGGCTCCTGACCCAGCAATTGCAGGCGTACCGGGGTGCCCGAGGCAGTTCTGCATTGGTACTTGAGCTCGGCGCAGAGACGGTAGAAGACTTTTTCTGGCAGTAGCTGATCGACAACGCGAATAAACTCGCTGATCACCATGTCATAGCCGCCAACGCTGGTTAGCAGGGCTCGCATAGGGGCGTCGGCAACGCCTTCCATAGGGGCTAAGATGACACGCATGATTCTCGTTTTCTCATTAATGCTAGGCACTGAGCCTAAAAAGGTGAACCTGTCGGCCATGGCTTACGTACTACTAATGCCGGGCCGAATAAAAGGGCGCCTATTCTACGCCAAGCGCCTGGCAGATAAAAGCCTGTACGTCTGCTGAAGGGCGGGATATTGATGCCAGGGCTGATTGCATTTTGTGAGGGAGGCATTCATCTATTATTTAATATTCGGTTTTTAGCCAATATTGGCATTAGATCAATCGATTAATGCTGTTTAGATGCTTGCGCTAACACATAAATTGGGTCATAAATGTGACGTCTGATAACTTTTTTGAAATAAAAGTCTTAGGCGTCGGGTCATATTATCCGAGCCAGCAAGCACGATGTTGGCAAACCATTGCATATAAGAGATCAACAAAGGAAGAGATTATGAAATTAGTTAAGAATACTGCTGTTGCTGTAGCGTTAGGCACTGTGTTTGTTGGTAGCGCGTTTGCGGCGCAGGCTCAAGCTAATCCGTTTGGTTACAGTGAAATGCAAGCTGGTTACCAGATCGCCGATGGCGAAGGTAAGTGTGGCGAAGGCAAATGCGGCGAGAACATGAAAAAAGGCGCCAAAGAAGGTAAGTGCGGCGAAAACATGAAAGCCAAAGAGGGTAAATGTGGCGAAGGTATGAAGAAAGGCGCCAAAGAAGGTAAGTGTGGCGAAGGTAAGTGCGGTGCTCAGATGAAGGCCCGTAAAGAGGGTAAGTGCGGCGAAAACATGAAAGCCAAAGAAGGTAAGTGTGGCGAGAACATGAAGGCCAAAGAGGGCAAGTGTGGCGAAGATATGAAGAAGGGCAAAGAAGGCAAGTGTGGCGGCCATAAGTAATAGGCCTTAAGGCAATTTGCCCATGTCGATTAGGCCAGTATTTACTGGCCTAATTCTTTTTACCTAAGGTAAATGCGTCAATTTGTTCACTAGAGGTGAAGTTGTGATGACACAAGCTAAGGTGGGTCTCGGCCTGCGCCGCGAGATGCTCGATGAATTTTGTCAGTCTGTCCCCGGTGCCATCGACTTTTTCGAGGTGGCGCCCGAAAACTGGATGACACTTGGCGGTAAGTTTGGCCGTCAATTTAGGCAGTTGACCGAGAAACACAGATTTTTCTGCCACGGACTGTCGCTCTCTATCGGTGGCCCTGAGCCTGTCGATACCCGTTTCGTTAAGCGGGTGAAGCACTTTCTCGATCATCACGACATAGAGATCTATTCGGAGCATTTAAGCTACTGCTCGGGCAAGGGCCATCTGTATGACTTGATGCCTATTCCCTTTACCTATGAGGCGGTGCGCCACGTGGCAAAGCGTATCGAACAGGTGCAGGATATTTTAGAGCGACCCTTTATTCTGGAAAATGTATCTTTTTATGCCGCGCCCGCGAGTGAGATGAGTGAGTGTGAGTTTGTCAGTGCCGTGCTAGAGGAGGCGGATTGCCGGCTGCTGCTGGATGTGAATAACATCTATGTTAACTCGATTAATCATCAATATGACGCCGAAGCTTTCTTAAAGGCTATGCCCAGCGAACGTATCGCCTATCTGCATATTGCCGGTCATTACGATGAGGCTGAAGATCTTAAGGTTGATACCCATGGCAGCGCGGTGATCGATCCCGTGTGGCATCTGTTAGAGGTCTGCTATCAGACCCATGGGGTGTTTCCCACACTACTTGAGCGTGACTTTAATATTCCAGCTACCTCAGAGTTGCTCAAAGAGATCAACAGGATACATGACTATCAGACTAAGGCATTACAGCCCAGTCATCGGAGCGCCTAGATGAGTTTTACCCAAGTTCAGCAGTCGTTTATCGATTACATCAAAGATCCTTCATCGCCCCTGCCGCAGGGGACTGATGCCAGGCGCATGGGGATCTACCGCGAGCTATTTTTTAATAATGTGAAGGGGTTTGTCGCCAGCGGTTTTCCCGTGCTCTGCTCCCTGTATGATGAAGATGCCCGGGAGGCGCTCGTTCAACAGTTCTTTGTGACCCATGACTGTCAGACGCCGATCTTTATCGAAATCGCTCAGGAGTTTTTGCTGTTCTTGCAAAACGAATATCAGCTGAGCGAGCAAGATCCCATCTTCATGCTGGAGCTGGCTCACTATGAATGGTTGGAGCTGGTGGTGGCCACAGCGCCCGATAACAGACAGTCGCAACCTCTCGACGAGCAGAGCCTGGAAAAGGCGCCTCTGGCATTAAGCTTGGCCGCCAGAGTGGCCCAATACTATTTTGAGGTGCAGCGCATCAGCTCAGACTATCGGCCCGAGGCGCCAAGCGAACAGCCCAATTTTTTCTGTATCTATCGGGATGCAGACGATGAAGTCTGCTTCTTGCAGCTAAATCCGCTTGCGGCTCAGGTGCTTGCCTACATCGGACAGCAAGATGGTGTGGACTTTACCGCGTTATGTGACTGGCTAGAGGCGCTCTATCGGCAGATGCCGAGACAGCAGCTAGTGGAGGGCTGTAGGCAGCTGCTAGCAGATATGGCTCAGCGGGGTATAGTGATCGCCACAAGATAAAATTTGTCCAATTAGGCCTTTCTATCATGCAGACTTGTCACTATAATGGCGGCGAAAATTGATCTAGATCAATAAAAGTTGTCAATCATGAGTGAGGAAAGTATGAGTCAGCCGTTTAAAGACCCGTTTAATTTTGTTTATTTTCTTGGTTTCTTGCTGGTAATGATGTTGCCTACGCTGCCAGCTACCCTATCATGGTTGAAACACCTGAACCTGATCTCTTAAGCTTTAGCCTTAAGCGGTTAATGATATAGCTTAGCCGGCTAAGTCGGGTATACTAACCACTCAATCTTGAGTGGTTTTTTTATGCGAGGAATTCATGGTTATTAAGCGGGGCTTCTATCTACTCATAGGCCTTAGCAGTCTATTTCTAGGCTTGCTTGGCATCGCAGTGCCGCTATTGCCGACCGTACCTTTTATCTTGTTGGCGGCCTTTTGCTTCGCCCGCTCGAGTTCGCGCCTGCATGACTGGCTGATGACTCACCCCTGGTTTGCCGATGCGCTGCAGAACTGGCATACGGAGCGCGCCATTCGCCGTGGGTTGAAGCGCAAGGCCTATATTGCTACCTGTTTAAGTTTTAGTGCGAGTATCATTCTGGTGCCGCTGCTGTGGGTGAAGTTGATGTTGCTGGCCATGCTGACAGGCTTGCTACTTTATCTCAGGCAAATTCCCGAATTAGACGACTGATTGTGAACTTAGGTTGTGAACCTTGGGGGTGAGTTTGGTTAAGCTTTGTGACATTCGCTGTTGCAACCCATATCAAAGGAGCTTAAGCTTTAGCCGAAAATTCTAGTCAAAACTGGCCTTATGGCCAGTTTGTCCTTTTTAAGGGCTTAAACCAAAAAAGATGGTAGTAATGAATACAGACAAGTTAGCCTTGATCAAGCAGAGCATCAAGACAATTCCAGATTATCCGAAACCAGGGATCATGTTTCGCGATGTTACGAGTTTAATGGAAGATCCAGCGGCCTATCAGGCGACGATTGCCCTGTTTGTTGATCGATACAAAGATCTTGGCGTGACCAAAGTTGTCGGTACCGAGGCGCGTGGTTTCCTCTTCGGTGCGCCGCTGGCGTTGGAGCTGGGGGTTGGTTTCGTGCCTGTGCGTAAGCCGGGTAAGCTACCGCGCGAAACTATCTCTGAGAGTTATGAGCTGGAATATGGTCATGACATGCTTGAGATCCACACAGATGCCATTAAACCGGGTGATAAGGTATTGGTGGTCGACGATCTATTGGCGACTGGCGGCACAATCGAGGCGACTGTAAAGCTAATCCGTCAGCTAGGCGGTGAGGTTGAGCATGCGGCGTTTGTTATCTCTCTGCCAGAGCTCGGTGGTGAGCACCGTCTTGGCGAGATGGGCCTCTCTCTGATGACCCTGTGTGAGTTTGAAGGCGAGTAATTTAGTCTACTCCTGATCACTCATGTGGATCATTTAAGTGCCGTGGCAATGCCGCGGCATTTTGCTATCTGGACTCTTGTTATCTTAGTCTGATGACATAAGTGGGCCTGTCGTCTATTCGTTAGATTGATGGGTGACCGTAGATGGCGAGCATTGCCCCGTCAACTCGCTAAAGGGTAGCGAAAGAGTGGCTCATGATGGCTTAGCAATAGGCCTTATAATGGCGTGCTAAGCAGGTGATAGGTTAAACATGAAGCAAGCTGGCTTAACAGAGATAAATTAAGGCGCGCTAAGCGCTTAGCTTGCTAGCGAGATGGACCTTGGCATGTTATTGTTTGCTGATTAATGAAGTGTGCTTCGTAATAGTTACCAACCTTGGGGAGTTCCATGTCATATCAGGTGTTAGCCAGAAAATGGCGCCCTGCAACATTTGAGCAAGTCGTCGGTCAGTCACATGTGCTGCATGCCTTAACCAATGCCTTATCGCAAAATCGCCTACATCATGCTTACTTGTTTACCGGTACCCGAGGGGTAGGTAAGACGAGTCTGGCCAGGCTATTTGCCAAGGGATTGAACTGTGAGCAAGGGGTAACGGCCTCGCCTTGTGGTCAATGTGCCAGCTGCGTCGAGATCGCCCAGGGTCGCTTTGTCGATCTTATTGAGGTGGATGCGGCGTCCCGTACCAAGGTCGACGATACCCGCGAGCTGCTGGACAATGTTCAGTATCGCCCTACACGCGGTCGCTTCAAGGTGTATCTTATCGATGAAGTACACATGCTTTCCCGTAGCAGCTTCAATGCCCTGTTGAAGACCCTGGAAGAGCCCCCGGAGCATGTTAAGTTTTTGCTGGCGACTACAGATCCCCAGCGCTTGCCGGTAACCGTGCTTTCCCGCTGTCTGCAATTTAATCTTAAGAGCCTGACGCTTGATGAGATCTGCGTGCAGCTTGGTCATATCCTGGCTCAAGAGCAGGTAGGTTATGACGATGGCGCGGTGAAGCTGCTCGCCAAGGCCGCCAACGGCAGCATGCGTGACGCCTTGAGTCTGACGGATCAGGCGATCGCCTTCGGTGCCGGTCAGGTACGGCTCACTCAGGTGCAGACCATGCTGGGCACCATAGATGAGCACCATGTGATTGTGTTGCTGAAAGCCCTGTGTGATGGCGACGTGGATCAGCTACTGAAGGTCACCGGAGAGGTACTTTCCTTCGGCGCCGATCCCCATGAGGTGCTGCGCAGTCTGCTGGAATTGCTGCACCAGATCACCTTGACCCAGTTTGCCCCCAGCGCCGCTCAGCTATCGCAATATTCCGAGCAGATCAAGGCCTTCGCCAAACAGCTAAGGCCCGAGCAGGTGCAGCTCTATTATCAATTATTGTTAAATGGCCGGCAGGATCTGCCCCATGCGCCTGATCCTAAGTCTGGCCTGGAGATGGCACTTTTACGCGCCATCGCCTTCGTGCCTGAGGCGCCTGTGCAGCGTTGGATGGGTGAGGCCGGCAGCGAAATCCTCTTACCTGAAGTGAGCAAAGGCGAAGAGATCGCGTCAACACCCATTAAGCCAGCAGCGCCCGTGCCTAACGAACAGCCCAAATCGCCCGTCGAGGGAAAGCCGGAGTTAGAGGTTCGGCAAAGACCTGATGCAGACTCGAGAGCCGGGGCTGAAAGCAATGTTGGGAATAGAATAGAAGCAGAGACCACAGGCGAGACTACCGCTGACGCCAGTGCTGAAAAGCTTTCCCACGAAAATACCCAAGCGTCAGCTGCCGAGCAAACTAAAGCGTTAAGCGGTAATAGCGGCCGAGTTAAAGCGGATTTAGTTGAGGCGAATTCAACTGAAGAGGCTGCGCTTGAAGAAGATGAGAGCGCACAGGAGCTATTTGCCGAGCAGCAGCTGATCTTAAGCCAGGCACAGAGCCAAGGGCACAGTCCAGCGCACAGTACAGAGTACAGCTTAGCGTATGGAACTGAGCATAAATTAGAGGCCAAAAGTTCAGAGGATAAGAGCCCAGAAGGTAAAAGCTCAGAAGATAAAAGTTCAGAAGGTTCAACTCCCAAGAGCGAGCTTATTGTCGAGTCTTCAACACAGGCGTCTACAATAACAGTACCAGCGACAAGATCGGAAACAGCGACGGAACAAGGTGGTGAATTGGCCCAGCCTGCGAAGACGCAAACGCCTGTGGCGAGCGTCGACCAAGCCAGTTCGCCTGGCGAGGAGAGCGGGCGTTTTTACGACGATCTCTATTTCAGTTCAGATGAAGATGAGCCCGGCGATCCTAGCGACTATGAAGCCTATCTCGCCTATCAGCAGGGTCATGAGAGCCTAGCGTCTGGCGATATGGCAGCGGCGGATAAACCCGAACCTGAGGCGTCGACTTCAGTTGAGCGGTCAACCCAGGCTAGCACCTCGTCACCAGAGATGGCATCAGCAGAAGAAGCCAGCGCCCCGAACCTGTTGGAGGACGATCTACTCGATGCCGTACTGAATGCGCGTCAGAATCTACTTAGCGATCTTAAGGAAGATGCGGCTAAGGAGGACGCTGCTAACGAGAGCGGATCAAAAAAGCCCCTAGGCGTTAAGACTTCCCAGACTCAATCGAGTAGCGATCAGCAGGCGAGCGAAGATGGCAAGTTTGGTGCAGAGCCATATATGCCACCCAAACGCCAAGGCCAAGCAGCCTTGAGCGGGGAAGAAACAGCCTTGAGCGGGGAAGCAACTGCCCAGAGCTTTGGTGAGACTGCCCAGAGCTGTGGTGAGACTGCCCAGAGCTTTGGTGAAACTGCCCAGAACGATCAAGATAATGCCATGAGCGTCGAAGCTATCTCGAACGTGGCTATGACGACTGAGCATGGGACGAATGCGCCTGAGACGCAGAACAATCATTCCGCGCAGCAGCCTACGGCATACCTTAACGACGAAGACAGGCCGCCCTGGGAGTCGCCAGAACCAAGCCAAGGGCAGATGGCTGCACTAAGTGCTGAATCGACTAATCTCCAAGAGCAGGGCCATATAGCACCAAGGCCCGTAGTACAAGATGTTGCAGGGCAGGTCGATGCAAAGGCTGAAGTACAGGCCTACGCAGATGAAGGTGCTCTGAATGGCCAAAGCTTGGATAGCCAAGGCCCAGATAACCAAGGCCAAGATAACCAAGGCCCGAATGAGAACGCCGTTACCGGCAATCGCCCAACTGAAAGCCCTGCTGTTACTGAACAAGATAGTCAGGTGACACAAATGGCCATTGTGACCGATGAGATCACCGGCCACGATACGGATCTTAAATGGTACCGATTGATGTCGGCACTGGATATCGGCGGGCGGGTTAGACAGCTGGCGGTCAATGCCGTGTGTAAGACATTTAGCGAGCCACTGCCTTTGGTGCTTAAACCCAATCAGAAGCATCTGGCGGCGCCTGGCGCCATCAGTCAGCTCGAAGATGCCTTGTCGAATGCCCTGGGGGGCAGTTGCCAGGTGGAGTTTAGCGTAGGGGTCGAGCCTGAGCGTGAAACGCCGCTAGAGATCCGTCAGCGATTTCATCGCGAACTGCTCGAGCAGTCGCATCAAGGGTTACTGCAAGATGAAAATGTTCAATGGCTAACACAGATGATGCAGGCAGAGATGGAGCCCGACAGCTTAAGTTATCTACCAGAGTTGCTGGGCAAGCGGGGTCAGACGATTGCGCTTATTGATAAGTCGAACTTTGTGACGGCAGAGGAGTCATAGCTAATGTCAGTTATGACTGGGGCGAGTCACTAGTGCGAGTATCGTATGTTGTGAGCTAGGTGCAACGAGCCAGGTGAGCGTTACGAAAGGGCTCGCAGGTCATAAGTTTTAAGATTGGTGATCAGCTTTGATTGCTTATTGGTGCTAATTCAGTAAGATTAGCCAGTTTTTTAATATTGAAGAGAACTCGATATGTTTGGAAAAGGCGGTATGGGCAACCTGATGAAACAGGCCCAGATGATGCAAGACAAGATGGCCAAGGTGCAAGAAGAGATCGCGCGTATGGAAGTGACCGGTGAAGCCGGTGCGGGTCTTGTTAAGGTCACTATGACAGGCTCTCACAGCGTACGTAAGGTCGATATTGACCCAAGCCTGTTAGAAGATGACAAAGAGATGCTCGAAGATCTGATTGCGGCTGCTTGTAACGATGCGGCCCGCCGTGTCGAAGAGAGCCAGAAAGAGAAGATGGCTGAGGTTACCGGCGGCATGCAGTTGCCACCTGGCATGAAGATGCCTTTCTAACGATGAAATTTAGTCCCCTGGTCGATGAGTTGATCCAGTCGTTGCGCTGCCTGCCCGGGGTTGGCCCCAAGTCGGCTCAGCGCATGGCATTTCAACTGCTTGAACGTGATCGCAAGGCGGGTCATAAGCTGGCCCAGGCACTGTCGAGTGCCATGAGTGATGTGGGGCACTGCAGCAGTTGTCGTACCTTTACCGAAGAGAGTCTGTGTCCCATCTGCGCCAGTAGTCGTCGTGGTAACTCAGATCTGATCTGTGTGGTTGAGACCCCCGCGGATGTGCTGGCGATCGAAGCTGGCGGTCACTTCTCGGGCCGTTATTTTGTTCTCTTAGGTCACCTGTCGCCCCTCGATGGTGTGGGGCCCGATGAGTTGGGGTTGAGCCTGCTCGAGACCCACCTGGCCAGTGGCGAGGTGAGTGAGCTTATTCTGGCGACCAACCCGACGGTGGAAGGGGACGCGACGGCGCACTTTATTGCCGACATGGCGAAACAGCACGAGATCAAGGTGAGCCGTATCGCCCACGGTGTGCCCGTGGGCGGTGAACTCGAGTATGTCGACAGCACCACGCTGGCACTTTCCTTCAATGGACGCATGCCATTATGAGGGCTCGCTAAGCTCATCAATAAAATCCAGTTCATCTTGAGCTGGATTTTTTTTGACCAAATAAACCCCTTTATCTTTTTTTAGCTTGAAAAGCGAAAATCCAGCCCCATCTCTAAAGCCATAAGCGTTTTTGTGAAATAGAGAAGGAAACATCCATGTCACATCAAGAAACCCATGGCTTTCAAACAGAAGTCAAACAACTCCTTAATTTGATGATCCACTCTTTGTACTCCAACAAAGAGATTTTCTTGCGTGAATTGGTCTCTAACGCCGCCGATGCGGCCGATAAACTTCGCTACGAAGCTCTGACTAAAGATGAGCTGTACGAAGGCGATGGTGAGCTGCGCGTGCGTGTCAGCGCCGATAGCGAAAAAGGCACTGTAACCATCGAAGACAATGGTATTGGTATGACCCGCGATGGTGTGATCGAGCATCTGGGTACCATCGCCAAGTCTGGCACCGCAGAATTTTTCAAGAATCTATCGGGCGATGAGTCGAAAGATTCACAGCTGATCGGTCAGTTTGGCGTAGGCTTCTACTCGGCCTTCATCGTTGCCGACAAGGTGACCGTGCGCACCCGCGCCGCCGGTCACGCGGCCGATGAGGCAGTGCAGTGGGAATCGGCGGGTGAAGGTGAATTCACCGTCGAAAATATCGTCAAAGAGAGCCGCGGAACCGAGATCACTTTGCATCTTCGTGAAGAAGAGAAAGAGTTTGCGAGCGACTATCGTCTGCGCTCCATCATCACCAAATATTCAGATCATATCTCGGTTCCGGTAGAGATGTGGCAAGAAGGCACACCTGCCCAGGAAGCGACCGAGGAGGGCGGCGAAGCCATTCCTGCGACCGAAGGTCACTGGCAGGCGATGAACAAGGCAACCGCCCTGTGGACCCGCAACAAGAGCGAAGTCACCGACGAAGAGTATCAGGAGTTCTACAAGCATATCTCCCATGATTTTACCGATCCTCTGCTGTGGAGCCATAACCGCGTCGAGGGTAAGCAGGAGTACACCAGCCTGCTGTACATACCATCGAAGGCGCCCTGGGATCTGTGGAACCGCGATCGTAAACATGGCCTGAAACTCTTCGTTCAGCGTGTATTTGTGATGGACGATGCCGAGCAGTTTATGCCGAGCTACCTGCGTTTCGTGCAGGGCCTTATCGACTCGAACGATCTGCCGCTTAACGTCTCGCGTGAGATCCTCCAGGACAACAAGATCACTACGGCGCTACGTACCGCGGTGACCAAGCGTGTGTTGGGCATGCTGGAGAAGCTGGCCAAGAACGATCCCGAAAAGTATCAAACCTTCTGGGCCGAGTTTGGCCAGGTGCTAAAAGAAGGTCCGGCGGAAGATTTCGCCAACAAGGAGAAGATTGCTGGCCTGTTGCGCTTTGCCTCTACTCACACCAACGAGGCGGCCCATACCGTGTCACTGAGTGACTATGTTGAGCGCATGAAGGAAGGTCAGAGCAAGATCTACTACATAGTTGCCGATAGCCATGAAGCGGCGGCCAACAGCCCACATCTTGAGCTGCTGCGTAAGAAGGGTATCGAGGTGCTACTGATGTCAGAGCGTATCGATGAGTGGTTGATCAACCACCTCACCGAGTTCGATGGCAAGCAACTACACTCGGTGACCCGTGGCGACCTGGAACTGGGCGAACTAGAAGATGCCGCCGAGAAAGAGGCTCAAGAGAAGCTGGAAACCGAGTCTGAAGGCCTGGTTAAGCGCGTCAAAGAGTCTCTGGGTGACAAGGTCGCCGAGGTGAAGGTGACCAGTCGTCTAACCGATACTCCGGCTTGTGTTGTCGCCGGTGCCGGTGAGATGTCCTCGCAGATGATTAAGCTGATGCAGGCAGCCGGTCAAGCAGTACCTGAGAGTAAGCCTGTGTTTGAGCTTAACCCAGAACACCCTCTGGTGAAGCGTCTGGATATGGAGCAGGACGAAGAGGTGTTTGGTCAGTGGGCCGAGCTCTTGTTGCAACAGGCGCAGCTGTCTGAGAAAGGCAGCCTGGCCGACCCATCAGCCTTCATTAAACTGATGAACAAGATGTTGTTAGCCGGCGGAAAATAAATTTAAGCTAGGTAAATAAGAGGCAGTTTGACTGCCTCTTATGCTATTTATTTACCTATATAGTCACGAAAATAATAGTCACGAAAATAGTATAGCCAGCAAAATTGTTACCAAAAGCGCCACAATTTACTCACTAAAAAGAGACACTATGGATTCGGTATTGGATTTAACCAAAGAAAATATTCAGCAAGTGGTCGACGCCTCCATGCAGCAGGTCGTCGTCATGACGTTTTGGAGCCAGCAGAGCCCAGAGAGTCAGCAGCTAATGCAGACCCTGACCCAAATAGCGGCTCAGGGGCGTTTCCTATTGGCCAAGGTCAACTGCGATCAGGAGATGGAGATAGCCAACTATTTTCAGATCCAGAGTCTCCCGACGACCTTAGTGTTAAAAGAGGGCAAGCCGGTCGATGGTTTTGCCGGTCTGCAAGAGGCGGCGCAAATTGAGTCCTTGCTAGCGCAGCACTTGCCAAAGGCCTGGCAAGTCGCCCTCAATCAGGCCAAGGTGCAACTTGCCGAGGGAGATGCCGAAGGAGCACTGCCACTGCTTAAACAAGCCTATCAGGAGTGCCAGACGGCCGAGGTATCCTTAGTGTATGCCGATGCGTTGCTCTCGGTGTCAGACATCAATCAGGCTAAGGTGTTGCTCGATGGTATCGGCCTTGCCGATCAAGACGCCTACTATCAGAGCCTCAAGGCGAAGCTTTCTCTGGCACTGGACGCTGCCGATACACCTGAGATCCGCAGCCTGTTGGCAGAAGTTGAACAAAATCCCAGCGATTATGCCAAGCTCTTGTCACTTGCCAAGGCGCTACACAGTGCCAAACGTGACGAGGAGGCGCTGGAGCGACTCTATCTGGTGTTAAAGACAGATCTGCAGGCTCACCAGGGGGAAATTAAACAGCTTTTCATGGAGATCCTTACCGCACTGGGTCAGGGACATGCCGTGGCCAATCAGTACCGCCGCAAATTATACACCTTGCTCTACTAGAGAGTCACTGCAACCGGCCGGCCTTATAGTCAAATGTGCTGGCCTTTGCAATTAAAAAGGTTGTATGTGTGGTATCAGCCTAAAGTCGAATTAAAACTGGCCATCCGGCCCTTCAAATGGGCGGTCATTTGTGCGAAGATCGCCGCCCAGATAAAACTAATAATCAAATTTATGCGAAATAAGAGGACTCTCAGATGCGCATTATGCTATTAGGTGCCCCAGGTGCCGGTAAAGGTACTCAAGCCCAATTCATCATGGAAAAATACGGCGTGCCACAAATTTCTACGGGCGACATGCTCCGTGCAGCCGTTAAAGCGGGAACGCCTCTGGGTCTCGAAGCGAAGAAAGTGATGGATGCAGGACAGTTGGTTTCTGATGAGCTGATTATTGGACTGGTTAAAGAGCGTATCGCCCAGGACGATTGCGCCAAGGGTTTCCTGCTTGACGGTTTCCCTCGCACCATTCCTCAGGCCGATGCGATGGCGGCTAGCGGCATCGATATCGATCACGTGATTGAAATTGACGTGCCAGACGAAGAGATCGTTAAGCGTATGAGCGGTCGTCGTGTTCACCCTGGTTCTGGCCGTGTTTATCACATCGTTTATAACCCACCTAAAGTGGAAGGCAAAGATGATGTGACTGGCGAAGACCTGGCGATTCGTCCCGATGACGAAGAGAGCACAGTGCGTAAGCGTCTTGGCATCTACCATGAGCAGACTAAGCCTCTGGTTGAGTACTATGGTAAAGTTGCCGAGCAAGGCAAGCTGACCTACAACAAGTTCGACGGCACTCAGAGTGTTGGCGACGTGAGCGAGGCTATCGTTAAGGCGATTGGCTAAGCCGGCTCCTTTAATGAGCTGCTTCTCATATTTGAAAAAGCCCACCTAGGTGGGCTTTTTTTATGTCAGGGTGGGTGCTAGCCTAGCGCTATCCTTGTCAGAGAATATGAGTAGAGTAATTCTTGAACAAAGTCGACAACTTATCTCCCGCCAAGCTTGGTGTCTTGCTGGTTAATCTCGGCACGCCAGATACGCCAACCCCTAAAGATGTTAGGCAGTTCCTGAAACAGTTTCTCAGCGACCCGCGCGTGGTCGACTTAAGCCCCTGGATCTGGAAACCCATACTCAATGGTATCATCTTAAATACTCGCCCCAAGGCGGTGGCCAAGCTCTATGAGTCTATCTGGTGGCCAGAAGGCTCGCCGCTGATGGTGATCAGCGAGCGTCAACGTGAGGCGCTAAGCGAGATACTTAAAGCGCGTCATGGCCGTGATATTCCGGTTGAGTTGGGGATGAGTTATGGCAATCCTTCGTTGTCCGCGGGTATCGATAAGCTGCTGGCCAAGGGCATTGAACGCCTGGTAGTGCTCCCTCTGTATCCACAATATTCCTGCTCGACAGTGGCACCGGTATTTGATGCCATCGCCAGCGATTACAAGCAACGTCGTAACTATCCCGAGACGCGCTTTAGTAAAGAATATTTTAACCATCCAGCCTATATCGCGGCATTGGCTGACTCTGTGCGGCGTCATTGGCAAGAAAAGGGACGGGGCGATTGCCTATTAATGTCTTTTCATGGTGTGCCGCTGCGTTATGTGACCGAGGGCGACCCTTATCAGGCACAGTGCCAACACACGGCCCAGCTATTGGCCGAGGCATTAGGATTATCTGAATCCCAGTGGCGTCTCTGTTTCCAATCGAAATTTGGTAAAGAGGAGTGGCTGACGCCAGCAACCGACGCCCTGCTTGAGAGCCTGCCAAGCCAAGGGGTCAAGCGAGTGGATATTCTCTGCCCGGCCTTCGCGGTAGATTGTTTAGAGACGCTTGAAGAGATCTCGATTGGCGGCAAAGAGAGTTTTATCGAGGCGGGCGGCGAGGCCTATCATTTCATCCCTTGTCTGAACGATGATGAGGCTCATATGCAATTGCTAGCAGACCTGGTTACCGAGCAGGCGGCGGGTTGGCTTAAATCTTAAGCAAAGAATCGTGTGTTAACGGCATAAATCACTGCCCGATGCTATTTTATATGGTACGATCCGCCGCCGAATTTTTATGGCGAAGGTGCCCGCGTTGCATAAATCACCACGCGGCCTGATAGACAGCAGACTAAGGGGGTCTAGTGTGCTGTCTATTCTTATTTGATTCTGCATGGATGCATTAGAGTGAGTTCCTTATGAAGTTTCCCGGTCAACGTAAGTCGAAACATTACTTTCCAGTTAAGAATCGCGATCCATTATTGGCGCAGTTAACGCTGCAACCGCAGCATATTTCTACCCACATCAGTGGAATCGATCAGACGCTTGTCGATATCGAGGCCAAAGTGGGTGACGAGTTGCTTAGCCGTTACGCCTTACCAAAAGGGAATTCGACGCTGATCGATGATGAGAAGGCGCACCAGCTCTATACCGAGCTGAAATCTTCTGAGCTGATCAGCGATGAATTTGCCGGTGGCACCATAGGCAATACGGTACACAACTATTCTATCCTCGCCGATGATCGCTCTGTACTGTTTGGGGTGATGAGTAACCATCTCGAGGTAGGCAGCTATGCCTATCGTTACCTGTGTAACACTTCCTCCAAGGTGGATCTTAACTATCTGCAGCCGGTAGATGGGCCAATCGGTCGTTGTTTTACCCTGATCTCTGAGTGTGGTGAGCGTACCTTTGCCATCAGCAAGGGGTCGATGGACAAGCTTACGCCAGAATATATCGACCAGGAGATAGTGCAATCTTCCTCTGCCCTAGTGCTGACCGCCTATCTGATGCGCGCCAGCGGTGGCGATAAGATCACCGATGCGGCCTTAAAGGCCATCGAATATGCCAAGGCGGCAGACGTGCCCGTGGTGTTGACCCTGGGAACCCGTTTCTTAATCGAAGAAGATCCCCAATGGTGGATTGAATTCATTAAAGATAATGTCACCATCCTGGCGATGAATGAAGATGAAGGTGAAGCCCTGACTGGGTTTAAAGATCCCTTGAGTGCCAGCAACGCCGCGTTAGACTGGTGCGATATGGTGCTCACCACGGCAGGGCCGCTTGGGCTCTATACCGCGGGTTATACCGAGGACTCGGAGAAGCGTGAAACTAGCCATACGTTGTTGCCCGGTGCGATTCCAGAATTCAATCGTTACGAGTTTTCAAGACCTAAGTTAAAACGAGACTGTCAGACGCCGATCAAGGTGTTTGCGCATATTCCACCTTATATGGGCGGGCCTGAGATCATCCGCAACACCAATGGTGCGGGCGATGGTGCGCTGGCGGCGCTGCTGCACGACCTTGCTTCTAATACCTATCATAAGGCCAATGTACCAGGGTCGAGCAAACATAAGCGTGATGGCCTGTGTTATTCCTCTTTCTCGCAGATCTGTAAGTATGCCAATCGCGTCGCCTACGAGGTACTGGCTCAACATAGCCCACGCTTGTCTCGTGGTCTGCCAGAGCGTGAAGATAGCCTGGAAGAAGCTTACTGGGAAAGGTAGGCGTTTGGGCTAGAGCAGACTTTTGACAGGCTTTATTACGCAAACGTTTGTAGCAATTTCTACATATAGATAATAAAGGCGTCCATTGGACGCCTTTTTTACTTGTGCAACTTAATAACGTCTGGGCTATCTACTCTTTAAGCTCGGCATTTACCTGGTCGACGAAGCTCCCCGCCGTCTTGCCTGCCTGAGGGTCATCGAAGGTTGCTTGGTTAAATGCATTTTCAGACTTGGCGATGATAAGGGTAGCTACCGAATCTCCCGTCACATTGACGGCGGTGCGCACCATATCCAGCAGTCGGTCGACTCCCATGATAAGGGCGATACCTTCGACAGGCAGGCCCACTTGGTTCAGTACCATGGCGAGCATGATAAGGCCAACCCCGGGTACGCCAGCAGTGCCGATAGAGGCAAGTGTCGCCGTGATGACCACCATGGCATAGTCGGTGATGGTGAGGTCGATACCAAATACCTGGGCGATAAATACCGTCGCAACCCCTTGCATTATTGCCGTGCCGTCCATGTTAATGGTTGCGCCGAGAGGCAGAGTGAAAGAGGCTACCTTATTGTCTACGCCTAGACGATGCTCAGAGGTTTCCAGGGTCACAGGTAGGGTGGCGTTAGAGCTGGCTGTGCTGAAGGCGAATAGCTGCACATCTCGCATCTTACGAATAAAGGTAAAGGGGCTGAGTCCTGAGAAGAGTTTTAATAGTACTGGATAGCTGACAAAGGCGTGTACTAATAACACCATGAGCACTACCACAAAATATTTCACCACGCTTTCGAATGTCTCTAGACCTAAGGTTAAGGCAAGCTTCCCCATGAGGGCGAAAATACCGTAGGGTGCCAGCTGCATGATAAGGGTGACCACGCGCATGATCACCTCATTTAAATCGTTAAATAACGCAGATACTCGTTTACCACGCTCACCAATATGAGAGATAGCAAAACCAAAAATCACCGCAAAGATGATGATCTGTAGCATATTCCCCTCTGTCATTGCCTGTATTGGGTTACGGGGAACGAGATTGATCAATACGTCAGACAGGCTAGGTGCTTCCTTGACGCTGTACTGCATATTCTCAGCCGCCAGTGAGGCGTTACCTGGGTGGATGAGAAGGGCAACTAGAATCGCCATCGAGAGGGCGATAGCCGTGGTAAATAGATAAAAAGCGATAGTTTTTCCACCTAGCCTACCGAGGGATGATGGATCGCTGAGTGAACAGGTACCGCAGACTAAGGAGATGAAGACTAGTGGAACCACCAACATTTGTAAACTGGAGATGAAAATACTGCCAACCACATTTAATAGGCCGTTAGTTATATAGTTCTCGATAAATTCATTACCGGGCAAGAAACTGCGTAGCAGTAGCCCGATTAAAATACCTCCAGCCATACCAATGAGTATTTTTCCGGTGAGGCCAATTTTCTTGTTTTGCGTGCCAGCCATAATGCTTCCTGTATTATTTTTATGCATTTTATTTTGCACCTAAAGCCTAGCAAGAAACCCCAGGTGAGGAAACGGCTAATTAGTTAAAGTTTTTGTCACTTTTCCGCGCTTAATTGCGATTAGTGATGGAAAAGTTATGGGAAAATTGTGTAATGTTAACCTATAAGTAATAAGCAGATGCTTCTAACGATAATCTGAGTAACAGGGAGTCTGACAATGAAGTCAGCGTTTAAAGTTTTTACCTCATATTTATTTTTACTTTTTATTGTCGCCTGTAGCGGCGGGGGGAATGTCTCAAGTGACGGCTCTGGCGGAACGACGCCAGGCGAAGACACTTATAGTTTGTCTTTGGCACTAGTGAATGGAAGTGGCGAGTCAACTACTGATATATCCAATGCTCAACCAGGTAAGTTACATGCAACCCTTAACAAAAATGGAGCCCCTTTATCTGGTGGCAGAATAGTATTTTCACTACAAGGTGAAGGGGTGCTCACTCCCGATAGTGGTGTAAGCGACGCCGATGGTAAAGTGTCAATCGATGTACTTCCTGGAGACAAACTGGGCTCAGGCAAGATAACCGCATCATATGAAAATGAAAGTGGAACGACTGTAGAAGCTTCCATTTCTTTTAACACTCAAGGCGATGGCGGGGCTGCAACGGGCGGTGCGCAAGTTGCTCTGATATTGGTTGATGATTTAACCTCTATGACTCCGATTAGTACTATATCGTCATTATCGCCAGGTTATTTGGTCGCTACGGTATCGGGAATTTCAAAAGCAACGATTGTTAAATTCACTAGTGACATTGGCGAATTACCCATTGAGACAGCGGCTACCGAAGACGGTAAAGCTTATGTGCAAATTTTGGCGGGTTCTCAGCCTGGAGCGGGTATTGCTACAGCAACACTTGTTACCGGTGAAAAGGCAGAGTTAGTCTTTAAGGTTGGAGCGACAAATGTGTTAATGGGGAGTGGTGATCCTTTCCAACCAGAAGTAGCAGCAGTTTCGCCTGCAGTGGTCTCTGCAGGAGGTACTGCAAGCATCTCAGTTACACTTCAAGATGACGCTGGTAACCTTTTTACCGAGCCAGTCGAAGTAAAGTTTTCATCTGTTTGCGCTAACAAAACGCCAGCTGAAGCAGAGATAAGTTCTCCTGTCGTCGCCGTTAATGGTGTAGCAACTTCTACATATCTTGCAAAAGGCTGTGTGGGGGATGACGCGATAAATGTCAATGCGATTGTTGGCAGTAAATCATTGTCTGCAAAGGCGACGGTCAATGTCTTACCTGCAAGCGTGGGTAGTATCAAGTTTGTAGAGGCAATTCCAGAACTCATTCGTCTAAAAGGAACGGGCGGAGCCGAATCCTCGACGGTTAAATTCCAAGTGATAGATAACAATGGCAACCCGGTTAGTAATCAAAGGGTTAATTTTTCACTTAATTCGGATACCGGTAACATTGTGCTAGACCCTGAAACAGCTACAACTAACAGCCAAGGTATAGCGCAAACAGTGGTTAATTCTGGCACAGTTGCGACTTCTGTTCGAGTAACCGCGGTAGTGGATGGCAGCTCTCCAGAAATTTCCAGCCAATCTAATTTGTTGGTCATATCGACAGGTCTACCAGATCAGGACAGCTTCTCGTTATCGGCCGATATTCTTAACCCCGAGGGTTGGGACTATGATGGTGTAGTTGTCAATATCACTGCACGTTTGGCAGATGCCTTTAACAACCCTGTGCCGGATGGAACAGCAGTAACCTTCACAACAGAAGGGGGCGTTATTGATTCATCATGTACCACACAAGGAGGTGTATGCTCTGTGGAGTGGAAGAGTCAAAACCCTAGACCTACAGGTAAGACGCTGTTCGAACTTGGCCAAGAACCAACATTAGGAGCCGATATTGGGCAGCCTTATGGTGGGCGCGTAACTATCTTGGCGCGAGCAATTGGTGAAGAGTCTTTCCCTGATCTTAACGGTAATGGTCGTTTCGATTTAGCTGAATTTGAAGACTTTAAAACTAAACAAGACGTTGCGGGTAACTCCTATGATTTAGATGAAGCCTTTGTTGATCACAATGAAGATAGCTTATTCAATCCAAAGTTCGATGGCGAAGCGGGCGGTGATGCCGAAACTTATGTCGATTTTAATAACAACGGGGAATTTGATGTAAGCGATGGCCTTTACAATGGTAGCTTGTGTGCCTTAGATGCTAATAATACGCCTCATGCAGGTTGTTCCGCGGAAAAGAAATCGTTAGATGTAAGAGCTTCTTTAGTCTTGGTGATGTCTGGAAGCAGTGCTGTTGCTTCAACTCCAATTATCGTGGATAGTTGTACTGAAGATGCTTCACTTACAGATGATCCTTGTAAAGATCTTAATGGAAACCATGTGTTAGATATATTGGGTAAATCAACGGGTGGTGTATCGATTATTGTTGGTGATCTTCACAATCAACCATTACCGCAAGGCACTGTCATTTCCTTTACTCCATCGGCTGGTAGCTTAGCAAGTAAGGGAAGCTATACGGTTACCTCTACAAATGTTAATCGTGCGGAACCTTATAGTGTGACCATCAAAGGTGCCGAGCAACCAGATGCAGGCACACTCATCATCGAAGCTACTACGCCAAAAGGTGACGTTACAGAATTGGCAAAAATTCCAATTACGATTCACTAAGTCGATCTCAGTTAAGTATAAAGCGCACAAATTATTGTGCGCTTTTTTGTTTTCAGCCCTAAACCACCTACTTCAGTAGGTGGTTATCATCATTTTTGCTTTGCCTGTAATTTTTATCAATGGGTAGATGCAGTTACCCCTTGAACTGGGCTCTGTTATCCCTTTCACAATGCCATAAGTAGGCGAAATAACTACAAAATATGCAAGGTATACAAATAGACACTTATGGTCCCATTTGAGGGGCTTCCACAAAGCCGCCTTCTTCATAGGGGGGCTCTTTATGGGCTGCGGCAATGGAAAAGACGAACGTGAAGTGTTTTAAATTAAATATTATTCGGTAAAAAAATTTGTAAATAGTAATCAATTGTTAGAGTTGTGTATTAGAAATATATGAACTCATTTCAGGTAGGTCTTGTCACCTGTTTGTGAAATAGACGAGAAAAATTAGTTTGTGTTTGCCCCTAAACCTCAAAAGCCATCTTTTCAGATGGCTTTTGAGGTTTAGGGGCTTGTTACTTGATTCTAGTAACAATTACTTCTGGAACTGATACACGCTGCCTAGCTTCATTATCTGCGTCAGTTCATCTAGTGCGGTGCGCGATTCGATGATGAGCTGAGGATCGGCAAGATCTTCGATGGCGAGCTCGTCACGATAGTGTTTATCCACCCAGAGGTTGAGTCTGTTAAATAGCTCATCGTTCATCAGAGTGTTGGGGTTAACGGCTGCAAGCTCGGTGTCGTTCATGGCGACACGCAGGCGTAGACAGGCAGGGCCGCCGCCGTTTTGCATGCTCTGCTTCACATCGAAATAGTGTACCTGTTTAATGGGTGTCCCCATGGTCACTAGCTCGTTGAGGTAGGCATAAACCGCTTCATTTTCCTGACAGTTGGTTGGCGCTATGATGGCCATCTCACCATTGGGGAGGGTGACGATCTGGGTGTTAAACAGATAGCTCTTTACCGCATCCTGAATACCGACCTTGGCGGTAGGTACCTCGATAAAGTGCAGTTCGTTGCCGTTAAACTTACCTTGGATTTCCGCCAGCTTCTTTTGCGTATCGACAAATGCCTGTTCGTGATAGAAGAGCACGTTCTGGTTACCCACGGCGATCACATCGTTGTGGAATACGCCCTGGTCGATGACATCTGGGTTTTGCTGGATAAAGACGCTGCTCTCATCATCGAGCTGATGCAGACGGGCGATGGCCTGAGAGGCTTCTAGTGTCTGTCTTGCCGGGTACTTCTTCGGTTTTGGGGCGCTAGGATTAGTCGCTTCTTGACCATAAACAAAGAGTTCGATGCCGGCATGTCCGTATTCATTGCACAGACGTGTGTGGTTGGCCGCGCCTTCGTCGCCAAAACTCACGTGCTCTGGCAGATGTTGATGATGATGGAAATGGCGGGCGTTGTTAAAGGTAGCGGCCAAGATGTTACCTGTCGTCACCGGCTCTATGCTGCGATGTAGCTTATCTACCAAGTTTGCCGGGGTGAAATGGATCTTACCATCATGGGTATCGGCACTCGGTGATACAGTTGCGGCATTGGCCGTCCACATGCTTGAGGCGCTGCAGCAGGCTCTAAGGAGAGCAGGGGCGTGTTTAGCGGCTTTATTTAATACTTCTGCGTCTGTGCCAGAAAAACCGATTCGACGCAGTGTGTGAAGATCTGGGCGCTCCTGAGGGGCAAGCATACCCTGAGCCAGACCTAAGTCGGCGAGAGCCTTTGCCTTCTTGAGTCCTTGTTTCGCAGCCGCCTTAGGGCTGGATATTGCGGCGGCGTTATTTAAAGAAGCCACATTACCGTATGACAGGCCCGCATAATTATGAGTAGGTCCGACGAGTCCATCAAAGTTCGCTTCGTAATGCTTCATTGCATATCCTTCAAGTTATTATTGCTTTAATAATGCGCCGTTACAGGGTGAAAAGGCGCCGTCATTCGCTGAATTTGTGCACCAGTATACTTGAGCTTTAGGGCATAACAAGCTAGGAGAATGGGGCCTTATCTGTGATATGGGCTCAGAAATGCATAAGTATTGCTTGCTAGTTGGGGAATAATGAAATATTAGTTTTTAATTACGCAATATTATTTTTCACATTTTTTTCAAAAACGGTTAAAAATTGGCTCGCCGTAACAAATAAAACAGGGATTAGCTTGAAACTATTGATACAACCCTCTATATATGGAGCCAATTTACAGAATTTTGAGACTTTTTGGCGCAGATCATTCTATGGGTAAATCGCTAGTTATTGTCGAATCACCGGCCAAAGCCAAGACTATTAACAAATATCTCGGCAAAGATTACATCGTAAAATCGAGTGTAGGTCACATCCGTGATCTTCCTACCTCATCCACCAGTGACGCCAGTTCGGCGACGAAATCGCCTGCCGAAGTGCGTAAGATGTCCCCCGAAGAGAAGGCTAAATATAAGGCAGCAAAAGCAAAGAAAGCCCTGGTTGCGCGTATGGGGGTCGATCCCGAGCGAGGCTGGAAGGCTAAGTATCAGACACTGCCGGGCAAAGAAAAAGTTGTCAAAGAATTACAGTCACTTGCTGAAAATGCAGACCATATCTACCTCGCAACCGATTTGGATAGAGAGGGAGAGGCAATTGCTTGGCATCTTCAAGAAGTGATTGGTGGCGATCCAGAGCGCTATCAGCGTGTGGTGTTTAACGAAATCACCAAGAGCGCGATTCAAGAGGCATTTAGTCATCCGTCGCAGCTCAACACCAATATGGTTAATGCCCAACAGGCGAGACGTTTTCTCGATCGCGTGGTGGGCTTCATGGTGTCGCCCTTGCTTTGGAAGAAGGTGGCGCGTGGTCTCTCTGCCGGTAGGGTGCAGTCGGTGGCGACTCGACTTGTGGTCGAGCGTGAAGGTGAGATCAAAGCGTTCGTGCCCGAAGAATTTTGGGACATTCACGCAGAGCTGACCACCCTAGGTAACGAAGGGCTCAAGATGCAGGTGGCTAAGTTTAAGGGGGAGAACTTTAACCCCGTAAACGAAGACCAGGCCATGGTGGCGGTTAACGCACTGCAAGACAGCCAGTATCAGGTCACCAGCCGCGAGGTAAAAGGGACTTCCAGCAAGCCTTCGGCGCCCTTTATTACCTCGACGCTTCAGCAGGCGGCTAGTACTCGCCTCGGCTTTGGCGTCAAGAAGACCATGATGATGGCCCAGCGTCTCTATGAGGCGGGTCATATCACCTATATGCGTACCGATTCGACCAACTTGAGTCAGGAAGCCCTCGATAGCGTGCGGGACATGATTGGCAAGGAGTTCGGCGATAAGTACCTGCCTGAGGCACCGCTTCGCTATGGCAGCAAAGAAGGCGCCCAGGAGGCGCACGAAGCGATTCGCCCATCTGATGTGAATGTCAGAGCCAGCAGTCTAACCGATATGGAGAGAGACGCTCAGCGCCTCTATGAGCTGATTTGGCGCCAATTTGTTGCCTGTCAGATGACTCCTGCCAAATATGATGCCACGCGTCTGACTGTGACCGCAGGAGATTATGAGCTTAAAGCCAGTGGTCGTACCCTTAAGTTCGACGGTTGGACTCGGGTGCAAACCGCCCTTAAGAAGAAAAATGAGGAAGACAATACCCTGCCCTTGGTCGCCGAAGGAGACACCCTGGCGCTACAGGAGTTGTCACCTAAGCAGCACTTTACTAAGCCGCCCGCTCGCTACAGTGAAGCCTCCCTGGTGAAGGAGCTCGAAAAGCGTGGTATTGGCCGCCCATCGACCTACGCAACCATCATCTCTACCATTCAAGACCGGGGTTATGTGAAGGTCGAGAACCGTCGCTTCTATGCCGAGAAGATGGGCGAGATCGTCAGCGAAAGCCTGATCGGCAGCTTCGAAGAGCTGATGAGCTACGACTTCACCGCCGGTATGGAGCAGACCCTAGACAACGTGGCCCAGGGCCAGCTCGAGTGGAAGAAGGTGCTGGACGCCTTCTACAAAGATTTGACCGGCCAACTTGAAAAGGCCGAGCTGCCACCCGAAGAGGGCGGTATGCGCCCCAACGAGATGGTGCTCACGGATATCGCCTGCCCTACCTGTGGACGTCCAATGGGGATCCGCACCGGCACTACAGGTGTATTCCTGGGCTGCTCTGGTTATGCTTTGCCGCCGAAAGAGCGTTGTAAGACGACCATGAACCTGACGCCGGGTGAAGAGGCGGTCAGCGAAAACAGCGAAGATGCCGAAACCGATGCGCTAAGAGCCAAGCATAGATGTGATGTCTGTGGTACGGCCATGGATAACTATCTTATCGATGAGAAGCGTAAGCTGCACGTGTGTGGTAATAACCCCATCTGTGGCGGTTATGAGGTCGAACAGGGTCAGTTTAAGATCAAGGGTTATGAAGGACCCATCATAGAATGCGATCGCTGTGGCAACGACATGGAGCTGAAAAATGGCCGTTTTGGCAAGTATTTCGGCTGCACCAACAGCGAGTGTAAGAATACGCGTAAACTGTTGAAAAATGGTGAAGTCGCACCACCAAAAGAAGATCCTATCCATCTTCCGGAGCTTAAGTGTACTAAGTCTGACGGTTACTTTGTGCTCAGAGATGGTGCCGCGGGGATTTTTATGGCCGCAAGTACCTTCCCTAAATCTCGCGAAACCCGGGCGCCGCTAGTCGAAGAGCTGGTGAAGTATCGTGAATTCCTATGGCCTAAATATCAGTATCTGGCGGATGCGCCAGTGACCGACGATGAAGGCAATAAGGCGTTTGTTCGCTTTAGCCGTAAGACGAAGGAGCAGTACGTGGCGACCGAGGTCGATGGCAAGGCGACCGGTTGGACGGCCAAATATATCGACGGTAAGTGGGTCAGCGAAGCCAAGGCTAAGCCTAAACCAAAGGCGAAGAAGAAGGCCTAGACGCTGTCTAACTGACAGGCTGTCATTCACTTGTTAAGAGCCCTAACCGAGTTAGGGCTTTTTTATTGCGGCTAATTTAGTGATTCATAATCCGTTGGTTTAGGCTAATATAGATAAGATTACCTTGCTAATCATTAGAATAGCTTGGTTTCTTCAATGGACTTAGGGTGATAAACGGAGCGGAAAATGAAAACATTGATCATGGCTGTTGGACTGGGGATCTTAAGCTTAAACGCCTATTCGGCCGATTGGCAGGTGAGTAACCAAGATTCGCGTGTTAACTTTATTTCAATCAAGAAAGGCGACATCGCCGAGGTGCACCATTTTACTCAGGTCTCTGGTCAGCTTAGCGATGCCGGTGCCTTTAATTTATCGATTCCGCTCAACAGTGTGGTCACCAATGTGGAGATCCGCGATCAGCGCATGAAAGAGATACTGTTCGACACCGCACAGTATCCGAGTGTCGAATTAAGTGCGAGTATAGACGGGCAGGCGATAGATAAGGCCAGTGTGGGTAGCATCATGTCCATGAGTGTCGACGCAAAGATCAGCCTACATGGCAAGAGTCAGACCCTACCTGTGATGGTCAGTGTGGCTAAGGTAGCGAAGGATAAGTTAATGGTGGCCAGCGAGGCCCCCTTGGTAGTGAATGCCGGCGATTTCGGTTTAACCCCTGGAGTGGAAAAGCTCAGGGAGTTAGCCGGGCTTTCGGCTATCAGCAAGGCGGTGCCAGTTTCTTTCGTTTTAACCTTAAAGCGATAAAAAACGTGCACTAACAACAAGATTGTACACATGATTTATACCATAATGGCGGTAGAAACTGGATATTGAGCATGGGCTATACCATGCTCATATATAAGTCGTGTGCTTAGGGCTAAAAATGGTTACTGATAAAGACGGATACATACATTTAATACAATATCTTACCGAGCATTTAGGCCTATTCGAGTCCTCCGAAGCCGGTGGGGTAGGTGGCGAGACCGTCATGGAGTTATTCGAAGAGCAACTGGCGGCCCAGATCATTATGGTGTGTGGTCAGAATCCCTCCTTAACCTTTGCCGAGCGTAACATGGTGATTCGAGAAGTCGACGCCATCGTCTATGATTTAGAAGAGATCTTGGCTAACGTGGCCAAGCATAACGCGACTCAAGAGCAGACCCTGTTTATTACCGAGTTTTCCGGATTGATCAAAAATTTATTCGATCAGGAAATTGCCAAGATGCAAGCTTAGGTTTTGTAATCCGAAACAGGTGTTTACAACTCACTGCTTGAGAATGTCAGGCTTTATTCCTACTGTTAGCATAAGAGCGAAATTGGGAAGTTTGTTTGGATGTCTGCAGCCTCTATCAGTAAACAACATTTTGTTATCTATGCTGTTTTAGTCTTGTTTTGGGTCATTTTTCAGATCTTTAGCGCTAATGCACAGGCCTTTGGCTGGGGGTTTATTCCCTTCGTGGTCTCATTACCCTTTGTGCCCTTTATCTTAGTCTGGTTAGGGGTTCAGTTTATGCGTCACTACAGGTACATCCGCTTGGGCCCCAATATCAATGAGCATCTGCTTCACTGTGTCTGTACTTGTACTTTGTTTTGTCTCTTCGTTTATCACTTTGTCTATTGAACCTAGGGAGAGGTGGCGATGATCGAACTACTCGCGGGATTCCATCATGATATTGTGGCGGTGAAGGCCAAAGGCGTGCTTTCTCGGGCCGACTATGATGAGACCCTAGTGCCGGCGATAGAGAGCAAGTTGCAAGATCATTCAACGATTAAACTCTGGTATGAATTTAGTGACGAATTTGAAGGGTTTTCTGTTGAGACCTTGTGGGATGATGCCAAATTAGGCTTCTTTCATTTGACGGACTTTTCCAGAGTCGCCATCATCACAGATAGCGAATGGGTGGCCAACACGGCTAAGATGATGGCCTATATGGCGCCGTGTCCCATCAAGGTATTTGCTCGCCAGGGGGCAGACGAGGCCGTACACTGGCTAGAAGCAGGTTAGCCGATTAACAATTTCGAATAGGCCGACATGAAGTCGGCTTTTGTTTCATTGGGTTTAGGGTATTTTTTATGATTAAAACGTTGACCTTTAGAGCGTTTACATTAGTCGCGGTGTTTCTCCTAGCGCCAGCCTATGCAGAGTCGAAAGCCGTGATCGGTCAGACCGCCATGATGTCGGTGGATGAAATTGGACTTGTCTATCAGGCGCGTATCGATACCGGCGCCGGTAATACCTCTCTGCACGCCTTCGATCTCGAGATCCAAGGGGGTAGTGCCAAGAAGATGGCTGACAACGTGGGCAAGAGGATCTGGTTTTCCACGGAGAATGCCGCCGGCGAGCGCAAGCGACTCAGCGCCAAGATAGTTAAAACCTCTACCGTCAGCAACTCCCAAGGCACAGAGACCCGCTACATGGTGGAGATGCATGTGGGCTTTGCCGGCGAGACTCGCAAGGTCAAGGTTAACCTCAGAGACAGAGGCCACATGGACTACAAGCTGCTGATCGGCCGTAACTGGCTCAAAGGCAAGTATGTGGTGGATGTCGCCCAAAAGCGAGTCATCGGCGCCAGGGCGCCCATCAGTATCCTAGAGACTGGCTTACTATTTGACACTCGAATCGATACCGGCGCGGTAGAAAACTCACTGCATGCTGTGGATCTCAAGATAGAGAACGGTGTCGAGGATATGGAAAAAAATGTCGGCAAGATGCTTTCTTTTACCACGGAAAACGAGAAAGGTGAAACAAAACGTGTCCATGCCCGTATCGTCGAAACCTCTCTTATTCGCAATGCACAGGGTAGCGAGGTACGTTACATGGTCGAGCTAAATGTGGGAGAGCCGGGCAGGGAGTATAAGGTTAAGGTTAATCTTAGGGATCGCTCCAAGATGACGAATAAGCTGTTGATCGGTCGTAACTGGCTACAGGGACACTATTTGGTGGATGTTTCCAAATAGCCAGTTTGACGTTAAAGCTAGCTTATTTTGTTAATGCAGATCCCCGGTGAGCTATCAAAATTCACCGGGGATTTTTTATGCCTTATCAAGTGGCAGCTCACAGACCAGCTCGGTAAACTGCGCGCTCTGGCTGGTGATACTGAGGCTGCCACCGAATTGTGTCTTTAGCCAACGGTTGATATTGATCAGCGAGCCCCGTGCATCGTCTTGGTTCGCCAGGGCATGGGATAGCTTGTCGAGACGTTCCGGACTGATCCCCACACCATTATCCCTTAGGGTCAGGGTGAGCACCTCCTCTTGGTAACGAACGCCGATGGTGAGACGCTTTGGTCGATTGAATGCTTGCTCATCAGGAAACGCATGCTGCAGGCTGTTACTGAGCAGCCTGTGGCAGAGCATTAGGAAATGCCAAGGGGAGATGGGCAAGGTCAGGTGGTGGGGACAATCGATGAGTACCTCGACCTCCCTGGCCGCCAGCTGAGGCGCTAGCATGGCGACGAGATCTTGCAAGAAGCGATCGGCCACTGTGGCGCGGATATCTGTGAGATCGGCGCTTATCAAAGACTGACCATGGCGTATGATGTCTATCTGCGTGGTTAGGGCTTCGGTGAACTGGTCGAGATGAACTTCATCTATGGCATTTGCGTCCAACTGACGTAAAAGAATAAAGATCTGTTCTAGCGCCTGAAGCTCCTGGCGCAGCAATTGATGTAACATCTGTGGCAAGATAGCTTCCTGAGCCAATTCTATCTGCTTGAATTGGTCTATCCCTTGGGGCTCGACATCTTCCTGCTGCTTGGGCTGAGGCTTGGCATCCAGTGCCTGCTTTAACTCAGTGTTTCTAGCCGTCTGCAGCTTGATGGTCTGCTCCAATTCGGCTTGTTTGGCCTTGAGGCTACTGATATCCACCGCCATGGCACCCAGGGCGATGATGTTGCCATCCTTGTCCTTGATGGGGTACTTAGTGATCAGATAGATACGCTCTCCATGTACGGTCGGCATAGGTTGCTCGAAGCTCTGTGCCTGATCGCTATCTAGGATGATGCGGTCGTGATGATTGATGATCTCGGCGATTCGTGATGGGTAGAGATCGGCGTCGCGCATGCCGATGACCCGGCTTCGCTCTATCCCCATCACCTCACAGAATTTATCGTTGACCAGGGAGTAGCA
Source organism: Shewanella insulae (assembly GCF_009831655.1). Taxonomy (GTDB): domain Bacteria; phylum Pseudomonadota; class Gammaproteobacteria; order Enterobacterales; family Shewanellaceae; genus Shewanella; species Shewanella insulae. The sequence goes on along the minus strand of NZ_WRPA01000001.1, from coordinate 644,555 downwards.
CCCCTGAGTATCCTTGATGCAGATAAGATTTTGCGAGGCATTGAGCAGGGAATTAATCAACTCCTTCTTGTTTTCCAACTCCTGCTGCGCTAATTGCTGCATCGCAAGCTGCTGCTCGAGAGCCAGGTTGCTGGCATCGAGACTGGCGTAGGCGATCTCCAACTGATTACTGCGGGCGATAAAGGCTTTGGCCAGTTGACCCACCTCATCCTGGCGCTTGTTGGCGTCTAACTCTAGCCTGCCCAGATTGCCACTCTGCAGCGCCGAGACAATTTGAAAAATCGGCCGGATAAAGAGTTTGTGCTGGAAGACAAACAGGATGAGCAGGGCCAGCAACTGAGCCAGCAATAGGAAGGCACCTATCTTAAGGGCGATGGCATTGGCTTGTTGCGATAGACTCGAAAGCGGCGTTACCAGGATGATCTTCCACTGGGTCTGGGCCATAGTCAGAATCGACACTAGTACTGGCTCGTTGAACAGGGGATCGCTATCAAGCTCAAGGGTGACTATGGACGCCTTGCTATGACTACCCTTAATTGACGCATTGATAAGTGTCGTTAGCCGCTCTCGTTCGTCTCTGGGCGTTTGTGTGAGCACTTTTTCCAGCTGCTCGGGTCGATAGGCCGGGCTAGTCATGATCTGCTGGCTAAAGGCCTGATCCATAACCCCTATGCGCTCGGCAATGGGGGCGAGCTGGGGATATTTTTGTATCAGCTTAGTCAGTGGCTGACCCAACATGGTGACCTGATCTGTGTTGGCCTCATCGAAGGGATCGGCTAGCAGCTTGTTGTAGCTGTCAAGTGCAAGAATGTAACCCTTGGAGAGAGGGTTCTGGTCGGAAAACTCAAAACGTTTGTCCAGGCCGCTCAGTGCGATATCCACGGTGGCGACACCGATGAAGCTATGGTCGGCACGCATGGGGATTGAGGCGGTGATCATCACCTCCTTGGTAAAGGGGTCTACATAGGACTTAGACCAATGAGTATGCCCGTCTTGGAAATATTTAGCGGGTAGGTACCAGAAGGCCTGATGGTAGCCAGGGCCGTCGGCGCTGTTATAGCTGTCCAGGTATTGAAACTCATCGTGGTTATCTCTTGCCCAAAAGAAGCTGTTACGTGCTTTTTCTCTGCCAAACATGCCGGGTTCGGGCCAGATCCCACCGCCGGCGATCAACCGATGGCGCTCGCCAATATCCAGTAGGGAAGGGATCAGCTCTTTTACCACCTCATCCTGGCCGCGATAGGTCTCACCGACAATGCCTATGGTGTTCGCCAGCGTCTCGATTTTGGAGGTGACCTGTTGTAGCTGCTCTATGACCGCCAGGCCATAGTTCTGACTCAGCGAGAGCTGGGTATCCATGTGATGTTTTTTTTCGGTCGAGAAGATCAACCAGATGCTTGAGGCGATGATCAGGACCGCGACCACAAATTGCACTATGGTAAATTTAAAGGTGAGGCTGTTCTTCCATTGGGTGTTTAATGAACTGGCCTCGTCTTTCTCATTGTCGACCATAGTTGCTTGCGATCCTTTCATGCATTTAGTGATAGCTCAAGATTAAATCAAAATGCAACAGGATTAAACTCTTATGAAGCGCGCTTAGGGTGACGAGCGGCCACCCTAAGCCGTTAAAGCGACTAGTTTTTAGTGACTAGCTTTTAGTAACGAGAATGCTAGTGACTTGAACATTAGTGACTAGACTTTCAGGCCGACGAGTAGCTGATCCAACTGCTCGGCGGTGGCGTGCAGCTCATCGCAGCCCGAGACAGACTGGTTGGCGGACTGCTCCACATCATGAGACTGGTTGCGGATCTCCATCAGGTTGGTGGCGATCTCGTTAGCCACAGCCGATTGCTCCTCGGCCGAGGTGGCGATGAGTACGCTCATCTCATAGACGCGTTCGCTGTGGTGGGCGATGGTCTTAAGATCTTCACCGGTTTCAAGCACGTGCTGCTTGCCCTCTTGGGCCTTATCGACCGTGCGTTTCATCACCTGAGTCAGCGCCTGCGAGCCAGACTGTAAGGCCTCGATCATCGACTTAATCTCAACCGTGGCTGCCTGAGTACGTCCAGCTAGTGTTCTGACTTCATCGGCGACCACGGCAAAGCCGCGTCCCTGTTCACCGGCGCGAGCGGCTTCGATGGCGGCATTGAGGGCCAGTAGGTTGGTCTGCTCTGAGATGGCGTTAATGGTGGTCACCACTTCGTCGATCTTGGCGGCGTTGTCATTCAGGGTATTGACCGCCGTAGAGGCGTCGCCAATTTCGTTGGCCAGCTCGCCAATGGCTTCGACCGTGATGGTGATATCTTTAGAGCCTGCCTCAACTTGTTGGTTCGCCTCCTGGGTCTCGTTAGAGGATTGTTCGGCGTTGCGGGCCACCTCTTTAACCGCGGCGGTCATCTCCTCCATAGCAGTGGCCAGTGAGTCCAGATGCTGGCGCTGCTCGGCGGCCAGGGTCTGTCCCTCATGGGCGGTTTGTCTAAAGGCCTGCACTACGGTGCGGATCTGGCTGCTGGCCTGGGTCATGCGGCTCACCAGCTGATGCTGACGCTCGACGAGTGTGTCTATGCTTACCGCCAGGATGCTGAACTCATCTTTTACCTCGAAGAAGTTCAGTCGCCCGGTGAGATCACCATCGGCCGCGCGCTTAAGGGCCATTACATTGGTGTAGAGGGCGCCGCCGACAAAGGTGGAGATATAGTAGCTGCTGAGCAGAATCACCAAGATAAGCAGTACCAGGCTGACGATAACTATGTTTTGGGCAGAGCTTAACACCTGGTCGAGATCCGCAACCTCTGTCTTGGCGACAAGGTTTGTGTTTGAGGCGCGGCTTAGGGCCGTTATTGTGTCTCCCTTTACCAAGGTACCGCCACCGTTCTCCACGAGGCGGCTTGCCTTGGTGCTGAGTGAGGCCTTGGCGTCGGCAAACCCTGAGGACACAAGTGCCTGTTGATAATTAGCAGCCTTGTCGTCAGGCACGTACTTAAGGCTCAGGTCTATAAGCTCCGCCATCTTCTGAGCGTCGGCCAAGGCACTCTGTTGGTGACTCTGCTTGAGTTGGCTATTGAACTGCCCATAGAGGATATAGGAAAGCCCCATGAGGGTGATGATGGGGATGATGGCCAGTATGGTGAATTTGGTTTTCAGGGTCATATGGATAAGATACTGATCTATCCATCGAAATTTTACTTCTCTCATAGCTATTCTCTGCCGCCCGGGGATGATCTCGTTATCGGATCGCAAGTTGATTACTTAACGAAAATTTTGCCGCAGGGCGTTTGTTTGTTGTTTATTTGTACTGGGGATTTATCGTTATTGTTAAATAAGGTACGGCTCAAGTGTACATGTATGCTGTGATCGCGGCGAATCAAAATTACATTTTGGGATGGCTTTTTAGCCTATCTGAGTCTGAAGCTTGGTCAGCTTGCTCTTTTCTCACGGATTTCGTTAGAAAAATACCAAATAAGCCCTAGTCAAATGTCTTATGGTCACGTAAAATTTGTCTCTTTTTCTATTTTCGTAAAGATTAAATAGTCAGCATATAGAAAGTCTTGGCTCTCTGCGTGAGAGCGGGCGTACTGGAAGAGATGATGTCAGAGTTAACAGAAATCGTAGAACAGGCCTTGCAGGCAATCGAAGGGACAGATGATCTGAAAGCCCTCGATGACCTTCGTGTCGATTACCTGGGTAAGAAGGGTAAGATCACCGACATGATGAAGATGATGGGGAAGCTGAGTCCTGAGGAGAAGCCTGCCTTCGGTCAGGCGGTCAACCAGGCGAAGCAAGCGGTGCAGCAAAAGCTGTCCGAACGTATCGAAGGTTTAAAGGCTCAGGAGCTCGAAGCTAAGCTGAGCGCCGAAAGTATTGATGTGACCCTGCCAGGACGTCGCATCGACAACGGTGGCCTGCATCCGGTCACTCGCACCATCGAACGTATCGAAACCTTCTTTGGTGAGCTGGGTTTCAGCGTCAAGCAGGGGCCAGAGATCGAGGACGATTTCCATAACTTCGATGCGCTCAACATCTCCGAGCATCATCCGGCTCGTGCCGATCACGATACCTTCTACTTTAATCCTAAGCTGATGCTGCGTACCCAAACCTCGGGCGTGCAGATCCGCACCATGGAAACGGAAAAGCCGCCACTGCGTATCATCTCTCCGGGCCGCGTTTACCGTAACGACTATGATCAGACTCACACGCCTATGTTCCATCAGGTAGAAGGTCTGTTTGTCGATGAAAATGTTAACTTCGCGGAGTTAAAAGGGATCTTGCATGATTTCCTGCGTAACTTCTTCGAAGAAGATCTACAGATACGCTTTCGTCCCTCTTACTTCCCGTTTACTGAGCCTTCAGCCGAAGTGGATGTAATGGGTAAGAACGGTAAGTGGCTAGAAGTCTTGGGTTGCGGCATGGTTCACCCGAATGTGCTACGCAGCGTTGGCATTGATCCCGAGAAGTACCAAGGTTTCGCCTTCGGTATGGGTGTTGAGCGCCTCTCTATGTTGCGTTATGGGGTTAATGATCTGCGTTCATTCTTCGAAAACGATCTACGTTTTCTTAAGCAATTCAAATAACGGAGCGAGTAAATAATGAAATTCAGTGAGTCTTGGCTTCGTGAGTGGGTCAATCCAAGTATTAGTCGTGACGATTTGTCACATCAGATCACCATGGCGGGCCTTGAAGTCGACGGCGTCGACCCTGTAGCCGGTGAATTTTCGGGTGTTGTAGTGGGTGAGGTGGTCGAGTGTGGCCAGCACCCAGACGCCGACAAGCTACGTGTGACTAAGATTAATGTCGGTCAGGATGAGTTGATCGATATCGTCTGTGGCGCGCCAAACTGCCGTCAGGGCCTTAAGGTGGCCGTGGCTATGGTGGGCGCCGTACTGCCGGGTGATTTTAAGATCAAGAAGGCCAAGCTACGTGGCCAGCCATCATTCGGTATGCTCTGCTCCTATGGTGAGCTGGGAATCGATATCGAGAGCGATGGCATTATCGAACTGCCGCTGGACGCGCCGATTGGTCAGGATGTGCGTGAATACCTGGATCTCGACGATGCGATCATAGATGTGGATCTTACCGCTAACCGCGCCGACTGTCTCGGCATGGTCGGCCTGGCCCGCGAAGTGGGTGTACTGAACCGTCAAGCGGTTGTTACCCCTACATGGGAAGGCGTAACCCCTAGCATCGACGATGTTATCGAGATCGATAACCAGGCACCGAGTGCCTGTCCGCGTTACCTAGGTCGTGTGGTGAAAAACGTGAACGTTAAGGCGCAGTCGCCACTCTGGATGCAGGAAAAGCTGCGTCGTAGTGGTATTCGCTCTATCGATCCTATCGTCGACATCACTAACTATGTGTTGATCGAGTTTGGTCAACCTATGCATGCCTTCGATTTGGCTAAAATCGACAGCAAGATCCAGATCCGTCTGGGTGATGGTGAGGAAAAGCTTACCCTGCTCGATGGCAACGAAGTCACTGTACCAAACGACACCCTGGTTATCGCCGACAACAGCCAAGCGCTGGCCTTGGCCGGTGTGTTCGGTGGTGAATACTCGGGTGTGACAACCGAGACCCAGGATATCCTGTTAGAGTGTGCCTTCTTTGCGCCGCTGGCGATCATGGGTAAATCCCGTCGCCTGGGTCTGCACACCGACTCGTCACACCGCTTCGAGCGCGGCGTCGACCCTGAGCTGCAACACAAGGTGATGGACAGAGCGACCCGTCTGGTACTCGAGATCTGTGGCGGCGAAGCCGGCCCTGTGGTCGAAGCAAAGGCCGACGAGCATCTGCCTAAGCCTGCCAACATTCTGCTGCGTCGCAGCAAGCTAGACCGCGTGCTGGGTCATCACATTAGCGATGCCGATGTGACCGAGATCCTCGAGCGGCTGGGCTTTGCCGTATCACGCAGCGATGATAACTGGCAGGTGACCACGGCGACTTACCGTTTCGATATGGTGATCGAAGAAGATCTTATCGAAGAGGTTGCCCGCATCTATGGTTATAACAATATTCCGAACGTTGCGCCGGTTGCCGCGCTAAGCATGCCGCTGCACAACGAGGCCGATATCGACCTTAAGCGTGTGCGCGCCATGATGGTGGCCCGAGGTTTCCAGGAAGCCGTGACCTATAGCTTCGTCGATCCTAAGCTGCAGCAGCTGGTGCATCCGGGTGTTGATGCCATGGTGTTGCCAAACCCTATCTCGGTAGAGATGTCGGCCATGCGTTTGTCTATGTTCACAGGTCTGTTGACCGCCGTGGGTTATAACCAGAGCCGTCAGCAAAACCGTGTTCGCCTGTTTGAAACCGGTCTGCGCTTCGTGCCCGATGCCAATGCAGAATCTGGCGTGCGTCAGCAGGCTATGCTGGGTGCCGTCATTGCCGGCAACCAAAATGACGAACATTGGTCGATGGAATCAAAAACTGTAGACTTTTTCGACCTTAAGGGCGATCTCGAAGCCATTATCGGCTTGACAGTTTCAGAGGATGAATTTACTTTTAAAAAAGCATCTCATCCGGCGCTTCATCCGGGGCAATGTGCTGAAATCTTAAGAAATGATCGTGTGATTGGTGTCATTGGTGCCGTCCATCCGAGCCTGGAAAAGCCCTTCGGCTTAAATGGTAAAACCATCGTATTCGAGCTCGAATTAGACGCCTTATTGCACGCAAGTTTGCCGCAAGCCCAGACTGTGTCTAAGTTTCCAGCAAACCGACGTGACATTGCCATCCTGGTTGATGAAGATGTCTCGGCAGGAAATGTTGTAAATTTGATAAGAAAAGTTGGCGAAAATCAGTTGGTTGGCTTAAACTTGTTCGATGTATACCAAGGTAAAGGTGTTGAACCAGGTAAAAAGAGTCTGGCGATTGCACTTACACTACAAGACAACGCTCGTACACTTGAAGAGAAAGAAATTGCTGAAATGGTAGAAAAGGTAGTTTCTGAACTCAAGACCGAGTTCAACGCACTGTTGAGGGATTAAAAGTATGGCACTTACCAAAGCCGAAATGGCAGAACATCTTTTTGAAACGCTTGGCATTAACAAGCGAGTTGCGAAAGAGATGGTTGAGGCATTTTTCGAAGAAATTCGTCAAGCCCTCGAGAACGGTGAGCAGGTCAAGTTATCTGGCTTTGGCAACTTTGACCTAAGGGACAAAAATCAAAGACCGGGTCGCAACCCTAAAACAGGCGAGGATATCCCGATTTCTGCTCGCCGCGTGGTGACTTTCCGTCCAGGACAGAAACTTAAGAGTCGTGTTGAAGAGGCTAACGCCGGTAAATAATCCGACTTAATACATAGAGAAGGCCACTCCTTGAGTGGCTTTTTCTGTTTCTTCTGAACTGGTTATCTGTTGTTTAAGCCTGTGTGGTTACAGGCGCTGGATGAGTAAGAGGTTGTACTCTTGTCTAGAAAACCTAAGTATTTCGATCGTCGCTTTCGCGCCGAGTTATTACACCCTAAGCATTGGCCCACCTGGTTTGCCATAGGGCTGTTGGTGTTTTTCGGCCTGATGCCCGCCTGGCTAAGGGATCCTATTGCGCGCCTGCTCGCGCGTCTGGTGAAGAAGATCGCCAAGAAGCCTCTCAGGGTGGCCAGGGCGAACCTGGAGACCTGTTTCCCGGATAAATCGAAGGGAGAGATCGATAAGCTACTCGATGAAAATATCGAGAATTTTGTATTGATCCTGTTGGCGCAGTCAGAGCTTCTGCTGCGCTCAGATGCTCACTTGCGTCGCCGCGTTCAGCTTGAAGGCTTCGAGCATGTGCAGCGCGCCCGTGATGCGGGTCAGCCGGTTATCTTCATCATGCCCCATGTGTGGGGCATAGAGTATGCGGGGCTTAGGTTGAACCTAGAGCTGCCCATGGTGACCATGGCCAAGGCTCATCGCAACAAGCTGTTCGACTGGTTTAATAACCGTATGCGTAGCTCTAAGGGCGGCAACGTCTATATGCGGGAGGCGGGCATTCGTGCGCTCCTGTCCGAGCTGAAAAACGATAACAGTTTCTTCTATCTGCCAGATGAAGACTTAGGCCCTGAGAAGAGTGTCTTTGCGCCATTTCTTGGCACGGTTAAGGCTACTCTGCCTGTGGTGGGGCGTCTGGCCTCCGCCGGTAATGCTCAGGTGATGCCAGTGAAGATTGGCTATGATCAGCAAAAGCGTCAGTATTTGCTGACGGTACTGCCGCCCATCTCACCCGAGGAGATGCAGGGCAAGGAGAATGAGGCCTTAGCATTAAACCGCGCGGTGGAGCAGGTGATTAACGCCTATCCTGAGCAATATATGTGGTTCCTCAAACTTCTGCGTACCCGTCCGTCGGGCGAAGCGTCTATCTACTAGCTTTTAAAGTAAGCTCTTGAAGGTTAGTGTTAGAGTTAGGGAAAAGATCGCGCTGAAGCAGATAGTGATAAAAAAAGCGGCTCAATGAGCCGCTTTTTAATGCCTGAAAATCCAGACTTATTCCGTCAGGCCTCTGTGCTTTAACAGGGCATCCACGGTTGGCTTTCTGCCGGTGAACTTGATGTAGTCCTGCATCAGATCTTCACTGTTACCCTTAGACAGCACGTTGTCGCGGAACTTGTTACCGTTCTCCAGTGACAGGCCGCCGTTGTGGCTCATGAAGTCGAAGGCGTCTGCCGCAAAGACTTCGGTCCACAGGTAGGCGTAGTAGCCCGCCGAATACCCGCCGGCGAATGCATGGCTAAAGTAGGTTGACTTGTAGCGTGGCGGGATAGGCGCAAAATCGATGCCGTGTTTCGCCAGTGCCTGCTGCTCAAACTTAGCCACGTCGTCGATCTTGGCATCGACGCCAATGGAGTGCCACTCCATGTCCAGGATAGCCGCCGCCAGATACTCTGTAGTATCGAAGCCTTGTCCAAACTTACTCGCCGCCAGGACCTTCTTCAGCAGCTCTGCTGGGATAGGCTCGCCGGTCTGATAGTGCTTGGCGTAGTTGGCTAGAACTTCAGGATCGATAGACCAGTCTTCGTTGGCCTGTGATGGGAATTCGACGAAGTCTCTCGGTGTCGCCGTACCTGCCACACTTGGATATTTCACCTGAGAGAAGAGACCATGTACGGCGTGACCGAACTCGTGGAACATGGTGCTGACTTCATCATAGGTCATCAGGGTTGGGCCTGAGGCTGGCTTTGGAATGTTCAGCGCGTTGTAGACCACAGGCTTAGTGCCCAGCAGGCCGCTCTGGGTCACAAACTCATCCATCCAGGCGCCGCCGTTCTTACCTTCTCTGGCATAAGGATCCAGATAGAAGATACCGACTGAGCTCTTGTCTTTGTTAAAGATCTCATAGGCCAGCACATCCGGGTTCCATACAGGCAGATCTTTGCGCGGCTTGACCGTGATGCCGTAGAGTTTTTTCATGGCGAAGAAGAGGCCGTCGTTGAGGACGCGGTTAAACTCGAAATAAGGCGTGACCTGGCTCTGATCCAGGTCATATTTGGCCTTACGAACCTTCTCGCTGTAATAGGCCCAGTCCCATGGTGCCAGTTCGAAGTCTTGACCCGATGCCTTAATCTGCGCCTGAATGTCCGCCGCCTCTAGCTTGGCCTTGGCCACAGCCTTAGGGGCTAGGTCATCTAAGATCTCATACACGGCCGCCGGTGTCTTAGCCATCTGATCGGCTACCGTGTAGGCTGCCCAGGAGTCATAGCCCAGTAACGCCGCCTTTTCGGCGTGCAGGTGTGACTGCTTGACGATATTCGGGCCGTTAAGCGCCATGGCGCGGTTTGCCGAGGTCTTCCAGACCTTCTCTCTTAGCGCACGGTTATTCAGGCTGGAGAGGATAGGTTGGCGAGTGGTGTTCACTAGAGTGATTAGGTATCCCTCTTTGCCGGCATCTTTAGCCGCCTGGGCTAGAGTAGCGATCTCGGCGTCAGATAGGCCATCGAGCTCCGCCTTATCTGTCACTATGACCACCTCATCCTTAAAGGCGTCCAGAACGTTCTTAGAAAACTCTGTGGTCAGACTGGCTAGCTGACCGTTAAGCTCGCGCATTTTCTCTTTATCCGCGTCAGATAGCTTGGCGCCGGCGCGCTCGAAAGCCAGGTAGTAAAACTCGACCAGACGCTTATCTTCGGCGCTTAGGCTGTCGCGGGTCTTGTAGACGCTCTCGACGCGGGCAAACAGCTCAGGGTTTAAGAAGATGTTGTCCCAGTGAGCGGACAGCTTGGGCGCCAGCTCGGCTTCAAGGGCTTGCACCTGGCTGTTGGAGTTGACGCTGGCCAGGTTAAAGAAGGTCTTAGCCACCCGGGTGAGTAGGCTACCGGATTTCTCCATGGCGATAATAGAGTTGTCGAAATCGGCGGCGGTCTTGTTGTCGATGATCGCCTGGATCTCTTTATCGTGTTCTACGATCCCTTGGGTAAATGCCGGCGCGTAATTATCGAAGGTGATCTGGTCAAATTCTGGTGCCTGATATTGTAGGCTGCTCTTGTTGAGCAGTACGTTGCTGGCATTGACCTGAGTTTCACTTGCCTGGGTGGCAGGTTCCGCCGCTTGGGTATTTGCTGCGTCGACATTGGTCGCAGCTTGATCCGCTTGTGAGCAGCCTGTGAGATATAGACCGGCTAAGACAGCCGTGGTGAGGATAGACTTACGCATGGGTTCTCCCTATTGCTGGCGCCCAATAGTTTTTATCTGCCTAACAGGCATGGGGGCGCTAAAGATGTGATTGCCGCCATACCATATCAAGGGGGGAAGGGGGCGGCAAATCAAATGCTTAAGATTGGATTAATAAAGTTGTGAGAAAATATTAAGGCTACTCTGTTATTTGGCTGTTATATGAGGTGTCTGGCCACTTATCTTAAACTTCCTGTGATGGGGTTGGCATGGTGAGTCCTGTGGTTTTCAGGCTATGCTAAGAGCTGTGTGATGAAGACATTGTCGGGCCTGCGCTAGCTAGTTAGCTGATGATAGTGCTAATAATTGCCTTTATGATGCTGATATATAACGACTATTATTTTTGTTTTCGCTGCCTGCCTCCCCTAGAGTTAGGCTCCTAGCTTAGTCGCACCTCAAGTGGCGATCTCGCCAGGACTTTCTCATTTAATCATATTCGCCCTGCCTGTTGTAGGCGCTAGTCCGGGTGCATGCAGGCACGAGCGTCGGTCTTAGTCAGGAGATTAATTTTCTTTCATCTTGATGGTGCTTGTTTGTAGGGGCTGAAATATCTGCGTGAGAATGACTGCTAGTGTAACGCTTGCTGGGGGAACGAAGCTGTATAGGAACAAGCTCGAGAATGAAAAGGCCAGCGCCTGTGTAGGTACTGGCCTTGTGTTTGTCGAATTAACCCGGCACAACTAGCCTGGTTGAGTCGTCATTATGCTTGGATCAGCTGGTATTCATCGCGCAGGATATCGATGATCTCCTGGCGAGGGTTCTCACTCAGGTGCAGCTTCTCACCTATGATGGTCTCGGCGATGCCTACGTAGGTGTTAGAGATGTCCATCATCACCTCGGTCGGTAGCTTGTTGTCGCGCGCCAGGGCAAAACGCTCAGGCATACGTTCCTTGTTGAGCAGGATATCGGGATCGGGGAAGTGGTTTAGTAGCCATTGTCTGAAGCCTTCCTTGGACTTCTCGACGATCTTGCCGTTACGACGGGCTTCACCGTCCCAGATACGTGATGAGTCAGGGGTGCCTACTTCATCCATGTAGATCAGTTTTTCCTGGCCGCTGGCATCTTTTACATAACCAAACTCAAACTTGGTGTCGACGAAGATCTGATCCTGCGCCGCCAAGGCATCGCTGATCACCCCAAAGCCCTCTTTAAGCAGTTTCTCGTATAGATCGATATCGTCCTTGCTGTGGAAGTTAAAGCCTTCCAGGTGACGCTCTAGATCTGCACGTGAGACGTTGACGTCATCGGCTTCTGGAACACCTTCAAGACCTGTCAGTACACCTTTGGTCGATGGAGTGATCAGTACCTCTTCCAGTTTCTGATCCTTCTCCAGTCCCTCTGGTAGGGTGATACCACAGAAGTCTCGCTCGCCCTTGCTGTAGGCTCGCCACATTGAGCCTGTGATGTATTGTCTAGCGATTGCCTCGACCATCACGGGCTGTGCCTTCTGCACGATCCAGACGAAAGGATGTGGCACATCCAGAATATGGCTGTCTGCTAAGCCTTTTTCTTTAAATAGCTTGAACCAATGGTTAGAGATGGCATTGAGTGCCGCCCCTTTACCAGGGACGCCGTTGAGGCCGTTTTCGCCTTGCCAGATGCAGTCGAAGGCAGAGATGCGGTCACTGATCACCATGATCGCCAGCGGTGTCTCGGCGGGAACGTCATAACCTTTCTGTTCTATCAGACGCGCGCTGTCTTCGGCGGTTAACCAATAAACACTGCGCACTTTACCTGAATGTACCGGTTTGTCGGTGCGGATAGGCAGATCATCGTTGACGGCTAGAACTTTATTAGATTGATTCATAGGGTACTATTTTTATATGTAATGTTAGAGGAGGAAATTACGGCGAAATTGTAGCAGAACTGCCAATGGACAACAGCCTTTTCCGCTTAATTATTTTGTGAAAACAGTGTGTTCTTATAGGGGGAAGATGGCTGCCTTATTACCTGTCTGTTTGGCTTATTTGTAGGCGAAAAAGTACTTGTAGGCGCTTTTCCTCAAGCAAGGACGAGTAATTGACTAGTGGGGTATTTAGCTTCAATAAGGCGATAGCTTTAAGGAGGGTCGCCTGCCTGTTCTGACTGAGCGGGGGAATAGCCGGATATCATCAGCTGCCAGCCGCGCAATATCCCCCTGTCGCCTGCGGCCAGGTCGGCTACCTTCAGGGTCCAATGTCCCTGAATAGCTTCATTATTGAATGCATCAGTGGAGTATTCCTGATATTGACTATTCTGGTAGACCAAGTTTTGGTTCTCAAGATTGTAGTGGGTACCCATTGGGGAGCTAAGGGTTAATTTTAGATCTCTGTGCCAGGGGTGGCTTATCTTGACCAATACCCGCACGGCGAAGGCGGCTATCGCATCTTCCATCAAGATGGTGCTCTGTATACCCTCAGGGTTATTGTCGTCGATCGGCATCCTGCTAAGGTTGGCCTGAGTAACTTGACGAATGTTGTTTGGGAGCAAGTTTAGGTTGACCCTCTGCTGTTGAACCAGGCTGCCGTTATCGGCCGACGCAGTGATAGTGAACATGTAGTCACCCCACCGGGTGTCGTTATTGGATGGGATCGACAGACGGAAGGTTTCACCTGCTCGAATTTCTTGCTTGGAGAGTCTGGCGCCAGGCAGGGAAGAGGCTAGGCTGAGGCAGATGTTGCCTTGCCACTGGTCGTTGCCCTGGGCTAAGAAGTGATAGGTGGCTGTTTTGCCCGCCGGCATACTCTGGGTTTGGTCTGCTACAGAGAGGCTAAAACTTCGTGTGCTCTTATTTTGCGATTTGGCTCTCGCCGTGATGCTTGAGTGATTATTGAGGCTAGGTGTCGGGTTTTCCTCTTTGTTGTTTTGCTTACCGTTAGAGTGGTTCAGGCTTTGCTTAATCTCCTCTAAAGCCTGTCTGGTTTTAGGTTGAGTGTAAAACTGGTCGAGTGTCGTGCTGTCTTGGTCAACCATATTGAGTAGAGGGTCGTCATACCTAGCCTGGTAGATGTGAAATTCGCTTGAGCCCTGAGCGAGGGGAGATAGCGTGGAGAGTATGGATAACACTAGTAAGGTTTTTTTCACCTCTTGTGCCTCGGTTCTTGGTTTGGTCGGGCGCGAGTTGCCCCAACTTTTGTGTAAATTCATGTCGATTTGAGTGGATAGAGGAGGGCGCCTTACAGCGCCCTCCGAGTCGGTCTTAGTTTTTCTTACCTTTTACCTTGATTGTCGGCACTATGTTGAGTTCGTATGAACACTCGCTGGTGCCAGTTTCACATACCTGATAAGTGAAGCTAGTAGCTGTAGAGCTAAAGCGATCTGTGTAGCTGTCTTTTTTTACACCTGAGCTAACTAGCGCACCATCGCGGTATACATCAACAGTCACTTTCGTTGGTGAAGTCCAAGCCAAGCTTGTAACGACACGCTTGCCGTCAGTGCTTGCAGTACCTTGTAGAGAGAGAGTTGGCTCTGGTACAGGCTCAGTTACAGTGACCTCTTGAGTGACTGAGTGCTGGGCACCATCATCATCGCTTACGGTCAGTGTTACCGTGTAAGTACCGGCAGCTGCGTAGCTGTGGCTAGGGTTCGCCAGGCTAGAGCTTGCGCCGTCACCGAAGTCCCATGACCAGCTGCTTACCGCACCGTCACTGTCACCAGAAAGGTCACTGAACTGGACGTCAAGGTCGGTAGCGGTGAAGCTGAAGTTGGCCACGGGGGCTTCGTTAGCTGGTGCATCTACAACGGTGAAGCTAACTTGTGCCTGGTCGAACGCATCTTGCGAGTCAGTCGCCACAGCAGTCACTATGTGGTCACCGGCGCTCAGTGTGTTGGTGCTGAACAGGGCACCTTCACCGATTAGGCCGTTGAAGTTTGAGTACCACTTGATGCCTGCGCTCAGGTCACCGTCTTCGGCATCAATTGCGCTGCCGTCGAAAGTGATGCTATCGCCCAGGTTGAAGCTAGAGCCACCCATGGGGGCATTGATAGTCATCACTGGGGCCTGGTTTTCAGCCGGAGGCGGAAGTACCGCGTCGCCGTTTGATACCGAGATGCTCCAGTTGTTCAGTACGCCTTCCATTGTGTAGCTTGACGTATCTTCAACAAACAGGCGCCATGTACCCATGCTTGATTCGCCGGCAAATTCTACTGGCGTGAAGGTATGAACCAGGTCTTTGTTCCAGAATTGACGCCAGGTAACCAGTTTAACCATGGTGCCTGTCGGAGACTGTAGCCATACGTTCAGGTATTGAACTGAGTTGAACGAGATATCAACATTGACTTCGATAGCATCGATAGCAACGCCGGTAGGCAGGTCAATTTCAGTGAATACCTTACCGCCCATCTCAGGCATAGCGATTGCCGTGTTGTTTACACCACTAACCGTAGTGTTGGCATCAGCAACAGACAGCTTAACCGTTTCTGTGCTTGCCTGGCCCGCCGAATCAGTAGACGTCGCAGTGATCACGTGGTCGCCTACAGACAGGTTAGACTTGGTGAAGGTCGCGCCGTTACCGATCTCGCCGTCGATGCTTGACGTCCAAACGATGCCGGCAGTCAGGTCGCCGTCTTCGGTGTCGTTTGAGCTTGCGCTGAAGCTGACGGTTTCACCGGTCAGGTAGGCACCCTGGTTAGCAGGTGTCACGATCTGTACGTTTGGTACGAAATCTGTACCGGCAGAAGGTGCGCCAGTCAGTTTTAGTGACCAGTTGTTGATAGCACCCGTATCGCCTGCAACTTCATCTACGACTTTCAGTGTCCACTCGCCAAGTGCGTTGTCCAACTCGTATTCGGTAGGAATAAAGTTGCCAACCAGGCCTGTGCC
Organism: Shewanella insulae; assembly: GCF_009831655.1. Classification (GTDB taxonomy): domain Bacteria; phylum Pseudomonadota; class Gammaproteobacteria; order Enterobacterales; family Shewanellaceae; genus Shewanella; species Shewanella insulae. The sequence goes on along the minus strand of NZ_WRPA01000001.1, from coordinate 629,125 downwards.
GTTACCACCCGCACGGTCATGCAGAATAACTTCTTCGCCAGATGGTGAAATGACAGACACAAGCATGTCAGATGCCCAGGCGTGTGTGATGTCGACAAACACTTCCACCTGCGTCAGCGTCATGTCGTAAGGAACATCGATGGTGCTGATAGCAGGGAATGAAGGATCGTTATCGCTGATAGGCACGACTTGGTTGCTGGTCAGCATAGTAGAGACAGTACCCTGAGGCCATACTTTCAGCTCTAGGTTGATGTTCTTAGAAACGCTGCCGTCGGTAGCGTTGACAGTCATGTTGTACGTACCAGGTGCAGTTTGCTCTGTCGTATTGATCGTCATGGTGTTAGTCGTGTCGCCCGCAACCGGGTTTTGTGCGAACAGGACATCTGCGTTGAGCTCAGGTACGCTGGTCAGGCTCATAGTCGCTGTGCCGTTGAAACCGCCCGCAGCAACCAGATCGATAGCGTAAGCCTGGCTGTCGCCTTGGTTGATGGTTGATTTAGTTGGCGTTGCTTCCATGAAGAAAGAAGGGCCCGCTCCGCCTGAATCGATCAGGGCGTTGGCAAGGTTCAGACGCTTACCTGAGATGGTTTTGCCTTCCAGAGCCGCAAGCGTATCACCCGTATTCATTAGTACACTTTTTAGCTGTGACGTGGTCAGGTTCGGGTTACCTGCAAGGATCAGGGCGGCAGCGCCGGCTACGTGAGGTGTGGCCATTGAAGTACCGCTGAAAGTGTCGTAGCTGTTGTTAGGCGTCGTTGACAGGATAAATGAACCCGGTGCAGCCAGGTGAACCAGTTGGTCGCCGTAGTTAGAGAAACCAGACAGGTTGTCGGCGTTGTCGGTAGAAGCTACTGCTACTACGTTAGGTACATCGTAACCGGCAGGATAGAAACCGCCGTTGTCGATGTCGGCCGAGTCATTACCCGCCGCAGCTACGAAGAGGATGTCGGCATTGTTAGCCGCCGAAATGGCATCCTTCAGGGTTTGGGTGAAGCCACCGCCTCCCCAGCTGTTGTTAAGGACGCGGACGTTGTTACCAGCATTTTTAAGACCAATCATATAGTCGATACACTGAACGCCATCGGCTAGGGTGCCGCCGCCTGTGCCGAGGAAGCTACAGCCGACCATGTTGGTTTGCCAGTTTACACCGGCAACGCCTAGGGCGTTGTTACCTTTGGCACCGATAGTGCCAGATACGTGAGTACCGTGAGCACCTGTGTCAGAGGGGTTACCGTTATCCAGGATGGCTGAGATGCCGTGGATATCATCGATATAACCGTTACCGTCGTCATCGATACCGTTGCCAGCAATCTCATTTGGGTTGGTCCAGATGTTGTCAGCCAGATCAGGGTGGTTAAAGTCGAAACCTGTATCAATCACACCTACAACGACAGAAGAATCACCTATCACATAGTCCCAGGCTGTTTCCGCTTGGATCTTCTGCATGCCGTAAAGACTTGTGTATGAGGTATCGTTAGGCACCGCAGTGGTGTGTACTATGTAGTTTGGCTCTGCATATTCAACCAGAGGATGATTTTTAAGGCCTGCTAATACCGCATCGACTTTACGGCCTTGACCAAGCTCTAGTACCGCGAGACGACCATTAGCTATGTTACGCAGGCGGTCATCCACGCCGTCGTTATTCTTATCTTTGAAAGATACGCCAAGATTACGAATAAGCTCTTTACGATCTTTTTTCGCTACTTTTTGTTTGAACTTAACGATGACAGATTGTTGATCGTATTTAGGCATCGCCTTGAGCGGCGCTTTTGATACGGCCAGTGCTACAGGGCTCAAACCGGTTAAGAGCGAGGCACCTAATAGTGTTGTGAGCAGCTTGGAAGATGATTTCTTGGGTGTAGTCATCAACTGTTCTCCTGTTGTTATAAAATTTATAAGTACTCAGTGTTGTCGCACCCAGTTACTTGATGAGGTCTTCAATAGGGCGATATCACATACATTTGTATGCCATATGTATACATTTATATACCCTGGTTTGATTTTGATCAACATTTGTTTATCGAAATTGTCACACTTTTATCTTAAATGTTAATTGTTGTATACATCGTGGGGGAGGTCGTGCTTGTAGCAGCTTGATCTGATTGGGGAAAAGAAAGATAGTCGCGCGGGCAGGCTGTTTAGCCTTAAATATTCCCTGTCGGAAAAAGGGCAGAGATCAAATGCCTGATCTCTGCCCACTTAAGTAGCTAAGCCAAGCTTAGAAGCTGATGCTTTGAGCCTGAGTACAGTTCTGGGTATTTTCCTCACAGGCCTTGTAGCTGAAGGTACCGCTTTCCTTGCGACCAAAGCTATCTGTATAGAAGGTATCGGCCGGTACAGTGGCAATGATTTGCTCGTTGCGGTAGAGATCCACCATAGGGGTAGGTGCCGCTACCGTGGCCAGATTGACTCTGTGTTTGCCTTTCGCATATTCATATTCAGCCGTGAGGCTAAATGTGCCAGGTTGGCTATCTTGACCATCACAGCCACCGCTTAGCAGGTAGTCGTAAGCGGCCTTGGCCTTGACGATACCGTAGCCAAAATACTCATCATGTCCCGGTGCCCCTTGATCTTCGGCCGTCGCCTTCAATGCCTGGCGGATCTCGCTACCAGTACATTCAGGGAAGTTTGACCAAACCAGTGCCGCCACGCCCGATACGGCTGGCGTCGCCATCGAGGTACCGCTCATGTAGCCGTAATCCGATGCGCTAATATTCACTGTTGCCATGGTTGCAGACAAGAGCGGCGTGCGGTCGGCAAGGGCTGCACCTACGGTCGGGATATGGGTGGTGTTGGCATCCCCTAATGTGCCATACAGCATACCCTCGACATTATTGATGATAATGGCACCAATGCCGCCGGACGCCTCACAGTTAGCGACCTTGTCGTGGAATGATATGTTACCGCGGTCGATCATACAGACCTTACCGTTGGCGCCGCTGTCTATAGCTTCGGCGGTGCCCATAAAGTAGGTGCTACCTGAGGCCGAACCGGCATTCTCCATCGCGGCAGAATCGTAATAAACGCCATCGGCACTCATTGACGCCATGGTCGACATGCCAGCCGGATAGGTCGACAGCGTCTGTACGCCCCCAGCGGTGACTTCTACGCAGATATTTTCATCCATGGTCGCACGCTTTCCCCGGCCGCTGCTGCAACTTGGGAATTGCGAGAAACTGGCGATATTGTTATCGGCATCATTTGCTCCGATCATCATCACAGAAGGGTATCCCGCTGGGTATGAACGGCTATTGTTGCCGTCGTTGCCCGCGGCGGCAACCACCAGACCACCTGCCTGGGTAAAGGCTTCGAAGGCATTTGACTCGACGCTGTTGGCTCCGCCGCCACCTAGGCTCATGCTGATGATGTTGGCGCCTGCCTGGCTACACAGGTCTGTGGCATGGGCCAGATCGGAGGAGTAGGCCCAGCCGCTTGCGGTGAAGACCTTGATGATGTGCATCTCGACACCAGGTGCCATACCAACCACACCTATCCCATTGTCGGCGGCGCCTATCGTCCCGGCAACATGAGTGCCGTGAGGGCCACCGTTGACATCCCAATCGCCTGTGCCTGAGTCGTTGTCGCCTGTGATGGCCCCCCAGTTAAAATCTGGGTTGCTTCTATCCAGCCCTGAGTCGATCACACACACCTTAGTCGCTGTGCCCGGCACAAAATCTACCTGATCTGCCTGAGACTGATAGACAGCATAGGGGGTTACCTGAGCCTGCATAGGATCCCCGGCGTCATCCTGGTAGAGAGATTGTAGCGTGCGGCGCTGATCTTCCTCGACTAACCGTACATGAGGGTTGTTGAGCAGGCCCTTTACCTGAGCCAGATCTTGGTTGTCAAAGGTGGCGGCGAAGAAGCCATCGCCGTCGAGCTTGATGGTCGCGCCGGATTTGACCGCCAGGGCTTTCACTATGCCCTTATGCTGGTTGTCGACCTGAATAACATAGCGGTTGTCTGCTGCCTGACTCGAGGTGGCAATGCCTAGCGCGAGAAGAGATATCATGCTAGCTAATTTACTGATTTTCATATTATATGCTCCACGAGACGCTATGGCACAGCCTGTTGTTTATGACGAAATGGCCTTTATCCTGCCTTATTCGATAAACCTCTGCTGACCCAGGTGTCCCGTCGCTGTTTAATGTATGTAGGATTGGGCTAAGCTCATGGCATGGTTATCTGGGTTTGGCATGAAGCCGACCCGTGAATAACTGCCACAGCATATACATTTATATACAAATCTATTCAAATGATCAAATGCCATTTAACAAATATAAAACATTTTTGGAGTGCCTGTGGGGTGAAGGAGGTGATCTTTGGGGGCAAAAACTGTGGAGCTTATGGGTGATGGGGAAGTCAATTCGATGTAAGAAGAGGCTTTATTGCTTATTTTCTAAGGCCTTACAACTAACCGGACAGGTGAGGGATAACTTGGCGCCCCCTAAGTGAGATGAGGAGATGGTCAGGGTACCACCATGGGCTTCGCAGATCTTCTTAGCCAGGGCAAGGCCTAGGCCTATGCCGCCTGAGTCGCGGCAACGGCTCTGATCGAGCCTGACAAAGGGTTCGAAGACCCTGTCTCTCTGGGCCATGGGGATCCCTGGGCCATCATCTTCGATGATAACCAGGAAAGCGGATTTTTCCTGGCTGAGGGTGATGAGCACCTGGGAGCGGGCAAAGCGCGCCGCATTACGTATGATATTGGAAAACGCGCGCGTAATTTGGGTGCTATCAGCCTTGAGCGAGTAATTGTCGTCATGGTTGGCTTCGAGTCTAAATGCCTTGTCTGGATAGAGGGCGGTGTTGGCCTCAATTAGCTCACCGAGCAACTTATTTAAGTTGACCTGAGAGAGGTGTAAGGGCCTGGACTTGTTCTCCATCTGGATAAAGTCGAGTGCCTCTTTGATCAGCTTCTCTAGCTCCCCGAGACCATTGTTGATGGTGTCGATGAGTCGCGTGGGCTTGCTTTGGCTAAATTGTTCTTCCAGCATGTCGAAGGCTAGCTGAACCCGGGCGAGGGGCGATCTAAACTCGTGGGCGACCGCTTGAATTAATTCACGTTGAGATTGAATATTCTGATTGAGCGAGGCGTTGATCTTGCGCTGATGATGGCGATTGACCAGCAGAAGAATGATGATAAACAACACGCTCAGGCCGCCTAGCCATACGTTACGTTGATAAGTATGTTGTGCCAGCTGGGTCTTCTGCAGTGCCTGGTCGGCTTGGAGCAGCTTGATCTGCTGCTCTTGCTGTTCGGCCTCGAAGTGACTGAGGAGAAAGGCCAACCTTTGGTCACTCTCGGAGTTAAACATCTCATCATTGACCTGCTTAAAGGCCTCCAGGCTTTCGAGTGCCTGAGCGGCTTGCCCCTGGCTCTTGTAGAGCAGGTAGCGGAACTCGTGAGCATCGCGAATGATGCGTTTATCTTGTAGCTGCCTGGAGCTGTCTAATGCCTTCGCACTTAAGGCGAGGGCTCGCTGACTATTGCCCCTCAGCTTCTCTACCTTGGCGAGTGTCAGTAGGCCGTAGGCACCTATGGAGACGATGCCGAGTCTGTTAGCCTGCTCTAAGCCCGTGGTGATCTGCTTAAAGGCCTGCTCAGGGTCATCGAGTTCGATATAGGCATTGGCGAGATCTATGTTGATCCTGGCCTCAAGCGCCGTATCCGGGATCGCCTTTGCCAGAGATAGGGCCTCTTGATACTGCAGCAGCGCCGATTCCAGTTGATGTTCATGTAGATGGACCATGCCGAGGTTTCCGTGGATCTCGGCGATGCCCTGTTGATCCTTGAGGGATTCGTAATAACCCAGAGAACGTTGCAGGTATGAGAGTGCCTGTTCGCTGTCTTTTAGATAGAAATAGGTGAGGCCGATATTGCCCAGGATCTGTGCCAGACCGGGAAGATCGTTGAGCTCCTCGCGAATCTTCCTCGATTGCAGTTGATAATCTAACGCCAGGCTGTAGTTGCCGCTGGTGCCATACATGTTGGCAATATTATTGAGGGAGACGGCGATGCTTTTCTCATCCCCCAACTCTTTCTGTATGTTGAAGGCACGCATGAAATAGTCGAGTGCCTTCTCAGGTTGCCCCAGGGTCTGATAGATGATCGCCATATAGTTGGTCGTGTTGGCGATGCCTCTAAGATCATTTTCTTGCCTGGCGATCTCCTGGGCCTGTTCGAAGGTTTTAAGCGCTGTCTGATAGTCGGCCTTGCGCCAATAGATGATCCCCTGCATGGTGTGCGCAGTAAACAATCCGCGAAGATCTCCACCGGTCTTGGCCAGTTGTTTGCTTTCGTCGGTTCGCTGCTGGGCCTTCTCATACTGGCTCAGCGAGACATATACCCAGGCCATGTTGTTCAGCACGGCCACTTTACGGACATCGTCTGGCCAACGGGCGAAGATGGCCAGCGCCTGTTCACCATAGGCCAGACTCTTGAGGGGATCGTTGTCGCGATAGTGTTTGACCAGAGCGGTGAGCAGCTCTCCCTGCTGAATTTCCGGCAGACTTGTCAGCTGCGTCTCTTGTTCCCTGATGTCGGCCCTTGCCTCGGGAGGAGCGATACGTGCGGCGATACCGACCAGGGTGAGGCTGATCAGTATGGTGAGCAGTAATAAGGCAATGGGCTTTAATCGCATCTAGCGTCAGTCTCCGACAAACAGGTAGCCTTTACCGTGAATCGTCTTGATACGCGTGGCGTGGTTGGGATCGTCGCCCAACTTGCGGCGAATGCGTGACACCCTGAGATCTATGGTTCTGTGAGAACTCTCATAGCCTAAGTCGCTGAAATAGTCTGAGATGGAGTCCCTGTCGCAGATCTCTCCAGGCCTGCTGGCCAGCAACCAAAGCAGTTCAAATTCGGCGGTGGTTAGTTCGATATCCTGCCCATGCTGTTGGATTCGCTGATATTTCTTATCTATGCTGAGGCCGTCAAACTCTATGACGCCCTCATTTTTAGTATGCAGCTTACTGAGTTTCTCATCAACCAGGGGTTCGGGCTTACGTCTCAGGAGGGCCCTGACTCTGGCGAGCAACACCCGGGAGCGCACAGGTTTTGCCAGATAATCGTCGGCGCCAGTCTCCAGGCCAGCCACCTCGTCGATATCGTTATTGAGGGCGGTCAGCATGAGGATAGGGCCGTTGTAGGTCCCCTCGATCCCGGGATGGCCATGACGGACCGCGCGGCAGATGGATAAACCATCCATATCGGGCAGCATCACATCTAAGATAACCAGCATGGGTTGCTCGCTAATGATGCACTCGACCGCCTTGGCACCGTTATGTTCTATCTTGGTCTTGTAGCCATTCATCTCGAGAAAATCGGCGACCAGGTTTGCCAGATCGGCATCATCATCGACAATGAGTATCCAATTATTATCCTTCACGATATCCCTCTGGAAGTTGCAATACTGTAAAAGCTTTATTGCGAGATATTATATAACACTTTTGTATTCTAATGTATGTTTATGTATATAAAACTTGTTGTGAAAGCAACAGTTAGCACAAATTCTGGCACACCAAGAGGCCAATGAGCCTATTTTAGAAGCTTATTTTAGAAGCTTATTTTCGAAAATTAGCCAGAAACCTCGCCAGCGGCATAAGTTAGCGACGTATTTAGACGGATTTTCATCTATGGGGGCTATAAAAAAGTTAAGGCTTCCCTGCCTTAAACCTGGAACCTAGCACCTAGCACTAGCGAAATCGGCTTGGTAAGCCTTTGCTAGTAGATTTACTTAGAGAGAGGCCCTCCTGAGATCAAGACTCTGCCTGGACAAAGGCTTTGAGGAAACCTTAGCGATTCGATGGATCTCGGTGTGATCCAACTGTGGATCATCCGGGATAGGCAGCTGGTCACTCCCCATATAGCTAAACCAGGTATTGCGCGAACTCGTCTTAGCCTGGTACAGCGCCATGTCGGCAAGATGAACCACCTGCTCCCAGCTAATCATATCCGCCTGTGCGGTCGAGAAGGGGTAGGGGGCGGCGCCGACCGAGGCGGTGATCTTTATGGTGCGCTTAGCGTCTAGCTCGATCTCCATCGATTCGATGGCGTGGCGGACTTTTTCCGCGAGCTGGTTTATCTCTTGGCGATCGACAAAGCGCGCCACCACAAGAAATTCTTCACCGCCCCACCTCACCACATAATCATAGTTGCGAAACAGTGTAGTCAGTTGCTGACCCACTTGGCTCAGCACACGATCGCCGGCCAGATGGCCATAGGTGTCATTAATGGGCTTAAAGTGATCGATATCTATGATGAGCGCCAACAGATCGGCTTTGCTCGGCGCCTGTTCGTTTCTTAGCAGCAAGCCGTCGTAGCAGCGGTCGACCCGATTCAAGTCCTGGGCGATCATCTCTTCGACGAAGCGGCGATTCTTCAGGCCAGTCAGGGGATCTCTGTGACTCATCTCCTGTAGGCGCAGGTTTTCAAGTTGCAGCGCCTGAGTGCGTTCATCGATCGCTTGCTCAAGTCGTGTCCTGGACAGGGTACTGGCCTGTCTGTAGACCCGCTGCATCACGAAGGCGATGGCAATTAGCGGCGCGAGATAGTGAAGTAGCAGATTCGGATAATGGGCTTTAAGCTCAACTAGCCATGAGGAGGCAATGCCGGGTGGGCGGCTAGGGACGTGCAGAGGTGATGCTGCGGCTCGGGAATTGGGGGAGTGGCCTGCGGAAGCCATACTCGATTGCGCCGGGGCAAACTGGAATTGTCTGCCATTCAGCTCAAGTTTGGGGCTTGCGGTGGCGACCATGCTATAGGGGGCGGCCAACGCACTAGCTATGAATGCATTAGGCATGAGTGCGTGAGGCATAAGCATAGATTGAGGCTGAGCCAGGCTAGTACTCGCCGCGACTTGGCTAGAGAGGAGTAGCATTAAGCTACAGGCAACGCATTTAGCTGTATTGAGTGTAAGCTGTCGAGAACGCCTAACCATAACCGGATACCTCTTATTTAAACGCTTTCACCAACGGGTATTTCATCTGTGGTCTTGTAGCGAATATGCTTGTTTTGCGGCTATCTGTTACATTGTGTATTCATATGTATATGAATGTATATTATGTGGCAAAGTTTGATTTTGCAATAGTGGCGTGGATTTAGTCGCCTAGAAGGTCAAAAGCAGGGGAGGTTAGAGGGGTAAGGCCATGTACCGACATGGAAAGATGAAACAGGGCGCCCGCTTTTCCCGGACGCCCTTAATGGTAGGGCTAACTTTAGCCCTGGCCTATTTACTGGCAGCGCTGTGACGCGCTAACAGGTTGGCGGTGACATCCTCTAGGCTAAGGTCTTGATCTTCAAGTAGTACCAGTAGGTGATAGATGAGATCTGAGGCCTCGTTGATCAGCTCCTCCTTGTCATGGGTGGCGGCCGCCAGGGCGGTTTCCAGTCCTTCTTCGCCCACCTTCTGGGCGATCCGTTTGGTGCCGCGCTCGAACAGGTGCGCCGTGTAGCTGCTCTTGGCATCTTGTCCCTTACGCGAGGCGATAAGATTGGCCAGGTTGTCGATAAAGGGATGCGCCTCGCCGTCGGGCCAGCAGCTTTCTCGTTCCAGGTGGCAGGTGGGACCATTGGGGATCACCTGCACCAGCAGGCTGTCGTTGTCACAGTCGCTGTCGATGGCAATAAGATCTAGGGTGTTGCCCGAGGTTTCGCCCTTGGTCCACAGGCGTTGCTTGCTGCGACTGAAGAAGGTGACCTTGCCGCTTGCCAGGGTCTGGGCCAGCGCCTCTTGGTTCATATAGCCCAGCATCAACACCTTACCCGTGAGGTGGTTCTGGACCACGGCGGGTAGCAATCCCTGCTGTTTGTCCCAATCTAAGTTGTTAAAATCTTCTAGGTTTTTCATCTTTATTCCTTGAACATATTTGGGCCGGTTACAGGCGCATCTGTACGCCGTTGTCGAGCAGGTATCGCTTAAGCGCCTCAATCTCTATGATCCCTTTGTGAAAGACGCTGGCGGCGAGGGCTGCATCTACACCCGCCTGGGTAAACACCTCGAGGAAGTGTTCCATGGTGCCGGCGCCGCCGGAGGCGATCAGCGGCACGTCGCAGATGGCACGTACCATGGCCAGTTGCTTGATGTCATAGCCTTGGCGAACGCCATCTTGGTTCATCACGTTCAGCACTATCTCGCCGCAACCTCGTCTCTGCACTTCTTCTACCCAGTCTTGGGTGTACCACTGGGTATCCTTGGTGGCGGCCTCGTCACCGGTAAATTGCTTCACCTTATAGCTGTTGGTGTCTGCGTCATAATAGGAGTCGATACCTATCGCGATACACTGGCGGCCGAATTCATCCTGCAGGCGGTCGATCAGGCTGGGATCGCTAAGGGCCGGCGAGTTTATCGAGATCTTATCGGCGCCAAAGGCCAGTTTTTCCCGTGCCTGGTCGATACTCTTGATGCCGCCGGCGACGCAGAAGGGGATGTCTATCTGCTCTGCGACTCGGCTAACCCAGCTCTTGTCCACCACTCTGTCGTGGGCGCTGGCGGTGATGTCGTAAAATACTAGCTCGTCGGCGCCATCCAAGGCGTAACGGGCGGCAAGGGGCACTATGTCACCGACGATCTCATGGTTACGAAACTGAACCCCCTTGACCACCTTACCGTCGCGGACATCCAGACAAGGGACTATGCGTTTGGCCAGCATGCGATAGCCTCCTTCACGTTAAAGTTATTGATGAGCAGGGCCTTGCCTATGATGATGCCGCTGGCGCCACTATCACGCACGGCGCTCACATCTTCCAGGGTGGCGATGCCGCCCGAGGCCTGCCACTGAATATCGGGATAATGCTCTGCAATCTCCTGATAAAGTTGGGTATTACTGCCTTGCAGTGTGCCGTCGCGGCTGATGTCTGTGACCAGGGCGTGCTTGAGCCCATAGGGGGCAAAGGTGGCGACCAGAGATTCCAGCGTCTTGCCGCCGCCACTCTGCCAGCCCGACACGGCGACTATTTTCTCGCCCGCCTCATTGATGTTCACATCCAGCGCCAGGCAGATGGTGTCGCTGCCGTAGGTCTCGAGCCAGGATTGCACCAGTTGCGGCTGTTTGACGGCGAGGGAGCCTATCACCACCCGCTTAACGCCGAGGTCTAACAGCTCCTTGACCTGGGCCTCGCTGCGAATGCCGCCGCCGACCTGAATATTGGCCTGGAGGTTCTCTACCAATGTGCCTATGAGTCGGGTCTGGCGTCTGTCTGGGTCCTTGGCGCCGGTGAGATCCACGATATGCAGCCAGGTGGCGCCCTGTGCCTGATAGGCCTTAAGCTGCTCGAGAGGGCTCAAGTCGAAGGTGGTCTGTTGGGCATAATCGCCCTGATAGAGACGCACCACTTGTCCCTCGATGAGATCGATCGCTGGGATGATCATAGGGTGTTCTCCTTCATGGATTTGTGGTTACCTGTAAAGCTACCGGCATTCATTTTCATAAAGTTTCTTAATATTGTGGCGCCCACCGCGGCGCTTTTTTCCGGGTGGAACTGCACCCCCATGAAATTATCTTTGGCGATGGCGGCGCTAAAGCCCTCGCCATATTCGCACTTGGCGATGGTGAAGTCGCCCAGCGGCGCCCGGTAGCTGTGAACGAAATAGACATAGCTACCCTCGGCAACCCCGGCGAACAGTGGGTGATCGCCTGGGCTTATCTGATTCCAGCCCATATGGGGCAGGGGAAGCCCCTTTGAATCGAGCCGCTCGATATTGGTGTCGATCAGCCCCAGACACTCACAGTCACGCTGCTTATCACCGCGCTCCTGTGAGGCCCTGGTTAGCATCTGCATGCCCAGACACACGCCGAGCACTGGCTGGGTCAGGCTAGATATGGTGTCGATAAGGGCCTTATCCTTAAGCGCCTGCATGGCGGCCCTGGCGGTACCGACGCCCGGGAGCACTACGCGGGTGGCCGCTTTTATCTTGTCGATATCGTCGCTCACCTCGACGTCGGCGCCGATCCGCTCGAAGGCATAACGCACAGAGCTTAAGTTGGCGCAGCCGGTATCTATGATGATGGTATCGGATTGGCTCATAGCACCCCCTTGCTCGATGGTAGGGCGTCACCCTCAACCTTCACCGCCTGGCGCAGGGTGCGGCCGAAGACCTTAAACAGGCTCTCGACCTTGTGATGATCGTTATCGCCCTGGGTAGAGAGGTGCAGGGTGCAGCGCAGGCCATCGGCGAGAGAGCGGAAGAAGTGGGGCACCATCTCGGTGGCCATCTCGCCCACCATCTCACGCTCGAACTGCCCCTCAAACTTGATAAAGGGACGCCCGGACAGGTCCAGCAGGCAGCTGGCACTGGCTTCATCCATGGGGATGCTAAAGCCGAAACGGGCGATGCCACGTTTATCCCCAAGAGCCTGTCTAAGGGCATCACCTATGGCCAGCGCCGTGTCTTCGACGCTGTGGTGATCGTCGATCTCAAGATCGCCATCGACGTTCACATCCAGCCTGAAATTACCGTGGGTGGCGATCTGGTCCAGCATGTGGTCGAAGAAACCGATGCCGGTATCGATACTGCTCTTCTGCTGACAGTCGAGATCGACAGTGACCTTGATGTCGGTTTCCTTGGTGGTGCGCACCACGGTCGCCACGCGATTCCCCCCAAGGAGCTGCTCGGCGATGGCGTCCCAGTTCATGCTATCGCGATTGTACTGTATACCCGCAATGCCCATGGTTTCGGCCAGGCCCAGATCGGTTGCCCTGTCGCCAATCACCGCCGACTGGGTAAAGTCCACTCGCCCCTCGGTGAGATAGGCCTTAACCAGGCCGAGCTTAGGCTTGCGGCAGCTACAGTTTTCATCGTCAAAGTGAGGGCAGATAAGCACCTCATCAAACTTGACGCCCTGGCTGTTGAAGATCTGCATCATCATATCTTGCGGCGCATCGAAGTCATCCTTGGGGAAGGAGGGAGTGCCCAGGCCATCTTGGTTACTGACCATCACCAGGCGGTAGCCGGCGCCCTGCAGTTTGAGCAGCGCCGGGATCACTTGAGGTTCGAACACCAGCTTGGCCAGGCTATCGACCTGCTTGTCGGTGACGGGCTCCTCGATCAGTGTGCCATCGCGGTCGATAAAGAGGATTTTCTGTTTCATCATGCTTCTACCTTAAATCTGTTTCTATCTTGAATTTTGTTTTAATTGAGTCGTATGTCTGGTTAGGCTCTTTGGCTGAACAGCGAGAGTAGGGCATCTGTCTGCTCATCACAGGTAAAGCTGAAACGTATGGCATCGGCAAGGGTAGGATCTTTGTAGGCCCTGGCGACCACACCAGCCTGCTTTAATTTAGCTTGCATCTCGCTTACCGGGATTTCATTAGCTTTACCAAAGTAGGCCAGCACGAAGTTGCCATAGGCGGGCAGTACCCTGGCACCCAAAGCCCTTAAGGCATCTGCGAGTCGTTGGCCATTGGCCTTGAGCTGGGTAACCTGGGTCTGCATCCGCTCAATTCCCTCTGCACTTAAGGCTTCTATAGCCAGCTTAGCCACTGGCAGCGGCACGGGATAGGGGGCGATCACCCGCATCACCATCTCTATTATCCCAGGGTTTGCCAGCATGAAACCACAGCGGGCACCAGCCAGGGCGAAGGCCTTGGACAGGGTACGTAGCACCACCAGGTTGTCGTACTTGTCCAGCAGGCTTGCCACGCTGTAGTCAGGGCAAAATTCGATATAGGCTTCATCCACTACTACCAAGGTATCGGGCAGGCTGCGGATCACCGCCTCGATGGCGTCCGGGGCGATCACTGTGCCGGTCGGGTTGTTGGGGTTGCAGATAAACACCAGCTTGGCATTACCCACCTGACTGCAAAGTTCTTGTGGCAGCTGATACTCACTGTTTAAACGCAGCGCCTTGACGCCCACATTGAAGGTCTTAGCACTGATGGCGTACATGCCGTAGGTTGGGCCGAAGCAGGCGATGCTATCGCGGCCCGGGATACAGAAGGTGCGGATCAATAACTCGATGGCCTCATCGGCGCCGCGGCTGGTGAGTACCTGTCGGCTCGACAGCCCGGCATAGTCGGCATAGCGCTGGATAAGCTCGGGTGGCTGACACTCAGGATAGCGGTTTAACCCTTCTAACTCACTGTTGTTAAAGGGCGACTCGTTGGCATTGATCCAAATCTGCCCCTCGCCGCCGATGCGGCGCGCCGACTGATAGGGCTCAAGCGTCAGGAGCTCGGGCCTAGCGAGACGCTCGGCGAGCGATGCTGCGTTAACACTCATCTTGGCTTCTACACTCATCTTATTTCTCCTCGCCCGTTAGCGTGGCAAGTCGCACGGCGACGGCATTTCTGTGGGCATCGAGCTGTTCGGCGCTGGCCAAGGTCATGACACAATCGCCCAGTCCCTGTAGCCCTTCTGCGCTGAGTTCCTGCACGGTAAAGCGGCGGCTAAAGTCTGCCAGCGACAGGCTGGAGACGGCGCGGCTATAGCCATAGGTGGGCAGCACGTGGTTGGTGCCGCTGGCGTAGTCGCCTACCGACTCTGGCGTATAGGCGCCGAGAAAGACCGAGCCGGTGGCGCGAATTTTACTCAGCACTTCACGGGGGGCGCGGGTCTGTATGATCAGGTGCTCAGGGCCATAACGGTTAGACACCTCGGCGGCCTGATCCATATCGGCGACCATCAGGGTGCGACTGGCGCTCAGCGCCTGAGTGGCTATCTCGGCTCTGGGCAGCTTTGCCAGCTGCTCGGCGAGGCTTAAATTAACGGCGTCTGCTAGGGTTTGGCTGTCGGTGACCAGCATCACCTGAGAGTCGGGCCCGTGCTCTGCCTGGGAGAGGAGATCGGCGGCGATGAAATCGGGGTTAGCCTTATTATCAGCGATCACCAATACCTCAGAAGGGCCGGCGGGCATGTCTATGCTCACCACGCAGCGGCTGTCCTGAGCAACTAAGCGTTTGGCCTCGGTGACATAGCGATTGCCAGGGCCGAAGATCTTATCTACCGCAGGTACTGACTCAGTGCCCAGTGCCAGGGCGGCAATCGCCTGGGCGCCGCCTATCTGATAGATGTCTGTGATGCCACAGGCCTTGGCGGCGTAGACGATGGCATCATTAATTGGCGGGGGACTGACCAACACTCGCTGCTGACAACCGGCTATCTTGGCGGGCTGGGCCAGCATGAGTACGGTGGAGATCAGCGGCGCGCTGCCGCCTGGAATATAGAGGCCGACCTTTTCGATAGGCTCGCTTCGCAGTTCGCAGCGCACCCCGGCTTGGGTCTCAAGATCGATCCCCTTGAAGGCCTGCGCCTGGTGAAAGGTCTCTATGTTGGCCTTAGCCTGCTCGATGGCGGCCTTTATTTGGCCATCGACTCGCGCGCTGGCGGCCTCGACGGCCTGGTCACTCAGACGCAGGGCATCGAGCTCGACCCTGTCGAATTGACGAGAGAAGGCTCTTAGCGCGGCATCCCCCTGGCTGGCGACTGTGTCGATAATATCTTTGACCTGCTGCTCAAGGTTGGCGTCGCCAATCAGCGGCGAGCGTGACAGGGCCTCTCGTCTTGCCTGGTCATCGAGGGCCTGCCAATCGAGGCGCTGCATCTGTGTGGATGTCATGGTGTTTGTCGTCATGGCGTTATCCCATCATCTTTTCGATTGGCATCACCAGGATGGAGCTGGCACCTAGCTGGGTCAGGGCCTCCATGGTATCCCAGAAGAGATCTTCGCTGCTGACCGCGTGGATCGCCACGCGATTGGTGTCATCGTTGAGCGGCAATACGGTCGGGTTCTCGGCACCTGGGAGTAGGGCGACGATCTGATCCAGTGTCTCGGTGGGGGCGTGCAGCAGGATATATTTGCTCTCCTTGGCGCGCACCACACCGTTGATGCGGGAGAGGAGCTTGTCGATCAGCGCCTGTTTGGCATCGCTCTGCTCATGGGTCGATTGGATGATGCAGGCCATGGAGCGGTAGATCACCTCGGTCTCATACAGGCCGTTGGCTTCTAACGTGGCGCCGGTGGAAACCAGATCGCAGATGCCGTCGGCGAGGCCAGCGCGGGGGGCCACCTCTACCGAGCCCTTGAGCATACAGTCGCGGTAGTTGATGCCTTTCTCCTGCATGTAGCGGCGTAGCAGGTTAGGGTAGGAGGTGGCGATACGCAGCCCTTCCAGTGAGCCGGCGTCCTGATAGGGAAACTCGGTCGGCACCGCCAGTGACAGGCGACAGGCACCAAAGTCGAGCTGGCGAAGCTTGATGCATTCGCTCGGCTTGTCCAGAGTCTGGCGCTCGATCTGCTCCTCTTCGAGGACGTTCTCACCTATGATGCCAAGGTCGACCACACCGTCCATCACCAGGCCAGGAATGTCATCGTCGCGAACCCGCAATAGGTCGATAGGCATGTTGTCAGAGTGGGCGATGAGACGCTGTTCGTTGACGTTAAACTTGACGCCACAGCTCTTGAGTAGCTTCTGTGATTCTTTAGACAGGCGGCCGGACTTTTGAATGGCGATGCGTAATCGATTTGACTCTGACATAGGATGTTTCCTCATTTGTTGATTCAATAAAATTGTTTAAATCGTTTTAAAACAAAATCTTAAGCTAAAAACTAAAAACCCCCGGAATTCCTTCCAGGGGTCTTAGATCGCTTTTGAATCAACCGCCAGAAGGAAATAGTCCTCCGGCAGTAAGCATCCGAAGGCTACCGCATATGATGGTGATGATGGATAGTATTCAAACGCTGTGTCATGTTCTGTCTTCTCTCGCTGTCTTTACTTGCTTTGTGAATTCGCGGGGGCTGGGTGTTTTGCCCTAAGTTGTATTTAAACTAATCAAGTTTTTCGGCGTATGCAAGCGCTAATTTGGGCCGATTGAAAATTATTCAACTAACGCCGCAGTATCCCCATTGGATCCCAATGAATTCCCGTTTATTTATCGCTGATGCTTTGTGGCTTGTACTGGGTAAGAAAATCCGCATAATGCCAGCATGTCATTTTAAACATTAACTATCATCAGCCATTCATTGAATAAACGACTGACCCAGGATGTACAGCAGGTATTCGCCCCAGGTGGCAGCTTAAGCCGTCATATTAAGGGCTACAGCTGTCGCGTTCAGCAGCAGACGATGGCGACTCAGGTGAGCGAGACCTTGCAAAAGGGCGACAACCTGGTGGTCGAGGCGGGCACGGGCGTGGGCAAGACCTACGCCTATCTGGTGCCGGCGCTGCTCAGCGGTAAGCAGATCATCGTCAGTACCGGCAGTAAAAACCTGCAAGAGCAGTTGTTTTTCAAAGATCTGCCCGCGCTGCTCAACATACTGGGAATAAGGCCAAAAGTGGCCCTGCTCAAGGGGCGCAGCAACTACCTGTGCCAATACCTGATGGAGAAGCAACTGAGTGGCGTCGAGGTGAACGATGGCAAGATCCTCGATGACCTGCTGCGTATCGATCAGTGGGCCAGTCAGACGGTGGATGGCGATATCGGCAGCCTCTACGCCGTGCCGGAAAACTCACCGGCGATCCCGCTGGTGGTGAGCAGTAAAGAGTCCTGCATAGGTAAGGCCTGCGATCACTATGAGGCCTGCTTCACCCGCAAGGCCCGCGCCAAGGCGCTGGATGCCAAGATCATTGTGGTCAACCATCACCTGTTTTTCGCCGATCGCATCCTAAAAGAGACAGGATTTGCCGAGCTGTTGCCTGACAGCGACGTGGTGATCTTCGATGAGGCGCATCTGCTGCCGGATATCGCCGTGACCTATTTCGGTCAGCAGCTCAGCATCAAGAGCCTCATTCGTCTGCTGGAACGTTTTAACGAACTCTATCGCACTCAGATGGCCGATTCGCCGCAAATTGGTGCCATGACGGCTCGCTGCCATACTCAGCTGCTTCACTGGCAGGGACTGTTGTTTGCCGGCGAAGAGCGCGACTGGCGCCGGCTTATCGGTGACAAGGCCTTGATGGAGGCGGCCTGGGCACTGGTCTCTGAGCTGACCGCCTATCGCACCATGTTGCTGGGCTATCTTGGTCGAAACGAGGCGTTCGACGATGGCGTCGAAAAATTCGATGGGCTGCTCAGCAAGTTAACCGTGTTTATTCAATGTGATAACCCAGATAGCGCTTACAGCATAGACTATGGTTATCAGCACCTGACTTTGAGGATCTCGCCCATCAAGGTGGCCAAGGAGTGTCAGTCGTTGTTTAGCCCGGATGTTAGTTGGATCTTTACCTCGGCCACCTTGCAGATCAATCGAGACCTGTCGCTGTTTACCAAGGCGATGGGGCTGGAGAAGGCTAGCACAAGCATATTGGACAGCCCCTTCGACTATCGGCGCCAATCCCTGTTTTGTGTTCCGCGCCATCTGGCTTCGGTCACCAGCCAGGAGCGGGCAGCCAGGCAGCTGGTGGAGGTGGCCGTGAAGGCGATAAACGCCGCCAAGGGCCGCACCTTCATGCTGTTCACCAGCCATCGCATGCTCAATCTGGTGGCGGTGATGTTACAGGGGCGGGTCGACTATCCGCTCTTGGTGCAGGGGCAGGCGGGCAAGCAGACCCTTTTGAAGAAATACCGACAGCTGGGTAACGCCGTGCTGCTGGGTACGGGCGCCTTCTGGGAAGGGGTGGACGTGCGCGGTAAGCTGCTGAGCTGTGTGATTATCGATAAGCTCCCCTTCGTCTCGCCGGACGATAACCTCTACAAGGCCAGGGCCGACGGGGTGCAGCGAGAGGGCAAAGATCCCTTCATGACCCTGTCGCTGCCCCAGGCGGTGATAGCGCTTAACCAGGGCGTCGGCCGTCTGATTAGGGATGAGAAAGACAGGGGCGTGTTGATCCTCTGCGACAATCGCATCGTCAATCGCCCCTATGGTCAGGCCTTTATCAACTCGCTACCGCCCATGCATCGCACTCGGGATCTCGACAGGGCGGTGAGCTTCCTGCAACAGATCGACTAGGGACTGCCAAGGCGAGCCGAGTTGTCCCTGGCTTAAGCCTCGCTAATGCAGCTTCATCCTTGGGCGCACCACACGCATCATCTTCTCTACCAACCAGAGGGCGAAGGTCTTGGCGACGCCATGAATCGCCTTCTGGTGCATGCGATAGAGGGAGATATACATGAAGCGGGCGATTTTACCCTCGACAAACATGCTGTCTTTGGTGAGGTTGCCCATCAGGCTGCCAACGGTGCTAAAGCGCGACAGATTCACCAGTGAGCCATGGTCCACATATTCATATTCGGTTAGGCTGAGTCCCTTGAGATCATTGAGAATGTTGCGCTCGACACACTGAGCCATCTGGTGCGCCGACTGCGCCCTTGGCGGCACGAAACTGCCGTCTGGCTGCTCGCAGGCGCAGCAATCGCCAATCACATAGAGATCGTCATGGCCCTGGGCCTGCAAGGTGGGACGTACCAAAATCTGGTTGGCACGATTTAAATTAAGTCCCTCAATTTGCTTGATAAAGTCCGGCGCTTTGACACCGGCGGCCCACAACATCAGATTGGCGGCGAACAGCTCATTTTCCGCCGTGACAAAGCCCTTGGAACTGGCCTCTTCGATGCGGGTATTTTGCCGCACCGACACGCCGAGCTTGGTCAGCTCGCGGGTGGCAGAGGCGGCGATGCGCTCGGGCAGGGCGGGTAGAATTCTTGGGCCCGCCTCGATGAGGGTGATCGCCAGTCTGTCGGCGGTCATCTTGCTTAGACCATAGCTCTTGAGCAGATCGGTCACATGATACAGCTCGGCCGAGAGCTCCACGCCGGTCGCACCGCCGCCGACGATGGCGATGTTGAGCTTTTGCTGTTCGTCGGATTGATGCATGCGGGTGAAGCTGTCGAGCAGGGCGTTATGAAAACGGTTCGCCTGATGGTGAGAGTCGAGGAAGAAGCAGTGTTCCTTCACCCCTGGCGTGCCAAAGTCGTTACTGATGCTGCCAACGGCCAGCACTAAGGTGTCATATTCGAGCTCTCTGGCCGGCAGCAGGGCCTCGCCCTTATCGTTGCTGATGGCGCCAAGCTGCAGCCGTTTGCCCTTAAGATCCAGCCCGGTAAGTTCGCCCAGCTGAAACTGATAGCCGTGTTTCACCGCGTGGGCCGAGTAGACCACGCCGTCGAGATCGGCATCGAGGGAGCCTGTGGCCACCTCGTGCAGCAAGGGCTTCCAGATATGAGTGCGGTTCTTGTCTATCAGCAGGATCTCGGCTTGCTGTTTCTTGCCTAACTTGTGTCCCAGTTGGGTGGCCAGGCCGAGTCCACCGGCACCGCCGCCCACAATGACGATTCTTGGGATCTTTGCACTCATTGACAACTCCTTCTATTGGGGGCCCGGCGTAGCTTGCGTGTCTGTATCATTCCGGCGTAGCTTGCGCGTCTGTATCATTCCGGCGCAGATGATCAGGCTACAGCCCATTAACTGACTCGGGGTGAGGTGCTCGGAAAACAGGCTCCAGCCGATGATCACCACGGTCACAGGTTCGATATAGGCCAAGGTGCCGAAGGTCGCCGCAGGCAACACCCTGAGCGCCTTAACCGCTAATAAGATGGCCAGAAAGCCTGGAAATACGCCGATGAGCGCCAACCAGAACCATTGGGTTAAGCTCGGTATCACGGCTTGATGAATGGCAAAGGGAAGCAGGCAGAGGGCGCCGAAACTCAACTGGATCAGTGTGCTCTGATAGGGGCTGGCACTGGCGGGCCGGCGATTGATCAACATGAAGCCGCTGTAACTTGCCAGGGCCAGCAGGGCAAAACCATAGCCCTTGAGTTCGGCCGTACTGCCCGTGAGGCTCTCTAGGCTGGGTAAGATGGCGACCACCCCGACAAGGGCGATGCCGATGGCGAGCAGATCCTGGCGCTTGAGCCGCTCTTGAAACAAAAAGTGGGCGCCTACCGCGCTGACCAGGGGGGCGAGGTAGATCACCATGACGGCGTTGGCCATGTTGATGTAGCCGATGGCTTGTACATAGAACACCATGAAACCGGCCAGCATGGCACCGTTAACCAGGTGCAGCTTACTGGGGCGATGTAATATCTGCTGCGTTTTGCCCGTGAGCAGCATGTAGGTGATGAGGCAGGCGGCGCCTATCAGCAGGCGATAGAAGGTGATGATGCTGGCATCGAGGTTGGCGGTGCGGGCAAGGGCGCCTATAGTGCCCATCAAGACGGCCGAGCCCAGAGCCATGATGATGGCCTGTGAATGTGACTGACTCGCAGTCAGGGCTATGTTTTGACTCTGCACAGCTATACCCTCGAGTAAGAGAAGGCTTATCGATATTCTGCCTGCGAACGGCATCTTTGGCTGAATGCCTAAAGCGGTCACGTTCAAAGCAGCCAGGCTAATGTGGTCAGGCTTATTGTGGCCAGACTAATGTGGCTAGTCTCATGCGGCTAGCCTAGTGCGGCTGGTTTTGTGCGGCCATACTTTACGCGCATCTTGCTATCGCTCTAATTTATCGACCTAATTTAGCGTCTTATGTTATCGGGTTTATCCTCGGCTGAAAATCGATATTTACATCAAAGAGGAAGAAAGCCTGGACGTCTATCAATCATCATTTTGTGAGGTGCAGTGAGCTTAACACGGCCTGTTTTGCCGAGGTTCCCGGATTCTACCTGGCGGAATTAGGGCTATACCTGGGCGGCTTTTACGTTATAATCGGCGCCATTCATCTTATGGTTTTGGCGATGAGGGGCGAGCGCCGTTGAATAAGCAGCGCAGCGCCATGGTATCGCAACAGATTTGGTTCGTTTTACATGCCGGAAAATAAAGATTTCTCTGCCCCTTTAAGTTTACTTGCGCTCGATACCTGCACCGAGTTCTGTTCGGTTGCCCTGCAATATCAGGGACAGGTGTTTGCCCGTGAGGCCGATGCGCCGCGGGAACACAGTCAGCGCTTGCTGCCCATGGTACAAGAGGTGTTGCAAGAGGCGGGGATCTCCCTCAGTCAGGTAGACGTGATCGCCTATGGCCGTGGCCCCGGCAGTTTCACCGGCATTCGTATCTGTACCTCGATGACACAAGGGCTGGCCTTAGGGCAAGATCTGCCCGTGGTGGGGATCTCAACCCTTGCCGCCATGGCGCAGGCCGCCATAACGCTCAAGGGAGCCGCGCAGGTCGCCACCGCCATCGATGCCCGCATGGGTGAGATCTACTGGGGGGAGTATCGCGCCGTCGATGGCCTAGCCAGCCTGGTTGGGGAAGAGCGAGTCTGCGCGCCAGAGGAGTTGTCGAGCCAGCTGGCTTTTGACACGCCGCTTGCCGCCTGTGGCACAGGCTTCGATGCCTATCCGGCGCTATTGACCGAGCAGATGAGCCTGGTTGAAGAGGCTAAGTTCCCACTCGCACGCTTTATGCTGCCGCTGGCCGAGGCGGCGGTGAAGGCGGGTCTGGCGACCGAGGTCGATCAGCTACAGCCTGTCTATCTGCGCGATACCGTGACCTGGAAAAAACTGCCCGGTCGCGAGTAATTTAGTGTAGGCTTGAAGCATAATCCCGTAACCAGACTGTCAGGAGAGAAGGGGGAATCACTTTGATGCAAGTTTCGTCATCTAACCTGATGCCTGGACTCTCTTCGAGCGCATCGGCGATTAGCGATGCCATCGCGCCCCAGCAAGGGGTGCAAGCCAACGTCATCGATGTGACGCCCGTTGGGCCTGCCGCAGCAGGGCGGGCTGAGCTTGATGCCAGCGCATCGATCTCCACACAGCTCGCCGAGCAGAATATGAGTTCGCTCGAAGACAGACTCAGCGCCAAGCTTGAATACGATCAACAAACCGGTGGCAGTCGCGGCGCCATAGGCCAATATCTGCTGCACCAACACGCCGCCCAGCGCGATGCCATCTCCCAGATGGTGGGCATAGACACCTATGTCTAGGTTCATGTTTAGTCTTCAATAAAGGAAGATGTTTCGGCGTAGCGCCAGCGTGTCTAAAGCGCCGGCTCTTAAGGCATCAACAACCTAAAGGATGGGTTCTCCAGTATGGCTTTTTCTATCGATTCCCCCTCTTCTCGCGCCGGTATGCCGACTCGCAGCCTCTTCATGGTAGAGCTATTGCTGGCGCTGGTGCTGACACGCATTCCCTATCTGAGCGTGCCCTTCAAGTGGCTTGAGAGTTATTTTCATGAGGTATCTCACGCCCTGGCGACCCTGTTTAGCGGCGGCATAGTCAGTCATATCGAACTTTATCCCAACGGCGCTGGCCTGTGTGTCAGCCAAGGGGGCTGGCCCGTGCTGATCGGCTTTGCCGGTTATTTTGGCGCGGCGCTCTGGGGATTGCTGATCTTTCATCTGGCTACCTGGGCCAAGGGGATCCGCGTCAGTTTTAGTTGTCTAGGATTGGTGGTGTTGGCAAGTATCGTACTCTGGGGGCGGGATCTCTTGACGGTCGCCATCTTGTTGATGCTGGCCCTGCTGTTTCTGCTGCCGTTAAAACTTAGTCACAGCCCGCTGCTCACCTTTGCCCTGCGGGTGATGGCGCTGATGGTGATGTTAAACGCGCTCGCTAGCCCGACCGTGTTGCTGGGCATGCCGGGACGAGGAGATGCCGCCATGTTGGCCGAGCAGACCTGGATCCCGGCCTGGATCTGGGTAGGCGTCTGGTTACTGACCAGCCTGACCATGCTCTGGCTCTGCTGGCGCAGGGTCGACAGTGCCAATCAAGTCGGCCCGCAAAAAGTGTAACCGACTGTATATCAGGTTTTATTTTATCAATTAGCCTGCTAGCTTAGGCCTTTCCAATAGCCTTATTTCAGGGAGAGAATCGATGAAATCCTTAACTTTAGCGGCCTCACTGGCATTAGCCATAGGCGTGGCGGCGCCTAGCCTGGTCAGCCCAAACTATGCCCAGGCCAGCGAGCCGGCTATGGTCAATCAACAGGTCACAGATGCGTTAAGCAATCCATTGCGCAAAGCGGCAAATGTTGAGCGAGACCAGTATCGTCATCCAGGCGAGACTCTCAGTTTTTTCGAGATTAAGCCGAGCGATACCCTGGTGGAGTTGTGGCCCGGCGGCGGCTGGTACGCCGAGATCCTAGCGCCCTATCTGGCCAAGGAGGGGCACTATATCGCCGCCAACTTCGATGCCAACCCGCCTGAGGGCCTAGAGGTGCCAGGCTATCGTATCCGCCTGGGCAAGGCGCTGGATAGTTGGCTGCAGAGCCATTCCGATAAGCTGGGACAAGCCTCTAGCATACCATTCGATCCGCCAAGACTCGTCAGTCTCGGCGCCCCCAACAGCGCCGATGCCGTGCTGACCTTTAGAAACCTGCATAACTGGGCCAAGGCCGGTGCGCTTGAGGAGGTATTCGCATCCGTCTATGAGGTGCTTAAGCCTGGCGGTACCTTTGGAGTGGTCGAACACAGGGCCAACCCTGGCATGGATCTGAGCACTGGCTACATGGTGCAGGATGAGATGATCGCCCTTGCCGAGAAGGCGGGTTTTACCCTGGTGGCTAGCAGTGAAGTCAATGCCAATCCAAAGGACAGCAAAGATCATCCTAAGGGCGTCTGGACCCTGCCGCCGAGCCTGCGTCTTGGGGAGCAGGATAAGGCCAAGTACCTTGCCATCGGTGAGAGCGATCGTATGACGCTGAAATTTATTAAAAAACCTAAAGCATGAATGATCCATTAGCGTCGCTGTGTACACTAAGCCAGGAGAGTGACGAGGTCACTATCACGCTGCCCCATATTCGCCTCGGTGGCCGTCTATGGGGCGAGGCGGGTAAGCCGCTACTGCTGGCGCTCCATGGCTGGCTGGATAACGCCAATAGCTTCGCGCCGCTCGCCCAGCACCTTGATGACTATCGGCTGCTGGCAATCGATTGGCCGGGCCACGGCGCGTCACAGCACAGGCCCGGCGGTTATCCGCTGCACTGGATAGATTACCTCTATGATCTTGAGCTGCTGATCGATGCCATAGTGCGTCATCAGCCGCTACATGGGGTGATAGGCCACTCGCTGGGGGGCATAGTGGCCTCGGCCTACAGCGCCGCCTTTGCCGAGAAGGCCGAGCGCTGGATCTTAATCGAGGCGCTCGCGCCCCTGTTTGAGTCGCCGGATAAGAGCAAACTGAGGCTCAGGCGCAGCTTCGACGCCCATCAGCGAGCGGCGACGAGTCAGATGGCGCCCAAACCTGTGGTGCTAGATGCTGCCGTCAGGGCGAGGCACAAACTGACCGGGCTGGATATGCCCTGGTGCCGATTGATCCTCGAGCGCAACTTGCAGCAAATGGAGGGTCACTGTTATTGGCGCAGTGACCCCAGGCTCAAGTTAGATTCGCCCATGCGGCTCAACTTTGATCATGTCAGTGGCCTGATGCAGGGCCACGCCGGCAAGGTGCTGGCGATCCACGCCACAACTGGTTATCCCTTGATGGGGAATGTGTCAGCAACCCGCGCAGGTTCTGGAAATAGTACTGAACATAGGACTGGCGATAGTTTGGCCGATTCGGTCGCCGCCTGGTATCAAGATCTCACTCAGGTAAGGCTCGAGGGTGACCATCATCTCCATATGGGCAATCACCTTGAGGTGGCCGCGGCAATTAAGGCATTTTTAGCGTGACAGCCCCTCGGGAAGAGATGGTAAAATTACACTAGGATTTTTACTCTAATTGTGTGATGATGTTCAAAATTAAAACGCCCGTATGATTTTTTGGGTGTTACCTACAATATTTATAAGTCAGTGTTTAGTTTCTATATTTGAAACCTTAGGTGAATGATTTCATTCACCCTAACTCTGCCTGGGGATTTAGGAGAGACTCGTGGAACAGCTTTGGACGAAAAATTTACCCCATGATGTGCCATCTATCATCGATGCGCAGCAGTACAGCTCGCTCATCGACCTGTTTGAAAGCTCGGTGGCCAAGTATGCCGATCAGCCCGCCTTCGTCAACATGGGCGCGACGCTGACCTATCGTAAACTCGAAGAGCGCAGCCGTGCCTTTGCCGCCTATCTGCAAAATGAACTCAAGCTGGAGAAGGGCGATCGCGTGGCGATCATGATGCCTAACCTGCTGCAATATCCTATCGCCCTGTTTGGTATCCTGCGTGCCGGCATGGTGGTGGTCAACGTGAATCCGCTCTATACCCCGAGAGAGCTTAAGCATCAGCTCAACGACTCGGGCGCCAAGGCGATCGTCGTGGTGTCTAACTTTGCCAACACCCTGGAGCAGGTGGTGGATCAGACGCCGGTGAAGAGCGTTATCCTCACAGGTCTTGGTGACTTGCTCAGCGCGCCTAAGCGCACCCTGGTGAACTTTGTGGTGAAGTACATCAAGAAGATGGTGCCTAAGTATCATCTGCCCCATGCCATCTCCATGCGTCAGTCGCTCTCTAAGGGACGTCGCCTGCAGTATGTGAAGCCGACCATCAAGGGGGACGATATCGCCTTCTTGCAATACACCGGCGGTACCACTGGGGTTTCTAAGGGCGCCATGCTGACTCATGGCAATATCGTCAGCAACCTGCTGCAGGCCGACGCCGCCTATTCGCCGCTGCTGGCCGATGGAAAGGAGTTTGTGGTCACGGCGCTGCCGCTCTACCATATCTTCGCGCTGACGGTGAACTGTTTGCTGTTCCTCCATAAGGGGGCCAACAATTTGCTGATCACTAACCCGAGGGACATCCCGGCCTTCGTGTCTGAGCTAAAGAAGCATCCCTTTACCGCCCTTACCGGGGTGAACACCCTATTTAACGCCCTGGTCAGCTCAGAAGAATTTAAGACCCTGGATTTCGCTAACCTTAAGCTCTCTATCGGTGGCGGCATGGCGGTGCAGCGCGCGGTGGCCGATAAGTGGCAGGGGATCACTAAGACCCGCCTGCTTGAAGGTTACGGCCTGACCGAGGCGTCGCCGCTGCTGACCTGTTGTCCATATAACCTAGAGGGCTACAACGGCTCTATCGGTTTCCCGGTCGCCAATACCGACATGCAGGTGCGTGACGAAGAGGGCAATGTGCTGCCTCAGGGTGAGACGGGCGAGCTCTACGCCAAGGGGCCTCAGGTGATGAAGGGCTACTGGCAGCGCCCGGAAGAGACGGCCAAGGTGATCGATAAGGACGGTTACCTGGCTACGGGTGATATCGGCTACATGGACGACAAGGGTTTCTTCTATATCGTTGACCGTAAGAAAGATATGATCTTGGTCTCTGGCTTTAACGTCTTCCCCAACGAGGTGGAAGAGGTAGTGGCCCTGCATTCTAAGGTGTTGGAAGTGGCCGCCGTGGGCGTTCCTCACGAGGTGAGCGGCGAGCTGGTGAAGGTGTTTGTGGTACCGAAAGATAAATCTTTGACCGAAGAGCAGGTGATCAAGCACTGTCGTCATCATTTGACGGGATATAAAATTCCTAAGCTGGTAGAATTCAGGGATGAGCTACCTAAGAGCAACGTGGGTAAGATCTTACGCCGCGAGCTGCGCGACGAAGCCAAATCGGCCTAGTTGCATAGGGAACCACCTGTTTTAGGTGACTCAAAGCCGGCATAATGCCGGCTTTTGCGTTCACCGAGCCACAGTATTTGGAGATGAGATTTGACCTTTCAATATGTAGAGGATGACGCCAGCCTGAGCGCGCTGGTGGACAAGTATCGTCAGGCGAAGGTCCTGATGTTAGATACCGAATTTGTTCGCACCCGCACCTATTACGCCAAGCTGGGGTTGATCCAGGTCTATGACGGACAGACTCTGGCGCTGATCGATCCTGTGGCGGTGAGCGACCTCTCTGCATTTTGGGCGCTGCTGGAACGTGACGACATGATCACTGTACTGCATTCTTGCAGCGAAGATCTCGAAGTCTTGGCCCGTTACGGTCGCTGCCAGCCTAAGGTACTGTTCGACAGTCAGATAGCCGCCGCACTCTGTGGCTGGGGCCATGGCATGGGTTACGCCAAGCTGGTGGAGCACTGCCTGGGGGTGGCGCTGGATAAGGGCGAGTCCCGCACCGACTGGATGAAGCGCCCGCTCACCGATGCTCAGCTGCAATATGCCGCCAACGATGTGGACTATCTCTATCGTCTCTACCCTCAGTTGTTAGCCAAGCTAGAGGAGAGCGGCAGATTGCCTTGGCTGCTCGAAGAGGGCGAGCGCATGACTCAGGGCCGTCTGCAAAGCCCGGATGGCGACAGTGCCTATCTTAGGGTGAAGAACGCCTTTCAGCTAAGCCCTAAGCAACTGGCCTATCTGAAGGTGCTGGCCAAGTGGCGTTTGCACAAGGCGCTGGACAGAGATCTGGCCCTGGGCTTCGTCATCAAAGATCACGCGCTGTTGGCGCTGGCCAAGAAGCAGCCTAAGAGCACGGGCGAGATCTTCAGAATGACAGAGCTGACCGAACAGGAGAAGCGGATGCATGCCAAGGCGATCATCGCCGAGATGGCCAAGGCGGATCTGGATAATTTGCCCGAGGCTATCGATGTGATCGCCTTAAAGCCTGGCTACAAGTCGGCCTTCAAGGCGATTAAGCAGGCGCTGACCCAGGTAGCCGAGACCCACCAGGTGCCCATGGAACTGCTGGGCTCAAAGCGTCATATTCACGAATACCTGCAGTGGCGCTGGAATGATGGCCAGGGGGACACGCCCTTGGTGTTACAGGGCTGGCGCGGTGAGCTGAGTCAAAACGCTCTGGCGGAGATCAGCTGTTAATTCCAGCGGGATTCTGCGCTGCTAATCGACACCCATTAAAAAGCCCTCATCAGAGGGCTTTTTTGTGCTGCGTTAATACACGTTAGTGCGGCTTTCTTTGCTGCCTAGGCGCTTAAGGCTTTTCTGGCAGGGTCACATTCAGTTCCAGTACCGACAGCTTGTCGTCGTTCTGATCCAGCTGCACCGATACCTGATCGCTGTCTATCTGCACATACTTGCGGATCACCTCGATGATCTCCTGCTTCATCGCCGGAAAGTAGTCAGGCGCATCACGCTCGCCGCGCTGATGGGCGACGATGATCTGCAATCTCTCCTTGGCGGTGACTGCGGTCGTAGGCTCTTTTTTCGCTCTGAAGTAATCGAGTAAAGACATAATTAGCTACCAAATATCCTTTTCAAGAATCCTTTTTTCTCTTCGGTGACGAAACGCATCTCAATGCTCTCACCCGTTAGTCGCGCAACGGCGTCGCTGTAGGCCTTACCGGCATCGCTCTCCTGGTCTATGATCACAGGCACGCCCGAGTTAGAGGCCTTGAGCACGGCCTGTGATTCGGGTATTACCCCAAGCAGCGGAATCGCCAGGATCTCTTCCACGTCGGCCACGCTGAGCATCTCGCCTGTAGCCACGCGGGTAGGGGAGTAACGGGTCAGCAGCAGAAGCTCCTTGACCGGCTCCAGTCCCTCTTCGGCGCGCTTTGACTTGCTCTGTAGCATGCCCAGGATGCGGTCCGAGTCGCGTACCGAGCTGACCTCTGGGTTGGTGGTCACGATAGCCGTATCGGCGTAGTACAGTGCCATCATGGCGCCGGTCTCGATCCCTGCGGGGGAGTCACAGACGATGTACTCGAACTCCTGCTTAAGTTCCTCCAGTACGCGGCCAACTCCCTCTTTGGTCAGGGCATCTTTGTCACGGGTCTGTGAGGCGGGCAGCACAAACAGGTTGCTGGTACGCTTATCTTTGATCAGCGCCTGATTCAGGTTGGCTTCGCCGTTAATCACATTGACAAAATCGTATACCACGCGGCGCTCGCAGCCCATGATGAGGTCCAGGTTACGCAGGCCGATATCGAAATCGACCACCACGGTTTTATGTCCTTTCAATGCCAGGCCGGTGGCGATGGCCGCACTCGAAGTGGTCTTGCCCACTCCACCCTTACCTGAGGTGACAACAATAATTTGTGCCATGTTTGTTTCTGTCCTTTTCAATTTCTATAGCGATAGTGCTTCGACGGTAAGGCTATCGCCGTCAAGCCTGATGCAACCGCTCTTGATCGAGGCATGTGCCTGTAGATTCTCGGTTAACCAATATTGCCCGGCGACGGAGACCAGCTCGGCATCGATATTCTGGGCGATGATCACGGCATTCTTATCGCCACTGGCACCCGCCATGGCCTTGCCTCTAAGACTACCGTATATGTGTATGCTGCCATCTGCAATCACTTCCGCGCCGTTGCCCACGGCGCCAATGATGATGAGATCGCCATTCTTTGCGTAAATCTGCTGCCCCGAACGAATATTCTGCTTCACTATCTTGGTGGTCTTGGGTAGCTGCGGCTGGGTCTGGCTCTGCTTGCCCGACTTAATCAGCGCAAGCCCTAAGGCCTTGGCCTGATTGGCGATGGCACTCGGCGCGCCTGTGATCCCCACGATCACCAACTGCCTGGAGATCAAGAGATCTTTAAGGCCGGCAAGGTTGTAGTCGGGATTTGAGATGGCGCTTAAGTTGATGACCAGGGGCGCACCAAGAAAAAACTGTGGCGCGATGGCTAGTTTGTCGTCGAGTTCGCGGGCGACCCCGTCGAGATCTGCATCATTAATATGCAGCACCGAAAGCGTAAATGAAGAGCCTTTTAATTCGAGGCTAGGTTTCTGCATTCCTAAACTTGCTCTTGATAAAATTAACCGGCAGGCGCCGGTTAGATATTATTATAATCCTTGCGCTCCATGTTATAGTGTGCGCAATTTGCTGGCAAGTTGAATAGACTGGAAATTTCACCCTATATGATCTGTGCTGTATATAAGAGTCGCTTAAAACCCGATAGTTATCTTTTTGTGGAGAAACGCAACGAATTTGAGCGTGTGCCCGAGCCTCTGATGAAGATGTTTGGTACGCCCGAGCTGGTGATGTTGTTGCCGCTTAACAAACGTGAACACTTGGCACTTGCGGATATCGAAAAAGTAAAAGTTGAACTCGCGGAGAAGGGATACTATCTTCAACTACCACCACCGCCGGTTAACCTACTCGATGAGTACAAGAAAGAGATAGGTTATAGCAGAGACTAGGAAAGTGCATGTTTTTAAAGAATGTTTTGCTAGGTGTTCTACTTGCAAATGGGATGGTTTTGGCCAGTTCTGCGCAAGCCCAAGAGTCAGCGCTCAGTTATGATCAATATCTTTCTGGCTTAAAGCAGCAAGCCGTCGAGCAGGGGATCGCCCAGGGAACCATAGACTCGGTTTTCAACCAGATAAAGCTGTTTAAGAAGGCGGTGGTTAACGAACCCGCCGCCAATGGTCCCAACAATCTAGATACCTATCTGCCGAAGCGGGTAAGCGAACCCCTGGTGGAGCAGGCCAGAAGCCTGTATCGCGATAACAAGGCGCTGTTTGATCGACTCGGCAAGGAGTATGGGGTTCAGCCAAGGTTTGTGCTGGCCTACTGGGGCATCGCCTCGGCCTTTGATGCCAGCGATTACCCGGCGCTGACGGTGATCGCCTCTAACGCCTATCATGGCGACCAAGGCGCTCCCAGTGACACTAAGGCGAATGGGGCGTTTCTGGCGGCGCTTAAGCTGATGGAGCGCGACCAGCTGAGCTTCGACAGCCTCAAGAGTGATTCTACCGGCCTGATGGGCTATCCCCACTTTAGCCCGTCTCAGCTGGCTAAGTATGGCAAAGATGGTAACGGTGACGGCAAGGTGGATATCTGGCATGATCTCGCCGATGCCTTTGCCACCACGGCAAATTATCTTAAGCAGCTTGGCTGGAATTATCACGGCACCTGGGGTCGCCAGGTTAAGGCGCCCAAGGAACTGCCGCAGGATTTAGTGGGGCTAGAGGTGCATAAGGGCTTCGATCAGTGGCAGGCGCTGGGCGTCAGACGCTTTAATGGTTCAGATCTGCCGTCACGCAAGGATATGCAGGTGTCGCTCATCATGCCTGATGGCAGAGGTGGTCGCAGCTATCTGGTGTATGACAACTATCGGACGCTGAGAAAGACCCAAGGGTCGGATCACCTTACCCTTGCCGTGACCTACCTGTCAGAAAGAATTAAGTATCCTGCGATAAAGTAGGCTGCACGAGACGCCGGGCCTGTTAATACAGGTTCGGCGCTAAGCTTTTGGCGATTAAAAGTTTCGCCCTTGAAAGAATTGTAAAGATGTCGTTTTGGAAAGAGAAAACCCTCGCACAGTTGAGCGCCCAGGAATGGGAATCGCTATGCGATGGCTGCGGTAAGTGTTGCCTCAATAAGATCATCGACGATGAAACCGATGAGCTCTACTACACCAACGCCGCCTGTAAGCTGCTCGATGCAAAGGCGTGTCACTGCATGCACTATGAGCAACGTTTTAACTTCGTCCCCAGCTGCACTAAGGTGACGGTGGATAATATCGCCGAGCTCACCTGGCTGCCAGACAGCTGCGCCTACCGGCGCCTGTATCAGGGGCGGGATCTGCCCAGCTGGCACCCGCTGTTAACCGGTGATAAGACCAAGATGCATGAGCTGGGGATGTCGACCCGTAACAAGATAGTGAATGAGAACAAGGTCAGGTACCTTGAGGACCATATCGTGCTTTGGCCGCTCAAAGATTGTGACTAATTTTCACTTTCTCATTAAAGTGAGGAAAATGTGGTTGTAGCGTCTACCAGTTTGGGCATTTGACGGGATTTTGAAGGTCATACCTTCATGGCAACCTAACGCCTGCCCGGCGAGGGTTGTGCAAGCACTCTTTTGGCACGCCGCAAGCACGCTCCCTGTATGCTCTGCGAGATCATCTGACCTACATGAATGTAGGGAATGCCGAAAAATGTAGGGAACATTTTCGGCCCTGCCATCGACGTCAGCAGATGCATCTACACTCGGTATCTAACGTTTCTTCGATTTAGCCTTTCTGATTACTAGTTGATGTTTGGGCTGGAGCGTCTAGCGACGTTTTCTAATTGGAAGGGTACCTAGAATCATCACTTCATGATGGATCAACTGCCTGCGGCAGGCTTGTGTGCAGATACGCTGGAAAGAGGGGGTCGCAGCGGTGTCTGTCGCGCTTGGTTATTTGCCAGTATTTTCAAATCCATAGCTCCATTGTTATCTAACGCCTGCCCGGAGAGGGAAATGTGGTTGTAGCGTCTACCAGTTTGGGCATTTGATGGGACTTTGAAGGCCATACCTTCATGGCAACCTAACGCCTGCCCGGCGGGTGCTGTACACGGAAGTACCAATGTCGTGATCACATGGATGTGAAGGAACGACATATGTGCAAGCACTCTTTTGGCACGCTGACTTTTTGTCAAAGAGAGTCGTCCCTGGAGGCTTCACGGCGGCGTCCATGCCGCCGAGAGCCAAAAGAGTGCTTACTCCCGTATCTATCACCTCTTCCATTTAGCTTTATCTATTGCTTGTTGAATACTAACTACAAGATGGATTAAAGTATCACCAATCAAACAGCACCATATGTGTCTACTAATTGATTGTAAAAGGAGTTATCTTGGTATTCCCAAAAGTCAGGCGTTAAAAGGCCTTGCAAATGAGCGATGAGGGTCACTATGTTGATAGTTAATGGTAAAGTTTAGATGATAGACAATCATCAACTTAAAACTTAAAACTTAAAAGTAAGGTGTTATTTGCTGCAAATGGATGTAGTTTTTATCTAAGATCTGTGGCGCTACTTTTACGTTCATTTTTAGACTCTTAAGCCGAATTGGAAAGGGTTTTGTGACTAGTGTCACAATATGTAAATCTGTGTTGTTGTATAACGAATAATCGAAATTGTGAGATCTTTTAATGATGTTGCTAATTGTAAGACTCTCGATTACTAAACTTATCCTGAAGGAATAAAAATGAAGAAAGTGAGTTTAAAGTTTAAAGAAATTAATGATGTAGAAGCAAACGCTACTTATTCTGATGGTTGTTCTGGTAGTCGAAGCGATTGTTGTACACGAGTTTGTACACGTAACGATGTTAAGTCAACAGATGACAGCGTAGAGGCTTGGGATGAGTATTTAGAAGTAAATGCAGGTGTCCTTCAATATTAATCTATTGAACTAAGTAGGAGATGGCTAGCAAGTGCTAGCCTTTTTTATGCTAAATAATAAATATAAAGTTAAAGACAGTGTTGATGTCTACACATTTTCTACAGATAGTGTTGATTGTACTAGGGTACAATTTTATAAAATAAACACCAGAGAAAAGTTAACGATAGAGATCGATTCTAGCTTTTTAAACATTCTTTCTTCATTAGATGGTTCGCTTTCACTACAAGAAATATTGATTAAAAACGAGATTTTAGTAGACATAACCGAAGTGGGAAATCTAATAGACTATTTGTTGGGTAAAGACGTAATTAAAATTATTAATTCACCAACTTATATTTGTTGTTCGGAAATAAATAGATACTCTAGACAGATTAGTTATTTTGATGATCTTATCCCAGAACAAGAGGGAGAGTTGTCTCAATATAAATTAATGCAAAAAAAAATAGTTATTATAGGTTGTGGCTCTGTTGGTGGTACGATTGCGTCTCAATTGGTTAGGGCTGGAGTTTTAAATATAACTCTAGTTGACCATAAACATATTAATGAAAGTAATTTGGTTAGGCATATATATGCTAATAAAAATAACATAAACACATATAAGGTTGATGCGTTAAGTGAACATTTAAAAAAAATCAACGTTAAGGCTAACATAACCGAAATCAAATCCAAAATAACACCAAGCAGTAATTTAGATGAATTAGTAAATGACTCAGTAGATCTTGTTGTCAACACGGCAGATGAACCCTATATTGGACACATTAGCGTAAAACTAGGTAGGTATTTGTGGGATAAGAGCATCGGTCTTTATGTGGCAGGGGGCTTTGATGCTCACTTAATGAGTTCTGGAGAGTTAATCTACAAAGGAATAACCCCCTGTATTGACTGCTGTTCAAATACTTTTCGTTATGCTTTAAAAGATTGGAAACCTAAATATAATTATAATTCTGGTATAAAGAGTTCATCGTTAACAGCTCGAACTGATGTATTGATAGGAGGTGCTGGTGGTACGTTTGCTCAAACGTTATATAGTAGTAGCCTTGCGTGTATGAATATTATTGATTTTTTGCTAGGTAATTTAAATGGAAATAATAAGGTAAATAAAAGAGGTGAGTTTCTGACAGAACGTTGTGAACAAACATGGTTTGAAATGAAAAAACAAAAAGGATGTAGTATTTGTGGTTGATGATATTTATAGATTAAAATCTTCTATTGCACTGGTTTATGATGATAATATTCTAGATGTTTTTCTTTCTAACCTAAGAGAGCAATTTAAGATTAGGGTCGAGTACGAAGAAATTTTAGATTTATTATTTTCATTTGATGGTGAAAAGACAGTTAATGACGTATTAAAAGTTTATAGAAATATAGATGGTGATGATTTATTTGATCTTATTTCATTTTTAATAAAAAAGAACGTACTGATCAAGGTCGATTGTGAATATCCTGAAAGTTTTTTATCAGAGCAATACAGACTAGTCAACTTTTTTGAGGATTATTGCTCTTCCACAAGTGATGTTATTGCATCATTAAAGTTGATTAGCACTAGTAATGTCATGATTGTTGGTTTAGGAGCGGTAGGAACTTGGATTTCAGAATCACTGATAAGATCTGGATTAAAGAATATTACGCTAGTAGATGATGATACTGTAGAATTTTCAAACCTACATAGACAAGGTATGTTTTTTGAAGAAGATATCGATAAATTTAAAGTGGATGTTTTATCTGAAAATCTATGTAGTGTTTTTCCTGATGTAAAAATAAATAAAATTAAAGATAAGTTAACTTCTGAATTTTTTAGCAAATACAATGACACATATGATTTGATTATTAACTGTGCTGATAAGCCAAGTGTAGATGAAACGACAAGGATAATAGCAAAGTTTTGTATGAAAAATAAAATTCCACATATTGTTGGTGGTGGTTATAATTTACATCTGACCCTAATCGGACAAACGGTAATTCCTAATCGGACAGCTTGTGTAATGTGCTTTGAGAAGCATTTACAGAAGATAAACGATGCTGATTTGAACGGTGTAAAAAAGTTAACTCGAAAAAATCGTAGGATTGGGAGCTTTTCTCCTTTAAGTACTATTGCTGCATCACTAGCGACAATAGATGCTTTAAAAATAGTTTCTGGAAAATACGATCGTATATCAAACTGTAATGCTAGAATCGAGTTTAATGTAAGAGAAAGAGATATCGATAAGCACCTCGTGGAAAAAAATGACGATTGTGAATGGTGTGGAAACAATGGTCTATATAAATAGGTGATTTTATGAGTGATAATATTGAATTGGTCGGTATTAAAACTAATAACTTAAAAAATATTGATTTTAAATTAGCCAAAGGTGAAATAACATCGTTGATTGGCATTAGTGGTGGAGGCAAGTCATCACTGGCTTATAATACATTATATGAACTATGCAAAAATGAATTTAAGTCTTTAGAAAGTGGATATTATGAATCACCATGTTTTATTTTGGACTCATATAAAAACATAGTACCTTCTGTCGCTCTTAAACAAAAAAACTCCAATATTAACCCAAGATCTTCTTTATATACATATTTAAATATTCCATCATTATTAACCTCGTTGATATCTAATGATAATTTTGATTATAATCACACTCTTTTGAAAATAAATAAACCTGAAAATCAGTGCTCAGCGTGTAATGGCAGAAAGTTGTCATATTATATAGATGATGGATTAGTAATAGATGAAGAAAAGACAGTGAGCGAGAACCCCTTTAAGCCTTGGGTGAAAAGTGGAAGCAATAGAAAGCATAAATTATTGGTCGCTTATTGCGAAGCTAATGGGATATCTACTGTGACACCATTCGGAAAGTTACCGAGTTCTCATAAAGAAAAATTATTGTATGATATATCAAAACAAAACTTTCCTATAAACTTTATTCATCAAGGGAAAAGGCGTTCTAGAAAGTTAATATATGTCGGAATTTTAAATGAGTTGAATCAACTTTTGAAAAGTAATAAAAAATCCGAATATGATTTGGCAATTAAATTTTCAAAGAAACAAGAGTGTGAAGAATGTTTTGGCTCAGGTATAGCAATTGATAAGTATAAAGATTTTAGAGTATATGGGCTAGAATTTGTTGATTTTCTAACAAAAGATATCGGTCAAATACTAGATTTGATAAAGTCAAAAAAAACAAATAACAAACCTATAGTTACTCTTTTGGAGCAATTGTGTCACTCAGATTTATCATATCTGTCTTTTAATCGAACTATTCCATCCTTATCTGGAGGTGAACTTCAGAAGGTCAACTTTTCTAAACTTTGTAGTTCAGAGATTACAGGGATTTTAATTGTCATTGATGAATTGTCATCACAAGTTCACGTAAGTGATCACAAAATGTTGTTTGATAGGATTAGAACTATTCAGGAGAGCGGTAATACAGTTTTGTTGGTTGAGCATAATGATTATTTTATTTCAAGATCTGATAACGTTATAACTATTGGTCCAAGTGCAGGTCAAACAGGTGGTTACATAATCGAAAATAAAAACAATGAAGAGTACAATATAAGCCTGAATAATGTAGAGAAAAATATGGAGTTTTTCGAAATTTCAGGAATTAATATAAATAACATAAAAGACTTGACATTGAAACTACCAATTAATTGTATGTCCACTATAGTTGGTAAATCTGGTTCTGGAAAGTCAAGTTTGGCAAAATTTATTAGCGAGAACTGTAATAATGTATCATATGTTTCTCAAGAGCTAATTAAAGGGAATATTAGGTCTACGGTAGCATCTTTAACTGGTTTGAATAAAAAAATAGCTTCTAAGTTTAGTCAAAAATACAATCTAGAAAGTAGTTATTTTATCCTAAATGAGCCTGGCCCAATAGTGTGCAAGCAGTGTTCGGGTAAAGGTGTAATTAAAATTAGCAGAAGTTTTGATAGTGATATAGAAATTGGTTGTCCAGATTGTGATGGAACACTATTCTCATCAGAAGCGGAAAGTTTTGATATTAATGGCTATTCAATTCGAGCTATATATACAATGACATTAACCGAATTGTCATTGCTAGGTATACCTTCCATCGATAGAATTTGCTCTGACGCCATAAGCCTTGGTTTGGGACATCTCTCTTTAAATAGAAAAACAAAATCACTATCCGGAGGTGAGTTAAAGCGGATTAAATTATTAATTAACTTGCCGCAAAGAAATACAAAAAATAAAATACTGATTGTCGATGAGCCAGCTTCAGGGCTTGATAACAAAACGGCTGGAGATGTGATTAGTTTTATAAGAAGTTATGCTGAAGAATATTATTCGATAGTTTTGATTGAACATAAAAAGGTCGCGTTCTTAAAGTCAGATTATGTAATTGAAA
Source organism: Shewanella insulae (assembly GCF_009831655.1). Lineage (GTDB taxonomy): Bacteria > Pseudomonadota > Gammaproteobacteria > Enterobacterales > Shewanellaceae > Shewanella > Shewanella insulae. The sequence goes on along the minus strand of NZ_WRPA01000001.1, from coordinate 590,961 downwards.
TAGGTCCAGGCTCTGGTGTTTATGGTGGAAAGATTGTATTTGAAGGAACTCCAAGTAATTATTATAAAGAAAAATACTTAGGTTATGTTGATTTAATTTAAGCTTCTTGTTAAAGAATAATAAATTATTCTTTTAATATTGAGATATTACGGTAATAGCCGTAGTCTCCTTTGTAGGTGATGGTTCTGGGTATCAAAATGGTCGACATTTTTCCGCAAACTTGGGGCTAGTGCCGAAAGAGTTCTCAAGTGGTGGAAAACAAAAGCTGGGGGCAATTACCAAGTGGGGAAACAGCTATCTAAGGCGACAACTGATTCAAGGTGCTTGGTCTGTCATACGCTGCGCCAATAATAACGACGACAGGTTATCTGTCTGGGCAAGAAAGGCCATCGAACGAAGAGGCAAACAGAAAGCGGCGGTAGCTGTGGCCAACAAACTCGCCAGGATAATTTGGGTGATGCTTTACTATAAAGCCGAGTACAGACCTGGCTAAACAACAAGAACAAATACATACCCCAAAAACCGAACACAGTTAATGAAGTAACAGGTAATACCGCCCTTCGAAAATGCTGAGAGAATATAAGGTGTTGTAACACCGAAGGGACGGTAAGCAGCGAAGGCGCGGTTCTCATTAAGGTCAGAGCACGAAGATGCCCACAAACAGGTCGGATATACGTACGCAGTATTACTTGCTGTTACTCACAAAATGTTTGATCTATCCGAGGTGTCCATATACATATTCATAGCGTGCCGAATTAGTGTTTGCACAACCCCCGCCGGGCAGGCGTTAGGTTGCAGTGAAGGAACGCTTCAAGACCCCCTTAATAAATGACTTTGCTGGTTGTCGTTCCTCAAGTAAACCAAAGAGCCCATTGTAGGGGGCAATAAAAAACGCCCGTTAGGGGGTTTAATCTAAGCAATGGCCGATTGCGCTATCGGCTAAATTAGTCGCGATTAAGCCTTCTTCGTTGGCATTAATGCCGGAATGATAAACACCACCAGGGCAATCAGGTAGGTGCTGAAGGCGACCACCATCCACTGTGACATAGTGATGCCAAACATCTCCCATGGGATGTCGGTGCACATGCCGGTGGGCAGGAAGACAGAGGGGAACCACTCGTGTAGCGGCATCCACTCGGGAAATTCCGGTAGGAAGGAACAGGTGGAGAAAGGCGACGGGTTGGTCTGCATCTCCACCAGCTCCAGTGCCAGCTTAAGGCCCCAGGCCGCGCTAACGCCCCATACCAGTACCCCGAGGAATCGCAGCAGACGAAGTTTATGGCCAACTACGCCGATGAGGCCGGCGGTGAGTACGCCGAGTACCGCGACACGCTGATAGATGCACATGACGCAGGGGTCGAGTTTCATCACGTGTTGAAAGAAGAGGGCACAAGCTTCCAGGCCAATGGCTGTGAGTAGCAGTATGGTCCAGGCTAAACGAGACTGTGCAAATCGGGTCAGGGCGCTCAACGATATTCTCCTATAAAAAAACGCCTCTAACTGCTAGAGGCGTTTTTAAGACTTTACGAAACTAGATAAGTTCAGTCAATCAACAAATTAGTGCCCGCTGACTGCGCCCTTGGCCGCTTCCGCCACCGAGTGGTGGATCAGCATGTGCGAATCGTAGAAGTATTGGGTCATGTCGCTCAGGAAACCGGTCTCGATGGCCAGGATCCCCACGATAGACAAGACGATAGTGTAGGGCAGCGCCATCCACACCATGCGACCATAGGAGAGTCTGATCAAGGGGGCAATCGCCGAGGTCAGCAGGAACAGGAAGGCAGCCTGACCGTTAGGGGTCGCCACAGATGGCAAGTTGGTGCCCGTGTTGATGGCAACCGCCAGCAGGTCGAATTGATCTCGGGTGATCTGTCCATCCAGTAGCGCGGCCTTCACCTCGTTGATATAGACGGTACCGACGAACACGTTGTCACTCACCATGGAGAGCAGGCCGTTGGCGATGTAGAAGATCACCAGCTGAGTGTTGCCCTCGTAGCTCAGTGCCCAATGGATCACTGGGGCAAACAGCTGCTGGTCGATGATCACACCCACGATGGCGAAGAACACCGCTAGCAGGGCCGTGAAGGGCAGTGCCTCTTCGAACGCCTTACCCAGGGCATGTTCGTTGGTGACGCCGTTAAAGGCTGTGGTCAGGATGATCACCGACAGACCGATAAGCCCCACAGAGGCCAGGTGGAAGGCCAGGCCGACGATCAGCCAGACACCCACGAACGCCTGGATAACCAGCTTGATCTTATCGTGGTTGGTGCGGTGGGAATCTTCATAAGAGGCGTAATCGGACAGGATCTTATGTACCGCCTCCGGGAGCTGTTGACCGTAGCCAAACCACTTAAACTTCTCTACAAAGAAACAGGTGGCGATACCGGCGATAAACACAGGCACGGTAACTGGGCCCATGCGCAGGGCAAACTCGGCAAACTGCCAGTTGGCCTGGGCGGCGATGATCAGGTTTTGCGGTTCGCCCACCATGGTGCAGACGCCACCTAATGCAGTACCGACACCGGCGTGCATCAGCAGGTTACGCAGGAAGCCACGAAACGCCTCCAGTTCATCTTCACACAGGGGATGACCTTCGCCGTGATGGTCTGAGGTATGGTCGTGATCGTCGGTAAAACTCTTGCCTGAAGCCACCTTGTGGTAGATGGAGTAGAAGCCTACTGCCACGGCGATGATCACGGCGATTACCGTGAGTGCATCGAGGAAGGCCGACAGGAAGGCCGATGCCACACAGAACATCAAGGAAACCACTACCTTGGAGCGGATCTTGGTGATCATCTTGGTGAACACGAACAGCAGCAACTGCTTCATGAAGTAGATGCCGGCCACCATGAAGATCAATAGCAGCAGCACTTCCAGGTTGGCTTCGATCTCATGCAGTACCTGACTGGGGGAGGTCATGCCTATGAGGACGGCTTCGATGGCCAGCAGACCACCGGGTTGAAGGGGATAACATTTCAGCGCCATTGCCAGCGTGAAGATGAACTCGACTACCAGTAACCATCCGGCGACGAATGGGTTGAGGTAGAAGACGATAGGGTTGATCACTAAGAATGATAAAATTGCGATTTTGAACCACTTAGGAGAATTTCCTAAGAAATTGTCAATAAACGCCTGACTCATGGTCACAGGCATGGCATCCTCTCAACTATATAATTTTTTTTTGACAGAAAGTTAACGAACAGTCCGCTGTTCAATTCAGTGTATCCTAATGATATGTAGAATTTAATACTTTTATGGCACCCATTGCCCAAAAACAGACATTAACTGCAATCTATATCACAAGCTTGTTGATGTGGTGTGTATTTTGCCCATTAATGAGATCTGAGTCCTTGATCTTATCCAGTAATGTTACGGATTAGGTTTCCATTTTTTACCGCTCTGGTATGATCAGTGCCCAAGATAACTTTGAATAAATTGGAATAGTGGCCTGATGACAACTGTCCCCCAAGTACCTGTAACGCCTAAAGACAAAGATATTATTGAAGCGAAAGGTCCTGCGAGCTTTGCCGAAAAGTATATTGTTCGTTCGATTTGGGAGGGAAAGTTTCCACCCGGTACCATTCTGCCTGCCGAACGTGAATTGTCTGAACTGATCGGTGTGACACGTACGACGCTGCGTGAAGTATTGCAGCGCCTCGCCCGCGATGGCTGGCTGACCATTCAACACGGTAAGCCGACCCGGGTAAACGACATCTGGGAAACCTCGGGCCTGAACGTGCTGGAGACCATCGCCGAGCTTAATCCTGCCGGTGAACCTGTGCTGCTTGAGCAGCTGTTGTCTGCTCGCACCAACATCAGCGCCATCTATTTTAAGGGCGCGGTGCGTTACAACCCAGACAAGGTGCTGGAGGCGCTGGCGCCACTGGCGACCCTGAAAGATGATGCCAAGGCCTTTATCGAGTTCGATTATCAGCTGCATCACACCTTGGCCTACCATTCGGGCAATCCGTTGTATGTGTTGATCCTCAACGGTTTCAAGGGGCTCTACAGCCGTGTGGGTGAAGAGTACTTTGCCATAGAGAAGGCCCGCGAGCTGGCGCTGGACTTCTATCAGGCACTCGAGGCATTGGCAAAGGCCCATAACCACAACGATGTGCCTGTGCTGATGCGCAGCTACGGCATCAATAGTGGTAAGGTGTGGCAGCGCTACAAGGCCAATCTGATGCAATCGGCCGAGACCAACAAGGACTAGCCGGTAAGCCTAAGGTAAACCCGTTTGAAGACAAAAAAGCCGCTCCAGATGAGCGGCTTTTTTAATACCGATATTTCGCATCAATCGATATCGAAGTTGTAATAGATGTCCAGCGTCTTGGAGATGGTGCCCGAGACGCTCTCTAGATAGAGCTGGGACATCAGGTAGTAGCGCACCGTCATCTCATAGCCAGGGTTAAACACCCCCACACCATATTTGACCATCAGGTCTTCGCCGATAAAGCCGCTGATGGCGACCTTGCCGTCGTCGTTGGCGTCGAGCTGAACGTTGGAGATGCCCATTTTTTCTATGATGCCGGTGGCCGAGTTGCCCAGGTTAGAGAGGGCGTTATCCCCCAGCTGATTGCCCAGGGTGAGGGCGGCGCCCATCATGAGGGCACTGTTCTGATCCGAATCTGAATTGTTGAGTCCTGTGCCCTTGATGATGTAGGAGAGGATCTCCGCCTGCTCCTTGGCCGGGTTAGAGAAGAGGGTGACCACAGGCTTTCGTGGGGTGCCGGTAATGCGCACACCGGCGACGACATCCTCATCTTTAATCTCGCGGATCGCCTCGATATTCAGGTTCGGCACCGCCATAGGGCCGACAAACTGCACCTCGCCCGCCTTGATCGACAGTGTCTGTCCCATAAACTTATAGCTGCCGTTAACCACCTTGATGTCGCCATAGAGTAGGGGCGGCTTAAAGGCCGCCTGGCGAAGCTCCAGTGTGCCCACCAACAGGCCTCTCAGGCCCATGCCGTCGATATTGAGCCTGTCGCCGACCTTAATGGCTATCTGGCTGGTGACGGAGATAGGGTCCTTAACCTGGGTCTTACTCGCCAGGCTGTCGTTGAAGACCACATCGCTGGATTCGGCCACGCCGCCCTCGGGAAGCTGAACGATCCTGATATGACCCGATGGCACGTCTAGCTTGCCGCGAATATCCAGGTGCTTGTCGCTGAAATTGATGTCGAGGTTCGGTGACACGTCGAGGATTGCCAGCGGCGGCTGAATGATGGCCAGCTTGTCGCCGCTAAAGTTAAGCTCCCCCTTTAGCCCCTGTTCCCAGCCGATCACGCCATCTAGGCCAGCCTTGCCATCCCCCATGGTCCATTGGCCCTTGATGAGTCCCTTCTGGCCTTGCAGGGTGAGTCTGAGGCCTATGTTGTCCAGCAGGGTTGGGTTAGCGGCCGCCGCCAGTTGGCCGTTGACGAGATCGACCGTACCGCTGAGATCCGGCTTACTTAGGGTGCCGCCGAGTGTGATGGCGCTGGACACCTGACCGTCGAGCACCTCCAGCTGTGGGGTAAAGTCGGCCAGGGCATGCAGGTCGATATCTTTAAGGTTTATCTTACCGCTGAGTCTGTGTTCGGGATCGGTACTTATGGTCAGTTGGCTATCTATCTTGGCGAAACGGTCAGACTCCAGTTGAGTGTCGATGGCCAGATGCTGGGCATCCAGAAGCGCCTTGAGATTCAGGTAACGATATTGTGCCTGAATATGGCGCTTGGTGGTGGTGAGCTCAAACTGTCCCGGGGCCATGGCCAGTGTCAGCTGGCCCGTGGGCTTGGCGTCCTTGGCCCATTGGAACTCGCCATCGAGTCGCGTCGGCCCCTGCCATTTGAGGTTTTGTGGCAGCACGGGGGCAAGCAGGGCGCCGAGATCGCCAGCAAATTGCAATCGGGTATCGCCCTTGTCGCCCAGCTCGGCGGTGTCGGTCAGGCACAGGCTCGCGGCTTCATGGCGCCAACAGAAGGGGGATACCTCACCCTGAGCGCGCTTGTTATCCCAATAGAGGTCGATAGGCTGCTCCAGCGCCATGGCCCCCAGGCGTGAATTGAGGTTAACGCGTTTTATCTTGGCATCGAAGCGCTGGGCCTTTTCATCGAAGGTCGAGGCGATAGAGGTTTGGAGCTGGAGATCGCCATAGGTTTGCAGGCCGAGTTTCTGTTTGGCGATATCCCCCTTGAAGCCTAAGGTGAGGTTGCTCAGCTCTATGCCTTGCCCCTTGATATCGGAGGATTTTAGCGACAGGGCAAACTGATGCTTATCTTGGGGCCGGTAGAAGGCGATAAGTTTAGCCTTATCCACCGCGATGTTGGCATATTTAAATTCTATGGTATCGGCGTTAATGGCGATCTCGGGATGCTCGTCATCGCCCGAGACATTGATGATCGCCTTGATGGCGCCGCTGGCGCTTGGATCCCACAGGCTCAGGGCGGGGACGCTCAGTTGACCATCCAGGGCCCAGGTGTCGTCCACCCGCCCAGAGAGGGTAAGCTGTGACTCCAGGGCGTCGAGTCGCAGGTGCTCGGCGTTAAGTTGGAACTTGTCATTGAGGGAAATATCCCCCTGAAGCCTTAAGGGGTATTGATCCACCTGGCCTTGAAGATCCGCCTGGCTGATACCAATTGACCATTGTTTCTCACCGAAGCGTCCCTGGCTATGTAGGCTGCCATCGATTCGGGTCTCGGGTAGGGGCTTTTCTGGCATCACATTCAGCTGGGCAAGATCTAACCCTTGAGTGTCGGCCGCCAGATCCCAGCTAATGGTCTGGCCATAGCCTAGCTCTCCCGTGAGCCCGACGCTTCCCATCTCGCTGTCAACGGCAAGGGAGGCTACCTCGATTCTTTGAGCCTGATGGGTCAACTGAGTTTGCAGGACCAACCAGGGATGATAAGGGGTCTTAAGCTCACCCGTAAGCGTGAGGCCTTGGGATTTAGCGCTTCCCTTGGTTTCAAGGTCTAAGGCCTTGGCTTCATATTGGGGCTGGCCGAGGGGCCACAGCAGGTGCGGGCTGGAAAGCGTCATCTCGTATGGCAGGGCTGGGGTGCTCAGGTTCGCCTTGGCCTTTAGGTCCAGCTCAAGGTGTCCCTCACCCTTAAGCTTGACGGCAAGGGATGAGAAACCGCCTTTGACTTCGGCGTTAAGGCGCTGGCGCCTGAGTTCCGGCAGCTCGCTGACACTGTTGGCGGTGAGATCCGCCTCAAGATTCAGGGCCATGGGGTAGTCTTGAGTCAGGCTTATTTCGCCATCTAGCTGCGCCTTGCCGTAGTCATGTTGGACGGCCAGGCTGTCGAGGCTGATCTTGTAGCCGAGGTAGCTGCCGGCAAGATCGATAGTGGCAAACTTGTCAATGCGCTCGCCGAGCCTGAGCTCGCTGTCGACCAGATGTGCGCCGTCGACAAAGATAGGCATGGGGATCTCAACCTCGGGCAACTGGCTAAGAGGCCAGCTCGGCTCCTCTTGCTGGGGCGACTGTATGGGAGGCTGTTCTGGCTGCTTTTGGGCTTGTTCCAGTGGAATGGCTACCATAAGGTCGCTGCTGTCCAGTTGATTGACTCTCAGCCCTGTCTCGAGCCAGCTGGCCTTAACCGCGAGCTCCTCGGCATTAAACTGCATCTCATTGACCTGCACTCTAATCTGATGCAGCTGGCTCTGATTGAGTATGATGCCAAAGGGCAGGGTGAGCGGGCCATTTTCCCTTGTGTTGTCAATAGCAGCAGTCTCCTCGATAGGATCTGCTAGTTGTGGGTTCGATGCCGTGAGTTTATCCGTGTCGATATCGACACGTACCCCATCGGCGCCCAATGAGTCGACGCATAGCTGGCGCTGCAGCAGACACAGGGGGCGCCAGTTTAGGCTAAGTCCTTGTGTCTCCACCTCAATGCCTGTCATCTGCCACTTGGCATGCTCCAGCTGCAGCCGACCATTGAGTGTGCCGCCGCCATAGCTGAGGCTTAAATCTGGCACTAACAGATCGGCTAAGTTGACCGCGACGCGGCTGCCAAAGGGGGTGCCTATTAAGATGGCGATCAGGATCAGCAGGGCCAGCGGCAGGTAGAGTAGTACTCGCGTCAGGTTACGCAGCCAGCACAGCAGGCGATACAGTAACGATCGCCTTGGCGTCGCCATCGCCTGTTGCGCCGTTTGCACCTGGGTCATTTCCTTGGAGTCCTCTATCATAGCTCGGCCCCCATGGTGAAATGGATTCGCCAGCTACGGTCCACGGTTTCAGTCTCCTTAAGGCCCACACCTAGGTCGAGCTTGATTGGGCCGATAGGGGAGATCCAGTGGACACCACCACCCACAGAGACTATGGGCTCGAACTGCTGGATGTCGAAGGCATTACCTGCATCGACGAAGGTGGCCACCCGCCAGGTTGGGGTGAGATAGTATTGATATTCCAGGCTACCGACCAAAAGGTAGCGGCCACCCACCACCATGCGTGCCAGCTGATCTTGGCTATTGGTGTATTCGATGTAGGGGCCCAGCTCCTGATAGCTATAACCACGTATGCTCTGATCGCCCCCGGCAAAGTAGCGCAGCGAGGGAGGCACGAAGGGCAGTTCTTCATCGCTCACCAGATTGGCGCCCAGATCCAGGCGGGAGACGAATCTGTGTTTGTCGAAGAAGGTGTCTATCCACTTAAACTTGGCCTGTAACCGAGTCAGACGCAGGTCTGAGCCCAGAGTAGGGTCGGCATGCTCCAGGCTGTAGTATTGAAAGAAGCCTGATTTAGGATCCAGGCTCTTGTCGCCCCTGGTGGTCTTAGACAGGCTGGTGCCGAGCAGCAAAACGTCGGGATTATAATCGATATCCGACTGAGTATACTTTTCGTTAATGGCATCCAATGAATAGGTAAAGAGCCATTGATTGTTCAGACGTTTCTGCCTGACGACTCCAATAAGTCTCTTGACCGATTCCAGCTCGCCGGTATTGCGAAAGTCGCGCTTATCGGCATCGTAAACTTGGGTGACGCCATATTTGTCCCTCAACAGACCGAGACGCACCTTGAGCTGATCGTCCAGCGGGTGCGTCAGGGGGATGGTGTAGGTGGTCAGAAACTTGGGCCTGTCCGGTGACCATTCGATGCTGGTCTCCTGGGAGTGGCCATGGCGGTTGATCTGCGGCGTACGCCAGGTCACCCTGACTCTGGGCTCTATGGTATTGTCTGTGGAGTTGCCTATGTCGGCGCCCAGACCCAGCTCGATGGAGTGGCTGGGCCTAGGTGTGACCTCCACCCGTATGGGGACCCTGTCATCCTGCATCCTGTCCAGTTGAGGCAGCACCTTGATGTTAGTGAAGTAGCCGGTATCGACCAGTTCACGGTTGAGGGCACCCAACTTACCCGTGCTGTAATGGGATTGCGGCTCGAAGGGGATCAGACGGTCGAGAAAGCCTGGTAGCAGGTCGTGGCCGTTAAAGCTGACCTCGCCGATGCGGTAGCGGGGACCCGAGTCGTAATGCAGGCTGATCTGCGCGCTGTCGAGATCCCGATTGACCACTATCTGATTGGTTAGGTATTTCCCTTCGAAATAGCCCCTGGCCAGGGCATAGGTGAGTAGTTGGGACTTGATCGTCTCATATTCGCCATGATTGAGAATGTCACCCGGCTTTAGCTTGAGCTGTCTGAGCCAGCTATTAATCACCTCATCATCGAGGATCTCGCCCGACAGCCGAATATCGATCCACTGGATCACTGTGGGTTCACCCGGGGTGATAGTTAAGCGCAGCCTCCAGGGACCGGATTCAGGACTCTCCAGCTGTTGGTCTACCTTGCCCTTGTAATAGCCAAGGGAGTGCAGCGCCGTTGCTATGTTCTCCTCGGCGTTGAAGATAAAGGCGCGGCGTTGCACCTCTGAGCCAGGCAGGCTACCTAGGTGAGCCGTGATGTTGCGTTTAAGCGCGCCGTCGGCGCCCTGGATCTCGACCTTTAACCAGTCGTTTGCCCAGACAGGAAGCGAGCCCATGCTTAAGTAGAGTAGGGCGAGTATCGACAGCCGGGATAAGGTCGCAAAAATCCGCAAGAAAATGGCTCTATCTAGTTGAAAAGTTTGTTGCTGTTTATTGTCGCAGATTATAGAGGCCAAGCAAGATGGAGATTGTAATTAATGATGAAAATCGGTACAAAGAAGGCAAACAATAATGAGGAAACCTACCGTGAGAAGCTCTATTACCCCCTCCCTACTCGCCGGCCTGATGGGCCTGTTGATCAGCACTAGCGCCTTGGCCGAGACCCAGCCATTCTCCATCGCCATTCATGGCGGTGCCGGCACCATCTCTAAGGCCAAACTGACCGAGGCGCAGCAACAAGCCTACCGTGATAAGTTGAAAGAAGCGGTGGACGCCGGATACAAGGTGCTGGAGAAGGGGGGCGATAGCCTGACGGCGGTGACCACTGCCATCAATATTCTCGAAGACAGCCCGCTGTTCAATGCCGGTAAAGGTGCGGTTTATACCTATGATGGCACCCATGAGATGGACGCCTCCATCATGGACGGTCGTACCCTTAATGCTGGCGCCGTGGCCGGGGTGAAACACATCAAGAACCCCATCAACCTGGCGCGCGCCGTGATGGATAAGTCTCCCCACGTGATGCTCTCGGGCCAGGGGGCTGAAGAATTTGCCCTGAGTCAGGACTTTAGCCTGGTTCCTGTGACCTATTTTGATACCGACAGCCGTTACCAGCAGCTCATCGACGCTAAGGCCAAGCTGAAGGCGGCCGAGAGCAAGGAGGCGGGTAAGCCCGACTATCAGGCCTCGGTCAACTATCTGGATCTGGATTATAAGTTTGGCACGGTTGGCGCCGTGGCGCTGGATAAGCAGGGCAACCTGGCGGCAGGTACCTCAACCGGCGGCATGACGGTCAAGCGTTTCGGTCGCATCGGTGATTCGCCTGTGATAGGCGCTGGCACCTATGCGGAAAATCAGGTGTGCGCCGTGTCCGCCACAGGCCATGGCGAGTATTTTATTCGCTACCACGTGGCGGGGGATATCTGCGCCAAGGTGAAGTATCAGCAAAAATCGATTCTGCAGGCGGCGGATGAGGTGATCAATCAGCGCCTGATCACTGCGGGTGGTACCGGCGGGGTGATAGCCTTAGATCAGCGCGGCAACATCGCCACGCCATTTAATACCGAAGGCATGTACCGTGCGACCCGTAAGGGTGGCGAGCAGGCCAAGGTGATGATCTGGCAGGACAACTAAGTAATCCCAAAGTATCGGATTGTTTTGAAGTCGGGTCTGGACAATGCGCCCAGGCCTGGCTTTAGTATTTATCCCTTACCTTTTCTCCCTATCAGGTCTCTCTCGATTTACTCGGCTTCGCAGGCAATCTTCGAATGGCTTCTTTGCGCGGTTCTCCAAAGAGGATTGTGCTGCAAAACCACGCCTTAGCTGTCAATTCTGCTGAACACTCTTGGTTTTAACTTTATGTAAAATTTGTAACCTCTTTGTCACTAAGCTGATTTATAGTGTGCGCTGGTCGCAGGATCAGCACCGCAGTAATTTGAGCGATAAGACTCGGATACTGTCAAAACAAGCACTAGTTAAACACTAGGTTAATGGATAATTTTAGGGGTTAATATGTTTACCAAAGCAAGCGCGCTTGCCTTGGCGATAGGTGGTGTCTCCGCCTTTGCCCAGGCCGCAGACGATCTGATCATCTCAGAGTATGTAGAAGGCAGCAGCAACAATAAGGCAGTCGAATTCTACAATCCCACCGGCGCCGCCATCAATTTAAGTCAGTATCAACTCGAGTTCTATTTTAACGGCAGCACCAGTGCCGGCTCTACCATCGCCCTCGCGGGTAGCCTGGCCGCCGGCAAGACCTATGTACTGGCCGACAACGATGCCGGCGGGGAGATCCTGGCGGTCGCTAATCAGCTAAGCACAGCCAGCTTCTTCAACGGTGACGATACCTTAGTGCTGCGCAAGCAGGGCGAGGTGATCGATAGCCTAGGTCAGCTGGGTACAGACCCGGGTTCACAGTGGGGAAGCGGCGATCTGTCGACGCAGAATAACACCCTGCGCCGGGATCCTAACCAACTGATCGCCGATACTCAGCTCGATGATGCCGTGACCCTGGCCACCTGGACAGGCCATGCTCAGGATGATTTTAGCGATCTCGGGCAGTTTGCCGATCAGGAACCGACCGACCCGACAGATCCAACCGAGCCTCCGGTTAGCCTGGTTTGTCATGATCCGGCCACCAAGATCTCAGAACTGCAGGGCAGCGGCGATACCAGCCCGCTCAATGGCCAGAGCGTGACGGTAGAGGCTATCGTGACCATCAACCAGGAACCCGGCCTTAAGGGGCTGTTCCTGCAGATGGCCGATGCCGAGATTGATGCCGACCTCAATACCTCTGAGGGTGTCTTCGTCTATACCGGCGGCTCGCTGGATTATCAAGCTGGCGATCGTGTGCGTCTGACCGCCACGGTGAAGGAGTATAACGGCCTGACCGAGCTGACTAATGTCAGCGAACACGCCTTGTGTGACAGCGCCCAGGCGCTGCCGAGCGCTGCCGAGGTGAGCCTTCCCCTTGCCCAGAGCGGCGATCTGGAAGCGGTCGAAGGCATGCGTGTACACTTTACCCAGAACCTGGTCGTGAACGAGGTCTATAACCTTGGTCGCTACGGTGAGATCCTGCTCGGCAGCAAACGCCACTTCATTGGGACTCAGGTGGCTGAGCCTGGCAGTGAGGCGCTGGCGGTAAGTCAGGCTAACGCCTTAGACTCAGTGGTGCTCGACGATGGATTAACCTCGCAAAACCCAGATCCTGTGCGTTACCCAGCACCCGGCCTAAGCGCCGACAATACTGTGCGCGTGGGCGACACTATTACAGAACTTAACGCCGTGATGCACTATGGATTTGGCAAGTATCGTCTGATGCCTATCGATACCGTTAACTTTGTGGCCACCAACCCAAGAAGCAGCGAGCCAGCCCTGGCCGCCGGCGGTAACCTCAAGGTCGCCAGCTTCAACGTGCTGAACTACTTCAATGGCGATGGCTTGGGCGGCGGCTTCCCAACCGCTCGCGGCGCCGATACGCCAAGTGAATTTGCCCGTCAGCGCGCCAAGATCATCAGCGCCATGGTGAGCATAGATGCCGATATCTTCGGCCTGATGGAGATAGAGAATGACGGCTTTGGTAGTGAATCAGCTATCAATGACCTGGTGAGCGGTCTGAACCAGGCATTGGGTGAGGCAAGGTACCAGTATATTTCGGCACCAACGCCAACCATAGGCACAGACGCCATTACCGTGGGTATGCTGTACCGCAGCGATCGTGTTACCCCTGTGGGCGCGGCCAAGGTGCTGTCTAGCGCCAACTCGCCACTGGATGAGCTGGGTGAGGTGCTGTTTAACGATGGCAAGAACCGTCCGAGTCTGACCCAGGCCTTCGAGGTTCAGGGTGAGGCGCAGCAACTCGTGGTGGCGGTGAACCATCTTAAGTCTAAGGGCAGCGATTGTGTCAGCCTGGGGGATCCCGATCTCAATGACGGCCAGGGTAACTGTAACCTGACCCGTACCCGTGCGGCTACCGCCCTGGGGGCCTGGTTAGCAAACGAGTATGGTGAGCTGCCGACTCTGGTTATCGGTGATATGAATGCCTATGCCAAGGAAGATCCGATCGATGCGCTGCGCGGCGCCGGTTACCTCGAGCTGTTCGAGCATCTAGGTAAGTCGGGTGCATACTCCTATGTCTACTCCGGTGAGACGGGTCAGTTGGATCATGCACTGGCCAATACCCAGTTGGCCGACAAAGTCGTCGATGTAACCGAGTGGCATATCAATACCGACGAGCCAAGATTGCTGGACTATAACGAAGAGTTTAAGTCTGCCGGTCAGCTTGAGTCGCTCTATAGCGGCGATGCCTACCGCTCTTCGGATCATGATCCTGTGGTGATCTCCTTGCTGCTCGAGCGTGAGACCATAGCGCCGGTTGCCAGCTACACCTATGAGCTGCAGGGCCGTACTCTGAGCCTGATGAGCAGCGCCACGGATGAAGATGGCGAGATTGTCGATTATCAATGGGATCTTGGTAACGGAGAGACCGCCAGCGGCGAGCAGCTAAGCTATCGTTACGCCAAGGCAGGTGAATATCCTGTGACCCTGACGGTTACCGATAACGATGGTCTGAGCCACAGCGTGACCCAGGTGGTTAAGGTGCAGGTGAAGCAGCAAAAGCCTGTAGCCGTTATCGAGCATCTGGATCTCTGGTTTATGGATCTGTTCGTTTCGCTAAGCTATGACACAGATGGTGAGATAGTGTCGCAGTCTTGGAAATTTAACAACGGCAGCAAGCAGACAGGTCCTGTGGCCATCAGCTTTGGGCGCCGTGCCAGCAAGGTGAAGTTGACCGTTGAGGACAACGATGGCCTCAAGGGTAAGGCGAAGTTGACCTTCTAGTACTTAGCCTATTGAAAAGGCCGCCATAGGGTGGCCTTTTTTATGCTTAATTTATACCGAAATAGTAGCAATTTACTGATTTTAATGGGTAAAAATAGAGCCGACATAGGGCTAATAGCTAAAGGTTTCCTTTGGGGCTGGGTTAGCTAAAAATGTTCTTAACAATAATCATTTCTATTATCATGTGGTTGCCGTAAACCCACGCCAATAAAGGGCTTGCGCCATTTTGCGGACTATCTCTTGAGCTACAATTAGGAGCGAATTCTAGGTGAGGTCAAAGTTATGGACAGCTATCAAAGACTACTAGTGGTTGTAGACGAACACGATTTCAGTTTAAAGGCCGTTTCCCGCGCCGTGTATTTGGCCAGTAAGACCCACGCGGCCATCATAGTGATGATGTTAGAGCACAGCCATTTTGTTAATCGTCTGGTGGACACCTTCGAGCCTGAGGCTAATCAGAGACAGACTCAACCTCAAACCAAAGAAGCTAAGCTCAGTTGCCTCAATAGCTTCATTAACCAGGCCGCCCAGTCTGGGCTCGCAATTTCTCAGGCCTCTATCGTCTGTCACAGCAGCGACGATGTGTTGCAGTTTTGCGAAGATTTTAAGGTGGATGCGGTGATCTTGGCCGCCTCTCGTCATAAGTTATGGAACTGGCTGACGATCAAGCCGCTGGATGTTCGCCTGATCCGTGAATCTTCACGCCCAGTGGTGGTGGTCAAAGATCATCTGTGGCAGCCAGGAGGACATATTCTTTCCCTGGTGGAGCCCTGCGCCGATGATGTCACCCATAAGGCGCTCAACGATGCCGTGCTACAGACCTCGGAGCATTTCTCCCAGCTGCTGGCGGGGGATTGTCACCTGATCGACTGCTATTATGGCGATACCCCCAGCATCTCCTTTCATCAGGTGTTGACCCCCGCCAACGATGAGCATTTCCACCTACAGCAGATGTCTAATTATTCCAGTCGCTATCATCTTCAGCCACAGGGGGAGGCGGTGAATAAGCAGCATCTTCATCTTGCCAAGTCGTTGCCGGAAGATGCCATAGAATCTATCGCCAAGGAGGTGGACTCTGAGTTGGTAATCGTCGGCGATACCGGCAATGGCAATCTCTTTTCCAACATGTGTGGACATGTGGGGGAGCAGGTGATCGACAGGATCCAGTGTGATCTCTTAGTGGTAAAGCCCCAGAGCGCTCGGGCCATGTGAACCTTTAGCGCGCCTAGGAGGGAGCCTATCAGGCGAAAGGGATTAGAGTTGTGATGACAAATAAGCGACGCTTCGGGCGTCGCTTATTTGTTGCGCAGCTTTAGGTTAGGCTTGTTATTTCTTGACCCACTTACCCTGGGGCGTCTGAATGTAATGGCCCTTGGCCGCGGCTGCTATCGCCTTCTCGGCGGCGAGCTTGGCCACATCATTCACGCTGATCTGGTTCTTACGGGCAATCTTTTCGTAGTGGGCCTTGCGCTTGGCGTTGACCGATTTAGCCAGGGCACTGGCTTCGCCACTCTTGACGACAACACCGAGATAGCCGTTGGTCTGTTCGCCCACTAACCCTTGCGCCTTGGCGTCTTGCAAGGAGATGGCGAAGGCATTGAGGCTGAGAAGAAGTCCGGCCATGAGGACGAGTATTTTGCTTTTCATTGGGATCACCTTATATACCTTGATTAGAAGAGTTCATCGTTGTTGATTAGCTCATCGAGTTCCTTATCCACCTTAATCTTGATCTCATGCTCAATCTTAACGTTAAGGTTGATAACGATTGGCTTCTCTGGTGGCTCTATCTTGACCGTTGGCGTGCAACCGCCCATGAGCAGCAGGGCTACCAGGCTCAGGGATAGTGTCGGCAAGGTTAGCAATTTCTTCACAGTGCTTCCTTAATCTGGTTAAAAATATTGGCTATGGTCCTAGTGTAGATCCCTAAGATGACCATAGGCTGAACGTTTGGCGCTGAACTAGTTGGCCATGGCCCGTTCGATTTCAGTCTGCAGTCTATCACCAATTTGTAAACTCTTGAGTAACTGCAACATATTTTCTTCCTGAGCGTAGTTCAAATGGATAGGGCGTTCAATATCTTTGGCCCGCCCCTTCACCTGAACCTTCAACAGGGCGTCGCCCTTGGGGTCCATGTCGAAGCTACTCGACAGCTGGGTATAGTGCAGTTCTTCCAGGGCGGAGAAGGCAAAATCGAGATAGGGTTGTGATAGGCGCATCTGTAGCACCGCTGGATTATCATCTACCTTGATGAGACCGCCGGGCGCACGGGCGGCCAGGCGGCCGTCAGTAACGCTGACCTGACCATGTTCCAGTCTTACCGGCAGTACGCCATCGAAGATACCGTCGGCATAGATGCCGGTCTGTGGTTGCGCCGCCAGTAGCTGCTGCAGATCCAGCCCCTGTAGCACCAGGTAGGCGGAGGAGGGGGCATCTAGGTTAAGATCAAACACGGGTAGTAAGATCTCGCCGCCTAAGGTATCGGCCCGGGCATTGAGCTTCACATCGGCGCCGCTCAGTATGAGTTCAGCATCTGTTTTTCCATTTAGTTTTTCATCGCTAGTGCCCTGGGAGAGAGCCAACTTGAGCTTGGCCTGGGCGTTAATGTCGGTCAGCAGCACGCCAGGGTTGAAGGCGGCGACATTGAGCAATAAAGGCTCACAGGCAAGCCTTGCCGTTAAGGCTTGATCGCCCTTGCTGCCTTCTAGCCGGCATTGACCGTTAAACTCGGCCTGCTCGAACGGTAGGGCGTTAAGGCTCCCCTCGCTGAGCTCGACCTCTGGGGTTAAGGCAAAGGCAAAGTCAATCTTATCGTGCTGCCAGTTGAGGCGATGCTTGCTGGTGAGATAGATATCGCCGATTAACGGATTTTCCAGGCTTGCACCCTGTATTCGGGTTAAGCGCTTCATCAACTCGTTGGCATCGCTTTCTAGCGTGAATTCACCGGTAAGCAGACTAGGCTTAAGCGAATGAGTCAGCACAAGATGATGCTCGCTGTAAAACGGCAGGCCGTCTAGACTCCAACGCTCTTCGGTTGCGAGCTGATAGCCTGGCGATGAATCCTTTTTCAAGCCATAGTGCTCAGCCTGGATCAAATTTTTTGATGACTCAGAGCCAGGCTCAGATTCATAAGTTGCTGCAGACTGAGTGCCTGAGCCGCCTGCGGTTTGTTGGGAACCTTGCCAATGCAGCGACTGGCTCAGGCCGGCGCTGGGCAGCTTAATCAGCGTCTTGCGGCGCAATTTATTGAGGCGAACACTCTCCTCGCTCACCTTGAGATTGGTCAGCCGGTAGTCGACCTCGCTCTGCCAGGGGGAGGCTAACAGGGCTTCTGGTGACAGTGATAGTGTTGTAGCAGTATTTTCCGCATCTGTGTCTGCCTTTGTGGTGCTTGGCGTTAGCGCTATGGTCTGGGTGGCAAGACTCAATTCATCTAGATTGACTCGAGTAGTTTTAAGTTGGCCTTGAGCCTGTGCTTTAACTTGAGCCTGTGCTTTAACTTGAGCCTGTTCTTTTACTTGAGCCTGTTCTGTAACCTGAGCATTGGCCTGCACCTGATTTGTTTGGGCTTGGGCCTTTGCCTTAACGGCTCTCTGCTTGCTGGCATCTAGCGAAATAACCTTTAACCCAAGGGGCGGGATCACCAGTGCTTGCCCATTAAGGCGCAGTGGCTGCGCCGCTTCAAGCATCAGTTCCTCTGCTAATAGTTCGCTTTGTAGCTGAGTGTTACTTGTATCAGAAACCTTGGCATCTGCTAGTGTCAGGTGCGGGGAGTGAGTGACGCTCTTAACGCTTTCTAGCTCGGCCTGTATCGGCTCGCCTCGAGTTAGGAAAAAATGACCTGCGCCAAGAGTGGTGCGGGTCTGCTCGCTGGTAAGCCGCGCCTTGGCTTGTCTTTGCTGCGCTTTTAGTTCCTTGTTGGCCATCTCCTGCATTGCAGGCCAGCTCAGATGATGCCCGTCGATGGCGACATTTAGCCCTTGCCAGTCAAGGTTTAACACTAGCTCTGGCCCGGTTTTGAGGCTGAGGTTGATTGGCGCCGGGATCTCCGTGGTGATTTTGTGCGCGCCCACCCTAAGGCCCTGGTGGCTAAATTCGGGCCGAGTCAGGTTCAGCTCGCCCGCCAGAGTGAGATTGAGAGTGCTATTTCTTTGCGAATCATTTGTCGATGCTTCCGCATGCCTGATATCGAGCTCGCCTTCGAGATTTAGGTTCGCTTTGGCAAGATTGAGGCGATTGTCTCTGTTTGTTTCATTACCTGATTCAGTATCATCATCCGCCACTGTTTCGCAGCCGACAATCTTTTGTGGATAGGGGGGCAGGATTAGGCATAGTGGCTTTTTAAGCGCTGCATCAAACTGCCAGTTGCCAGCGAGCTGCCAGACAGGCGAAGGCTTAGCATCTAGTTCTTCGGCTGGCTCTGTCTCTTCTCGCTTGTGCTTTGTGAGCACAGACTTTTCGAGCCTGGCCGTGAGGGCTAGGTCTTGGGCTTCGAGCTTGGCGGTAATAGCATCTAGCTCTAGGCTTAAATCTTTGAGGGCAAGATCTAGCGCATCTTCACCACTCGATGCTTGGCCAAGTTCCAGGGAAAGTTTGGCGATTTGTTCTTTCGTTTCCTTATTCGGCGCTTGCTTGCCTAGTTCTTGCTTATTTTTAGACTGGGCCTCAAGCGCCGCTAGCAGGGCACCGATGGACTCAGACTTGCCTGCCAACTGTCCAAGCTGCTTGAGCGACATGCTGGTGGTGACCAAGGTCGGCGATAGTGTGAGATGCAGATCGTTAAGTGGGCCGTTCAGCCCAAGCATCATGCTTTGGCTAGATTTAGAATGACCGGACTGAGCTTGATTGGGGCGCTCTTGTTTTGTTTGCGTCTGGCCTGTCAAGGCGATGGCTATCTCTGGCGAGAGTGACTGGCCGCCCAGTTGTTTCAGCTTAACCTTGAGCCCATCAAACTCATGGCTGGAGTGAAGTTCGCCCTTGAAAAGATCCAGCTCACCACGGGAGTTGAGACTGCCGCTTAGGGAAAAGTCTTGAGTTAAACGCTCGTTGACATCATGCAGGGCCGTGACTAAAGCAGGCGCCTTCGAAAGGGCCATGGCTGACAGCTCTGAAGCGTCAGATGCCTGTGGCTTGGGCGACGATTCAGTATTCGATGTGTCTTGGGAGGCGTGAGATGTGAGCATGCTAAGCTCACCGATTAGGCGGCCAAGGGACTCAAATTCAAGCCTGCTCGAGAGTTGCCAGCGGGTCTTCTCGAGAGTCGCAGACAGACTCAGCAGGGGAGCCAGATAGAAGCTGAGCGAGCCGGTGAGCTGCCCGCGATCATCCAGGTTAAGGTAATCCAGCTTGAGGCCCAGCGGTTGCTTCTTTGATGAGCTAGCTTGTTTGCCTAGCAGGTTGAAATTGACTTCACCGAGGGCGATTTGCGGCAGTGCGCTCAGGTTCAGGGCGCCGCTGGGACCGGATGCTTGCTCGCGACCTAAATGGTTGAAGTAGTCTTGGCTCAGTGACACCTCGGCGCGGCGCACAGAGAGGGAGTCTATCTGCGCCAGACCAATAGGTGTCGATAGCCAGTCTTTGGCTAGGGTAAGCCGAAGATCTTCGAGTCTCACCTGGTTATTATCGACCTTAAGCAGCACCATGGGCAGCTTGAGATGCATGAGGTCGTTGGTGCTAAGGCGAAGTGCTTCTATGCGGATGCCGGCACCGGCCAGATAGGGATTGGCGAGGCGTTTAACCAGGTATTCCAGCTGACTGGCCACTAGCACGAAGAGCAGCAGCAATAGCAGCAGGGACAGCGCCATGGCGCCTGCTATCCATTTGGTGCTGCGGGAGGTAAAAAAGCGTCGCGACATCTGTCCCTGTCTCTGATTATTTAGCGCTAGTTATAAGCGCTGCATGCTGAGTTCTTAATCACTGAAACTAACCTTTCTATTTTAGCGCTCTAAACCTATGCCAGCAGGAGAGAGCGCTTCGATGAGTTGTTAGCTTACAGGGCTTAAGGAGGGCACCTTATTAACCTAGTGCCCGGAACCTCGAGTCTAGCCCTGAGGTTTCCAGCGAATATGTGTGCTCAAGGTATGGGACTCACCCGGTGCCAGCTCGACCCTATCTTCTAACACATTGGCGGCCTCAAGGCAGACCATGGTGAGATAATCCTGGTCGTTGAAGCGTGACAGACGCTTAGATTTTTCTATCCAGGGATTCCAGAGCACAGCCGAGTGGCTGTTATCGCGGCGAACCTCAATGATCCCCTGTGGGGTATGCAGTTGCTGGCAGTCGCCAAGCTGGGTGTAGACCCGGTCGGTTTCCCGATCAAATTGTACCTCATCTCCTTCTTGCTCGAAGGGGCCTTCGCCAAATTCGATATAGCGGGCGCCGCTAAAGCCGCTGGCCTTAAGCTGATGAATATCTTCGATAGGAAAGTAGGTGTGCAGCGCCTGGGTGAGATTAAACGGGGTATCACCCAGGTTGGTGTTGACCAGGCTGACACTGAGGCTATCGCTGAGGGTAAAGATAAGCTCGACCCGGCTTGGATGCGCCCAGTACTGCCTGTCGTCATCGCTCACCGTCAGGCTAAATTTGAGTTCCACCACCTGATCCTGCATCTGCACCGAATCCAGGTTCCACAGACGGGTTCTGGCAAAGCCATGCTGCGGCCATTGAGGGTTTTCGTGCATGCCAAACCAGGGCCAGCAGACAGGAATGCCGCCACGAATGCCGTTACCCGGCTGATAGTCGTCTGCGCTCGATACCCAAAGCAGCGGGGCTTGACCCTTAGGCTGAAACCTGTCTATCTGGGCACCTTGCATGAAGATGCGCGCCTGACAGAGATCGGTATCGACCTCGACATATTCGAGTCCTTGGGGATGTTTCTTTACGGTTACAGAACCCATAAATGCTCCTCACGAGTTAAGCCGGGCTGGTCATTTAGCTGATGACCTAGCTTACAGAGTTTTATCGGTAAGCTGTAGTATGACCTTGATTGTTTTTGGGCTTTCCACTGCTCAAAAGAAAACAGCCGAGGCTAAGGGCTGTATTTTTGAGCAGATTTGGGTAAAGTGGTCGGAGCACTATAGTTGAGCGAGCGCTAATGTCCCGGCTAGCGCCTGTTCGTTTTGGGTTTCGACAATAGAAGGAATAAGGAATGCCAATCTATCAAGCTCCACTGCGCGACTATCAGTTTATTCTCGCCGAGCTACTCAACATCTATGAGCGCGACGACCTTCAGGGATTCGATGAGATCGACGCCGAACTGAGTGATGCCATTCTTCAAGGTGTCGCCGACTTCACCACAGAGATCATGTTGCCGCTCAACAGTCCGGGGGATACCCAGGGTTGCCGGCTGGTGGACGGTCAGGTGCGTACCCCCGAAGGCTTTAAAGACGCCTATCAACAATACGTAGATAACGGCTGGGCGACACTCACCAGCGACCCAGAATATGGCGGCCAGGGACTTCCCGAGTGCATCGGCGTATTTGCCACCGAGATGAAGACGGCGACCAACATGGCCTTTGCCATGTACCCAGGGTTGACCCACGGCGCCTATGCGGCGATCCATTCCCATGGCAGCGATGCGCTCAAGGCCAAGTACCTCGAGAAGCTGGTGTCCGGTGAATGGACAGGCACCATGAACCTGACAGAGGCACATGCGGGCACGGATCTGGCGCTGCTGCGTACCAAGGCTAAACCTGTGGGCGAAGATACCTATGCCATTAGCGGCGAGAAGATCTTTATCTCATCAGGCGATCACGACCTGGCCGACAACATAGTACACCTAGTGTTGGCGCGTCTGCCCGATGCGCCCGCCGGGGTGAAGGGGATCTCCCTGTTTGCCGTACCAAAATACCTAGTGAATGACGATGGCACCCTAGGTTGTCGCAACGGTGTCGAGGCCAGTGCCCTGGAGCATAAGATGGGGATCCACGGTAACTCTACCTGCGTCATGGTGTTCGACGGCGCTATCGGCGAGCTGGTGGGTGAACCCCATCAGGGGCTGAGGGCGATGTTTACCATGATGAACGAGGCCAGACTCGGCGTGGGTGTGCAGGGGCTTGGGGTCTCTGAGATCGCCTATCAAAATGCCCTGAGCTACGCCAGAGAGCGCCTGCAGGGGCGGGCCTTAAGTGGCGTCAAGGCGAGTGAGTCGCCGGCCGATCCTATTCTGGTTCACGGCGATGTCAGACGCATGTTGATGGCCCAGAAGGCCTTTAACCAGGGTGCCAGGGCCCTGATGGGCCAGCAGGCACTCTGGCTCGACGAGTCCCACCGTCATCAGGATAAGGCCAAAGCCACTATTGCGGCCAAGTTAGCCGCGCTCTTTACCCCAGTGGTGAAAGGCTTCGTGACAGATCAAGGCTTTAAGGCCTGTGTCGATGCCCAGCAGGTCTATGGTGGCCATGGGTATATTCACGAGTGGGGCATGGAGCAGTTTGTGCGCGATAGCCGCATCGCCATGATCTACGAAGGCACCAACGGGGTGCAGGCGCTGGACTTAGTGGGTCGTAAACTGCTTGGTGATAAGGGCGAGGCGCTGGGACTCTGGTCTGAGCTGGTTAAGCCGTTTGTGGCTAACCACCTCGAGGATGAGGCGCTGAAACCTTATCTGATGCCGCTGATGGAGGCCACGGTCGATCTCGAGAAGGCGACCCAGTATATCGTCGCCAACGGGATGAAGAATCCCGACATCATAGGCGCCGCTTCCATGGGCTATCTGCAGATCCTGGGCATAGTGGCCCTGGGCTGGATGTGGGCCCGGATGGCGGTTAAGGCTCAACAGGCCAAGGCGGCGGGCGAAGATGAGGCCTTCTACGCCAACAAGTTAGTGACGGCGAAATTCTACATGAGTTATTGGGCGCCTCAGACCAGGAGTATTCGCTACCAGATGGAGCGCAGCTGCGAGCTGCTGACTCAGTTACAAGACAGCGATTTCGACTAAGCAAGATTCGACTCGGCCAGATTTGCATGAGCAAGTTAGGATTGAGTCAGATTGGATTGACTAAGAAGGGCCGAAAGGCCCTTTCTTAATGCCTAGCACCAGGGGAATGCGTTAACGTGAAAAATGCAGCAGCCGATTGTTGGCGGGCATGGCATGGTCGGCCTGTAGGCTAAGGCCCGCCGTGTCTGCCCGATCCATTATCCATTCGATATCGCGGATGCCGCTGTGAATGTTGCGATGCTTGAGCCAGATATCGAACTGGCGATTGCTCTCGCTGGTATATTGGTTGTTGTAGTTGAAGGGGCCGTAGACGCAGAGGCTGCCATTATCGCTGAGGTGGTGCTCAACGCCCCTGAAGAAATCGGTGACCATGGCCTCACTCATGATGTGCAGCGTATTGGCGCTGAAGATGCCATCAACCTCTCCCTGGGCCAGGGGCCAAGGGGCGGTGACATCCAGGCTGACGGGCGGCGCGATATTATCGCCGCCCTGTAGGGCGATGCGCTTCTCAAGCGGCGCAATAAATTGAGGCTGATCGCTGGGGCACCAGGTGAGATGGGGCAGGTGCGCGGCGAAGAATACAGCGTGCTGGCCTGTGCCACTGCCGACTTCAAGCACCCGCCGCGTGGTCTTAAAGCTCTGTTTAAGTATCGCCAGGATAGGCGTCTTGTTGTTTTCGCAGGATTGTGAAAAGGGCAGTTGGCTGAGAGACATGATGCATGTTAATTGTGGGCTGTGAGTGTCAATCTACGCTATTTCAGCGGCAGTCCGCAAGCCAATAAAAAAGCGCCCGCAGGCGCTTTTGGCTATTTAGCTATGACGCTCTTTACAGCGCGATCATTTCGCAGCGGGCTCATTGGTCAGATCGATGCGGTAGATGGCAAAGCCCAGCGCATCAGGCTCGGCCAGCTTTTCCATCTTGCGCAGCTGGTTGTCGCTGATGAACTTGTCGGCCTTGTCGCTGTTCTGGGTCTCGAAGCGGATATCCAGCGCCACCTGAGTGTCTATGGTCTTGAAGTCCCAGTTGTAGTCGGCTCTTGGATCCACCATGCCATCATAGCCACCCTGATCGTTTGGCTTAGATTGCGCCGTGATATAGGCGGCCAGGGCCTCACGGTTGGTGTCTGGTAGCTCCATCACCACATACTCAGCACCCGTGCCAGCAAACTTGCCGCCGAAGGCGCGGTAGTTGTTAGAGGCTACGATAAACTCCTGGGTGCTTAACGCCTCACCGGTTAGCACCTCGCCGGTTGGCGTGGTGTAGGCCAGATCGACGATACGCTGGGCGTTTTCATTGCCTGCAATAACGGCGCAGTCACGGTCAAACTTGCTTGGCTGAGTGACATCTATCTTATAGGTAACGCCGTCTATTACATCGAAATTGTAGGTCGGATGGCCGTTCCAGTTGATCAGAGACTGAGGCTCGCTTGAGCTTGGGTCTATTTGATTGAACTGGTTGGCGCTGCACTCGAGCCAGTCTTTCAGCTCGACGCCTGTGATCTTCACCGCCACCATGGTATTCGGGTAGAGATAGAGGTCGGCAGCGTTCTTAAAGGTAAGATTGCCGGCATCCACCTGCACGAACTGCGAGGCATCGGCCTCGGTGGCGTGACGACCACCTGCCTTGAAGGGGGCGGCTGCCGAGAGTACTGGGATCCCCTGCAGCGAGTCTGGCAGCTTGGCGCTGACCTGGGCTATCTGAGCATCCGAGACGATTTGCACCGTAGGGTCATCCTGTACCAGCGTCAGGAAGCTATACATGTTGGCCGCGGCGACACCTATGGGCTGATCCACGAAGGCGAGGGTGCCTTGATGCTCAAGTTCGACCGCATCGTGAATATCCTTGTCGGCGTCTACCAGGGCGACCTTGTTGGCGCCATCATAGATAGGACGCGCCTCAGTCTGGGCATCGGTTACCGACCAGGTGCCATCTTTAAGGGTCAACTTAAGATCAACCACCCCTAAGTTGTCGCCCCAGCGGCCCGGCATGACGGCGGCCACGCCGTTGAGCAGACCCTTCTCTACATCGGTATTGGGCAGATCGGCATAGTTGGCGTGTGGGAAGATAGAGTGGCTATGGCCAAACATGATGGCGTCAATGCCTTCGACATTAGTCAGGGCGAAGGTGGCATTCTCGGCCATGGCATCGCCTGGGTTTTCCGTCGAGCCTATGCCCGAGTGTGGGATGGCGATGATCACATCGGCGCCTTCGGCCTTCATCTTAGGCACGAATAGCTTGGCAGTTTCTATGATATCTTTGGCTTCTACCTTACCGGTCAGGTGCTGCTTGTCCCACAACATGATCTGTGGTGGCACGAAGCCTATGTAACCTATCTTGATGGTGTGTTCACGCCCCTGGGTATCGACAACCACTTTCTCCTTGATCAGGTAAGGGGTAAACAGGTTGTCGCCTTTCTTAATGTCATTCCAGCAGTCATCGGCCGCGCAGTAGACGTTGGCGTTGATATAGGGGAATTCGGCACCGCTCAGGGCCTTCTCGAGGAAATCCAGGCCATAGTTAAACTCATGGTTACCTATGTTGGCCACCTCATAGTCTAAGGTGTTCATCGCCTTGTAGGCGGGATGAACATCGCCCTCCTGCAGGCCGATCTTGGCCATGTAGTCGCCCATAGGGCTGCCCTGCAGCAGGTCACCGTTATCTACCAAAACGAAGTTGCTCGCCTCTTTACGGGCGGCGTGGATCAGGCTGGCGGTGCGCGCCAGGCCTATGGTGGGATCGACCTTAGACTGGTAGTAGTCATAGTCCATGATGTTGGTGTGCAGATCTGTGGTTTCCAGTACCCTGAGCTTCACGTTTGCTGAGGTGATCGTATCTTCATCATCGTCGTTCCAGCTACAGGCGGTGAGTCCGATACTCGATGCGATAACCACGGCTAATAGTTTTTTATTAAACATATCCATCAATCTCTATTATTTATTGTTTGACCCCGAAGCCACTGTTGATTTCAGATGGGCTTCATCAGTGCGGCAATACCTTGGTAAGACGGGTTTTTCGCCAGCCCAAGCAGGAGTGCCACTTGGCGAATTATAGAGAGATGAAATGTAAAAACTGTGACAGTAAGCCACTGTTTATGTGACAGTTTGTATCGACTTGCTATAGGTTGGTGAACCCTTGTGCAGGTTGTAGATAAATTGCACAACCTCGCGGTTTGATGGAATAAAAAAGCACGCCGGAGCGTGCTTTTTGTCTATTGATGGGGGCTTGTCGCTTACTTGGCTAGCAGGCCACGACTGCGAAGCAGTGGCTCGATACCCGCTTCCTTGCCGCGGAACTGTTTGTAGAGCAGCATAGGATCTTCGCTGCCGCCTTGAGACAGCACATTGTTTCTAAAGGCGTCGGCGGTTGCCTTGTCGAAGATACCGTTTTCTTTGAAGGCCTCGAAGGCATCTGCACCCAGGATATCAGACCAGAGGTAGCTGTAGTAACCGGCGGAGTAACCGCCAGAGAAGATGTGTGAGAAGTAGGTGCTGCGGTAGCGCGGTGCGATCTCTTCGATCAGGCCCATCTTGCTCAGGGAGTCGGCTTCAAACTTGGCCGCATCCTTAGGCTCGACGTCACTCAGGGTGTGCCAGTCGAGATCCAGCTTGGTGGCCGCCATATATTCTACCGTGGCAAAGCCCTGGTTGAACTTGCTGGCTGCCTGGATCTTCTCAACCAGAGACTGAGGGATCACCTCGCCGGTCTTGTAGTGTTTGGCAAATTGCGCCAGCACTTCAGGCTGGGTCATCCAGTTTTCCATCACCTGTGACGGGAACTCTACATAGTCGCGTGGCACAGAGGTACCTGCCTGTGAGCGATACTCAACATCGGACAACATGGCGTGCAGGGCGTGACCAAACTCGTGGAACAGGGTGCTTGCCTCATCGAAGGTCAGCAGCGCCGGCTCGTCGCCCACTGGACGTGGGTAGTTGAGTACGTTGACGATAATCGGCTTAGACTCGACGCCGTGCATTCTATATTGTTGGCGGTAGGAGTTAGCCCAGGCACCACCACGCTTGCTGTCGCGTACATAGTAGTCGCCCAGGAAGATCGCCATCAGGGAGCCGTCTTTGTCATACACTTCCCAGGTACGTACCTCGTCGTTGTACTTAGGCAGGTCGGTGCGCTCCTTGACCGTGATGCCGTAGAGACGGTTGGCGGTGTAGAACACACCCTTCAAAGTGTTTTCCAGCGAGAAGTAGGGACGGGTTTCCTGCTCGTTGAAGCTGTATTTGGCCACACGGATCTTGTCGGCATAGTACCACCAGTCCCACGCGGCTAGCTTGAAGTTTCCGCCTTCTTCGTCGATCAGCTTCTGCATCACGGCAACCTCAGCCTTGGCCTGGCCAAGTGCTGCAGGCCATACCTTGTCTAGCAGGCCGTAGACGTTTTCGGGCGTCTTGGCGGTGCGCTCTTCCAGCACGAAGTGGGCATGGCTCTTATAACCCATCAGTTGAGCACGCTCGGCGCGCAGGGCCGCCATCTGAGCCAGGATCTTCTTGTTGTCGTTGGCATTGTCATTGTTGCCACGCTCGATGTAACCCTTGTAGATCTTCTCACGCAACTCGCGGTTGTCGGCATAGGTGAGGAATGGGGTGATAGACGGACGCTGAGTGGTGAATACCCATTTGCCAGAATGTCCCTTCTTCTCTGCGGTTTGCGCGGCGGTGTTGATCACATCCTGGGGTAGACCTTTGAGGTCGGCGGCGTTGTCGATCACCAGCTCGAAGGCGTTGGTTTCGGCCAGTAGGTTGTCGCCAAACTCCAGGCTCAGCTTGCCGATCTTCTCGTTCAGGGCTCTGAGTTTAACCTTGTCGGCATCGCTCAGGTTAGCGCCGCCGCGGGTGAATGACTTGTAGGTGTCTTCCAGTAGCTTCTGCTGGGCGGTATTGAGTGTCAGGCTATCGCGCTGGTCATAGACGGCCTTGACGCGCTTGAACAGCTTGTCGTTGAGCAGGATGTCGTCACCGGCGGCAGATAGCATAGGTGAGACCTCTTTAGAGATCGCCTGTAGCTGCTCGTTGGTGTCGGCACTGGTGAGGTTATAGAAGACGCTGGCCACCTTAGTGGTGAGATCGCCAGAAAATTCCATGGCTTCGATGGTGTTGGCGAAGGTTGGGGCCGCCGGGTTATCGATAATGGCCTGGATCTCGGCCTTGTGCTGGGCGATACCCGCCTTGAAGGCTGGCAGGTAGTGCTCTGGCTTGATCTTGTCGAAATCTGGCATACCTAGGAAGGTATCGTAGGGCTTGAAGAAGGGGTTGTTGGCGTTGTTGTCTATGATGCGCTGCGCGACCACGTTGGGTGCGACTTCCGCTTCTTGGCTGCTACCTTGCTGGGCGCTACAGCCGCCTAAGGCGATGGCGAGAGCCATGGCCGACACGATTGGCTTGAGGGTCAATCCCTTCATAGTTAAATTCCCCGATGATTGGCTTGTTTTAGGCCGCGATCTAGTGTTGCGACTCGTTAAGCGGCCTAGATGACCGCAAATATCTACGCTTAAATGCCTTAAGCGACGACATTAAACTGCCCATTATCATTACTCTGACGGTTAAATCTATCGATTTTGTGTTTTGTTTGTAACAAATGTTTTGAAATGGCTGTTTTTGCACCCTGGATGCACATAAATGTGGCAAAATGCGTCAATTCGACGTTAAAAATGATAATAACAAGATGACCCTTAAACTCTCCCTTAAGGCCGTCGGCGCCCTTAGTTTATTGCTGAGTAGCGGCCTGGCTGTTGCCTCGGTTCAAGCAGATTCACATCCTAGTGCTCAAGCCGATTCACATGTTAATGCTAAAACCCCTCTGCAAGCCACGCCTAAGATCTCGGCCCAGGCCGACCGAGTGGCTCAATATGCCCTGGATACCTATGGCGATGAGACCATAACTGCGCTCTCTACGCTGATCCCCTATAAGACGGTGGATACCGAGGGGATGACCCCCTTGACTCACCCCGAATTTATCGGTTTTAAGGCGCAGTTAAAGTCCCTGAGTCAGCGCCTGGGGCTGGATTATAGTGACCAAGGTTATGTGGTGCTGATCGGTCTGGGCGAAGGCGAGCGCAAGCTTGGGGTGATCACCCACGGCGATGTGCAGCCAGCCGATGCCAGTTTCTGGCAGCAAGATCCCTTTATCCTGGACAGTCAGTCACAGCCCGGATATCTGATTGGCCGTGGCACCGAAGATGACAAGGGGCCAATCGTCACTGCCATGTACGCCATGAAGGCGATTAAAGACAAGGGGCTAGCCCTCAACAGACGTATCGAGCTTTTGGTCTATCTGGCCGAAGAGTCGGATTGGGCGCCCCTAAAGGCCTTTCTGACCGAGTTTACCCCCGCCGATATCAATATCACCATAGACGCCGAGTACCCGGTCGTGACCGCAGAGAAGGGCTGGAGTGAGATCCGCCTGACTATTCCTAAGATGCCCAAGAATGGTAAAGAATCCTCTGGCACGTCGCCTAGCTTAGATGGTTTTTCTGGCGGTGCCTTTGCCAGTCAGGTGCCCCAGCAGGCGGTGGCCAAGATCTCTGGGTTAGATAAGAAGATGATTGTTGCGTTAAAGGAGAAGGCCAGCGCCCAGCGGGGGATGAAGTATCAATTTCAGCTGACATCATTGGAGGGCCAGGCCCGGGAGCTGCTCACCATCATCGCTGAGGGTAAGTCGACCCACTCTTCGACGCCTGAAGCGGGTGTAAACGCCGTGACTCATCTGGCCGAGCTGTTAAGGGGCATTCATTTTTCGCGCAGCGAGGCGGCACTGACGGCGCAGTTTATCCAACAGATGGTGGGGTTAGGCTTGTACGGCGAGCAGTTTGGCGCCATTGCCTATGAAGATGATTTCATGGGGCCAATGACCCTGGCGGCGACCCTGGTGAAGCCAAATGAGCAGGGCACAGAGATAGTGCTTAACCTGAGACGCCCTGTGGGCAAGACGCCTGAGCAGCTGGACAAAGAAACGTATGAGGCGCTGGAGAGCTGGCAGGTGCAGCACACCGTTAGTTTCGGAGGCGTTGAGACCTATTGGGGCGAGCCAAAGCTGATGGATAAGGCGCCCCATCTGCAGACCCTGCTGTCGGTATTTGGTCACTTTACCGATACGCCATCGCCCAAGCCGGTGGCTATCGGCGGCTCCACCAACAGCAAGCTGTTTCCTAACGCACTCAGCTTCGGCCCCGCCATGCCTGGCGTAGAATATACGGGCCATAGCGAGCATGAGTTCATTACCAAGGCGCAGTTTATGCTCAATCTACAGATGTATACCGCTGCCTTCGTCGAGCTCGCAGTCTCAACAGACCAGCTATCTGAGTCGGCTAAGCAAGAGACTAAGAGTGGAGCGCAGCGCGCCAGCGATTAAGGTTTGCTAGATAACCTGATTATTTCTAAGGGAATATAATCTTTATTGATAATTATCAATGAGTTTTTCATAACATTAGATAAGTATAGTTAACGTCTTTGTACCCAGAAGAACAATAATATGAAAAATAACCAACCCGTCACGCAGAAAGAGAAGGTGTTTGCCGCCGACACTATCTTGTTGTCGACCACGGACCTTAAGGGCAAGATCAAATACGCCAATGCTGGTTTTACTCAGGTGTCTGAGTTTACCCAGGGTGAACTCTACCGCCAGCCCCACAATATCGTGCGCCATCCGGACATGCCACCGGCGGCCTTTGAATCCATGTGGTCCCGCCTTAAACAGGGCAAACCTTGGATAGGTGTAGTGAAAAACCGTGCCAAGTCGGGGGATCACTACTGGGTCAACGCCTATGTGGCTCCAGTGTGGGAAGGTGGCGAGGTACATGAGTATCAGTCGGTGCGTAGAAAACCGACCCAGGCGCAGATAGATAACGCTCAGGCAATCTACGGTGAACTCAATGCCGGTAAACAGCCCCGCGCACTTAAGGCGTCGCGCCTGGGCTTTACCAAACGCTTGGGATTGCTCTTGCTATCGAGTCTCGGCGTTGCCGTCGGTTTCGCCGGCTATTCGCCCCTGTTGGCATTGCTGCTGTCGGCGGGTTTGGGGTTTGCAGGGCTCTATCTGACGCTTAAGCCCTTTAATGCCCTGGTGGCGCAGGCGAGCGGTGTCATAGAAGATCCTTTGGCGACTGCGGTTTATTGTGGCCGACAGGATGAGCTGGGTAAACTCGGCTTCGCCCTGCAATATTTGCAGACGGAGACTGGCGGGGCCGTGGGACGTATGGCGGACTCGGCCGAGTCGATTCAGGAGCTTAGCGTTAGCCTGAATGAGACCATCAGCCATACCCGGGAGCGTGCCGATAGTCAGAGCCAGCAGACCAGTCAGGCGGCCACCGCGGTGGAGGAGATGAGTGCCAGTTTCAACGAGGTAAGCCAGAATATTCAGCAGGCCGCCGAAGAGATGTCCATGAGCCATGAGGCGGCCGAGAAGGGGCACGAATTGCTGGTCGAAGTGATCCAGGCCATCAGGGGGCTGCATCAGGAGGTGAGTAATTTCTCTGCCGTGGTGGCTTCTATCGAACAAGACAGCCAGGAGATCAACGAGGTGTTGGAGGTGATACGGGGTATCGCCGAGCAGACCAACCTCTTGGCGCTTAATGCGGCCATCGAGGCGGCCCGTGCCGGTGAATCGGGTCGGGGCTTTGCCGTGGTGGCCGATGAGGTGCGTCAGCTTTCCAGTCGCACCAGCGAGTCGACCAGTCATATTGAGGCGATTGTCAGCAAATTCAGAGACAGTACACTAAAAGCGAGTCAGACCATGCAGGCGGGCCAGCGACAGGCCCAGCACTCGGTAGGCTTGGCCCAGCAGGTGGATGCCTCCTTCGAGGAACTGCGCGCCTCTATCGATAAGATCAATCAGATGAGTGATGCCAACGCCGCGGCCATGAGTCAGCAGACGGCGGTGGCCAGCGAGATCAGCCAGTCGATTCAGCTGATCAACGAGTTGGCGCTGGCTAGCCTGAGTCAGACTCAGGCTGCAGAGGAGCGCGGTGAGCAGGTGGCGCGTTTGTCGGCCAAGACCCACCATCTGTCCCAGCAGTTCTGGCGTCAGAGCCTGAGAACCGAGTGATAGAAAGCTGAGTGTAAAAACACTCAGTGACGACAAATTAAAAAGGGAAGCCGAGCTTCCCTTTTTTGTTGGACATCTGCCCCTGTCTCGCCTAGCGCTAGTAACCTGCCGCTGCACTACCTGCGCGGCGAGGATCTGAGGCGCCGAACATTCCCTCGTCGGTGATCATGATCGACTGAGTCGAGCCCATGGCATCTTTGACGCTGACCTTGTGGCCCCTGGCTTCCAGTAGTGAGATGGTATCGCGATTGAGGCTCTTCTCCACCCGTAGCTCGTCGGGCAGCCACTGGTGATGCACACGGCTGGAATAGCTGGCCTCGGCGATATTGAGCCCATGATCGATCACATTCATGATGATCTGAAGCGTGGTGTTGATGATGCGTGAGCCGCCTGGGCTGCCGGTGACGATGAAGGGTTTACCGTCTTTCATCACTATGGTGGGGCTCATGGAGCTGAGGGGGCGCTTGCCGCCTTCTACCGCATTGGCATCTCCGCCGATCAGGCCATAGCCGTTAGGCACGCCAGGCTTGGCGGAGAAGTCATCCATCTCGTTGTTGAGCAGAATGCCGGTGCCCTCGGCCACCAGGCCTGAGCCATAGCTGAAGTTCAGGGTATAGGTGTTGGCGACCGCGTTGCCCCACTTGTCGACCACTGAGTAGTGGGTAGTCTGTGGGCTCTCGTAACCTGTGACCTTACCCGGGCTAATTTCACTGCTTGGGGTGACGCGGTTGATGGCGATCCCCTTGGCGCGGGATTGGGCATAGTCTTTACTGATGAGCGTCTTCACCGGCACCTGGACATAGTCGGGATCCCCCAAATATTCGCTACGATCGGCATAGGCGCGTTTCATCACTTCGGCCATCAGGTGCAGAGTATCGGCGGTGTTGTGGCCTAACTTGGCAATGGGGTAAGGCTCGAGCATGTTCAGCATCTCGATGATATGTATGCCGCCGGAAGAGGGGGGCGGCATGGAGACCACCTTGTAGCCGCGATATTCGCCCTCTACGGGCTGACGCTCGACCACACGATACTCTTTTAGGTCGTCCAGGGTCATGATGCCGCCGGCCTGTGTGACGCTGGCGACTATCTTCTCGGCGGTTTCACCCTCATAGAAGCCCTTGCTGCCTTGCTTTTTTATGAGCTTGAGTGAGTGGGCCAGCGCCTTCTGGCTAAGAGTGTCGCCTATCTCGAAGTTGCTGCCATCGGGGCGATAGAAGATCGCCTTGGAGCTCGGCCACTGGGAAATACGGCGTTTTAGCCCGGCAAGGGAGGAGGCGAGATCTGGCGTGACGCTAATGCCTTGCTCGGCGAGCTTGATGGCGGGCTCGATCACCTGGGCCATGGACATGGTGCCATATTTCTTAAGGGCCAGTTCCATGCCCATGACGGTGCCGGGCACACCGACGGCCAGGCCATGTTCGCGGCTGAGCTTGGCGACCGCATCGCCCTGCTCGTTGAGGAAGATATCCTTATGGGCGCGTTTGGGGGCGACCTCTCGATAATCGATGGCGACCGTCTTATTATCTTCGGCCAAGTGGACCAGCATGAAGCCGCCACCGCCTATGTTGCCAGCCCTTGGCAGGGTGACCGCCAGGGCAAAACCGACAGCGACCGCCGCATCGACCGCGTTACCGCCTTGCTTCAGAATATCGACGCCCACTTGTGTGGCCACGGCCTCTTGAGTGGCCACCATGCCGTGCTTGGCCCAGATGGGCTGCACCGTGGCGCTATGGCTATAGATGGAAGTTTCGGTAGCCTGGGCAAACTGACCCGCAATGAGTGGTAGGCTGAGGCTGATGGCGAAGATTAAGGTTTTTATTGGACGCACACGGATTCCCTAATGGTTAAAGTAATAAGAGTGTTAAGCGTAAGCGGAGTGATAAGAATAATAAGCGTGTTAAGCTACTGAGTCAGTAGTTTTGTTTTCAATGTGCCGATTATTACAGCTGAAATCAAGCCATCTTTTTAAGGAGCGCGCCTTGGCTGCATCATATTCGATTCAATGTGTTAGTCAGATTGCTAACCTGGGGGCGCCCCTGTGGAATGCCCTTATGGGGGGCACTGACCTAGACGCTAACATGGAGGCTATGACGGTAGAGACTAGCCCCTTTTGTCGTTATGAATATCTACATGCCCTTGAGCAGAGCGGCTGCGTGGGGGAGCAGACAGGTTGGCGCCCCATGCATCTTGTGGTCAGCGAAGTAGGGCAGGCAGCGGAAAGTAACCAAGGCGACGAGAGTCTGATTGACCCCACTAGGGTGCTAGCCGTGATGCCCCTCTATCTCAAGGGGCACTCCTATGGCGAGTATGTGTTCGACTGGGCCTGGGCTCAGGCCTATGAGCGTCACGGTATCGAGTATTACCCTAAGCTGGTCAATGCCATCCCCTTTACCCCGGTGACGGGCACGCGTATCGGCTTAAGGTCCGATCTGTCTGAGGCGCAAAAAAAGGCCCTTATCCTCGCTATAGGTGAGCATCTGGATCGGCGCACCAAGGCCTGTTCGGCGTCGAGTTGGCACAGCCTGTTTCTACTCGATAGTGAGCGACAGCCTTTGGCGAGTCAGGGGCATCTTGAGCGGCTAGGAACTCAGTTTCACTGGTTTAATCAAGGTTATCTTAACTTCGATGATTTTCTTTCGCGACTGACCAGCCGCAGGCGCAAGTCTATCCTCAAGGAGCGCCGCGCCATTGCAAACGCAGGGCTTAGGTTTCGTTTCATCCAAGGGGCCGATATCACTGGGGTCGAACTCGAGCATTTCGTGCGCTGCTATCGGCGAACCTATTACAAGCGCTCGGGCCATCAGGGGTATTTAAACGCCGCCTTCTTCGAGTCGATTGTTAAAAACATGGCCGATTGCGTGCGTCTCTTGATGGTAGAGCGTCCTGAAACTAGCACGCTTGAGGGGGAGGTTGAGGGTGAGGCAAAAAGTGAGCCTGTCGCGGCGGCGCTCTATTTTGTAGGTGGCGACTGTCTCTATGGTCGCTATTGGGGCGCCCTCGAGGAGATAGAAGGGCTGCATTTTGAGACCTGTTACTATCAGGGGATAGAATATGCCATAGAGCAGGGGCTTAGGAAGTTTGATGCCGGCGCTCAGGGGGAGCACAAGGTGCTCAGGGGATTTGAACCTATCCGAACCTATTCGGTGCATGAGGTCTTACACAGTGATTTTCGCCGGGCCATTGCCGATTTCATCGAGCAGGAAGCGCAGGCGGTGAAGACTTATATGACAGAGCTCGAGGCCATCTTGCCCTTTAAGCGTGAGGGAGACTAGCTAAGTTAAGCCTAGCCTAGCGCTAGCCAGAACCCGACCCCTATCATCAAGGATCCCGCGATGCGATTGAGCCACTTGATATTATCACCCTTGGCCAGAAACAGTTTAAGCGACTTGCCGCCGCTGGCGTAGGCCAACATGCTGACAAACTCTGTCATCATGATGATCATCAGTAGCAGACTCAGCTGCGGCGCCACCGCGCGCTCTACATCGATGAATGGCGGCAGCAGAGAGATCATGAATGCCCAGCCCTTGGGGTTGGCGATGGCGGTGACGAAGCCTTGTGAGATCAAGGCCTGGTTGCTGATCTGTGTACTTTGATTGTCCAGGCTTGCCATCTTGCCCTTGGCACGCCACATCTGAATGCCAATATAGCCAAGATACGCGCCGCCGACCCATTTGAGCACCTCGAAGATCTGCGGATAGTTTAGCATCATGGCGGCGACTCCCATCACGGCGGCCACCGCCACCAGGGCCACGCCGACTAGCTCGCCTATCATCATCCACAGGGTGCGGCGCACCCCTATGCTCATGCCGAGGGTCATCGCCAGCGTCATACACATCCCAGGTGTGATGGAGACGAAGAAGAAGGTGGGCAGAAAAACGGCAATAAGAATATGATCTGACATCTTGTGGTGTGATGAATGAGTGACTGGGCAGGCTAGTGTAGTGATTTATTAGCCGGCTGCAAAGCAAAAAAACCAGCCGATAAGGCTGGTTTTCTGTTGTCACAGGGCTCTGTATGAGCGGGTGATTAGAGTACGCCGCGACGGACCTGATCGCGCTCGATCGATTCGAACAGCGCCTTGAAGTTGCCTTCGCCAAAGCCAAGGTTGTTCTTGCGCTGGATGATCTCGATGAAGATAGGACCGAACAGGTTCTTGGTGAAGATCTGTAGCAGATAGCCGTTCTCGTCGCCGTCCACCAGGATCTGGTGATGCTTGATGCGCTCTCTGTCTTCGGTTACCTGAGGCAGCTTCTCGAAGATGGTGTCGTAGTATTCAGGAATGATATCCAGGGTCTGAATCGAGCTGCCTTCCATCGCATCCAGCGAGGCAACGATGTCACGGCTACGGAACGCCAGGTGTTGTACGCCTGGGCCGTCGTATTCTCTCAGGTACTCATCGATCTGGTTTCTGTCATCGCCTTTACCTTCGTTGATTGGGATACAGAAGCTGCCATCGGGTGAGCGTAGGGCATAGGAGATCAGTGCCGTCTGCGAGCCCTTGATGTCGAAGTAACGTACCTCGGTAAAGCCGAAAATATCTTTGTAGAAGTTTGACCAATGTTCCATGGTGCCCTTGTAGACGTTGTTGGTCAGGTGGTCGACTTCGATAAAGCCTTTTTCTTGTACGATTTCTGGCTTGTCCAGATCGACAAAGTCGGTGGCGTAGATGTTGTTGTCAGCACCGAAGGTGTCGATAAAGTAGATCAGGCTATCGCCGATGCCGTAGATAGCAGGATAAGGCAGATCTTTCACCTCGTCACCGGCAGGCTTGGCGCCACGGGCAACCGCACCCTCGAAGGCGAATTTGGCATCTTCTACGCGCCAGCCCATAGAGCTGATGGCTGCGCCATGCTTCTTGGCAAACTCGGCAGAGAAGCCGCTTTTCTCATTGTTTAGCAGGAAGTTGATGTCGTTTTGCTTGTAGTAAACGATATCTTTTTGCTTATGTTTCTTCAGCTTAGAAAAACCAAAGTCGATGAAGACCTTGTGCATAAAGTCGAGATCCGGGGTGCAAAACTCGGTAAATTCGATGCCCAGTAATCCCAGTGGATTTTGTTCGCTTGCCATGTGAGTATCCTCGTTCAATTTGTTACAACCACAGTCACTCTTTGGTGACTTGTCTGGCTATTCATTGTGATTCGGTGTGTACCGACGGTATTAGTCTTCTAACCAAGAGCGGTTGTAGTCCTTACTCATGCAACCTTGTACATGTTGGGTTAGCTGCAGTGGGGCGAAGGTATCGACCATCACCGCGTATTCGTAGGTTTCTTTCTTGCCGACCGAGGCCTCGGTTCGGCCTGGTTGTGGGCCGTGTGGCACACCTTTCTGATGCAATGTCATGTAGCCGGTCTCGATGCCGGTGCGGCTCATGAAGTCACCGTCGACATAGTAGAGCACTTCGTCACTGTCGATATTGTTGTGATAGTAAGGCGCTGGTATCGACTGGGGATGGAAGTCGTAAGGGCGCGGCACGAAGTTACAGATCACGAAGTTGTGGGCGGTAAACACCAGGTGATCCGACGGCGGTAGGTGGATCTGACCTACCTTAGGGGCGTAATCCTGAATGTTAAATGCCCAGGGGTAGACGCAGCCGTCCCAGCCCACGAGATCGAAGGGGTGCCACTCGAGTTGTGTCAGCTGATACTTGTCGCCAAATTTACACACTAAGGGGAAGGCGCCTTTCTCGACCACTGCTTCCTGCAGGCTAGGGACGCGTATGTCGCGCTCACAATAGGGGGCGGATTCTAAAAGCTGTCCGTACTCGTTTCTGAAGTGCTTAGGCACCTCTACCATGGAGAAGGCTTCGATCACAAACAGGCGCACCTGGCTGTAGTCGTCAAAATTAAGCTGGTAGGTGGTGCCGCGCGGGATAACCAGGTAGTCCCATTTTTTCACCTCTAGCACACCATATTCGCTGTAGAGCTTGCCTTGGCCCTCGTGGACGAAGATCACCTCGTCGGCGTAGGCGTTACGGTAAAACTCTTCGGTGGCCTCGGTGACCTTGGCGCTGTACATGGCCACGTCGTTGTTAAAGAAGATCTTGTTGCGCGCCGAGTAGAAGTTACCCTCGCGGTCTGCCTGCTTGGCGTCCAACTTATAGTTCTGAATCAAGGTGTCTT
This sequence comes from Shewanella insulae, assembly GCF_009831655.1. Lineage (GTDB taxonomy): Bacteria > Pseudomonadota > Gammaproteobacteria > Enterobacterales > Shewanellaceae > Shewanella > Shewanella insulae. The sequence goes on along the minus strand of NZ_WRPA01000001.1, from coordinate 552,446 downwards.
GCCAGGTGTGGCCATGATTGACCTCGAACGGGCTCACCTCTAATGCCTTGGTCGGCATGTTGTGGTGATACTTGTTGGAATAGATGTTGGAGAAGCCATGAGTAGAAAAGAGTTCTTCCCGGTAGAGTTCACCATTTTCTTTCTTGAAGGTGATGTGGCGTTTATGGGGGATCTCCCCCTGTCTTACATAAAATGGCATGGCTTCTTTCCTTGGGTGCTTTAGCGGGCACACTTATGTTTATGTGATCTAAGTAACAATTTAGTTGCTGGCATGAACAAAAAAAAGAATAATAAATAGCTTAACTTAATCTAAAATTTAGATGGTTGTCTTTTGTTTACGCCGAGGAAGTGAGATGAAGATCGATGTGGAAGCCTTTAGGGTGTTGTCGATTCTGGTGGAAGAGGGCAGCTTTTCCAAGGCTGCCGAGCGATTGCATAAGGCGCAGTCGGCGGTGAGTTATCAGGTGAAGAAGCTGGAACAACACCTGGGTGTAAAGCTATTTTGTCGGGATCAGTATCGCGCCGAATTAACCCCCGAGGGCAAGGTGATCCTTGCCGAAGGCAAACGCTTGCTGCAATACCTTGGCAACATTGAACATTTAGCCAGCCGTTTCAGTGAAGGCTGGGAGCCGAAACTCGAGCTAGTGGTGGACGGTTCCCTGCCCATGGAGCCCATCATGCGGGCGCTGAAGCGGGTGTCTGAGCATAAGATCCCCACCAAGATCCAGCTCAACATGGAATTCCTCGGCGGGGTACAACACAGGTTCGAGCGGGATAATGCCGATCTCATGTTGGTGAAAGACTATCGCACCGGGCCTAACTATCGGCCGCAGCCGCTGCCCGACATCAATAGCATACTGGTAGTGAGCCACTCCCACCCCTTGGCCAAGGCTAAGGAGCTTAGCCTGTTTGAGCTGCTGCAACATGTGGAGCTGACCATAGAAGATTCTTCCCCTGGCAAGATCCACAGCGACGAGCTGCAATTTGGTGGCGACAAGGTGTTTTATCTGTCTGGCTTTATCATGAAGAAGAACGCCCTGCTGATGGGCTTAGGCTTTGGTTGGATGCCTGATTTTTTGATTAAAGAGGAGCTGGCAAGCGGCGAGTTACAGGAGCTGGATTTTCTTGGCGGCAGTCGTTACAGCTTTACGCCTCAGCTGGTGTCGACCATGGAGCGCCCCTTGGGGCGTGCCGGCCGGCTATTTACCAGCCTGATCCTGGAGGAGTTTGAGCTTTATCAAGCACAGGCGGCTCGTTAAAGCCGGTGATTCTTATTGATCTAAAAAGCGAGCCATTAGGCTCGCTTTTTTGTGTGACTGGCTTTAGTGAACCTAAGTTTTAGGTGAAAGCAGGTCTTAGGTGAAAGCTAGTCGTTAATGATATCTAGTCGTTGATTATATCTAGGATACGACGTGTCTTGTCGTGCAGCTTAATAAAGGTGCCATCGATATCTATGGTGATGTTGCCGTCACGGTCGATAGGCACATGGATCTTGCCGCGATCATAATAGTCATCAGACAGGTAGTCGCCCTTGTGCAGCTTCTTCTGCCAACCCGGTGGCAACGGCTCGCCGCGGGCAAGCTTCTTCTGCAGTCCTGGTGGCAGACTCTTCTCATTATGGCCCTTACTGACATGGGCTTTAGCGCCGTGCTCATGCTTATCGTTTTTGGCCAGGGTCAACGGCGAAAAACCGATAGATAACCCGAGTAGAACCAGGCCAACTCCTGTGCTGTATTTCTTCATTTGTTCTCTCCAGCGCAATCATTGCGAATTCCCGTAGCATATGGGTTCGCTTACCTATTGTCTAGCCAACCTGCTTTTAGGGTATTCAGCTTATATTCAGCATTGCTTGAGTAACGTAAAGCTAAGCCACTGAATTTATCATGGTATGGCCACTATGCTTCTTCAAAGCGTCGGCGACTTGGAGGTTTAGTTAGGCCAAAGGGGAGATGATATGAAACGCACAATATCCATGCAGATAGCAGATCTCTATTCTCAATATGCCAAGCAGTTTGCACTTGGCGAGCCTAAGAGTGATCAGATGACGATGCAGGGCTTTATGAAGCAGCTTGCCGAGCGGGGGTTGTTATTCGATAACCTTAGTTGGCAGGAGTGGTATCGGCATGTTCATCTGGTCGATAAGCCAGATTATATTCGCGAGGCGAGCTTTTATCAGTGCAAGCTACTCTTGACGGCTATGAGTCGCCTAGAGCAGTTCAGCCGTGGGGTTATGGAAAACATGCGCCGGCAAGGTGTGCTGTTGGCGATCTTAGAGCGGCTCAATGTGCTGGCCCGTAGCGGTTATGAGGGAGGCTCCGGCAAGCTTGATCTGGCCTGACGCTAGTTTAGCCAGCGTAGGCTGGCACCTATCGAATTCGATGAGCCTTAGCGGCTGTAACGCCAGTCACGCAGCTTAACATCTAGCCAGGCGGCGCTGCGGCTCATCTGTTTCTGGCTCTTCTTTAGCCAGCCTCTGGCCCAGTGGTATTCCAGACTCAAGACGGCAAGCCCTATGGGCAGCAGTAACCAGGCTGGGCCGGGGAGGATCACCAGTGCCAATCCTAGTAAACAAAGTGAACCGCCAATGACAGTGATTAAAGATTTTCTCAGCATAAACACCTCAATAGTTTGACCGTCTCTCCTATACTTGTTTTGCATCATCTTGTTTATCTATGCCAGTGAAAATGTGTAACAAAAGGATATTAGCCTGCTAAGGAGCGTGGCAAGCTCGTGATTTGGGGGGAGGGTGTTGGAGAGAAATAGTTATTTTTACGTGCGCATCGCAAGGCGAATAGGGCTGGCCTTGTTACCTGGTATTTTGTTATTGATGTTTGCGGCATTTGCTTCGTCTGTAACCAAGGCCGATACGCTTAAACTCTCCTCATTGAATTGGCCTCCCTATTCGGGGCCGACCCTCAAGGATGGCGGTGCCTGTGTGGTGGTGGCCAGAGCGGCGTTAGCGGCAATGGGCCATGACCTCCATGTGGACTATTTTCCTTGGAGTCGCACCATTCGCGTGGTGACTCGAGACGATTCTGGCTATCATGGCTACTTCCCCGAGTACCATCATCCTACCGATAAATTTATCTTCTCCGACGCCATGGGCCAGAGTCCATTAGGGATCCTGGAACATAGCCTGCATCCGATCACTTGGTCGCGAGTGCAGGATCTTAATGCCTATACCTTAGGTGTGGTCAGAGACTATGTGAATACCCAGGAGCTCGATGAGATGATTGCCATCGGCGCTCAGCCGGTGGAGCTGGTCAGCTCGGACGAGCACAATATACGTAAGGTGGCCACGGGGCGTGTGCAGGGAGCCGTAATGGATTTCTATGTCTATCAATACCTTATAGAGCAGCCTCATCTGAAGGGGCTTAAGGCCAAGTTACAGTTTAATAAGCAGCTATTGGAATCGAAGCAGCTCTATGTCGCCTTTAGAAATACTCCTGAGGGGCAAAGGTGGCGGGCGATATACAATGCGGGACTGGCCCGCATCCAAGTTGAACAGATCTTGGAGGCCTATCTGCAAAGCCTATAGCCCGCAGTAGGCGCTCATTTCGCTGCTACTTTCGAAGTAACTAATGCCTCAAGAAATTAGGCTGTTAAGCCTTGGCCGTGATTGTCTGCCCTATGGGAGTCAGACTCAGCAGCGCCAATTTCAGGTGCTGAATACCAAATGGGATCCCTATGATGGTGACAAAACAGGCCAGTGCATGGGTGATATGTCCTATGGCGAGCCAGATCCCGAATAGCAGGAACCAGATGATATTTCCCACCATGCCGAGGGGCCCTGTGCCTATATCATCGACCCCTTGCAGCGCACGACGACTCACGTTTTGTTGACCGAAGGGCCAGAAGGCCATCTCGCCAATCACGAAACAGGCGCGGCCAAAGGGGATGCCTATGATGCTGATGAAGCAGAGTAAGCCGGCCAGCCACCAGGCCAGTCCCATCACGAAGCCGCCTAAAATAAACCAGGCAATATTAAAGATTAAGCGCAGTAGTGCCATGAAGTGCTCCTTGTTGTAATGCTTTTTATCTTTGTTAAGGCATCGGCCTTAAATTGGATCTATCAAGGTATAAGCGAAAACCATGCCATTTTATATTTGTATGTTTTTAAATGATTTTCTTTAGATGCGGTATTGGCTTGTTGACATATTATGCCAAAAGTCGGTCAAATTACGCATTTGCCGTTAAAGGGTGTACACTCTGGCCCGTCATTTGATTCAGGCTCGATAACATGAAGCTTAGCCACACGCCCGTAGAGACGATTCATATCTGGCTGCACAAGGTCTATGTGAAGCGCGACGATCTTCTGCATCCCGAGTTTTCCGGAAATAAGGCGCGCAAGTTCGCCTATTTTCTCGAGAATGACTTTCCTTCTGTGAGGCGGCTGATTGGCTATGGCTCGCCCCAGGCAAATTCTCTCTATTCGCTATCGGCCCTGGCCAAGCTTAAGGGGTGGCAGCTGGATTACTACGTAGATCATCTGCCGAGTTATCTAACGGGGCATCCTAGCGGTAATTACCGCGCAGCGTTAGCTAATGGCGCCAACATCATAGATCTAAGCAATGTCGTCGACAGAGATGGCCTGGATTGTGAAGGCTATATAAGGCAACGTGTGCTAACGGGCAGCGACGAGCAGTTGTTTGTTCCGGAAGGGGGCCGCTGCGCCTTTGCCGAGCCGGGTGTATCCCGGCTCGCCAATGAGATAGCTGGCTGGAAGGTGGCAGAGCAGCTGAGTGAGCTGGTGGTGTTTCTGCCCTCGGGGACAGGCACCACGGCGCTCTATCTGCAGAAACAGTTTCAAACCATAGACCCCAGCATCAGCGTCATGACCTGCGCCGTGGTGGGGGGGGATGATTATCTCACCAAGCAATTTTTCGAGCTCGAGCAAGATGAGAGTCTGCACCCTCATATCGTTCCTGCCGCCAAGCGTTATCATTTTGGTAAGCTGTACCATGATTTTTACCAGATCTGGCATGAACTTAAGTCGACGGGGATAGAGTTTGAGCTGCTCTATGATCCCCTGGGCTGGCTCTGCCTCAAACATCTCTGGCAACAAGGGCTAGACGCGCCCGTACTCTATCTGCACCAAGGGGGCTTGCTGGGTAATGAATCTATGCTGCCCAGGTATAGGCGTAAGTTTGGTGAGCTAATACCAATCACAGTAAGTGAGTGATCAGAAAAAGGCCCAGGAAAAACGTTTGAGAACAAGGCTGAATTTTTTGATAAGTAGTCATTCTAGAATCAAAAATGCTAACGAGGTTACCGGGCGTTTTAACAAGCTAGCATGAGTAGTTATTTACTAGGATTGGTATAAGGGAGAGTGATATATGTCATTTGGCCAGGTCGGTACCTGTGAAAGGGGGACAACCTGAGCCAAATGTTACCTGCTGAGTCGTTGACGAATGAGGTCAATCCTACTTGTTGCCTTAGCAACCTTCGATACGTGTGAGAGGAGGTGTATCGAATAGCGTGGGGGTTATTTGTTGCTTGAGAGCAACCATTTCATAAATTGCAGGGCGTCGGTACGCTTAGCAAAAGTTTGTTTGTTTTTTCCTAGGCTATCGGTAAATGCGATAGAGGATTTGTTGACTGAAATTGAGTCCACCGGAAAGTTTACCGTGATCTCATGACCGTTTACTTTGTACGACATAGGTCATACTCCTTATTACTGAGACTGCCATGTGGCAGTAAAAATTTAGCAAATAATAGATCCTTAGCTGTTGCGAAAGATGAATTAAATCCTTTCTGAGACTACCCAGCTTAATTTTAATAATCAAGTGATCTACCTCGCTAAAACCTTTGCTTAGGTCCTATACGAGGACTATTCACCGGATTGGACACAGTAAATCATCAATAAATGACAATAGTGTGACGAGCTAGCTGCGAGTTGTTAGATGCGATGACTATGCAATGACTTAGAGTCTAGCGATGCAAAACGAAAGGCAGAAAAACTAATAAAGCAGGGTACTGCAGGACTCACGCATTATAGTCCTGGTAGCCAAGTTGTCAATATTTAATCAATCCTGTTGCTTTGCCTGTGTCATCGGGATGAAAGCCCTGTGCTTGTGTTTCGTTTCGACAGTGCCTGTCGGGAATAAATGCTAATATTTCTAGGCGCTTGTTAACAATTAAGGGGATTGGGATGCGCTTATTTGTTTGCTCGTTGAGCTTGGTGGTGAGCTTTTTTGTTGGCACGGCTTGGAGTGCGGCGCCAAATAGCCTGGTGGGAGCGTTAAATGACGCCGCCGCAGACACTGGTCAGAGCCAGTTTGTACGCTCGGTTGAACATTATGAATACAAAGATAGCCTGCAACGTGACACGCCAAGGGGCTCGGTGGAAGGCTTTATGGCGGCCGTTTATGAGCAGGACTATGAGAAGGCGGCAGAGTATCTCGATCTGCGTTACCTGCCCGAGGGGATGTCGGCCAAACGCGGCGCCGAATATGCCAAGCAATTGCAGGTCATCATAGAGCGTAATCTCTGGCTCGATTTAGGCCAGCTTAACGACACGCCTCAGGGACTGGACAACGATCAGCTGCCTGCCTATCGGGATCTCTTCGGTCGGGTAAGGTTGCAAAGCGATCAGATAGCCCTCTATCTGCAGCGGGTACCCAATAACGGCAGCAGCATCTGGAAGGTGTCAAATGCTACCGTGGCTAAGGTGCCTCAACTATATGAAAACCTGGGGTATGGGCCTGTGGCCGAGTGGTTCGTCAATCATGTTCCCGAGGGGCGTTGGTTTAACGTTAACCTCTGGGAATGGACCCTGTTACTGGCCTATCTGATCACCGCATTTGTGGTGATGGTGCCCGTTACCTGGATCATTAAGCAGCTGATCCTGCTGACCCAATATGAGCTTAAAGAGGAGCTTGCCTATATCGTCGCCGGGCCATTACGTTTGCTGGCGGCCGTGCTATTGGTAAGAGCCTGGGTGGCCCATAGCAGCATCTCCCCGGCGGCGATCGAGATGATAGATACCGGTTTTCTGTTGGTGTCGGCCATCATCTGGTTTGGCTGGAGTGCCATGGGGATATTCCAGCAGGGCCTGAAGAAACGCTGGAAAGCTCAGGGTAAAGATCAGGCGGCCTCTTTGTTGCGGCCACTGACCAATTTCCTGCGAGTGATCTTCGTGATCATGGCTGTGCTGCTCTGGCTCGAGCATTTAGGCTTTAATGCCAGTGCCATCATTGCCGGTATGGGGATTGGCGGCATCGCCATCGCACTCGCCTCCAAGCAGTCCATCGAAAACTTTATCGGTACCATTACCCTCTATTCGGCGGCGCCTATCAAGGTGGGTAACCTGTGTAAATTCGGTAGCATTAGTGGCACAGTCGAGGAGATTGGCCTGCGCTGCACCCAGATCCGCACCCTGGACAGGACACTGATTCATGTGCCCAATGCCAAATTGGTGGAGATGGAGATCGAGAATATCTCCCAGCGAGAGAAGATCCGCTTCAAGGCAGATATTCGTCTCGACTATGCGGTGACTACCTCGGAGCAGCTCAAGGCGATTGTCGCCGAGATCAAAGCCATGCTAGAGGAGCACGAGCTGGTGCTCAAAGAGCCCCTCAGGGTCACCTTCAAGGGCTTCGGTCTACACGGGCTACAGGTCAATGTGCTGGCCTATATCGGCACCAAGAGCTTTCCCACCTTTCAGTTGGCATCGGAAGAGTTACATTTAAAAATCATGGATATAGTGGTGAAGAATGGCTCTCGTATCGTGCCGGTAGCACCGGTTGCGCTCAATAATGGATAAACATGTTAAAGCTGTGATCTCTGGGTCTTGATGTCGCGTCGAAATCCGGGGATCATGGCTATAATTAATGGCGTATCGCGTCAGTCACATCAAGACGTAGTGAGAATTGTATGGCTAAAGTGCTAGAGAGTGTCGATCAACGAACTCAGTTGGTTGGTGAAAACCGTCTCGAGCTTCTGCTGTTTCGTATCAATGCGACGCAGCTGTTTGCGATCAATGTGTTTAAGGTCAAAGAGGTCGTTAAGCTGCCTAAACTGAGTGCCTTGCCCGGTAGCCATCCTAGCATAAAGGGAGTTGCCAATATTCGTGGTACCTCGATTCCCGTCATCGATCTGCGCGCCGCCATCGGTTTTCAGCCCATGAATGCCGACCAGGAAGCCAACCTAATCATCACAGAATATAACCGCAGTGTGCAGGGCTTCATGGTGGGCAAGGTTGACCATATCATCAACATGACCTGGAGCGACATCATGCCGCCGCCTAAGAGTACCGGTAGCCACAACTATCTGACTGCTATTACCAAGGTGGAGGTGGATGGCGCGACACGTCTGGTCTCCATCATAGATGTCGAGAAGGTGCTGGCCGAGATAGTGCACTATGATATCGCCATTTCGGAAGGTGTTCTGGATCAGGCCTTGGTGGATAAGATGATAGGTCGCAAGATCTTAATCGCCGATGATTCGGCCACGGCTCGCCGTCAGGTGAAAGACACGCTCGCCCCGCTGGGTATCGAGGTGATAGAGACCTCGGATGGCCTGCAGGCGCTTAAGCTATTGAAGCGCTGGTGCGATGAGGGGCGTGATATTAATCAAGAGATACTCATGCTGATCACCGATGCCGAGATGCCCGAGATGGACGGTTATCGCCTCACCTATGAGGTACGCAATGACAAGCGGATGGCGAATCTCTTTATAACCCTTAACACCTCTCTGAGTGGCAGTTTTAACAACGCCATGGTGGAGAAGGTGGGGTGCGACCGTTTTATCTCTAAGTTTCAGCCGGATCTGTTGGTGGATGTGGTGCAGGAGCGCTTGCGGGCGCAGTTGCCCGAACGGACAAATTAGTTACATTGCTTATCTTTAGTTGACGATTAGCTGGTCACCGTCAAGCTATTCAGCGTCCTGGGCCTGCTCATCAAGGATGTCCCTTAATACCTGACGTTTGACGGCTGGGGTAGAGACGATATTGATCCTGGCGATGCGAACGGCGTAGCCAAAGCGCTCGCGGCCCACTGCGGCGATAAGCTGATGCAGAAAGGCCTTATCCAGCCCCAACATCTTGGCGTAATGTTCAACTGCCTTAGCGACGGAGGAAAATAGCACGCCGTCGAACTCAAACCCGCCGCCGTAGCCAGCGGTCTCTAGGGGGATCCCCTTGAGGCTGAGGGGCCAGGGCGCAACGCTCACCCGCGCCTTGGCAACCTGGTACATGAACCAGGCGCTCTTCTTAAAGCCTTCGAACACCTTACAGCTAAAGTCTGACTCTTCGAGCTCCTCTTGGGTCCAGTTTTCGCCTATGGCCAGGTGTTTGGCATAGCGGCGCATCAACTCGTCTTTTACCGCGCTGTGACAGTCCCAGATGGAGCTGAGCGGTGCCTTCTCGGCGATCTGCAGGCATTCTTTACAGGCGGGAACCGCCAAAGAGGGGTGAGGGCAGTGCCCTAAGGCGTGATAGTCAAATTGGTGAGCACAGGGCTCGTCGCAGAACCAACAGGTGTGGCGTCTGTCGAAAGGAATGTCGACTAAGGGCAGGCTTGTAGACAAGGGTTAGCCCCTGTCTACAAGTTGGCGAGCGAGTTGGATCAAGCCTTACTCTTGCTCTATGTCGACCAGGCTCTTGGCTAGGGTAATAGGATCTAGTTCTAGGCACTCTTGCTCGGCAACCCAGTCGATACCCACTAACACTCCGTCATCGTGCAGATCTTGAATCCAGTATTCCAGCAGCTCTTCTAGTGGGATGGGAGCCGGCTGATAGCCCTGCCACTCTTCTGTGCAGTGTACCTTGGCTTGTGCTTCGCTTGACCACAACGGCATCACGTCCGTCTCTTCATATTCTGAGGAGTCACACACGACCCAACCTTCGCCTGTCTCATCCTGAAGGCCCCAAACGGCTTGCTGCTCTTTTACGTTGTCGATAAAGCTTGCTAAAACGGGATTGCTGTCTGTCATGTGAGTTCTCTTAGAAAGGGTAAAATCGAGCCCATTATACGCGATGTGGCTAATGAGCCAAGGGTTAGATCAACCGACCAGCCCACTATTTATACGCCCATGGGGCAAACTGGTCTAAGTTCGAATAATTAATCATAAATCATTTAGTATAAGTGCCTCGAGTCGTTATCATGTCTGAGGAAGGTCTGGTTTCTCACCGGCTGCAGATCATTAAGTTTCTTATTTTTTTAGCCGCTTTCTCTTGGAGTCTTTATTTTGAAAAAATTGTTCACCTTTGCATCCCTGATACTGGCAACCGGCTTGCCAAGCCTTAGCGCGCTCGCCCAAGATTTCGATACCTGTGTGAGTGGCCTCAAGCAGAAGGCAATCGCCGCCGGGGTGTCGAATAAGACGGTGGAAGAGGGCTTGGGCCAGGTGAAGTATGTTTCGCGGGTGATAGAGCTGGATAAGAAGCAGCCGGAATTTAGTCAGACCTTTGATAACTATTTCTCCAAGCGTGTCACCGACTGGCGGGTCAAGGAGGGGCGTCGTCTGCTGAAGAAGCACGGCCCATTGCTACATAAGCTGCAGCAAGAATATGGCATTCCGCCTCAGTATCTAATGGCCTTCTGGGGACTGGAGACCAATTTCGGCTCCTATAAGGGCAAGATGCCGGTTATCGATTCCCTGACAACCCTTGCCTGCGACCCGAGACGCAGCAGCTATTTTACCGGTGAATTGATTCAGGCGTTGAAGCTTAAAGAGGCCTACCAATTTGACAATAAGCAGATGCAGGGCTCTTGGGCCGGTGCCATGGGACACACCCAGTTTATGCCCTCGGCCTATGCCAAGTATGCGGTGGACGCGGACGGTGATGGCAAGGCCGATCTATTCAATAGCACTGAGGACGCCTTGTCGTCGGCGGCCAACTTCCTGAATAATCTGGGTTGGGTGCGCAATGAGCGCTGGGGGCGTGAGGTCTCCCTGCCTAAGGATTACGATTTTCGTCATCTGGGGCGTAAAGATAAACAAAGTTTAACTACCTGGGCCGGTTTAGGGCTGACTCAGGCTAATGGTCGAGCTCTGTCTACGCCGGACATGCAAGCCGCGCTCTATCTACCGGCAGGGCATACGGGCCCCGCATTCTTAGGCTATGGCAATTTCGATGTGATCATGCGCTGGAACCGCTCAGAGTTTTACGCCATCGCGGTAGGGCATCTGGCCGATCGCATCAATGGCGGTGCGCACCTGCATGTGGCGCCACCGAAACACGATAACATCAGTCGCGCCAAGCTTAAGTTGCTGCAGGCCAAACTCAACGAGAAGGGTTATGAGGTGGGCAAGCCTGATGGTGTGCTCGGGGTCAACTCCCGCGCCGGCCTGCAGGCCTTTCAGCGCAGTATTGGTCTGGTGGCCGACGGATTTCCAAGCGATGAGACCTTCAGTGCCCTGGGCATCAAATAGTGCTAACCATTATGATTGCATCTCGATAAAATTTACATTAGCTTAAGACCTTGGCCGGGCAAAATGCCCGGCCATTTCTTAATGACAGCATTTAACGAGTGGCAATAAAGGTAGCTTTATGGATGCGATGGAGAGTTTGTCCTTTGCCCAGCGGCAACGTCTGGCGTTTATCGACTTTAGTTTGCAGTATTTTGGTCAGGTATCGCGTCAGGACTTGATCGCTAAATTTGCCACAGGTCTGGCGGCAGCGACCCGGGATTTCGCCAGTTACCGCGATCTGGCGCCCCACAACATGGAGCTGGTGCATCAGACCAAGCGCTACCATAGGCGCGCCGAGTTTAGCCCCCTGTTTGACCATGATCCAGAGGCGATCCTTCATGGGTTGGCCAATGGCTTTGGCGATGGGCTATCTCATCCGATAATGCCAAGCACAGTTTGTTTGGATGCGGTGCAGCTTATTCATCCAGACACCAATATCATCGCCGCCGTAATGCGCGCCATCGCCCATAAGCAGGCGATTGCCGTGACCTATGTATCTGTGTCATCGGGCGAGACCCAGAGAGAGCTAGTGCCCCACACGCTGGTGAATAATGGTCAGCGCTGGCATGTGCGCTGTTTCGACCGCACCCATCAGGTGTTTACCGACTTTGTGGTGACCCGTTTCAAGGCGGTGACTCAGAGCGCCACCGAGCCCTTCGACCATGAGTTGCAAGACAAAGATAGCTACTGGCAGAAGCTGGTGAGCCTTGTATTGATTCCCCATCCCAGCCTGACGCACCCCGAGGCGATTGCGCTGGATTATCAGATGAGCGAGGGTGAGCTGGTACTAAGCTGCCGCGCCGCCCTGGCCGGTTATCTGCTGCGGCAATGGAGCGTTGACTGCTCGGCCCAGCATCAGATCCGCAGCGGCGTGTGTCAGCTGGCCCTTAAGAATCACACCATCTTAAGCGAGATAGAGCATCTGGCCATAGTGCCGGGTGGCAAGACTTAACAGGCGTAGCGCCTCGGGGGAAGTTTTGCTAAGCTTCGCCCACTTGAAGAAAAGAGACTAACTAAGGACGCTTGATGAGCATTAAAGACGATATGGTCGTGCAGTTTAACTACACCTTACGCGATGAAGCGGGTGAAGTGCTCGAAACCAATGAAGGATTAGATCCTATTGCCTACCTACATGGGCATGACAACATGATGCCTGGCGTCGAGAAGGCGATGGAAGGTAAGGCTGTGGGCGAGAAGTTTTCCGTCACCCTGCCACCAGAAGAAACCTATGGCGTGCGTAACGAAAACGGTGAGCAGCGCGTGTCGATCAAGCATCTGCAAGGCGCGAAAGCGTGGAAGCCAGGCATGCGCGCCATCATAAATACCGAGCAGGGCCAGCGCCAGGTGACTGTACTCAAAGTGGGTAAATTTATGGCCACCGTGGATATCAACCATCCGCTGGCGGGTCGCGAACTGACCTTCGATCTTGAGGTTGTCGATGCTCGCGAGGCGACTGCCGAAGAGATCGCCCATGGACACGCCCACGGCGTCGGTGGTCATCACCACTAGAATGGTCACCACCACTCGAATAGTGGTGAACACCTGAATAACCATAGAGGCCCGGGTTTTCCTGGGTCTTTTTATACCAATCATGGTAAGTAAGTGATCAGAAGTTGCGTAGGAAAAAAATTCGAGAACAAGGCATGATTTTTCGATAAGTAGTTATTTTACAATCAAAAATAATAACGCCGTTATCGGACGTTTTAATACTAGGATTGGTATTATGTCTATTGAAGTAAGAGCTTATGGTAATTGAATTCTCTGGGGGAAGGGTGATCGTCTCACCCCAAGAGGTGCTGGTAAAGTTGTCCTCTGGTGTCAGCCTCTATGCCATGGTCGATGATCTGCGTATGCTCAGTGCGGGCAACATAATGGTGGCGGATGGGGGCGCGGTGCGCTGGCACCTTGCCTTAGACGATGCAAACCAGCTAGCCGATATCGCCGAGTGTCTCGGTATTGATATCGACTAATTGAGGTTGGGTTACCCCGCATTTATTACTGTTTATGCAGCCCGATAACGGCGATGCTTGCCGTGGATAAGTTCGTCGTGGACAAGTCAACCTCCGCAGCGTTAGTTGTGGCCAAGCTCGTCACGGCCATGGGGCGAGTCGAGATCTAACCTGGGGCCCTTGGGCACAACACGAGTCGGATTGATCTGCCCATGGCTGAAATAGTAGTGCTGCTTGATATGCTCAAAATTAACTGTCTTAGCAACACCTGGGTGTTGGTATAACTCCTTCAGATAAGCTTGAATCGACGGCATGTCGCCGATGCGATTGCGATTGGTCTTGAAGTGGCCTACGTAGACGGCGTCGAAACGTATTAGTGTGGTGAACAGGCGCCAGTCGGCTTCGGTAATTTGGTTGCCTACCAGATAGCGCTGCCGGCTAAGGCGTGTCTCTAAGGTATCTAGCGCTTCAAACAGTTCATCATAGGCATGCTCATAGGCCGTCTGGCTAGTGGCAAAACCCGCACGGTATACGCCATTATTGATCTTATGATAAATCCAGTGATTGATCTCATCGATCTCCTCCCTGAGTGAGGTGGGATAGAAGTCGAGTCCATTGTCTGTTATCTCATTAAATGCGCTGTTAAACATGCGGATGATCTCCGCCGACTCGTTACTGACTATGGTATGAGTCTGCTTGTCCCACAGCACAGGCACAGTCACCCTGCCGCTGTAGTCGGGTTTCGCTAGCTGGTAGATCTGGTAGAGATAATCTTTACCGTTAAGTCGGTCGATTTCGCTGCCTTCGATATGCTGGGCAAGTTCGCTTTGTTTCGGCCCGCTAAACTCCCAGCCATTGCCTAGCATGTGGGGCTCGACGACGGTGACACCGATATGGGCCTGCAAAGACTTCAGCTCGCGAAAGATAAGGGTTCTGTGCGCCCAAGGACAGGCAAGCGACACATAGAGATGGTAGCGCCCCGACTCGGCTTTAAATTCGGGCGCAGGCTCATCAGCGGTTGGTGCCTTGATCCAGCGGCGAAAAGCAGCATCTTCCCGTACAAACGCGCCCTTGCTCTTGTTTGTGTCATACCATTTATCGACCCATTGGCCTGCTTGTAGTAGTCCCATCTGTTTCTGCCTCAGCTGAATGCATCCTTGAGTTCAGTGTAACAGTCGCAGAACCGGATAAAAAAGCGCGAAAACTGGGGTTTTTTATTCGACTTTATCGAATAGTTGGGGGTATTAAGGCTTCCTGATATGATCGGCCGCACATGAACACATAATGAAATGAGTAATAAAGGAAACCCTATGTCTCAACTGCCGTTAGAGCGGATCACAATAGAACCTCAATCCCAGTGCCGCGCCTGCGTGGTCTGGTTACACGGTCTAGGTGATTCAGGCGCAGGTTTTGCCCCTGTGGTGCCGCTACTGGGCTTGCCCGATGAGCTCGGCGTACGCTTCATTTTTCCCCATGCGCCAAGCATGCCTGTGACGATCAACCAAGGTTATGTAATGCCTGCCTGGTACGACATCAAGGGGATGGAGGTAGACAACCGCGCAGATATGGCCGGCGTGCTAGCGTCCGAGCTAGCGATCACCGCGCTGATTGAGGAGCAGATAGCCTCAGGCGTGCCCAGCGACAAGATAGTCTTGGCCGGCTTTAGTCAAGGTGGCGTCATGAGCCTGTTTACTGGGCTGCGCTTCTCCAAGCGGCTGGCGGGTATTATGGCGCTTTCATGTTACCTGCCCACGGGCAATGCATTGCCCGATAACTTGAGTGATGCGAACCGGGACACGCCGCTGCTACAGCAACACGGTGAGCAAGATGAGGTGGTTCCGCTGGCCTTGGGCCACTCGGCATTTGAATTGATTTCAAAGGCAGGTTATCAGACGCAGTGGCAGACCTATCCCATGGGGCACAGCGTACTGCCGAATCAACTTCAGGAGATTGGGCAGTGGCTTAAGGCGCGTCTGAGTGAATAAGGCGTTTATTTTATTGGCTTGATTTGAAGTAAGGTTATCGAAACGAGCTAGGGGCACCAGTTGGCGCCCCTTTTTTATTGGATTAAGGAGTGTGCTTGAGATCACGTCAATCAATTGGCGAATGTTTTTAGCTCAGTTACGTCGTAACCAGATCTTAACAAGTGCACGTAAATAGCCACTTTTTTGTTTGAAAAATCATCAAATCAAGCTGCATTAAGTTTTACTGCTTTAGATAAGGTTGATCTAGTGTGAAATATTTACCGATTTTGTGATCTAGGTACGCAAGGGCTTGTTTGTATATAGGGAGTATCTCTATTTTTTAGATTACTTCTGCAAGTTAATAAAATTGCAACAAAATAACCTTAGGCGTTCGTTTTAATTAATCACTTTGGTCAAGCGGCTTAATTTAGCTTGTTCTGACACCTGAACAATGAGGGGCGTAAAACGCTTTTAAAATAAACATTTGCCCTATGTTTGTTCATAAAAATGCCACATTTTCTAGATATTGTTTGCTATTATATTTCGCGGCGAGATTATGACGTTCGCTGTCAAAAATTATGATGGTTAATAAAAAAGATAATCTAGGGGTTGATGTAATGACAAATAAGCTATTAAAAGGATTAGTCGCTACGGCTGTTGTGGCTGCACTTGCTGGCTGTAACGGCAGTGACGATGATACCACTAAGGTACCAACAACATGTGCCGAAGCTGGCGATGCATGTACTGTATTTACCGTACTTCATACTAACGACAACCATGGTCGTTTCTTCGAAAACAAATATGGTGAGTATGGCATGGCGGCTCGTAAGACGCTGATCGATCAGATCCGCGCAGAGGTTGAAGCCAATGGCGGCGAGACACTGCTGCTTTCTGGTGGTGATATTAACACAGGTGTACCTGAGTCAGATCTGCAAGATGCGCGTCCTGACTTTGTTGGTATGAACCTGATTGGTTACGATGCAATGGCCGTTGGTAACCACGAATTTGATAACCCACTCTCTGTTGTTGACATGCAGCGTGAACTGGCAGAGTTCCCAATGCTAGCGGCGAACATCTATGACAAGGCGTCAGGTAAGCGTTACTTCGATGCTTATAAGGTATTTGACGTAAATGGTCTGCGTATCGCAGTGGTTGGTCTGACAACCGAAGACACGGCTAAGATTGGTAACCCTGAGTTTATCAGCGGTCTTGAGTTTACCGATCCTAAAGAAGAGTTGAAGAAAGTGATTAAAGATATCAAGGCAGCTAATGAAGCCGACTTGATCTTTGCAACCACTCACATGGGTCACTATGCAGATGGTGCTAATGGTAACAATGCCCCAGGCGATGTTGCACTAGCACGTGCAATGGAAGCTGGCGATCTGGCCGCCGTGATCGGTGGTCACTCTCAGAACCCAGTTTGTATGGAAGGCAACGCCTACGATCCAAACTTCAAGCCGGGTGCCGATTGTAAGCCAGACGAACAAAATGGTACCTACATCATGCAGGCTCACGAGTGGGGCAAGTATGTGGGTCAAGCTAACTTCGAATACTTCAACGGTGAACTACACCTGGCAAGCTACAAGTTGATTCCTGTTAACTTGAAGGAGAAGAACGAAGAAGGCGAGCGCGTTCTGATCGGCGAAGCAATTACGCCTGATGCAACCGTATTGGAAGTACTGCAACAGTATCAAGACAAGGGTCAGGAAGAGCTGCTTAAAGTGATCGGTTCTACCGATGATAAGCTTGAAGGTGACCGTGGTGTGGTTCGTACTCAGCAGACCAACATGGGTCGTCTGATCGCCGAAGCACAACGCACTAAAGTCGGTGCTGATTTCGCGGTGATGAACTCAGGTGGTGTGCGTGCTTCTATCGAAGCGGGCGAAATTACCTACAAAGACGTGCTGACCGTTCAACCTTTCGGTAACTCTATCACTCTGAGCACCATGACTGGTGCCGAGATCACAGAATACCTGAATGCTGTGGCGACTGTTGATATTGGTGCAGAAGGTTCTGGTGCTTATCCTCAGCTTGCTGGTATCAAGATGGACGTAGATTGTGAAGCTAAGACAGTAGCGATCAGCGACATCAATGGTAAGGGTTACGCGGCCGACGCGACATACACCTTTACCGTACCTAGCTATAACGCCGCTGGCGGTGACGGTTACCCAGCATTGACACCTGTTATGACAGGTTATGTCGATGCAGAAGTACTGGCGACTTACATCGAGAGTGTAGGTGCCATCAAGGCCGCTGACTATGCACCCGTTGCCGGTGATATTCAGTTCTTGAACAGCAACAGTCCATTGGCTTGTCAACGTTAATCTAAATAGCGTTAAGCTAAACTTTAAAAAAGCAGCCATTTGGCTGCTTTTTTTATGCATTAAGCTTGTCTCATTGCAGTATCAGCGCATTGTCCCTGGTCATCAAAAATTTTTTATTTTCTTCCTTGAAATCTGAAATGCCTATCCACATATAGTGAGTATGGGGCGCTCATCGAGGCCCCTGATGTTACCCAAGATGTTGATCTTGTTATGGCAGTGCCTTTGGGCTGCTCGGTGATATCACGACAAGGCGCGGCGCAACTCATTCGAAACATATCGTGTGAACTTTGGTCGGCCACTAACCACTATATTGCTTAATACAAGGATATACCTATGCGTAATTATGATTTGACCCCTCTATACCGTAGTGCCATTGGATTCGATCGTTTAGCCCAGCTTGCCGAGCATGCTGCATCGAACAAGGGTAACTCGGGTTATCCCCCATACAACATCGAGCTGCTGAGCGAGAATCGCTATCGTATCACCATGGCGGTGGCCGGCTTTGCGATGGAAGAGTTAGATATCACCAGTGAAGGCGATAAGTTAGTGGTGAAAGGCACCAAGGCGGAGCAGGACAGCGAACGCAAATACCTGTATCAGGGTATTGCTGAGCGCGGTTTCGAGCGCACCTTCCAGCTGGCCGATTATGTGACCGTGATTGGAGCCGACCTCGAAAACGGCCTGCTCAATATCGATCTGCAGCGTGAGATCCCCGAGGCCCTAAAGCCCCGCAAGATTGAGATCTCAAGCTCAAAGCTGTTAGACGCCTAATTGAATCTGTGTCTAAAAGCAGCGCGTTAACGCGCTGCACCGAATAAAAAAGGGAGCCTAGGCTCCCTTTTTTGATGGCTAAATCTAAGTTTAGCGATTAAGCCCTGTCAGAATGGCTTCGTTTAGGTATTCGCTGAAGTCATCGCCATTATTGGCTAACATCTTAGGGAACATAGAAATTGGCGTAAGGCCCGGGAAGGTATTGATCTCGTTGAGTAAGATCTCGCCTTCTGGCGTGAGAAAGAAATCGATACGCGACAGGTGTCTGAGTTTCATTCCATCGAATACCTTCACCGCATAGTTGCGGATCTGCTGGGCTATCTCATCGCTGACCTCGGCCACGACTCGAGTGGTGGCCTTGCTGTCGGCGGCATACTTCTCGTCATAGGTGTAGAAGGTATCGCCTGCGCAGATCACCTCGCCCGGCAGGGTGGCGACCGTTTCGCCGCGATATTGATAGACGGCGACTTCCAGTTCCCGCGCCTGAATGGTTTTCTCCACCACCACATAGGGCGAATATTGAAAGGCATCGGCCAAAATGGCGGGGATCTGCTCTGAATCATCGACCCGATAGCAGCCCACCGAGGAGCCTTGGGAGGCGGCCTTAACGAAAACTGAGCCCCACTTGGCCAGCGCCTCTGTGGTCTGGGCAATCGCCTGCTCGTCCAGTTGATTTAGGAATAGGTATGGCGTGTTGGGGATCCCCAGGGCGCTAAACCACATCTTGGCGGTGATCTTGTTGAAACAGTTGCGCGAACCTTCGTCGTCGCAGCCGAAATAGGGCAGGTTTATGAGTTCGAAATAGGACTGAATGTCGCCTGTCTCGCCAGGGTAGCCGTGAATACAGGGGATCACATAATCCACCGGCCAGGGCGCCTGGCTCTCATCTTCGAAACGGATCTCTCGGCGGTTGGTCAGCTCACAGCGCTCACCTGACTTGGTCTGATATTGCCCCTCGGCATCGAGTTCGACCCGCAGCACATTCAGGTGGGGAAGTTTTGCCAGCGAGGTCTCGAAGTAGTTGGCCGACAGTAGGGAGATGGCGTGTTCATCACCGCCACCACCACATAAAAGTAAAAGATTGATCGGATTCATCGGGTCTCCGTTTTCGACTCAGTATCGTTTTCCATGCTCACTATGACGTGCTGATTTTTTTATGCAAGCCTTGGTTGCAGCTTAAAGAAAGCTTAATGTCTGACCGGGCATTTTGTGGCCGAAATCATGACCTGTCGCCGCCTAATGCTCGGCCCAGGGCGCCTCATAGATCGCCTCGTAATCGGACTGGTGGAGCACAGTCACACCTACCGCCTCGAGAAACAACTTATGCCCCTGAGAGATAGGCTCACCGGCGTAGACATAATAGGCCTCGCGCCTGCGCTCGGGAAAGGCCTTATAGAGCTTGGCGCGCTCGATAAGCAGCCAACGCAGAAATATCTCGTTGCTTTCCAGGCCAAGTCCGATAAATACCAGTTCGTTGTGCAGTAAGATGTTGAGCCAGGTGCTGTTGCCGCGCCAATGTTCCTTTAACGCCTTTTTAAAGCCGCCGCCTAGGTGGCCCTGATGCAGAATATCCCTGGCCCTGTCTACTGCCCCCATGTAATGGCTAAGCCCCAAACGCACGCTGCGGGCATATCTCTGCATGCCGTTGATATGCCAGATGGCAAACTCCTCTGTGGGTGAGACGATGGGCGCCTTCGCAAAGTAACTGGACCAGGGATAGAAGTCGGTAAAGTGTTTGGCCTGCAGGTGATGTAGCCTAAGTTGGTGACTTTTCGCGAGGGTCTGTTCGAAGTTGGTGGTAAGCACAGGCGTGTTGTTCAACTCGGCCCAGGCTATCAGTCGTTGGTGCTGACATTGGGGTTGCCAGCTGGCCATCAGGTTACAAAATTCTTTCTGCAGCTGCTTGTTGGGCTTATTACTGATGAGGTCCAGTGCGTCATAAAACTCTGTGAGGGCAATGCCTACAGGGATGCTGGCTACCTCATCACCCCGATGGGCACGCCAAAGGTGAACCAGCATCTCATCCCAGGCGTTAATGCCATTGGCCTGCTCGGCATGCAGGTTTTTGGGGCGCTGATCCTTAGGGCGATAGCGATTGATGCCGTTGCCAACCACTAATGCCCTCGGGTGGGCGCTTGGGCTCTTGTTGAGCAGCTGGGATAGGGTTTGACTCACGCTGGCCACAACCTCTGTGCCAGACCCGAGGCTCTGAGGGTTGCCTGACTGCAGGCCGCTTCAAACACCGCCTGACTGCCAAGGCAGCTAAAGTGTCCCTTGGCGCGGGTGATGGCGGTGTAAACCAGCTCCTTGGTAAGCAATTGGCGCTGGGCCACGCTGGGCCTTGGTGGCAGGACGAAGGCGACCTGCTGAAACTCACTGCCCTGACTCTTATGTACCGTCATGGCGTAACAGGTTTCGTGGCTGGGCAGGCGTGCGGGCAGCACCTTGAGCAGGCTGCCGTCGGCCTGAACGAAATAGGCCATCAGGCGGCGGGTGGGACCGTGACCCGGGAGGATCACCCCGATATCACCGTTAAACAGCCCAAGGTTATAGTCGTTGCTCTGAATGATGATGGGGCGTCCGGCGTAAAACTCGCTGGAGGGCTGAATGAGATGGGCATCCTTCAGTGCCTGGGTGACCGCCGCGTTAATTCCCTCGACGCCATACTCGCCGGC
This sequence comes from Shewanella insulae, assembly GCF_009831655.1. Taxonomy (GTDB): domain Bacteria; phylum Pseudomonadota; class Gammaproteobacteria; order Enterobacterales; family Shewanellaceae; genus Shewanella; species Shewanella insulae. Next base: position 531,348 of record NZ_WRPA01000001.1, on the reverse strand, counting down.
GCGCATAGCGCACAGGATGCGGTAGTCGTTGAAGCAAGCGATGATCTGGTTGGCCATTTCGTCCAGATCCAGCTGTTGATCTACTTCTGCAGCCAGCTCTTCATCTAGCTCACCAGCCTGTTCTTTGTTGGCTAGGTGATTGACCAAGTTCAAATAGGGACGATATTTGTCGACGCTCTGAGCCATTAAGGCCGTGAGCCCTGGGTTGCCCTGGGTTGTGACTTGATGCTCCAGCCAGCTAAGCTCGCCATAACCTCTCTGCCAGACACTTAATATGCCCGCCAGATCACGGCGGTTGACGGCGCCAGCCAGCTGACCGATGCCGGCGTCACCCTTAAACCTGTGGCTGTGCATCAGCATGGCCAGGCTATCCCCAAGTGCTGGGCGTGCATCGATATAGGCGCCGAGATCTTCATTGGTCAGTTGACTGAGCAGTGCGGCCTTAGCTTGTGAGTAGCGCATACGCCAGCCACTGGCCTGTTGACTATCAAGGTTCTGGGCTTGTGTTTGCTTGAGCCCGGCGCAGATATCCGCCAGTACGGCGCCGGCCTCGACCGAGGCGAGCTGGTCCTGATCGCCAAGTAGAATAAGCCTGGCGTGTTCCGGCAGCGCCTCTAACAACTTGTGCATCATGGGCAGGTCCACCATGGAGGCCTCGTCGAGGATCAAGAGATCCAACCTGAGGGGGTTGTCCTTATGGTGCCTGAATCTGTGGGAGCCTGGGATCACCCCCAGCAGACGGTGCAGGGTAGCCGCCTCTTCTGGCACCTGCTTAAGCTGCTCTAGATCCAACTCATCGCCATAAGAGGCCAGCTCCTGGGCTAGTCTCGCCTTGGATGCCTTGATCGACTCGCTCAGGCGAGCGGCGGCCTTACCCGTTGGCGCCACCAGCTTGATGGTGAGTTGCTGCTCTAAACAGAGTAGCAGCAACAGCTTGGTCACTGTGGTGGTCTTGCCCGTGCCTGGTCCGCCTGTGATCACCGCCAGCTTCTGGCTAAAGGCGGTGGCGGTGGCTATCTTCTGCCAATCGGGCTTCTCGGCCTGACCGGCAAACAATATATTCAGTATGCTGGCCACCTTGTCTGGCGCCGCAACTGTGAGAGGCTGATTGAGGCGCGTGAGACGCTCGGCTACCTGAGTTTCAAACTGGTAGTAACGTTGTAGGTAGAGTCTGTCGCCATCGAGGATCAAGGGGGTGTTTAGCTCACCATCGGCCGGGCTAACGGCTTGATATTGAGTCAGCTGCTCGGCCAGCGCCTGTGGGGACAGCTCAAGCTGACACTGAGGGTGCTGTTCATGCAGCGGGTTGTCACTGTCTATCTGAGTCAGGGGCAGACAGGTGTGTTGCTGAGATAGCTGACGGCTGAGCAGGGCGCAGATCAGGGTAAAGAGATCGTCGCCATCGCTGTGTAGGGAGCGCATCTGCAGGGCAAAGTGGCGATCCAGTGGGGTTAGCAGCCCCTCCTGCTGCCAGAGTTTAAGGAGCTGGCTAAGTGGCTGTGCTAGCTGGATCATAGGTCTAGCTCTCCTTGTGCTGGGCCTGAGTGCGAGTTAGTTTGACTGTCTGTTTGCGAGCTGGGTTGAGCCTTTGCTAGTGACTTAGCTTGAGACTCACTGGCGTCAGCCACGCTGAGCAGGGTATCCAGGGCCTGGATCAGCGCAAAGGGTGGCTTGTCGTAAAAGACGCCGGTATCTGGCGACTGGGCCGACATGCCCCTAAGGAAGAGGTAGTAACAGCCCCCCACATGTTGCTCATACTGGTAGCCGGGCAGACGCAGCTTGAGGTAGCGATGCAGCGCCAGGCTATAGATGATGTATTGCAGGTCATAGTGGTGACCGGCGATGGCCCGCTGCATGGCGGTCTTTTCATAGTGACTCAGGTGATCCCCCAGATGGTTGGATTTATAGTCGGCGATATAGAACTTGCCCTGGTATTCGAAGGTTAAGTCGATAAAGCCCTTGAGCATCCCCTGTAGGGTCTCGAAGTTCAGTGCGGCGCTATAACCATAATCACTGAGCAGCTGATTAAGCTCTGTGGCGCCTAACTGGCCTATGGGCATATAAAACTCCATCTCCACCAGCTTTTGCGCCTGGCTGAGGCTCGCCAGACGCAGCGCCTCACCATCGAGGGGGGTATGCAGCAGATCCAGATACCAGGCATGCAGCATCGCTTGCCACTCGCTATCGATACCGAAGCGCTCCATCGCCTTGGGCAGTTCATTGTGTAGGCTGGTATCGGCCTGGGTAAAGTCTATCTGCTCCAGCACCCAGTGGAGGAAACTCCCCGCGTTGGCGCCGCGCTCGAAGCTAAATCGTGACAGCTGCTCGCTTTGTGTGACTAACTGTTCAAGTTCGGGAAAGGCCTCATCGCCCATGCCTGGGCTGACCTGCTCGTGAGCCGAGTGTTTCACCAGGCCTGAGTAGCTGCCCACCCGCCAAGGGATCTCGGGCCTGCGGCTAAGTGGCCTCGGCGCCAGCCTGACGGCAACTGCAGTGTCGATAGGATCAAAGTCTAGCTTGGGCGCGTCGCCGTCCACCAAGTCGACCGAGATCGCCTCGCTCACCAGCGCCCGGGCGGCGGCCTGAATGTCGGCAAACTCGCAGGCCTTGGTTTCTATGCCAAGCAGGTAACCTATGGCGGTCTCACATAACTGGCTGTTGATTCCGTCACGCTTGGTGAAGCGCGAATGGTTGGCGATATAGCAGTAGCAGGCCAGCACGGGGCGGGTAAGTGCCACATAAAGCAGACGTAGATCTTCGGCGAGATTCTCCGCCTTGTATTTGGCCCAGCCCTCGTCGCTCTGGTCGATATCCCACACCAGGTCATCTTGCTCGTGATAGAGCATAGGTGCCGGCTTGCGGCGATTGTCCCTGGCCAGGCTGACGAAGGGCAGGAAACAGATGGGATATTCCAGACCCTTACTCTTGTGTATGGTGACGATTTGTACCAGATTCTGCTCGCTCTCCAGCCTGAGCTGGGCCTCTTCCGTGCTGCTCACTTCGATCAGCGTCTGTTGATACCAGTTGAGCAGGGCGCTGATGCCGTCGAGCTCCATCGCTTTTTGTTGCAGCAGTTCGCCCAGGTGTCTGAAATCGGTCAGGCGGCGTTGTCCCTCATCATTAGCCAACAGGCGTTCTATGAGGCGGGTATCGGCCGCCAATGCCATCATGCAGGGCATGATCCCGCGCTTGAGCCAGGTTTGATGCAGGTTGTCGAAGGCCTCGAGCTGCTGCTGACGCACATCTTCATCCAGGTTAAAGGCATGGATCGCCTGGGCATCATAGCCAAGCAGGGCGGTAGCCATGGCGCTACGCAGCGCCCGCTCATCCTTGGGATTGGCGATGGCCAGCAGCACCAGGGCGAGTTCCTTGGCCACCAGGGTATCGAATACGCTGTCGCGGCTGAGAAAGACGGCGCCTATCCCCCGGCTACTCAGCGCCGACTTGATATAGGCGGCCTCGTTGCGATCACGAACAAGCACGGCGATATCTTTTGCCTTGAGCGGCTTATCTTGTTTCAGACACTCGCCGCGTTGCGCCTCGTTGAGTAGCCTGGCTATCTCGTTGGCGGCATCTTCCGCCAACTGGCTACGGGCGCTGGCCTTATTGAGTCCGGCGCTGGGGTCTTCACTGAGTAGCTTAAGCCGCAGCGCGCTCGTCTGGGATACTTTCTCGATCAGGCGTTTGTCCGCCGCCATGGGTGAGGGCTTGACTAACTCAAAGGGGATCGCCTGGCTGATGAAGGGATCATCACTTCTCGAGAATAACTGATTGACCGCCTCGACCATGGCCCGGCTGGAGCGGTAGTTGGTGTCCAGGCTGTAGTGGTTTTCTGTTTGGCCCCTGGCATGAATATAGGTGTGAATATCGGCGCCGCGAAAGGCGTAGATCGCCTGTTTGGGGTCGCCAATCATCAAGAGGCCGAGGTCGCTGTCGGTTGAGATCTGCTGGCCTTGATAGATACTGCTGAAGATCTGATATTGCAGCGGGTCAGTATCCTGAAACTCATCGATTAACGCGATGGGGAAGCGCTTGGCGATGGCACGGGCCAGGGCCTGCTCTTGATCTGTTTCCTCGCTCAGGGCATCGGCCAAGGCGATCAGCAGATCGTCCGGCGTGCGCAGATTCTTAAGCTGTTTCTGCGCCGCAAAACGGGCCTTTATTCCATCGCGGGCGCCATAGAGGAAGCTAGGCACTAGGGTGTCTATTGTCTCTGTGACGCGCTCGATATGGGCAAGTAGCGGCGCCTGCTCCGATGTTGGGATCTCGCCGCCCTTGTTGAGCTTGAGGCCACTTAAGGCCAGTGAGCCCAGTACCTTGTTGTCGGGCAGGGAGAGCGGATGAGCCGCCCAGTTATCCATGGCGGCGAATAGGGTCTCTAGCTTGGGATAGCCCTGATCTTTTTTGCCAAAGCGGGTGCCGTTGAGCGGCAGCGCCTTGAGTAGTTCAAGGGTGGCATCGCGCTCGCGTGGCCAGATAAGCCTGAGTCTCGAAAGGCTCTGACTCAGGCGCTCCGATACCTGGCTAAAGGCGTCGGGTGTCGGCGAGACGCTGGCCTGGTTGGCACCGAGCAGCGGCCTTAACTGCTTGGTCAGGCCATCGGGATCGCTAAACTTGTTGCTGATGATCTGCGCCAGATAAGCGGGCAGCGGATAGCAGGCCTCACGCCAGAAATCGCGCACCGCATGGTGCAGATATTCGCTGTCATCCAGAGTAAATTCGGATTCAAACAGCAATGATGACTCGAACGCCATGTCCGACAGGATGCGCTGACAGAAACCATGTATGGTAAAAATGGCCGCCTCATCCAGCGACTTGAGCGCGAGATCAAGGCGTTTCAGCGCCTGACTGCGCGCCTCGGGCGCGGCCTTTGAATATAGGGTGTTGATCAGCGGATCGTCCACTTCCATGCCGAGAAAGGCACGGTAGGCCAGCTGGATCTTCTTGCGGATACGGTCCCTAAGCTCCTGGGTGGCGGCGTTGGTAAAGGTCACCACCAGGATCTGTTCACAGCTTAACGGTGCACGCTGGGCATCGCCCAGCAGCAGGCGCACATAGAGCCCGGCGATGGTGTAGGTCTTGCCAGTACCTGCGCTGGCCTCGATGAGGCGAGTGCCCAACAGTGGCAGGCTTAGGGGATCCAGTGTCTGTGTCGCCATCCTATTGGCCCTCCACGAAATCGGCCAACTCGCTCAGTGGTGCCTTGTGATAGAGACTCAGCATGGGAGAGAGCAGTGTGCTGGCGATGGCGCCAAAGCCTGCCTCGCTAAAGTCATCGGGGAAAGTAAACAACCGCTGATAGTGGGCCTCCTGGCCTTCGCCCAGATTAGATTGTTCATCCAGCCACTGTGGCTGGGCGGCCAGCAGCTTATCTCTATGTTCTCCCTCGGCCTCGACGTAGGCAAAGGCGGTTCTTGGCATGAAGGGCAGGGGTTGGTTTTGCCCATTATGATAATGCTCGGCCCACTGCGAGAGCTGATTGAGCGCCTGTTCGGGCGTGATCGGCGCGAAGGCGTGGAAATGGCCGATATCAAGCAGATAACTGTGACGCTGCCAGGGCGTCGCCTCATGGCTTTCCATGTTGGTATTGTCACTATGGTTGGCATTGACGCTGGCGTTAAGGCTAGCATTAAGACTAGCGTTAAGACAGAGGTGACGCAGATAGACGCGGATCAGATCTCGGGCGTTTGCCGTCCCCGGCCGGTAGTTGACCAGTCCCTTGGCGCTGACGCCGTCGATTCGCCCCGCTAAGGCCGTGGCGGCGCTATCGTTCAGCAGAAGATTGATATCCTGGGTATGGCAGGTCTCCCCTTGCAGATAGAGGGTGCGACCGACCAGGGCGCGAATATCGTGCTGATACTGCTTGAGCAGGAGATCATCAAAGGGCGCAAGGGGCAACTGGCCCGAGAGCCGCAGGCGCTCAAGCAGCTCACTCGATGGCCGCTCATCGCCAGACTTGACCGCATCCTCTATCAGGGTTGATTGCAGCTGATAGCGAGACAGGGGGTCGAGAGCAAAGGGCTCATCGTTTTCATCCGCCTGTATGCTGAGATTAAGATCAAGCTTGAGGGTACGATTGAAGAAATACTGCGCCGGATTTCGGTAGAAACGGATCAGCGCCGAGAGCTCAAGCGGTTCGCCCTTATCCTCATCGGCAACCAGACTCAGTGGCGTCTCGATGAAGTGACCAGCACTCGCCGCCTTGACATCCTGCTCATCATCGCGCTCCTCATTACGCTGCTTATCCAGCTCAGTATGGGTGCTAGGACACCACTGCTCGCTAAAGCTCTGGCGAGGGCGTTTGGGCTCACACTCTGCGCCTTCAGACTCGTCTACCAGATAGAGGCGCTCATCGAAAGGCTGCAGCGGCATGGTGATGATTAGCTGATCTAAGATGGCCTGCTCGATCTTTGTAATATCTGCCGTGCTGGTATCGTCTGCATTAGCCCCATTAAGCAGGTGAGCGCAGGATTCTGGCAGGTAGCAGAGCTGGCAGTATTCGATAAGTTCTGATACTAGCATGGAGGGGATGCGCTCGCTGTTATCCCGCTCGCTATGGCCGATATAGCTGATGTAGAGCTGCTCCCTGGCAGAGAGTAGCGCCTCGAGGAACAGGTATCTGTCATCCAGCCTGCGGGAGCGGTCACCCTTGCGCGGCCCTTCCTGGGCTACCAGGTCGAAGCCGACCGGGTGCTGCACCCTGGGATAGACGCCATCGTTCATGCCCAGCAGACAGACCAGTTTGAAGGGGATGGATCGCATCGGCATCAGGGTACAGAAGTTGACGCTACCGGCCAGATAACGTTGCCCCACCCGGGACTCGGTGAGGTGGCGGGTAAACCAGTTCTGCATCACCTCGAGTTCGAGTTCGCTTTGATACTGTGTAGCTGTGAGCTCCTCGCTCAGGCGGGTGATCGCCTGCAGTAGTTCCTGTTTCTGGTTTAGCTCCTCATCGACGCATTCGTAGAATGTCTCCACCAGGGTCTGCAGCTGAGTGATGCGTACACTTAAGGCACAATGTTCTTCGAGCGCCTGATTAAACTCGTCGATCGCCTCGATAAAGTTAAGCAGTTTACCCAGTGCCTGAGCCGATTGCCCCTCGACGCCTGGGAGCGCCAGGCTGTCATGATAGATAGGCGCCTCATCGCTGAAGCTATAGCCTAAGATCAGTCGTTTGATGCCAAAGGCCCAGGAGTTGTGTTCGAAGGCGGGCAGCTGCTGGGCCTGACGGCTATGCTGATCCCGTCCCCAGCGCACGCCTGCCTGCTCCAGCCAGCGGCGGATGAGCAGGAGATCATCATCGTCCAGGTCGAAGCGACGCATTACGGCGGGCACCTCGAGTATGCCTAGGATGTCCGTCAGCGCGAAGCGGCTCTTGTTAAGGCCCAGCAGGTGCAGGAAGCTGTTGATCAGCGGTGATTCCTGGGCGGCGCCGCGATCGGCAATGGCGTAGGGGATAAAATGAACGCCGCGCTTCGAGGCGAATACCGCATCTATGTAGGGGGCGTAGGCCGCCACATCCGGCATCATCACCACGATATCTTTGGGGGCAAGACCATCCGATTGCGACAGACATTCGAGCAGATGATCATGTAGTGTCTCAAGCTCCCGTAGCGGGCTGTGACAGCTCCTGAGCGTCAGGGAATCATCATTATTGTTGAGTAGCCGTCTGCCTTTGGTGGTGAGATAGAGTCCGGCGTCTGGCCCCAAGGTCTCGCCGCGGGTGCTGAGCTCGAGGATATCTTGTTGTACGCCGTGCAGCAAAGTATCAGCGCCCGGGTCTTGATAGCACTCGAAGTTGAAGTTGGTGTCGTTTTCCGGCAGTTCCAGGATAAGATCTAACAGCTCGCGGCCCATCTTACCGTTGTTGGCCAGCAGGGGATTTCCCACCTCGAGCTTACTCTCCCAATCGATGGTGAGTTGCTGCTTGTCGCCATATTGCAGCGCCATTCGTGCCCTGAGCTTAGGATCCACTATGTCGCCCCAATAGTGTTGGCAGGGACTTAAGTTGAGCATCACCACATCGATTCGCTTGGCCAAAAAGTAAAGCACCTCTAGCGTCTGCGGCGCCATGGAGGAGATACCGAAGACAAACAGGCGTGGCGGCAACCTGCTAAGATCGCACTGGGGATCGCTTAAGGCATCAAACAGCGCCTGATGCAGGTTCGCCCTATGGTAGCGGCTCTGGTTCAGCGTGTGATGATTGTAGTGGATAAGCTCGCGCCACAGCAGACTTTGCCACTGCTGGTTGGCCGCTAGCGGACGCTCCTTGGGGGGCAGGCGATCCTCGCCCTGTTCCCAGGCCAAGATCCAGTCGGGGCGATAGACCAGGTATTGGTCGAAGATGTCGGCGATCTGGCAGCATAGCTGAAACAGTTTTAACGAGTGCGGCGCCGCACTGTCTGTGAGTATGGCATCGTCCTTAAGATAGTTAGCCAGGGGGGCGTACACCTCCTGAGACAAGAGAGCTGGCAGCAGCTCCATCAGCTTCCAGGTCATGGCCGGTTTGGTGAAGGCGTTCTCCTTGGGAACATCGGGCAGCAGTTGATGGCAGAGCTGCCAGATGAAGCTCGATGGCAGCGGGAACTCTAGTGCCGCCGCGACCTGGTTTTGCTCGGCGATGGCGAGCCTTAGCCAGGTGGACATGCCGGGACTCTGGACCAAGATCTGCTCATTGCTTAGGGGCGACTGACCCGGAAGGGGCGTCTGCAGCTCGTTGGCGAGCAGCTCCGCCAAAGCCTCCATTCGATTCGATTGCACCAAATACAGCATGAGATCACTTATCCATTTCGTTGTTCTGTGGCCATTCTAGGGCATCTGGGGTATTGGGCCAATGCTCGGCGTACATTATCGGCATAATTCGATATTCTCGCCTAGTTTATGCTTGTTTTTCACACATTTTCAATGGCTTTGCTTGAGGATAGACCAACATCAAAAGTGTCTGATTATGCCCCTTATGCTTCCGGCCTAAACTGTGTTGCTGCGTGGCTACTCATTTGCGCCTTCGCTGATGGCTAAGCTGCCTTTGAGCCTGAGGATAGCGAGGCGCAGGCGACGTTGATCCTGTTTCAGCTGACGCTTAAGCTGTTTGCAGGCCTTTGGCGAGGGGGCGCGATATTTAAGGGTCATATAGCTTGTGGTGTAGCGCGTCATCGGCTCGCTCAGCTCGGGCACCGCGGCTAGTACCCGCATTTGATAGGCATCCATCGACTCTCCCAGGGCACGGGGCAGGCCGCGTTTGGTCAGCATGGCACCGATCTGCTCAAATCCTGCGACGACAGGGTCTGGGTGGCGACTGAAGTGTAACAGGCCGACGCTATAGGCGATAAAGAGGGCGATGACGCCGAAAGAGGCGATGATGAAGATAGCCAGCTTGGTGGCGTTGATCTCACCTAGCAGTTCCTTGAGGAGTTGGCTTTGTCTGTCTTCATCGAAGCCCAGTACCCACTTGCTCCAGTAATAATCTATGCTGGCCAGGGACATGCGCAAATTATTGAGCAGGGGATACTGACGTAGTCTTAAACTGCTGAAGGGGTTGTTGATTAAATAGCTCTGCTCCGGTGAGAACATGGCATCGAAACCGGCCTCGACCCGTTCGGGGGCGATCATGGCGGTGGGGTCGTAGCGGGTCCAGCCCTTGCCTTCGAGCCAGACCTCGACCCAGGCGTGGGCCATATATTGATAGACGCTGAGGTAACCACCTGCCTGATTCCACTCGCCGCCCTGATAGCCCGTGACCATGCGTGCGGGCAAGCCTGATTGGCGGGCGAGGAACACCATGGCACTGGCGTAGTGGGCGCAGAAACCGGCGCGATTCTCAAACAGAAAATCATCGATCTGCTGTGGGCCGACACGTGGGGGCTCCAGGGTGTAGAAGAATGGTGCCTGGTTAAACAGTGTCATGATGGCGTTAAGGCGCCGCTCGTTATCCGGATAGTTAGTTCTTAACTTTTGACCCAGGGCCGATGCTCTTGGATTACTCTCGCTCGGTAATTGCAGGTTGCGGCGCCTAAGGTCAGGCGTTAGTTGGCGATCGAGTCTTGCCTCTGGATAGGAGGAGACCCGATACTGATACTTTTGGCTCAGGGGCGCCTTGGCATAGAGGCGGCCGTCGGGCAGCTCAAGGATCTCTCGGGTGTTGGTATAGGCGAGATCCAGTCCAAAGAGCCAGTTTTGATAACTCGGTTCGGCAATCACCTCATAGTCTATCGGCTCGCCTTCGGGGCTGGGCCGTGCGTTGGTTGCTTTTCGTTGTCGTTGTAGCGTCTTGATCCCCGGATCTTGGGTCCAGGTCTTGCCGTCATAATGATCCAGCACCAGGGCGCGCCAGTAGAGCTGACTGTTGGTCGGCCGGCTGCTATCGAACGTGACCCGATAGGCCAGGGCGCTGGAGCGGGTCAGCTTGCCGATATCGCCGAAGGAGAGCTCATCGCTGAGCCCTGTGGTGGCATTCTTGGGGTTGGGCACCAACCAGAGGGGCGGTAGTCTAGGCAACACCATGAACAGGACGATGGCCAGCGGCAGACTCTGTAGCATGAGCTTGGCCCCAAGCTTGGCGGTGCGCCGAATTGAGCTGGCGTTAAGATAGAGGCAGACCAGAACGCATATGTTGATGGTCGCGACTAGGGTCAGTTGCAGGGTAAACCACAGACTCTGCTTCTCGATGAGGGTGACGGCGATGAGGAAGAAGCCCACCAGCACCACGGCTCGCACGTCGCGTCTGTCGCGCATCTCGATATATTTAAGGGCATAACCCAGGATCAGCAGGTTGATAAAGCCGTTTAACAGGCCTATCTGCGCCGTGACTAAGGCCAGGGTGACGGCGGAGGCGATTGCCAGTGTGGTGACCAGGTATCTTGGCGGTTTGGCGACCTTGCCGGAAAAGATGCCTACCCGCCACAGCAGGCAGATGGCGCAGATGGCCATGCTCCAGGGGGTCATCTTATCGTATAGCGGTGCCAGCACGCTGAGGTTAACCAGCAATAACCAGAGCAGACTCTGACGGCCGATGTTTTCGCTCTTGCTATCGGCCATGGGGACTCTCCAGATGCTCAGGATAGACGGCGAGGGTGGCGAGCACCAAATGCCTATGTTTTTCGCCGCTGGAGGGCGCTAGCGTCTTGCCCGGTAGCTTGAGGCCGAAGATCTGCCCCTTGGCCGAGAGCCTGTCTGCCGCCCAGGTCAGCAGGCTGAGCTGTTCTTCAAGCGGGGCGTGACTGTCTAAGGTCAGCCATTGGGGAGCACTCTGCGGCTGCTCAAAGGTTTTGGTGAGCATGCCGCGTCCCTGAGCCAGCTGTTTCCAGGCGATCTGATTGAGTGACTCGCCGGTGACGAAGGGCTTAAGGCCCTGAAACTCCTCGACCCCGACTACCTGCTTACCTTGATCTTTAGCCAGATGATCGTCGCCTTGCTGCTCGGCACTCAGTTCATATTGGCCCGCCTTGGGCCGTGCGAAGGCTATTTGAGCGTTGGCGAGATCTACATGGGACCAGGCGCGGCAAAGCCCCAATGGATAGCGGCTCTCAACCCTAAGGCGGCCGGGATGGATCCAGCCTCGTCGGCTATTACTCAGGGGGATCAGCGCCTCCTGGGCCTTATCGGCTACTCGGGCTATGGTCTGCACCTGGGTCTTTTCATAGCTGAGTTCTACCTGATGCTGCACCTGTTTAGCGTGGAGGGATACGCCATAGAGCAAGGTCTCGCCGGCATAGACCTCTGGTCCGGTTTTTGCCTCTAATGTCATGCCTGCTAGATTACGATAGCTATAGATGATGCAGGTGTGGAACAGGCTCAGTAGCAAGATAGAAAGCCCGATCACCAAATTATTCTGATAGTTGGTGCCAAAGAGGAATAGCAAGACCACAAATAGTAGCCAGAAGAGACCAAAACCCGTGGGCAGGATAAAGATGCTCCTATGGGCCAGGGTTACTCTTTTGTTGGCGGGTAAACGCCTGGCAATCCAGGCCTGCCACCATGCACTTAATCTACCTCGTCTCGTCGTCATCCTGGCCATAGGTTTAATAATGTGGTTTTACAATATGGGGTTAGTGCTGGCGAGCAGTCGCTGTGAGAGCGCCTCGCCCTGTTGCTGACTGGTATGTCTCAGCCTGTGTTCGGCCACGGCGGCAAATACCGCCTGCACATCATCGGGCACTAGATAGTTCCGTCCCTGAATGAAGGCCCAGGCCTTAGCGGCGTTGAGCAGCGCCTTGCTGGCCCTGGGTGATAGCCCATAGCCCTCGTTGAGCTGCCGTGAGCCTTTTACCAGGGCGAGAATATAGTTGAGCAGCGCCTCCGAGGCCTTGACCTTGCTCACCTGAGACTGCAGCTCAATCAGGGTGAGCGGGTCGATACAGGCGGGTAGGTGCTGCTGCGCCGGCGAGACATCTTCCCCCTTCAGCATGGCCATCTCGGCGGTCTCGTCGGGATAGCCGATGGAGATCCGCATCATGAAACGGTCGAGCTGGGATTCAGGCAGGGGAAAAGTGCCAGATTGCTCGCTGGGGTTCTGGGTGGCGATGACGAAGAAGGGGCTGGGCAGGGCATGGGTGATGCCATCTACCGAGATCTGCTGTTCTGCCATGGCCTCGAGCAGGGCGCTCTGAGTCTTGGGGCTGGCGCGGTTGATCTCATCGGCGAGAATCATCTGCTTAAAGATGGGACCTGGGTGAAATACAAACTGAGACTGTTCCTTGTCGAAGATAGAAACCCCGAGAATATCTGCCGGCAGCATATCGCTGGTAAATTGAATGCGTTGATGGCTCAGCCCCAGACTCTGCGCCATTCCCTGGGAGAGGCTGGTCTTCCCCATGCCGGGCAGATCTTCGATCAACAGGTGTCCCTTGGCGAGGATACAGGTGAGGGCCAGCTTGATCTGATGTGGCTTGCCCAGCAATACACGCTGAAGCTGGTTTAAGATTGCCGTGATGCTTGAATGAGACATGATACTCCTTATGGTGAGCACTCAATGGTCAGAAACAATCGTGATGATGACCTTTAACTATGAGGCAGAAGCCTATGATTGGCTAGCTTTTTTGGTCGTTTATCAAGGATTAGCCGAGCGTATCTGCCTCGAGTAACCCCGCTAGCGGCAGCTTGATCTCTGCCTGGATAAAGGCATCGCGATAATGAAAACCTTGTACCCAATCGAACTGAAATTCCTGGGCGATGGTGAGTTCCTCCCGGGTTTCGACGCCCTCGAGTATCGTGAGTTTGCCTGCGGTGCGGGCAAAATTGATCAGGGCCTTCAGAAGCCCTTGTGTGTGGGGCTGGTGAAGCTGTTTGAGCCAGATTTTATCGAACTTAAGGCAGTCAACCTGAGTGGTCAATGCCAGAGAGAGCATGGCATGGGGAGCGCCGATATCATCTAGCGCGATATCAATGCCCGCCGCTCGAAGTTGGCTGGCCAGGGAGAGTGCCTGCCTGGCATCGCTGGCACAGGTGTTTTCGATGAGCTCTATTGTGGTGTTGGGGCGCCTATGTATCTGTTTGATCAGGTCGGTGATCAATGCGGTCGATAATCCATGGGGATCTAGGTTCAGAAACAGGGCCTTATCTTTTGGGGCTCGGCTAAGTTGCAAGTGTTTGGCCGCATATTCGACTCGGCCAAGCAAGTCAGGCGTATCATGCAGTTGCTCAAATACCTGATTAGGAGGCGTCGGTTGCCCCTTTGGGGTGAAAAATCGTGCAAGGGCCTCGTAACCAGTGATCTGCCCGCTGTTGAGGGCGATAAAAGGCTGATATTCGCAGCCCATAGTGAGTTGGCTGAGCTTCATGGATTCACTTTGAAGAATGTTGTAAATGATAATTATTCACATTAAGTGTGGCGTGTCCATGTTTAGCGCGATAAGTCGTGACGAACTGCGGCTTTTATCGCCAATGCTGTTACATCGGCGACAAGCTTTAGTATTTGAAGGCCAGCTCCTTAGGAGAGAACAGTGCTACAGGTTTCTGCTGCTTAGCCTGGTAGATGGCGCGGTAGCTTAGCACCGCCTGCACATATTCACGGGTCTCGGTAAAGGGGATAGATTCGATAAAGGCAAAGACATCCAGCTTGCCCTGGCTTTTCTCCAGCCAGCGTTTCACCCTGTGGGGGCCGGCGTTATAGGCAGCGGTGGCCAGTACCCGATTACCATCGAATCTGTCCAGCAGTGACTTGTAGTAGCGACTCCCCAGGGTGGTATTGATAGAGATGTCGTACAGGCTCTTTCTGCCGCGGTATTTCATGCCATGCTTGCGGGCAGTTTCCTTTGCCGTAGCCGGCATCAGCTGCATCAGGCCGCGGGCACCCACGCCTGAGGTGGCGTAAGGATAGAAGGCTGATTCTCGGCGGGCGATGGCACGGATCTCATCGATGTCGACCTTGGCACTCTTGCTGGCGTCTTTGAAGGCTTCGTCGGCGGCGTAGGGAAAGCGCAGCGTCATGTCGTTCCAAAGCCGGCCCTGTATGCTAGCCTGTACCATCAGATCGTGCCATTGGTTGCGCTGTGCCAATAGGGCATACTGCGCCTGTTTGCTGCGTGGATGGCGACCAAGCAGCAATACCCATTCGGCGCGGGCATCGATTCTTTTATCCAGCGCCAACAGCTCCGTGACGCGGGCAAGCCCTGGGTCTTGATCTAACTGAGGTGTCAGGCTCTCATCGAGCTTGGTGTCGATCTGCGCCAGGTTTATCGGCGTCGAGGCCAGTTCAGCCGCGGTAAAACCGTAGAAGTTACGCTGTTTACTTAAGCTTAGCAGGGAGGTCTCGGTTAGCTTTGCACCGGTTTCCATCTGGCGTCTCGCCGTCCAATATTGCCAGCGCGCCTTCTGGGCCTTAGATTCGCTCAGCAGGGGCAGGTATCTGTCCAGGCTCTGATCATCGGCCTCGCGGATCGCCCATCGCAGGCGCAGCACCTTAAGATCGTCGTTGTCAGTCTTGGGGAGTCGGCGATCGATAAAGGTCTTAAGTTTAGGCTCCTGTGCGATCAAGGCTCGTTTCATCAGGTAGCGGGCCAGCTTCTGCCCCTGATAGTCGCCGAAACGATGAGCCTTCTCATACTTCTGAAACAGATTAACTGCCTTGATAAGATCTTTTCGCGCCAGACGTCTGAGGCCTGCATCGACGATATCGCCGTAGATGGGAGCCTTAACCCTAAAGCGTTTGGTGTATCTCAGGCTGCGGGGATCTTGATAGACGGCCAGGAGGTGTTTGGCTTCTTTTTTATGGGCCGTGACCTTACTGGTCAGATATTTAAGCAGGCCGTACTCGCCGGCGTTGAAGGCCAGCAACATGCGTGACCAGAGCAGGGATTGGCTGCGGTGACCGGCTTTCTCCCAGGCCTTAAACAGGGGATCGCACGCCTTGGGGCGTGAACGTCCGTGGAGCCAGAGTGTTTGGGCCCCTTTAAAGGCCGACGCCTTGTCGCCCTGGCTTAATTTGGCACGGTAGTAATAACATTGTAGGTCAATGCTACGGGGTGATTCAGGGCTCAAGGCGAGAAAGTCTTGCCAATGCCGCTGTTTACCGGCGTTTTCCAGGTAGCGGTGGCGGGCACTGTTGTACAGGGGAGTGCCGTCGAAGCGGGATATCGCCTTTGAGGCCTCAAGGCCCGGCGCCTTAAGGATGCTGTCTATCTCGGCGTGATAGTCGAGGTAAGGCGTAAGGGGATAGCCATCGAGTTGTTTTCTTAGCGATTGATAGCTATTCAATTTGCCTTTATCCAAAGCTTCTCTGGCATCCAGGTATTGCTGCTGGGCAGGGGTTAAGCTCGCTGCCGACAGCGCCATGGGGATGAGTGCGCCTAAACCTATCAATAGATAGCGTTTTGCCTGAAAAAGTGTGCCTGACTGCTTTGGCATTATCTTTCTGTCCTTGTTGTGCTGCTTGGCGCGTCTTGCTGAGCTTTTGGGCTAATGCTTAAGCTCTGGTTCAGAGTGTAGCCTAGGATCAATTCAGTTTTATGTCATGCTCCATCAGGTCATGATCCAGATGGTCTCCGAGCGCCTTGTCGAGCAACTGATTGTCCAGCTGCTTGTTAGTGGTAACCCCCATCTGTTGCATCTGATGGGCCTGGCGGATCAAGTTGCCTTTACCCGTGCTCAGCTTACCCATTGCCGCATGATAGTGCTTGTCCAGTGACTCCACAGCGCGTCCTACTTTTTCCATGTCTTCCAGGTAACCACATAACTTGTCGTAAATTTTACCCGCCTGTTTAGCGATGCGCTGGGCATTCTGGTTTTGATATTCATAGCGCCAAATGTTGTTAATGGTGCGTAGCGCCACCAGTAAGTTGGTGGGGCTGACCAGCATGATATTGTTTTCCAATGCATAGTTGATCAGGTTTGGCTCATGCTCGAGTGCCAGTAGGAACGCGGGTTCCAACGGAATAAACATTAGCACATAATCCAGGCTTGTTAAGCCGTGGAGCGCCTGATAATCCTTTTGACTGAGGCCCTTGATATGATTACGTATCGACTGGCAATGTTCCTTGATGGCGGCTGCCTTGATGGTTTCATCTTCGCTGTTGAAGTAACGCTCATAGGCTACCAGTGACATCTTGGCGTCGATCACCACATCCTTATTTTCGGGGAGATGCACGATCACATCCGGCTTAAAACGTTTGCCGTTGTCGTGTTTGAGATCTTGCTGCGTCTCATATTCGTGTCCCTCTCTGAGGCCACTCTCTTGCAACACACGCTCGAGAATGACTTCGCCCCAGTTGCCTTGCTGCTTGTTGTCACCCTTGAGCGCCTTGGTGAGGTTGATGGCATCCTGGCTCATCTGCAGGTTTAGCGCCTTGAGTGACTCCAGCTGGTGCTTGAGTGCGCTGCGCTCATTCTGCTCGACCGTGTAGGATTCCTGAACCTGCTTTCTAAATCCTTCAAGCTGCTGTTTGAAGGGCGATAGTACATTTGAGAGCTGCTGTTCGCTCTCATTTTGTAACCTCTGCGCCTTTGCATCAAAAATTTTGTTGGCGAGGTTTTCAAATTGCTGGGTTAGACGTGTTTCAGATTCGTGCAGATGCTGAATCTTATCTTCCAGTGCCTGCTGCTCTGTCTCAAACTTTACCGTTAGCGTTTGTTGAATGGCGTTTGACTTGGATAGGGCAAGTTGCGTCTCCATCTGTTTGCGCTGACTCTGCTGAAGTTGCTGTTCGAGTTCGTCGGCACGTTGGGCCTGGGCCTGGCTCATGCCCAGCAGATTGATCTGATGCTCGAGTTTTTGACTGAGCTGAGCGACGTCGCCGCGTTTCTCTTCCAGTGCTGCTTCCAGTTGAGCCATTGCCGTGGCGTGCTCCTGGATGAGTTCCTCTTTAACTCCCTGCCATTTACTGCGGGTAAGACGCTGGTTGAGTAGGGCGCCAATCAGTAGTGCCAGCATGGCTACGGCGCCTAAGACGATGATTTGTGGGAGAGATAAAGGAAGTTCTGTCAACATAGTCGATACCCGTTATAAGCTTGGCGTTAAGCCTCTCATGTGGTTAGAGTCGGTTCAAGGGGCGATAGGGCAAATGACGAACACTTGTACGTTAAATATTATTTAGGTGAAATTTTTTAAGGCATTTGGCTATCTAATTAAGCATGGGCTGAAACGCAACGAATAAAGGTGTAAGCATATGGCGAAAGGCATGATAGGAAGGGGAAGCAAAACTTGGCAGGAGAAGAGCGCACATATTACGCCAGAGGCGGTATTTAACGATAGACGCAACATCATCAAGGCCCTTGGTTTGGGGGCCTTGGGGGCGAGTATTCCTGGTCAGGTGCAGGCGGGACTGTTTGATCTTTTTGGTAAGTCAGAGCCGCAGACCCCATTTGTGACCCATCCGCTGGCGTTCAGCAAGAATAAGGGCTTTGGACTTGAGGAGATCCTCACGCCCGAGAAGAAGGTCATCACCCACAACAATTTTTACGAGTTTGGTACCAGCAAGACAGATCCCGTCGACAATGCCCAGGGTTTTAAGGTGGATCCCTGGACACTTAAGGTCGAAGGATTGGTGGATAAGCCGCTGACACTGGATCTGGACGACCTGACCAAGCTGTTGCCGCTGGAGGAGCGTATCTATCGCCTTCGCTGTGTCGAGGCCTGGTCAATGGTGATCCCTTGGGTGGGTTTTCCCTTAAAGGCCTTGTTGGCCAAGGCGGGGATCAAGGCTGGTGCCACCCATGTGGCGTTTGAGACACTGTTCGATCCCGATCAGATGCCAGGGCAGAAGAGCCGCCTGATGGGGGGCGGGATCCATTACCCTTATGTGGAAGGACTGAGGCTGGATGAGGCTACAAACGATCTGGCCTTTATGGCTGTGGGTCTCTATGGCAAGACGCTGCCGCCGCAAAACGGCGCACCGATCCGTTTGGTGGTGCCCTGGAAATATGGCTTCAAGAGCATCAAGTCTATCGTCAGGATCCGGGTAATGGATAAGCAGCCGCCCACTAGCTGGAATCAGCTGGCGCCCCATGAATATGGCTTCTATGCCAATGTGAACCCTAAGGTGGATCACCCGAGATGGTCCCAGGCGACAGAGCGACGCATCGGTGAGGGTGGCATCTTCTCAGCGCAGCGAATCGCGACCCAGCCCTTTAATGGCTACGGCGAGCAGGTGGCCCATCTCTACAAAGGGATGAACCTGCGTCAGTACTATTAAGCCTTCATATGTCAAAGAGACCCACTAAGGAGAAATCTTTGTTTCGATTGCAAGCCAGGCACCTGTTGCCCATAAAGATAGCGTTTCATCTTGTCGCCTTGGTGCCCTTGGCGGTGCTGGTGTGGCGTGTGCTTAACGATCAGCTTGGGGGCGATCCGGTTCAGTACATCATCCACTATACCGGGATGGGGGCACTCAATGCCCTGGTTGCCGTGTTGCTTATCTCGCCTCTGGCGAAACATTTCAAGCTAGGACTATTGATGCAGACTCGTCGTTTAGTGGGCTTGTATGTGTTTGCCTATGCCAGCTTACATATCTTGGCCTTCTTGAGCCTGGACCTGCTGTTTGCCTGGCAGCTACTGCTGAGTGAGATCGTTAAGCGTCCCTATATCCTGGTGGGTGCGACGGCTTATCTCATCTTGCTACTGCTGGCAATCACCTCATTTGCCAAGGTAAAAAGAGCCATGGGCCGGCGCTGGCAACAGCTGCATAATTGGGTCTATCTGGTCGCGCTACTTGCTCCCATACACTTTTATTGGTCGGTGAAGTCAGAGGTGATCGAGCCAAGTCTCTATCTAGGCGGATTTGTCATCTTGTTAATGATAAGAGTTAATCTGAGGCTGTTGCAGCGTCGCTTCTCTTTTCGAACGGGTTAAATTAGCCGACGATTTTAGCTGTCAGCCCGTTTCACTCTTGTCTACCTGTTGAGCTGCCTGTTCGGTGAAGCGATAGCTGTTACCATTGACCTGTTTGGCCTGATACATGTTGTCGTCGGCGATCTTGATCAGGCTTAGGCGGCTGACTTCATCGCCAGGATACATGGCGACTCCGATACTGACGGTGAGAGAGACTGAGTTGCGATCGCAGATGATAGGCGGTGATACCTGACGAATGATCTTATCGATCACTAGGCTCACCTCCTCGATGTCGTTGATGGGTTCTAGCCAGACAACGAATTCATCTCCTCCCAATCGACCACAGATATCCGAGCTGCGCACCGAATTTTGTATGCGTCTCGCCGCCGTTAAGAGGACCTTGTCACCATTTTCATGACCTAAGTTGTCGTTAACCTGTTTAAACTTGTCCAGATCGATAAATAACATGGCCGCATGCATCTGGGTACGTTGACAGCGGGCAATGGCGGTATCTATTTGTCGTTCGAAGGCGCTGCGGGAATAGAGCCCCGTGAGGTCATCGTGTTCGGCCACATACTTAAGCTTCTGGGTTTGCCGTTTGAGTTGTTTGGTCTGTGCAGCCACTTCTCCCTGCAGTGCTTCCTTCTTGATGGTGGTTTCTTTAAGTTTGCGGGTCATGGCATTGAATTTCTGTGCCAGTTGGGCCAACTCATTGCTGTGGACAATCTCGATAGGGTTTTCGAGATCACCTTGGCTTACTCTGCCGATCCCTATGGTCATATGGTGCAGACTCTCTCTGAAGGCCTTAAGGGTTGAGATGGTGACCAATAACACTACGATTGAGCCTGCCAGCAGAAACAGTATGGTGGTAGAGAGGATCTGCGACTGTTGCTCGGCAAGGCTGTCGATAACCAGGTGTTGCAGACTGGTGAGATCTTCGCTCATCGACTGAATGGTAATATTAAAGCGGGTCGTCAACATGCCCCGGGCCGAGATGATGCCCCTTTGGGGAGAGGTATTGATCTGTTGCCGGGTGAGGTCGAGCAGGGCCGATAGGCTGTCTGCCTGACGATTCAAGTTGGTGGTCAATATCTTAGCCGTCGGTGCCAGAAACGGTGCCTCAGCTAGCTTCTGTTTGAGTTGCTGATGAGCCGCTAAGGTTTGGGTCAATACCTCCTTATCTTGAAACTCCTGTAGGGCCCAGAGTCGGCTCCTGAGTACATCTATGGCACTCTCCAGTTGCATGCTCTGTGACAACTCCTGCAGGTTTTCTTTTTGTATATGCTTTAAGCCGGCGAAACTCAATAGGATGGTTGTTGTCAGAAACAGGCTGACAAAGAGCAACAATTTCAATCGGGTATTGATCATCATTTGTTGGTGAGATCCTAGTTATCCAGTGCCTGCTTGAGCGCTAATTCATCCAGAAGCAGCCTAAAATCCGGGGCGTTCTGCGCATCGACGGCGCCACTGGCGATCGCCCAGCGTGCCTGAGCATGTAAATTCGAGAGAAGTGAGTTATTTAAAGTTAGCCGAAATAGGTAATCATTCCATGCCCATTCCAGCTCTGATAGTGAGATATTTAGATAATCGCTAATAATCTGTTTGGCACTTTGAGGGTGTTGATTAATATAGGTTTGTGCACTCTTTAAGGCCCTTAGAATGTCGGCATGCTGTTTCTCATGCAGTTTGGCATTTAACTCTGTGGTGACCAGATTGAAAGAGAGGTTATAGATCCCTTTTCCTGGGTATTGGTAGATGGTATCGCCATACTCTTGGATCAGCTTATAGCCGAAGGGCTCCCATACCGAGATGGCATCGACCTCACCGGCCAGCAGCGCTGGCCCTAACGCCTGGGGGGACATGAATACCTTCTCAAAATCCTGCTGTTGATGACCGCCGATGATTAGAAAAGCATCGGCAAAGAACTCGCTGGCACTGGCCTTGACCATGCCAATTTTTTTGTGGTTGAGCTGAGTAAGGCTTTTGGGCGAATTTTCGTTAAGCGCCAGCAATTTGAGATCGTTATCGGATTCGACGAAGCTCGCCAACAGGCGAAAGTCTTTGCGCTGAAAGCCGTTAAACATGATCACGGTTTCAGAGCTGGTGGCGAGATCGGCGACGCCCTGGATCATGGCCTGAAAACAGAGATGACCACCGCGAAGGGGAAGCAGCTCTATATCCAGATTATAGGGCTTAAACAGCTCCAACTCCCGGGCGATAATAAGCGGCGCACTTAAGGGGGTGGTGGAGGTGGCAATCCTTAACTTAATGGGGGGCTCGGTAGCGGGCGCTTTGCCGCCCCACCAAAAGATCGATAAGAGTCCTGTAACGACAATGACCAGAAGCACTATTCCCTTAGTTTTCATCGTGCAATATTACCCTTATAAAAAGTACTGACACTTTAGTTTAGTTGCTATTGGCCGGCACAGATGAATTATTCACTAATAGGTATTATATCTAGCTGGTCACGCCTTTTTATTCCACTAAAGTATGCATTTATAGCGGGATAGTCGCTTTGACAAAAACTGTTGAATAGGCGAGATTTATAGGGTCGCGCTTTATTCCTGTCACTGCCTTGAGGTGATCACTATGGACGCCATCTACGCCCTGTTTCGCAAGTTCAAAATTGCCCACCGATTACTGTTTATGTTGCTGCTCGCCGTTGTGGCGACAGTCATCATGTTTGTGTTTGCATTGGCTAATATCGAAGAGGTATTGGTGAAGGAGAAACAGGCCAAGTTATCTGCCTTGTCCGATGTGGGTGAGAAGGTGATCAGCCAGTTCTATGAGGCTTCCCAGGCGGGTAGCATGACCACACAAGAGGCTAAGCGTAGTGCCATTGCTGCCCTAAATGCCCTGAGGTATGAAGGGAATGAGTATTTCTGGACCATAGATAGGCAGGGGATCATGGTGCAGCATGCCTTTGCCAAGAAGCTGGTGGGCACCAATGTACTGGGGATGAAAGATCCCAATGGCGTGAGATTGTTCGAGAAGATGGTCACAGGTACGGCAAATAGCGACTATGCCTTGATCGAATATATGTGGAACCGACCCAATGCCTCTGAACCCAGTCCTAAGATGAGCGTGGTCAAACGGTTCCAGCCCTGGGGATGGATTGTCGGTACGGGAACCTATGTGGATGATATCCAAGAGGAGATGCAAGCCTTCATTGGCAAATACCTGCTGATCTGTATTGCCGTCTGGTTGCCCGTGATTCTGATCTTGGGGGTCATCTCCCGCAGCATTTCGGCGCCAATGGCTGAAACCATTGCTGCCTTCGAAAATATTGCGCGCGGCGAGGGGGATCTTACCCTGAGATTGAAAGAGTCTGGCCGGGATGAGCTGAAACAGGTAGCGGCGAGTTTTAATGAGTTTGTGGCCAAGATCCAGGCGCTGGTGAATTCGGTAAGTGCCTCCGTGACTCACAGCCGTGAGTTGGCCGAAGGGCTGGCGGATATCTCTGCGCAGGCAAATGCGGTGACCACTAATATGCAGGCGGAGACCCAGAGCGTTGCCACCGCCATCAACGAGATGTCTATGGCCTCCTCCGAGGTGGCCTCAAATGCGCAGCTTGCTGCCGATAGCGCCGGTAGTGCCGACGGAGAAGCCGATGATACTGTGGCCGTTGTCGATGGTGCCGTCCTCAAGATTCAGGGCTTATCAAAAGAGTTAGAGGTCACCGCTGATGAGGCCCAGGCGCTGCAGATAAGCTCAGGTCAGATTGGCCAAATTCTCGATGTCATCGTCGGCATTGCAGAACAGACCAATCTGCTGGCGCTCAATGCGGCCATCGAGGCGGCGCGGGCCGGCGAGGCTGGACGCGGTTTTGCTGTGGTGGCCGATGAGGTACGGACTCTGGCCAGTCGGACTCAGGAGTCGACTCAGGAGATTAACGGTATCATAGAGGCGATTCGCACCTCGGTTGACAGTGTTAACGCCTCGGTGGCCCGGGCCAAGACCCAGTCGGAACAGACGGTTGGTGAGACGAGTCAGGTGGTAGAGGCGCTGCAAACCATCAAGTCTTCTATCAGACAGATCTCAGACATGAATATTCAGATCGCTACCGCTACGGAAGAGCAGAGTGCGGTGATTGCCGAGTTGAATATGAATGTGACCCGCATTAACGATATTTCACTGGAGAATCAGCAAAAGAGTGAAGAGATAGGCACGACCAGCGAAAGGATTAAGGCGGGCTCGGCGGATCTTGAATCCCTTATTTCAACCTTTAAACTTTAAGGGCAAAATAACCTGCCGGGTGGCAGGTTATAGGGGTTACTTTGCCTGTTGTTGCATGATCTCCAATACGCGATCGTAGGAGATACCATACTCGCGTGACAGGTTAATGACCTTAGTCTTATAAGTCTGAATATTTTCCTGGCGTGCGAGGTTGGCCTGTTCTTCATCAACGAGCTTGCCAACGACCTCTTGTAAGATCAGTAGTCTACGCAGATTAAAGTCTAATGATCTAAGATATTTCTCCATCTGCGCATGGGTACGGGCCTGGCTCAGTTCGCTGCTACGCTTTTGCTCGTAACCATATTCATCGAGGGCAGCCATTGCATCATGTAAATTGAGATGATCTGTCATTTTATTCCATTGTGTCCTGACCGATAGTCGCGAAGCTAGATCCGTGAGTTTGCCAGAAACTTAGTGTTATTATCTTGATGATTAAATCGCCAACCCATATTAGCGAAGGCACATTCTAAAACCGATCGAATTTAAATTCATCTAATTTTCATTTTATATTCGCCTTGTTATAGTAACTTAACTTTTCTTAGTTCTGCAGGGAGGCTGCAATGCTGGATCTACTGCCCGATCTCTTCGATCAATATGCAACAGAATTGTCCTTGTTAACGCCACATTATCGACAATTTGGCCAGAAGCGTATTTTCTGGGGAGAGGTGGTCACGGTTAAATGTTTCGAAGATAACTCCAAGGTGAAACAACTACTGGCTCAGCCCGGTGAGGGTAGAGTCTTGGTGGTAGACGGCGGCGGCTCTAATCGGCGTGCGCTGCTTGGTGACATGATAGCCCAGAGTGCGGTAGACAATGGCTGGAGTGGCATAGTGATCAACGGCTATGTGCGTGACGTCGGCGCCCTGGCGCAGATGCCCATTGGTATTCAAGCACTTGGGGCGAATCCAATCAAGACGGAAAAGCGGGATTTCGGCGATGTAAACGTTACGCTAGAGATAGATCGCGTTATAATTAAGCCAGGTATGATGCTTTATGCCGACGATAATGGCGTTGCTGTATCGTCAGAGCAGTTGGATCTCTCGCAACTGGCCTAACGGGCCTGTTGCTCACTCTTACCAGACGGAACCTGTTATGAAATTTGTTAAATGGCTATTCATAGTATTTGCCTCTCTTTTTCTATTATTGATCGCCTATCTCACGCTTATTTTTGATCCCAACGACTTTAAACCGCAAATTGTCGAGGCGGTTAAAAAGCAAACCGGACGAGAGCTGGTGATTAATCAAGATCTCAGCTGGACCTTCTTCCCCAGCATAGGTATCACTCTTGGCGATATCAGTCTCTCAAATCCTAATGGCTTCAAGCATGACACTATGCTCAAGGTCGACGGCATAGTGGCTGAGGTCGCATTGCTGCCGCTGCTTAGCAAAGAGGTGGAGATCGCCCAGCTAAATTTAGATGGCCTTACCCTAAACTTCGACAGCTATAAGAATGGCCGTAGCAGCATGGATGGTTTGACGTCCGGTGGCGAGAAGGCCGATAAGGCTAGCGATAAAACGGCTAGGGATGAATCTGCCCAGGGCAGCGTGCAGCTGAGCAGCCTGAATATCGGTGGCATAGCTATCACCAACACTCAGGTGAACCTCTACGATGAGGCGACGGGGAAAACCCAGGCGCTGGCACTAGCGTCATTAACGCTAGGTGAGTTCTCTCTGGGGCAGTTTGCCGATCTGGGTTACAAGTTTTCTATGACCCAGCCTGAGATGAAGCTTGCCAGTGAAGGTAAGGGGCAGATCAAGGTCGACCCGAGCCTGGCGAAGATAGCCATCAAGGATTTTGAGATTGAGAACAGCCTCGAAGGGGATACCATTCCCAATAAGCGTATGAACATCAACCTCACCACCCAGCTCGAGCTGGACAATAACGCTAAGACTATGGCGCTGGTGCTCTCTAGTCTGAATATCGAGCAGATTAAGGCCCAGGGTAAGCTGTCGGTTAATTATGGGGCTAAGGTGCCGGATGTGGTAGCCTCTATGAGCTTTGGCGATATCGATGTGACGCCCTTTATGGCAAAAGAGGACGGTGCCAAGGGCGAAGATAAGGCGGCAAAAGGTGAGGGCGCTGCTGCGGCCAAAGAGCCTGATCTTACCGGCATGAAGGCGGTTAATCTCAAGCTGGATCTCGATGCTAAGTCTGTCATTGCCGATAAGATAAAGACTGAAAACTGGCTGATGAAGCTAACGCTGAAAAACGGTGTGCTCAATGTCAGCGAGCTAAGCGCCGATCTCTATCAGGGTAAGTTGCTAGCCAGCGCTCAGCTCGATGGCCGTAAACCTGTGGCCAGCTATCGCTTTAACAAGAAGATCTCCGGCATCAAGGTGCGTCCCTTGCTGACCGATGCAGCCGAGGTCGACATGTTGGCCGGCACCACCAACTTCGAGGTGGCGGGTAGCGGTTTTAGCCTTATTCCGGACAACATCAAGCGTAACCTTAATGCTAAGGGACAATTTGAAGTGGCCGACGGCGCTCTGTACGGGGTGAACATTCCCCAGATGTTGCGTGACGCCAAGGCAAAACTCGCCGGTAACCTGAATGCGGCCTCTAGCGGTGAAAAGAAGACCGACTTCACCAGCCTGACTGGCAGTTTTACCATGGCCAAGGGAATAGTGAATAACCCGGATCTTAACATGGCCTCGCCATTGATCCGCCTGCAAGGCAAGGGCAATGTAAACTTGCTGTCTGAGGCAATCGATTACGCCCTTAAGACTTCGGTTGTAGGCTCGTTGGAGGGCCAGGGCGGCGCGGAGAAAGATGTGCTCTATGGTGTCGATATCCCCTTTGCTATCGGTGGCAGCATCAGTGAGCCTAAGTTCTCTCTGGATACGGCGGCTCTGTTTGATGCCAAGCTCAAGAAGGAAACCGAGAAGGCCACCGACGAGCTGAAAGACAAGCTGTTTAAGAAGCTAGGTGGCTTGTAATGCGCGGCTGTGATTGGCTGAGCCAAAAGGTCATTACCAAGTCAGCACGGATTGGCTTAACGATAGGATTGGCCTAACAACAAAAAAGCGATGCCTAGGCATCGCTTTTTTGTTTTCACTCATCGCCCCTAAAGGCGATCATCTATAAATCGGTAAGATTAAAACCGTATTATTAAACCCGAGACTTGGTCACATCCACGTAGAGCTTCAGTTTCTGTCCTGGCTGCAAGTATTTCTTGGTCGACAGGCTGTTCCACTTCACTAACTGACTTACGCTGACATTGAACTTACTGGCAATCTTCGCCAGGGAGTCTCCCGAACGCACCGTGTAGTTCACCGTACGGGTCACGGCTTTGCTGTCGCCCTTTTGCCAGATCACCAGTTTCTGACCGATAGAAAGGGTATCTTTAGGCGCCATGCCGTTCCACTTGGCGAGTTTTGATACGCTTACCTTGTGATGTTTGGCGATCAACCAGAGTGAATCACCGGATTTCACCTTGTAGGTCATCTTATAGCCGCTGCCGCCTGACTGACGCTTCTGCAGGCGTTGATCGGCCGATAGCAGATATTTCGCCGGATCCTTGGAGGAAACCGGGATCAACAGATGCTTACCGGCGATGATACGGTTGCCCTTGATGTCGTTTACCGCGCGAAGAGCCGAGGGTGTGGTGTTAAAGCGTTTGGCAATTAGCCCCAGGCTATCGCCTGACTTGATCTTGTAACGCTGCCACTTGAGACGCTGGTCTTTGTCGCTGGCGGCCAACTTAGTTTCAAAAAGCTCGGCATGTTCCAGCGGCACCACCAGACGGTGTGGCCCCTCGGGCGCCGTGGCCCATTGATTAAAGCCTGGGTTGAGCGAGTGTAGCTCGTTGAGCTTCATTCCTGCCATGTCGGCGGCCAGAGCCAGATCGATCTGACTGCCCACGTCGACAACCTTTAGCTGTGGCTGATTGGGGATGGGATAGAGGGAGATGCCATAATCATCGGCGTTGGCTATTACATCGGCCAGTGCCAGTAGCTGAGGCACGTAACGCTCGGTTTCTCGTGGCAGATCCAGCGCCCAGAAGTCGGTTGCCAGCCCTTTAGCCTGATTGCGCTTTACGGCATTGAGTACCCGGCCTTCGCCTGTGTTATAGGCGGCGATGGCGTACAGCCAGTTGTTGTTTGTCTTTCGGTATAGGTACTCCATCATATCCAGCGCGGCAACGGTGGCGGCGGGCACATCGCGGCGACCGTCGTACCACCAGTTCATCTCAAGGCCAAAGTGTTTGGCCATAGGGCTGGTAAACTGCCACAGGCCCGAGGCGGCGCCATGGGAGTAGGCGAAAGGATCGAAGGCGCTCTCAACGATAGGCAGCAGCGCCAACTCTATAGGCAGGTTGCGCTTCTCTATCTCCTCGACGATCAGGTACATGAAGGGTTCGGCGCGTTCCGATACCCTGGCCAGATGCTGTGGATGCTTGAGATACCAGTTACGATACTGATTGACCAGTTTCTGATCCGGTACCGGCAGGCTTAGGCTCAGGCGAATACGTTGCCACACATCTGTGATCTTGATCGGCTCAGGCTCAACGGGAGCGGTAACTTGAGGCTCGACAACCACCGGCGCTGTGGTGATCGTCGGCGCAGCCGGTTCCGGCTGGGTAAAGGTTTGACAGCCTGCAAGCAGGGAGAGTCCCCCTGCGACCAGGACAATGGGTAAGCGCATCGACAATTATTCCTTACTTTTTGGGTCCCTCTCGGCGAAGCGGCAAGCTTAAGGCTGGCTCGGCGGGGACTTAATTAGCGCGCCATTGTATAGGAATAATCAGAAGTTGTCCTTCCATTGACGCAGAAGCGTGAAACTGGTGTCGTTATCTGTCACATGCTGAGCGAAATGATGGCCCAGTTTCTGCCTGATGGCGTCTTGGTCGACGCGCAGGAAGGGGTTGATCTGTTTCTCCAGTCCAATGCTGGAGGGCAGACTCGGAAGATTCTGGTCACGAAGCTGTTTGACCATGGCGGCGTGGCTGACAAGCGCCTCGTTGTGTTCCTCTACTGTTAGGGCAAATGCCAGATTCGCCTGGGTATATTCATGGGCGGGGTAGACTAGGGTGGTGTCGTCGAGCTGCGCTAAGATCTGTAGGGAATGGCGCATCTGGGCGGGCGTGCCCTCAAACAGTCGACCACAGCCTGCGCTAAACAGGGTATCGCCACAGAACAGATGATCGTCAATCAGGTAGGCGATATGCCCAAGCGTGTGGCCGGGGAGGTGAAAAATCTTGGCCTCACCATCTAGCTTTTCTGGCTTAACCGATACAGTCTGCCCCGAGATGGGGTGATTGATCCCTTTGATATTCTCGTTGTCCGGTCCATACACGGTGAGCTTATGGTCATGCATCGCCTGTAACTGCTCGATACCGCCCGTGTGATCGCCGTGATGATGGGTGATCAGGATCCCGTCCAGCACTATCTGATGTTGCTTGAGATAGTCGAGTACCGCCTGGGCGTCGCCTGGATCGACCACATAAAGGCCATGGTTCTCTTCTGCTTGGATCAACCAGATGTAATTGTCGTCAAAGGCGGGAATAGGGGTAACAGAATGCATACTTGTTTCTCATCGGAATTGGGTGACACAGGATTAGTTTACTGACCAAAGCGGTTGCGTGTATAGCGCTTTAGGGATTTAATACTAAAATAGTCAAACCCTTGGCAAATAGGAAAATTTGAATCGCGGAGTGCCCAGTGTCCCTGAATGTGATCAAACCCCAGGCTTGGCAGGATTTACCCAACGGCTTATGGCTGCAAGAGGCCATCGAGGATAAGCTGATGCCCTGGTGGCCCAAGGTCTTTGGCTACCATATGCTGAGCATGGGGCCACTCAGTCACGCCCTGGAGAAGCCCAATTTGCCGATAGGTCGAGAGTTCTCCCTGTGCGAGACCGCCCTGTGTTGCCTGCAGGGAGAGTATTCACGCCTACCCATACAGAATGGGGTGATCGATGCTGTGGTCTGCTCTATGTTGCTCGATTTCGAAGCCAACCCCTATAGCGTGCTACGGGAAACCGACAGGGTGCTTATCTCAGGTGGCTATCTGTTTATCATAGGTTTTAACCCCTTGAGCCCAGCCTTCTTAGGTAAGATGCTTCCCAGCCGTCAGGAGAAACTTCCCTGGAGTGGCCGTTTCTTTACCCCAGCGAGGGTAAAGGATTGGCTGGGGCTGTTGGGGTATCAGGTGGTGGGGGATGAGCGCCTGGTTTATCATCACCTGCTTAGTGAGATCCATGGCGATTCTATCTGGCAGCATGCGCTGCAGGCCTGGCTGCCCGGTAGTGGCAGCGTCTATATCTTGGTGGCCCGTAAGCTAGATTCGCCCTTGACGCCTATCATGGATAGGCAGAAGGTGCGTCAGCCTAAGTGGTCGACTGCGCCGACGGCAGGGCGGGTCAAGTAGTTCAGGTCTAAGTAATTAGGCCTAAGTAATTGGGTCTAAGTAATTAGCCGTCAACTGTTAGTCCTTGGGTTGATAACCGGTATCGACCGCGCTCGGACTGGCCTCGGCGGCCTCTCGCGCCAGGGTATCGCAGCGCTCATTCTCTATATGCCCCGCATGGCCCTTCACCCAACGCCAGTCTATCTTGTGCTGATTGGTTGCAGCATCCAGGCGCTGCCAGAGGTCGACATTTTTAACCGGTTCCTTGGCGGCTGTGAGCCAGCCGCGCTTCTTCCAGCCATGGATCCATTGGGTGATCCCCTGACGCATATATTGGCTGTCGCTGGTGAGAACGATCTGACAGGGCTCCTTGAGCGCCTCCAGTGCCATGATGGGAGCCAAGAGTTCCATACGGTTGTTGGTGGTCAGGGCAAAGCCGCCGCTGAGTTCCTTTACGTGGGCCTTATATTTCATCACCACGCCATAGCCGCCGGGTCCAGGATTGCCCAGGCAAGAACCATCGGTAAAGATTAAGAGTTGTTTCAGTCCGTGCATCAAGTTGCTACCATAGCCAAATAGGACTGCAGTATACCCAATATTTTTTTGTAAAAGCGTGTAATTATATGAATATTATCTCCAATGCTAAGCGCCAAGTGATTCTCGATACCGAAACCACGGGTATGAACCAGGGGGCCGGTGCCGTCTATTTTGGCCATCGTATTATCGAGATAGGCTGTGTCGAGGTGGTTAACCGTAAGCTAACCGGCCGCCATTTTCACGAATATATCAATCCGATGCAGGCGATCGACGAAGAGGCGATCACAGTACACGGCATCACCAATGAATTTGTGGCCGATAAGCCTGTCTTTGCCCAGATAGCCCCGGCCTTCCTCGAATTTATCGACGGCGCCGAGATTGTGGCACATAACGCGAACTTCGACGTGAGCTTCATGGATCACGAGTTTTCCCTGCTCACGCCTAAGGGCCCCAAGACCACAGATATCTGTCAGGTGCTGGACTCGCTGGAGATTGCTAAGTT
The DNA here is from genome assembly GCF_009831655.1 of Shewanella insulae. GTDB lineage: Bacteria > Pseudomonadota > Gammaproteobacteria > Enterobacterales > Shewanellaceae > Shewanella > Shewanella insulae. The sequence goes on along the minus strand of NZ_WRPA01000001.1, from coordinate 500,467 downwards.
TCTCCATCCAGGCCAGAAGAACAACCTGGATGCCCTGTGTAAGCGTTATGGCATAGATAACTCGCGCCGAGAACTCCACGGCGCATTGTTGGATGCCGAGATCCTGGCCGATGTTTATCTCATCATGACGGGTGGGCAAACCAAGTTTGAACTCTCGAACGAGAAGCCGGGGCAGGAGAGTGGCGGCATCATACGTCTTGCAAATAATCGTCCAAATCTTAAAGTGATCGGCGCATCGGCCGATGAACTGAATATGCACGAGCAAAGATTAGATTTAGTCGAAAAATCAGGACAATGTATTTGGCGAGGATAAACGTCATCCTATGAAAAATTGGCTGCTGCGCGCGATTTTCACCTCAGGATTATTGCTGCTTTCTTGGAATGCCACGGCCCAGGTTGTGCCTTCTTCTCAGGCGAGCGAGCTTAAAAATCGTTTCCGAATCGATCATATGGTCGATGAGCTGACCCTGTTTGTACAGCGCGAATTTGGCAGCGCGCCTGTCATCATAGTACGCCCAGATGGGAGTAAGTGGTACGTCTCCCGCCATCCAGAGTCGGTGCAGTGGGTAGATGGCCTGAGCGGCGACATCATCACCATAAAGTCGCCCATGCCAGGGCCTTGGCAGCTGCTGGGAAAGGTCGCCGAGGGATCTAAAATCGATAAGATCTCTAAGCTGGGCATTGAGGTCGACCCCATGCCACAGCCTTTGTATCAGGGGGAGAGAATTAAGATCACCGCCAAACTACTGGGTGACGAGCAGCGCATGCGTATGCCGGGGCTGGATTATCTGGTGGATTGGACGGCAAAATTTATCAGTGAGCACAGGCCCGGTGATGAGAACTTTGCCGCCGGTACCTTGATTGTCGGCAGTTATAAGGACAACGGCGAAGGTTTAGACGGCGCACCCGACGATGGCATCTTTACCGCGGATATCAATCTCAACCAGCCTTGGGGCCATTATCGTTTCCTGGTGACCGCGAAAAATAGCGTCTTTAGCCGTGAGGTCGGCGGTGACATAGTGCTCTTGCCTATGCCGGTTTCCCTGTCTGTCATCGCCCCAGAGGACCACTTAAAAGGGCGCTGGCAGGTGGAGGTGCTTGTCGACGATGAACAGCTAGAGATAGACAACACCCACTTCGAATTTGAGTTAGTCGGTCCCGCCGGCCTGCAGTTAAATTTACCCGTGCAGAGCATTAGCGATAAGCGCATGCTGTTAACCTTGCCACAGGTGTCTGAGTTTGGTAGCTACCGTATCAAGGGGATTGCTGCGGCTACCACAGTCTCAGGTAGGGAAGTGCTACTCACCTTGCCTGAGAAGTTCTTTAACCTAGTACCACCGCCAGAGCCGCCGCCAACGGCGGAAGAGTTAGCGGCAATCGCGGCCAAGAAGGCGGCTATTGCGGAGGCCAAAGCCAAGGATGATGCCATGTTCTGGATCATCACCATTAATCTGAGTCTATTGATACTGGGAACTATAGCGCTGCTGGTGTGGCGCAAACGGCAAAACCTCAAGCAGGCGCTGGCGGTGACCGCGGCTCGATTAGAAGAGGAGAGGGCCAAGGAGGTTGGGCCGACCCTGGATGAGATCGATCTGACTATGCCGGAAGAGGGCGAGCTAAATGCGCCCGCACCGGATAAAAGCTAGTCGCTTTTATTGATTAACCAGGCTTGTTTGGCGAATTTTTAACTGATTAGTTTGTTTCAGGAAAAAAGTTATTGACGGGACTAGGTCGCCTAAGTATTATCCTTCGCAACTTGATGTGGAGCGGTAGTTCAGTTGGTTAGAATACCGGCCTGTCACGCCGGGGGTCGCGGGTTCGAGTCCCGTCCGCTCCGCCAGTCAAGTGCCTAATTTTGATGGAATGCCAAGGCGTTTTATCCGAGTTTAGGAGCGGTAGTTCAGTTGGTTAGAATACCGGCCTGTCACGCCGGGGGTCGCGGGTTCGAGTCCCGTCCGCTCCGCCAACTACATTGAAGCCTCGTCAGCAATGACGGGGCTTTTTTGTATCTGTTATCCTTTGCGAAGTATTAGTCGCAGGTCGGAAGAAACTTTGGGTAAGCGCGGTAGTTCAGTTGGTTAGCGCTCTTGAAAGCATGGCGGCCTGTCATGCCGGTGACGAGGGCTTAAGTCCCGTCCGCTCCGCCAACTACATTGAAGCCTCGTCAGTTATGATGGGGCTTTTTTGTGTTCAATGGACTCATCTCTTCGCTTACCCTTCATCCTGTGCGTTGCCTACGCCGAGCTATACATTTGAGCTGATGGTGTTATCTTGCAAGCAAAGGGAGAACGGCGCGCTAGTTAGTCGTGGGTCTTGGCTATACTCATGTTACTCATTTCGGCGAGTTTACCAAGGCTAAGTTGTTTTAGGTCTGATAAGGATAAAAAGATGGTAGAAGAGATCACGGCCATGTTGGGGTTAGTGGGGATCTTGTCAATTGTGTGCCAGTGGCTCGGCTGGCGGCTGCGATTACCGGCGATACTCCCTCTGTTGATCTGTGGTCTGCTTGTGGGGCCAGTGTTTAATCTATTGGATCCCGATGCGATATTTGGCGATCTCCTGTTTCCTGTAATCTCTCTCGGTGTGGCGGTGATCCTGTTCGAAGGCGCGCTGACGCTCAATTTTTCCGAGATCCGTGAACATGGGCGCATGGTAAGCCATCTGGTGTCGCTCGGCACCTTGATCACCTGGCTGTGTATTGGCATTGCGACCCACTTCATCATGGATTTCTCCTGGCAGCTGGCCATGTTGTTTGGCGCGCTGGTGGTGGTTACGGGCCCGACGGTGATCGTGCCCATGCTGCGCAGTATCAAGCCTAAGTTACAACTGGCCAGCATATTACGCTGGGAAGGGATAGTGATCGACCCCATAGGCGCCTTATTGGCTGTACTAGTGTTTGAATACCTCACGGTGGCCGCCGAGCCCGCCAGTCATGTGCTGCTCTCTCTTTTCTCCATGTTAGGTGTTGGCCTAGGGCTTGGCGCCCTGTTTGGTTACGGCATAGGGGTGATGCTGCGCCGCGCCTGGGTACCACACTATCTTAAAAATACGGCGGTACTCACCATCATGTTGGGCGCCTTTGTCGCCTCTAACCTGCTGCAGGAAGAATCAGGCCTGCTTACCGTGACTGTGATGGGGATCTGGCTGGCGAATATGCGCGGCGTGGATATTGGCGAGATCATCGAGTTTAAAGAGACGTTAACCGTACTCTTTATCTCAGGCCTGTTTATTCTGCTGGCGGCCAGGTTAGATTCAACGGCCTTGATGCAACTGGGCTGGCAGGGGCTGGTGCTTTTGCTCGTGGTGATGTTCATCGCCAGACCTTTGAGTGTCTGGTGCTGCGCCGTGGGTACTTCTCTGCCTAGGGCGGATAAGTGGTTTCTAAGTTGGGTGGCGCCTCGGGGGATAGTCGCTGCGGCGGTATCTTCGCTGTTTGCCATCAAGCTTGAGCGCCTCGGGGTGGCCGGCGCCGATAAGATAGTGCCTCTGGTATTTCTTATCATCATAGGGACGGTAGTGACCCAGAGCCTCACGGCCGGTGCCTGGGCAAGGTTTTTAGGTGTAAAGGCGGGCTCGGCTCAGGGGCTGCTTATTTTCGGCGCATCCGCCTTTGCCAGGGAACTGGCTAAGGTACTGATTAAAAAGAGCGTGCCTGTCGTTTTGGCCGACAACAACTGGGATAATATACGCCTGTCGCGTATGGACAATATTCCTGTGTATTTTGGTAATCCCGCCTCTGAGCATGCCGACAATGCGCTGGATATGACTGGTGTGGGTCGTCTCCTGGTCTTGTCTCCCTATCGTCAGCTCAATCCACTGGTGACTTTTCATTTTCAGGATATTCTCGGCAAAAATAAGGTGTTTGGCCTGGGAAGCGGTGAAGGCAACAGCGCCCGTCATCAGCTATCTGAGTCCTATCTCGAACGTCTCTGCCTGTTTGGTGATAATGTCACCTATGCAAGGCTCGCCAGTACCATGGCCAAAGGCGGCAAGATAAAGAGCACCAATCTGACGGAAAGCTTTACCTTCGCCGATTTCAAGCAGCGTTATGGCGAAGGTGCCTTGCCGCTTATCTATCTACAAGAGGGCAAGGTGAAGCTTATCACACAGGCGGTCGACGACTTGCCCGTGGGCATTGAGCTTATTAGTCTCTTGTCAGAAGAAGCCTTAACTGAGGCGCAGCTAGCCGATGAGAAGAAGTCATCGACAGAACCTGTCGAAGCTGGTGAGTGTGAAGCTTCTGGATTAACGGCTAACGATAAAGCGGCAGGCTGACTAGGTTTCGGCTCTTACCGGTTGAATATTACCGGTTGAATATTAGAGTGGGCAGCTTGAGGAGATAAAAAAGGAGGCGATAGCCTCCTTTTAGTTGATGTTAAGCTTGCGCCAATTGCTTAGGCAGCTTGATGCTGGGTCTCATCACTTAAGGTTTGCGCCCTGAGCTCAGCAGGGTCGAAGTCATCGACGTTAATCGACTTCATGCGGCCTACTTCAGCGCGCTCAAGCAGTGCGACTTCCTCTTCACTCAAGATCCCCAGGGCCTTGCCTTCGGCGGCTAGTTTATCCAGCCACATGAAGGGGTGACGCTTACCCGTTGCCTTGCAGATCTTATCGTGCAGCGGTTCACAGGCCAGAATATCTTTGAAGGTTTGCTCCTGGATACCGACGGCATTGAACGGCGACGGCGTCCAGAATTGGCCTTTACCCAGACGATCACGGCTGGCACAAGGGGTTTGCATGATCTTAGCCACCTTATGGTCCAGAATATCGCTAGGACGCTTCAGTGGACGACCAAATGGGAAGAGGATGACTCTCAGCACGCGGCCCAGTCCCATGGGGAAGTTGTTGAGCAGATCGTCCAGTGAGTCTTGCAGCTTGTAGAGGGCGTCTTCTACGGCCCATTGTACCAGCGCAAGATCTTCAGTTTGACGGCCTTCGTCCTGATAACGCTTCAGGGTGGCCGAGGCCAGGTAGAGCTGACTCAAGAGATCGCCCAGGCGCGCCGAGACACGCTCCTTGCGCTTGAGGCTACCCCCCAGGGTTGCCATGGCCAGGTCTGACAGCAGAGCCAGGTTGGCGCTGAAACGGTTCATGTGTTGGTAGTAACGCTTGGTCTTATCCTTGTGTGGACTGTTCGAGAAGTAGCTCGAGGTCAATCCCAGCCAGAAGCTGCGCACCAGGTTGCTGGTGGTGAAGCCAATATGGCCAAACAGGGCAGAGTCAAAATCGTTTAGCGCCTTATTTGGATCAGGATCGAATGCCGCCTCCATCTCTGCCAGTACGTAAGGGTGACAACGGATCGCGCCTTGTCCATAGATGATCATCGAGCGGGTGAGGATGTTGGCGCCTTCGACGGTAATGGCGATAGGTGCCGCCTGATAGCCGCGGCCCAGGTAGTTATTTTCACCAAGACATACCCCTTTACCACCGTGAATGTCCATGGCGTCGATGACACACTTCTGCATTCTGTCGGTCAGGTGATATTTGACGATGGCTGAGATCACCGAAGGCTTCTCGCCCAGATCGATACCTGTGGTCGTCAGGGTTGTGACCGCATCCATCAGGTAGGCGTTGCCGCCGATGCGGGCCATCGGCTCTTCGATGCCTTCCAGCTTACCGATAGGCAGCTTGAATTGACGACGAATGCGGGCGTAGGCCCCTGTAGCCACGGCCGCGGTTTTGATGCCGCCAGCAGAGTTAGAGGGCAGGGTGATGCCGCGACCAACCGAGAGACACTCGACCAGCATGCGCCAGCCCTGACCAGCCATCTCAGGGCCACCTATGATGAAGTCCAGGGGAACGAACACTTCGTTACCGCGTGTCGGGCCGTTTTGGAACATACAGTTAAGCGGGAAGTGACGACGACCGGTTTCTACGCCTGGCACATCCGTTGGGATCAGGGCGCAGGTGATGCCTAGATCTTCCTTGTCGCCCAAGAGCTTGTCGGGATCTTGCAGCTTAAATGCCAGACCCAGTACGGTAGCAACCGGGGCCAGGGTGATATAGCGCTTGTTCCAGGTCAGCTTCATCCCCAGTACTTCTTCGCCTTGCCACTGGCCCTTACAGACGATACCAAAGTCAGGGATAGCGCCGGCATCCGAACCTGCCTCCGGACTGGTGAGGGCGAAACAGGGCACTTCCAGGCCCTTGGCCAGGCGGGGCAGATAATGATCTTGCTGCGCCGGGGTGCCATAGTGCTGTAGCAGCTCACCAGGGCCTAAAGAGTTAGGCACGCCAACGGTGGAGGCCAGCTCGCTGCTAACGCCTGCCAGCTTCTGCAGTACGCGAGACTGGGCATAGGCTGAGAATTCCAGACCGCCATATTTCTTCTTGATGATCATGGCGAAGAAGCCGTTGTCTTTGAGGTATTGCCAGATAGACTCCGGCAGATCGCCGAGTTGGTGAGAAACCTGATGCTGGTTGAGCATCTTACACACTTCCTCAACCGGGCCATCGATGAAGGCCTGCTCTTCGGCGGTTAGGCGGGCGACCGGATAGTTATGTAGCTTCTTCCAGTTGGGCTTGCCGGCAAAGAGATCCGCTTCCCACCAGGTGGTACCGGCTTCGATCGCTTCTCTTTCGGTAGAAGACATCTCCGGCATGATCCCTTTGTAGAGTTTCAGCAGCGGACGGGTGATCACGCTTTTTCTGAAGGCGCCTATGTTAATCGGCAGGGCGATGGCCAGGAAGACCAGCCAGGCAAGGGGGGAAATGCTCGCGGTTGCCGTACCCAATGCCATCACGATAGCCGCGACGATGGTTGAGGTCAGCAGGGATACTCTTAGGTAGGCTAAGGCGCCTAACGCAAAGAGCATCACAAAAATCCAAAGTAAGCTAGTCACGATAATTCTCCTTCAATAGCGACCGAAAGCTGCTCTATGTCAGCATTTTTTATATGACCGTTCTCACAATTATAGATGCTGGTCAGACCTGTGTCGCATAAAATCTAACCCCATGTCGGGTTTTATACAAGCCTTTTTCAAACAATTGTTTAACTTTTTTGTTTCGGTGAGGATTCCACAAATCAGGTCAAGTCGTTAGAATTAATGAAGATAAGCAATTTAGAGTGAAGGTGTCTGTTTATGTGTGAGTTGCTGGCCATGAGTGCCAATGTGCCCACGGATATCGTATTTAGTTTTACCGGGCTGGCAGAACGTGGTGGCGTCACCGGGCCTCATGTCGATGGTTGGGGGATCACCTTCTATGAGGGCAAGGGGAGCCGCACCTTTAAGGATGCCTGCCCCAGCAGTCAGTCCCATGTGGCGCAGTTGATCAAATCTTATCCCATCAAGAGTGAGGTGGTGGTGAGCCATATCCGCCAGGCCAATCGTGGCTGTGTGTCGCTGGAAAACACCCATCCCTTTACCCGTGAGCTGTGGGGACGTTACTGGACCTATGCCCATAATGGTCAGCTCAGCGATTATCAGCAAAAATTTGTGGTGCGGCGTTATCAGCCGGTGGGTGATACCGATAGCGAACTGGCGTTTTGCTGGATTCTTGAGAAGGTGGTGGAACGCTTCGGCGACCAGGCGCCAGCGGATCTCTTGCCCGTGTATCAGTTTATCGCCACCCTGGCCGATGAGATCCGTGCCCTGGGCGTGTTTAACATGATCTTAAGTGATGGTGAGCATCTGATGAGCTATTGCAGCAATAATCTTTGCCATATTACCCGCCGCGCCCCCTTCGGCAAGGCCAAGCTTATCGATACCGATGTGGTGATCGATTTCGATAAGGAGACCACGCCTAACGATATCGTCACCGTCATCGCGACTAGGCCGCTGACCGATAATGAAAACTGGCACATCTTACAGCCCGGTGAGTGGAAGCTGTTTGCCCGGGGTGAGATCCTTTTAGGTCAAGAGGGCTAATGTTAATAGGCGTTAAGCTAAGCAGGCGACTCGTTGTAAACCTTAATAAAGAGAAGGGGCCTTTGGCCCCTTTATTGATTCTGATATTCAGATGCAATATTGAGATTGTTGGTGACGTGAAGTTCAGGAAGTCAGTGGTATCACTAGGGCTGAATCTGGGCTTGTTTGTCGGCAGAGACTTTCGGTTGCTCTGTGGCTTGTCCATTGTTCTGCGCCATGGCTGGCGCGCTGTAATGATAGTTCAGCAGGGTGATATCCAGTTGCTTGCTGCCCTTCTCGAAGTGGGTGAGCCTGACTGGCAGATAACCGAGTTCGGGTGACATCCAGAAAAAGGTTTGGCGTTTATCATTGTCTCTTACCACCTCTATCTTGACCGTCTCATAGGTGCCGCTCGAGATCACCATGCGCTCCTTGCTAACGACCTTAAAGTCATATTCATCTATCTCGCCACTCTTGAGCATCTTGTAGTGCAGTTTATCGCTACCCTTCATGATATCGAGCCTAAACTGTAGCTGAACCATCAGGGGATCGAAGAGATCTGTGGTGTAAGGAAATTTAGCCCGCTCATCCTTGTAGCGGCTGTGCACCAGCTCCTGATCCAGTACATAGGCGGATTGCTCCTGATAGTCAGAGCCGGTACCGCTACGGTTGTGATTATAGCGCATGGGGATCAGCTGCTCTCCCTCTCTGCTGAAGGTGCTGGTGACGGTGCGTTTGTCCCATAGCATCAAGAGGCTGACATCACTATCGAAACGGTATTGGTATAAGTTGCCCTGAGGCGCCGGCAGTTGATAGCGCGCCTTCCCCAGCTCTATACTGCCGTAGTTCACCTGATACTCGGCGGTGTGGGGGGTCAAGGGGTATTCATCGGCCTGCGCGGTGAGGGCGACTGCACATAAAGATGAAATCATGAATGCAGATTTGAATATCGACAAGGCCTTCTCCCGGTAACAGTAGGTTAAAAGGGTAATGCAAACACTAGGGTCGCCAGATCCGGCTGCCACTCATACTTGGACAGCTTAACTCTACCTCGGTTCACTTCTATTGCTTCACTTCTTAATTTCTGCATCTGCTCGATAAAATGGGGACTGGTCTCGGGAAAGGCTATTTTGCCTTGGCTGTTGATCACCCTATGCCAGGGGAGCTGCAATGCATCGGGCGCCATTTTCAGAGCACGGGAAACATAACGTGCCCGCCCGGGAAGCCCCGCGAGATCCGCTATCTTGCCATAGGAGCTGACATGCCCCTCGGGGATCAGGGCAACCACATGCCATATCTTGGCCATGGGCGATAGTTGTGTCTGATTCACATTTACTCCATCTCTATTTCAAGGGTGACGGTTTGAAGTCATGCATAGCCAAGAGCATGCTTAAGACGGCCTTGAGCCAGATTCCATCGTCACTGGCTCTTTTCTGATAGTAAACCAGTTTTTGCGTAATATCTAAGGTTTAAGGTGGGGAGAGGCGATAGGCAGGTCCGCATATAGAAGACCTGCCTATTCATTTGGCAGGGGTTAACTTGTGCCTGTTGTTAGCCCGTTTACGACTAGCCTTGTGCGCTCACTGTGGTGGGCTGCGCCGGCGATAGAGCCTGTTGCCGTGCGCCCAAGCGGTGAAATAGCACCAGGCCTATGGCCGCCAGCAGACCGAAGCCGCCTATGATGTACCACATGAGGGCAGGCTCCCCGGCGCCCTTGGCGACTTCGGCGTAGAGATAGCCAGATAGCGGCCCCGCCAGCAGGAAGCCGATGGCCGATGAGACAAAATAGTAGCCCATAAACATCGCCTTCTTATCTTGGGGGGCAAAGCTGGCCACATATTCCTGGCTCTTGGGGGATGCCACCATCTCGCCGATGGAGAAGACTAAGATAGAGGTGAGCACCATGGCGCCGCCCATGAGTATGCCGTGGGCCAGTCCACCCAGCGCCGTGCCCATTGCCAGGATGAGAGTGCCGGCCACCAGTACAGGTAGCGGACTGAAGCGCTCGGCGATGCGGCTCACCATCACCTGCATCAGTACGATGGAGAGGAAGTTCAAGCCGATAAGGTACTCGGGGTTCACCTGACGATACAGCAGGGCAAACTGCTGACTATATTGGCTGGCCAGCTCTGGGCTTTGGGCGATGGCGCCGAGGGCCGTGGCTAGCTCCTTTCTTGGGATCATCACCTTGGCATGAACTAAGTCGAAATAGGCCTCGGAAAGGCTCAGGCTACCGGCGACGTAGCTTTTTGCGGCGCCTAGAAGCTCATCGCTGAGCAGTGTCATATCCACGGGGGCGAAGAAGTCGAGCAGCCCGGGCCAGGGGGCGAGCATGGCGACCAGGTCTGAGGTATCCACAAAGTCACGGATATAGATAGGCAGTGTGATGAAGATCTGCTGATAGACCATCCAGAAGCCGGAGAGGATAAGCAGGTAGATGACGAAGGGCTTGTTGCCCAGAGCTATCTTCTGTTTATACCAGGGCAGTTGCTTATCGGACTTGGCCAGCGCGTTCCAGATTAGATGCAGGCTAAACCATACCAGGTAGATGGTCAGGCACTGCTCGCCGCTGATCCATTTGGCGCCGTAGGAGAGCAGGATCACTAAGGTGCCGAAAAACAGCAGGGCGAAACGGGCGTTGCCCAGCACCTCCTGGATGTCTCTCACTACCTGAGATAGCGGCTTGCCCCGCTGCTGGTGGGGATCCGTCGGCTCGCGATAGAAGAAGGTTGCCGGTATGAAGTTAATGCCTATCCAGATAGCCGACATGATGAAGACCCAGTCCCAGCTGATGGCGCGGACATAACCTGCGATGAAGGGGCCGAGGAAGCCGCCCACATTGACCATCATATAGAAGATGCCAAAACCCAGGCCGCGGTTGGTATGATCTGTGGTGCGCGCCACCGTGCCTGTCACCACAGGTTTAAAGCAGGCCGCGCCTATGGCGACTCCCATGAAGGCGACGAAGAAACCGCTAAAGCTAGTCACCTGGCCTAAGAGGAAATAACTGGGGCACATAATGGCGTAGGCGATTAGAAACATCTTACGGTAGCCGTAGCGGTCGGCAAGGGCACCTGTGAGCACGGGAAACAGATAGAGAAAGAAGGGGATCATCCCTTGGAGCAGGCCACGCTCCTGCTCGCTAAAACCTAAACCGCCTTGGTGGGCGGGAGAGGTCATGTAGAGGGAGGAGAGGGTAAAGAAGCCATACCAGGCGAGACGCTCGAAGATCTCCATGGTATTGGCCACATAGAAGGTACTGGGCAAGGGGGTACGTATGGGGTTCGTCATTATTATGCTCGTATATTGTATACATTTTGTCTGGTCATGCTATCGGCTTGGGCGATAAAATACAAGTCGGCGGCAGGCTTTAGCCTAAAGGGAAAACCCGATTGCGGTTGCCTTTAATGTGATTTAGGTCATAATGGCGCCACTTTATATGCCTAATTTGATTAACCAGAACCTGAGACTATGCCTGTACTCGATATATTGACCATTCCCGATGAGCGCCTAAAACGTAAGGCCAAGCCCGTAGAAGACATTGCCGCCGTGCAAGGTTTTATCGATGATCTTATCGAAACCATGTACCACACAGACGACGGCATAGGGCTCGCCGCTACCCAGGTGGGCAGCGAACACGCCATCTTAGTGATCGATCTGTCAGAGGAGCGCGATCAGCCCATGGTGGTGATCAACCCAGAATTCGTCGAGCGTTCGGGCGAGATCGTCGGCGAGGAGGGTTGTCTCTCTATTCCTGGCTACCGCGCCAAGGTGACACGCTTCGAGAAAGTGAAGGTCAAGGCGCTTAATCGTCAGGGAGAGGCCTTTGAGATCGAGAGCGATGACTTCCTGGCTATCGTCCTGCAGCATGAGATGGATCATCTCGATGGCAAGGTCTTTATCGAGCATCTCTCGCCCCTCAAGCAGCAGATCGCGCTCAAGAAGGTAAAGAAATACCGCTAATTGATACCGCTAATCAATAGAGATAACCCATAACCGGTATCCGATGAAACCACCCTAGGGTGGTTTTTTTGTGCCTGTCTGTAGCTTGCTGGCTCGATGCTTTGACATGATTTTCCACTCCAATCTTAGGTTTCTCTGCTTGCGATCTGCCAATTTATAAATATACTGTGTTTATATACAGTATTTGTGCGATATTTCTGTTGAGTGTTGCTCGGACGTCAGGCATGGCGACAGCTTAAGTCAGGTCTAAGCCCTGGTCTAAGCCCTGGTTTAGGCCCTAGTTTAGGACTTGGTTTAGGCACTAGTCTTGATGAGGCCTTAGCTATAGTCCGATTGCCGAGTGGGCTCAACCGAACCGAATCGAATGAGAGCGGGTGCATCATGGCCTTGGCAGATCTTCAACTTGAACGTTTACTCCAGCGCAGCGATCTCTGGCGCGGCGACGCCTATCATCCCGAACAAGAGGGGCAAGATAGCGGTTATCCCGAGCTTAATCGCCATCTGGGTCAGGGAGGCTGGCCCAGTCAGGGGCTGTGTGAGATCTTCTATGCCTGTGAGGGGATTGGCGAGCTGAGTCTGGCACTGCCTCTGATGCGCCGCCTGATCCCCAGGCAGTCGAGGGAGGGAAGTCCTGCCGGGTTGGTGAGTCTGGTGGCGCCGCCACATGTGCCTTACCCACAGTCGCTGGCGATGCAGGGAATAGATATCAGCCGTCTCTTGTGGGTCGATACTCAGACGTCGAAGGAGCTGCTATGGGCCCTCGAGCAGATCTTAACCAGCGGGGTCTCGCCTCTGGTCTTATGTTGGCTCGAGGATCTCAGCGTCGGTCAGGCCAGACGTTTACAGCTTGCCTGCGAGAAGGGCGAGAGTCTGTGTCTCTGTTATCTACCAAGCAAGGTCAAGGAGCAGGCTCATCCCGTGCCACTGCGGATCGCCTTGCAACCCAGCACAGCAATCAACATAGGAACTAACATAGAAGCCAGCACAGAAGCCAGCACAAAAAAAGGCAACGATAGGCTTCTCGAGACCCAGGTGGATATTCTAAAGCGCCGTGGTGGTTGGCCGGCGCCGCGCTTCTCCTTATCCCTGCTGCCTGAGCTGCTGGCCCAGAGTCTGATGCTCGATATGGCTAAACAGCAGGAGCTGGATAAGCAGCAGAGCGGTCAGATCTTACAAGGCCCCTGGAGCGTTTAGATGTTGTGGCTGGCGGTCTATTTTCCCCACTGGTTACTTCAGTATCAAAGCTATCATCAAGGCTTGCCCCAAGGCTGCGAGTTGGCCCTTTTCGAGCGTCAGTCGGGTCAGATCCTGATCGCATCGAGGGCCGCGGCTAAGCTGGGCGTGGAGGCGGGGCAGAGTCTGGCTACTGCTCAGGCGCTCTGTTCATCGCTGCACCTGCTGGCCTTTGAGCCCTACTTGAGTCAGGAGGCCAGCCATTGGCTGTGTCAGTGGAGCTATGGCTACAGTGCCAGGGTCGTGCCGCCTGTCTGTCCGTTCGAACAGACACAGCCGAATAGGCCGAGTGTGACAGACACACTGCTGCTGGAGGTGGGGTCCATGGCGAAGATCTTCGGCGGTCTGGACAGACTCATCAGTCAGTATCAACAGGCCGCTGAGGGCTATGGGCTCGAGTGTCAGTTTGCCCTGGGGGAGAATGCCTTACTGGCTCAGCTGGGAGCCAGGTATCTGCCGTTTACCTGGCCTGCAGATGCAGTGTGTTATGACAAGGGGCACCCTGAGCCAGAAAGAGCTGCCAGAGTATCCGCATGTCTCGCCAAACGAGAAGGTAGAGAATCAGCAAAAGAAGAGGAAGCCCAAGGAGAAGAAACCAAAGCGCAATCGATAGATGATCAAGTGGGGGCGTCTCAGGTGAATTTACCTCAGCTCGACCTTAAGCAGATCGAGCTCAAACAGGTCGCGCCCCTGCCGCTCCCTATCTTGCCACTGCCGGGGCATGTGCTGCAGGCCTGCGAGAATATGGGGCTGACCCAGGTTGAGGCGCTGCTCGCCTTGCCCCTCAAGGAGCTTGGTGAGCGCTTTGGCGAGAGTGTCTTGACCCTGCTGGCTCAGCTTAAGGGACAGCTACCCCAGGTGCATGAGTTTTACCAGATGCCAGAGTCGTATCGCCATAAGCTTGAATTGCTCTATGAGGTGAGCCACCTAGAGGGCCTGGCCTTTCCCCTCGGACGCATGCTAGGGACCCTATCGGCCTACCTGGTGCAGCGCCAGCAGGCGGTGCTGGCGCTGTCACTAACCTTAGTGTTTCGCGATCTGAGTCTGGCGCCACTGTGCTGCGAGATCCGTTATCCCTTCGCCGAGCATAGGGCTGATGCCTTGCTGAAACTCTGCCGTGTGCAGCTAGAAAGCCTCACCCTGGCAGCGCCGGTGATCAGTCTGGCGATCCAGGCCGATACCCTGGTGGCGTTATCGGTGCAGACACCCAATTGGTGGCAAGGCGAAGGTAAGAGTGATGTCTGCATGCGCCTGATCTCACTGCTGGAGGCGCGTCTAGGTGCAGATAAGGTCAAGGGACTGGAGAGCTGCAGTCACCACCTGCCGGAGCTGAGCTGGCAGACTCGCTCGCTTTCCCTGAGCGGGTCAGTTTCTCAAAGTCGTTCGGATGCCCGGAGGCGAAAGTGCTCGGCTCAGGATGTTGCTAGTCAAAAGCTTGAGAATCAAATGCTCAACCGGTGCGCCGAGCCGAGGGCCAGCTATCAGGGCAAGACCCGTGCGCTGAGCGAGGAGGCTAGCTTGTTTACAGATCTGTTTCACGGCCTGTGTGATGGCCGCATCCGGCCCACTTGGTTACTGCGCCAACCAGAGCCGTTGGAGCCGGAGTTGGTGAGTCTGCTCAAGGGGCCGGAGCGGCTGCATAGCCCCTGGTCGGCGAGTTCGCCGCGGGATTATTACCTTGCCCGCATGCATCAGGGGGGACTCTGCTGGGTGTTTCGCTCGCCTGAGGGGTTATTCCTGCAGGGATGGTTTGGCTAATGTACACCGAATTACAGTATGCCGAATTACACGCCCTCTCAAACTACAGCTTTCTGCGCGGTGCCTCTCATCCCCATGAGCTGGTGGAGCAGGCCAAGCGTCTTGGCTATCAGGCATTGGCGCTGACCGACGAATGCTCCTTTGCCGGTGTGGTCAAGGCCCATGAGGCGGCCAAACGCTGCGATCTTAAGCTGATCCTGGGCGCCGAGTTTCATCTCGACCAGGGACTGTTTGTGCTGCTGGCGCCTTGCCGTCTGGCCTATGGCGAGATCAGCGCCCTGATCACCAAAGCCAGGCGAAGCCAGGGCAAGGGCGAGTACAGGGTGAGCCTAGAGGCTATCTTGGCTCAGCAGCACAGCCTGCTACTGTGGCGCCCACCCACGCTGGCGCAGTTTAGGCAGGCTGACGTCGCAAAGAGTGACGAGGTTAGGAGTGACTTGGCAGGGGGCGATACGGCACAAAGCGATGAGCCTAGTTTGTTGTCCCGCTACCGTGAGCACATAGCGAGCCTAGCCTCGCGGCTGGTTTTAGCCTTTTCGGATCGTCTGCATTTCTTGATGGAGCGGCTCTTGCTGCCGGGGGAGGCGCTTAACCTGCAGCAGTGGCAATGGCTGAGTCAGGCCCAGAACATTCCCTGCGTGGCGGCTGGCGGGGTGCGTATGCACGAGGCTGAGCGTCAGCCGCTGCTGGATATTTTGACCTGTATCGCCCATGGGCGGGATCTCGATAGTGGCGCGGCACTGTGTTCCATCAACGCCGAGGCTAGCCTCAAGCCGATTGCGGCGCAGCGTAAACGTTATCCGCAAGAGTGGATCGACAACGGCCTGGCCTTGGCTCGTCGCTGCCATTTCTCCTTGGATGAGCTCAAGTATGAGTATCCGGCCGAGGTGGTGCCCGCCAGCATGCAGGCCCGCGACTATCTGGCGCAGGCGGTGCGTGAAGGCGCCAGGCGACGCTTCCCCAATGGGGTGCCAGAGAAGGTGAGAGCGCAGTATGAGAAGGAGTTAGAGCTGATCGCGGCGATGGCCTATGAGTATTTCTTTCTGACCATCTATGACATTGTCTGCTTCGCCAAGTCCCAGCAGATCCTCTATCAGGGCCGGGGCTCTGCCGCCAACTCAGTGGTCTGTTATTGCCTCGGGATCACAGAGGTGGATCCCACCAAGATCAACATGTTGTTCGAACGCTTCATCTCCAAGGAGCGTAACGAGCCACCGGATATCGACGTGGACTTCGAGCATGAGCGGCGCGAGGAGGTGATCCAGTATATCTACCGTAAATATGGTCGTGAGCGTACGGCACTGGCCGCCGCTGTGATCTGCTACCGCTTCAAGAGTGCCATGGGCGATGTGGGCAAGGCGCTGGGGATAGATGCCGAGCAGGTCGCCCTGATGGTAAAGAATATCGATCGCCGGGATCCCAAGCATCACTGGACGGCTCAGCTAGCCACCATGTTGCCAGAAGCTGGCCGCGGGCGCATGTTATTGCCCTTGGTGCAGACATTGATAGGCTTTCCCCGTCACCTGTCCCAGCACGTGGGAGGTTTCATCATCTCCGCAGGGCCTTTGTCTGAGCTGGTGCCCATTGAAAATGCGGCCATGGCGGATCGTACAGTGATCCAGTGGGATAAGGATGACCTGGAGAGCCTGGGTCTGTTGAAGGTGGATATCCTGGCTCTGGGAATGCTGACGGCGATCCGTAAGACCTTCGCCTTGTTGAGTCGCCCAGAGAAAGCCTTTTCCATGGCCGATGTGACATGGGAGGAGGCCGAGGTCTATCGCATGTTGCAGGCGGGCGACAGCATAGGGGTGTTTCAGGTCGAGTCACGGGCGCAGAGCGCCATGCTACCAAGGCTTAAGCCAGCCTGTTACTACGACCTTGTAGTGCAGATCGCCATCGTCAGGCCCGGGCCAATTCAGGGGGATATGGTGCATCCCTACCTGAGACGGCGGGATGGCCTGGAGGCGGTGGAATATCCCAGCCCGGCAGTCGAATCCGTGCTATCCCGCACCATGGGAGTGCCTATCTTTCAGGAGCAGGTGATTGAGCTGGCCATGGTGGCCGCAGGTTTCAGTGGCGGCGAGGCGGATCAGCTGCGCCGGGCGATGGCGAGCTGGAAGCGCACCGGTGAGCTGGATAAGTTTGAGGCCAAACTGCTCCAGGGGATGGCGGCGCGGGGTTACAGCCAGACATTCGCCGAGCAGATCTACAGGCAGATCAAAGGCTTCGGTGAGTATGGTTTTCCCGAGTCCCACTCCGCCAGCTTTGCCCTGCTGGCCTATGTGTCGGCCTATCTTAAACATCATTATCCGGCGGCCTTCTGCTGCGCCTTGCTTAACAGTCAACCCATGGGCTTCTATAGCCCGTCACAGCTTATTCAGGATGTGCAGCGCCACGACGTCATGGTGCTGCCGGTGTGTGTCAATCACAGTGACTGGGATAATAGCCTGGTGATCTTGCCGGAAGCCGAGCAGCCCGCGATACGCCTGGGCTTTCGACAGGTTAAGGGGCTGAGGCGGGAGGAGGTAAAAGCCCTTATCGCGGCGCGCCCCGAAAACGGCTTTACCCGGGGCGAGCAGCTCTATGAGCTAGGCTTGTCTCAGGGCTGTCTGACCTTGCTGGCTAGCGCCGATGCCCTGTTGACGCTGGCCGGGCATAGGTATCAGGCGCGTTGGCAACTCAGCGCCTATCAGCCGAGTCTTCCGCTTTTCGATGACCTGCCGCCCGTCGCCAGTCAGGTGGCCTTGGCGCCACCCAGTGAGATGGCGGCCATGCAGAGTGACTATCGTCACCTGGGGCTCAGCCTGGGGCGTCATGTGATGGCTCAGCTCAGAGGGCTGGCGCCATTTGAGGGTTGTCGCCGCGCCTGCGAGTTAGTCAAGTGCCGTCACGGGCAGCTTGTGCGTGTGGCGGGCGTTGTGGTGGGGCGTCAGCGTCCCGGGACCGCCTCAGGAGTCACCTTTGTGACGTTAGAAGATGAGACAGGCAACATCAATGTGATCGTCTGGAGCGCCACGGCCAGAGAGCAGCGTCAGCCATTTTTGACATCAAAAATTTTAAAGGTAACCGGAGTGCTAGAGACTCACTCTGGCGTGTCGCACATTATCGCGGGCAGGCTGGAGGATCTATCTGCTATGGTGAATGATTTTGAATCGAGCTCGAGGGACTTTCGTTAGTGGCCGTGTGTTAATCATTTTACCCAGGGTGAGTACAGTCATCTCGGTGTTGCCCCTGCCATTGTTCTCGTCCTGGCCCTTTGAGGTATACTCATCGCCTTTGGCTTAACTAGGCGTGAGTTTTTGTGCCAAATACCAGCGAAACGGCAGGGAGAGATGAGTGAAGTTTGTCTTACTAACACACGAGCGGGAATATGAGCGTCCTAGCAACACAGGTCAGTTGGCGTTAGCCGCTTTCCCTGAGCTGTGCCGCCGTGTGCCTTGGTCGCGGGTTGCGCCCGACGAGGCAATAAAACAGGCCTGTGAATCGGGTGACGCCCTGTTGCTCTTTCCCAAGGAGAATGAGGCGGGTGAACGGGACAATGGGGCGGGCGTGTATGAGACTATCACGACCGAACAACTTCTAGCCCAAAAAGTGGGGGAGCGGGGCGCGCCTCAGGTGATCATTCTCGATGGCACCTGGCAGGAGGCCAGAAAGATGGTGCGCCAGAGTCCTTATTTGCAAGCAGCGAGGAGGCTTACGTTGCAGGAGAGCGAACCGTCACGTTATCGTCTGAGGCGAAATCAGCTATCTCAGGGGCTTTGCACCATAGAGTGCATCATTAGCCTGATGAAGAGTTTGGATATGAGCCAGGAGGCGCTGCAGCTCGACGAGGCATTTGATGCCTTTATGCTAGATCACCGTTAGATAGACGCATAAGAAGTGGCTGAGGGCACCGGCAAGGACAAACAGGTGCCAGATGGCATGATTATAGGGGATGCGTTTACCCACATAGAAGATCACCCCGACACTGTAGAAGATCCCGCCTGCCAGGAGTAGCTGAAACCCCAGAGGACTCATGGCCGCAAGCAGCTGCTTCATCACTATGACACACAACCAGCCCATTACCAGATAGAGCACCAGGCTAAAGATCTTGAAGCGATGAATAAACAGCGTCTTGAACAGGATCCCGCCGAGAGCCAGACACCAGATGGCGATGAGAATAGCATCGGCCTCGACACTGTCGAGCAGGATCTGCATCAGAGGGGTGTAGGTGCCGGCAATCAACAGGTAGATGGCGCAGTGATCGGCTATCTTGAGCCTATGTTTTAATTCAGGCGCCGAGACGCTGTGATAGAGAGTCGAGCAGAGAAACAGGAGTATGATGCTTAAACAGTAGAGCGCCAATCCGCCAAGTTGTAGATCGGTTAGCCTGTCCCACCCCTTGAGCAGCGAAAACACCAGTGCCAGAATACCTGCGACGACCCCCAGGCCATGGCTGAGGGCGTTTGCCAGCTCTTCCGAGCGGCTATAGGGAGCGACCGACGTAACTAAGCTGGACTGGTCGCTCAGGCTGATCTCTTGGTGCCGCATGGTTTGTGGCGGCAAGGGCTGTGGCGGCATAAGACTCTCTAAAACTGGTTAGACCTGATTAATGGGGAGTCTATCAGCAAGCTTACACAAAAGAAATAGTTAAGCGTACATATGTAAGCTTAAACCATTGCTGTAAGATTTAGTGTTTGATTTTATTGTATTTTATATTTACCTATGTCCACTGTTTATCCTTGGTTGAACTTATCGCGCCTCATCACCTCTAACTCGCTAAGTCTCCTAAGGAAAGGATGAGTTGGTATTGCGAGTGCTCCCTAAGGATAGTCAATCTTCCTGGCCCCACCATAATCTTGATATAGATCTCGGGCAGTTAGCCTTCTGTGAACCAGTCAATGAGCCCGAGCAGAATGAGCGCGCCGAGCAGGGCTCTGATGCTGCTAGCGTCCCGCTTGCTAAGGGCCCATCTTCTTTCGGTCTAAGTGCGAGGATAGGCTGGCAAGAGCTGCATATCTTCCTGGCCGTCTTGCTGGTACATCTCGTGTTGCTGGCCCTGCTGAGTTGGCAGTTTGATGGGCCATATCTGGCTCAAGATTCAACTAAGGGAGACAAGAAGGCCATCAGCGCCTATATGCTCACTCAGGCAGAGTTTGACGCCATGAGGGCCAAGTATCGCCCTGCCGAGGCGACAGTAAAACTGCCTCTGACGAAGTTGGTTCAAAATGAGTCAAGTCAAGATGCGCTTAATCAAGAGGCTGGCGTGACTCAGGAAAATCAGGTGCCGAGTGAACCGAGTCCTGAAAAGCTGGCACCAGCTATTAGAGCCACCGATAGCCAGGGCAAAGTAACTCAAGACAAATTAACTCAAGACAAAGTAACTCAAGACAAAGTAACTCAACCCACTGTTACCCATGCCAATGCGACTCAGACCACCAATGCCCCGGCGACTGATACCTCAGCGTCTAATACCTCTGAGTCTAGGATTGTGCCTGAGACTAAGCCATCGGATGACATTCAGAAAGAGAGTGGCGCATTCTCGTTCGAGGGGGCGACAGGTCTCAACTTGGCGGCCGAGCCAGCAGCAGACTCGGGGGCGGCAAGCGCTGTGGCTGGCGATTATATGGTGAGATATAGGCAGTCACGGCTGGATGAGTTAGTAGAGCGCGCCGCCAGCAATGCCACCCAAAAGAAGTCGATGAGTGAGATGGATGGCGAGATGAGGGGATTAGTTCTGCCTAAGGAGAATGAATATGAGGCGGCAATCACCTTAGACAGCAAGTTGGATCCTAATCGTATCGTCAAGATAGGAGATACCTGTTATCGCGTGGTGAGTGTGGCGACGCCAATTAACCCCCATGGGGAAAACTTAGGCTTCCCCTTTAAGTGCGGTGGCGACAAGGTGAAACAGGCGATCAAAGACTCCCTCGATAAGCATCTGAGTATGATGGGCGTTAAGGTTAAAGATAAAAATTAGTGTGATATATTTTCACTTAAATTTGGGTTTGCCATTTTGGTTTGCTTTAACTTTCTGTTTTTATTCTTTTATACGTATCGTCTAATTTGATGTCACAATGTATTGGAAGGGGCTTGCCACCTTCAATCTCTTAGGTCTATACTGAGGCCCTCTTGTCGGAGTGCCATTAGGCTGAGACCGTTTATTCGGGATCCGTTGAACCTGATCAGGTTAGTCCCTGCGAAGGAAACAAGCATGATATGACCATAGTGTCGCCGCCGATTTTTATCGGGCAAAGGATTGAAACCGCCTCAATTTTGGGGGGCTAAACCCTGGTGACACCCAGCATATTTTTGAATCAGGCGATACCTTGGCCTGGTTCAATGCCCTCAACGCCAACTTCTCCAGACAAGCAACTTCATCTAACCCTATAGTGAGATTGCTTATGTCAACACGTCGCGAAATGCGAGCAGAGGCCCAGGCCTTTATCGATAACCTCAAACCCTTACAACACCCTAATTCGCAAAAATTTTACCTAGGCGGCAGCAGGCCAGATCTCAAGGTCGCCATGCGGCAGATCTTTCAGTCTGACACTCTGGTCGGCGGCACGGCTGAGGCGCCAGTCTTTGAAAAAAATCCTCCCATTACCGTCTATGACTGCGCCGGGCCCTATTCAGATCCCAAGGCCGATATCGACGTACGCCATGGTCTCCCTAAGCTGCGCAGCGAGTGGATTGCCGAGCGCGGCGATACCCAGGAACTCGAGCAGGTCAGCTCAGGTTTTACCCAGCAGCGTCTAGCCGATGAGGGGCTGGATCATCTGAGGTTTGAGCAGCTGCCCAAGCCAAGACGCGCCCTTGAAGGTAAGGTGGTGACTCAGATGCACTACGCCAGAAGTGGCATCATTACCCCAGAGATGGAGTATGTGGCCCTGCGTGAGAACATGGCTCGAGAGACAGTGACCGACGAGGTGCTCAATCAGCGCGCGCCGGGTGAGAGTTTCGGCGCCAAGCTAGGTGAGCCGATCACGCCAGAGTTTGTGCTTCAGGAGCTGGCGGCGGGCCGGGCAATCTTACCGCTTAACATCAACCACCCTGAGGCCGAACCTATGATCATCGGCCGTAATTTCCTGGTGAAGGTCAACGCCAACATAGGTAACTCGGCGGTTACCTCCTCTATCGAAGAGGAGGTGGAGAAGCTGGTGTGGGCCACCCGTTGGGGCGCGGATACCGTGATGGACCTTTCTACCGGTCGCTATATCCATGAGACCCGCGAGTGGATCATCCGTAACTCGCCGGTGCCCATAGGGACTGTGCCCATCTATCAGGCGCTGGAGAAGGTCAATGGCGTCGCCGAAGATCTCACCTGGGAGATCTTCAGAGATACCCTGATCGAGCAGGCAGAGCAGGGGGTGGATTACTTTACCATTCACGCCGGCGTGCTCCTGCGTTATGTGCCTATGACGGCTAAGCGCCTCACAGGTATAGTCTCTCGCGGCGGCTCCATCATGGCCAAGTGGTGCCTCTCTCATCACAAGGAAAACTTCCTCTATGAGCATTTCGATGAGATCTGCCAGCTGTGCGCCGCCTACGATGTCTCCCTCTCGCTGGGGGATGGCATGCGACCAGGCTCGATCGCCGATGCCAACGACGAGGCACAGTTTGCCGAGCTGGAAACCTTAGGCGAGCTGGTTAAGAAGGCCTGGCAGTATGACGTGCAGACCATCATCGAAGGGCCGGGCCATATCCCGATGCAGCTTATCAAGGAGAACATGGATAAGCAGCTCGAGCTATGTGACGAAGCGCCGTTTTACACCCTAGGCCCTCAGACTATCGACATTGCCCCAGGCTATGATCACTTCACCTCAGGCATAGGCGCGGCGATGATCGCCTGGTATGGTTGCGCCATGCTCTGTTACGTGACACCCAAGGAGCATCTTGGTCTGCCAAACAAGGAAGATGTGAAGCAGGGGCTGATCGCCTATAAGATCGCGGCCCATGCTGGCGATGTGGCCAAGGGGCATCCCGGCGCGCAGATCCGCGACAACGCCTTGTCTAAGGCGAGATTCGAGTTCCGCTGGGAAGATCAATACAACCTGGGACTGGATCCCAACACCGCCAGGGCGAATCACGACGAATCACTTCCTCAGGAGTCGGCCAAGGTAGCCCATTTCTGCTCCATGTGCGGCCCCAAGTTCTGCTCGATGAAGATCACCCAGGAGGTGCGCGAATACGCCGCGGCCCAAGCGATCGAGGTGAGGGAGATTGAGGTTGAGCAGATTGACGTTACTGCTAGCGCGCCGAAGGTAGATATTCAACAAGGGCTGGCGCAGATGTCGGCGCAGTTTAAGCAAAGTGGTAGCGAGCTCTATCACAGCGCGGTGAAGCAAAGCCCTGGCGTTGAAAGCGCCTCTCTCGAACGTACCGCTCTTGAAAGTACAGCTCTTGAAAGTACGGTTCTCGAAAAAGCAGAAGAGGTGTAGCCATGTCCGCTGAAAAACCTATCGTCTGGACCATTGCCGGTTCAGACAGCGGGGGCGGTGCGGGCATTCAGGCAGATCTTGCGACCATGGCGGACCTGGACTGCCATGGTTGCAGCGTGATCACCTGCGTCACCGCGCAAAACTCGGTGGCGGTTAACGGTGTCGAGCCTGTGAGTGAGGCTATCTTGCTCGCTCAGCTCGATACCTTGCTGGCAGATCTGCCGCCAAGGGCGATCAAGATAGGCCTGCTTGCCAATCAGCGTCAGATTAATCTTGTCGCCGATTGGCTGGCGACCCATATTGCGCCACTGAAAACGGGTGATGGCCTGCCTATCTCGATTATTCTGGATCCCGTGATGGTGGCCTCCTGCGGCGATGCCTTGACTGGCGAATCTGCTGTTCAAGCCTCCGCCCAGCGCAAGAGCAAGCCCAAGCACCTTGACGGATTAGATTTCACTCCCTTCGCTAAGCTGCTTACCCTGATGACGCCGAACGCCAGCGAGTTTGGCAAGTTGGTGGGGAAAGAAACGGCATCAAGTGATGAGATGCTAGGTCAGGCAAGCGCACTCTCAAGGCACTTAGCCTGCAATCTGCTGATCACCGGCGGTGATAAGGGCTCACTCTGGCACAGCGATAAGGCGGAAGATCTCTTTATCTGCAACGCGGTGGCGCATACCTCGCCGCTACATCAGCACACCAGCTTTCGCCTCAGCGGTGAGCGAGTGGATAACCCCAATCATCACGGTAGCGGCTGCACCTTGTCATCGGCGATCGCCAGTTTTCTTGCCCAGGGGCTAGTGCTACACGATGCTGTTCTGCTCGCTAAAACCTATGTGGGCCAAGGCATAGCGTCGGCCAAAGCCTTGGGCGCCGGCGCCGGGCCATTGACCCGCTGCGGCTGGCCTTCGGGCCTCATATCGCTTCCCCGTATCACAGAGTTGACCGGCGGGACTCAGTTAAGCTCTTCAGATAGCGCTAGTGGTTTTTCTTTACTAGGTTCTTCACTAAGTTCTTCGGCAGCTAATTTTTCAAGGTATAGCTTTCCAAGGCATAGCTTTCCAAGGCTTAGCTTTCCAAGGCTTAAGCGTCCCATCGGGGTGTATCCCGTGGTGGATAATCTGAATACTTTGGAGCTGGTACTGGCCGCCGGCGCAAGTACGGCCCAGCTGAGGATCAAGCTTGAGGATGATGGCCATGCAGGTCGCAAAGGAGAAGAGAGCAAACAAGGGGAGGGCAAGCAAGAAGAGGGCCAAGGCGCTGCCGCGTTAGAAGCGCAGATCCAAGGGGCTATCGCGCTGGGGCGCAAGTACGATGCTCAGGTGTTTATCAACGATCACTGGCAGCTGGCGTTAAAGCATGGCGCCTTCGGCATCCATCTGGGGCAGGAAGATCTTTTTGAGGCGGATCTCAATAGGATCGCCGAGGCGGGGATCGCCCTGGGTGTCTCCAGTCATGGCGTGTTCGAGTTGGCGCTGGCCAGTCAGCTCAATCCATCCTATCTGGCGCTGGGGCATATCTTCCCCACACCGACGAAATCTATGCCTTCTAATCCTCAGGGGCTGAGTATGCTCGCTCGTATGGTCGCGCTTTGGAAGCCTGATTGTCCCAGAGTGGCCATCGGCGGTATAGACGCTTCGCGTATAGAGCGGGTTAAAGCAACAAACGTAGAGGCGGTGGCCGTTGTGCGCGCAGTGACCCAGGCAGACTCGCCGGGCGAGGCCTATAAACAGCTGGCCAGGACGTGGGAGAAAGCCTATGTCACTCAATGATAGGGCGTTTATCCGATATTCGCGGCAGATCATGTTGCCCGAGGTCGGCGAACTGGGTCAGCAAAGGCTGATGAATGCAAGCGTCGCCATAGTGGGGCTTGGCGGCTTGGGCCAGCTCTGCGCCCAGTATCTGAGCGCGGCGGGGATCGGCCGCCTGATCCTGATCGATGATGACAAGGTGGAGCTGAGTAACCTGCCCCGGCAGCTACTGTTCTCCCATGGCGATTGCGGCCAGTACAAGGCGGAAGTCGCCAGAGACAGGCTGGTAGGAAAAGGCACAGGTGACAACAGCCAGGTATCGGCTTTTGGTCAGATATCGGCCAAGGTTGTGCGTCTGGATGGCGATAACGCCGAGTCTCTGCTCTCGGATGTGGGTCTGGTGCTCGATTGCAGCGACAACTTCGCCACGCGCCAGCATATCAATGCCGCCTGTGTGGCGCTGAGCACGCCTAACGTGGTGGCGGCTGCGGCCCACTTTGCCGGTCAGTTGATGGCGTTCGATCTGAGCAAATCCCCGGACAATGGCTGCTATCACTGTCTGTTTCCGGCCGAACTAAGGGTGAGTGAGAGCTGCAGCACCATAGGCATACTTGGGCCCATGGTGGGCACCTTGGCCTCGATGCAGGCGCTGCTGGCGATAAAGCTATTGCTGGGGTTACCGGGCCTGGGCTGGTTGCACAGATTCGATGGTTTAACCGGCGAAATCCAGAAATTCGCGCTGCGGCGGGATCCCAAATGCGCGGTCTGCGCGGAAATTAAAGAATCGAATGAAAAGGCTTATGCGGCACGTGGTGAGACAGCCTGTTTATCGGCCTTAGGAGAGATAGATGAGTGAGATCAGCTTAAGTTTAAATGGTCAGTTAATACAGGTGCCAGCCAATGCGAGTCTGCTGTCTATGCTGGAGGACCAGCAGATCACCCTGGATAGCGTGGCGCTGGTGCGGGCAGGTGAGGTGGTTCCAAAGTCTCTGTGGGCATTAACCCTGTGTGAGGCGGGCGATGTGATTGAACTCTTTGGCGTAGTGGCAGGAGGTTAATATGTTAACGATAGGCGATAGTCAGTTCTCTTCACGCCTTTTTACCGGCACGGGCAAGTTTGCCAGCGCCGATCAGATGTTGGCGGCTTTGGCAGCAAGCGGTTCGCAATTAGTGACGCTGGCGATGAAGCGGCTCGATCTCAAGGCGGGTTTCGATGATATTCTGGCGCCCATACGCCAAAGCGGCGTTAAGCTGCTGCCCAACACCTCTGGAGCGCGCAATGCCAAGGAGGCGATCTTCGTCGCCGAGCTGGCCCGAGAGGTGCTGGGTACCTCCTGGGTAAAGCTTGAGATCCACCCAGATCCTAAATATCTGATGCCAGATCCCATAGAGACCTTTAACGCAGCCAAGGTGCTGTGTGAACGCGGCTTTACCGTATTGCCCTATGTGCATGCCGATCCTGTGCTCTGCCGTAATTTGGAATCTGTAGGCTGTGCGGCCGTGATGCCGCTGGGTAGCCCAATAGGCTCCAATCGCGGGCTGGAGACGGCGGCATTTTTGAAGATGATCATAGAGCAGGCCAATGTGCCTGTGGTGGTCGATGCCGGAATAGGCTCACCCTCTCAGGCGATGGCGGCCATGGAGATGGGCGCGAGCGCCGTACTAGTGAACACGGCAATTGCCGCCAGCCGCGATCCGGTGAAGATGGCGCTCTGCTTTGCCGATGCCGTCTCCACGGGGCGTAAGGCCTATGAGGCGGGCCTGGCCCAGGTTCACCAGAGGGCGATTGGCACCAGTCCCCAGCAGGCGCTCACCGCCTTCTTATCGGAGTAACCCAATGAGTTTCTTCGATACCTTGAGTGGACTCTCTCGCGAGCAGTTGCGTATGGCGCTCTATTCCACCACGGCGGCCCAGGTAGAAGCGGCGATCGAGGGTGAGCAGGGCAACTTGGATCATCTGTTAGCCATGCTGTCGCCGGCCGCTGAGGAGTACCTAGAGCCGATGGCGCAACGTGCTGCCGCCTTAACCCGGCAGCGATTTGGTCACAACATCGGCCTCTATCTGCCGCTCTATCTCTCAAATCTCTGCGCCAACGAGTGTGACTACTGTGGTTTCACCATGAGCAACAAGCTTAAGCGCAAGGTGCTTAGCCATGATGAACTGGCGGCGGAGATGGCGGTGATTAAGCCTCAGGGATTTGATTCCATCTTGTTGGTCTCCGGCGAGCATGAAACCAAGGTCGGCATAGATTACTTTGCCGATATCTTACCCTTGGTGAAGGCGGAATTTAGCCATGTGGCCATGGAGGTGCAGCCGCTGAGCAGTGAACACTATGGGATTTTAGTGGAGAAGGGGCTGGATGCCGTGATGCTCTATCAGGAAACCTACGATCCTGAGACCTATCGCAGACATCACCTGAGGGGCAATAAGCAGGACTATGGCTATCGTCTCGAATCGCCGGAGCGGATCGCCCCGGCGGGCGTGGATAAGATAGGCCTAGGTGTGTTACTGGGTCTCGATGATTGGCGCATGGACGCGCTCTTGATGGGCTATCACCTGGATTATCTCGAGCGCCGCTTCTGGCGCAGTCGTTACAGCATATCCCTGCCTAGGCTCAGACCCTGCGTCGGCGGTATCACGCCCAAGGTGCAGTTGACCGACAAAGGTTTAGTACAACTTATCTGCGCCTTTCGCCTCTTTAACGAGCAACTTGAGATCAGCCTCTCGACCCGGGAGACGCCTAGCTTGAGGGACAATCTGCTAGGGCTAGGCATCACTCAGATGAGTGCGGGTAGTCGCACCGAACCGGGCGGCTATGTCAATCCGGCCGCTCAGCTGGATCAGTTTGAGATCAGTGATGAGCGCAGCGCCGCCGAGGTCGCCAGTGTCCTTCGAAGTCGCGGCTTTACCCCAGTGTGGAAAGACTGGGAGGCGGGCTGGATAGGTACAAACTAACTAATTCAAGGAGATAGAAGAGGGTGTTAGCACGCTGTACTTTAGATGGCTTTTGATTAATAATTAGCCGTAAGTGTTACACGCTAAGAAGGGCCATCATTTATGGACATTCCATCAAGTTTTTCATCCGGTCTAGCCGGTTTGCAAAGTGCTCAGTCGGGTCTGACCCAGGCCACGGTAGATGTTGCCAAACCTAGCCAGACGCCGGTGAGCGAAGCAGGTGGCACTGAGACGAGCAATCCGGTTAACGCCACTGATAAAACCGAGGCCCTGGTCTCGGCGTTAGAATCGAAAAACCAAGGGGAAGCCGCGGTTGAAGTATTAGAGACTGCAAACGAAACCCTAGGTACAGTGATAGACATCAAGGTGTAACGCCATGGCCGGCGCCATGACTACGCCATCTCTTGCGGCAATGCGCTACAGTGCGTTGCCGTTTTCTTCTGCTTCTATTTCTACATCTTCTTCATCCTCGTCAGCTTCTTTACCTTCTTCAAATAGGGCTTCGAGTTCCGTCGGTGCCGCTTCCACGCCCGCTGTCTCTCATCTGCCGGCAAACACTAGTCTTAAGGCCAACTCGGCTGCTTCACTGCCGACTCCCCCGGCGGTAACCGGGGTATTCAGTTCCAACAAGGTGGCTTCCGACCTTTCAACAGAAAGCGGTGCGAGCAGGCCTATCTTCAATGGCAGTTCATCTGTCCAAGGGGGATATAGCCTCTCCAGCGGGCCTCTTGGGATAGGCGGCCTACTTAATCGGGTGGCGGTTACTGGGTTAGGCAAGGACGGTGTTGCCGATACAGCACTTCCTGGTGTGGGAGCTGGGTTAACAGGCTCAGATTTAGCCCCTGGTTCGGGAGCTAGCGATGGAGTATCAAATGCGATTACTTCAGGCGCACAAACCGGTGAGGCTGACGTTAGTCGGGGCATTGTGACTGGAGGGGAACAGCCCGTAGCCGATATTTTTGGTGGGGCGGAGGAAATCCGCGGCGAGGCATATAACCCCTTTGCGGATAAGCAAGAGGGAAAAGCCGCACCAGGTGATGAGCGTCGCTCACAGGATCCTGACCTTGCCCGTCAAGAGGCTGAGTTAAAGGAACTGTCTAGGCGCGACGCCGAGGTGAGAGCCCATGAACAGGCCCATGCCAGCGTTGGCGGTACTTTTGCACGCAGCCCAAGTTTTAAGTATGAGCAGGGCAGCGATGGCAGGCGTTATGCGGTGGATGGCGAAGTGGCGATCGATATCTCCACCGTGCCAGGGGATCCGCTGGCAACCCTGAACAAGATGAAGCAGGTTTATGCGGCGGCGATGGCGCCTGTTACCCCTTCGATGGCGGATATCCGGGTGGCTAGCGAAGCCTTGCGTAAGATGAACACGGCGAAGGCCGAATTGGCGAAGGTGCGCCAACAGAGTGCCATCACCCCTGAGCAGATGCAGCCACTTATCGATGCAGGTAAGAGTGACCAGCAGCGCCGGTTACCTGAGACCGTGTCCCCTAGGGTGAGCGGTAGTGTGGATGATCAGGGGAGAATCTCTGCGGCCAGAATCGATTCCCCCTCGGCGCTGGATAATGATAGGAGTCCTTCACGATCGATAGAGCAAATAAGCCGTCAGCTCCTGGTGGCCGAAGGACTAGTGTTTACCCCTAAGGCGCTGTCGATGCGTTACCAAGTGGGCGAGGGTGAATCCTCGCCCTCATCCTTAGCCTTCTTCCTCTAAAACCGAATGATTCTTGAGGATTAGCTGCTCCAGCAGCTGCGAGGCGGGCCCCTGTTTGTCACGATTGGGGATAACCAGGCTGAGCGGCACCTGACGATGACTAGAGCCTTTCAGGGTCAAACGGCTGAGGCGACCCTCCTTGATGGCATCGCAGATCAGGTGACTCGGGATCCAGCAGAAGCCCAGCCCCTTGGAGAGCACCACTAAGGCTTCATGGAAATTGGCTACTGTCCAGCGTCGTTCGGCCTTGAGCCAACCCAGTTCGCCGCGGGCTATCTGGCCGGTATCTTTGATCACTATTTGCAGCTGCTCCGCCAGGGTCTGATCATCTAGGGGCATCTCCATACTCGCTAGCGGGTGTGAGGGGTGGCAGACCAGGTGAAAATCTACATTGCAAAGGGGTTGGGCCAGATGGCCCTTAGGCGGCGCGCCGCCTATGATGGCGATATCTACGGTCTCAGACTCTACCAGTTCGGCACTGCCACTGATCACCGAATCTAAGATGGTGATCCGGGTGCCACGTCCTTGAGGCTCAAACTCGGCCAGGGCGTCGATGAGATGTTCCATGGGATAGATCATCTCGCGGGAGATCAACAGACTAGGCTCCCAGCCTTTCTCCAGGTTACTGGCTAGCTGCTCGAGTTCCGTCACCGAACGGGTAATGTGGCGAGAGCGCCTGAGCAGCACCTCGCCACTCTCGGTAAGGTAGGCCTTGCGGCCCCTGACTTCCAAAAGGGCGACGCCTAACTGGGCTTGCAGCTTGGCCACCGCATGGTTAAGGGATGACTGGCTCTTATTGAGCTTCTCTGCCGCCTGGGCGTATCCGCCGTAATCGACAACCGCCTGGAGGATGCGCCATTGCTCGAAGGTTGATTTTGCCTGACTCATCTTGATTCTTGGCTCCTATTGCTTCCCGGCTTGAGTTTGCTTGCCGCTGGGCTCATGTTTTACGTCGACCAGCTTGGGCAAGTATTTTTTTGTCGCCTTTAGCCGATGGAAATAGGGGCCTTGATGCAGTGTCTTGGGCCAATCTAACAGCATCATGGCAAGCACGTTGCGGTGCTCGCCCAAGGCGAGATCGGGATTGCCTCGAGGCGAGGGGATGGTCTGCACCTTAGGATCGAAAGCGGCCATGATGTGTCTCTGGGTCTGCTTTACCACAGGGTTATCTGACATTCCTGCCAGGTGGAAGCTGATGCCTACCTCGGCGATGATATCGTCTGTTGCATCTTTGAGGATCCGGTCGATATTGGTCTCGAAATAATTCAAGATCCAGGCAAACTCCGCTTTATCGACCGGATGCTGATAATACTCACTGGCGGCGAAGATGAAGTGGGTCATGCCGTAGATCTTATTGCGAAACTGCTTCTTGTCGAGCTCTGCGTCCCTACTCTGAGGGTAGACGCGATTGAAGGCGGCCTTGTACGCTTGTACATAGTCGCCCACGCCAAGCTGCTTGGCCCAGTACACATAGTTAACCAGCTGCGCCGCCCAAGCCTCGATCATTGCCTTATCGGTGAGGCCGCGTTTCAGATCGGTTCCCTTAAGGGCCGTGACTAACTTGTCATGACAAGGGCCTTGCAGGCCAAACTCATCGATGCGACTCGAGAACCTCAACAATACATCGGTGTAGAAAAGAAACTCGGGGAAGGGGGCCAGCGCCTTCTTACGGGCCTTGGCTCTTGGTCCCTTACCCAGCACATCTATGGCCGCCTGGGCCTCCTGGGTGATAAAGCCCGCCTTATCCAGCTGACAGGCGTAAAACGCCTGGGATTCTGTGACGGCATATAGATCGACCAGGGCGGCATTGGCATATTTGTCATCGCCGGTCATGCGATAGAGACGAATGCCATAGTGGCCCTGAACCCTTGGGGGTAACTGGTAGAGATGATCTTCAAGGTTCTGCTGGATAGCCTGTTTGACATGCAGTGCTTCCGGTGAAGGCGATGCCTTTGCCGAGACGGGCAGGCTTGGGAATAGTAGGGCAGAGGTGAGTGCGAGAGCCCCAAAGATGCTAGTGTATGGGCTTAGGTTGATCATGTTGGCTCCTTTCTAGGATGGTGGCGACAGATGGCGCACTGCCAAAAATTATAGTGAGTCGTTCATCGAGGGTCAGTTGTTGCTCGTTGATCAATAAGAGTTCAAACAGTGCGCGGGTGTCGAGTCTGGCACGAGCATGGATCTCCCTTGCAAGGCTTTGATGCCATAGAGGAAGATAATAGAGCGGTCCTTGGGTTGCCGCTCCGGTAAAGCTGTAAATCGCATCTTTTGCTTGTGGCCAGGGTTTGCCGAAACTTAAGGCAAACTCATGGCTCATGTCGCTGTAGAGACGGTTTTCGGGCGCCTGATAGGCCGACAGCGCAAGCTTGCTGCGAAAAACCTTAAGCTGGGTGGAGAAGGCCTTGAGCTGAGCCTCACGGCTATTGCTTGGTAGACTGGGGAGCAAGCTGTCGGTCAGGTACTGACTGAGCCAGTACCTGGCTATGGCTTGGTCATCGCCTAAGGTATTGTTCAGGTAGTATCGTCCGCCAATGATCATGCGCGATACCATCTCGGCCACGGCTGAGATCAGCAACTCCTGACTGCGATAGTCATCTAGCTCATCGGGCAGGCTAAGGGTGAGCTGGCCAAATTGTTGACCTACTACTGCCTGCCTTAGGGGACTTAACCGGGCATTGTTTTTTTGAAGCCTAGCTCCTTCGGCGAGGAAGAGCTCGCCGAGCAAACGCCCCTGGTGCCACAGGCGCAGCATCTTGTCGTTAACGGTTTCAAACTTAAGCCCAAAGGGTTCCAGCGAGCTTTGAATTGCCTCTAACAGCGCTTGTCCCGTCAGGGCGTTAATCTCGACTTTGGGAAGCTCGGCGAGCACTGCGCCCAATGCCCAGGGGGAAGGGCCTCGTTGGGTTTGACTGTCCAGATAATGTTTAACCTGCGCCGGATGGGCGAGTTGTCGGTGGCTCAGCGACCAGTTGGCATAATCTCTGAATCCATGCTCGAGTGCTATCGCCTGCCTGGTCTCTAGGATAAGCGACAGGGCTGCCTGGTTCTTCTGCTTGGCCCTTACTTGATAGGCCTGCCAAACCAGGCGCTTACAGGTCTCATCTTGTTGATGGATGAGATAACTGGCGATCGAGTTATCGAATCTGGTTTGGGCCTGTGTATCGACTCGCTCATCGGGAAGGCGGCACTGATCTTGGCCTATGATGAGTGACAGATCTTTCTGCTTTAACCCATGAGCTATGCTGGCCTGTGCGGTATGGAGCTTAGCCTTCTGCTCTTGGCTGATTTGCTCTGCTATCTGCAGGGTGAGGAGCTGGCCAAGATGATGAAGACCTGGGGATTCACTGGCGGCCCATTGCTGGCTCTGCGCCTTGAGCCAGGCGTCCTGAGCCAGGCGGTCGAATTCATCGGCCAGATGTAACTGGCACTGCAACAGGGATTCTCTGTCTTGGCGATTTAGCGGATAGTGCCGATAGAAGCGTACGCTGTCTTTGAGGTTAAACAGGCCGATCAGCTCACGTTCGAGTCGCACGCTGGCATCGAGCTGAGTATCGCTGGCCTTGGCCTGAGACAGGGAGACCCGGTAATCGATACACTGCTCGCTGAGCAGTGTAATAGGAGAGGCGGCCTGGGCCGCCACACTGAAGTTAAGCGCTAGGGAGACTGCTAAAATGCGTTTTAGCATAGGCGACGCGCTCTTCCACTGACATAGACTTATTCTTCATCTGCTCGACATGTTTGAGCCTTGGCAGCAGGCCCTGACCATTGGCTATCTGAATCGCCAGGCCGGGACGGGCGTTGAGCTCAAGCAGCAAGGGGCCAAGCTTTTGATCCAGCACCATGTCGGTGCCCAAGTAACCCAGCTCGCTCATCTCATAGGCCTTAGAGGCCGTATGCAACAGGGTATCCCAGTGGGGGACTAGGATCTCGGTAAGCTTCTTGTCGGTATCCGGGTGAAGATCTAGCGGTCGGTCGAACTGCACCGCATGCAGGCCTTGGCCCGTGCCTATGTCTAGGCCGACACCTACGGCGCCCTGGTGTAGGTTAGCCTTACCATCTGAGGCGGCCGTCGACAGCCTCAACATGCCCATCACGGGAAAGCCCTTGAATACGATCAAGCGAATGTCGGGC
This sequence comes from Shewanella insulae, assembly GCF_009831655.1. Lineage (GTDB taxonomy): Bacteria > Pseudomonadota > Gammaproteobacteria > Enterobacterales > Shewanellaceae > Shewanella > Shewanella insulae. The sequence continues at coordinate 466,697 of NZ_WRPA01000001.1, read as the reverse complement.
ACCCCTTCGAAGGAGTAGCCGTCAAACACAGGATCGAACTCGATAAGCCCCTCAACAATGGCCACATCAGGCTTGCCACCCAGAGAGAAGAGGCCACTGAGAATGTTGGAGATATGACGATCGATCTCGCTTGGAGTCACCTCGTGTCCATTGGGCTTGAAATAGTGACCATTCTCCACCTTAGTGATCACCAAGATCCCTTTACCGCCTGATCCCTGGGAGGGCTTGATCACAAAGCCGTCGCGGTTATTGACCATCTCGGGAATGTGCATGATCTCATGTTGCTGACAGACGGTGCCGATAAGTGCCGGCACGGCGATGTCGTTCGCCAGTGCCAGTTGTTTGGTGGTGAGCTTATCGTCCACCCGTTTGTAGAACTTGCGCTGGTTATAACGACCTATGTAGTCGATATTACGCTTGTTCATGCCAAGCACGCCGTTTTCCGTTAGCCTTCGAGGTTTCGCAAATAGCATACTTACTCTCCCGCTAGAGGTCTAAAGCGTCTAAGTTCCAATAACTTGTAGCCTGTGTATTGGCCCATCAAGAGCACTACTGCCAGAATAACCAGGTGGATACCGAGGAAGTTGAATACCCAGTGTTGTACCCAGTGAGCGCTCATGGCCAGGTAGGCCAAGGTGGCGACAAACAGGCTGCCACCGCCCTGTACCATGACTTCCTTGGCACCTTCCTCTTCCCAGAGGATAGACATACGCTCGATGGTCCACGCCAGGATGATCATAGGGAAGAAGGTGATGGTGAGGCCTTCACTCAAACCGAACTTATAAGAGAGCAGGGTAAACAGGCCTATGATGCCGATGACCACTATGATCACCGCCGAGATCCTAGATATCAGCAAGAGGTTGAGATCCGACAGATAGGAGCGGATCATCAGGCCGAAGGCGACGATCAGCAAGAAGCCAACAAGTCCTGTTAGCAAGGTTGTCTGAATAAAGGCAAGGGCGATCAGTACCGGCATGAAGGTACCAGAGGTCTTGATGCCTATGATCACCCGCAAGAATACCACCATGAGCACGCCGATAGGTATAAGCAAGATGCCCTTAAACAGGCTCTGTTCTTCCAGTGGCAGTTGATAGAGGGAGAAGTCCAGTGCGTCCTTGTTCTTCAGCATGTCGATAGAGGTCGCCAGTGCAGAGCGGGTGTCTTGCAACATGGAGAAGTTAACCTGAGAGTTTACCCCGCCGACCACGTCCAGGGTCGACTTGGCGGTTCTGTCCCAGATCAGCAGATTGTCTGGGCGTCCCTGGCTACCATCGTTAGGATTGAAGATGATCCACTGCCCCTGGTGATAAACCTCGACATAGGTGGTCAACTGTTGGCGGCGGCGCTGATCTTCCAAAAACAATCCGCTAACCTTCTTTGCTGGGATCCCCTTGCTGTTAAGCATACGGATAAAGAGGTCGGCGCGAGAGTTGCTGGTGAGCAGAAGTTCCAGGTTTTGGCTGCGTTCGGTGGCATTAAAACTCTTGTTGAGCTGCTGGGCAAACGACAGGTTGGTGGCGCTGCGCGACCATATCTCGCTCATCACCTGCTCGGCGGCGGCCAACTCGGTGGCAGGCCAGTTGTAGGCCTGTGGCGCGTCTGGTTCACTATCTGCTAGGATCTCGTTCTTGCCCGTAGGTACCAGGGTGACCTTGTAGTAGAGATCTTGTTGACCAATGGCCTCGCGGGTCGACCAGGTGACCTGTCGGCCGACATCACCGTCGGTGACCGACATTCCATAGCCTGGAGAGGTAGCATTCTCGACTAAGATCTCGAAGGCGGGATCCTTAGGCAGTGAAAATGTCACTTCGGCTGGGTTGCCAGTGCCCTGGAAACTGACCTTGGCATCTACGGCCCAGCTCTGTACCTGTTCGCCAGGAAGGAAGGGCACATTGTGTTCGATGCCGCGATAGACGCTAGCGGCTATCCCTGCAATAAACAGCAGGGCGACTAATATATAAAAAGGTTTTTTAGAGTGCATCGAGTTGGCATCCTATTATTTTGCTGTCTTTGAGGGATTTTTCTTACCGTGCACAAAAGTCTGTCCCACATCGACGACGGCAATATCTTGCATAAACTTACGTCCCAGCAGTAGTTGATAGTCGAGGTGACTACGATCTACCAGGTTGAGATCTGTTTCCGCCTTGTAATCGCCAATTTGTAGATGGGCATGGATCACTGGGCGTCTATCATTCTTCTCATCGGCATCTTGTTTGATGCGCACGAAACGCTCGACTTTAGACTCGAAGGTCTGAGAGGGCTTGTCGGCGCCCTGGGTAAACACATCGAAGCGTACCCACTGCTTACTATTACGTTCGAACAGTATGATGTTATGGGCATCCAGCGATGAGGATTCGGCACCTGTATCGATGCGGGTCTCGAAGCCGGCTTTGACCTCATCGATATAGACATGCTCTACCGCACCCAGAATAAATTTGTCCCCTATGGGCGAAGGGTCACATTGCATAGGTACCTGAACCACTTGCTTCTCAGGCTGAATCTTGACCGCTGCCACCTGTTTAGACAGTTGGTCAAGCTGGGTAGACAGGGAAGTTAATGTCGCCTGCTGCTCGCTTTGATTGGCGTTGATCAGGGTGACAAGCTCGCTCTTTTGCTCGCTCAGGCTGGCATTAAAGGTGTCGACATCGACCGGCGTGGGCTGCTTAGGTTCCTGGGTCGTCGCGCAGCCGACCAGGCTGGTTACCAGGGCGAGTGTGGTCATCTGTTTTAACATAGTGCTTCCCGTTTACTATTTTGTTTAAATCAAATCTTTGTTGGGCTGATTCTTCACCGCGATAAAAGTGGCTCGCTTGGGTGCAGGATAGCCTTCGACTGTCAGACTGATATCGTTAGGATTTAGGTAGTCCACTAAAGACTCGTTAGGCATCCATTCTGTGCTTCGCTGTTCGGCCAATGAGGTTACATCAATATCAACGCAACGAACATCGACAAAATCCGCCTTCTTCAGCCAGGCCTCTAGTGCCTTGGCCGATGGCAGGAACCAGACGTTGTTCATCTTGCCATAGCGTTCTCCGGGAACCAGCACTGTGTTCTCATCGCCATCGACCACTAAGGTCTCAAGGACGAGTTCGCCACCGGTTCTCAGCTGATCCCTCAGTTGTAGCAGGTGATCTATGGGCGAGCGTCTATGATAGAGCACGCCCATGGAGAATACAGTATCGAAGGCATCGAGTGGTGGCAGCTGCTCTATGCCCAGAGGCAGCAGATGCACTGGGTGCTGGTTTCCCGCCAGGCGTTTTACCGCCTCAAATTGGCAGAGAAATAGGGGAGAAGGGTCGATACCCACCACGCGCTTGGCACCGTCACCCAGCATGCGCCACATGTGGTAGCCGCTACCGCAACCTACATCTAGTACGGTTCGGTTTTTCAGGGGGGAGATATGGGGTTGAACTCGCTCCCACTTCCAATCTGAGCGCCATTCGGTATCGATATGGATGCCGTGCAGATCGAAGGGGCCCTTGCGCCAGGGACTGAAGAGTTTTAGCAGGTTCTTGAGTTTCTCCTGCTGTCCCTTGCTGAGTTGATCTCCACTGCCGACCTCTACCTTAGTGGTGAAATCGACTCTGTCGGGGGCGGGATAGTGCAGCTTATTAAGCACCTTCTCCCATTTGGGTAGGTTGCCGTGCTTATGTTCCCGCTGCCACTGGCCGAGAATAGCCGGCAGTTCTTCTAACCAATGTTGTAGATTGGAATCGGCGATTTGCTGATAAAAGGAGCTGAAGCTGATCACTTGATGGCCACCATAGATGCGAAGTTAAAACATTGAAACCAGACGCTAAAATGACTAAAGCCCTGAGCCTGAAGGCGTTGCTGATGCTGGGGCAGGGTATCTGGTTTCATCACATGCTCGAGTGAGCTGCGCTTTTGACTGATCTCGAGTTCGCTGTAGCCGTTGGCACGCTTGAAATCCAGGTGCAGCTCGTCCAGTAGATGCTGTACCGGCTCATCTTCGAAGACCAGCTTCTCTGACAACACCAGAATACCGCCTGGCTTGAGTCCCTGATAGATATTGGCGATCAGTGTTTGCCTGTCTTCGGGAGCCAAAAACTGCATAGTAAAGTTGAGGATCACCATGGAGGCATCTTGGATCTCTATGTCGCGTATATCGGCGCAGATGAGGTCCACCGGGGTCTCGCTCACATAGGCGCTGAGGTTTTGCTTGCAGCGTTCGACCATAGATTCGCTATTGTCGACGGCGATGATCTCACAGCCTCTGCCTTCGATACGACGACGCACGCTAAGGGTTGCGGCGCCCAGGGAGCAACCTAAATCGTAAATTTTACTATTGGGGGTGACGCATTTGTCGGCAAAATCGCCTAAGGTATTGATGATCTGTCCATATCCTGGGACAGAGCGACGGATCATGTCGCCAAAGACGCCCGCGACTCTATCGTCGAATTGAAAATCACTGATATTTTCACAGGCCTGTGCGTAAATTGTATCTTGAGTTGAGTTCATCAGAGTTTTTTGAGTAAATTCAATATTTCATTCTAGCTAATGATAACAGTTCGCAGCAAGACTGGTACTGGTAATTAGGAATAAAATTCTGTCTAATATCCTAATAACAACATATATTTTACAGCGCGGTGACTTAGTGAACCGAGCGAGGGCGCCGAGGTTATTTATGTAGCCGGCTTGTGATATAAGCTGCCTTTTAAAAGCCTTTTTTATAAGGGGCTGTTTTTAGAACAAGTGATGGCTTGCCTTGATATAAAAATGATAATAGAAAACTGGGACCGACCTTTGACACCACTACACACTTTTGCTTCGGCCTGCATCGTCGCGCGGCGCTTGCTTTGGGCGCACATGGCCTTTGTGCGGCTTATGATGGCTCATTTTGTTTTGGGCACTGCCGCCTTGGTGCTATGCCTAGTGTTGAGTAGTCAAGTGGCGGCCGAAGAGCAGCAAGCCCCACTGGTATTAGTGATGGGGGAAGACAGTTATCCTTATCAGTTTGTCGATGAAAACGGTGATGCGAAAGGTGTCTTGGTAGACCTGTGGCGTGAATGGTCGTCCCAGACTCAAGTGCCTGTGGTCTTCGTTGCCCGTCATTGGCATGACTCCCTGAAACAGCTGGCTCAGGGCGATGCCGATATCCATATCGGCCTTGGGATCACCAAGGAGCGGGCACAGAATTTCGATTTTGCGGCGCCGATAGCCCATGTCAGTACCTATCTCTACATGCGCAATACGCTAAAAGGCAAGAAGAGTTTTAGCGATCTCCAGCCTTATCGTATCGGCATAGTGGCGGGTTCTTCCCATGAATCCATTCTCAATCAGCAGGTTAATGGGCTGAGTTACCGTTACTATAATAGTCGCGCCGATCTGCTGCGCGGGGTTGTGGCGGGTGAGGTCGATGTCTTTGCCGGCATGGAAGGTTATTTAAAGGATAACGCCGTCAGCCGCGCCGTGTTGGAAGAGTTTCCCCTGGATAATCGCCTGCTGATCAAGAAGACGGCCCTGGTGCCCGCAGTCAGCAAGGGGCGGCTCAATCTGATCACTGAGATCAACCGTGGCTTCGAGCGTTTGAGTCATCTTAGCCGGGCAGAGATAGACAAGCGTTGGTTGGGGTTTAGTCATGATGCCAATACCTTGGTTATCGCCACCACCACTGGTATTCAACCCTTTGTCGATACCGGCGGCGATGGGGAACCACATGGACTTTACATCGATATCTGGAAACTCTGGTCTAAGAAGACGGGAATAGAGGTGGAGTTTCGCCCCGCCGCGATGGAAGACGGCCTGGATGAGCTGAGGTTTCATCGTGCCGATATTCATGTGGGCTATCCCGAAAGCGATACCATGAAGAGTAATCTTACCCGTGCCTGGCGGACCTATCAGGTGAAGAGCCGACTCTTCAGTTATGGCAGGCCCCTTGGCAGTCTAGATGAATTAAAGGGTAAACGTGTCGGAACCGTGCCGACGGCCCCCTATCTGGATAAGCTACAGCAGGCGTTGCCGGATTCAGAGCTTAAACTCTATACCGATGTGACCAAGATGATCGAAGCCGCCCAGCAGGGGCATATCGCCGCCTTCGTCGCATCTTCGGCCTGGACTCAGCATTATCTACTCCGGGCCGATTCCTGGACCGACTTTCATCAATACCGCAAGTTGGCCTTTACCACAGACATCTATGCCTTGACCCGAAATGAAGATAAGGGGCTGGCTCAGCGCATCGCCGCTGGCTTTCGTCTGATCAGTACGGCGGAGTTGGCCGCCATAGAGAATAAGTGGATCTTGGATAGAGACGACAGAAGCGTCCAGTCGCTGATGAATCCGCTCATTATCACCTCGAGTCAGAGACGTTACCTGGACAGCTTAGGCACCTTAAGAGTCGGCTATCTTTCCGCCTGGGCACCCATGGAGTATCAGGGCCAGGGTGGTGAATTTATGGGGATCAACAGCGAGATAAGTCATTGGGTCGCCGAGCAGCTTGGCCTAAAGCTTGAGGGTGTGGCGTTCGAACGTTGGAGCAGTCTGCTCGAGGCACTTAAGCTGGGTGAGGTAGACATAGTGGGTAGCGTGGCCCATACACCGGAGCGCGAGCGTGAACTGGCCTTTACCAGCCCTTATTGGCCGTCGCCCTGGGGCCTGGTAACCAACCTAAGCCAGGTCACCGTATTTAACTTGAGCCAGATGAGTGGTAAACGCCTGGCCATCGTCGAGGGCTATCATCTGATTGCCAATCTGATGAACAAGGCGCTGGGGATCGAATTGGTGATCGTGCCCAATAGCCGCGCCGGCGTCGATGCCGTGGCTCAGGGCAAGGCCGACGCCTTCATCGAGAAGGTGATCAATATGGCCATGGTGCTAAAAGAGTCAGATTATAAGACCCTTAAGATGTCTGTATTGGCCGATTTTTCTCAGCAGCAGAGCCATTTCGCTATGCATCCTAAACATAGCGAGTTAGTTCCGCTGTGGGATCAGGCCATCGGTCAGTTAACCCCTGAACGCCAAGAGGCTATCTATCAGCATTGGGTGAAGGATGAGGCGCCGGGCTGGAAGGCGATGTTAAATTACCGCAGTGCCTTCTACCTGTTGGCTCTGCTGAGCTTCGTCTTGATCGTGTATCTTGTGTGGCGAGGCCGGCGTGCCCGCCTAACGACCGCCAGAGAGATGGCGCATGAGTTGACGCGTGCGGGCCAGTTCGATGCCTTAACGGGTCTGCCCAATCGCAGCCTGCTCGATGACAGACTTCACCAGTCTATGCTGCTTCACCGGCGGGAGATGCAACCTTTTGCCGTACTCTTTATCAGCTTCGATAATATGCGCGAGATCAACCAGACCTATGGTCATCAGATAGGTGACAGCGTGCTGGCCAAGGGAGCTTCGCGGCTCAAGTCGGCGGTGCGTAAGTCGGACACCCTGGCGCGTTTCGGCGGTAACGAATTTGTGATGCTACTTAATCGCAGCAAAGATCTCGATACCGTGTGTCAGGTGGCCGACGGTATAGTGGGAGGATTTAGCGCCCCCTTTGCCATCAATGGCCTGGATGTGGCACTATCGGTCAGCATTGGGGTGGCCATGTTCCCAAACGATGGCGACACTGTGGTGGAACTGCTGAAGACCGCCGATAAGTTGATGTCTCGGGCGGCGAAACAGGGGGGGCGTTGCTATCACAGCGCCTGAATAGTGACCCCAGTTCAGGATTTGATGGATATTTATCCAACCCAAAGGTTTACTTCATTTTAAGCGGATGAAGTTGTTTTGAAATCGGCAATATTTCACTATAATGCCGCTTTTGTCATGTATAGAATATCCTCAAGCACGGCCTTGATGGATGAAAGGAAAGTGTTAGATGCGCAGTCATTATTGTGGAGACGTTAATCGGTCTCATGTTGGGGAAGAAGTTACTCTCGTAGGTTGGGTGAATCGTAGTCGCGATCTCGGCGGCGTGGTTTTTCTGGATTTGCGTGACCGTGAAGGCGTGATTCAGGTGGTGTATGACCCTGATCTGCCAGAGGTATTCGATGTCGCCAGCACACTGCGCAGTGAGTTCTGTGTTCAGGTGAAAGGCCTGGTACGTGCCCGTCCCGACAGCCAGATCAACGATCAGATGCGTACCGGTGAGATAGAGGTGCTGGGTAAGGCGCTGACTATCCTCAACAGCGCACCGGCATTGCCGATCAACATGGACAAAAATCAACACAACACCGAAGAGCAGCGTCTTAAGTATCGCTACCTGGATCTGCGTCGCCCAGAGATGGCCGAGCGCATCATCTTCCGCTCTAAGGTCACCAGTGCCGTGCGTCGTTTCCTCGACAGCAACGGCTTCCTCGATATCGAAACACCTATCCTGACCAAGGCGACACCGGAAGGGGCAAGGGACTACCTGGTACCTAGCCGTACCTACAAGGGCCAGTTCTTCGCGCTGCCACAATCGCCACAGCTGTTTAAGCAGCTGCTGATGATGTCTGGTTTCGATCGCTACTATCAGATCGTTAAATGTTTCCGTGATGAAGATCTGCGCGCCGACCGTCAGCCTGAATTTACCCAGATCGATATCGAAACTTCATTCATGACCTCTGCCGAGGTGATGGATAAGACAGAAGAGATGGTTCGCAGCCTGTTTAAAGAGCTGCTTGATGTCGACCTGGGCGAGTTTCCTAAGATGAGCTTCGCCGAGGCGATGCGTCGTTATGGCTCAGACAAGCCAGACCTTCGTAACCCGCTGGAGTTGGTCGATGTTGCCGATTTAGTTAAAGATGTCGACTTCAAGGTGTTCCAGGAGCCGGCTAACGACAGCGAAGGCCGCGTCGCCGTGCTGTGTGTCCCGGGCGGTGCTAGCCTGTCTCGCAAGCAGCTCGATGAGTATGGCAAGTATGTCAACATCTATGGCGCCAAAGGCTTGGCATGGATGAAGGTGAACGAGCTGGAGAAAGGCCTGGAAGGCATTCAGTCGCCAGTGCTTAAGTTCCTCAGCGAAGAGGTGGTTAAGGGGATTCTGGATCGCACCGCTGCGACCAACGGTGACCTAATCCTGTTCGGTGCCGATAAAGCAAACATAGTGGCAGAAGCCATGGGCGCGTTGCGTCTGAAAGTAGGTGAAGATTTCGAACTGCTCGAAGGTGACTGGAAGCCGCTTTGGGTGGTTGATTTCCCAATGTTCGAGCGCACATCCGATGGCGGCTTGCATGCCATGCATCACCCGTTTACCGCGCCGAGTGGTATTACCCCTGCCGAACTGGAAGCCAATCCAACCGCGGCCATCTCTGATGCTTATGACATGGTGCTCAATGGTTGTGAACTGGGTGGTGGTTCGGTGCGTATCCACGATGGTGAGATGCAGTCGGCCGTGTTCAGGATCCTGGGCATCGAAGATGAGGAAGCGCAAGAGAAGTTTGGCTTCCTGCTCGAGGCGCTCAAGTATGGTACGCCACCACACGCAGGTTTGGCGTTCGGCCTCGACCGTATGGTCATGCTGATGACAGGTGCCAGCTCGATTCGTGACGTGATGGCCTTCCCTAAGACCACTACGGCAGCCTGTCCGCTCACTAACGCGCCTGGCTTAGCTAATCCTGTACAGCTCGAGGAGCTCGGGGTGAGTGTCGTGGAAGCGAAAAAAGAGCAGGAATAAATCAAGATTGAATCAATAAGCCGAGCATCTTGCTCGGCTTTTTCGAGGAAAACTCGAATAAGGAGTCCCTATGGCCGGTCACAGTAAATGGGCCAACATCAAGCATCGCAAGGCGGCACAAGATGCCAAACGCGGTAAACTTTTCACCAAATTCATACGCGAACTCACGGTAGCGGCCAGAGAAGGCGGCTCGGATCCCGATTCCAACCCGAGACTCAGGGCGGCGATCGATAAGGCCCTGTCAAATAACATGACACGTGACACGGTCGAGCGTGCTATCAAGCGTGGCGCCGGTGAGCTCGACGGTCAGGTGCTGGAAACCATCATGTATGAAGGTTACGGGCCGGGCGGCACCGCCGTGATGGTCGAGACCATGACTGATAATCGTAACCGCACCGTTTCAGGCGTGCGTAACGCCTTTAGTAAGTCAGGTGGCAACCTGGGCACAGATGGCTCTGTGGCTTATCTGTTCGAGAAGCGTGGCGTGATCTCCTACGCCGAAGGCAGTGATGAAGACACCATCATGGATGCGGCGCTCGACGCCGGCGCAGAAGATGTAGTCACCAATGATGATACCTCTATCGATGTCTACACCACGCCAGAAGCCTTCGGTGCCGTAAAGGATGCGCTGGACGCCGCCGGTCTTGAGGCAGTCAACGCCGAGGTGACTATGGTGCCTTCGACTAAGGCGGAACTGGACGCGGCTACTGCCCCTAAGTTCCTGCGTCTTATCGATAACCTTGAAGATCATGACGATGTGCAAGAGGTCTATCATAACGCCGAGATCTCTGACGAGATCTTAGCCAGCCTAGAATAGGCAAGCCATGCCGATAATCTTGGGGGTGGATCCCGGCTCGCGGATCACAGGTTATGGGGTGATCCAGTGCCAGGGGCGGCAACAGATATACCTTGGCAGCGGCTGTATTCGCACCCAATCGGATGATCTGCCCTCCCGCCTCAAGGTGATATTCGATGGGATCAGCGAGATCATTCGCCAATACCAGCCGGATGAATTTGCCATCGAGCGGGTGTTTCTGGCCAAGAACGCCGATTCGGCATTAAAGCTTGGTCAGGCGCGTGGGGCAGCCATAGTCGCCGCCACCAATGCCGATCTGCCGGTGGCCGAATACTCGGCCACCCAGATCAAGAATGCCGTAGTCGGTACGGGGCGGGCGCAGAAGAGCCAGGTGCAGCACATGGTGCAACAGATCCTCAAATTGCCTTCGGCGCCACAGGCCGATGCGGCCGATGCCCTGGGGGTTGCCCTGTGCCACTTCCACACATATCAGAGCCTGATCGCAATGGGCGGTAAGGCGAGCGCGAGAACTTACGGAAGATATAGATGATAGGTCGTTTACGGGGATTACTGGTGGAGAAACAGGCGCCCGAGGTGCTAATCGAAACCGCTGGCGTCGGCTATGAGGTGCAGATGCCGCTGACCAGTTTTTACGAGCTACCCGAGCTAAACCAGGAGGCGGTGATCTACACCCATTTCGTGGTGCGAGAAGATGCTCAGCTGCTTTATGGTTTTATGAGCAAGCAGGAAAGGGCGCTGTTCAGGCTGCTTATCAAGACTAATGGCGTCGGCCCAAAGCTGGCGCTGACCATACTCTCAGGCATGACGGCGGCCGAGTTCGTTAAGTGTGTCGAACACGACGACATCGCCACTCTGGTGAAGCTGCCGGGTGTCGGCAAGAAGACCGCCGAGCGCTTGCTGGTCGAGATGCGTGACAAGCTCAAGAGCCTGATGGAAGCGTCCCACGGTAACGAGCGCGAGTTCGTGCTGCAGTCAAACTATACCCCGGCACCCGAGGTGAACAGCGCCGAAGAAGATGCCATCTCGGCGCTTTTGGCGTTAGGATATAAGCCGGCACAGGCCAGTAAGGCGGTATCCAGTGTCTTCGAAGAGGGCATGGATTCGGAAACCTTGATCAAGGCATCGCTGAAATCGATGCTCTAGCGCTAGAGTGAGAAATAGATGATTGAAGCCGATAGGTTAGTTCACGCCCAGCCCCAAGGCACAGAGGAGCGGGACGAACAGATAGACAGAGCGATGCGTCCTAAGCTGTTGGATGAATACACGGGCCAGGACGATACCCGTGCTCAGCTTAAGGTGTTCATCGAGGCGGCCCAGAAGCGTGGAGAGGCCCTGGATCATATGTTGATCTACGGACCACCCGGCTTGGGTAAGACCACGCTGGCCATGATCGTCGCCAACGAGATGGGGGTTAACATCAAGTCGACCTCGGGCCCTGTGCTGGAGAAGGCGGGGGATCTCGCGGCCCTGCTCACTAACCTAGAGGCCGGTGATGTACTCTTTATCGATGAGATCCACAGGTTAAGCCCCGTGGTGGAGGAGATCCTCTACCCGGCGATGGAAGATTATCAGCTGGATATCATGATTGGCGAGGGACCAGCCGCCCGCTCCATTAAGTTAGAGTTACCGCCTTTTACCCTGATTGGCGCCACCACCCGCGCCGGCGCGCTGACATCACCGCTACGGGCTCGTTTCGGCATACCCCTGCGCCTCGAGTTTTACAATGTCAAAGATCTCAGCAGTATCGTTACGCGCTCCGCCAAGGTACTTGAGCTGCCAATCGATAATGAGGGCGCGGTGGAAGTGGCCAGACGTTCACGCGGTACGCCGCGTATAGCCAATCGTTTGCTTAGACGGGTGCGAGACTACGCCGAGGTGAAACATGACGGCGAGATCAACAAGGCCGTCGCCGAGAGTGCCCTGGATATGCTGGATGTGGATGTCGAAGGTTTCGACTATATGGATCGTAAACTGCTGCTGGCCATCATAGATAAGTTTATGGGTGGCCCGGTAGGCTTGGATAACCTGGCCGCGGCCATCGGCGAGGAGCGGGAAACCATAGAAGATGTGCTCGAACCCTTTCTGATCCAACAAGGCTTCATTCAGCGCACCCCAAGAGGGCGTATCGCTACCGCCAGAGCCTATCAACATTTCAACCTGATCCAGCCGGAATAATTGTCGAGGCGAATGCCTTTCACCTATCACATTGGTGAGTACGAATGGTAAGAAGCGTGGTCGAGAGGCCGCGCTTTTTTGTGTTTAGTGGCTGTTCATTAGGCTATCTGCACCTGATGTCTCTAGAATCTATTCCATTGCTGTTTACCCAGCGTCTCCGGGTATGAACAAATAATCAACGCTTGTAATCTGAGGCGTTCAATGAACACCTTTAAGAGTGTTCCGTGAGCGCGATAACCTAGCGGCTGTGTCGCTTTGTCGTTGCTGGGGGCTTTCGAATTTCTATTCAATCAGGCCGATGATTCGAGTCGGTTGCTTTCTCCCTATCCCTGAATCTTATTCCTGAGTCCATTAGTTCAAAATTTAAGCTAAGAGAGTTCCTGTTAAGGGAATAAAAGATACAAAACGTCACATCTATATTATTTAATAAGCCTAATTGTTAGTGATTTTGTTAATTCGCGGGAAAGCTTGGGTGTATTTAAATGAAAGTCTGATTTATATCCGCTTTATTAATTTTGTATGTGCTTAATCGTTAAATTTAAATACGTTAAGCCTGTAACTGATTTAATGCTGTGGGATGGAAGCGCGGTGGTGAGATAAGTTAACTAACGCTGTTTTTCTCCGCATTTGTAAAATATTGTAACAAGTGAGCCTAATTGCTTCTTAGCATCCTTATTCATTTAAGGATTAACTCGGCGGATTTGTTAATGGTGGCGTCTTTATGTACCTGCAGGGTAAAAATGCCGGATTGAAACATGTGTTTAGACCGTTTGTTTGTGACGGTGATCACACTTTTGTCTTTTGTGTGCGTTGTGATTGTGTTGCGGCTCTTACCGAGTAAAACACTGGCTCGGATCAAATTTTCTAGTTAATTAAACCAGCTGAATGCTTATTCACTCATCGGGATGAAATATTAAACTTGCAATGTTACTTAAATAATACCTGGTATTAACTTTTATTTTTCATTGGTTAATAAATTGGTGGGTTGACGCCTCTGGGGCGAAAGGAGAGTATCGAATTGAGCGTTGAATAAATAAAAGAACGGCGCCGAATAAAAATTGAATTAGGGAGTAGACCTACATGATTAAAACAAGCAGATTAGCTGCGGCAGTTAAATTAAGTTTAATTGCGACAGTGTCGACCAGCGGAGTTTTTGTTGCCAACAATGCCGTTGCTGCCGAAGAAAGTGCCTCTTTTGAACGTATCGCGGTAACGGGTTCACGCATTCAACGTCAGGACATGGAAACGGCTTCACCGGTTACCGTTATCGACGCCAGTGCCATTCGCGCCGAGGGTTACAACTCAGTCGATGAGATCCTACAGGCGCAACCTGCCATGGCCGGTATGGCAGTGGGTTCTACCACTAACAATGGTGCCGACGGTGTCGCCCAGGTGGATCTGCGTGGTATGGGCGCAAGCCGTACCCTGGTGCTGTTAAATGGTCGCCGCATGGTGAACTCAGGTTCGGGCGCCGACAGTGCAGTGGATTTAAACACTATCCCAGTGGCGATGATCGCCCGTGTGGAGATCTTAAAGGACGGTGCCTCGGCGGTTTATGGTTCTGACGCCATTGCCGGTGTGGTTAACATCATCACCAAGAAAGATTTCGAAGGTTTCCAGCTGGATATCAATGGCGGCGCGACCGACAAGGGAGATGGTGAGAACGTTGAGATCAGCGCGCTTTACGGTTTCAACACCGACGGTGGTAACTACACCTTTGGTCTGGCTTACTCAGACCGCGGCGGCGTGATGCAAAAGGATCGCGACTGGGTAGAGAAGGGCGCCAGTAGCTTCATCCCAACCGGATCGTTAGGCGGCAAGGTGCAAGACGAGGACGGCAACTGGGTCGATCGCACCGAAGGTTATGACTATACCCAGGACAGCTGGCTACAGACGCCAAACGAGCGTTACAGCTTCTTTGCCAATGCAACCCAAGAGTTTGCCAACGATATCGTCTTTACCGGCGACCTGCTTTATACCAAGCGGCAGTCTGAGCAGATGATGGCGGCGCAGCCAGCCTCTGTGATGTTGGATGTGTGCACACCAAGCTCGACAGGCAACTGTATCACACTAACCGACGAGATGATTGCCGGTGGTATCTCGCCTGACGATCAAGGCCGCGTGGAATACCGCAGAAGAACCACAGATGCGGGTAATCGTATCTACGAGCAAGACACTGACACACTACGTGTATCAGCCGGTCTAGCCGGTGAGTTCGACGTGCACACCGGCATCGCCTGGGATCTCTCTTACACCTATGGCAAGAACAAGGCCGAGACCTGGGTGCACAACTCAATCAATGCCAAGAATATGGAGCAGTCTGTCTATGACAACCAGGATGCCTGGTTTAGCGGCGACCCACTGTCCCAAGGTATTGTCGACGATATCAGCTACCTGGAAAGCACGACAGGTGGTAACGAGCAGCATATCGTCTCTGGCGTGATCAGCGGCGAAGCCTTCGACCTGGAAGCGGGCCCAGTGGCTTATGCGATTGGCGCCGAGTATCGCCATGACAGCGGCTACTACAATCCAGATCCAGTGATTGTCGCCGGTGAAGGCACTGCAGCCCAGCAAGATCCTACCGATGGAAGCTACAGCGTGGTGTCTGTCTATCAAGAGGTGAGCGTACCTTTCACCGATAAGCTAACCGGTGAATTTGCGCTGCGTTTCGATGATTACTCTACTTTTGGTAACGCATCGACCTGGAAGATAGGTTTGACCTATGAGGCGACCGACGACCTTATGCTTCGCGCCGTGGCGGCTACCGGTTTCCGTGCGCCAAACGTGAGCGAGCTGTTCGGGGGTAACGTAGGTTCATACGACTACCTGGACGATCCTTGGGGCAACGAGCAAGACCCACAGATCCTGGTGAACTACACCTCAGATCCCGATCTTAAGGCGGAGTCTTCAGAGTCTTACACTGCTGGTCTGGTCTA
Organism: Shewanella insulae; assembly: GCF_009831655.1. Classification (GTDB taxonomy): domain Bacteria; phylum Pseudomonadota; class Gammaproteobacteria; order Enterobacterales; family Shewanellaceae; genus Shewanella; species Shewanella insulae. The sequence continues at coordinate 451,171 of NZ_WRPA01000001.1, read as the reverse complement.
CTCGCCAAGCTATATCGATGGCATGTCGCTGACCCTGGACTACTGGCGCTTCAAGATCACCGACGCTATCTCGCGTCTGGACGTTCAGGCAGGTCTGAATGCCTGTCACGCCGGTGATGCTACAGCCTGTGAAACCTTCGGCATCACGCCCGACGGTAACCTGGAGAACCTGACTAACCCGCTGACCAACGTGGGCTACCAAGACACCAGTGGTGTCGACTTTAACCTGGCTTACCGTTTCGAAGGCCTGGGGCTGGATTGGAGCATCAGCAACGATCTGACTTACCTGCTCGAGTTTGAACAGGATGGCATCGACTACACTGGCACCATCGGCGGTATGTTCGGTGGCTATGCTAAGGTGAAGAATAACTTCAGCGTTAAGGCGGGTCAGGGTGACTGGAGCCTGATGTACTCTAACCGTTATATTGGTGAGATGGACGACATCAACTATGGTGACACGGTTGATTCGGTGCTATACCACAACATCTCGGGTATGTACCACATCAACGACAGCATCACGGCAAGCCTGGGTGTGAAGAACTTCACCGACGAGAAGCCTGTGATGGTGGCAAGTGGTAATGAGGCGGGCACAGTGCCTGAGGTTTACGACACTATCGGTCGCCAGATCTACGGCGGTGTAACCGTTAAGTTCTAACGAGTCGTTGGAAATAAAAAAGCGCCCTAGGGCGCTTTTTTTATGCAAGTTTAACGATCAACCTAAGCCATGTTGGGCAGATTTCATCTGAATAAACTCTATCTTGTAGCCATCAGGGTCTTCCACAAAAGCGATCTCAGTCGTGCCACCGGCCACAGGGCCTGGCTGACGTGTCACCTTACCACCGGCGGCTTCGATAGCGGCGCAGCGGCTGTAGATATCCTCTTCACCAATGGCCAGATGGCCAAAGCCGGTGCCGAGATCATACTCGTCTGTATCCCAGTTGTAGGTGAGCTCGACCACGGCGGCGCCAGTCGCCTCTTCGTCGAAGCCAACGAAGGCCAGGGTATAGCGGTATTCAGGATTCTCAGACTTGCGCAGTAGCTTCATGCCCAGGATCTCGGTGTAAAAATGTATACTACGATCGAGATCGCCGACTCTCAGCATGGTGTGTAAAAGTTGTGCCATAAGGACCTCTTTTTAGGGAAATGCTAGGCTCAAGTATACCTTATTTATCCGCTATTTAAATCAGCTCTATCGGTTTGCTTGCTCAAGGATAGGCCGAGTAAAACAGGCTTAACTTGACATGATCCGGCTCACAAAATGCGGCTATCTCACTAGCGTTCAACCCGATGACTGAGATAATGAGATCTGGTTATTAGAGGAGATGTCGATGCCAACCGAATTGAAAATGGCCCTGGGATTAACGGTCACCATAGCAGTGTTTCTATCTGTGTTTTTTGTCTGTATGTTTTAATTCAGCAGCGAACCCTCGCTATTGAAACTGAAAAAAGCCGCATCTGCGGCTTTTTTATCTTTGATATTCAAGTGTTTTAACTTAAGAGCTAGCGTAAGCGTGAACGCCTATTCGTCTGGATAGACCTTCTCTTTGAACTCACACAAATTTTCAATCAAACAGCTGCCGCATCTTGGCTTGCGGGCGACACAGGTATAACGCCCGTGAAGAATAAACCAGTGGTGCACATCTACCTTAAACTCGGCCGGTACCACCTTCAACATCTTCTGCTCGACCTGATCCACGTTCTTGCCCATGGCAAATTTAGTGCGGTTGGCGACGCGAAAGATATGGGTGTCGACGGCAATGGTCGGCCAGCCGAAGGCGGTGTTTAATACCACGTTGGCGGTCTTACGACCCACACCGGGCAGGGCCTCGAGGGCTTCTCTGTCTTCGGGTACCTCGCCACCATGCTTCTCAAGCAAGATCTCGCAGGCCTTGATGACGTTGATCGCCTTGTTGTTATAGAGGCCTATGGTCTTGATATATTCTTTGAGTCCCTCTACGCCTAAGTCATAGATAGCCTGGGCGGTATTGGCGACCGGAAACAGCTTATCTGTGGCCTTGTTGACGCTCACGTCCGTGGCCTGGGCCGATAGGGTAACGGCAACTAGCAGCTCGAAGGGAGAAGAGAAGTTAAGCTCGGTCTCTGGCTTAGGGTTGTTATCGCGAAAGATCTCTAGAATCCTACGACGCTTCTCGGTATTCATAACTTAACTCACCTTGGTAATACGTGCGCGGGTGACGGCTGGGGCAGCCTCTGGGGCAGGTTTACGCGCCTCGAGCTGTTTGTCGATCATGTTCTTGACGGCGATGAGAAACCCCATGGCGATAAAGGCGCCAGGCGGTAGCATGGCCAGCAGAAAGTTGGTATCCACCTGCCAGAGGTGAACCGTTAGCCCCTTGGCCCAGTCGCCAAGGAGCAGATCGGCGCCGTCAAACAGAGTGCCCTGGCCCAAAACCTCGCGACAAGCGCCTAACAGCATGAGCACTAGGGTGAAGCCCAGTCCCATCATCAGGCCATCGAACGCCGCCTTAACAACGCTGTTGCGTGAGGCGAAGGCTTCGGCGCGGCCAATGATAACGCAGTTGGTGACGATAAGCGGCAAGAAGATCCCCAGTGACAGGTAGAGGCCATAGGCATAGGCGTTGATCAGCAGCTGCACACAGGTCACCAAGGCCGCGATGATCATCACAAACACCGGGATGCGGATCTCCTTGGGCACAAACTCTCGCACCAGAGAGACGAGCACGTTGGAGCCGACCAAGACTACCAGTGTCGCTAGCCCCAGCCCGATGGCATTGGTCAGGGTGGCGGTGACCGCAAGCAGCGGGCACAGGCCCAGGAGCTGTACTAGGCCCGGGTTATTCTTCCACAGTCCTTGCCAGGCGATATCGCGATAGTTACTCATACTGGACCTCACAGTTGGCAGGGCGGTTTAACAGGGTCTGCTTGTTGGCGTTAAAGTAGGCCAGGGTGCGCTTAACGGCGCCGACATAGGCCCTTGGGGTGATGGTAGCGCCGGTAAACTGATCGAACTGACCGCCATCTTTCTTCACCGCCCAGCGTTTATCTTGCTCGCCCTGAATACTCTGGCCCTTAAAGCCCAGTACCCAGGTAGACTTACGCAGATCTATCTTGTCTCCAAGGCCAGGCGTCTCGTTATGGTTGAGGGTACGCACGCCGAGAACCTCGCCCTTGGCATCGATGGCGACGATCAGCTTAATTTGGCCGTTATAGCCATCTGGTGCGACGGTTTCCATGGCGATGGCCACAGGTTCGCCGCCTTGGCTGGCGATGTAGGCGGGTAGGGGCTCATCTATGCCCAGCACGTCGGCGTCCTGGATCAGGATGCAGTGCTCGATCAGCGCGTTGTCATGTATCTCATCTGGGATGATCTGATGCAGGGTGCGCATCAGCTCGAGATCTTGCTGCTGCTTGATCCGCTCGAAGGTGAACTGGTTCACCAGGGCGACCAAGGCGGTACACAGGAGGGCGAATAACCCCAGTAAGCTAGCATTTTTGACGATAGAACGTTTCACTTCATACTCCTGCCGTGGGCTTAGCGGCTTGCTCTGTGGCCGTAGGCTCGGGGTTTGACATAATAATCGATAAAGGGCGCACACAGGTTTGCCAGCAGCACGGCAAAGGCAAAGGCATCGGGATAGCCGCCGAAGCTGCGGATCAGATAGACCAGCAGGCCGATCAGGGCGCCGAAGATCAGCCGCCCGCGGGTGCTGGTCGCCGCGGTCACGGGGTCAGTGGCGATGAAGAAGGCCGCTAACATGGTGGCGCCGGAAAACAGATGCATTAGAGGGCCCATGTGAGTATCAGGGCTCAGCAGATAACCTATGCTGGCGCAGACAAACAGGCTGGCCAAGATGGCGGTGCTTATCTGCCAACGGATCAGCTTAAGCTTGAGCATCACCAGGCCGCCAGCCAGGTAGGCGAGGTTGATAGCCGCCCAGCCGATGCCAAAGCCGTCGCTAAAGCTGGCCTTGGTTAGAATCTCATCCAGGGTCAGGCCTGTGGAGAGACCGGTCTTTACCGCATCCAGTGGGGTGGCCATGGTAACCCCATCGATGCCGGCCCGATAGGCGAGGATCTGCTCGGCATCGGCACCCTGGAAGATGATGCTCAGGCTCTGCATTAGTCCTATGTCATTCAGGGCGGCGCCGCTAGGGGCGACCCAGGTGGTCATCTGCACCGGGAAGGAGATCAGCAGCATCACATAGGCCGCCATGGCCGGGTTGAAGATGTTATTGCCTAGGCCACCATACAGTTGCTTGACGACTAATATGGCAAATACAACGCCGATGGCCGCAATCCACCACGGTGCCAGGGCCGGAATGGCCACACCTATGAGCAGACCTGTGAGGGCCGCGCTATTGTCGCTAATGGTCTTGCCCACGGGACGCGCACGCAACTTTAACACCGCCGCCTCTGTGGCCACTGCGATGGCAATAGCCAAGGCTATCTGGATCAGGGTTCCCCAACCGAAGAAGTAGCACTGGGCTAGCACGCCAGGTAGGGCGCACAGCATGACCTTAAACATCAGGCCGCGGGTTTGTGCCTTGGTGGATAGGTGTGGCGATGAGGCCAACTTAAATGCCATGATTAATCCTTGTGCTCATTGTTTGGGGTCTCTGCCTGGGCCTTGGCCAGTTTCTTCGCCTTGGCCTTAGCGACAGCGGCGGCTATCTTAGCCTTCTTGATGGCTTCAGGGGGGCTGGTCTTGTCGCCGTCTTGGGCACCGTCTAGGGCACCGTCTTGGTTATTGGTCTGGCTTTCACTGGGCGCGACTTGTTCATCGCTCGCGCTTGCCTGAGCGGCCTTCTTCGCCTTGGCCTTAGCGACAGCGGCGGCTATCTTAGCCTTCTTGATGGCCTCTGGGCTGCTGGCGTTGCCATCGTCTTGGGCTCTGTCTTGGGCTCCGTTTTGTATATTGGTCTGGCTTTCACTGGGCGCGGCTTGTTCATCGCTCGCGCTCACCTGAGCGGCCTTCTTCGCCTTGGCCTTGGCGACAGCGGCGGCTATCTTAGCCTTCTTGATGGCTTCAGGGGTACTGGTCTTGTCACCGTCTTGGGAACCGTCTTGGGCTCCGTTTTGTATATTGGTCTGGCTTTCACTGGGCGCGACTTGTTCATCACCTGCGCTTGCCTGAGCGGCCTTATTCGCCTTGGCCTTGGCGACAGCGGCGGCTATCTTAGCCTTCTTGATGGTTTCAGGGCTGCTGGCCTTGGCACCGTCTCGGGCTCCGTTTTGTATATTGGTCTGGCTTTCGCTGGGTGTGACTTGTTCATCACTTGCGCTCGCCTGAGCGGCTTTTTTGGCCTTAGCGCGTGCAATTGCCGCCGCGACCTTCTCTTTTTGGCTTAGGGGCGCATTGGCTTCGGTTTCCTGAGCGGGCGTTTGGCTTGTATCGCCGGACTCAGGCGCGTTTTGCGCCGCCTTCTTCGCCTTGGCGCGGGCAATTGCTGCCGCGACTTTTTCTTTCTGACTCAGAGTGGCTGAATCGCCATTGTCGGCACTCGTGGCTCGTGGCGTAGATGTTTGCTGCTCAGCCGTCTCTGTTGCGGTTGTGGCATCGCCTTTCTGGGCCGCCTTCTTAGCCTTAGCCCTTGCGATAGCGGCGGCCACCTTGTCTTGTGGTTTATCTGTGGTGCTGCCAGTTGAGCTTTGCTCATCTGCGGCCTTCTTGGCTTTGATCCTCGCCATAGCGGCGGCAACCGCGTCTTTATCTGAGCCGGTCATCTGGGCCTTGCGACGCTCGGCAGCCTGCTTGGCTTTCTCTTCACGGGCCCGTTTCTCCTGCTCGAGACGCAGGGTGCGGGAGTCGAATCTCTGTTTGGCAAGCTCTGCCTGTTTCTTCTCTTCCGCCTCTTGCCGCAAAGCCGATTTAGCGACGCGATAGTATTCCACTAAAGGAATGTCGCTGGGGCACACATAGCTGCAGCAGCCGCATTCGATGCAGTCCCGCAGGTTGTAGCTGGCGGCCTTGTCATACTCCTGGGCCTTGGCATGCCAAAACAGCTGCTGGGGCAGCAACTGCGCCGGACAGGCCTGGGCGCATTCACCGCAGCGGATGCAGGGCTGCTCTGGACTCGGCGGCGCGACCTCTTGCTCGCTTGGCATCAAGACACAGTTGGTGCCTTTGGTAATGGGCGCGGCAACATCGGGCAACATGTAACCCATCATGGGGCCGCCGATGATCACCGGCGCGTTTGTATCGCCCCTAAACTGCGCCACCTCTAGCAGGTGCTCGACTGGGGTACCGATAGGTACCCAGTAGTTGCCCGGCTTGGCGACATTCTGCCCAGTAAGGGTCACCACGCGCTCGATCAGCGGCATGTTGCGATAGACAGCTTGGGCAATGCTGTAGGCGGTACCGACGTTCTGCACCAGAATACCCAGGTTTGCCGGGATGGCGCCCGATGGCACCTCCTGCCCGGTTAAAATCTGGATCAGTTGCTTCTCGCCACCCGACGGGTAGAGAGTAGGGATCTTATTCACTCGCGCACAGTGATTCGGCAGCTGGCTACGATTGAGGGCATGTTCCATCTGCTCTATCGCCTTGGGCTTATTGTCTTCGATGGCGACAATGATCCGCTTGGGGTTGAGCAACTGATGGATGATGGCTATGCCGCGGACAATTTCGTCACACGCTTCCTGCATTAGTCTATCGTCAGAGCTGATATAGGGCTCACACTCGACGCCGTTGATGATCAGCAGCTCGATATCGCTTACCGGCTTAAGCTTGATATGGGTAGGGAAGGCTGCGCCGCCAAGACCGGCGATGCCTGCCGCCTGAATACGCCTGATGATGGTATCACTGTCCATCTCGGCGACCTGTTCCGGGCTCAGGGGGCCGTGAACGCTATCTGTCCACTGCTCCTGATGATCGTTTTCGATCACGCAGGTCAGCACCGGCAGCGCCGATGCGTGGTTGCTGGCGCGCTCTTCGATGGCAATCACTTTACCTGAGACGGGAGCATGCACAGGCAGATGGCGAAAACCTTCGCCCATGGTCAAGGCCTGGCCTTTGGTCACAGCGTCGCCGACTTTCACCGCTAAGGTGCAGTTTTCTCCTACACCCGGAACTGGGATGAGGTAGTGATCCGCTAAGGGCAGCCTGGCTATCTCACTCTGGTTAGAAAGCGATTTATGCTCGGGTGGGTGAATACCGCCGGGGATACGCCAGAGTGTGCCTTTATCTATCTGTTCTAACAAGGTTAACACTTAGATTCCTCGCTAATATTGACCACGGGTATGGCATTGAGCTGCCAGCTCCAGTTTTGTAGCGTTTCGGCCACGGGGATCATGTCGATGCAATCCACCGGGCAGGGCTCGACACACAGGTCACAGCCGGTGCAGTAATCTGTGATCACCGTATGCATTTGCTTACCTGTGCCCAGGATGGCATCGACCGGGCAGGCCTGAATACACTTGGTGCAGCCGATACATTCGGCCTCGCGAATAAAGGCAACCTTCTTTACTTGGGTCTCGGCGCTTGCGGTGAGCGGCTCTGGGTCGACCCCCATGAGCTCGGCAAGCTTCTCCATGGTGGCTGTTCCGCCGGGTGGACACTTGTTAATCTTTTCGCCGTTGGCAATCGCCTCGGCATAGGGGCGACACCCCGGATAACCGCATTGTCCGCACTGGGTCTGAGGCAGCAACGCCTCGGCTTGATCGATAATGGGGTCGCCTTCGACCTTAAATTTCTCGGCGGCGTAACCCAGTAGCGCGCCGAAGGCGAGGGCGAGTAATCCTAAAAGGATGATGGCAATAATAACTTGGCTCATGCTTAATTAACCAAACCTGTGAAGCCCATGAAGGCCAGAGACATCAGACCTGCGGTGATCATCGCGATGGCGCCGCCCTTGAAGGGAGCAGGCACGTCGGCGGCGGCGAGACGCTCACGCATGGCTGAGAAGAGGATCAAGACGATAGAGAAGCCAGCTGCCGCACCGAAACCATAGATGGCCGACTCGATAAAGTCATGCTTCTCATTGACGTTGAGCAGGGCAACACCCAGTACGGCGCAGTTGGTGGTGATCAGCGGCAGATAGATACCCAGGGCTCTGTGTAGGGCGGCGCTGGTTTTCTGTACCAGCATCTCGGTAAATTGCACCACGACGGCGATAACTAAGATAAAGGCCATGGTACGCAGATAGCTGAGATCGAATGGGGTGAGCAGATAGGTGTCAACCAGATAGCTTAAGATGGAGGCAAGGGTGAGCACGAAGGTGGTCGCCATCGACATGCCGATGGCTGATTCCAACTTGCTCGAGACGCCCATGAAGGGGCAGAGGCCGAGAAATTTAACTAATACAAAATTGTTGACCAGCACAGTGCCGACCAATAGGAGGAGATATTCGCTCATCTCAATGGGTTATCTATATCTAATTTACGGGCTATTATCGGCCTTTCGGCCAGGATAAACAACACAAAGAATGAAGGGATTATTTATCCCGCCGTCTGACTGCGCGCAGATTGTTCATCCTTTACGGTGAATGGTTTAGGCTTAGCGATGTAATATCCTTGAAGCCCATCGACCAAAAGTTGCTCCAGGGCAAACTTCTCTTCCTGACGCTCGATACTGGAAGCGATCACCCTTACCGACTGCTTACGAGCGACATCGACGATCATCTTCACAAAGAAACGGTTGTTGGCATCTGTGTCTATCCCTTGAGAATAGCTGCCATCGAGTTTAATAAAGTCCGGCCTGACTTCCTTGAAGAACCTGAATGAGGTAAAGCCCATGCCGAAGTGTTCTACCGCCACCCGCGCGCCGACGCTGTGCATGTCCCGCACAAACTTGTGGGCTTGGCGGATGTTGGCCTGCATGCCGGCCTCATTGACCTCTAAGATCAGGCGAGAGGCGATCTGCCGTTGGCGCGCGAAGATATCCTTTAGCCAGGCGGTAAAGGTGGGTTGGTTGACCGAGGCCGTGCTGATATTGATCCCTAAGGCACCCGTGAAGGTTGGGGTATCGAGCAGCAGGCGCAGGGTACTCAATATGATGATCTTGTCTAGCTCGACACTCAGACCGTGTCGCTCGGCCATGGCAATTACTGTACCCGTGGGTAGAAACTTGCCCTCACTGCTATAGAAGCGCGACAGCATCTCACGATAGACGTTGTCGGCGCCGCGGCAGGGTTGAATATCCTGGGCGTGAAACTTGATGGCTCGGCGCTTGATGACATCTTCGATAGCTAACTTCCAGTGGGAGTCGCCAACCAGTTCATCATCGCTGAGTTTCTCCTGTACATGAAAGCTGTTGGGCCCAAGTGTCTGGGCGATGCTGACGGCGGCGTCGGCTATGTAGACCAAGGATAAGGCATCGCCGCCTTGCTCATAGGGTACCATGCCGATATAGGCGACGGATTCGAGATCGCTGCCTTGCTGGTATTCATCGAATTGGGCTTTTAACTTTTCTAGCGGCTGTTGGGCATCTTTTAGTACCAGATCCGGTATAAAAACGGCGAAATCGGCACTACTTATCCGAAACGCCTCTATGTTGGGTATCCCCTGAAGGGCCTTGCGGATGCAGGTGGCGACGCTGGCAAGGTAATCGTCACCGGCCGCTCTTCCCTGAGTCTGATTGACATGCCCCAGCTCTGTCGCCTTAATCATCGCCATGAGGCCTATACGAGACTTGCCTGGCTTGGCGATGGCATCGAGCTTCTCGGTAAATTTCGGTCGGGTGCCAAACAGGGTCACTGGATCTTGGTAGGCCTCACGATTCAGTTTCTCGTTATGTTGCTGCATCTGATTGAACTTATCGTGCAGGCCATTGCGACAGTGTTCGATAGCCTTGCCTAAGGGTTTTAGTTCCCCTCGAAAACGCGACAGCGCGATGGCATCAAACTTAAGCTCTGCGAGGGAATCTAGCGCATCGACGGCATAGCCGATGGCTCGCTTCTGCCTTGCCATCAACAGGCTAAACAGCACAGTCAGAGTCAGATAACCGCCAAGAATCCAATAGAGGAGAAATAGAAAATGGTTTAAGGCATCGGTGGCCAGGGTGCTGCTGGTTAATTTGACCTGTAAACGCCCCTGGGCTAAGGGGCGAGTGTTTTCTCTGGCTTGATGGAAAAGCACTGTCGCGAGATCTGTATCTTGGGCGATCAATTGGCCTTGGGTGTAATTAAGGCTGCCATCTAGCTGATGAATATATTGAAAGAACTGAAACTCATACTTTTTACTTAGGGTGTTAAAGAGTGCTTTGCCCTCTTGGGGTAAGGGCTGCTGCCATAGGGGATCGGATTGATACTCTTTTAACTGTAAGTCGGCTAACGCGGCGGTTTCCTGTTTCTGGTCAAGATATGCCAGCGCCGTCAAGGCAAGACAAGCCGTTAACAGCAATAGATGAATTGATTTACCAACGCCCATAAAAAGTAACCTAAATTGATCGACTTCCCATTCTAGCTAAATTTGAAACGGATAGTCTAACGCTTTATGGCAGATGGATTTTTAGGGGGATAGAAGAGGGTGTAACGATAAGGTGGCTCCCCAGACTGGACTCGAACCAGTGACATACGGATTAACAGTCCGCCGTTCTACCAACTGAACTACAGGGGAATCGTAAGAGAAATAAAATAGTGAAGTGGCTCCCCAGACTGGACTTGAACCAGTGACATACGGATTAACAGTCCGCCGTTCTACCGACTGAACTACAGGGGAGTAGAAACTTCGCTATTGTATAAGTGGCTCCCCAGACTGGACTCGAACCAGTGACATACGGATTAACAGTCCGCCGTTCTACCAACTGAACTACAGGGGAATCGATACTTATATAATGTTAACTATAATTGGCTCCCCAGACTGGACTCGAACCAGTGACATACGGATTAACAGTCCGCCGTTCTACCAACTGAACTACAGGGGAACATCATTTATAGCTAACTCATCTTCTAGCGCTTCGACGCTTTGGCTCCCCAGACTGGACTTGAACCAGTGACATACGGATTAACAGTCCGCCGTTCTACCGACTGAACTACTGGGGAATCGTGTAAGCGACTCGTCGTTGAAGACGGAGCGCATATTAAATCGCTCTTACACATGAGTCAACTCGACTTAGCAAAAAAAGTGTAATTATGCTGTTAAGTGCTCATCTAATGTGCACAGTGATCGCTAAGTGTGCATTTTGCTGCTTTAACGGTCATATCTGGCTGAAAATTATCGGCAATTAGGGATTTATACCGATGAATGTGACAGTCATGGGTTGCGCGCAGCCGAGGAAGCATTTCAAATGTAGTAAAATTTCATCTCTTGTCGCGAAAGAGGGGATTCTCCTAAAAGGGGCTAAAGCCGCGATTATCCTGAGGTTGCGGGAGTTATCCACTAAATCTGTGGATAAGCCTGTGGGTTAGCCACAAAACCCCCGGTCAAACGCAGCTGGCTTGCGGGTTGAGCTTAAAATGACAAGAATTAGCGCATCATAATATTGCTACCGAATATCAGACACTTATAAAAATCAAGTCTCTTTTGCTAAGAATCGCATCGACGTTACAGATATGTAATCGGATTTAGCCCTTTACTTGTGTATTAAATTGGCTACAGACGTGAGTTTTAGCCTGTTTTTTGAGCATGAGAGCTATTTTGTCTTATGTATCAAACTTACATTACAGCCTGATGACATTTATGGGGTATTTAGGTGAAGTCTCAGGGGGGAGAAAAAGGCTTATCCCAATTGGCTAATAGCTGTGGGTACTTTAAGATAGGTGCACAGCTATAAAGGAGTGCACCATTGAGTGAATCAGCATTCGATCTCGTCTCGCAGTATAAGCCCGCCGGTGACCAGCCCGGGGCGATAAAGCAACTCGTCGATGGCCTGGATGCGGGCCTTGCGAGTCAGACCCTACTTGGGGTAACGGGATCCGGTAAGACCTTTACCATCGCCAACGTTATTAAAAAGATGCAGCGCCCTACCATCATCATGGCGCCTAATAAGACACTAGCGGCCCAGCTCTACGGCGAGATGAAGGAGTTTTTCCCTCATAACGCCGTGGAGTATTTCGTCTCTTATTATGATTACTATCAGCCCGAAGCTTATGTGCCTTCGACAAACACCTTTATCGAGAAGGATGCCTCGGTAAACGCTCATATCGAACAGATGCGCCTCTCGGCCACCAAGGCGTTGCTAGAGCGCCGTGATGTAGTGTTAATCGCCTCGGTTTCGGCCATCTATGGTCTGGGTGACCCAGAGTCCTACATGAAGATGTTGCTGCATCTTCGTCAAGGGGACTTCATGGGGCAGAGGGAGATACTGCAGCGTTTGAGCGAGCTACAATATACCCGTAACGATATTGAGCTCGAACGCGGTACCTTCAGGGTGCGCGGCGAGGTGATCGATATCTTCCCCGCCGAATCTGACAAGCAGGCGATCCGCGTCGAGCTGTTCGACGATGAGATCGACCGCCTCAGCCTGTTCGACCCCTTAACCGGCCACATTCTGCAGCGTATCGCGCGAACTACCGTCTATCCTAAGACCCACTATGTGACTCCCAGGGAGAAGATCCTAGCGGCCACAGAAGATATCAAAGAGGAACTGAGGGAGCGCAGACAGTATCTGCTGGACAATAATAAGCTGATCGAGGCCCAGCGCATCTCCGAGCGGGTGCAATATGATATCGAGATGATGACAGAGCTGGGTTATTGCTCCGGCATCGAGAACTACTCCCGCTACCTCTCAGGTAGACGCCCGGGAGAGGGGCCGCCGACCCTGCTGGATTATCTGCCCGCAGATGGCCTACTGATCCTCGATGAGTCCCATGTGACAGTGCCTCAAATTGGGGCCATGTATAAGGGAGACCGGTCACGCAAGATGAATCTGGTGGAGTACGGCTTCCGTCTGCCCTCGGCGCTGGACAACCGTCCGCTCAAGTTCGAAGAGTTCGAGTCCTTGATGCCACAGACCATCTTCGTGTCGGCGACACCGGCCCAGTATGAGTTGGACAAGAGTGATGGCGAGATTGCCGAGCAGGTGGTGCGTCCAACCGGGCTGCTTGATCCAGAGATCGAGGTGCGCCCTGTGGCGATTCAGGTGGATGATCTTCTGTCTGAGGCTAATAAACGTGTGGCCGTGAATGAGAGAGTGTTGGTGACGACTTTGACCAAACGTATGGCGGAGGATCTCACCGAATACCTGGACGAACATGGGGTGAAGGTGCGATATCTACACTCGGATATCGAAACGGTCGAGCGGGTGGAGATCATTCGCGACTTGCGCCTCGGGGTATTTGACGTGCTGATCGGCATCAACCTGCTCAGAGAGGGGTTAGATATGCCTGAGGTGTCGCTGGTGTGTATCTTGGATGCCGATAAGGAAGGTTTCCTGCGCTCCGAACGCTCGCTTATTCAGACCATAGGCCGAGCGGCCCGTAACGTGAATGGCAAGGTGATCCTCTACGCCGATACTGTGACTAAGTCGATGGCCAAGGCGATAGGTGAAACTGAGAGGCGCAGAGAGAAACAGCATGAGTTTAACCTGGCTAACGGCATCACTCCAAAGGGGGTGTCGAAGAAGATTGCCGATGTGATGGATCTGGGTGAGCAGAACGAGCACACGGCCAAGGTGTTGCCGAAATATCAGAAGGTAGCCGAGTCCAGAACGACTTATGCCAAGCAAGATGCAACCAGCCTCAGCCATCAGATCGACGAATTAGAGAAGCGCATGCATCAACACGCCAGGGACCTGGAGTTCGAACAGGCTGCCGCACTGCGTGATGAGGTGCTGGCACTACGAGAGGCGCTGATCAAGGCTTAGGGTCTAATCGTGCTTAAGCGACTTAAAAAGAAAGGGCTCACCTAGGTGAGCCCTTTTTTTACGCATTCCGTGGCAATCATTCAAACAATGCCGTTAACCAGGTCATAAGCGCTTGGTCATCAGAGCTGGTTTATTAGCGAGCCAGGCGCCTGATGAGGCGGTAGAGCAGAAAGACCAACACGCCGCTGATCACGCCTACCAGATGTGCCTCGGTGGCAACCCTGGCATCGATCAACTTAGTGATCTGATCCGTGGCGCCGTAATACTGCTCATAGCCCACCTTAAAACAGACACCGCCAAATAGCAGGTAGCCGGAGCGGACCTTGATCTGGATATCCTTTAGGGCCCCGTAGGCAAACAGGCCATGCAGCATGCCGCTGAGGCCGACATATCCGCCTAAGGTGGGGAAGAACCAGTAGAGTCCCAGCCCTTGAAGCAGGCAGAGGATGACAAACAGCAGGCTGAAATTTCCGGCTCGGTAATGGTTCTCGTGCAGAAAACTGATCACCCAGAGTCCGGCCAGGTTCATTAGCAGGTGCCAATGGTTGGTGTGAAGCAGATTACCACTGACAAGGCGCCACCATTCCCCATGAGCAATGGCGCTGCGCCGAAAGGCAAGGGTACCATCCAGATGGAGAATAAAGAGTAGACTGCAGAGTATGCTGATCCCCAGCACCACGCCATAGGGGGTGGCGCGTGACGTTAGCCGACCTAACATTTTGCGTCCAGCTCGGCCATGACGCCTGCTTTATCATCCAGATAGTCATTCAGACCCTTGGCTCTCAGCAGGCAGGCGGGGCAGGTGCCGCAGCCACTGCCGACGATACCGTTGTAGCAGGTAAGGGTCTGGTCTCTGACCAACTCCAGGCTATAGTACTTGTCTGCCAGTGCCCAGGTCTGTGCCTTGTTGAGCCACATCAAGGGGGTAACAAGCTTAAGTTCTCGATCCATTCCCTGTTCCAGCGCCGACTGCATCGCCTTGATGAAGGAGTCACGACAATCGGGATAGCCAGAGAAGTCAGTCTCGCACACCCCTGTGATCACACTCTCGGCGCCCAACTGATAGGCGTAGATCCCGGCCAGTGTGAGAAACAGTATGTTGCGCCCTGGCACGAAGGTGTTAGGCAGGCCGTTGTCCATCAATTCGTTCGACACAGGAATGGCATCCCGGGTGAGGGCAGAGATGGCCAGTTCGTTTAGCACGGTTACATCCAATATTTTGTGGCTGGCAACCTTGAGCTGTTTGGCGAGCTTCTCTGCGGTGGCAATCTCCTCACTGTGGCGCTGGCCGTAGTCGAAGGTGACGGCATGTACTTCATCATATTGATTCAGGGCTTGAATTAAACAGGTAGTGGAGTCCTGCCCTCCACTAAATACCACAACAGCTTTAGACATTTTGTCTGTCCGAATAGAAAATTTGTCGATAGTTTAACTGACCCGCATGGCCTTGCAAATTTTCTTGTCACTATCGGTTTGTCCGGGCGATAAATTGGCGAAACCTCGGTGAATTAATGGAGTTATACTTGCTTGTAGGGGCAAAATCTTCTATAAAAGCCGCCCCAAGATGATGAGGTTAAAGATGAAGTATCCGGTTAATGAAGTATTTGAAACCATCCAAGGCGAAGGGGTCTACACTGGGGTCCCGGCGATCTTCGTGCGCCTGCAGGGGTGTCCAGTCGGGTGCTCCTGGTGTGATACTAAGCATACTTGGGAAACATTAGCCGAGAACCGCGTCTCCCCCGAGCAAGTGATCCAGGTGGACGGCACCATAGGCCGCTGGGCCGAGCTGGACGCTCGCGAACTCTTGATGCACTTCAAGGTGCAGGGCTTTAGTGCCAAACATGTGGTGATCACTGGTGGCGAACCCTGCATCTATGATCTCATCGCCTTGACTCAAGCCTTTTCCGATGCGGGATTGCAGTGTCAGATAGAGACCAGTGGTACCTTCGATGTGTTAGTCGACCCCCGTGCCTGGGTAACTGTATCGCCCAAGATCAACATGAAGGGCGGTTATAAGGTGTTAGAACAGGCACTGGAACGGGCAGACGAGATCAAACATCCGGTTGCCAAGGTCTCTCATATCGAGGAACTTGATGAGCTATTGAAAGGCATAGATACGCTGGGCAAGACCATCTGCCTGCAACCCATTAGCCAGAAGCCTCGCGCCACCGAGCTGGCGATGAAAGTCTGTATCGAGCGTAACTGGCGTCTCTCTATTCAGACTCACAAATATCTTAATATCGACTGAGTCCTAGAGAGTTTTCGTTACGATAATAAAAAGACGGCGCCATAGCGCCGTTTTTTGTTTAGCTCACGTCGAGCCTATTCATCCCTAAGCTTGGATTAGCAGTGCTATGCGTTATTCCAAGTGTCCCGTCTGATTGAAGGCCGCTAGCTTGGCCTGATACAGGCTGATATCACCTATATGTTCATCTACCCACTGGCTGTCGTAGTAGGTATCCAGATAACGCTCGCCCGAGTCGCAAAGCAGGGTAACGATGGAGCCGGTTTGACCATTTGATTGCATCTCGCTGGCCAGTTGCAGGGCGCCGTAGAGATTAGTGCCCGTAGAGGGACCTGCCTTGCGGCCTATTAGGGTCTCTAACCAATAGATGGTGGCGATGGATGCGCTGTCGTCTATCTTAACCATGTGATCGACAACGCCGGGGATAAAGGAGGGTTCTGCTCTGGGACGTCCTATGCCCTCGATGCGACTGGCGCCGGCGCAGCTGATGCTGGCATCGCCGCTATGATAATAGTCATAGAACACCGAATTCTCCGGGTCGACCACACAGAGTTTGGTCTTGGCGCACTGGTAATGAATGTAGCGGCCTATGGTGGCCGATGTGCCGCCTGTGCCTGGGCTCATCACGATCCAGCTGGGAACGGGATGTGGCTCTCGCTGCATCTGCTCGAAGATGGAGTTGGCGATATTATTGTTACCGCGCCAGTCGGTGGCTCGCTCTGCGTAGGTAAACTGATCCATGTAGTGGCCCGATAGCTCGTCGGCCAGTCGTTGCGATTCGGCGTAGATCTGGCTCGAATGTTCGACGAAGTGGCAGCGTCCACCATAGAACTCTATCTGTTGGATCTTCTTCTTAGCGGTAGAGGCTGGCATAACAGCAATAAAGGGTAGACCAAGCAGTCGCGCAAAATAGGCCTCGGACACGGCGGTACTGCCGGATGAGGATTCGATAATGGGCGTATCTTGGGTGATCCATCCATTACACAAGGCGTAGAGGAACAAGGATCTCGCCAGGCGATGCTTGAGACTACCTGTGGGGTGAGTGCTTTCATCTTTGAGATAGATATCTATGCCGGGCAGCATGGGCAGTTCCAGCTTGATCAGATGGGTGTCTGCACTGCGTTGATAGTCTGCCTCGATCTTAGCGATGGCCTGGTTGACCCAAGATTGATCCATTGTGGCTCCTGAGATTATTGCGCAAATAGTCGATATAGCTTAACGAAATAAATTATAACGAAAAGGAAAATCGAAAAGAAATGCGACCAGAAGCGGAGGGCTCATGCTTTGATGAATGAATCAAGGTTAAAAGTGCTGAGTTGCTGGGTAGCGCAATACCGTTTAAATCTGTGCGGTGAGTATACGGATCACAATTTTTTGCGCTTCAACACCAGAGGAAAACAAAGGGTACAACAACAGATAAGACAAGCAATGAAACTAATGCATCTGAAACTAAGGTATTTGAAACTAAGGTATTTGAAACTAGGATAAGCAGGGCGATGAGATAAAGCGGGAAAAATGGTGGAGGGAGAAGGATTCGAACCTTCGAAGGCTGAGCCGTCAGATTTACAGTCTGATCCCTTTGGCCACTCGGGAACCCCTCCATATTTTTCATAACAACACAATAACAAGATAAAGATGGTGGAGGGAGAAGGATTCGAACCTTCGAAGGCTGAGCCGTCAGATTTACAGTCTGATCCCTTTGGCCACTCGGGAACCCCTCCACGAGTATCTCTTTATTACATTGTAGGCAAATGGTGGAGGGAGAAGGATTCGAACCTTCGAAGGCTGAGCCGTCAGATTTACAGTCTGATCCCTTTGGCCACTCGGGAACCCCTCCTCAATTGCGGCGGCCATAGTAGTCAGAATCGCCCCAGCTGTAAAGCCCCAATTTAAAATAATTACTAAAGTTATGGTGCGAGCGGTCGATTAAATAGCAACGAGCTGTTTTATTGATGTTTTTTTATGCGAACTAGTCAGTTGATCATCAACGAAAATCAATTGGGGACCCGACTCAACCAGGCGATAGTGGATCATCGCCGGGGAGAATTTGGTCTGCTGCTGGCCATGTTGTCAAACGATGCCCGCGATATGGCGCAGTTTCATCTCGACGATCAAGCAGGGGATATCGAGGCGAAACTTAAGCGTCAATTTGAATTGCCCGAGGCTCAGGCCCTGACCAGCGCACTCCATCTGGGTGAAGATAAAGATAATAGTGAGCAGTTTCATCAATCTGGCCTCTGTGGTTTTCATCTGCAGCAATATTTAAATCCCGAGCCACTGGTACACAGAGGAAGAGATCCGTTGGCGATGCAAGAGGTGTTGGCTAACTGTGATCCCGTTAGTGCTGCGCGTTTTCACAATGAACTCGACACAGATGCACAGGTGATAGAATTGCCACATTTTACCGAGCAGATTGTCAGGCAACGTGCGTTAGGAGACATTTTGGCTTAGTTTTAAGTGCAGGGTCTGGGCTTTTGCTATATATAGCTAGTAAGGATTTTCTGTTAAAAGGTTAAGTGTCAAAATGAAAAAGATTCAAGAGGGTCAATCAGAGTTAGTCAACGATACCTGCACCGATTGTGGAAGCTATGCCGATATCGGCGCGGTGATCGATGAGTTTGATACCGTACTGACTCTGGCACGTGAAGGTGACAATGCCCAGAGTGAGTTGCAAGCCATGGCGGAAGCCGCTAAGCAGCGCTTTGAGGGCGTGAAGAGTGAGCTAAAGGCCATTGAAGGTGGACAGGAGCTGAGATTGACTTTCGGTTACAGCGCCGAGAAGATGATATTTCAGCTGGAACATGGCCTCTGATAGGGCATAAAGATATTTGCTTGCTTATTAGCTAGTTATTCGTGTAATGTGCACAATTTGAACATTAAATAATAACAATAACATCTATGTTGTTACCGCCCTTGGCGGTTTTTACCTCGGTAACCTTTTTATTGGCAGAAGGGTTATCGGTAGTAGGATTTTATGACCAAGCGACAATTTCAGCATCTGCTTGAAACCATAGTCAATTCGACGCAAAAACAGGAAGGCCAGTTCAAAGAGACGGCCGAGCTTGCCTGCGATTTGCTCAGTCAGTCCCTCGAGGTCGACAACATAGGTGTTTGCCTGTTTTCCGGTTGTGAGACCAGTGAGCTCATCGCTCAAACTGGTTCACAAAGCCACTCTTCATTAAACAAGGCGCCGTTAAGCCATGATTTGTTAAATCAAGCTTCGCGCCCCCCCCAGCGTCTTTGTCCCAACTATGTGGAACAACTCAAACGCGGTCGTATCATAGATGTGCTCGACGTAAAGCAGGATTACCGCGTCGCCGAGATAAGTGGGCATCTGAGTGCAAATGCCGTGGTCTCTAACCTCGATGTGGCGATTCGTATCAACGGACACCTGGAAGGAGTGCTCTATCTCGAGTCTCACCAGCCCCGTGAATGGTCCGAGAGTGAGATCCATATCGTCTCCCAGGTGGCCGATCAACTGGCGCTGACGCTAGCGACACAGCGTGCCTACGACACAGACGAGCGTCTTAGCCTGTTTTTAAAGGCCATCGAGCAGTCTGAACAGATCAGCATGGTGGTCAACCTAGTGACAGACAGGGTTGAATATGTGAATGGCGCACATCATGCTATTTCAGGTGTGCCTAAGCAGCAGATCTTGGGGAAACCTTTAGCCTGCCTGGATTTTTTCAAGCAGTCGCCGGCCCAGGCCGAAGCCGTACTCGCTCAGGTGAAGCAAGGCAAGATCGCCAAGGGCAATACCCAGCTGACTCGTGAAGGTGGTGAAAGCTATTGGCTACGCTATAGGGTGCGCCCCTTTACCACCCCCAGAGGCAACCATTACGCCCTGGTGACCGCCGAAGATTGTTCGGAAGAGCTGCAACAGCAAAATGAACTCGAGCGCCTCGCCTGGCGCTGCTCCTTGACCGGCCTCTATAATCGCAGCTATTTTAACCGCGCATTGGAGAAATTACGTAACGGTCATCTGATGCTGATCGATCTCAGGGGCTTTAAGCGCTTCAACGATACCTATGGCCATGAGAAGGGAGATAGCCTGCTGATCGAGGTGGCCCGTCGTATCAAACATTTTGCCAGCGTCAAGAAGGCAGAGCTGGTAGCCCGCGTGGGTAGTGACGAATTTGCCCTGGTGCTCGAGGGGATCGAAGATGAGCAGAGTCTGGATTATGCCATCAAGCGCCTCTATCATCAGCTGAGCCTTCCGGTGCAGGTGGGCGCCGAGTCTTTCGAGGCGAAGCCGGCCTTATCTGTCGTCGAGATAGATGCCTTGGAGGCTGAGTTTTCTGCGCTAACCTGCGCCGATATCGCGGTGCAATATGCTAAGAAAAAACAGGGAAGTGCGATACAAATCTTCAATCATGCGCTGTTAAATACCTTTAAAGAGGATGCGCTGATTGAGCGGGATCTACAAGCGGCGCTGAAGAACCGTGAGTTCGAACTCTATTATCAGCCGCTGAAAGATCTTGGCCGCCAGGCCTATATAGGCGCCGAGGCGCTCATTCGCTGGCATCACCCGAAAAAAGGGGTATTGTATCCCGGCGCCTTTATCGATATCGCCGAGCAGACAGGTATGATAGCGTCCATCGGCGAGTGGGTGTTGGAAGCCGCCTGTCGTCAGCTCAACCTTTGGCAGCATCACAACATCAATATCTCAATGCATGTGAATGTGTCGGCGCGGCAGTTTTTCAGCACTCAGCTCTATGACCAGGTGTGGCAGTTGGTGACCCGCTATCGCATACGTCCTAACACCCTGATCCTCGAGATCACAGAAACTGAGTTGATGGAAGACGTGGTCTACGCGACTCATCTCTGTAAGGAGTTGGCCGAGTTGGGGGTAGGTCTGGCTATCGACGATTTTGGCACCGGGTACAGCTCTATGCGCTATCTGAAGCAGTTCCCTATCTCTAAGCTGAAGATAGATAGATCCTTCATCTCAGATCTCAATGTCAGCCGTGAGAGCCGTGAGATCGTCAGTGCCATCATCGCCATGGCTAAAGCATTGAACCTATCGCTGACGGCTGAAGGGGTAGAAACTGCAGAGCAGGAGTCTTTCCTTTCTGCGTTAAGCTGTCATCAGGCCCAGGGTTTCCTTTATAGTCCGGCGCTGCGTGAAGCAGAATTCAGCCAGTTCCTACGGGCTAATGCCGAGACGCCGCTACACTAGCCCCATATTCAGAAAATGATCGATTCAAGGAATGGGAAATTTAAGCTCTAGGCGTCGGTGCTTTAGTTTCAGCGCCGCTCCAAGCCTATTTAAGGCAGCACTGCTTAAATTTCTTACTGCTTTGACAGACACAGGGATCGTTGCGTTTGGGGTATTTAGGCGTCAACTGTTTTCCTTGGGTATAGTACCAGCGGCCATCCTGTTTCACGAAGTCTGAGATCTCGTGGATGGCGTCCAGTTCGTCCATGTCTTGAAACCAGGCGTGAAATTCCACCACTCCCGCATTTTGTGTGCTGCTGGTCTTATCGACACTCAGCCCTAGCCACTTGGTATGATTCTCCTGATCGAGAAGCTGTACACTCAGTCCGTTCAGAAACTCTGGGTGATGAGTATCGATCAGATATTGGTGGCATTTGAGCACGAATGCCGAATAACGGCTGCGCATCAGAGATTCTGGATCGGGCGCCACTTCTCCAAGATGGTAGGGTTGGCAACACTGAGCGTAGTTTAGTCGTCGTTCGTTTGTCGACTTGCCACAAGGACAGGGCAGAGAGGGGTCAATCATGGTCGTTGTGCTGGCTTAACGTCGTAAATTGGTGGCCGTAATAAAGGTTAGGGAGCGGCTTGGCATTATAGTAAAACGAAGGATCGGAGCGGTTGTTGGTATCTACCGTTAAGTACCATTTGCCATCATCTTTTTTCTTGGAGACGGTGACGAACTTGCCGGCAAATTCGCTCACAGGTTCTTCGGTCTCCTTAGGCGGGTAGAAACGGATCAGATAATAACCCACGTCGGTGGCGCGTTGTTCGTCAAGCTGACGTTCGACGACGCGAAAATCCACTTCGATATGTGCATTCTTATGTTTTATCTTGCCAAAGAATCGTTTGTAGAGCGCGACAATATTGTCTCGCCCCATGGTGATCTCTTTGTTTTGTTGCTCCGGTATATAACAGGCATTTTCGGCATAGATATCTTGTATAAGGGCAGCATCGAGTTGTTCAAACGCGACGCTGAACTGCTTATAGAACTGATTTAACGCGTCATTATCATTTTTCTGGGCAAATGCTTGAAAATTGAGTGCACAGAGGAGCATGACAAGGACATATTTGAAGAGTTTCATTTAGCTATACGCTGCTGCTAATACTAGGGTCAATATAATCTAAGGCCTATTGATGCGAAAGATTTAGTTATTAACAAATTGTGTCTATGGCCTCATACGATGCTTTTTTCTGCAAATAGGCCCTTAATGGCGCTTTATCTTAGATGAAAGAGAGTCGCTAACCATGGTTAACTAGATGATCGGAACGGCGCCCCATCAGTTAGTCGATACAGAGTGATTGATGAATTTTGAGCCGCCTATCACTGCACTACGCATCCCGAGCTTGAGTTTTATCTTCCCTGAACGGATACTTTTATCTGACTGGTAGACTAGGATTTACGCATCGATAGTCAGAGTTTCTCGCGCAAATAACGGGCAGAAGTGAAGGAGGTAGCCATGTGTGAAGATGATAGCGCTTTATTTCTCGCTTCTATGCAAGGCGTTAAGCCGTTAAAGGACGAAAATGCTGTGGTTCCAGGTAAGGGCGGCACAAGCTCAGACGGGCAAAGACGCCACCATGAGGCGCAGCGGCGCCTGGCGCTGGAAAAATTGTCGCTGGAACTGGGCGACATCACGCCCGTCGATCCCCAAGCCGTGGTGAGTGTTAAACATCAGGGGGTACAGGGGCAGGTGTTTAGGCTGTTTCGTCAGGGGAAGTATGAGGTGCAGGCGGATCTGGATTTGACGGGCTTGGGTCTATCTCGTGCCAGAGAACTGCTCTATGATTTTATCACCAATGCTCAGGCGGCGGGCCTTAGAAACCTTATCGTCATCCATGGCACAGGATTGAATAGTCAGCCGATCCCAGCCAAGCTCAAGTCCTATGTTACTGGCTGGTTGGCGCAGATCGATGGCGTACAGGCGTACCATAGCGCGCCTCCAGCTTGGGGGGGCGCAGGCGCTATGATGGTCATGCTGGCAAAATCGGCCCAAGAGAAGTTAGATACTGCTGAAAAGCACCACAAGGGGACCCATAGATGGGCCTAACGGAGTTGAGGGGCTTAACGGAGAAAGTCGCTTAATTAGTGCGAGCGCCGCTAGTCGACTTAATAGGGATTAGTTAATAAAAAATCACCTCCTAGGAGGTGATTTTCTGTTTCTACTAGCTCAAAACAGGCCCATGTGCAGGGCTATGAGGCCTGTTCGATGAGTTTGCTACCTACCAACCACACTGACGGTTAGCCTGTTTGTTCTGCTCATCCAGCCAGACTTTCAGGGGCGCAAAGTAGTCGAGTACCGCAGAGGCATCCATGTTTTGCGAGCCAGTTACCACTTCCAGGGCTTCTGGCCAAGGTTTGCTCTGACCCATCTCTAGCATGGCGTTTAGCTTAGCACCCGCGTCCTTGTTACCGTAAATGCTGCAACGGTGAACTGGGCCCTTATCGCCGGCGATATCACACAGCGCCTTGTGGAATTGGAACTGGAGGATATGCGCCAGGAAGTAGCGGGTATAGGGCACGTTGCCGGGTACATGGTATTTGGCACCCGGGTCGAAGTCGGCTTCGCTGCGGGCAATTGGTGCCTTGACGCCCTGATACTTCTCACGCAGCTCCCACCAGGCCTGGTTGTACTGGGCCGGGGTGATCTCGCCGCTAAAGACCTTCCAGCGCCATTGATCTATCATGAGGCCGAAGGGAAGAAAGGCGACTTTATCGAGCGCCTGCTTCAGCAGAAGACCGATATCCTTTGAGGCGTCAGGCACTTGTTCGAGTAGACCTATCTGTTTTAGATAGTTTGGGGTGATCGACAGGGCGACAGTGTCACCGATCGCCTCGTGGAAGCCATCGTTAGCGCTGTTCTTAAAGATAAAGGGCTGTTCCTTATAGGCGCGTTGATAGAAGTTGTGCCCCAGTTCATGGTGGATCACGGTGAAATCTTCCGCCGTCTTCTGGATACACATCTTGATACGAATATCATCCAGGTTGTCCAGATCCCACGCCGATGCGTGACAGACTACATCACGATCTTGCGGTTGGATGAAGAGCGAACGGCTCCAGAAGGTTTCTGGTAGCGGCTCAAAGCCCAATGAAGTGAAGAAGCTCTCGGCCTGCTTTACCATCTTGTGCTCATCATAGCCCTGTTTGGCCAGTAGCTCGGTGACATCGTAACCTGGGTCGGCATCTTGTGGTGCTACCATGTCATAGACATTACCCCATTGCTGGGCCCACATGTTACCCAGTAGGTGGGCTGGTATCGCACCCTGCTTAGGGGCGACCTCGTCGCCATATTTTTCATTCAGCTCACCTCTGACATAGCAGTGCAGCGATTCATAAAGGGGTTCAACCTGACCCCAGAGTCTGTCGAGTTCGGCTGAGAAGGCATCGGGCTGCATGTCATATTGGCTGCGCCAGAGTTCAGACAGGTTGGCGTAACCAAGGTCTTTGGCCCCTTCATTGGCTAATTCGACCTCGCGCTCAAACAGCGGACGCATAGGTTTGGCGATCTCACGCCAGCCTTTCCAGATCTCCTCAAGTTCTTTGGGATCCCGTGAGCTGGCCATAAGACCCGACAGTTCAGGTTGGGTCAGACAGCGGCCGTCAGCCATGCAGTACTTGCCCTTGCCGTATAGGCCGTTTAGTTCGGCGCTGATATTGGCAAGCTCGGCATTCTTCTTAGGATCTAGGGGGGCAGGTAACACCAATGCGCTACGTAATAT
The DNA here is from genome assembly GCF_009831655.1 of Shewanella insulae. Classification (GTDB taxonomy): domain Bacteria; phylum Pseudomonadota; class Gammaproteobacteria; order Enterobacterales; family Shewanellaceae; genus Shewanella; species Shewanella insulae. The sequence continues at coordinate 426,268 of NZ_WRPA01000001.1, read as the reverse complement.
GTTGAGTTTACGTGCGTTAACTTCATCCAGTGGTAGTTGGCTATAATTGGCGGCCTTCGTGGCTAGCTGTACCGATAGCGCGGTTTGACGTTCGCCGACAGAGGCGGCGAGGGCAGCCGTGTCTTCGGTGATGAAGTTGCTGTAGAGCCACTCGGCGCGGTTTTGTTCGATAGACAGATTGGCGAGTTGGCTCTCAGCCTGGCTGATAAACTGTTTGGCCTCGGCCAGTTTATCTTTAGAGGCTTCTTGTTTTAGACTATCTTGGTTAGCCGTCTGTTGGGCCTTGCTTTCTACCTTGGCATCGCTATCGTCGTTACAGCCGCTGATCCCTAAAGAGAGTGCGATGACCACGGCAACCGGGGTCAACTTGGCACAAATTGGTTTCATGAGTGCTTCCTTTGTTATTTTTGTGTGGCTTTTTGTGGGCCATAGTTTACTCAATTTCACCAAATTTTACAGTTGATCACGCTTTTCCTTGTCTTGTGCAGATATTAAAGGGCAAGATGCTTGTGCAATGCTGCGCAAAGCTTGTCGATTTCCATTTGACAATATGTGAACCAGTGTTTAATTTAAACGCACGTTTAAATCAGAGTTGTAGGTCACGGAATGGCAAATCGATCCGACACGAAAACAAGAATACTGGATGCGGCAGAAAAGCTATTCGCAGAGCGCGGCTTTTCGGAAACCTCCTTACGGTTGATCACCAGCAAGGCGGAGGTTAACCTCGCCTCGGTAAACTATCATTTTGGCTCTAAGAAAGAGCTGATCCGCGCCGTATTGGCCCGCTATCTGGACCGTTTTATGCCAGAAGCTTCCAATGCTGTAGTGCAATTAAAACAGGGCAGCGAACCTAGCCTAAATGAGATCTTCTCGTCATTGGTAAAACCGCTCCTCGAGCTTAACAAGTTTAAGGCCGATGGCACTCGTACCTTCTTACAGCTATTGGGCCGTGGCTACATCGAGAGTCAGGGACATCTGAGATGGTTTATCACCACTCACTATGGTGAGCATCTGAGTGAGTTTGTGAAGGCGGTCGCCGAAAGCGCGCCACATATTCCCCCCGCAGAGATGTTTTGGCGATTACACTTTACCTTAGGCACTGTGGTCTTCACCATGGCATCCGCCGATGCCTTGACCGAAATTGCCGAGGCCGATTTCAACGAACACAATGATATTGAAGCCGTTATCCGTAAGGTGATTCCATATTTGGCTGCCGGCGTGGCAGTGCCTGTGACAACGCAGTAGGGGGCAACATGACACTCTTTATCTTGGTACTATTGGTCATAATAGTGCTTCTTGGCGTTAAAAATATCCGTATGCAGTGCATCACGCGACCCGTATTCTCCTTCTTCAAACGAGTGCTGCCGCCGCTTTCCGATACCGAAAAGGAAGCGATGGAAGCCGGTGATGTGTGGTGGGAGGCCGAGCTGTTTCGCGGTAAGCCAAACTGGGATACGCTGCATAGCTATGGTCGTCCACAACTCACCGAAGAGGAGAAAGCCTTTATCGATGAGCAGGTGATGACAGCTCTGACTATGATAGATGATTTCAACATAGTGCAGGAGCGTAAAGATCTACCGCCCGAGCTGTGGGACTACTTCAAGAAAGAAGGCTTCTTTGCCCTGATCATTCCCAAAGAGTATGGCGGCAGGGCCTTCTCTGCCTATGCCAACTCTACTATCGTTAGTAAGCTTGCCAGTCGCAGCGTCAGCGCGGCGGTGAGTGTCATGGTGCCAAACTCCCTAGGCCCTGGCGAGTTGCTTACCCACTATGGTACCAAGGAGCAGCGCGATCACTGGCTGCCAAAGCTGGCTAGCGGCGATGCAGTGCCTTGTTTTGCCCTGACCGGGCCTGAGGCTGGGTCAGATGCGGGTGCCATTCCCGATACCGGCATCGTCTGTCGCGGCGAATTCCAGGGCGAAGAGGTGCTTGGCCTCAAGCTAAACTGGGATAAGCGCTATATTACCCTGGCGCCTGTGGCTACCGTATTGGGACTCGCGTTTCAGATGCGCGATCCTGACGGTCTGCTTGGTGACAGAGAGGAGATTGGCATCACCTGCGCCCTGATCCCAACGGAGCACCCAGGTGTGGAGATAGGTAATCGTCATAACCCGCTCAACATGGGCTTCATGAATGGTACCACTCGCGGCGAGGATGTCTTCATTCCGCTGGATTGGATTATCGGTGGGCCGCAATATGCTGGTCGTGGCTGGCGTATGTTGGTCGAGTGTCTCTCTGCGGGGCGTGGCATCTCGCTGCCGGCTCTGGCAACGGCCTCGGGTCATGTCACCACTAAGACAACTACGGCCTATAGTTATGTCCGTCATCAATTTGGCTTGTCGATTGGTCAGTTTGAAGGCGTGCAAGAGGCGTTGGCGCGTATTATCGCTAACACCTACCAGCTAGAGGCGGCCCGCCGTCTGACCACCACAGGGATCGACCTTAAGGTCAAGCCTTCGGTCGTTACCGCGATTGCCAAGTATCACATGACTGAGATGGGCCGCGACGTGCTCAACGACGCCATGGATATTCAATCGGGCAAGGGGATACAGCTTGGACCTAAGAATTACCTGGGCCATGGCTATATGGCCACGCCGATTTCCATCACGGTAGAGGGGGCTAACATCCTCACCCGTAGCCTGATGATCTTCGGCCAAGGCGCGACGCGTTGTCACCCCTATGTACTGGCGGAGATGGAAGCGGCGGCGATGGAGGATTCAAGCGAGGCGCTTGAGCGTTTCGATAACCTGCTGCTGGGCCATATGGGCTATGGCGCCCGTAATGCCCTGAGCTCACTGTGGAGTGCATTGACAGCCAGCCGATTCAATTCTGCCCCCGTATCTGGTGAGACTAAACAGTACTATAAGGACATGACCCGTCTGTCGGCGGCACTGGCCTTCGTGACGGATCTCGCCATGTTAGTGATGGGCGGCGATCTCAAGCGTAAGGAGATGTTGTCGGCGCGCTTGGGTGATGTGCTCAGCGAACTCTATCTTGGTTCGGCGACTCTTAAGTTGTTTGAAGACAATGGTCGTCAGCAAGAAGATCTGCCAACAGTACACTATGTGATGCAGCTTAGGTTGCAGCGGGCGGCCAAGGCCCTCTATGGTGCGCTGCGTAACTTCCCTAATCGTCCGCTTGCCTATGCGATGCGCGCCTTGGTGTTCCCGCTAGGTAATCACTTTAACGGTCCCGACGATAAGCTCACCATTGCGGTGTGTCAGAGTATGCTCAGACCCGGTCCGGCGCGTGATAGATTGACTCATCTTTGCCCGGATTTCGAAGGGGATAAGGGGGGGATCGCCGAAGTGGAACATGCCTTTATTGCTCAGTACAAGGCGAAACACCTGTATAAGACGCTACGCAATGCCCAGAAGGAAGGCAAGCTTGATCGCAAACAGGCTAACGATGCGCTTTATGCTCAGGCCTATGAGCTTAAGATCATTACCGAGGCCGAGCGCGATATACTGCTTGAGGCTGACAGGTTGCGTAAGATAGCGATTGCGATAGATGAGTTTGAGACTCTCTAAAGATGTGTCTTCTGCAATAACTTAGCGCATAAAAAAAGGTACGCATTGCGTACCTTTTTCTTTATCGGCCAATAACCTTCCTAAACGGGAGTGGCTGGCATTTGCTCACCGTCTTAAGCGACGATCAGTACTTTACAGGTGTTGGTGCCACCGATGGTTTCCATCGCGTCACCCTTGGTCATCAATACCATGTCACCGGAAGTGAGATAACCCGCTTCGGTCAGGGCCTCAAGCGCCTTCTTGGCCAGCTCATCAGCACCGTAGGCAGTTGAGTCGAAGTAGACAGGTTGTACGCCACGGTAAAGCGCCATCTTAGCCAGGGTCACATCGTGACGTGACAGCGCCAGGATAGGCAGGGCAGAGCTGATGCGAGACATAAGCTGTGGTGTTGCACCAGATTCGGTTAGGGCAACGATCGCCTTAACGCCTTCCAGGTGGTTAGCCGCATACATGGTCGATAGTGCGATTGTCTCTTCAACAGAGGTGAAACGTTCGTCCATACGGTGCTTAGATACCTGAACGCTTGGGTGTGACTCTGCGCCCAGACAGACGTTTGCCATCGCCTTAACGGTTTCCTCAGGGAAGTCACCGGCAGCCGTTTCGGCCGACAGCATCACGGCATCTGTGCCATCAAGCACGGCGTTAGCGACGTCCATTACCTCTGCACGAGTCGGCATAGGGCTGGTGATCATCGACTCCATCATCTGAGTCGCGGTGATCACGCTCTTGTTCAGCTGACGAGAACGGCTGATTAGTTTCTTTTGAACCGCCACTAGGGCCGCATCACCTATCTCAACACCAAGGTCGCCACGGGCAACCATGACGGCGTCAGAGGCCAAGATCACGTCGTCCATCGCTTCGTCTGAAGCTACAGCTTCGGCACGCTCAACTTTAGAGACGATCAAGGCATTGCTGCCAGCCTTCTGTGCCAGTTCACGGGCATAGTTAAGGTCTGCGCCACTGCGTGGGAAAGAAACTGCCAGGTAATCTACCTTGATGGCTGCTGCGGTGATAATGTCTTGCTTGTCTTTCTCGGTCAGGGCCGCGGCAGACAAACCACCACCTTTCTTGTTGATGCCCTTGTTGTTAGACAGGGGACCGGCAACAGTCACTGTGGTGTGAACCTTATTACCTTCAACTTTCTCAACCTTAAGCTGAACGCGACCATCGTCGAGCATCAGGATGTCGCCGATGCTGACATCTTGTGGCAACTCCTTATAGTCGATACCCACTTGGTGTTCATCACCTTGGCCTTTTTCCAGGTCGGCATCTAAGATGAATGCCTTACCCAGATCCAGTTGTACCTTCTTGTTATCTTTGAAGGTCGATACACGGATCTTAGGGCCTTGTAGATCACCCAGTACGGCAACGTGCACACCGAGTTCTTTGGCGATATTTCGCACATCGGTGGCACGCTTGAGGTGGTCTTCAGGTGAACCATGAGAGAAGTTGAGGCGAACAACGTTTGCACCAGCTTTGATGATACGACGTAGATTGTCGTCACGATCGGTTGCTGGACCCAGAGTCGTTACAATTTTGGTTCTGCGGAACATGAGATACTCCGTTAAGTTTTAAATAATCTTACTCTATATTAACAGACAAAATGGAGTTTTGTAGGAAAATTACAAACAAAATGATCTATCTCAAATTATTAATTTTGTGAACTCCTGCGATTAAAAGTGAAAAAAAAGGCGGCCCCTTGAACAAGGGCCGCCTAATATCCTTACAAAACTGGACTATAGTGTCGCTTCTTTGTCGATGCGAGACTCTTTGAGCACCTCTTTTACCCGCTTCAAACTTTCTCTGAAACGTGGGCCACGGCGCAGGGTAAAACCTGTCGCTAACACGTCGACAATGACCAGCTGAGCCAGGCGAGATGCCATGGGTAGATACATGTCGGTATCTTCTGGCACTTCCATGGTTACCGGTAGGGTACATTCGGCGCTCAGCGGTGAGTTACGTGAGGTGATGGCGATCACAGCGGCGCCGTTCTCACGGGCCAGGCGGGCGATATCAATGAGTGACTTTGTGCGGCCGGTATGGCTGATCAGCACCACTACATCGCCTTCGCTGCTGTTGATGCAGCTCATGCGTTGCATCAATACGTCGTCGAAACAGATCACTGGTACGTTAAAGCGGAAAAATTTGTTTTGTGCGTCATGGGCCACAGAAGCCGACGCACCTAGCCCGAAGAAGGAGATCTTCTTTGCCTGGGTAAGTATGTCCACCGCCTTATTGATGGCGGCCGTGTCCATGCTCTGTCTTGCCGTATCCAGCGCCGCCATGGAAGACTCGAAGATCTTAGTGGTGTATGAGTCTGGGCTGTCATCTTCTTCGACATGACGGCTAACATAAGGGGTGCCGTTGGCCAGGCTCTGGGCCAGGTGCAGCTTAAAATCGGGGAAGCCTTTGGTATCAAGACGGCGGCAGAAGCGGTTGACTGTGGGCTCGCTCACGTCGGCCATCTTGGCCAGGGTGGCGATGCTGGAGTGAATCGCGGTTTGTGGTGACGCCAAGATCACCTCAGCCACTTTACGTTCCGATTTACTGAAATGTGTTAGGTTTTTCTGAACCTTTTCTAGGGTATTCATATGCGTACATCCACTGGATAGTAATGTAATTATATTTATTCTTTTATGTCATGATAGAAGCAAACAAAAAGTGCTACAGTTTGGTTTATATGACGAATTATGATCTAACTACAGAGCAAACTTTCTACTATATATAGTAATTTAATCACAAAAAGCATATCAGATTTTGGTGTCTCGTTGCTAGTTTACTAATAGGTCATTTTTTGCAAAATTTAGATGCAATTAACAAATTCTGTTGTTATATTACAACAAACATGTGAGCTTCTCATCGAAACGATGGGACACAGTACATAGGAGATTTTTAAGCTATGGGCATGACATCACCAGAAGCCAAAGCTTGTGATTTTGTATTGTTCGGCACCAAAGGCGATCTCGCCAGACGTAAGTTACTCCCTTCTCTTTATCAACTGGATAAGGCAGGTCTGCTCAACGAGGAGACTAAGATAGTGGGGGTAGCGAAAGACGCCTTCAGCCATGACGAGTATCAGGAGCTGGTCGTCACGGCCCTCAAGAGCTTCGTTAAAGAAACCTTGTGTGATGAAACCCTCGAGCGATTCCTAAAACGCTGTGTCTACATTGGGACTAACTTTACCGAGGCTGAAGGTTACAGTGCCTTCCATGACATCCTCGAGCCCAATAAGCGTGTCATGGTGAACTACTTCGCCACGCCACCAGCCATCTTTGGCGATATCTGTCGCTGTTTGCACGAACAAAACCTTATCTATCCCGATACCCGTGTCGTCCTCGAAAAGCCCATCGGTTCCGATCTAGCCTCCTCTAAAGTCATTAACGATCAAGTCAGCGCCTACTTTAATGAGAATCAGGTTTATCGTATCGACCACTACCTGGGTAAAGAGACGGTACAGAACCTGATCGCATTGCGATTCGCCAACTCGCTGTTTGCCTCTAAGTGGGATAACCGTACGATCGATCATGTGCAGATCACCGTCGCCGAAGAGGTGGGTATCGAAGGTCGTTGGGGCTATTTCGACAAGGCCGGTCAGATGCGTGACATGATCCAAAATCATCTGCTACAGGTGCTCACCTTAGTCGCCATGGACCCACCGGTTAACCTGGATGCAGACAGCATTCGCGATGAGAAGGTAAAAGTGCTTAAGTCGCTGCGTAAGATAGATGCCGATAACATCTATGAAAACACGGTGCGCGGCCAGTACTCAGCCGGTTTCCTCCAAGGGGCACCGGTACCTGGCTACCTCGAGGAAGAGGGGGCTAACACCCAGTCTCACGCTGAAACCTTCGTCGCTCTGCGCGTCGATATCGACAACTGGCGCTGGGCCGGCGTGCCTTTCTATCTGCGCAGCGGTAAGCGTATGCCGACTAAGAGTTCTGAGATCGTGGTCTATTTCAAGAACCCACCACATAACCTGTATCGTTCTAGTTACCGTAACCTGCCGCCGAACAAGCTCACTATTCGTCTGCAGCCTCACGAAGGGGTTGAGATCCAGATGATGAACAAGGTGCCAGGGCTTGAGCAGAAGCAGCGACTGCAAACCACTAAGCTAGATCTGAGTTTCTCCGATACCTTCAAGAACGACCGTATCGCCGACGCCTATGAGCGTCTGCTGCTCGAAGCAATGTTGGGCAATCAAGCGCTGTTCGTACGCCGCGACGAAGTCGAGCAGGCCTGGACCTGGGTCGATGGCATTATCCAGGCGTGGGAAGAGAGCAACGAGAAGCCTAAGCCATACCCAGCAGGTAGTTGGGGGCCTGTGGCATCAGTTGCTTTGATCGCGAAAGACGGCCGTTCTTGGGACGAATAAGGAGATTTTAGGATGATTAAAGAATCCGTATTCAAATCTTTTGATAGCAAAACCAGCCTGGAGGCTCAGCTTGCCGAGCGCATCGCCGAGCAGCTGCAGGCGGCTATCGATGCCCGTGGCAAGGCGAGCCTGGTGGTCTCAGGCGGCTCGACACCGCTGGCGCTGTTCAAGTTGCTGAGTCAGAAGGCGATAGAATGGAACGATGTCTATATCACCCTGGCAGATGAGCGCTGGGTCGATAGTGAGCACAGTGACTCCAACGAGCGCCTGGTGAGACACCACCTGCTGCAAAACCGCGCGGCGGGCGCCAAGTTTCGCGGCCTGAAAAATATGTTTTCAACGCCAGAAGCCGGCGTGGATATGGCGACAGAGCAGCTCGCCAACTTCCCTCAACCCTTCGATGTGGTAGTGCTTGGCATGGGCAACGATGGCCATACCTGCTCCTGGTTCCCTTGCGCTAAAGAGATCGAACAGGCACTAAGCACTCAGGCGCTTTGTCTGGCGGTGAATCCAGGTGAGGCGCCCCATGGTCGCATGACCATCTCTAAGCAGGGGATCTTAGCGTCACGCCAAATTTATTTACACATAGTCGGTGAACAGAAACTCGCCGTTTACCGACAGGCGCTCGAGGATGACGATGCCAAGGCGATGCCGATACGTGCGGTACTCGCCCAGCATAAGACACCCGTCGATGTTTATTGGAGCGCTTAAGGAGCGATTATGCATTCAGTAGTACAGTCAGTTACCGACAGGATCATTGCCAGAAGCCAGGCGACCCGAGCCAAGTACCTCGCGGCGCTGGACGAAGCAAAAGCTAATGGCGTGCATCGTAGCAGCCTAAGCTGCGGTAACCTGGCCCATGGTTTCGCCGCCTGTAGTCCGGCGGATAAGAATACGATCAAGGCATTTAACAAGGCCAATATAGGTATTGTCACCGCCTTTAACGACATGTTGTCGGCGCACCAGCCTTATGAACATTATCCTCAGTTGTTGAAAGATGCCTGTCATGAGGTGGGTAGTGTGGCTCAGGTGGCCGCAGGCGTACCCGCCATGTGTGACGGTGTGACTCAGGGGCAGCCAGGCATGGAGCTTAGCCTGCTAAGCCGTGAGGTGATCGCCATGTCAACGGCCGTAGGCCTGTCTCACAACATGTTCGACGGCGCCTTGCTACTTGGGATTTGCGATAAAATCGTTCCAGGCCTGTTGATCGGTGCCCTGAGCTTCGGTCACCTGCCTATGCTGTTTGTGCCTGCGGGCCCGATGAAGTCGGGCATTCCGAACAAGGAAAAGGCGCGGGTTCGTCAGAAGTTTGCCCAGGGGCAGGTGGATCGCAATGCGCTGCTTGAAGCGGAATCTAAGTCCTATCACAGCGCGGGTACCTGTACCTTTTACGGTACCGCCAACAGTAACCAGTTGATGCTGGAGGTGATGGGTCTGCAACTGCCAGGTTCCTCATTCGTTAATCCAGACGATCCGCTGCGCGAAGCCCTCAATAAGACGGCCGCCAAGCAGGTGTGTCGTCTCACCGAGATGGGTACTCAATTCACGCCTATCGGTGAGGTGGTTAACGAGAAGTCTGTGGTCAACGGCATAGTGGCCTTGCTGGCTACCGGCGGCTCGACCAACCTGACCATGCATATCGTCGCCGCGGCGCGAGCTGCCGGCATTATCGTGAACTGGGATGACTTCTCCGAGCTGTCAGATGCTGTGCCACTGCTGGCACGTGTCTATCCAAACGGGCACGCCGATATTAACCACTTCCACGCAGCGGGCGGCATGGCCTTCCTGATCAAGGAGCTGCTCGATGCGGGACTGCTCCATGAAGACGTCATGACGGTCGCCGGTCCTGGCTTGCGTCGTTACACCCAGGAGCCACGCCTCATCGATAATGAATTGGTCTGGGTCGAAGGGCCAAGTGAATCCCTGGATAAAGAGGTGCTGACAGCCGTGGCGTCGCCATTCCAGGCCAACGGGGGACTTAAGCTGCTCAAGGGTAATCTGGGCCGGGCCGTGATAAAGGTCTCAGCCGTTGCCGAGGCCCATAGATTGGTCGAGGCGCCAGCCGTGGTGATCGACGATCAGAATAAGCTCGAAGGTTTGTTTAAGGAAGGTGAGCTCGACAGAGACTGCGTCGTTGTCGTCAAGGGCCAGGGACCTAAGGCGATTGGCATGCCTGAACTGCACAAGCTGACGCCTATCTTAGGCACCCTGCAAGATAAAGGCTTCAAAGTTGCGCTACTCACCGACGGGCGTATGTCCGGGGCCTCTGGCAAGGTACCTGCGGCTATCCATCTGACGCCTGAGGCGTTAGACGGTGGTCTGATCGCTAAGGTTGAAGATGGCGATCTTATTCGTGTCGATGCCAATAGCGGTGAGGTTAGCCTGTTAGTGGATGAAGCTGTGTTGGCGAGTCGCGTTGCACAAAAAGTCGACCTGCGCAGTACCAGTTTCGGTATGGGCCGTGAGCTGTTTGCGGCGCTACGTTCCAACTTAAGTAGTCCTGAGACGGGTGCACGTTGCACCACGACCATAGACGAAAACTATTAATCATTGAGGAAGCTTTTAGCAATGGCTGAGAATAACTGGTCAATTCAACCCCAAGATATTTTTAAACGTAGCCCGATCGTGCCCGTTATGGTGATTAATAAGATTGAGGATGCAGTTCCCCTAGCCAGAGCCCTGGTAGATGGAGGCATCAGTGTGCTCGAAGTGACGCTGCGAACCCCTTGTGCGCTGGAAGCGATCACTAAGATTGCCAAAGAGGTACCGGAAGCGCTGGTCGGTGCCGGTACCGTGTTGAATGAAGAGCAACTGCAGCAGGCGATCGATGCCGGCGCCCAGTTTGTCATTACCCCTGGTGCTACGCCTGAACTGCTGAAGGCGGCGATGAAAGGCAGTGTGCCATTGATCCCAGGAGTTGCCAGTATCTCCGAGGTGATGGCGGGCATGGCCTTGGGTTACACCAACTTTAAGTTCTTCCCCGCAGAAGCGTCAGGCGGCGTGAATGCACTGAAGGCCTTCTCTGGTCCGCTTGCCGATATTCGTTTCTGCCCAACCGGCGGTATCACCCCAAGTAGTTATAAGGACTATCTGGCACTGAAGAATGTCGATTGTATCGGTGGCAGCTGGATTGCCCCAACCGATGCCATGGAGCAGGGCGATTGGGCACGAATCACCCAATTGTGTAAAGAGGCCATCAACGGTCTGTAATTGCCACTTGTGATCACACCGAGTTATTACCTATAGTCTATAAAAAACCTCTGCCTAGGCAGAGGTTTTTTGTATCTAGCTATTATGAGCTACAGACGTTAAGCCTTGTGGCTGTTATTTGGCTTCGCTGTAGTGGTAATCGCCACTGGCTTGCCAGATGCGGTATCTTAGCTGGGCGCCTGCTGGCAGGTAAAATACTTTCGGCAGGCGGCTGTCATAGGCTAAGGTGAGTTTCTCAGGCAGGGTCAGGAAAGCGGTTTTCTTGGCCTTATCGAAACAGGCCATCATGGTGCTAGGCCCCTGACGGATAGTATCGACCTGATAATAATTGTATCCCCATCCCTTTACCGTGTGCTGGGTTATTTCCCCTGAGAGACCATGTTTGTTGCAGTCGACCTCTTCGCTACGGCCTATTGCAATCTCTAAACGATAGTCCTCTTCATTTGTCAGCTTAGGTAGCGTGAGTATATGTTGCACCAGGCCCTCAGTTGGCGCGGGAAACATTTTAGTTGCTTCATCGGCTTGATAGTCTGCCACCGAATAGCTTACTGCTGTAGGCAAGGTGAGTTTTTCCGGTTTGGTTGGACTGGTCGCCTGCGCACAGAAAGTCGTTAGCGACATTCCCAGACTCATTAATAAGGCACGTGAATAGGTGTTCAATGGCAATTTCATGAAGACTCCTAGCGTTAAATTGAACTCAGATATTCGGTATAAACGCTAGCATAGAGCAAAAGGGTTAAAAGCAAAGAATTATTTTTTAATCTATTGTTTTTAGTTAATTTTCAAGACTAGTTGTCACAAGAAGGCTAGAGTTTGATGTCGATCTCGCTATATTCGTTTACTTTGAAAGTCAAAATAGTTAATATTCGGATTGTTTGAAAGCCAAAGTAATTTGCTGAGGTTACTATAGCGCTAGAGTTTCAGTCGCCTAATGTCATTGCCTGTCTTTCGAAATGAACAACGACCAATCATTTAAAACAATAGAGAAACCCTCATGTCCAATGTTAAGGATCACCTTGCCCCTTGGCAGCACTCTCATCAGTTTGCCAATTTAAACCGTGATGGCGAACGAAATACCCGTTATGTTTTGTATCTGACCCTTTTTACTATGATCGCCGAGATCGTGGCCGGTACCTTGTATGGTTCGATGGCACTGCTCGCGGACGGATGGCATATGGGGACACATGCCGCCGCATTCTTGATCACTCTGTTTGCCTATCACTACGCTAAGAAACATGCCGATAGCCCTGATTTTGCCTTCGGTACTGGCAAGGTTAGCGTGTTGGGTGGCTTTACCAGCGCCGTTGCCCTTGGACTTGTGGCCTTGCTGATGGTGGTTGAATCGGTAAGTCGCCTGTTTAATCCTGAGCAGATCCATTTCAACGAGGCTATTTTTGTTGCTGTAATAGGCCTAACCGTTAATGTTATCTCTGTCTTCTTGCTAAAAGATCATCATGGACATCACCACCATCACCATGGCCATGAGCACAGTCACGGGCATCATCATAGTCACAAGCACGACCATATGCACAGCCATGAGCACAGCCATGACCATAGCCACCAATACAGTCATAAAGAGCATGACCATCAGGAGCATGCCCATGGTGATAAAGGCCATCATGATCATAACCTGCGCGCGGCCTATTTCCATGTGATGGCCGATGCCTTGACCTCACTGCTCGCCATCGGCGCCTTGTTGTTTGGTAAGTACCTGGGTCTTACCTGGTTAGACCCAGTGATGGGTGTCGTTGGCGCTGTGATCATTACCAGTTGGGCCTGGGGACTGATGAAGCAGACCGGTCCTATACTGCTCGATGCCAGTATCGATACTAAGTATGTTAAACAGATGGTTGAGCAGATAGAGGCGGAACCAGACCATCAGGTGAGCGATATTCATGTGTGGCGGGTCAGTGCCGATCACTATGCGGCTATGGTTTCTATCGTTAGCCATGCGCCGAAGGAGCTGGATTATTTCAAGCAGAAGCTAGCGAAATTTGAACGTATCGACCATCTGACGGTCGAACTCATCACTTGCCGTCAAACAGCTTGCCAAGGGGCAGAATAAGCTTAGCTTTCGAACTCTTTAAAAGGAATTGTGCAATAAAGATGAGTAATGATCTATTGAGCCACACCATAGTCGAATTTTATGAAAAGCTCTCCTCCTGGGAGATGGCCGTTGTCAAGGATGCTGGCCACTCCTTGCCGCAGATCCATGCGGTTGAAATTCTTGGCGGCAATGGCGACATGCGCATGAAGGAACTGGCGGAGAAGATGGGGATCACCACAGGCACATTGACGGTGCAGATAGATAAGATGGAGCAGGCGGGGTTGGTGGCGCGCAAGGCCCACCAGCATGATAGGCGCTCGATTCTGGTGGGGTTAACCGAACAGGGTCAGGCTGTCTATCGGGAGCACGATCAACTGCACCATGGTTTATCCGACCAACTAACGGCTAAGTTCTCCGATAGCGAGCGTGAGCTCTTGCTGAGTTTTTTTCAGCGAATGAACCAGGAGTTTTAACACGCCTGTTTCAACACTTTTTTCACTTTAAGTATGTAAACTTGGATGCATTAAGGTGTAGCGATTAACCCATAGCTGTTGGTCTTAAGTTTTAACTATTTGTTATTAAGTTACGATTGTTAACCCATAGTTATTAACAAGGGTGTCTTGGCTAGGGTTAGGCAGGGTGATTGCAGTTTCATTTGTGGCGCCGCTTGTTGATTGGTAAACTTTCCGCAACATTTTTGCGCCACTGCGTTCTGAGCTATGACCTCAAAAACAGTGGTTGATGAGAATCTAGGCGTTTTCAATAGCGGCTAGATTTCTCCATCAAAAGTCCATAATCGGTTATAGAAAGAGAGATCACTCAGTGCAGTCACGCGTTAAAAGCCTATCGGTAAATCAGTTCACCTTGATCACCAGCTTATTTTATGTCTTCGTATTTAACATTCCGCTGTTTGGCATAGTAAGACAGGGAATAGAGAAACAGGCCGAGGTTAACTACCTTTTCATTGCCACCATACCCCTGTTTCTTATCTTGGCGTTGAGCTTCATCTTTTCGCTCTTTTCGGTTAAATACCTGCTAAAGCCCTTTTTTATTGTCGTTACCCTGATCTCTTCCAGCGTATTCTTTGCTGCGCTGCAGTATGGCGTAGTGTTCGATTACGGCATGATCGAAAATACGGTGCAGACCAACAGTGCCGAGGCGTTAACCTACCTAAACTGGTCTTCGGTGCTCAACTTTACCCTGACAGGGCTGCTACCAGCTTGGTTGATCTATAAGGCTGATATCGCCTATAAGCCCTTCGTCAGAGAGTTAGCCCATAAGCTCGCCTTCATGGGGACTATGCTTGCAGGCATCGCCGTGATCGGCTTCTTTTATTACCAAAATTACGTCGCCTTTGGCCGCAACAACGATCAGATGAAGCGTTACATAGTGCCGACCTACGCTATCGGCTCTATGATCAAATACGTCAAGGTTAACTATTTCCAGGAGCCGCTGGTATATAAGGTGCAGGGTCAAGACGCCAAGAACCTCACTCAGGATAAGAACGGCAAGCCAAATCTAGTGGTCTTAGTCGTCGGGGAGACCGCCAGGGCGCAGAACTATGAATACTATGGCTATAACAAGCCGACCAACGCCCATACCAAGGCCTATGAGATGATTGCCTTTCGAGACACAGAGTCTTGCGGCACGGCAACCGCGGTGTCTCTACCTTGTATGTTCTCTAGCATGGATAGGGAAGAGTATGATGCACGTCGGGCAAAGGCCCAGGACACCGCCATGGACGTACTCTCCCATGCTGGTATCTCGCTTGAGTGGTTGGATAACGATAGCGGCTGTAAAGGGGTGTGCGATCGAGTGAAGCACATCAATATCGATCTCAACAGCGATCCCGAGCTTTGCGATGGTCACTACTGCTACGATCAGGTATTGCTGAACGAGTTAGATAAGCGCCTTGCCCAAGGTGTTAGCCAAGATACCCTGATCGTGCTGCATATCATAGGCTCCCACGGACCAACATACTACTTACGTTATCCCGAGGCCCATCGCAAGTTTGAGCCCGATTGCCAGCGTAGCGACATTCAAAACTGTAGCGACGAAGAGTTGATCAATACCTATGACAATACCATCTTGTATTCAGATTATATTGTTGCCCAGGTGATCTCGCGTCTTCAAGCACAAGGGGCTAACGCCGATACCGCCATGCTTTACCTATCCGATCATGGTGAATCGCTTGGAGAGAGTGGCATGTACCTTCATGGTGCGCCCTATGCCATCGCGCCAGAAGAGCAGATCAAGATCCCTATGCTAGCCTGGCTCTCCGATGAATTTGCTAAGGAGAATGCTATCGACAAACAGTGTCTGCGTGACCATGCTGCCGGGGGAGGCTTCTCTCACGACAACCTCTTCTCAAGCCTGCTCGGCTTGATGAATGTCTCTACCCAGGTTTATCGCAAGGAGATGGATCTTTTTGCCACCTGCCGGATTAAATAGTGATTTTTAACATAAAAACAACAAAAAGAACTGGTAAGGTCAAATATTTTCGTTATTGTAGGGATTTGCGTCTTCATTCATGCAGTTAGCCAGATGAAGGCGCTTTGCGCGTTACTGTTTCTCTAATAATAACAATGGCGTAAACCTCTATGAATTTGGCTAAACAACTTACCGAAACTGAACTTTCCGCTAAAATTTTACGTCATGCCGTTCCTCGCATGTCTGAACTCAATATTCCCGTTACTCCGGACAATTATGCCGTTTGGTATGAGTACTTTCGGGGCGTTAATCTGGATCTTAAACGGGCCATTGATAGCCTAGTGGCGAGTCGCGCAGCCTTCACCGCCGAGGTTAACGCGGGTCTCTACAACAGCTTTATTCGCGAGCAGTCACCGGAGGTGATCGAGAATGTGCAGATAGAGACGCAGATCCTGATCAACAATTTCATGACCCGCCTATCTGAGGTCACCGAGGGGACGGCGCAATTTAACCTAAGCCTCACCAGCTTTCAGCAAGACCTAAGCAGGGAACCCGACCCTCAAACCCTAGAGCAGCTGATCGATACCTTGGCAGAAGAGGTGTCTCAGGTGGTGAGCAGCAATCGCGATATGGAAGCGAATCTTAAAACGATGAATCAGGAGGTCGCGGCGTTAAAGGCTGAGATGCAGGAGCTTAATATCGCCGTGATGACAGATCAGCTCACCTCCCTGAGCAACCGCCGCGCCTTCGACGAGGAAGTGCTCGGCCACATACAAGGCTTCAGGCGCAGCCAACGCCAGAGCAGTTTGTTGCTGATTGATATCGATAACTTCAAACAGTTTAACGACACTCATGGGCACCTAGTGGGTGATAAGGTGCTTGCCTATATCGCCTTGGCCTTAAAACAGGGGGTGAGAGGCGATGACTTCGTAGCGCGCTACGGCGGTGAGGAGTTTGTGATCTTGCTTCCTGATACCGAACATTCGGGGGCCATGGTGGTGGCAGAGCAGCTGCGCGCCCGCATTGCCGAGCGCCATTTGAGTATAGGTAAAGATAATAAGCTTTCCCTGGGGGCGATCACCGTCTCCATAGGGGTTGCGACGTTACGCCATGACGACGATAGAGAATCTTATCTGATCCGCGCCGATGAGGCCTTATACAGGGCCAAGTCGGCCGGGCGAAACTGCGTTAAAGACTAAATGTTAACAATATAGGATTTACTCTTGTTTCGGCTTGAGTGGCATATCCATCTTGATCAGGTGCTCTTCCATATCGAAGGTGACGCTGAAGCCCAATTTCTTCGCCAGGCTTGCCATGTTGCGGTTTTCAAACATGGTAAAGCCGGTGAGCAGCTCAGTGTCATTGGCCTTGTAATAGGCGATCAATTTCTCCAGTAGCAGCTTACCTATGCCGATCCCCTGATGATCGCTGCGCACCGCCATGGCGAACTCGGCCTCAGTGTTGTCGGGATCGATGGAGGCTCTGACGGCACCCAGGGTGATGTCATCGTCATCCTCGCCTTTAGTCGTGGCGATAAAGGCCATCTCTCTGGCGTAATCAATCTGGGTAAGCACCGCCATCTCTTCATGGGTCATCTTAGAGCGCACTCCGAAGTAACGTTTATATCTGTCCTCGTCGGAGAGGGAATTGTCGAAGGCCAGGTGTTTGGGCTCATCTTCCGGCAGTATCGGTCTTAGCATGATCTCAAGGCCGTTCTTCAATACCGCGTGCTCCTCAAGCTCCTTAGGATAGGGACAGATGGCCAGACGGTTAGGGTTGTCCTGGGCATTAGGGTTGAGCTGTATATTGACATCTAGCAGGGTGATCTGCTCGCCGGCGCATAACACGGGATTAAGATCTAACCCCGCAATCTCGGGGCAATCTATGATCAGATGTGAGATCTGAGTCAGCATGACACACAGGGCGTTCATGTCTAACCCAAGGGGAAGATGCCTGTCTTTTAGCTTGTGGGTCTTCAGCGCCTGGATCACCATGTAGCGGGCCAGCGTCATGTTCAGTGGCGGCAGGGCTACCGCGGCATCTGTGGTGGGTTGCCACTCGGAGCCGCCTTCGCCGAGCAGAATAGCCGGGCCGAACACGGGATCATGGGTAACGGCGACACGGATCTCTTGAGTGCCTGCGGTAAGCGCCATCTTCTGCACTATGAGCCCCTGTATATCGGCATCCTGATTGAGCGAGTGTACCCGTCCGACCATGGCATCGGCGGCCTGCAACACCTCCTGATGAGAGGTGAGGTTAAGCATGACGCCGTGGACATCGGATTTGTGATGAATATCCGGCGACTGCACCTTAAGGGCAACGGGATAGCCTATATGCTCGGCGATTTCGGCGGCGCGCTCGGCGCTGGCGGCAAAGTGTGTCTCTATGGTGTTAAGCCCATAGGCCTTAAGGATGGCACTTGCCTCGTGGGTCTCGATCACCTGCTTGTTATCGGCGATAGCGCGTTGCAGCAATGAGCGAGCGAGCTGCGCATCAGTCGGAATGTTGTCAGGGATAGATTGCGGCACTTCCTGCAGCAATTTTTGGTTACGCCTGTATTCCACCATATGCATGAAGGCGCCTACGGCGCCCTCAGGGGTGCGATAGGTGGGCACCCCGGCTCGGTTAAAGTGTTTACGGGCCTGGTAGGCCGAGTCTTCACCGCTCCAGTTGGTGAGCACATTGACCTTGTGGCGCCTTGGATGTTTGGAGACGAGCTCTACTATGCTGTCGGCGATCTCTATGCTGTCACCGAGCGCCGAGGGAGAGTGTAGCACCAAGATGGCATCGGCCACATCGGCATTCATCAGGATATCCAGGCTCTGGGTGTAACGCTTGGCATCGGCGTCGCCGCCGATATCAACAGGGTTTTGCCCAGACCAGGTATCGGGCAACAGGGCATTGAGCTTATCGAAGGTATCATCGTCCAAGGTGGCAGGCTTACCACCACCCAGAATAAGTTGATCTAAACCCAGTACGGCAGGGCCGCCGCCATTACTAAGAATAGCCAAACGCTCGCCTTGCAGGGGCGCCGAGTGAGCCAGGGTTTCAACCGCGGCAAACAGCTCCACCAGGTCGTTGACCCTCAACATACCTGCACGCCTGAACGCTGCCTCGTAGACCGCATCGTTACCCACTTCGCCGCCTGTATGGAGTTTAGCGGCTGTGGTGCCCTCCAGGCTGCGCCCGGATTTGATCACTAAGATGGGTTTATTGCGCGCGGCAGCGCGGGCGGCGGAGAGGAAATGGCGTTTCTCGTTGACCGAGTCTATGTAGAGCATGATGGCGGTGGTGCGAGAATCTCGTCCGAGAAAGTCCAGCAGCTCGTCGAAATCGATATCGGTCGCATCCCCCAGGGAGATGAAGGAAGAGAAGCCTATTCCCTTGTTGTTGGCCCAATCGAGCACTGTGGTGCAGATGGCGGCAGATTGTGACACGAAGGCGATTTTGCCGGGCAGGGCGCTGGTGTGTGCCAGGCTGGCATTGAGCCCAAGGTTAGGCAGCATCATCCCCAAACTGTTGGGGCCGAGTATTCGCATGCCGTAACGCTTAGCATGGGCGCGGGTCAGCGTAAGTAGGTTTTGCCCCTCTTCATCGAGCTGATTCGCCATGCCTGACGCATTGATGATAGCTACTTTGCAGCCAAATTGGGCCAGCCGCTCGACGATGGCCGGAACGCGGCTGGCCGCGGTGCAGATGATGGCAAGATCCGGCTTTAGTGGCAGGGCTTCGATATTGGGATAGGCTAGGACTCCCATTACGGCATCGTACTTAGGGGTCACTGGCATGATAGGCCCGGAAAACCCGCTTGATAGCAGGTTGCGCATTACTACATTGCCGGCACGCTTGGCGCCATTGGAGGCGCCTATGATGGCTACCGACTTAGGTTTAAATAGGGTGTGTAATGTACGCTGGCTCATTCCCGGCTCCTGTTGTCACTCGCCAAGGGACAGTGTAACTCAGTTGCACTTTTTTTCTCTAGGATTTTAGTAGGATAAGCCCTATCCAAACGTTAGCTCTCGGTCACTACACAGCTTGCAACATTTTGACATCAGGGGTTAACAACCTTGCTGACACTTTTAGGCTTTACTTGAGATGGGCTGATTTGGAGAGGCTGTTCTTTTTGCGTCAATATAGGCGTCGCCTCGCCTAATCAGTAACATCCTAACGTCACAGTGCCGTGTTCCTTAACGGCTCAAGGAGTTTAACATGAAAACAGGGGCGTTTTTTTCTATCGGTATGGCCGTTACGGCCTTAGGTTTGGTGCTGAGTGCCCAAGCGATAGCAGGCGATCTAACCAAGGAGACTCGCTATCAGTTTGTCGCTAAGGATAGCAGTGCGGAAACCAAGATCTGTATCGCGGCGGGTAGTGATAACAGTTCGGCGTTAAAGCGTAAACTGGTTAACTATGACCATAACATGCGTTTCGGGGTCAACAGTATTTCCTGTAATGGCCTGAGTTTGGCGCAGTTTGCCCACCAGTATCAGGCATTGCAAAGCTTTCAGTTTCTCGAACGTCACTCTTCAATCGCCAATCGAGTGAAGACCAAGGTGAGCATTATCGATCTTGCCCAGAAGAGTGAGTCTGGCGCCCCCATTATAGTGATGGTAAGCGCGAAGTGACGCGATAGTAACGGCTAGTTAGGTAGAAAGCAGGCACAAAAAAACCAGCTTTCGCTGGCCTAAGTATCGTTTTTACAAGATGGTACAACCGAGTGGATTCGAACCACCGACCCCCACCATGTCAAGGTGGTGCTCTAACCAACTGAGCTACGGTTGTACTGCTATTGCTTGTAAAAATGGTACAACCGAGTGGATTCGAACCACCGACCCCCACCATGTCAAGGTGGTGCTCTAACCAACTGAGCTACGGTTGTACTGCTTTACGCTTGATGACCTGTCGGCCATCGAACGAGCGCTATATTACGAGGGATGGACGGTGAGTTGCAAGCAAAAAATCTTAAATTTTCAATTAAGCGGCGATTTGCTGCACAACTTGAACTTTTTAACGTCAAAGCGCTGTTATATTCGACAAAAGTTTTCATGACAGGCTAAGGCAAGGTGATGATTATTGGTTTAAACATCACCTTGTCAGATTATGTTACTGCACTAGCATTGTGTGATTAATGGGCGGCTCTAGCCAGAAGTGCCGTGGCCTTTGGGTGCTTCTGAATATGCCTGAGCCTCAGGGCGAACAGCATAGCTGCGCTGGTCAGGCCGGCAATGAGGCCTATCCAGAAGCCGTGGGCGCCCATGGCGGGTAGCAATAAATCGGTTTCGGCAAGCAGATAACCGAGCACCATGCCGATCGCCCAATAGGATATCAGGGTGATATAGAAGGCACTTCGCGTATCGTGATAACCACGCAGGGCGCCGGCAGTAACGACCTGAACCGAATCAGACAGCTGATACAGGGCGGCAAGGAACATCAGGCTGCTGGCCAAGGCGACGACTTCTGGATTTTGGTTATAGAGTAGCGCGATCTGAGTGCGAAATACCACGGTGAATATTGCTGTGCAAGCCGCCAGGCTAAAGGCGATAACCAGGCCGACCTTGGTCACCAGTTTTGCCACTTCCGCCTTATCTTGTCCTAGGTAGTAGCCTACCCGTATTGATACTGCTATGCCTATCGAGAGGGGGAGCATAAAGACGATGGATGAAAAGTTTAGTGCGATCTGATGGCCCGCCACGACGTCGGCGCCTAAGGGGGCCAGCAAGAGCGC
The DNA here is from genome assembly GCF_009831655.1 of Shewanella insulae. GTDB lineage: Bacteria > Pseudomonadota > Gammaproteobacteria > Enterobacterales > Shewanellaceae > Shewanella > Shewanella insulae. Next base: position 404,956 of record NZ_WRPA01000001.1, on the reverse strand, counting down.
TATGATGGCAAACAGGCTTACCTCGAAAAACAGTGCCATGGCGATGGGCATACCATGCTTGGTCATCTTTAGCATGATAGTCAGATCCGGCAGGTGAAAGGCACCAAAGGGGGTCATGGCGGCGAAACGTCGATGTAACTGCATATAGATAGCCATCGAAATCAGCATGGCCCAAAACACCAAGGCCGTCGCGATGCCACAGCCCGCACCACCTAGTGCTGGCGCGCCTAGATGACCATAGATAAAGATATAGTTGGCCGGAATGTTGACCGCGAGGCCGACAAAACCTATCACCATAGTCGGTAGTGTGTATGAAATGCCCTCGCTGCAGCCACGTAATACCTGATAGAGCACGAAGGCGGGGACGCCCCAGGCAAACCCGTGCAGGTAACCTATGCTTAGCTCTGCCAATTCGGGGGAGAGTTCCATCAATTTAAAGATCTGGGGCGCAAAAAGCAGAAAGGTTATCACTAAAGCCGCGCCGATTATGGCAATATAGGCAGCCTGATAGGCCATGGGCCTGATGGCACCTTGATTATCTGCGCCATGATGACTGGCAAATACGGGGGTAAAGGCGACGAGCAACCCCTGTACAAAAAGTAGCGCGGGCAACCATAAGCTACCGCCAATGGCTACCGCGGCCATATCGAGTGCACTGACGCGACCGGCCATGACGGTATCGATAAAGCCCATCATGGTTTGGGTGACCTGAGCGATCAGTACTGGCAACGCGAGATGGACGAGCTTTTTGGCTTGAAAGCCGAATTGATTCATGAAAACGCCTTAATACAGAGAGTAAAAAATGTTCACAGGTATTGTTCAAGCCACATGTGAAGTGGTGGCTATTCATAAAAAAGATGGTCTCAATACAATCGAAATTGCGATGCCGTCACACCTGAAGGAAAACTTGCAACGAGGTGCAAGTGTCGCCAATAACGGTGTCTGTCTAACCGTTACCGAGATGGCAGATGATAGGGTGTTTTTCGATGTAATGGAAGAGACATTGAGGGTCACCAATCTGGCCGGTCTGTCAGCGGGTAGCAAGGTTAATATTGAGCGCTCTCTGACCTATGGCAGCGAGATAGGTGGACATGTGCTTTCTGGTCATGTGCATACCCAGGCTGCTGTGGCAGAAGTCAGTCACACGGCATCTCATTTCGACATTCGCCTGGAAGTTGAGCCTAGATGGATGAATTACATTCTCTATAAGGGCTTTGTTGGCGTGAATGGTTGTAGTCTGACTGTTGGGGAGGTGAGTGAGTCTGGCTTTATGCTACATCTGATCCCAGAAACTCTGGCGCTCACTAATTTAGACGAGGTCGCTGTTGGCACCATGCTCAATATCGAGATAGACAGTCAGACACAGGCCATAGTTGACACGGTAGAGCGGGTATTGGCCAAGCGCTTGGGCTAATGGCCGGGATTGTTGGTCGAGGTCTAGATTAAGGTTGGTCAGATGCGGCTAACCTTAATCTGTTTCAGGAGTTAAACAGATACAGCACCATGGCTGTTTGTGTCCGAGAATTGCGTTGTTTGAGCTAATAGAATTGCTCATCGTCTGAGTCGACATAGACCTCAATTTTCTGTCGAGAATCGTCGATATGCGTCCTAAAGTGGATCGGATTACAACAGACACGGCAATCGTCATAGTAGTCCTGATCGCCACAACTCATATCGAGATTGATGTGTTGATGGTGCCCACAGTGGGGACAACAGATCACTTTATCAAAAATTTTCATCCGTCGGCTCCTGTATATCCGGTTGCGCTGCGTCCGCCATCGATGGCGATAACCTGCCCATTGAGGTAAGAGCTGTCCAGTATAAAGCTCACCGCATCGGCGATATCTTTAGTCTTGCCGGGGCGCTCGAGTGGGATAGCCCGGGTGACTCGCTCTATCGCATCCTGATCGCTTTGGGCGGGCCAAAGTATCGCGCCCGGTGATATGCCGTTAACTCTTACCTTAGGCGCTAGCTCTTGTGCCAATGCTTGAGTCGCCATCTTTAATCCGGCCTTAGATATTGAGTATAGTCCATGGTGTTTTAGGGGGCGGTCGCCATGAATATCCACTAGGTTGATGACGCTACCTTGGTTGTTCGCCAGATTGTCGCCAAGTCTTGTAGCCAAGTGATAGGGGGCCAACAGGTTAAGGTTTAGGAGCTGCTGACAGGTTTGCCAATCACTTGCTTTATTGTCTGGGACAAACAAGGAGGCGTTGTTAATCAATGCACTCAGTGGGAGTCGATGGGTGCTAATGTGTTGAACTAGGCTTTCTACACCCCGTTCGGTTGAAAGATCCGCCTGTAGTGTCTGACAGGAGCCTTCTCGCATCTGGTTTAGCTTATCGGCCAGAGCCATTGCCTCTGCCTTAGAGCCCTTGTAGTGCAGTAGCAGATTAACGTCTCTCTTGTGCAGGGTTAATGCGATTGCCTCGCCTATGCGTTTGGCGCCGCCGGTTACCAAAGCCCACTTGTTCATTGTCATTCCAATAGTTTTTATCCATGTGGGATAATCTTGGATGACTTTATATTGTTAGGCAACGGCTTTCAGTAGCGATTCGGTTTATCGCCTAAGCAGTGGCTATCAAATAAGTCGTAGCTATTGATTCTGGCTGGCGAGTAATGCCTGCTGAGGGTCTTGCTGAGCCAGATCTGAGTGTAAGGCCTTGAGCTGTTTATCCAGCTCGCTAGCGATCTCCACTTTCAATTGCTCTAGATTCGCAGAGGTTATAGCAACTGACCCTTCCATTGTTTGCTGGCTTGTTTGGGCTGCGGAGCTTGCTAACATTGCGGCGCCCCGCGTGCCGTCATTTGGATAGAGAGGCTGATAGATAAGTGCGGTCAATAAAATGAGTTTCATCATAGTCGGGCTCCTTAACGATTTAGCCATAACGATATGGCGGCTAGAGTAGGGGGAGTAAATGACTCTTCGATGACATCCAGATGGATAAATGATGACAATGGCAGGGAGACAATGAGGATTGCGATGTTTTAGTGCAATGGACACCGCTAATCCTTGCGATTTGCCTGTTGCGGCCCTAGAATGGCTAGCCTGCGCTGAGGTAGGCTAAAACTCCTGTAATGTTTTGCGCTTCAGTTGCTTAAATTTTTCTCAATATGACCAAGTGGCCCTACGTAGGGGTCACCACTGGATAAGGATTATACATGCCTGTAATTACACTTCCCGATGGCAGCAAGCGTGAGTTTGCAAACGCCGTATCAACCCTAGACGTCGCCGCTGACATAGGTCCTGGTCTTGCAAAAGCCTGTATCGCTGGCCGCGTTAATGGCGAGCTGAAAGATGCTTGCGACCTGATCGAGACGGATGCTGAGCTCGCTATCATCACCGCAAAAGACGATGAAGGGTTAGAGATCTTACGTCACTCATGTGCTCACCTCTTGGGTCACGCCATTAAGCAGATGTGGCCTGAAACCAAGATGGCTATCGGCCCGGTGATCGATAACGGTTTTTACTATGACGTGGATATTGACCACAAGCTGACCGAGGAAGATGTAGCCGAGCTAGAGAAGCGCATGCTTGCACTGGCTAAGACTAACTATGATGTAGTGAAGCGCGTCGTAAGCTGGCAAGAAGCCCGCGATACCTTTGAGTCGCGTGGCGAGAGCTACAAGATGGCTATCTTGGATGAGAACATCAGTAAAGACGACAAGCCTGCGCTTTATCATCACGAAGAATATACCGACATGTGTCGTGGTCCCCACGTGCCTAACATGAAGTTCTGTCATCACTTTAAGTTGATGAGTGTTGCCGGCGCCTACTGGCGTGGTAACTCAGACAACAAGATGCTGCAGCGTATCTATGGCACGGCCTGGGCTGACAAGAAGGCCCTTAAGGCACACCTGACACGTCTCGAAGAAGCCGCTAAGCGTGACCATCGTAAGATAGGTAAGCAGCTCGACCTTTATCATATGCAGGAAGAAGCGCCTGGTATGGTGTTCTGGCACAACGACGGTTGGAGCCTGTTCCTTGAACTCGAGAAGTTTATTCGTCAGAAGCTGGGTCAGTACACCTATCAAGAGGTGAAAGGCCCCTTGATGATGGACCGCGTATTGTGGGAACGCAGTGGCCACTGGGATAAGTATTCCGAGGCTATGTTCACTACTCATTCTGAAAACCGTGAGTACGCGGTTAAGCCGATGAACTGCCCGGGTCACGTGCAGATCTTCAACCAAGGCCTCAAGTCATACCGCGACCTGCCACTGCGCATGGCAGAGTTTGGCTGCTGTCACCGTAACGAACCATCGGGTTCTCTCCATGGTTTGATGCGAGTCCGTGGCTTTACCCAAGACGATGCCCATATCTTCTGTACCGAAGAGCAGGTTCAGCAAGAGGTGAGCGGCTGCATCAAGATGGTATACGATACCTACGCGACCTTTGGCTTCCATGACATCGTGGTGAAGCTTTCTACCCGCCCAGAGAAGCGTATCGGCGACGATGCCATGTGGGACAGGGCAGAGCAGGCACTGATGGAAGCCCTTAAGGCTAACGACATCGAGTATGAAATTTTACCCGGTGAAGGTGCCTTCTATGGTCCTAAGATCGAATTCACCTTGCATGACTGTCTCGACCGCGCATGGCAGTGTGGTACGGTGCAGCTAGATTATGCATTGCCTGGACGTCTTGGCGCGACTTATGTCGCCGAAGATAACAGTCGTCAAACACCTGTGATGATTCATCGTGCTATCTTGGGGTCACTGGAACGTTTCCTGGGTATCCTGATTGAGGAATATGCAGGTAAGTTCCCAACCTGGTTGGCACCGGTTCAGGCAGTCGTGATGAATATCACCGATAAACAGTCTGAATATGTTGACGAAGTGGTCAAATTATTTAAAGATCAGGGGATTCGTGCCTCGAAAGACTTGAGGAATGAAAAGATTGGCTTTAAAATACGCGAACACACCCTAAGGCGTGTTCCCTATCTGTTGGTCGTGGGTGATCAAGAGATGGAAAATAGGGAAGTCGCGGTGCGAACCAGAGATGGTGTTGACCTAGGCAAGATCCAAATCGATCAATTTGCTGCCATGGTTAAAGAACAGATTTCGCTCCGTAGTCTAAATTTGTTGGAGGAATAGGTCATAAAGATCAAGAAAGCAGACGTGCGTAAAGCAGCGGCGAATAGAATTAACGAGCTCATTGTTGGTGTATCTGAAGTACGCCTAAATGGACTAGACGGAGAAACTATCGGCATTGTAAGTCTTCGCGAAGCGCAAGAACTTGCAGATGAAGCTGGCGTAGATCTCGTAGAGATCAGCCCTAACGCTGAGCCGCCTGTATGTCGCATAATGGACTACGGAAAGTATCTTTTTGATAAGGCTAAGGCCCAAAAAGAGCAAAAGAAGAAGCAGAAACAGATACAGGTGAAGGAAGTTAAATTCCGTCCCGGTACTGACGAAAATGACTATCAGGTAAAACTACGCAACCTGAAGCGTTTTCTAGAAGACGGCGACAAGGCGAAAGTAACGCTGCGTTTCCGTGGTCGCGAGATGGCTCACCAGAGTCTTGGTATGAATCTTTTGAATCGTATTAAAGATGACCTGGCTGAGATAGCAATCGTGGAGGCTTTTCCAAAAATGGAAGGTCGCCAGGCTGTGATGGTACTCGCGCCGAAAAAGAAATAGTAAGGCAAATATAAAAGTAGCAGAGACCTCTCTGAGGGCCTCTGCTCGCCTTGCGTTTTATTAATTTCCCAATGCGGAGTTTTAGCAATGCCTAAAATGAAAACAGACAAGGGTGTACAAAAGCGTTTTAAGAAAACCGCTAACGGTTTTAAGCGCAAGCAAGCCCATTTACGTCATATTTTGACCAAGAAGAGCACTAAGCGTAAACGTCACTTACGTGCTAAATGTTTAGTTGCGAAGTCTGATGTGCCAGCAATTGCACGTCAACTACCATACGCTTAATTAGAGGAGTAAAGAACAATGCCTAGAGTTAAGCGTGGTGTAACCGCTCGTGCTCGTCACAAGAAAGTACTGAAACTAGCCAAAGGTTATTACGGAGCTCGCTCACGTACTTACCGTGTTGCTAAGCAAGCAGTAACCAAAGCTGGCCAATATGCTTACCGTGACCGTCGTCAAAAGAAACGTCAATTCCGTCAACTGTGGATTGCACGTATCAATGCGGCTTCTCGTCAAAATGGTCTGTCTTACAGCCGTTTCATCAACGGTCTGAAAAAGGCGTCTATCGAAATCGATCGTAAGATTTTGGCAGACATCGCTGTATTCGACAAAGTGGTTTTCGCCACTCTAGTTGAAAAGGCAAAAGAAGCTCTAGCTAAGTAATTAGTGAGCTTTGCTTTGAAAGGGACCCCTGGGTCCCTTTTTTTGTCCCCGATCATCTCAAATTTATTTGACTGATCTTAAAAACAAAAAAAGCAGGCACTCGGCCTGCTTTTTTAAAATCACAAACGCTTATTGTGCGTCTAAGAAACGCTCTGCGTCCAGGGCCGCCATACAACCTGTGCCGGCAGAGGTGATCGCCTGACGGTAATGTTGGTCCATCACGTCGCCCGCGGCGAACACACCAGGAATGCTGGTTTCAGTGGCATTGCCGTTTAGGCCGCTTTGCACCTTGATGTAGCCGTTGTTCATCTCTAGCTGACCTTCAAACATCTGAGTGTTTGGCTTGTGGCCGATGGCGACGAATACGCCCATGACATCAAACTCTGTGATGGCGCCATCTTTGGTGCTCTTAATCTTCACGCCAGTCACACCCATGTTGTCGCCAACGACTTCATCTAGGGTGCTGTCCAGATGTAGTATTATGTTGCCGTTCTCAACCTTGTCCATCAGACGCTTGGTCAGGATCTTCTCAGAGCGGAAGGCGTCGCGGCGATGGATCAGGTGTACTTCTGAAGCGATGTTACTCAGATAAAGCGCTTCTTCAACGGCTGTGTTGCCGCCACCGATCACGGCAACCTTCTGGTTACGGTAGAAGAAACCATCACAGGTGGCACATGCCGATACACCTTTGCCCTTGAAGGCATCTTCCGACTCCAGGCCCAGGTACATGGCCGATGCGCCGGTAGAGATGATCAAGGCATCACAAGTATATTCACCGCTGTCGCCTTTCAGTTGGAAAGGACGTTCCTGCAGGTTCACTTCGTTAATGTGGTCGAAGATGATCTCTGTCTCAAATTTCTCGGCATGCTTCTGCATACGCTCCATCAAAGCCGGACCCGTTAGGTCTTCGGCGTCGCCCGGCCAGTTTTCGACTTCAGTTGTGGTGGTCAGCTGACCACCTTGCTGCATACCCGTGATCATTACAGGCTTTAGGTTTGCTCTGGCAGCATAAACAGCGGCGGTGTACCCAGCAGGGCCCGAACCCAAAATTAATAAGTTACAGTGTCTAGCTTGGCTCATCTTTTTCTCCGTGCCTTTAGCGAATTGCAGCGATTGTAGGGAATTTCCCCTAAGGGGTAAAGGCAATCTTTTAGATTGTCCTAATCGAAAAAGGGAGCCATTGGCTCCCTTTGTTTACACCCTGTGAGTGATTAAGCGAGCAGTACGCTTGGATCGACAAACTCAAAGTTGAGGGCTTCGGCAACTTCTTTGCAAGTTACCTTGCCATGCATCACGTTCAAGCCGTTTAGCAGGTGCTTGTCTTGACGTAATGCTTCGCGATAGCCCAGGTCTGCCAACTTGATGATGTAGGGCAGGGTGGCATTGTTCAGTGCAAAGGTAGAAGTACGGGCCACTGCACCAGGCATGTTTGCCACACAGTAGTGTACTACGTCGTCAACGATGTAGGTTGGGTCTTGGTGAGTCGTAGCGTGAGAGGTCTCGACACAACCGCCTTGGTCGATGGCGACGTCAACGATAGCGCTGCCTGGCTTCATACGCTTAATGAGCTCTTTGGTCACTAGCTTAGGTGCTGCAGCGCCAGGAACCAGTACACCACCGATCACTAGGTCGGCTTCCAGTACGTGTTTTTCGATAGCGTCGGCCGTTGAATAGATCGCCTTTACGCGGTTGTCGAACTGAACGTTTAGACGACGTAGTGCATCGATGCTGCGATCTAGGATAACAACGTCGGCGCCAAGACCTACGGCCATTTGCGCAGCGTTAGTACCTACCATGCCACCGCCGATGATAACGACTTTTGCAGGCTCAACACCGGGTACGCCACCGAGTAGCATGCCACGGCCACCCTTAGATTTCTCTAGTGCCATGGCACCAGCTTGGATAGACATACGACCGGCAACTTCAGACATTGGCGCGAGTAGGGGAAGACCACCACGGTTATCGGTCACAGTCTCATAGGCGATACAGACGGCACCGCTTTTAACGAGATCTTCAGTTTGTGGCAGATCCGGGGCAAGATGAAGATAAGTGAACAGCAACTGATCTTCACGCAACATGGCGCGCTCGACCGCTTGAGGCTCTTTAACCTTAACGATCATTTCTGCTTTCGCAAACACTTCAGCAGCAGTGTCTAAGATTGATGCGCCAACATCGACATAGTCCTGGTCGCTAAAACCGATCCCAACACCAGCACTTTTCTCTACAAATACTTCATGACCTTTTAGGGTCAATTCGCGGACACTTGACGGCACCATACCAACACGATATTCGTGGTTTTTGATTTCTTTAGGTACACCAATTATCATCTTCGAGCCTCAAATTGAATAAAAACCCATTTATTCTGGGTTGAATTGTTATTTTATAGGTCCTGAACGTGATTGTTTCAGGGAAATCTAGTATAGTATCACTTCGGCAGTTAATGCTGCTGAACTTTAGACATACGTAGCAGTAAATGTTGTTTTAGTGATAAAGCAAGGTTATAAATATGGTTAATAATAAAAAGAGTCCTATAAAAGACTTAGATCGGATCGATCGTAACATCCTTAACGAGTTGCAAATGGACGGCCGCATTTCGAATGTTGAGTTGTCAAAGCGTGTAGGGCTGAGCCCCACTCCCTGTTTAGAGAGAGTTAAAAGACTCGAAAAGCAAGGTTACATCAATGGATATACTGCGCTAGTAAATCCCCATTACCTTGGGGCATCATTACTTGTGTTCGTAGAAATCACGCTAAATCGCGATACTGCAGAAGTATTTGATAAGTTTAATCGTGCCGTACAGCTGCTTGATGATATTCAGGAATGTCATCTGGTTTCTGGCGACTTCGACTATTTATTGAAGACCCGTGTTTCTGACATGTCTGCCTATCGTCGCTTGTTAGGTGAAACTCTACTGAAGTTGCCCGCTGTTTCTGATACTCGTACCTACGTTGTGATGGAAGAAGTCAAGCAGACTAATAGAGTTGCAATCAATGTAACGGCTGAGTCTTAAAAACGATTTATGTCGTAAAAAAGGGGCCATTCAGGCTCCTTTTTTTTCACCTCGAATAGTTTTTCACCAATGACCAGCTTTTACTTCGCTATTGTGCTGTATAGGCAGGTAAAACGCTGCATAGCGCGAATTATTTTGATATCTTAGGCTCATCTTTTTCGTTTTTGCTTTGTGGGTTGTCTTTTGTCTCAGGGAAATAGCGTCAAAACACTCAGCGGTCTGCAGCGTCTGCTCGAAGGCGGACTCATCATCTGCTGTATGGTCGCCACCTATATACTGCTTGCGCTTAGTAGCTTTCATTCGTCTGATCCGGGATGGAGTCAGTCTAATTTTGAAGGTGAGATTAAAAATGTAACCGGTGCGGTGGGAGCCTGGCTCGCCGACGTGCTCTTCTATTTCTTCGGATATACCGCTTATCTTATTCCTATCATAGTCGCAGTGACGGGGTGGCTGTTGTTCAAGCGTATCCATCGTCTGTTGGAGATCGATTACTTTTCGGTGGGCCTAAGGCTGATCGGCTTCTTGTTGATCACCTTTAGTCTGGCATCCCTGGCCAGCATGAATGCCAATGACATATACGAATTTTCAGCCGGTGGCGTCTCCGGTGATGTGATAGCCGATGCCATGCTGCCCTATTTTAATCAGCTAGGCACCACTTTGCTGCTGCTCTGTTTCGTAGGGGCTGGTTTTACCTTGCTTACCGGAATCAGCTGGCTAACCGTGGTCGAGGTAATAGGCTTTGGCACCATCTGGTGTTTCAAACAGCTTAAGCATGTCCCTGAGAAGTTCTCCAGCGCGCCTGAAACCGACGACACTAAGGGCTTTATGTCTGTATTTGACAGATTTAAGGAATCTCGCCGTCAAAAGGCCTTGGCTAGGGCTGAAGAGGACGCATACGAAGATGAGGATGATGACTGCTATGAAGATGAGGCTGAATCGGCCTCTTCTTCTCGCGGGCGGGCCAAGGAGCCAAGCTTCAGCCTGCCAACGGCAGCGCCCGTTGCTGCCGAGCCAGAAGCACAAGAGCCTGCTCTGAGTTTTAGTGCTCAGGAGGATGAAGTCTCAATCGACTTTGATACCAAGCAATCGACTGGCGCCGTACTGCCTAAGAAACAGAAAGCTGAGCAGGCTAAGATTGTCGATGGCATAGTGGTGCTACCGGGCGGTGAAGAGGCACAGCCGAAGAAGCCGGTGACTCCGCTGCCGGATATTTCACTGCTCGACGTGCCAAACCGTAAGACAAACCCTATCAGCCAGGAGGAGCTTGATCAGGTTGCCCGTCTGGTCGAGGTTAAACTGGCGGACTTTAATATTGTTGCCAAGGTAGTGGGTGTCTTCCCAGGCCCCGTGGTGACCCGTTTCGAATTGGAGCTAGCACCTGGGGTGAAAGCCTCTAAGATCACCAACCTGTCTAAAGACTTGGCGCGCTCACTGCTAGCCGAGAGCGTTCGTGTGGTCGAGGTGATACCGGGTAAGGCCTATGTGGGTCTGGAGATCCCCAACAAGTTCCGCGAAACCGTATTTATGCGCGACGTGCTGGGTAGCGAAGCCTTCGAGCATAGCAAGTCGCACCTCAGCATGGTGCTGGGTCAGGATATCTCAGGCGAGCCCGTTGTGGTTGACCTTGGCAAGATGCCACACCTCCTGGTTGCCGGTACCACAGGTTCGGGTAAGTCTGTTGGGGTTAACGTGATGATAACCAGCTTGCTATATAAGTCTGGGCCCGACGATGTACGCTTCATCATGATAGACCCTAAGATGTTGGAACTCTCTGTATATGAAGGCATTCCACACCTACTCTGTGAGGTGGTGACCGATATGAAGGAAGCTGCCAACTCCCTACGCTGGTGTGTGGGCGAGATGGAGCGTCGTTATAAGCTGATGTCGGCCCTCGGGGTTCGTAACCTTAAGGGTTATAACGCCAAGATCAAGGAAGCCAAGGAGCGCGGTGAGGTGATAACAGATCCCCTATGGCGTTCACAAGACAGCATGGAAGAGCAGGCGCCAGAGTTAGATAAGCTGCCGTCTATCGTGGTGGTGGTCGATGAGTTCGCCGACATGATGATGATCGTGGGTAAGAAGGTGGAAGAGTTGATCGCCCGCATTGCCCAGAAGGCGCGTGCGGCTGGTATTCACCTTATCTTGGCGACCCAGCGTCCGTCGGTCGATGTGATTACGGGTCTGATTAAGGCCAACATCCCGACCCGTATGGCGTTTCAGGTATCTTCTCGTATCGATTCGCGTACCATCTTAGATCAGCAGGGGGCAGAGACCCTGCTCGGTATGGGTGACATGCTCTATCTGCCACCGGGCACCAGTGTGCCTATCCGTGTCCATGGCGCCTTTATAGATGACCATGAAGTTCATGCCGTGGTAGCCGACTGGCATAGCCGAGGCAAGCCACAATATATTGATGAGATACTACAAGGTTCGGCCGAAGGCGAGCAGGTGCTTTTACCTGGTGAAGCCGCCGAGAATGATGAAGAGATGGATTCTCTCTACGATGAGGCCGTGGCCTTCGTTACCGAGACTCGCCGTGGTTCTATCTCCAGCGTGCAGCGTAAGTTTAAGATTGGCTATAACCGCGCGGCTCGCATCATAGAACAGATGGAGATGCAGGGGGTCGTGAGCTCTCAAGGTCATAATGGTAACCGTGAGGTGTTAGCGCCTCCACCGCCGAAAGATTATTAAGCTCTCGTTAATCATTATCGTGACAAACTCGTGTAACACTCTCGTATTAAGCGTTGAGCGTTAAAAGTCCCGAGATATGAAGTGGACAGTAAAGCAAGTTAATAGCGAGCGCTTTTAAAATGAAAGGATTTGCAATGTTAAAGCCCTTATCTCAATTAGTCTGTGCCTTTCCTTTGGTGATGGCTACATCAAGCTACGCCGATGACGCCGCAGCCTTAAAGGATGCACTGGCCCAGCTAGACAACCTTAAGGCCAATTTTAGCCAGCAGGTGACCGATGTTAATAACAAGGTGATCCAGCAGGGCACGGGCACCTTTGTCTTGGCGGTGCCCAATCAATTTTACTGGCATCTGACCGAGCCCGATGAGTCGCTTATCGTTGCCGATGGCACGGATGTATGGATCTATAATCCGTTCGCCGAAGAGGTATCTGTGTTGGATTTCAATCAAGCCATAGATGCTTCGCCGATTGCTCTCTTGGTTCACCGCGACGAAGCAACCTGGAAGGCCTATCAGGTCAGACAACAAGATGATTGTTATCAGATCACCCCAAAGGCCGTCGATGCCAGTGTGACCGGGGTCGAGGTCTGCTTTAAGGATAAGCAACTCGAGGTGATGAAGCTGACAGACCAGCAGGGTAACCTCAGCGTCTTTAACCTGTCAGCCCAAGCGCCTTTGATGGACGCCGATGCTAACCTGTTTCAATTTACCGTTCCCGAAGGCGTCGATATCGACGATCAGCGCCTTAAGGCTTTGGATTAAATCATTGGATTAAAGCCAATAGTGTCTAGCTTAAGTTTCGATTTCGCTCCCGATTTTCGTCCGCTCGCCGCAAGAATGCGGCCGGAAACCCTGGCGCAGTATATAGGCCAAGATCATCTGTTAGGTGAGGGCAAGCCCCTGCGTCAAGCCCTCGAGGCTGGCAGAGCCCACTCCATGATGTTTTGGGGACCACCGGGCACTGGCAAGACAACGCTTGCCGAGCTGGTTGCTCATCATGCCAATGCTCATGTCGAGCGGATCTCTGCAGTCACCTCAGGGGTCAAAGAGATCCGCGCCGCCATCGAGCACGCCAAGAGTGTGGCCCAGTCCCGTGGGCAGCGGACCTTGCTGTTTGTCGACGAGGTGCACAGGTTCAACAAGAGTCAGCAAGATGCCTTCTTGCCCTTTATCGAAGATGGCACTGTGATTTTTATCGGTGCCACCACGGAAAACCCTTCGTTTGAGATCAATAACGCGCTGCTGTCCCGCGCCAGAGTCTATCTGATCAAGCGCCTGGAAGACGCGGAGATCATCAAGATAATCCGTCAGGCGCTGGAAGATGAGCAGCGCGGCCTGGGTAAGCGCCAGCTGAAGATGCCAGATGAGGTGGCGAGCCAACTCGCCAGTCTCTGTGACGGTGATGCCCGTAAGGCATTAAACCTTATCGAACTGATGAGCGATATGTTGCCAGACGGCGGCGAGTTTAATCCTTCGATGCTCATCGAGGTCGCCGGCCAGCAACTGGCCGGGTTCGATAAAAATGGCGATCAATATTACGACCTCATCTCTGCGGTGCATAAGTCGATTCGCGGCTCTGCGCCGGATGCGGCGCTCTACTGGTATTGCCGCATGCTCGAGGGCGGCTGCGATCCGCTTTATGTGGCTCGCCGCCTGCTCGCCATCGCTTCGGAAGATATAGGTAACGCCGATCCTGTGGCCATGTCGGTGGCGGTCAATGCCTGGGAATGTTTCCATAGGGTGGGGCCGGCCGAAGGGGAGCGAGCGATCGCCCAGGCCGTGGTCTATCTCGCCTGCGCCCCCAAGAGTAACGCAGTCTATACCGCCTTCAAGGCGGCGCGTCAGTTGGCCCGGGAAACCGGCAGTCAGCCGGTGCCGAACCATCTGCGTAATGCGCCGACTCAATTGATGGCCGATATCGGCCTTGGTGAAGGTTATCGCTACGCCCATGACGAACCCAATCATTATGCCAGCGGTGAGTGCTATTTCCCCGAGCCGCTAGCAGGCACGCAGTTTTATTACCCCAGCGAGCATGGTTTCGAGAAGCGTATCAAGACCAAGCTGGCCACCTTGGCAGAAATGGACAGGGCAAGTGAGGTGAAACGCTATGAATAATCTCATTTTTGTGGCCTTGGGTGGTTCCATCGGCGCCGTATTTCGTTATCTTATTTCAATATTCATGATTCAGGTGTTTGGCTCTTCTTTTCCTTTTGGTACACTCATGGTCAATGTGATCGGCTCCTTCCTGATGGGCGTGATCTATGCCCTAGGTGAGGCGAGTCAGGTCAGTCCTGAAATCAAAGCATTAGTAGGTGTTGGGTTATTAGGAGCACTTACGACGTTTTCAACTTTTTCGAACGAAACCCTGCTATTGATGCAGCAGGGCGCCTGGTTGAAAGCATTTACAAATATCGCTCTGAACCTATGTCTATGTTTATTCATGGTCTATTTAGGACAGCAGTTGGTTTTTTCTCGCATTTAACTATTAAGAAACTAAAAACATGTTAGATCCCAAATTTTTACGTACTGAATTAGAAGCGACCGCCGAGCGTCTCGCCACCCGTGGTTTTATCCTGGATGTGGATCGTCTCAGCAAATTAGAGGAAAAGCGTAAGTCACTACAGGTGGCTACAGAAGAGCTGCAAGCGTCCCGTAATGCAATCTCCAAATCTATCGGTCAGGCTAAGGCAAAGGGTGAAGATGTTGCGCCTATCATGGCCAAGGTCGGCGATCTCGGCGCCGAGCTGGACAGCAAGAAGGCCGAACTCGGCCAGCTGCTGGAAGAGCTTAACGCTATCGCCATGAGTGTACCTAACCTGCCGGACGAGTCGGCGCCTATTGGCGCAGATGAAAACGAAAATGTTGAGATCCGCCGCTGGGGTGAGCCTAAGCAATTTGATTTTGAAGTCAAAGATCATGTTGACCTGGGCGAGCAACACGCAGGTTTAGACTTCAAGAGCGCCGTTAAGATCACCGGCTCGCGTTTCATCGTGATGAAGGGGCAGATCGCTCGCATGCATCGTGCGCTCGCTCAGTTCATGCTGGATCTACACACCACAGAGCATGGTTACACTGAAACCTATGTTCCACTGCTGGTTAACGAAGACAGTTTATTGGGTACGGGTCAGCTGCCTAAGTTTGGTGAAGATCTGTTTCACACTAAGCCGGCGACCGAAGAGGGGCAGGGTCTTAGCCTGATCCCAACAGCCGAGGTGCCGCTGACTAACCTGGCTCGCGATACCATTATCGATGAAGACGAGCTGCCGATTAAGATGACGGCTCATACGGCTTGTTTCCGCAGCGAAGCGGGCTCTTATGGCCGTGATACTCGTGGTCTGATCCGTCAGCACCAATTTGACAAGGTCGAGTTGGTTCAGCTGGTGAAGCCGGAAGATTCTATGGCGGCACTCGAGAGCCTGACTCTGCACGCCGAAACCGTGCTGCAACGCCTAGGCCTGCCATATCGCACCGTAGTGCTCTGCACAGGTGACATGGGCTTTGGCGCGGCGAAGACCTTCGACATCGAAGTCTGGCTGCCTGCGCAGAACACCTACCGTGAGATCTCATCTTGCAGCAACATGCAGGACTTCCAGGCCCGTCGCATGCAGGCGCGCTACAAGGCTAAGTCAGCTAAGAAGCCGTCACTATTGCACACACTGAACGGTTCGGGTCTGGCCGTTGGTCGTACCTTAGTGGCCGTGCTGGAAAACTATCAGAATGCCGATGGCTCTATTACTGTCCCCGAGGCGCTGCGTTCATACATGGGCGGCCTGACACAAATAGGCTAACGCGATAGAGAGATAGTGTGAAACATGGATAACGGTGGGCGCTATTTTCAGTGGCTGACCTATGTCGTCATTATCTGTATCTTTTTCGCAGTAATGTTAGCAACATTTGGTAAAGCGATTATGTTAGTGATGAAAAATCTCTAACCACAAAAAAAACCTTCGCAACTGCGAAGGTTTTTTTATCACTAAACGAAAGCTAATAGATTGGCCTAAACAGACTAAAGGACTAGATGCACTTGGCAGGTTTAGGCAGTCCCGCGATCTTGGTGGCCTGTTTTGCCGGGCCCAAGGGGAATAGGGTATAGAGATACTTTGAATTGCCTTTTTCGGGGCCAAGTTTCTGCCCTATGGCCTTGACCAGCACACGAATGGCAGGGCTTGTCTTAAACTCCATATAGAAATCGCGCACGAAATGCACCACTTCCCAGTGTGCGGGCGTCAGCGTTATCTCTTCTTCTGTCGCGATAAGCTCTGCCAGTTCTTCATTCCAGTCATCGACATTTTTAAGGTAGCCCTGGGGATCTGTGGGGATTTGGGCATTGCCGTACATAATAAAATTTACCAAGTGATCACCTTAGCGTGAGTTAATGTGTATTGGACAAATTCGGCCTGGCTAAGCTGCTGATATTGACCTAACCGGGTTTGTAAGCCTCTGGCGACCACATCTTGCTCGAGTAGGCAGACTTGTGTGTCGCTCAAGGTGGCTTGCCATTTGCGCTGCAACAGGCTGTTGATGCCATCGCCCATCAACAAGAGCGTGTCTTGGGGTTGAATATAACGAAGGCTGGTAGCTAGGGCATTATCCTGGGCCGCGGAGTATTGAACGATATGCAGTATCATCAGTAGACAAAGACCTCATCGGCTTGGGTTAGCAACTCAGCTATCTCGGCCGGGGTTTTCACTTCCAGCGGGATGGCCAGTGCTGATTCCTCCAGTTGATAGTCAGCCAGACTCTGATGACAGGCATAGACGCACTCGATATCGTACAGGGGGAGAGCCTTGAAGGCAGCTAGGAAATCTTTGGCCCCTATTGCTTCCGGCGTCTGTTGTGGCACTAGGTTGAGTACGCCTTCATCGGCGAAGATCAGGCTGATCTCTTGCTCGAAAGTGGCGCTGAGCAGCGCAAAATCTAATCCTTCTCTGCCCTTTGCACTGCCATGGGGCGCGTGCCTGAAGATAATGGCAATCTTTTTCATCATTTTTCCAAAAAGCGGATGTTTAACATCTGGGGCTTAAAAACAGATCACGCGATCGGCTTGCTCTACGCCGGTCACGAGTTCGCCTAGGCCCCCCATCTGAAAGGGAGGCTCGAGATTCCAGTGTTGTAACTGGTTTTCCGCCGACTCTGCCGCAGAAAGTACGCCGCGGCGTAGCGCCGCCGATACGCAGTTGACCAGAGGCACCTGATGTGTCTGCCCTAGCTCACGCCATGCCTGGTAGAGGGCAAACTCATCGGAAGCGGGAGACTGTAGGTGATTGGTCGACAACACGCCGTCTTGATAGAAAAAGACCTTTAGTACTTCATGGCCGGCGTCTATAGCTGCCTGGGTAAACTGGAGCGCCTGATAGCTGCTGCCCTGGCCATAACCCGGCTGATTGACTTGAATGATGAGCTTACTCATTAACCCTAACTTAATATTGCGCCGTAAGAGCTCGGCTTTAATGGGCTATTCTATCTGTTTTTTAAATCGATCCCAAACACCCGGTCGATATCCTGGCTGTTTTGCCAAAGAAAAGGACCTATTGTTCATGAACAAAGGCCATAAAAAAGCCCGCCGAATTGGGCGGGCTGCAATTAAGAGGCGACAGATTAGTCGTCGCCGCCTGCACCCAGCAGATGCAGAATAGAGATGAACAGGTTCAAGAAGTCCAGATACAAGGCCACGGTAGCGCGAATGTAGTTGGTTTCACCACCGTTAACGATGCGGCTGGTGTCGAACAGAATAAAGCCTGTCATCAACAGAGCTATACCCGCGTTGAGGGCCATGAACACAGCGCCGCTACCGATGAAGATGTTGGCGATACCGGCAACGATGGCAATGACCAGGCCGGCCAGCAGGAAACCACGCATGAAAGAGAAGTCTTTCTTGGTGGTGATGGCATAGCCACTCAGGGTTACAAACACCACGGCAGTTAGACCTAAGGCCTGCATGATTAGCTGAGGACCGTTGGCCATGCCGGCATAATGGTTAAGCATGTAACCCAAAGATGCGCCTTCCATACCGGTAAAGGCGAACACCCAGAACAGACCCGCGGCCGATTCGGCTTTTCTCAGGGTGACAAACAATAAAATGAAACCACCGATCGACAGACCGATAGACATGAGAGGACTGATTTGCATTACCATGGCCAGTCCCGCACAGAGCGCTGAGAAGCCCAGTGTCATCGAGAGTAGCAGATAGGTATTTTTAAGCAGCTTATTCACTTCTTGTGTCGAAGCATGGCTTGCATATAGTGTTTCTTGCGTCATCTTTATCTCCAGTGACTATCACTAACTTGATGGTTTATTTGAGTCAAATCGGTTACAAGAGTTCCATTTCATGAACCGGATTTAACTTGTTTTACAAGACTATTATCATAACCGAGCTAAGGGGAGGGCGAAAGCCCATCTGCTTGACGATCCGTTAATTAAACCAGTCTCGCTGTAGTTTTTCGCTATCGCCGAGATAATCGAGCACCCAGGCCATGGCAGGCGACATATTGGCATCGTTCCAGGCCAAACAGCAGGGGCTTGGTGCCTTAGGGCGCTCCAACTCTTTCTCAATGAGGGCGCCGGCCTGCACAAAGGGGGTGGCGAAGTGTTTGGGCATGTAACCTATGCCAAGGCCCTCGCGGAAGCAGTTGATGGCGCGGATCCAGTCGGGCACCACCAAACGGCGTTGGTTATCTAACAGCCATGTCATGCGTTTAGGGATCTCTCGAGACGTGTCTTCCAGACAGATAGAGGGGTAGCTGCGCAGCTCATCATCCAGCAGGGGTCTATCTATGGCTGCTAAGGGGTGATGTTTACTCACCAGGAAGGTCCATTCGATATCCCCCATGTCCTTAAAGCGGTAATCACCGCCCACGGGAATAGCTGTCGTCGCCCCAATGGCGATGTCGCTGCGACCGGTGGCGATGGCCTCCCAGACGCCGTTAAAGACTTCGATGCGAATGATCAGCTCGACATTGTCGAAGTGACGGTAGAAATCGGCGATCAGGTTACTGATCTTATCGGCGCGCACTATGTTATCCAGAGCTATCGACAGCGTGGGCTGCCAGCCATTAGCCACGCGTTTGGTGTCTTCCTTCAGCGATGCCAGGTGGGTGAGCATGGAGCGTACCTGTTTAACGAAGTGTTCGCCTGCCGGGGTGAGGCTCACACTTCGGTGATGGCGCTCAAACAGAACGACCCCCAAATCTTCCTCAACCTGCTTCACGGCGTAACTCACGGCTGAGGGCACCTTATGTAACTTGTTGGCCGCTGCGGTAAAACTTCCGACACGGGCCACCATATCAATTAATTGCATCGACTGTTCTGAAAGCATCTTGAATTGCTCCTAAATTTGCCGTGAGAATATTTGAAGGCTGTAAGCAAAAATAAACGTTTCACAAGCAATTGGCAAGTCAATAGACTCACCGACTTCTTTGGTTAGTTAAAGTGAATCTTCTATTTTTATGAATAAAATCGCTAATTTTTCTTTTCTTATCTATCTGGCGCTACTGAGCATGTTGGGCTTTATTGCGACTGACATGTATTTACCTGCCTTCAAAGCAATTGAAACAAGTTTGGATGCCAGTGCCACACAGGTTGCCGGTTCGTTGACTTTCTTTCTCGCCGGTCTGGCGTTGGGCCAGCTGCTATATGGCCCCTTGGTACAGGCTATAGGTAAACGGCTAAGCCTGGTTTTGGGGCTTGCCCTGTTTGGCGCCGCCAGCCTAGTGATCGCCAATAGCGACTCCATCGCCATGTTTAACGTTGCGCGCTTCTTCCAGGCCCTTGGCGCCTGTAGTGCGTCTGTGATATGGCAGGCGATAGTGATCGATCGTTATAAAGCAGACGAGGCGCAACAGGTATTTAGCAACATCATGCCACTCGTGGCCTTATCGCCGGCCCTAGCCCCCATCTTAGGCGCCTACCTGCTGGAATGGCAGCAGTGGCACAGTATCTTCTTCATCCTTGGCGCCTTGAGCCTAGTGCTTATCCTGGCGACTCTTGTCTGGGGGGATAACAGGGAAAACCTAGCTAATAGCGAGGCGCAAGGGGCTAGTGGTGAGCAAGGCAAAGACACACAGGTTCGAAAGAGTGTGCGTGTGAGCTACTTGGATATGCTGGCTAGCCCCAGATATCTGGGAAACGTGTTGGTATTTGGCGCCTGCTCTGCGGCCTTCTTCTCCTATCTTACCCTCTGGCCGATAGTGATGGAGCAACATGGGTTTGAGGCCAAGGCGATAGGCCTGAGTTTTGTTCCACAAACCGTGATGTTTATTCTCGGGGGCTACTTGAGCAAGCTATTCATACGTCGCCTTGGCGCCGAGGTGACACTCACTTGGGTCTTATTGCTGTTTGGCACCTGTGTTGCCGGTATCGCTCTGGTAACCCTATGTTATCCTGCCGCTAGTATTTGGCCTCTACTGAGTATTTTCTCTGTGATGGCGGCCGCCAACGGCGCCTGTTACCCGATAGTGGTTAACTCGGCGCTACAGGTGTTCAAGCTGGCGTCGGCCAAGGCGGCGGGACTACAGAACTTCTTGCAGATCAGTATCGCCTTCGGTGCATCTTCACTCGTTGCACTTTGGGCCAGTAGCGGAGAGAAGGCGATTGGCGTAGGCATAGTCATCAGTGCCATAGGGGTTTTAATCGGCTATCAGGTGCGTGGCTATGACAACTGGCGATCCGTTTTCGGTGCCATCTCTACCCCTGATCCCGCTAAAATAGCGCTGCATCAGGATGAAGATTCGACAAAGTGAGCGTAAGTTCGCCAAATGCGCCTTTTAGGTCTATTTTCCCTTTACAAGCGAAATAGGGCGCTATATTATTCGCGGCGTTCGGAGAGATGGCAGAGTGGTCGAATGCACCGGTCTTGAAAACCGGCACGGGTTTATAGCCCGTCTAGGGTTCAAATCCCTATCTCTCCGCCATATTACCAAAGCCCGTTTTTTAGCGGGCTTTGTGCTATCTAGCATATAGGAAATGAGCAACAACCGGGCTCCTAACGTTTAAGCCCTGCTATCTTTCCGCCACATTAAGAGAAAAGGCTTCCAGAAATGGAAGCCTTTTTTCGTTTCTTTTTTCATTTTCAAAGGCTGTTTGAATGATGGTGCCTCAGCTTTCTGGCGCTGGAGAGGCGCTTGGTTGTAAAAAAGCCCGCTGTTACACGGGCTTTTTCTGTTTTAGCAAGTAGTAGTCAGACTACTGCTCTGAAATCACGGGTTTGTTCACCTTAACGCCGGTGATTCGGTTGTAGATCCAATTAAACACTGTCTTAGTATCTTCGATGGCAACGTAGAGACATGGGATCAATACCAGGGTCACTATGGTGGCAAACAGGACACCGAAGGCGAGGGACACCGCCATAGGGATCACCATCTTAGCCTGCATGCTGGTTTCACTCATGATGGGCACCAGGCCGATGAAGGTAGTGAGCGAGGTGAGCAGAATAGCCCTGAAACGACGGCAACCCGCCTCAATCACGGCAACCTTCATGGTGATGCCACTCAGGCGCGCTCGGTTGATGTAATCCACCATCACCAGGGAATCGTTAACCACCACCCCCGCAGCGGCGATGATGCCGAAGAGGGAAAGGGCGCTTAGGTCTATGCCAAGCAGCATGTGTCCAAGTACCGAGCCTATGATGCCAAAGGGGATCACCGACATGATCATCATGGGCTGCACATAGGACTTGAGCGGCACGGCCAGCAGGCTGTAGATCACCAACAGCGAGATGATGAAGTTACGCATCTGGGTATTGGCGCTATCTATCTGTTCCTGAATGTTGCCTGCGACCTCACTCTGCACCCTGGGGTACTGGCGCAGTAGCTCAGGGATAAAGTTATCGCGAATGTCCTGGGCTAGCTTGAAAGGCTCGGCCTGTGACGCATCGACAGAGGCCCATACATTGATGGTACGGTTACCGTTTTCACGCCTGATCCCGCTGACCCCTTGGGTGACCTGGATCTCGGCGACTTCGGAGAGGGGGATCTCTGCGCCCTGTGGCGTGAGGATCATCACCTCGGTCACGTGGGCGATAGCGTTACGCTGCTCCTCGGGATAGCGCAGCATCACCTTGATCTCCTCGCCGTTACGCAGGATGCGCTGAGCCTCGAGACCGTAGAAGCTGGCGCTGACCTGAGAGGCCACATCGGCGAGGGTGAGGCCGACGCTGTTTGCCAGTGGCTTAAGGCTAAATTGCACCTCTTTGGCGCTGGACTGGCGACTGTCGTTGACATCGCCAACGCCCTGCAGACTGTTGAGCTTGGTCTTTAGCGCCTTAGCGGCGGCAATCAGTTGAGCCTCGTCTTTACCTTCGAGGCGGAAACTGATATCGCCATCGTCACGACCACCGCCAAACAGGTTATCCCGAATGTTGAAGGATTTTACTCCTGGGATCTGCGGCATCGCCGCTCGCCAACGTTCGGCCAGGGCAAAGGTGTCCAGGGGGCGCTGTTCGGGCGCCACTAACTTGGTCATCACCTGAGCACTGGTTCTGCCTTGAAGGTCTACCTGCATGTCTGCGATCATTCGCTGACCAAATTCGCGTTCTAGCTCATCGTCAACCTTATAGAGTGCCTGTTCGATTGCCAATGCAGCAGACAGGGTCGCTTGCTCCGAGGAATCCAGGTTCATCTCGACACTGATACGCGGAAAATCATGGGGGATCTTAGGTTGTCCCACGTAGCGAAGGATCCCGCCGGAATAGAGGCCGGCGCACACCAAGATTAAGGAGATGAATAAGGCGATAATCATGTATCTGTATTTTACCGACAGTGTCAGTGAAGGCTTGTACAGACGATAGATGACAAACTGCAGTCCATTGTCCACCTTAGCCTGAAGGTAATTCACCCCAATGCGCAGCAGATTGATGGGATTCTTCGAGCCAGGCTTGACTTGGGTTTTCTGTTTCATCCTGGCTAAGTGTGCCGGCAGGATGAGCTTGGATTCCACCAGCGAAAACAACAGACACAAGATCACCACGTAACCGATCGACTGACCGAAGGCCGCCGAGGGGCCGTCATCCATGGTGATCGGCAGGAAGGCGGCGATTGTGGTTAACACGCCGAAGGTAGCTGGCATAGCTACTTTCTTCACGCCGCGGACCACATTGTCCAGGGTCTGCCCCTTCTCTTCACATTCGCTATGGGCGCTTTCGCCCATGACAATGGCATCATCGACCACTATCCCCAGCACCAGGATGAAGGCAAACAGGCTGATCACATTAATAGTGACATCTATCATTGCTGCCGGCATGAAGAGCAGTGTGCCTAAGAAACAGACTGGTAGCCCCATCATCACCCAGAAGGCTAGGCGAACCCGCAGAAAGAGGGCTAACATGATAAACACCAAGATGGCGCCGCTCTTCATGCTATCTAGCATAAGATCGAGTCGGCCCTGAAGGTAATAGGTCATATCCACCCAGGTCTCGAGATTCAATCCCTGTGGCAGACTGGCCTGTTTATCCTCGACGTATTGGTTTACCACCTTTGCCACGTCCGTCATGCTCTGATCGTTTGATGCACCAACAAAGAAGGTCACCGAGTTTTTGCCATTAAACTTGGAATATTGGATCCCTTCTTCGAAACCGTCGATCACATTGGCCACGTCACCGAGAAGGAGCTTAGTGCCATCTTCCAGGGTAATAAGTGGAAGGCTTTCAAACTCATAGCCAACATAGGCTTGGTTTTGTACCCGTAGGCTGATGTAGCCATTCTCCGCCTTGATTTGACCGGCCGACATATTGCGTGAATAACCGCGAACCGCCTTGGCCACATCGTTAAAGGAGAGATTATATTCGCGCAGCCTGTCTTTACTGACCTCGATAGCTATTTCATAGTCCAGCCCGCCATAGAATTCGGTTATGTTCACCTTTGGCAGCTGCATCAACTCATCGTGGATCTTCTCACCGAACTCCTTAAGCTGCTTGGGAGGCAGGTCGCCGTAGAGGCTGATATAAAACACCTCTTGTCTGTGCTTTATTCTCTCGACGCGAGGGCGCTCCATGCCATCGGGAAAGCTGGAGATCGAGTCGATCTCAGATTTGATCTCATCCAGCACCACCTGAGGGTCATAGGAATCTTCGATGCGAAAATAACCCGAAGCCGAATTTCGGTTTGAGTAGGTGATGACGCGCTTCAGGCCTTGTATCCGCTCCAGAGCTTCCTCGACCTTGATGGTGATCCCTTCCTCTACCTCTTGGGGCGCAGCCCCTGGATAGAAGGCGCTAAATTCGACCCAGTTAGTCTCCGCCTGGGGAAAGAACTGTTTGCGTATAGTGCTGGCGGTCAGCAAACCGCCGATAATGATGATGATCATCAACAAGTTTGCTGCCACGCTGTTGCGGGCAAACCAGGCGATTATGCCTTTATTTGGATCTGGCATTCGCCGCTACTCCTTGTCTTCCATAGCCAGTTGTTCGGCGACGGCTTCATCTTGGGTCGGTGTCGGTTTGTCGCCGGCCAGCGCGAGTTTCATTCCTTCGATGGGGTAATCCAGCGCCGAGGTGATGAGGCGCATACCATCATTTAATCCATCGCCTATCACTACTTGAGTACCTTGCTGACGCAGGATATCTACCGGCTTAAATGCCAAGGTGTTTTCCGGCGTCATGATGGCGACCTTGTCGTTAACTACCAGGTGTCTGGCGATGGTGGTGACATCCTGAGCCTGAGAGCCGTGGATCTGCGCCGTGATATAGCTGCCATATCTAAGCGGCTGCTTGTCGTCCTTTAGCCCATAGGGATCGAGCACCTCGGCCACCAGATAGGTCATGCGGCTACGGTTGTCGATAACGCCTTCGCTGCGTACTATCTTACCGCGCCATGCTTTACTCTCACCGGCAAAGTTACCCTTGAGCATAACCTGAGCGCCTAGACCCTTGTTGTCGAGGTAACGTATCTCTTTATCTGGTAGAGGAAGGCGGATCTCTGCCTTCTCCGTGCTGAGCAGCTTACCCAGTTGGGTGCCGCTGGACACATAGGAGCCCAGGCCGATATGCCGGCTCTCTATCAGGGCATCATAGGGGGCCTTGATCACCGTACGCTCGAGGTTACGGGTCGCTCGCTTGAGCCCTGCTTCTGATGAGTTGAGTCGGGCCACTTCCTGTGCCAGTTGGGGTTTACGCAGGCTTAGTTCGGTTGGCGTACCGTTTTCGATTCGCTTCCACTCTTCGGCAGCCACCTTGCCATAGGCTTTCTCTTGTACCAGGGTTGCTTTTGCGCTGGCGACTGTGGCCTTGGCATCGATGAGGGCGGCTTCGTAGTCGCTAGGATCTATCTTTGCCAATACCTGTCCTTTCTTTACGAAACCACCACGAACAAAGGCATCGCTTAGGTAGACGATCTCGCCGGTGACCTGAGAGACTAACTCAGTCTCATACTTGGCGTTGACGACACCGTAGGAGTTTACGGTGAAAGTCATGGGCTGTTTGTCGATAATCTCGACGGCCACGACGGGCGTATTGTCAACGACAGGTTTTTCTTCTGGTGGTTTTTTCATCGATGCTAGCACGGCAAAGGTGCCGCCCCCGAGTACTAACACGGCGATGGGCAATACGAACTGTTTTACGGTAGCCACAAACACTTCCTCTTGTTGGAGCTAAGATAATAAATTTATTAGCAAAAAGGCTTTTATACTTAGGCGAAAGATTTTTTTACAGGGTAAATGTTATCGAAATGGGTAATTTGTTAAAGCGGTTAAATGTAAACAGGTATGTAAGGTGGCGGTTTAGTAGGCACTAAATAGGTTTGGTCAGGCAGCTTAGGTTTAGGCTTTAGGCCTGAGGGATAGCGTAAACGTTGGCTAAGGTATAGGTAGCCAGACTGCCATAGATTTGTGATGAAGAGTAAGCTTAAACGGAGCAGGGCGCATAGGTATTAGAAAGAGAGTGTGATGCCGCGTTATTGGCTAACTTAGATAGCACATTTGGGTACTCACCCGTTTGCGTATATCGAACACTCTCTTAGTATGATTGTAGCGCTAAACATCTCAGTTTGCCTCGGGATTGGGGGCGCTTGCTTAGGCTTTTAGACAGCTGTCATCTTACGCCATTTAGCGCATCGAGTGCGCGCTCCGTCATCTGGTGGCTGAAGGCGTTACGCTTGTGGTGCAGAGGTTGCCAGCCGGCCAGAAAACGCTCGAAATCGGCCCAGGCAAAGGGCAAGAGCAACCGCCATTCCGCTATCAATTCATCGACCCGCTCGCTTGACCATCTTTGCTCTAGTTGTGCCTTCAATCGTTTGAAATAGTGCTCACATGCAGGGCGATAGCATTGAAATAACTCATATTCATCAATGCAACTGCCGAGTAGATAGATGAAATCCTTAATGCCAATACCCGCACCAACGTACTGAAAGTCCAACGCGGCAATCCCTTTAATGCCAAGTGTCTCCGCAGCGTCGTGGAAACAGAAGTTTGCCACCTTGGCATCGCCATGCACTAAGGTTTGAAATCTTGCGAGGTTAAGCCTGGTATCTATTTCCGCTGCCGCCTGTTTAAGCGGGGAGTCTGCCATTGCGGCCAATTCTTCGGGACGAGTCGCCAGGTGCCAATAGGTACCGATAGGCCAAAGTTCTTTATAAGGGCTATCTGTTGATACCTCATGGGCAAACTGTCCATGGAAACTGGCTAGCCAGTCGATCGCGGCATATAGCTGAGGTAGCGTGAGGCTATCGTGGCGTAAGTTGAAACCAGCGGCATCAAGATCGCTCAGCACCAGCAGCATCTCTTGGTTATCCGGATTTTGATGAGCTGCCAATAGCGCCGGAAGATTCAGGTCTGGTTGACAGCGACCGCTAAAGTTCTTGTACCAACTGAGTTCTACCTGATAAGAGCGCATCTTGCGTTGGTGGGATAGGTCAGAGTCCCACTGGTAGGGATGAGCGCTCTGGCTTGGTGGTGCGATATGTTTGACTATCACGGGTTGAGAGAGACCTTGCACCTCATAGCGTGCTATCTCGCCATAACCACTCCATAGGGTCTGTAGTCTCGCGAGCTTGATGGCCTGTTTGGATGAAAATGTTTGGCAAAGAAACTGCTCAATATTCAAGATAGTTGATTCCTTTTACGCCAGCGCGTTGAGCTTGGTCATCTAGTTGCCAATATTGTCGCAGACGGTGCGAGCGGAGGAAAGCGAAAGTAGGCAAAGCGCATAGCCTTAGGTTATGCTCTCTGGGTAACTATCGACAATCCAAGGAATCGTTATGGCAAAGCATGTGGTGATCACCGGAGCGAATCGTGGCATAGGTTTAGGCTTCGTAAAGTATTATCTCGCTAACGGAGATAGCGTTAGTGCCTGTTGCCGACAGCCTGCGCAGGCAAGCGCCTTGATCCAGCTAGCGGAGAGCCATCCAAACCTCACCATCATTCAGTTGGATGTCACCGATGAGACCTCGGTGCAAGCATTGCCGCGGCATCTCAATGATGCCCCCATAGATCTCTTGATCAATAACGCCGGCTATTACGGTCCTAAAGGCATAGGTTTCGGACAGTTACACGCCCCCGAATGGCAAAAGGTATTGGCGGTTAATACCATAGCTCCCCTTATGGTAACTCAGACTTGTTACCCCATGCTGCAGAAGGCGACAAATGCCAAGGTTGTCTGTATCTCTTCGAAGATGGGCAGCATGGCGGATAACCAAAGCGGCGGCAGTTATCTCTATCGATCATCTAAGGCGGGCCTCAACGCTGCGCTTAAGAGTTTGGCTATCGATCTTAGCAGCGAGGAGATCTACTGCGTAGCATTCCACCCTGGCTGGGTGCAGACCGACATGGGTGGGCCAAATGCGCTGATCACCGTTAATGAGGCGGTAGCCCAGATGGCTGAGTGTATCGATAAGTTAGACGCTGGCCAATCCGGGTTATTCTTGAATTTCGATGGCCAGGTGATCCCCTGGTAACTGCGGGAGTTATCCGAGGATAACGAGTAGATAAGGTGAGGGCGCATCTGCGCCCAAGCGGGATATTTTAACTATTTGTCCGGAAAGGCCGGCGAAATACACTTTCTCACGGTAAAGCGATAACGATATTTTGCGGCATTGTCTGGTACCACCTCGAGAATCTCATAGTCGTTGAGTTCGACCACGTTGGCATCTTCATGCTTTTCACAACGAGAACGGCTATCTGCCTCATAGTAATAGGCAAATTGTGCAATCAATACGCGGATCACATCATGATAGGTTTGTCGTAAAGAGGCATATTCGAGCGCCAACTCCCTATCTTGTTGATTATCTGTCTGATCATCTGGTTGAACTTGGATGAAATCCTGATCCAACAACGAAGCTTCCTTTTCTATCCCGCCAGCATTGGCACCGGGTTGGTACCCGACATCTCCATTGGCAACCGCGCCATCTGTCTCGATGGTTGGCCGCATCTTTTGATTTTGGTTCGAGTCTTTCTTTAGTGATTGCTCCATGGTTTTTATGTCGCTTAGCGCAGATTCTACCCTCTGCTCCACATCACCGATAAGCAGGATCAAATGATAGAGCAGGACAAAGGAGAGGACGAACCTGACCATCAGGGTAGTGAAACGGTAATGGTTATTGCCGGTAAGGGAAAAGAGCTTGATGCCAATGGGTTTTAAGATCAGGGCGATCATGAGATAAAAAGGCATCAGCAGCTGTACAAACAATAGGCCTACGGCGCTAATGCCCAGGATCCAGGCGGGCAGAAGCAGCAAAATAGCAAAGTTATGGGTGTAGTTAAAATGATTCGCCGGCACACCCACCACCTCGTTGACGATTGCTCCCGCCATCGCCAAGGCATAGTTGGCTACTATGGCATAGAAGAGTAGCAATATTGCCTTACCGGCGAGGGAGTGCCAGACACGCTCGAACAGGGGCCAAAATTCCAGGGTGAGGGCGATGGTGGTGATAATGGCCACTAAGCCTAAATGCTCGCTCATCAAGAGTAGCGCGGCAAGCAGATAGAGTCTCTGAGGCAGGGTCAACCTTTGCCATACCGTGGTGAGACGATTCATGAATCTTTTTGGAGCAGAAGCGATCTGCTTTAGTTTATCTTCCAGCGCCGGTCTAGCGGAATCTATGTTCACCCAACTACTCCATTACTATTTGGGATTGTATAAGAAGTATGCGTTTAGTCGTATCCATACTCTTTTAAAGGGGTTTTATGTTACCTTGAGGTTAATTCAAGGTAAACAGACGAGTAAGGCGATGATTAGCCAAGTAGAAATTAGGCCCTTAGCGCAGGAAGATTTTGAGCGGGTTATCGCCCTTGGTAATCTGGTGCATGGCGATGGCTATCTGGATGAGCAGATGCTGAGCCAGATACAGAAGAAGGCGTTTAAGTCGAATATTAACGCCAACTTTGTGGCCTACCTAGATGACAGACTGGTTGGATTTCGTCTCACCTATGCGCCGGGCAACTGGTCGCTGGACCGTTGGTGCTCGCCCGAGCTTTGGCCCGTTGAACCGCAAGATTGCTGTTATTTTAAATGCAACACGGTGGCCGAGGAGGCGAGAGGCCTAGGTATAGGCAAAGCACTGCTAGACAGCTCTATCGAGGCCTGTAAAGTCCAGGGAGCCTTGGCTGGAGTTAGCCATCTCTGGAAACAAAGCCCGGAAAACTCCGCGGTAGGCTACTTTACCAAGGCAGGCGGTTTGCTTATTAAAGAACATCCAGAGCGCTGGAATAACAACCCTGATCATCCCGACTATGTCTGCGTCTTATGTGGCAGCGATTGCCATTGCGTCGCCTGCGAGATGATCCTGACTTTCTAGGCTAACGCTATGACTATTTCTAGGCTCGAGCGCGAGCCAGTCAAAGATGTTAAATCGCGATAACGCCATATGCATCATCACTTTCTATAAGCCATAAACACTATGTCCTACGATCCCTTACTTAACGACTTTCCAGGTGGTCAGCCCTGGCCAGACTCCTATTGGGCTACCACGGTCTCGCGTCCCGAACTCTTGCCAGCACTTAACGGCCGAATTCAAACCGATGTCGCCATCGTAGGTGGTGGCTTTACCGGGCTACTGACGGCCTATTATCTTGCCAGCGAATTTAATATCGAGGCCAGGGTGCTCGAGGCGAATCAGATAGGTTTTGGTGCCAGCGGTCGCAACGCAGGCTTCGTGCTCAAAGGCTCTGGACGTATGGGCTATAGTCAGATGGCCAAGAAGTGGGGCATGGAGACCACCAAAGGGATCTATAATGAGTTTTCAAATGCGGTGCGCCGAGTCCAGCAGTTGATTGAACAGCATGATATCGCCTGCGACCCTCAACCCAACGGCTATCTTAAGATAGCGCATAATGCCAAGGCCTATAGTACGCTAAAAGGCGCTGCTTCTTTTATCGCCGAGCATCTGGGTGATGATGCTCAGTTTCTCTCGCCTTGCGAACTAAAAGAGAGTTACATGGATAATCATCAAGCCTACGGCGCGCTTCGCCTAAATGATGGTTTTGGGGTAAATCCGCTAAAACTCTGTTTGGGCTATAAACGCATGGTGCAATCCCTGGGCGTGGCCTTGTATGAAGATAGCTGCGTGAAGGAGTGGTTAAAAGAGGGGATTCACCATAGATTAATCACTGATAAGGGGGAGCTTATCGCTAAGCAGGTGGTGAGCGCCGGTAATGCCTATACCCCAAAGCGTTTTAATCCGGCGGTCGATAATCGCTATCTCCCCATCTTGAGTAACATCATAGTAACGGCCCCCCTCAGTAGGGCGCAGCTTAAGGCGACGGGCCTTAAGACACATCAGGTGGTGATGGATACCCGCAGGCTCAAGTACTATTACCGTTTGCTTAGCGATAATCGATTGCTGTTTGGTGGTCGCGGCGCGATAAGCGGCGCCGATGCCAGCGATCCCCGCTATGGCGAGCGGTTAAAAAGCGCCATGGCAGATTGCTTCCCGGCGCTGGCAGACATCGCTATCGATCATAACTGGACCGGATGGATTGCAGCCGCCTTGGACGATATGCCTCATGTCTATAGCCAAGGGGATATGGGGTACAGTCTGGGTTACTGCGGTTCAGGCGTCGCCTTCTCGGCTCAGGCTGCCTATCGCCTGGCACAGCATATTGCCGGAGAGTCTTTGCCCGAACTACCTCTCTATCAAGCGCCACTGCCTAAGTTTCCCTTCGCGCGACTGAGACGCTTAGGACAAAGTGCCTATTATCAATATGCTTGGCTCAGGGACAGGTACAGTTAGGGAGGAATTTTTGCTACCATGGTCTAACCACACGCAAAGCCGATGAGATGTTCTATAATTTGCTACTGTCGTTTTTTTAAACAGGTTAGAACTCATCGATAAAGGTTACCCGCTATGAAACATGTTGTAGATAAGATGCTCGATAAACATCAGAAATTGGTGCATTCAGAGGGCGTGAAAATTTTATCCCATACCCAGAGAGAGATTGATGAATGGGTGCAACATACGGTAACCATAGAAGGCTGTGACGCTCCCTTTAAGTTTCGTCGCACCAAGAAGTATCGCAGCCTACAGGGACACAAGGTCAATATGACCTATTATCCCGAAACCGAAACTGTTGCAGGCTTCGATTTTGAAGTGATGAAAGTAGTACGTATCAAACGCTTCTAGCTTGATTCTATGTGTTAGCACAACTGGAGACAATGGCGAGCGGTAGGTGGCCAAGTCTAGTAGAATCTGGCCAAATTAGGCTTAGCCTGTCTATATCTAGCTTAAGATTAGGTTCAAGAACTGGTTTAAGGTTTTTGTTTAAAGGCTTATTTAAAAGCTACTTAATTCATTTCGGGTAAGCCGCTGTTCAGTTTGTCGCCAATATAATAGTGAAACGAAATAAGTGTTAGGCTTAAGAGGTTCACTATGCAAGCAAATGCCACCCCAAGACTTCAAGCACAACTCAAACATATTCCTGCGGCGCAGGCCGGTGCATTACATGCTGCCAATAGCCGCGCCTATTTTATCAAGCGTCTTATTCAGAGCGATTGCCAGCGGGTCACAGATTGTCTGGCGGAGCACTACTTCTTACCCGGCGCTATCACCATCAAACAGCTACTTGGCTATAAGAGCCGGTTACTGGAACTCTATCGTTATGTGTTGTCGGTTGAATTAACCGATGACGAGCGAGAAATTTTGTTAGGTTACCTTAGTCAGGGGGTAGCGAGCCTGGATGACGCCATGGCGCGCACCGTATAAGGTGTTTAAGGATAAACAGAAAACAAAAAACAGATACAAAAAAGGAGCCTAAATGGCTCCTTTTTCATGAGTACGACTTTAATGTAACTTTGCTTACTTAGCAGTCATTAGGGCAACCGCGTTATCTAGCATACGGTTACTGAAGCCCCATTCGTTGTCGTACCATGCCATCACTTTAACTAGACGGCCATTGACACGGGTCTGTGTGGCGTCGAAGTTAGAAGAGAATGGGTTGTGGTTGAAGTCGATAGAAACCAGTGGCTCTTTGTTTACCGACAGCACTTCGCTCATAGGTGCAACGCTTGCTGCTTTCTCTATGATGGCGTTGATCTCTTCAACTGTAGTGTCGCGCGCGGCAACGAACGATAGATCTACCAGAGATACGTTCACTGTAGGGACACGTACTGCCATACCGTCAAATTTACCAGCCAGCTCAGGTACCACTAGACCAACGGCTGCAGCAGCGCCAGTCTTAGTTGGGATCATAGACATAGCGGCGGCACGTGCGCGGCGCAGGTCAGTGTGATAAACGTCTGATAGACGCTGGTCGTTAGTGTAGGCGTGAATGGTAGTCATCAGGCCCGATTCGATACCGATAGCGTCGTTCAGCGGCTTAGCGAAAGGCGCCAGACAGTTGGTGGTACAAGAAGCGTTTGAGATCACAGTCATATCAGAGGTGATCACTTCGTTGTTTACGCCGTAAACAACAGTTGCGTCAACGTTCTTACCCGGTGCAGAGATGATCACCTTCTTCGCGCCAGCGTTTAGGTGAGGCTGAACCGCTTCTTTAGAAGTGAAGATACCGGTACATTCGAAGACAACGTCGACTTCAAGCTCGGCCCAAGGCAGTTTCGCAGGATCACGCTCAGAGAAGGTCTTGATCTTGTCTTCGTTGACGTAGATAGCCTCGTCGTCGTGCTCAACTTTTGCATTGAAGCGACCGTGTACAGAGTCGTACTTAGTCAGGTGAGCGTTGATTGATGCATCACCCAGGTCGTTGATCGCAACGATTTGGATTGGGTATTGCTTTTCGCTTTCATAAAGTGCGCGAAGTACGTTTCTACCGATACGGCCATAGCCGTTAATTGCTACGCGGATAGTCATCTCATATCCCTCAGGTAAATGTATAAAAATATCTGGTAGTAAAATTACCAAATTGACAGCTATCGTCAAGCGTTATCGGGTTTTATTGGCTAGTTAGCTTAACAATTTTGCTGTTTTCTTTACAAAGATCAGATTTTTTACAAAAACCGGGCCGATTTCTGTAAAAAAAATACTAGTGGCAAACATTTTGCCAGCAACGAACCCTCTCTTAAGAAGAGGTATTCAACTGGTTACGAATCTCACTAGAAGCGTAGTCACCGTTTTCGAGATGTTCCACTAAGGTGCTGGCTTGCTCATCTAAAAATTTAGCCAGTTGCTGGTTGCCCTTAATAAGGGCGTTCATTTTGGCATCGGATGCCGTGTTGCGCGTCATCAATACGTTGGCTTTTGAGAAGAGGTATGTTTTTTCGAGATCGTTTTGCTGGTGGTAGATACTGGCAAGGCCTAACAACCAATCTGGATTAAAGGTATCGGGATCGGTACGGTCAAGCAATTGCAAATACAGAGCCTTAGCCTTGTTGAGATCCGACTTCTGGTAATAGGAGGCGAGGCTCGCGAGGATCTCTACATCTTCTATCTTGCCGGCATGTAATGCGTTAACGACCCTAGAGAGTGCGGCCTGATCGTTCAGGCGAATCCAGTGATAGTAGGAGAGATAGAGATCTGGATCACCTTTGGTGGTATCCCTTAGCTGCTCCAGATTCTGGGCGCTGATACCGAAGGCTCTCACTCTGTCGTTCGTGCGCTCGGGATGTAAGATGTGCTGCACACCGGCGGCGAGTTCAATGCATTTACTGTAGTTTTCCAGATTGATCAGATGCTGATAGACCTGTTTACCGGAGGGCGAGGGGGTGTTTTTGAGGGCATATCGCTTCTGGATCAGGTCTGCTCGCTCATATCTGCACCAGCTATCCCGGTGTAAATCGTCACACAGCTCAGGATTATTTTTACAAATCGTGGCGGTATTAGCAGCATTATCACAGCCAAACAGGCTGAAAATCGCTAAAAGAGACATTATTGGTGTAATGATTACAAAATTTAATCTCAAAAGCGTGTCTCCCTAGGATTTTATCTAATAAAATTACACGGTTAGAGAAAATATCTTACTAGATCGCAAGCTCACTTTTCATTACAATGGCGCCGACCAATAACAGGATTGACGTCCGATAATAATAGAGTATTGGTCTTTTCTTTTTGTTACTCAATCATTTCTACAATAAATGTAGTAAAAGTGAGATAAAGGATCTGTAAATGACCGCTGATAAACACCTACAAAGCTGGCAAGAACGTTTCGAAATGGCGGAGGCGATGCAGCCTCTACTTGGTAAGTTATATCGTAACCAAGGTGTAGAAGTCGTTCTATACGGTAAGCCACTTCTTAATGCTTCCACTATCGAGATCATTAAGTCACACCGTTTAGTGCGTCGTCATGTGGGTGACAAACTCAGATTACGCGAAAGTTTCCCTTTTGTTGAGGCCCTCAGCAAATTAGCGGTTAAGCAATGTAAAGTTGATATCGGTAAATTAGCGGTTAACTACTGGCGCGAGCATGACGACGCGAGCCAGATCGAAGCCTATATGAC
This sequence comes from Shewanella insulae, assembly GCF_009831655.1. Taxonomy (GTDB): domain Bacteria; phylum Pseudomonadota; class Gammaproteobacteria; order Enterobacterales; family Shewanellaceae; genus Shewanella; species Shewanella insulae. The sequence continues at coordinate 370,152 of NZ_WRPA01000001.1, read as the reverse complement.
ACAAGAGTTGGCTTCGGCAATCGATCACGAAGACAACCAAGAAGCGCGCGATGTCGTGCTATATGGTTTCGGCCGTATTGGTCGTCTGCTAGCGCGTCTACTGATCGAAAGAACGGGCGTGAGCAACAAGCTGCGTCTTCGCGCTATCGTTCTGCGCGGTGGTCGTAAGGGCGATCTAGAGAAGCGTGCCAGCCTGCTGCGTCGTGACTCGGTACACGGTCCTTTCAACGGCTCTGTCGAAGTCGATGAAGAGAACAATGCAATCATCGCCAACGGCACCTATATTCAGGTGATCTATGCCAACTCACCAGATGAAGTGGATTACACTCGTTACGGCATCAACAATGCACTGGTGGTCGATAACACTGGTATCTGGAAAGACGAAGACGGCCTGGGACTACACCTAAGATGTAACGGCGCCGCTAAGGTACTGCTGACCGCACCGGCCAAGGGCGCTATTAAGAACATCGTTTATGGCGTTAACGAAAACGATATCCTGGACGAAGACACTATCGTCTCGGCGGCAAGTTGTACTACTAACGCTATTACGCCAGTACTGAAGGCGGTTAACGACAAGTATGGCATCGTAAACGGTCACGTTGAAACGATTCACTCATACACTAACGATCAAAACCTGATCGATAACTATCACAAAGCCGATCGTCGTGGTCGCAGCGCACCGCTGAACATGGTTATCACAGAAACCGGTGCGGCCAAGGCTGTAGCTAAGGCGCTGCCAGTGCTTGCTGGTAAGCTAACCGGCAACGCGATTCGTGTACCTACACCGAACGTGTCTATGGCAATTATCAGCCTGAACCTGAATGGCGAAACCAGCAAAGAAGACATGAACGAGTATCTACGCAACGTCGCGCTATGCTCTGAGCTACAAAACCAGGTTGACTTTACCGAGTCGACTGAGATTGTCTCTTCTGATCTGGTTGGTTCTCGCTACGCAGGCGTTGTCGATTCACAGGCAACCATCGCCGATGGCAACCGTAGCATTCTTTATGTCTGGTACGACAACGAGTTCGGTTATAGCTGCCAGGTTGTTGGCGTAATGCAGAAGATGCTAGGTCTTAACTACCAGTCTCTACCTGTCGCTTAAGCTAAATGCCAGATAAATCTGAACGCCTCGGTAAGTACCGGGGCGTTTTTTTATCCATAAGAAATTGAATATGCTTAACAAAGAGCCACAAAGGTGATTAATGCAGCAGTTGACGCAACAAACCTTGTTTAAGCCATAAATAGACGTTGACACTTTTAGGTAAATCGGTAGAATTCCTTTCCGCAGTCAGGGGAAAGCTCGATAGGGCACTTGACTGACAAGCGTTTCAGATGCGACATTAGCTCAGTTGGTAGAGCGATACCTTGCCAAGGTATAGGTCATCGGTTCGAACCCGATATGTCGCTCCAAATTTACGGTCATACCGTAAACCGCTTCAGATAAAGGCGCGATGGCAGAATGGCTATGCTGCGGATTGCAAATCCGTCGATCTCGGTTCGACTCCGGGTCGCGCCTCCACTTTTCGTTTTAACGTAAATCACGATAAAACACACTAAGCCCGAGTGGTGGAATCGGTAGACACAAGGGATTTAAAATCCCTCGCTGGTAACAGCGTGACGGTTCAAGTCCGTCCTCGGGTACCACCTCAATAATCAATGTAATCCAATGATGTACATTAAGACCTATAAATTAATGGTCTTTTCCTTTTCCTTTGTCGTTACAGTCAACTGATTGTATTTAAACAGCAAAAGCTAGTTTATTAATCACTATTTCAAATTTGTATATAACTTGCCGTTTCCCATTCTGTATATAAACGGGATCTTAGCAATCGATAACTTGCAACTTTCATTGCATAGCGACTTAATTTAATTAGGTTATGCTCCCCTTGGAGTTTGACAAATAAGGCTATTGACCAAAGCAGACGCTCTTCAAGGATTTCCAGCAAAGATGTTACCAGCTGCTATAGTCTTATCATTTAGACCAGATGATAAGGATAGTACATATGACGATGCAATAGATGGAGCAAGCTATTTTTAAAAGCCTTTCAGAAAACAACTTGGAATGGATGAAAAAAACTGTTCGTGCACGTTAGCAAAGTCTGCGAGTAAGAGGCTACTAGAATGGATTCGCTGTTAGAAAATGGATTACATATCAGCGTAAAGTGAGGCACTAAGAGAAGCTTTAATGACTTTTCCCGATTGATCGAACATGCGACATGGATGCCTATCTAGGTGCTAAATGTGCTTTCTCAAGGCTACATAAGAAATGAGAAGCCAATTAATCTTGGCTATCGGAAATCGCCGGTGACTAACCCATTTCTTGACAGTCCTTAAATGTTTAATGGAGATTTTAAAATGGTCAACATAGGAAGTGTGGAGATAAATATCCTTGGAATTGTCAGTAAACACCGTGAAATTTGTGCGACAGATGTTTATGAGGAGTATCGAAAAGAAAATGGGGCTTGCTATCCAAGTCATTCTACGGTCAGTAGGAAGTTGATGAAACTTACAGAATACAATTTTTTAAACAGAGTCCCGATCATCTTGTTTGTTCCTAATTGCGGAGCTTTAGGGTATGGAATCGAACGTCCGGGTTATGGGTATGTACTTTCTGAGCATGGGCGGACCTACTTGAATGGCTTATGAATTTTTATAGTTATCGTTTGACCTTTTAGTTAGATGACTTCGCCGCAGAATGAGCTAAGTGCATATTAAGTTGGGTTTTGTGAACTTCATAGCTAGTGAAGCTTTGCGGGGGCTGTTTGGGTGCTTAATATTTACTGAAGCATGATTAAACAAAGTATGTGATTTTTATTCAAGTACGTCCTCGGGTACCATCATAATCAAATGAATATGATCCTAGAGAGCCTCACTATAATGTGGGGCTTTGTTGTTTTTGAACGAAAAGCTTTTAGTCTAACGCAGCTGTTAGAGCAATCGAGCCTATCCATCCGTTACCTTCCGTGACTTTAAGCACGCAAATCAACAAGCCTGAGTAGAGCTAATGTGAGCCTGATCTCATCTTAAGTAATCTGCTAAATTTTGCTCATATCGTTCGATAATCTCTAAAATTATTCCTCTATAAGTCTTTAAAAATCAGAAAAGCTAGGGCGATACAAGAAAAATATTGATATAGAAAAATATCCGCTTTGAAGGGCGTTAAGACAGTGGTATAACTAGCCCCGACCCCCTTCTTATATCGACGTTTAGGAACACCACCATGATATTTAACCAGGTTGTACTGGCTCCCGCAGATCCCATTCTTGGTCTTACCGATGCTTTTAAGGCCGATCCTCGCGCAGATAAGGTTAATTTAGGTGTTGGCATCTATAAAGATGAGTCTGGCCAGACGCCGATCCTCAAGTCAGTGAAGTTAGCCGAGCAAAAACTGCTGGAAACCGAAACCAGTAAGAGCTATCTGGGTATCGATGGCGTAACAGCCTATAACCAGGCGGTACAAGGCTTGTTGTTCGGCACCGATCACGCCGTGATGAGCGAAAAGCGCGCGGTAACGGCTCAGGCGCCGGGCGGTACAGGTTCGCTTAGAATGGCGGCCGAGTTCGTGGTGCGCAATACCGCTTCTCGCACCGTGTGGGTCAGCAATCCAACTTGGGCAAACCACAACAACATTTTCCAGTCTGCCGGTTTAACGGTTAAGCAATATGGTTATTATGATGCTGCCAGCCATGACATCGACTTCGATGCCATGCTTACCAGCCTGGAGCAGGCCGAAAGCGGCGATCTACTCCTGCTGCACGGTTGCTGCCACAATCCAACGGGTATCGATCTTAATATCAGCCAGTGGGAAGTGATTGCCCAGCTTTGTGTCGATAAAGGACTGATCCCCTTGTTTGACTTCGCCTATCAAGGTTTCGGTGCCGGCGTAGAAGAAGACGCACAGGGCCTGCGCCTGGTCGCCAGCAAAGTGCCAGAGCTGCTTGTGGCTAACTCATTTTCGAAGAACTTTGGTCTCTACAATGAACGTATCGGCGCGGTGACCTTAGTTGCCGAAAATGAAGAGACAGCCAAGTGTGCCTTTAGCCAGATCAAGAGCACTATTCGCAGCAGCTATTCTAATCCACCGGCACATGGCGCCTTGATTGTCGCGACCATTCTCGGCGACGTGGAGCTACGCCAATTATGGGAAGCAGAATTGACACAGATGCGCGAACGTATCGCAGAGATGCGCGTACTGTTCGTTAAGACATTGTCTGAGCAGGGGGTCGAGCAAGATTTCAGCTTTATCTCGGCGCAAAACGGCATGTTTAGCTTCTCTGGCCTTAATAAGGAGCAGGTGGCACGCCTGAAAGAGGAGTTTGGTGTCTATATCGTAGGTTCGGGCCGCATCAGCGTTGCCGGCATGACCCGCGCTAACATGGATACCATCTGCCGCGCTATCGCCCAGGTGCTGTAAGCTTCATATTAGGTAAAATACTAGATAAATAAAGACGCCACGCTAGCAATAACGTGGCGTCTTTTTATGCCGGTGCGTCGAGCGCTTGTGGTTCAACGATAAGAGACAGGGCGTCGGCCAGCGCCGCTCTGTCATGAAGTGCCTGATGATGGCGACTACGCAGCGGATAGTGGGTGACAATCCCTGTGGTGAGATACTTGTCACCGTGGCAGAGGACATGATCGACCGACTTATTACCCATTACCTGTTTAAACCAGCCAAGACGTTTGTCCAGGCTGAAGTTAGCCGCGGCCGAGGGCTCTTGGGTGAGGTTGTCGATCAGAATCACTTTTGCCTTAGAGGCATGTAACGCCTGACTTAATTTAGGCAGTAGCAGTGGCGGCATGATGCTGGTCAGAAAACTCCCTGGTCCTAAGATAATAAGATCGGCCTGACTAACCGCCTCGCAGGCTTCAAGCGTAGCATCCACCATAGGCTCCAGCGAGAGGGCGATGGGGTCTTCACATTTTTGGTCTACCTCGACCTCACCTAAGATACGATTGCCACAAGACTGTATGGCGACAAGATGAGTCGGCTGCTCCGACATGGGGATCACCTTGGTCTCTATGTTGAGCAGTTTGCGGATCAGATTGACGGCTTCGAGAGGCCTAACACAGAGATCATCCAGCGCCATCAGAACCAGGTTACCAAGGTTGTGATTGGCAAGCTCGCTCTTACCGCCGAATCGATATTCAAACAGCAGTGAGCCCACAGAAGGGCGGCTGGCAAGTTGAGACAGACAGTTTCGTAGGTCGCCCCAGGCGATACAGTCCTGCTGCTGGCGCAAGCGCCCGGTAGAACCGCCGTTGTCTGTGGTGGCAACGATTCCCGTGAGCTTAGGGCCAAGAAATGAAAGCGAGGATAAGACCCGGCCAAGTCCGTGGCCTCCGCCGATGGCGACGACATGTTGATATTGATTGATGGCGCAATCACGCATTTTGGGTATTTCCTTCCTGAATCCCCATTTACCTGCCGGTCATTATAACTAATTCCCCCTCTGGGTATAGCGGTTTTGTTCATCAGCCAGATGACATATAATGCCGCCCATGATCTCACGATATGAGCGAAGCATTTGAAAACAGGTCAGATCAATAAGTTGATATTATCCCTCGGCATAGTTGCACTGGCTGTTTTGGCGGTGAAACTGTTTCTGATAGAGCGAAAGACGACGTCAGAGCAGGAACCAGGCACTATCTTGAAAAATAGCAGCCAGTTTAGCGCTATCCCAGATTTTCAGGCGATTGCCGACGTCGCCGAGAAGAAACAGGCATTCTTCGACTTTCTACGCCCGGCGATCAGACATCACAACGCTGTGATTAGCGATCAACGAAAATTCTTGCAACAATCGCGTACGCACCTCCTAAATCAACAACCCCTTTCCGAAGCGGAAGACTACCGTATTCTGCAGTTGGCGAGTAAGTACCAGTACTCGATGCGAAGTGCGACCCTAGAATCCCTAGATGAATTGTTAAAGCGCGTCGATACCATTCCAGAAGATCTGGTGCTCATTCAGGCTGCCAACGAAACCGGATGGGGCAGTAGCCGTTTCGCCAGGGAAGGGATGAACTTCTTCGGGCAATGGTGTTTCAAGAAGGGCTGCGGCTTAGTACCCCAATCGCGTACCGAAGGGCTGAGTCATGAGGTTGCCGTATTTAAGAGTGTCGAAGATTCGGTAGGCTCCTATATGCGCAACCTCAACTCGAATGCGGCCTATTCGCTGCTTCGTGCCATCCGGGCCGACCTGCGTGCACAGAATCAGCCGGTCAGTGCCGAGAAGTTAGTCTACGGACTGATGAACTATTCAGAGCGTCAGGAAGCTTATGTAGAGGAGCTTCTCGACATGCTACGTCATAACAATCAATTTTTGGTGGAAAATCATGAACAAAGTCCTGCTGTGTAGTTGTCTCTTATTGACAACGAGTGTTGTTCAGGCAACGCCCATTTCTCTCGACTATCAGGGCTTCTATCAAAGAATGAAGCAGATGAACAAGGGTAATTACTCCCTCATCGACATCGCCTTCTCCGTCCCCAAGGACGACGGCTGTGTAATCGAGAGTGGCTCAATCACCACTGAGAAACGGAATTACCCGCTGACGGTATCGGCAGATCAACGACTCTACATCCCCTTTGATGAGACTTTGAAATCTGAGCGTGCCCTGATTAATCTGCAGATGAAGAATGATGCCACCCGCTGTGGTGTGGCGATGCAGATCCGCGCCAAGTCGCCATCAAACGAATATAGCCAGGCAGCACTCAGCGAGCTCGCCATGCAGATGGATCAACTGCTCAAGCAGATGCAGGGCTTTCCGATGAAATATTTCGCCGATGATATTGCCGGACTCAGTTTTGAGTTTGCAGATAAGGCACAGGTGACGATAGATGGTAAAGTAGAGCAGGTTGATGGCATCTATCGTTTGCCGAGCGAGAATATTAGCGTACTTTCCACTATCAGTTTTAGTGAGACACCTAAGGTGGTTAGCCCCTGGGTGAAGAGCTCCTAGTCTCAGTGCGTAATTAGGCGCAATGACTTAATAATAAAAAGCCCTCAAATGAGGGCTTTTTTATACCTGACATAAGCGCCTAAGGCGTATAGGTACTCACCACATCTATCTTGAGCTGATCGCTGCTGCGCTGTGCCGCGTCGAGATCGATATGGCCGCTGTTGGCAAGATCCAAGAAATCGAATGCCGGCAGATCTGATTCTGCGACATCGCCCTTCATCGGCGCATCGGGATCTTGTTGCAATGAGGCGAAATCAAACTGCTCTCGGTCGACGCCTTGTGACGGGCTGGTATTTTGCATCGCGGTGAAGATGGTTTCGATACGGCCAGGGAACTGCTTATCCCAACTCTTGAGCATCTCTTTGACTGCCGCGCGCTTAAGGTTTTCCTGTGAGCCACACAGATTACAAGGGATGATTGGAAACGCCTTTAACTCGGCATATTCTGCGATATCTTTCTCGCGGCTGTAGGCGAGGGGACGGATCACTACGTTAGCGCCATCGTCCGACAACAGCTTAGGCGGCATCGCCTTGAGCTTACCGGCATAGAACATGTTGAGGAACATGGTCTCTATGATGTCGTCTCTGTGGTGTCCCAGGGCTATCTTAGTCGCGCCAATCTTTTGGGCAAAACCGTATAAGGTGCCGCGGCGCAGACGGCTGCAGAGCGAGCAGGTGGTCTTGCCTTCTGGGATCTTATCTTTAACGATCGAGTAGGTGTCTTTCTCGAGAATATGATAGGGCACCTTTAGGCTATCTAGGTAGGCCGGCAGAATATCTTCAGGGAACCCCGGCTGTTTCTGATCCAGGTTAACGGCTACCAGGTTAAAGTTAACCGGCGCTCTCTGTTGCAGATTGACCAGAATATCCAGCATGGCATAACTGTCTTTGCCGCCGGAAAGACAGCACATGACGGTGTCGCCCTCTTCAATCATATTGTAATCGGCGATGGCACTACCGACTTCGCGCCTTAGGCGCTTTTGTAGCTTGTTTAGCCGAGTTATCTGTTTCTTTGAGAGGGTTTCTTCAGACATAATAAAAAACGCGCCTAGTATCGTAAAATTCTGGGCGCGTAGTATAGCTTAAAAAATGGGGCTAAAGAAGATGGCCTAAGGCGATCATTCCTCTTCTAACGGTGACTTATAACCGTCGGGCTTAATCGCCAGCAGGTCACAGTTGATGCTGTCGATCACATGCTCGGCCGTGTTACCGATAAGCGCCGCAGAGAAGCCTGTACGACCAACGGTCCCTAAGATCACCAACTCGGCATCCAGCTGCTCGGCAAGCTCGGGGATCACATCCTCCGGCAAGCCCTCTTTGATATGGCAGAAGTCGCTGGAGATACCATAGTTGCTTGCAAGGTAACAGACTCGCTGCTCATGTTGCATGCGAATGGTTTCGCTATAGGTGTGGGCGTCGAAATCCGGCAGCTCGATGGCTAGATTGACCGGGGTACCAGGGTAACCGTTGACCAGGTGTACCTGAGCATCAAACTTCTTGGCAAGATCTTGCGCGTGCTGGATGATCTTACCGTTAAGAGTCTGGTGATCGTCATCTTCCGAGGCCACGTTGATGGCGCACAAGATCTTACCGGCCACAGGCCAGTCATGTTCTTTCACCAATAGCACTGGCACTGGCGCCTTACGCATCAGGTGCCAGTCGGTCGGGGTGAAGATCACCGACTTGAGCTTATCGTGCTCATGGGTTCCCTTGACGATCAGGTCATAGCCACCTTCGATGGCATGTAAGATGATGCTCTCGAACGGACGGTTATGCCAGATCACTTCACTGTCGATGGCAACGCCTGTGTCTTTGTAATCTGCCAGGATATCATCGAGCCAGGCTCTGCGCTGGGCAATCACCCCTTGGCGCATGGCTTCTCGTTCATGACCCGAGAGGATAGAGGTCATTTCATAGGAAAAATCGAAAATGGAGAGAAAAACGGTGATTGATGCTTGATTCTTAGAGGCGAGTTCGACGGCTCTGGCGAGGGCTGATTGCTTGTCGCTAGTTGGATCCACTACAACAAGGATCTTATGATAGTCCTTCATAGATTCTTCCTTTATCTGAGGTGGTACTTAAATAATGAGCGATATAGGGCAAATTGCCTTGTTTTAGATCAAATTTGCCCAGAAAATCGACGTATTAGCGGCCTATCTTATTGTTACCGGCTAACTTATTGAGTGAGTCAAAATCGACGATGGTAATGTACTTTCCTTTTACCTCGATCAATTCTGCCTTTTGAAAACGTCCAAGGAGTCGACTGATGGTTTCTACGGTCAAACCAAGATAGTTACCTATATCACCGCGTGTCATTGTGAGGCGGAACTCCTTGGGAGAGAAGCCACGACTGCCAAAACGGCTGGCGAGATTGCTGATGAAAGCGGCCAGGCGTTCCTCGGCGTTCTTCTTGCTGAGCAGCAATATCATCTCTTGATCGCTCTGGATCTCGTTGCTCATGAGACGCATGATCTGTTGTCTAAGCTTAGGCATAGAGCCTGAGAGCTCATCCAAGGTATCGAAAGGAATTTCACATACCATAGAGGTCTCTAACGCCTGGGCGAAACTCTGGTGGGTCTGAGAGTGAATGCCATCGAAACCTATGACGTCACCGGCCAGGTGAAAGCCTGTGATCTGTTCATCGCCTTGTTCTGTGATGGTATAGCTCTTGATAGTCCCCGAGCGGATCGCATAGAGAGATTTTAGTGAATCACCAGACTTAAAAATTTGTTCGCCTTTTTGTATCGGCTTCTTACGCTCAATGATGTTATCAAGCTGATCTAGTTCGTTGTTATTCAACGTGAAAGGGATACATAAGGTACCCATGCTACAGTCATGACAATGAATGGCGCATCCGGGTACAGCCGAACGACGACTTTTAATATTATCTGTCATAATCTCTCTCGAATTTCGCAATTAGGCTTATGTTAAACTAATTTAATAGTCACAGCTAGCCTAGCTGAGAAAATGCAATATACAAAGTGTGTATGCCAAAGCTTACTAAGATTAAACCACTGATAAGCCTTACTTTTCTAGCCTGAACTAACTGAGCAAAATAGCGCGTTGCGACGCCGACGCTGACCAAGGCCGGCAGGGTTCCCAACCCGAAGGCCGCCATGATCATGGCCCCTTGCTCGGCCGAGTTTGCAGCAACTGCCCAGGTCAGGGTGCTATAGACCAAACCACAGGGCAACCAGCCCCATAGTAGGCCTGCTGCAAAGGCTTGTTTTAAATCGGTTATCGGTAACAACTTATTCGCAATAGGACCGATAAGACGCCACAATAATTTCCCCAAACGCTCTATCTGCACCACGCCAGACCAAATCTGCGCGATATAGAGGCCCGTGACTATCATCATCACGCCGGCTAACACACGCATGCCAACAAGGTAGGCATCAAGACTAAAGAGGGTGCTGAGCAAACTGGCGGAGCCGCCAACCAGAGCGCCGGCCAAGGTGTAGCTAAGGATACGTCCTAGGTTATAACTTAGGATAAATTGCAACTGACCGAGCAGGATATTATCGCTGGCCTTTTTTGGGAGTTGCTGGGAGAAGGCACCTACCAAGCCACCACACATGCCGATGCAATGGCCCGCGCCCATCAGGCCAACCAGAAAGGCGCCGGTAATACTAAAGTCGATCAATGTGGGGTCGACTCATCGTTTGACTCGTTGGGCTTTTCCTTGATGTCATCATCAAAAAGGATAGACACGCTCTGCCTGTCTAGGTCGTCAAACTGTTCAGACTTAACCGCCCAGAAGAAGATACCCACGGCAACCAGTACAAACAGCATGGCGATCGGGATCAACACATAGATAATACTCATAAACGAACCTTTAGTAATCTGAGGCTATTGGCGACAACAATTAATGAGCTGGCCGACATGCCGATGGCAGCAATGTAGGGTAACACGTGTCCACTAACCGCTAAAGGAATGATAAGCAGGTTATAGCCAAGGGCCCAGATCAGATTTTGCCTGATGATCTGCTCCGTCATCTTAGCGATGCGAACCGCCTGAGGAAAGCGTGAAAGCTGATCCCCCAGCAAGATAAGGTCTGCACTATTTTTGGCGATATCCGCGCCGCTTCCCATGGCCACCGACAGGTTAGCTCCGGCAAGTACCGGCGCATCATTGACGCCATCGCCGAACATAACGACCTGTTTACCTTCATCCTTGAATTGATTGATAAGCGCAAGTTTATCTTGGGGCTTAAGACCTTTGTGTAGAGTCTGTATTCCCACAGCGTCGGCAACTTGCTCCACATGTTCGCTGGTGTCGCCACTGGCGATGCAGCTTGCAAAGCCCATCTCCTTGAGGGTAACTAAGGTTTCCTTGGCATCTTCTCGCACCGTATCACTCAGGGTAAAACCTGCGACTAGACCTTCTTGGTCGGCAAGGTAGACACTGTGTTGACCTTGGAAATCGGTAATTTGAGTGCTTTGGCGAATAAAATCTTCGCTGCCGAGGAAATAGTCAGCACCGTTAACCTTAGCCTGCACGCCTGCGCCGGCGACATACTGACTCTCTTCCAAACGATAGCCATTCTTATAATGAGGCGCGAACGCCTTAGCGATTGGATGAATCGAATGTGACTCCATGGCGGCGGCGATGGCCAGCACATCGAGGGAATTATCTTGGGTGAATCGCTGAATATCACTCAGGGTGAGACTGCCACAGGTGAGGGTACCCGTCTTATCGAACACCACCTGATCGACTTTGGGTAGTTTCTCAAACACGCCTGGTCGGCGTGCAACCACCCCCAGTTTGGTAAAGAGGCCGGTGGCGCAGGTAACCGCAGTCGGTGTAGCCAATGCAAGCGCGCAGGGACAGGTGGCTACCAGGACGGAAAGTGTGACCCAAAAGGCATCTTCCGGCCAATAGTGTTTCCACACCAGATAGGTGAGGGCGGCAATGACCAAGATGGTCCAGGTGAAGTAGTTTGAGATGGTATCGACGTAGAGTGCCACCTTTGGCTTATTGTTCGACGCCGCCTCCTGCAGGCGAATAATTTCGGCAACCAGTTGGTCTTGCCCGGTAGCGGTGACTTGCACCTTTATCGGATGGTCCACATTGATGGTGCCCGCATACACCTGGCTCGCGACATGCTTTGTCACCGGCATCTGCTCACCGGTAAGCATGGCCTCATTGACGCTGCTCATGCCCTCGATGATGTCGCCATCGGCGGCGATCACCTCGCCGGGTTTGACCATGATGAGATCGCCAACCTGCAACCGCTTGGCGGGTACCTCTGTCTGGTTGCCATGATCATCCAGCAAGTTGGCGGTGAGCGGGATCAACTTGTGCAGGTTATTAGAACTCACCGACGCCTTCTGCCGCGCATTTTGCTCAAAATAGCGTCCCAGCAGCAGGAAGAAGGTAAACATGCTGACGGATTCGAAATAGACTTCGCCCTGGCCAGATACAGTAGCAATACAGCTGGCGATATAGGCACCGCAGATGGCGATGGACACTGACACGTCCATGTTGAGTCTGCCGGATAACATGGCGCGCACGGCGCTGAAATAGAAGGGCTGCGCCGAATAGAAGACCACAGGCGCGGCAAATATCATACTGACCCAGCGAAAATAGTCCCTGAACTCAACATCGAGATCGGTAAAGTAATCAGAGTAGAGCGCCAGGGCAAACATCATCACCTGCATGGTGGCAAAGCCTGCCAGCCCGAGTCTGAGCAGGAACTTACGACTATTCTTCTTGCTCTGTATCTCTTCATCATCCACCTGGTAAGGGGCAGCCTGATAACCGATGCGACTGATCTGTGCCAGGATCTCTGACAGCTTGAGTTTTTCAGGGTCCCAGCTGACTTGGGCGCGCTCTGTGGTGGTGTTGACCGCTATCTTATTGATGCCGTCGAGATGTTGCAGCTTATGTTCGATCAACCAGGCACAGGCCGCGCAGGTAATGCCATCTATGGTGAGAGAGGTACTGGCACTCTGCTTGTTTTGATGAAGGTCTTGATGCACGAAGTCCTGTTGGACCTCTTTAAGATCGAACGCGGAAAAGGCATTTAGCGCCTCGGGCACCAGTGCTGTTTGCTTGCTGCCGGGCTCGGTTCGGTACTTATAATAATTGGTTAACCCTGCATCGATGATGGCGGCAGATACCGCCTGGCAACCGGGACAACACATTGGCTGAGGAACATCATCGATAAGGGTCTCGAATTGACGGCCGGTAGTGACCGGCTCGCCGCAATGAAAGCAGTTTAACGCGCCCATAGAAAATTAGTTTAACCAGTATTGCTGATTATCTTTGAGTTCGAGACGTTTCTGGATACGCCAGCTGCGATCAAATCCTTCGAGTCTAACCTCCCAGCTCCCCTGAATGGGTGAGGCAAGCTTGATATGGTAGACCTGATTGCCGTCAGCAGTGGCCACTTGGGCGAAGTCTTTCTCTTGCAGGGTAGGATGATAGAAGGATACGTTAAGCGCAGCGGCATAGGGCTCGCCACCATGCTGGGTGAGGGTGACCTCATCTTTCGCCAGATGTAACTCAAACTGCAAGCCAAGCTGCTTGGCATGTTTAATCTTACGCAGGTCCATGTTAATGGCCTTGCCGTCTTTGTAATAGTCTTCCGAGACCAAGGAGTCTTTATTTTCGACTGCGAGGAACATCAAATTCACACTGGCAAATACGGCACACAGAGGCAAAATAATCAGAAACCAAGGCCAAAACTGTTTATACCAAGCTTGTGGTTTATTCATGGATACTACCTGTTATTTTTGTTGGCCATATCTTACCGTTAAATGGCAGTGATAGCACTTAAAAAAAAGGCCTCGATCTGTCTCGAGGCCTTGGTGTTACTTATATGTAATTACTTGTTTGACAAGCTATAAACATAGGCTGCGATGACATGAACTTTCTCTTCGCCCAAGACATCTTTCCAAGCAGGCATCACGCCAGAACGACCGTTCTTGATGCTCTCTTGGATCACACCACGACTACCGCCGTACAACCAAGTGTTGTCGGTAAGGTTAGGTGCACCCATGAACTTGTTGCCTGTGCCGTCCATACCATGACATGCAAAACAACCTTTCATGAATGATGCCTGACCCTGAGCAGCCAAGGCTTCATCGTGATCGCGACCAGACAGTTTTACCACGTACTCAGCCAGGCCTTTCAGCTCGCTGTCTTCGATAGGTAGACCGCCTTTTGGTGGCATCATGCCGTTACGACCGTTCATGATAGTGGTCTTGATGGTGGCAAGGTCGCCGCCATATAACCAATCACCGTCAGTCAGATTAGGGAAGCCCTTGCTACCGCGCGCGTCACTACCGTGGCACTGAGCACAGTTTTGTAGGAACAGGCGACCACCGACTTTCAGGGCCTCTTCGTTCTTAACCAGCTCTTCAAGCGGTGTTGCCAGATACGCCTCGAAAATGGGGCTGTACTTGGCATTAGCCTTCTCGACTTCCTGGTCGTACTGAACCCAGCGCTGTTCCTTTGCAGCCAATGCAACGGCAGCAGCAGAATCTTCTTTGATACCTTTGTCGGTACCAATGCTTTGGTTCGCGCTTGACCAGCCAAGGAAACCTTTGAAGTTACCTAGGCCTGGGTAAGCCGCCAGATAGACCACACCGAAGATGATGGTGATGTAGAACATATAACTCCACCACTTAGGCAGCGGGTTATTGATCTCTTCAATGCCATCAAAGCTGTGACCCATTGATTTGCCTTCTTCAACACCTGTGGTGTTTTTAGAGACAACAAACAGTAGGATGAAACATCCTGCGATTACCACAATTGTGAGTACGGTAATCCAAATACTCCAGAAGCTACTCATCATCACTTATGTTCTCCTGAGTCCTTGTTTTTCTCATCGTCTGAGAAAACAAGGTTAGCGGCCTCGTCGAATTGCGCTTTACGGCGACCGCTATAAGCCCATGCAAAAATACCGACAAACGTCACCATAACAACAATGGTAATAATCCCTTGTACTGTGCCGTAATCCATATTTATGCCTCCAATTTATTTCAGTGCGTGACCTAGCGACTGCAGGTAAGCAATCAGTGCCTGCATCTCAGTCTTACCTTCAACGGCTTTCTTAGCGTTGTCGATATCTTCTTGAGAGTAAGGCACACCGAAACCACGGAACACTTCCATCTTCTTAGCCGTTAGCTCGCCATCTAGGACGTTCTCGGCCAACCATGGGAAGGCAGGCATGTTTGATTGTGGTACTACTGCGCGAGGATCAAGTAGATGAACTTCATGCCACTTGTCGCTGTAACGACCGCCAACACGGGCCAGGTCTGGACCAGTACGCTTAGAACCCCACAGGAATGGGTGATCCCAAACTGACTCACCGGCAACAGAGTAGTGACCGTAACGCTCAGTTTCAGCACGTAGCGGACGAATCATCTGGCTGTGACAGCCTACACAACCTTCACGGATGTAGATGTCACGACCTTCTAACTCAAGCGCTGAGTATGGACGCAGTCCGTTTACTGGCTCAGTAGTGTCTTTTTGGAAAAGCAGGGGAGTGATCTGTACCAGGCCACCAATACTGATAGCAATAACGGTAAAGATACCCAGCAGACCGATGTTTTTCTCGACTATCTCATGATTAAATTTCATCAAATCTACTCCTTATGCTTCAGCCAGCGCTGGCAAAGATTCTTTTGGCGCTTTT
Source organism: Shewanella insulae (assembly GCF_009831655.1). Classification (GTDB taxonomy): domain Bacteria; phylum Pseudomonadota; class Gammaproteobacteria; order Enterobacterales; family Shewanellaceae; genus Shewanella; species Shewanella insulae. The sequence goes on along the minus strand of NZ_WRPA01000001.1, from coordinate 354,552 downwards.
ACTGTCTTAACCACGTTGTATGCCATTAGCAGCATACCAGTGACAAAGAACAGGCCACCTAAGAAGCGAACAAAGTAGAATGGGTATGATGCTTCCAAACCTTCAACGAAGCTGTAGGTAAGGGTGCCGTCAGAGTTAACTGCACGCCACATCAGACCTTGCATAACACCCGAGATCCACATTGAAACGATGTAAAGTACTGTACCGATAGTCGCTAACCAGAAGTGAACGTTAATCAGTTGTGTGCTGTACATACGACCGTGACCGTAGATTGCAGGGATCAGGTGGTAAAGCGAACCGATAGATACCATAGCCACCCAGCCTAGCGCGCCTGAGTGAACGTGACCTACGGTCCAGTCGGTGTAGTGAGAAAGTGCGTTAACTGTCTTGATGGCCATCATAGGACCTTCGAAGGTCGACATACCATAGAAAGACAGAGAAACGATCAGGAAACGCAGAACAGGGTCGGTTCTTAGCTTATGCCAAGCGCCAGACAGGGTCATAATACCGTTGATCATACCGCCCCAAGAAGGTGCGAACAGGATCAGAGACATCACCATACCCAGTGACTGCGTCCAGTCTGGAAGCGCTGTGTAGTGCAGGTGGTGTGGACCCGCCCAGATGTACAGTGCAATCAACGCCCAGAAGTGAACGATAGACAGACGGTAAGAATAAACAGGACGACCCGCTTGCTTAGGTACGAAGTAGTACATCATACCCAGGAAACCTGCGGTCAGTAGGAAGCCAACGGCGTTGTGGCCATACCACCATTGCACCATGGCATCGACGGCGCCAGAGTATAATGAGTATGACTTGAACAGGCTGACAGGTACTGCCATAGAGTTCACGATATGCAGTACTGCAACCGTGATGATGAAGGCGCCGAAGAACCAGTTTGCCACATAGATGTGTGACGTGGTTCGTTTCACAATTGTGCCAAAGAACACAACGGCATAGGCTACCCACACTATGGTAATAGCGATATCGATAGGCCATTCAAGCTCAGCGTATTCTTTACTGCTGGTAAGACCGAGCGGTAGAGTAATAACGGCTGAAAGAATAATGGCTTGCCATCCCCAGAAGGTAAATGCAGCTAGTTTAGGTGCAAATAGGCGGGTTTGGCAGGTACGCTGGACGATATAATAGGATGTTGCAAATAACGCTGAAGTACCAAACGCGAAAATCACGGCGTTGGTGTGCAGTGGTCTTAGACGACTGTACGTTAGCCATGGAGTTTCGAAGTTGAGTTGTGGCCAGATTAACTGGGCCGCGATCAATACACCTACTGTCATACCGATAATGCCCCACAGAACTGTGGTTAGGGCAAATTGGCGGACAACAGTGTAATTGTAATCAGCGCCTTGAGGCTGGGAATGGTTCATCATATTGCTTCCACTGCTTATTACTTATACTTATTGTTTGAGTAAAGTGGCACTTTACCCGGTAAAATGACATCAAAGGCCTGTTTCCCTACGAAACAAACAAGATTGTGTCAATGTGTCACGCAACATTAACGCAAATTAATGCCGAGTAACGCAATGATACTTGAGCAATATCAAAAAAGATAGGAATTATGCGGCCTGCGATATTGATCCAGATCAAACTACCTGGATAGAATGTAAACACTATGATTCAAAAGGTTAATAATTGTGCTGCTAAAACGGAAACTCGCCGTGATTTCCTTCATCTCGGTCCTATTTTCAACACTACTGATGTCGGGCTGTGAGCCTGCTTCAGACACGCCAGACACTGGGCTAGAAACAGCTGCGGAAGGTGCGTTTGAAATCGACCAAAGTCTGTGCGATTTTCATCATACGGCTTGCAAAAAACAGGTAGGTAACACAGTTATTTCTCTTAGGATCTCGCCGGAAAATACCCCGAGTGAGAAACCGTTAAGCGTGACCCTAACCAGCACTGAGCCACTGACTAATCTAGCGGTTAGGGTTGAGGGAAGAGACATGTTTATGGGGGTTATCCCACTTTTTCTTGACGAAACCAGCAAAAACACCTATCAAGGAACGCTAATATACGGCTCTTGCAGCAGTAATTATATGGTGTGGCGTCTTATCGCAAGCTTTGACTTAAATGGCGAAAATAGCGTTGTGATGTACGATTTTTTAGCCGATAGTCAGCCAAGCAATGGCTAATATGTGCTCTCTTAGCCATTGTTTGAGTTAATACCATATATTTTCCTGCCCAAAAACAGCGCCTAAGCCAGCCCGAGTTTGGCGTCAGCAAAGGCGGTGTTAATTAGTATCGCTTAGGGCGAGTCTCACCTTGTTAAATTTATCTATGTTGTCGATAAAGAGCGTGGTGAGGGCAGGGTCGAAGTGAGAACCTGAGCCTTTCTCTATCTCGGCAATCACTTCATCTAATGGCCAGGCCGGCTTATAACACCGCTCGTGAGATAGCGCATCGAACACGTCTGCTATAGCCACAATACGTGCAAAGATATGAATATCTTCACCTTTTAACCCGTCAGGGTAGCCACTACCGTCATATTTCTCATGATGTTGCATGGCTATGATGGCGGCAGCGTTGAGAATGGGGCGCTCGGAATTTCCCAATATCTGATGGCCGATGGCTGGGTGCTGGCGCATGATCTGCCACTCTTCTTCCGTCAATTTGCCGGGCTTTAACAATACTGAGTCGGGCGTGGCTATCTTACCTATATCATGCATGGGTGAGGCATGCTTGATAAGATCGGCCTGTTGATCGTCCAAGCCAGCTAATTTGGCCAATATATAACAGTACTCGGCCATGCGTTTAACATGGTTTGCGGCTTCTTTCGACCGGCTCTCCACCACATCACCGAGACGGAAGATGAGCTCTGATTGAGTGTCTTCGAGCTCTTTATTAAGCAGTAGATTTTCAAACGCCACGCCGACATTGATTGCAAAAATGTCGATGAGTTTCTTATCCAGATCACCAATGGCGTGTATGTTGTCCATGTAGAGGAGGTTGATCCAACCACTCTTGGCGGGGAAGTAGCCGACGAACAAGTTGTCCTCATACAGACAGGTCTTTTCCTCCAACGCACGTTTGAGTAATTTCTCTATAGATTCGGGTATGGCTTTTTCATGGTGACTGGCAAATTGGCCGGTACCAGCCAAGATGTGGAGTTTGTCTGTACTTAACTCTTTGCTCATTGCGTCGATGGCATTGCAGGTTAATAGCAAGGTCTCGTTGTTGAGATTCAGCAGGTTGGCCACCTGAGTTAGCAGGCCATCGGCAAAGTGATGTAAGGTTCGCAATTCGAACAGACCGGAGGTGGCCTTCACCACACGCTCGAGTCCTTCTCGATAGCGAATTTGTGTTTGTTTGGCCGCTTCGATCTCCATGATATCGCGGTAGCTTCGAAGCGCAGAGTAGACACTGGTGATCAGTTTTCTCGAATCCAGCTCGGCCTTCGCCTTATAGTCATTGATGTCATAATTGACGATCACGTCTTCCTCTGGCGCCTGGCCAGGTTGGCCTGTACGTAAGATCAACCGGATACTACGGTTTTTATGTTCTTCTCGAATCCATCTTACCAGCTCGAGGCCGGCATGATCGCTCTCCATGACCACATCGATAAAGGCCATGGCAACATCTTTTTCTTGTTGCAGTACACGTTTCGCTTCCTCGCCACTATAGGCGTTAATAAACTCGATACCACGGTTGTCCAACTTAAACCGTGACAGCGCGAGCTTTGTCACTGTGTGTACATCGGGTTCATCATCAACAATCAGTATGCGCCAGGCCGGTCCGGTTTCTGTTTCGGCTGTTTTCTTTTTACCTGAGAACAGTGGACTCTTCTTCGCCATATCAATCAGCATCCGTACCCCTCTTAGGTTAACTAAATTGACTCTAATAACTAGTGTAGTTACTGACGCCAATTTTGGCTGGAGAATTTAAAGGCTGTGCCAATTAAAATTCAGAATAATTTAAGCAGTTAGTCTGATTTGGGTATGGCAATCTAGGCTGTAATTGACGTCTCGCGGTGATCGGCAAAAACTCTTCTTTGGCAGCCACTGGAAGATTGATTTAAGTAGAATGTCTAACAAAACAATTAAGCAGCTAATTTTATTGGTTATTTTAATAAAATTCTTGTTATAGTGGCTCGATACAAAGTCTAAGTGTCATCATGCTAATGGAGTCGATACTTGCACGCCTTACCCTTATTTGAAGCGATCGATTATATCGAAGCCGGTAACCCCATCATTAATCAGCACATTACGGCAATCGCCATGAACCGGGTCGAAGATGCGGGTTATGTCTATGAACTGGTCAGCGATCTATTGTTTGCCCAGCGAGATAATGAGAACAGCTATAAGAGTTTTCGAAGTGAGATAACCTGTTTTCTGCATTGGTGCTTCGATGTCGCCGAGTCATCACCCAGTCAGATCACTAGACGTGACATGGATAGATTTGTGGCCTATTGTCAGTCACCACCGAAGGCCTTGATAGGTGAGTTTAATGTCGCTCAATTCAAGTTGGATAAGGGGAGTCAGCAAAGGATCCCCAATCCCTTGTGGCGCCCCTTTGTTGGAAAAAGAGGTGAACAATATAAGTTAAGCGATAATGCCTTAAAAACTAAGATGGCAATACTTTCATCCTTCTATGGCTTCTTGATGGCGGAAGACTACTGTGAGCGCAATCCGGCCCAGGCCTGGATGAACCACTCTAAATTTTCCCACAAACGAAAGTTTGACATGTGCGAAGAGGAGGGCAGTGGTCTCGCTTTTACTGAATTGCAATGGTCCTATGTGATATCAACGGTCGAACAACTTGCAATCAGTGAGCCCGAAACTCATCAACGCAGCCAGTTTCTGATTAAGTTAATTTATGGTTGCTACCTGCGGGTGTCGGATGTGAGTGCGCGAACCGGTTATAGCCCCATCATGGGGCAATTTAAGCAGGATAAGCAGACTGGGATCTGGCGTTTTCATATTCCCAAGAGTAAAGGGGGCAAGCAGCGCCAAATCCCCTTGTCCAATGCATTAATAGCGGCACTCAAACAGTACCGGGAACATTTGGGCCTGACACCTTTACCCGGCTATCAGGAACAGACGCCGATTTTTGTGCGTCACAGGGCGGCTGGGCGAGGGCGTGATGCAGGTTTGATCGATGCAAATTTGGGCATACGCCAGGTGAGAGAATCGGTGCAAGTTATAATCAATCTTGCAGCCGATATCGCCGAAAAAGACGGGCTAACAGAAGATGCCGAGGTGATGCGCCAGTTGACTGTGCATAATATCCGCCATACCGGAATCACCCATGACATCAATCTAAATGGTAGGCCTTTATCCCATGTTCAGGCAGACGCAGGGCATGACAGCATAGATACCACATCTCAGTATTTGCACACGTCTCAGGCTGAAAGGCATCAGAGTGCGGCCAATAAGCCTATGGACAGATTAGCCGGCATTGAATGAGCAAAAAAGCCCGTGTCCGGGCAGACACGGGTAGGGAGCCTAAAGCGGTCGCATCGCTTAAGTATCTCAACAAGAAAAGACTTAATAGACAGGGCTCTAATTTGAGTTGACGATGTCAGTTTAAACAAGCTGTTTTGCGATTCAATGTCACTCAGATGACGCTTTAGTTAAGCATTAACTAAAGGTGTCTGCGAACCTATAAATATTATGATGACCGGGTGATTGAATTTTATTCGTTTAGGAATAAACTGCGTTTCTCATATACCTTAATGCCGATAAGTATCATTATCGGCATCTGACTAAAAGTTCGATTGAGCTGTTTCTCTGATTTGCAGCGCTCACTCAATATGTCAATTCTGAACATCAAAACCGCTAGTGCACTTAGGTTATTTTTGAACGTCTGTATCTGAGCACATAGCTAGTATTTTATTGGTTGCTAAGCGTATCGCGGGTGTAGCGATTGTCTCACTCTAAACTGTAATTAAGTTAGTCATACGTTAAGGTTTGAATTACTCGTTCATTGAAAGCATTCGATGAAATGCATCAATCCAAAGCACTCAAAGTAATGTACTCAAAGTAATGCACCAGGAAGAATGTAATCGTAAAGCCTGGTTTATTTTTAAATAGGCGTCTGAGCGTTAACACCAAGCCACTTTAAGCAAATCGGTTTGCTATTGCTAAGGCTGATTATTGCAGCAGATAAGCTATTCATTATCATTAGTGCTTGGCTATCCTAATGCTTGCTAATTGATGGCGCGAATTCGATTTTCTGTCGTTTCTTAACGAACCGTAAACCAGGGGAAAATCCAACACAATTTGCACGCGTCGCTACGTGCATGAAATAACTTTATCAAGGGGATTACCCGTCAGATTTTACGTAGCGACGCCTAATGATTGAGCCATTCATGGCTGAAAGATGCTTTTAAGCAAATACCTAACTGTAGATTAAAGTTCGTTGTGTAAAGGTTCGTTGTGTAGGAGAGATCCGAAAGAGAAAGCTTTTTATAAATCGGTCGTAAAAATGTCCCTGAACTTGTATTGTGCGAATTCTGCAATTTGGTATGTTATTTAACTGGCTTTTTAAAGGGATTTTACATGTCTAAACTTACCGAGTTATTCACCAAGTACAAAAGAACTACGTGAATCGGTAAAAATCTCACATACGCCACCAAGAGTACCTGTAAAGCCTGAAGTGTTTAAAAGTGAAGCAAAGGTAATTCTACAGGTTGCACTTGAAATGAATAATAATGACCATGAAAAGGTAATTGCATTATTAGATAAACCTCACAATTCACTTTCTAACCGCTTTACGCCTCATTCTATCCCCACACCCAAAACTGCGCACAATGTATATTATGTTAAATAAGATGTATGAAGACACGCCATTACCAGCTGACGTTGTCGCGACCTGCATCCTTTGCCCTGTATAGCGCAGCGTCGGCATCGTGTAGCATCTGGGTCAGACTCTTACTCGGCTCGAACGCGCTTAGGCCACAGCTAAAAGTGATCTGCAGCGCGTCATCGCCCGCCTGAAAACGGTGTTGTCTTATGGCCTCACAATAAGTTTGTGCGTGCTCATATAGGTAATTATCAAAATCTTGTGCTGTGCCAAAGGGTCGACTGACGAGTACGACAAACTCTTCGCCTCCCCAGCGCATAACGATATCTTCTTGATCTTGTGCCTGCTTCAAAATGGCGGCGATATGACGCAGTGCATCATCGCCGGTCATATGACCATAGGTATCGTTGATCAATTTGAAGTAATCGACATCGATAAGAATCACGCCCAATTCACCCTGTTGCTGGCAACAGGCATGATGCAGACGCTCGCCTATGACTATGCCTTCACGGCGGTTGTAGAACTGGGTCAGATCGTCATAGATGGCATGGTGCGTAAGCTGCTCTTCCATTGCCTTTAGCTCTGTAATATCGAAAATGACACCTATCAAGCCGGCAACTCGCCCTTGGTTGTCGTTAAAGCTAGTCTTATGAAAACGTACAAAGACAGAATCGCCTTCACGGGTTTTTATTTGCTTTTCGTAGATCTGTACACCTGGATTGTCGAAAAGCGCCTGATCGGCACGTTGGTAGACCTCGGCTAGCTCTTCATCGAAGATCTCATAGACACTTTTACCTATCAGTTCTTCCCGCGTGAGTTTGATGAAAGATTCAAAGGCTTTGTTACAGCCCAGGTACACGCCTTCCTTATCCTTATAGAAGATGGGTACAGGCAAGGTATCTAGGGTGAGCTGTAACAGGTAGCTATCGCTGGCCAGACATTGAAGCAGATCTGGGTGTAGATTGGGCGCATCATACGGCATATAAACTGTCTCTTCTCGTTTCAATTGACGTTCCCTGTTCCTAACAAGAGTATAGTTGTGTTAACCACGACTGGTTATAGTAACAAGTTATCCTTTATCTGCGGGATTTAATGGTACAAATTTCAACGCGGGGACTAAGAGACGGCATTAGCCGTTATTAACCTGGGTCTGGCACAGCCTTAATTTGTTCAGATATTGAGCGAACGAGACCCGGAATTTAACTAAACCCCTCTTTAGACACAAAAAATGATTGTAAATTGAAAAATGAGCTGTCTACACTGGGATTAACATTTGTCATACGAGGGCACTCGCCTATGTCAATTTCTCCTCTAGCCAGTGACAAGCTCTATCGTTTTTCGACACTCGCCCTACTCGATCCCAGCATTAAATCGACTAAACAGCTGACGCCACTCAACGAAATTGTTGGACAAGAACGTGCCCAACAGGCGGTAGAATTTGCCATGTCGATGAAAGATAAAGGCTATAACATCTACGCCATCGGCCGAAATGGGCTGGGAAAACGCACCATGGTGATGCGTTACCTAGACAGATACGATCCTAACGGCCACCACCAGCTCTTCGATTGGTGCTATGTGGTCAATTTCGATGATGCCCGTACGCCTAAGGTGCTTAAGTTGCCAAGGGGTCAGGCGCAAACCTTCAAGACTGATATCGAAAACTTGATGAAACGACTGGTTAAGGCCCTGCCCTTGGCCTTTGATAACGAGCTGTATTATTCACGCGCCGAGAAACTCAAGACGCAACTCGCCGAGAAACAGGAATCGGCACTGGGTCAGATCACCAAGGAAGCGGCCGCCAAGCAGATAAGCCTATCTATCAATCCCCAAGGCAGCTATGAACTGGTCGCCATGAATGGCGAAGAGCCTCATACCGAGTCGAGTTTCGCCGAGCTGAGTGCTAAGGAACAGGCGACGCTGGAAAAAAACATTGGCCTATTAGAATCAAAGTTAAGAGAGGTGGTGCGCAAGTTTACCGCCTGGGAAGAAAGCTATTCTGACAAGCAACAGAAACATGATGAGCAGGTAGCTCAAGAGGTCTTAGTCCACCTACTCGAACCTATTAAAACAGGCTACGCCGAACTGCCCGAGGTGAAAGCTCATCTTAATGAGATGCACAAAGACATCTTGGAGAATCTGGATATCTTCCTCGAGCAGAACGAGGAGCAGGTCGCCCTCTCCTACGCATCCCTAGCGAAGAAGATGCCGAGGCGTTACCAGGTCAACGTGCTGGTGAATCATGGCGACATTCCCATGCCAATAGTGATTGAGGAGAGCCCCAACTACCACAATATCTTCGGTTACATCGAGAATGCCACCTATAAGGGCACCATCTTTTCCGATTTCTCGCTGATCCGCCCCGGTAGCCTGCACAAGGCCAATGGTGGCGTGTTGATGATCGACGCCATCAAGGTGTTAGAGCAGCCCTATGTGTGGGACGGTTTAAAGCGTGCTCTACGCTCGCGTAAACTCAGTCTCAGCTCGCTGGAACGCGAAGTTACGCTTTCGGGCACCATCTCGCTGGACCCTGAGGCCATCCCGCTAGACGTTAAGATCATACTGTTTGGTGACTATCAAACCTATCAACTACTTCAGCACTATGACCCTGAATTTAAAGAGCTATTTAGAGTTACAGCCGACTTTGAAGACGAGATGCCACGCACAGATGCCTCAGAGGTACAGTATGCAAAATTTATCTCCAGCATAGTGCTCGGCAACAAGATGCTGCACTGCGACCGCGGCGCAATTAAACGTATCATAGAGTTCAGTGCGCGCCAGGCAGATGCGCAAAACAAGTTATCACTGCATTCTGCTGATATCGCCAACTTGCTGCGTGAGTCTAATTATGTAGCGAAATCCAGTAAGGCAACCATGATCCGAGCCACCCATGTAAAGCAGGCATTGCACAATCATGAGCTCAGGGTCTGCCGCCTGCGCGACCATGTTATGCAGAGCTTCGTCAATGGCACCACGCTGATCGACACTAGGGATAGTGTCGTGGGTCAGATCAATGCCCTGTCTGTGGTTGCGACCTCAGATCATCAATTCGGCGCGCCGAGTCGCATTACTGCCAGCGTTTCACTCGGCGAAGGTGCCGTGTTTGATATCGAGCGCAAGGTTGAACTCGGCGGTCAGATCCACTCCAAGGGTGTGATGATCCTCACGGCCTATCTTGCCACTATCTTCGGTCAGACAGATAAGATCCCCCTCACTACTCACCTCACCTTCGAACAAAACTACTCGGGCGTCGACGGTGATAGCGCCTCAATGGCAGAACTGTGCGCCATAGTATCGGCTTTTGCCAAGGTGCCACTGCGCCAGGATGTTGCCATCACAGGTTCGATGAGTCAATTTGGTCAGGCGCAGCCCATAGGCGGGGTTAACGAGAAGATCGAAGGCTTCTTCGATGTTTGTAAAATCAAGGGACGCCACAAGGGACAAGGGGTGATCATTCCGCGTACTAATGTGCAAAACCTGATGTTAAGAGCGGATATTGTCGATGCCGTGAGCAAAGGAGAATTCTCTATCTGGGCTATCGAGCATGTGGACCAGGCAGTTGAGATCTTAACCGGTATTCCAGCCGGGGAACGCGATTTCGAATTCGAAGATTATCCGAAGGAAAGCCTCTATGCCCTGGCCGATGCCAGATTGCAGAAACTAAGAGACCACGTTAAACGCACGCAAAAGGCTAAGGTTTAATAATAAAGGCTAAGACCTACTTCAACATTAACCATGCTCAATTCGTTGGCTTCAACCATTTATCAATAAAAAAGCCGGTTCTAGACCGGCTTTTTTAATTCGCTTACGACGAGCGATTAGCTAACGCAATTAAGCGAAGGCTTCTTGCAGCGGTGGAACCACCTGCTTCTTACGGCTGAGTACGCCATCTAACCAGACACGACCATTCTCGCTAGCCTTGCCATAGGCACGCTCAGTCAAGTCTGCATCATCAGAAACCACTAATACCTCAGAGCCTTCTTTCATGATATCTGTCAGCAGCAGTAGTACGCTATGACGCTTGCCTTCTTCTTTAAGTGCGGCGATATCGGCTTCGAGTTCGGCCTTAACCTGATCGAACACAGACAGGTCGATCACCTCAAGTTGGCCAATACCAACCAGGTTGCCATTCATGTTGAAGTCTTTAAAGTCGCGCATCACGAGATCGCGTACCGGCGTGCCTTCGACAGCCGATTTAACCTTGAACATATCCATACCCAGCGCCTTGTAGTCTTCGATGCCGGCGATCTCTGCCAGGGCCTCGACACACTTAATGTCGGCAGTGGTACAAGTTGGCGACTTGAAGATCACGGTATCGCTCAGGATGGCACACATCATGATGCCGGCGATATCTTTCGGGATCTCGACATTGTAGAAGTCGTACATCATCTTGATCACTGTGTTACTACAACCCACGGGACGGATCCAACACTCGAGAGGCGTAGAAGTGGTTAGATCGCCTAGCTTGTGATGATCAACGATACCGACAATGGTTGCCTCGGCGATATCGTCCGGTGCCTGAGTCAGCTCGGAGTGATCGACGATATAGACCTGCTCGCCAGCATAGTGCTCTTTATACATAGGCGCCTCAAAACCGAAGCGCTCCAGAATAAAGGCAGTCTCTGGTGAAGGTTCACCCAATCGTGCGGCGATGGCTTCTTCGCCGATTTGATTCTTAAGATAAGCCAGCGCGATGGCACCACAAATTGAATCTGAATCTGGGATCTTATGACCCACAACGTACATTGGCATAGTTAACTCTCACAATAAATTTTGCGGCATTTTACCAAAAGGAAAATCAATTTACATTAATCCCCTGCCTTTAATTGGTTAGACGCTAGTCTAATGCAGGGGTTCAAGATAATTGTGGGACCTGACAAGCTCTTCATCTCGCCCTTATCCATTAACTAGCTAACCTCATATCCCTATCGAGTCTTCATGCCTAAACAGACATGCGGTATAGCACCACCTCTACCTCCCCCTCAGGTGTTTCGACGCTATCGTTTTTAATATATTTCATGCCGAGTTTGGTCATGATGTTTATCGAGCCAGAGTTGGCCGGTTCGGCGATGGCACTGAAATGGGTAATGGGCTTTTCGATGGCACTTGCATGTACAACTAGCGCCTTGCAGACGGCTTTGGCAGCTTCTGTGGCATAGCCCTTGCCCCAACTGGCCTGGGTGAAGCGCCAGCCCACCTCAAGATCTGCTGTTTTCGGGTTATTGGTATAAAAATCCATCGGCCGCACCAAGATCCACCCGATATAGGTGTTGCTAAGTCCAGATTTGGAGGCTAGCGTGGTGACCTTCCAAAGCCCCCACCCGGTATCATTGTTGGTAAAGCCTTCTATACGAGGGATAAAAAAGTCATTAATTTCTGCCATGGTCGATGGCTTGCCGCCATTGATGTAGCGCATCACCTCGGGATCTTGGTTGAGGTCAAATAATAGCTGCGCATCTTCTTTGGTGACCGGCTCATAGCGTAAACGCTCACTATTTTCGATTTGCATGGGACTCCTTGTTATTATTGCTTTTCATCTTAGTCAGCTAGCTATGATAGCCACTTTTGAATAGCGCCAGCAAGGTCGCGGCGCAATGAAGGGAAAATAAACGAGGTGGGTCGATAATGGCGCATCCATGCGCCGGGGGGGGCATTTTAATAGGCTGTAAACTAGAAGTCGTAACGGAAACCTAAGCTCACGACAGTGTCATCAAAGTCTTCATACTGCTTCACATCAAATTGACCGATTTCAGTGTGGATACGAGCAGATTTAGATAAACGGTACTCTGCGCCAACCGCCCATTGTGAGACCTCAGGCACGACTAAGGCCGACTCGCCCAGCGCGTCGTACACACGACCCGCAATTTTGCCCGTACCCGAATCATCGCTACCGAATTGGGCCTTCAACAACAGCTGTTCGATCTGATAGGTTGCGCTAAGGATGTAACCGACACCATCGCGCTCTTGATAATGTGGCTTAGTAGGGTTAACGAGTTCAGTTTGTTGAATAATGGTGCCTAGCTTTAGGTTATCGAACTTAACATGTCCGACGAATCGGGTCGCTTTTATGTCTTCAATACCGTCTGAATAGGCGATGCCAAAATAAAAGTCACTCGCTTTAAAGAACTTATCTGCATAGGTCACTGCAATTTGATAGTTACCGTTATCCTTACGCAGATCAGAGTCGTTAAAGTAGTTGTCTTCCATCAGGTAACTCACACCCAATTGCAGCTTGTTCCACTTAGGACTCTTGTATTCTAGCGAGTCACCGTGACGCTTATCACCAGGCATTAGGCGATCATGCTTTAGACTATAGTTGTCAAACGCATCGGCAAAACCTTTACTCATTTTGAACACAGGGTCAATGCGCCCGATTGCTAACTGACCCGCCTGTGGATGCTTAAAGCCGATAAAAGTCGGACGGGCAGAAAAAGGCTTGTTAGCTTTATCTTGGGAGGCGCCGTTAACCCCAACCTCGATTTTGTAAAATAGCGACCAGTCTGCGACTAACCCTGTCTGGCCTTTAACACCAATACGGCTGAAGTTATTCTCAAGAATAGTACCGCTTTTACCGCTATGGGTCGCACTGCCACTATCGGAATGAGTTACCGAGTAATCGAGTCGGCCATAAAAATCGACTAGTTCTCCGGCTATGACCTGAGGTGCGACAAACAGGCTACTGGCTAATAATGTTAATGTGAAAGTTTTCATGATCATCATCTCTTTTAAGCTAAGTGTTGTTATTTAGAAGCGGGATGCTTGTGCTGGGCGATCACGCCATCTTGGCGCATCTTGTGATAGAGCTTCTCGGCCTGGCCTAGATAGAGGTCCCACGAGCTAGAACGTTTGGTGAATCCGGTGGCGGCGTAGTTACCTGTATCGCCAGTCGCCGGCAGGTCATTGATGTCAAACAGTGAACCGCCGGACTGTAGGTGTACATTGAGGGCATCTACCATGACATTGAAACCTATGCGCGCTGGCTCAGAGTAATGGATAGAGTCATATTTAGATTGTCGATAGAATTTCTTCAGTGACGCATCCTGTATCTGCGCCTTTTCATCGGCGAAGATCTCATCGAAATGGGCCTTGACGATCTGCTTGGTGCCAGGGTCCACCACGAGTCGTAACATGGCCGTTATTCCCGTCCACTGTCCCTTCTCATCTAGCACTTTCTCGGCAAGCTGATAGAACTTCAGTGAACTGCCGTCGGTATGAATGCGATGATGAATCTTTGCGGTTAACGGGATCATAGATTGTTGAATGCTGTTTGATGCACCCGCAACAATATCTATACCTAAATATTTGAGGCGATTAGGTTCTTTTAGCTTATTGGCTAGCTTGGGGTCATGATTTGGGTTGGGCTCGAAGGTCAGCTTATTCTGTTCGACCATGAGCTTTTCCATCGTCAACGCCGACTGTACCCATGCCGTCCCCTTCTTCTTACCCATAGAGAAGTTGTACTCGGACATACGCTTAGGCACATCTTGATACAAGCGGGTATAGTAGTTAGGACGCCCACTTTCGTTAAATTCGGCCAAGATAACGTCATTTCTATCCTGACTGTCTGTCACTATGGTCATGCTACCCATGTGACCCTGACGAAACCTTGCCTCCTCATAGTAATAGTCGCCCACTAGCAAGCCCAATTTGGGTTGAATCGACCACTTAAGCTTAAAATCATCGTCCCCCAGAGTATCTTTCGCTCCCACAGCCACATACTTTGGCTGAATGCCGTTACTGCGTGGCAGGTCATTGACCGCCTTCAGGATGCCGTTAGATGAATAGGTCGCTCCAGAGACTGCATCTATGCCTTCATGACCGTTATTTTTAACAATCTTAGGAAGCAGGCGTTCGGCATTCAGATAGAGCGACTCGGTTTCTTTGTGGGACTTAGTCTTCATGTCGACTATCTCGCCTTGTTCCACCGTCACCTCTAAAACAATTTGACTCTTCTTACCTTTTGCCTGTACCTGATGAACACCATCGACATACTTACCCTGTGTAGCCTGAGAGGCACACCCCAGGGCCGTAAGCGTCGCTAAACCTATCGTGGAAACGATAAGACTCTTTTTAATTTTTTTGGACTTAGCCATTATTTTATTACCTGTACAGCATAAAGTTAATTATCAGCATAAACATTGAATAATTGGCGGCAACTACGGAAAACCGCAGTTTAATTGATGAGAGTTAATAACTTTGAACCAGTTAACAAAATAATATAAATGTGATTTATCCAAAGCCTTTGCAGGCTAATAATTAATTATCCACCACTTATTATTTAGCGCAATGAAAAAGACACTGTTACTAATTTTCTTGGCTGTTTCTCTACAATGCAAAGCGACCGAACAAGGCTTAGACAACGAAAGCCAGCACTTTCATTTGGCGAAAGAGAAGTATTCATCTAAGGTGCTGGCCCAATTTTATCCCTGCGATGATAACGCACTCATTAATATCGAGAAAGATCGCGCCACACTGACAACCTTGAGCTATTTTGGTACCTCCATCAACATTACCCTCTACCAAACTGCCAGCGAGCAGGCCGAGGCCATACTGTGTAATGCCCTAGCTGTAATACAGGATTACCACTATCTTGCCTCAAACTATGCCGCATATCCCCATGTCACTAACGTCAAGACGATAAACCAGGCGCCTACGCTCACCCATCATATCGATCCCCAACTCACTGATTTGATAGCGACCTCTATCGATTGGCATCAGGAGAGCCAGGGCTACTTTAATGTGGCGCTGTCCCCCGTTATCAGTCTCTGGCGAAAAAAACGTTTTTTATGTCAAGAGACACCAGGGGAATGTGAACTGCCTAGCGAGCACTCATTGCGCCAAGCCGCACGATATGTAGACATAAGTAACATCACCTTAGACAGGCAGAACCATACCATTACCATGGCTGACGGAATGAGTATTGATCTTGGCGGAATCGCCAAAGGTTGGATGGTAGAAAAGCTCTTTGATCAACTCAGGCGTGACGGTGCAGAGGCATTCGTGATTAATGCCGGGGGCAACATTCGGCACTACGGAGAGCATCCCAGCGGACGCAGCTTTATTACCGCGATTGAAGATCCTGTCTGTAAACAGAGTGAATATACCCTGGAGAAATGCCAGACTCAGGAAGGACTCTACCATGAGGTCATCGCTGGTGAGAACCTTACTGTTGTCAGCAGTGGCAACTATTTAAGGTACTTCGAGGTTAATGGCAAGCAGTACCATCATATTATCGATCCAAATACCCTCTATCCGGAAAAAGAGGGTGTGGCGGTAACCGTAATATTATCGAGTCACCACATATACGCCGATATCATCTCGACCATGTTATTTTTAATGCCGGTTGAACAAGGGCTTAAATATGTAAATGATCACCCATGGATTGAAGCGGCTTGGTATTTGAACAAGCAGGGCGACAAAATAAAGTCTGCGAACTTTAATAAATACAAGTTTTAAATACACAAGATTTAATAAAGTCTCCTTATTTATTTTTAAATGGCTATAGTGGTTTTCCGCAAATTTATCGCTGTTGTGAACAAGATCACCATAGCCGAACAAGTATTAAGAGTTCATAAAATAATGAGTCATAATTAGCCCAGCGTTTAACCCCAAGATGAGCCTATGAAATTTCCCTGGTCTAATAGCAGTACTTTAGAGATTGAGCGTCAAGTTTACCTTAGACGAGGAACCCGTATTGGCCTAAAGGTACTAGAGCAAGCAAAGCGTATTATCTTGAGTGTTGCTCTCCTGCTCTTCGGGTTTATCTGCCAAGCTGATCTTGCAGAAGCGAGCGACGGCACTCGCCAAGATTACGGTGAGGAGAAGCGAAAATATACGGTTGGCGCCCTCGCCTTTGCCGATCCCGATGTGGTCTATCAACGTTGGGCGCCCTCTCTATCCAGGGTATCGGCACAAACAGGCATCGAGTTGGTCTTAATTCCCCTTAGGCCTGATGAGTTGGTAGAGAGAGTGTCAAAGAATGCCCTAGATTTCATCATAGGTAACGCGCTAATCACAGTAGCGCTAAAGAAAGACTATGGCGTCAGTCACTTGCTCACCCTGGTGCCACTAAAGCATGCTAACCCTGAACAGGCTGTTGGTACGGCGTTAATTGCCAGGGAGTCGCTTGAAATCAATGGCCTGAAAGATCTTAAGCAGCGCAAGTTAATCTCTTCCGACCCTAATGCCTTCGGTGGCTTTCAAATCTTCGCCGGCGAGCTGATCAATCGGGGGATTAACCCATTTAAGGATCTCAAACACCTCGAGTTTGTCGGCTTTCCCCAAGATAAGTTACTCGACCACATAGTTAAGGGCAGCGCAGATGTGGCCATCTTACCGAGTTGTGTACTCGAATCGGCAATCGCGCAAGGAAGGCTTGAAGTAGGTCAACTTCATGTACTGTTACCTCAGGTTCACCCCGGGTTTGAATGTCAGACTTCAGGTTCCCTCTACCCTGGTTATGCCTTCTCTAAGTTAGGTAATACGGACCATCAAATTGCCCGTCAAATAGTCCGTTCACTGCTCGATATCGATGAACTAGACACAGAAGCCAAGCTTGGTCGCTACCGAGCTTGGTCTGTTCCCGTTGAAGATAGCCAGGTATTTAACCTCCTTAAGCGCCTGGAACGTTGGCCTTTCGTCACAAATTGGCAGCGCCTGGTCGAGAGGGCCATCCCCTGGGCGCTAGTTATTGCCGTCATCTTACTCTTGGGTTACTTTCACCATCTAAGGGTAAAACGCCTGGTCATCAAACGTACCCAGGCGTTAAGTGATGAGATGACCCAACACAAGAACACTCAAAAGGCGCTGTTTGAACAGCAGAAACAGTTTTATCGCGCCCAACGAATCCTATTGACCGGAGAGATGGCCTCAGGCATTGCCCACGAAGTCAATCAGCCGCTAGCCGGCATCCGATATTTGGCACAAGGAAGCATCTATCGACTCGGCGATAATCAATCCGAATTAAGGCAGGCGCTAACCAAGATGTTGCAACAGGTCGATCGCGCGCAAAATACCGTAAAGCGCTTTCGCCAGTTCTGCCAACAGCCCAGTGTCTATGAAGCATGCGATCTTAAGGAGCTTATAGAAGATACCCTCAATCTGATGCAGCCAGATTTCAATCGCATTGACCTAAAACCACAGCTGTTCCTCTGGCCATTGACGGTTAACGTTGACGCAAGTCTAATGCAGCAAGTATTTGTCAACCTGCTGCGCAACGCCTTAGATGCCATGGAAACCAGTCCTGATCCGCGACTGGCTATAGCCATTAGCAACGACTCGGCTAACGCCATCATCACCTTCAGCGATGCCGGTACAGGCCTGAGTGAAACCGCACTAAAGCGCCTATTCTTTCCCTTTGAAACCTCTAAGGCTAATGGCTTAGGGCTGGGTATGGTGGTGTGCAAACGTATCGTCGAGGAACATGGCGGCACAATACAAGCATTTAACAATCAAACCTTGACAGCGGCAGATGTCATAGAGCGGGATCTCAATAGCCACTTTCCCCGTTTCAACATGGGCCTATCCATAGTCCTAACCCTGCCCCTAACGGAGACAAAATGAGTAGGCTATACCTAGTCGATGACGATCAAGACGTATTAGACTCCCTCAATTGGATGCTTGAGGGGATGGGCTATAAACCGGAAACCTTTTTAAGCGCGGATAGTTTTCTGGCGAAAGTCGACCTTAAACAAGCTGGCGTGGCCATCTTAGACATCCAGATGCCGGGTATAGATGGACTGGAACTGTTAAGACGAATTCACCAACAAGAGAGCCCCCTTAGTGTCATCATGCTAACGGGTCATGGCACCATCTCTATGGCCGTACAGGCGATACAAGAGGGTGCCATGGACTTCTTGGAGAAACCCGCCGATGGTGACAAGCTATTAAGCTTATTGAAAAAGGCTAGTGAAACGACTGAAGATGCTTTTAAGCGCCAGCAGCTCAAGCTGAGTATTATTCAGCGACTAGCCTTGTTGACTCCGAGGGAACAGGAGGTAATGACCTATGTGTTAGCCGGTAAGCTCAATAAGATCATCGCCGCCGAACTGAATGTGGCGCAGCGAACCGTCGAACTCCATCGCCAAAAAGTGATGCAGAAGATGCAGGTGAATAATGTCGCCGAGCTCGCTTATTTAATGGCGATAACTAAACCCTAAGATTGTTTTCATCTTTTGAAGAAATCCGTATCCAGAAAGTGTATGAAAAACGCCCTATCATTTATGAGGCGGTTAATCCTTAGCCGTTGTAATGGGAAATGAGCGAACCTGGCTTACATCTTTTTCCCGCTTTAGTTAGTATGGCTTGGGCGTCAAAGTCGTGACATTTATCCATAATTTGACACGACTTTGACGTCGCAATAACAACTAGTATAAACAATTAGCTTATTCGGGTAGCCCATTAATGTCTTTAAAAACGGCCCTTTCCTCTCTCGCCGTGTGCTGCTGCGCACTCCTTCTCAATGCCCCGGCTTGGGCGCAGTCTTACCAAAACATAGGTAAAAGTTTTCAGCAAAATTTTCACAAACAACTCAAACAAAACAAGGTACCTGGCGGCGCTTTTGTGATTGTTCAGGGCGAAAACATCATCACCCTGGATACCTACGGGAAACGCCGTCAGGGCAGTGGTAAGAAGGTTAATGCCGATACCGTGTTTCGCCTGGCATCGGTATCGAAAACCTTTGCCGGCACCTTAGCCAGTCAACTGGTACACGAACATAAACTCAGCTGGCAGCAACCGATCAATCAATACCTTCCAGAGTTCTCCCTGGCAAAGCCTGCCGATAGTCGAGTTATCACCCTAGGCCATGTCATTGGCCAAAGCACGGGCCTGATGCCAAATAGTTACGATAACCTGGTAAACGCTAATGTTAAGCTAAACAAGATCATTCCCAAATTTGCCGAGCTGACTCCCATCTGCCCTCCCGGTGTCTGTTACAGCTATCAAAACGTGGCCTTCTCCTTCATCGAGCAAGCCATTGAGCAGGAGAGCGGCAAAGCCTATGAACAATTGATCGCAGAGCGTCTTTTTACGCCCCTTAAGATGAAGACGGCCTCTATCGGCTATGAAGCCTTTAATCAGACTCGTAATCGCGCCGAGCCTCACATTAAGACCAAACATGGTTTCAAACAGGTCAAGGTAAAACCTAACTACTATCAACTTGCGCCAGCGGCCGGCGTGAATGCCAGCATCAAGGATATGGCGAGATGGCTTATGGCCAACCTTGGCCATGAACCCAATGTAATCTCCCCTTTGGTACTCGAAGATGTCACCACGCCAGGCGTGCGCACCACTAAGGAACTGAGACGCCGCGATTGGAAGCCATTTCTCGATGATGCACACTATGGTAAGGGATGGCGGATCTATCAATTTGCAGGCCATCGTCTTATCTACCACGCTGGCTGGGTGGCCGGTTATGTCACCGAAGTGGCCTATTCGCCGGAACTAGATCTAGGTATCGCCATCTTGCTAAATGGCGAGTCACGGGTTATCAGTTCCCTGGGCGCCGAGTTCTGGCAGCGGGTATTCGACCAGCAAGCCAGCTAACTCTTCCATTTATGCTTGCTCGTCATTCATCTCCTTTGTAGATTAAGATGGTTTGTCCGTGAACCACTAATAACTATAAAGAAACTCTATGATCAGCTGGCGCCTTAAGTATCGCTTTCAGCACACTCTTACCCCTTCTCAAAGTAAGCCGTTATTAAAATCTCTGACGGGAGTGGCGTTTACGCTATGCTTGCCTGCCGTATCACAAGCACAAGATACGCTACTACTTGCCAAGGGATACGTGGATGTTGCTAAGGGTAAAACCATTGAAGATGCCGCCATAGTGGTACGGGACAATAAGATAGTCTCTGTCGGCAACCGGGGCGAGATTGATGATCAAACGGCTTATAGGCTAGTTAACCTCGAAGATAAATACCTGCTACCCGGGGTCATGGATATGCATGTTCACCTCTCTGGTGATGCCGAAGACAATTTTCTCGAGTCGATGAACTACTCTATCCCAAGACAGACAGTGAAGGCGGTTAAAAATGCACGTAGTACCCTGATGGCAGGGTTTACCACGGTTCGAGATCTCGGCGCCTCGGGGTACTCAGTCATAGCCACCCGCGATGCCATAGATGCCGGAGAGATCCCTGGGCCGAGGATCTGGGCGGTAGGTCATGCACTGAGTATCACAGGCGGACATTGTGACGATAACTTCGCCCCACCCGAGAGGCATAGCGTTGCCGGTGGTGTCGCCGACGGTCCTTGGGCCGTGAGACAAAAGGTGCGTGAGAACATCAAATATGGCGCCAATGCGATCAAGGTTTGCGCTACCGGCGGCGTGTTTTCCAAGGGGACTAAGGTCGGCGTACAACAATATAGCGAAGAGGAGTTGGGCGCGGCCGCCGAGGAAGCCCATAGACGCGGCCTGGTGATCGCCGCTCATGCCCACGGTACCGATGGCATCAAGGCCGCCATTCGCGCAGGGATAGATAGCATAGAGCATTGCAGCTTCATGGACAAAGAGGCGATTAAGATGGCGGTCAAGGCCGGCACCTATCTCTCCTGTGATATCTACAATACCGAATACACGCTGGCCTATGGCGAAGCTAACGGAGTGCCACAGGCAAACATAGAGAAAGAGAAGCAGGTTTCTAAGGCTCAGCGCGACAGCTTCAGACGCGCGACCTTGGCCGGAGCCCGAATGGTATTTGGCTCTGATGCCGCCATCTATCCCCACGGAGACAACGGTAAACAGTTCGCCCGCATGGTGACTTTTGGCATGACACCCACCCAGGCGCTACAAGCAGCCACCATTAACAGTGCCGCCCTGCTTAAACAAGATAGCCTGGGCCAGCTTAAGCCGGGCTTCTATGCCGATATCATAGCGGTAGACGACGACCCGTTAGCGGATATCTCTGTGATGGAACGAGTGAGATTTGTGATGAAGGATGGCGTTATCTATAAGCGTTAATGACAAGGCCTAGACTGCCTGTAGACAGTCTGGGCCAATCAGGCGAGGCGTGTTACGCTCAGCTCACCCCAACTTTGGCAGAAGGCCCAGCGATTTTGCTTACAAAAATAGATGGCCTGGTACCTGTTATAACTTAGCGATTTATAACTTAGCGGCGCTGCGGCGACATAGTCGCTAGAGCTATCGAGCGTGGTGCTTGGTGAAAAGCTGGCGAGTAACAGTAAAAGGCCGCCAAATGTAATACTACGCAACATGATACGTAACATAGCCACTCCTTAATCTGTCAGATACTTGCGCTATTTTTGGGGCCATAGCATACGGCCCCTATCTTCACTATAAGTAAATAATGCCCAAGGCGCAAAACACCATGCTTATTCCCCACCCAATGTATCTAGAAACTCGGCTTTAAGATTGTCCAGCGGCGCAAGATCCTTAGGGCTCTTTCGGCTACGGCTATAGAGGGATGATTCGATAAAAAGCGAAAACCAGGCAGAAAGGCTGGTCGCATTTTGTGCTTCACCCGCCGCACTAAGCACCAGGCTCGCCACCTCTGCCGTTCCGAGCTGAAAGTCACGACTCCCCTTCCGCAGACCATATCGAGCGGCGGCGTCTGGTGCAAACGAGAGCATAGGTAGCTGCTGTAGATAACCACTCTTATTAAACATCTTTATCGCCTCACGCCAGCTACCGTCGAGTAGCACAAACAGCGGCCGCTTGGTATCTGTGGCTAATCGTGTTTTCAGCGCTACATCGGGCACCACGGCCTGCGATGGCGTGGCATATTCGCTGGGGAAAACCAGATAAGGCTGATATTCGCTTGAATCGAGTAGCCCTAAGAGCTTGCGATTAGTCCTTGTGCGATCCCAGATATAAGCATGGGTATCTGGGATCAGATCGGCAATCAGGCGCCCCGAGTTGCTTGGCTTTAACACTTCGTCGTCATACATGACCAACAGAAAGCTCACCTGGGATTGCAGCAATCGACGGGTATCACAGGTGCAATAGCGCTGCGCCAACAGACAGGCTTCGCAGCGCTCGATATTCTTCCCTCGCGCGTTATAGGGCCGGGTAGAGATCGCCTTGCGATACTGATAACGCTGGTGAACCGCATGGGGTGGAAGTGTCATTGGAAAACCTATTAAAAATTAGCCCTACTCATCGCCTGACTACACTGATAAGTTTAGCGCTGAGAATCGAGCCGATGGTATACAAATTAAAAAGACGAGCCATGAGGCTCGCCTTTAACCTTACCTTCTCACATCATAAGATGCGGCGTAGTAGGAAGTCTGCCCTCAGTCGCCGGATCCGATTCATGATCTTTCGCACCGCCTTAGGATAGTTGTTCAGTGTCTCTATCTGGCTATAGTGGTAGAGACGTTCGGTATGTTCGAGAATGTGCTCCTGTTCCTGCTTGAACTGCTCGGTCCAGGCTTGGGTGTCATCCTGCAGTAGCAAACCATTTTCAAGATCTAACGCCCAGGCCCTTGGGTTAAGGTTAGAGCCGGTAATGAGATGTTGGCGATCGTCGGCGCTAATCCCTTTAAGATGATAGCTATTGCGATCATGCTTCCACAGATGGATGTTTAACAGACCGGCATCGATGGCCCACTGCTGACGCTTGGCAAACTTACGCAGCGACTGCTCATACATGTATGGCAAGGCCCCAATGGTCGAAAAAGTCTCTTCAGGTGGAATATAGAAGTCATTTGCCGTCTTATCACCGACCACTATGTCAATACGCTTACCCTTACGAAGGTGCTTAGCCAGGGCTCTGGATAGAATATAAGGCGGATTAAAATAAGGCGTACAGATAAATAGCTTCTGTTGTGATTGGGCCACCAGGTCGATCACCAACTTGTTCAGCTTGTTCTTCTTGCGACCTAGCCCAACCACTGGCGTGACGCGATTCCCCGTCTTGGTCGCCGAGAAACGATACTTGGCCTTGGCAAGCCGCTGTTTCAGGCTGCGAACGTCATTCTTCTCGGGTAACAGCTCTGTGCGCTTATCTTGAGTGAGCGAGGTCACGGCTCTATCACTGACGATAAACTCCATGATCATCTGACGCATCGATTCGGCGAGCGGCGCAGATTCGATCACGTGATAACGATCGAAACGATACTTCTCGCCTTGATGCAGATAGATGTTATTCAGGCTTGCACCACTGAAGATGACAGTGTCGTCGAAAATGAAGCCTTTTAGGTGAAGCACCCCCATAAACTCGCGAGACTTTACCGGCACACCGAGAATATTGATTGGGTGCTCTGCCGAATTAACCACCTTCTGGTACATGAGGTAATTACCACCGTCACCCTTATGGCCGATAAGCCCGCGTCGAGCACGATGAAAATCCACCAAGACGGTGATATCTAGTTCAGGTCGGGCTGCCTTGGCCGCCATCAGCGCTGCCAATATCTCCCTGCCCGCCTCATCATCTTCGAGATAGAGTGCGGCCAGGGTTATCGCCCGTTTTGCGTTAGCGATCTGTTTGAGTAGTTCGGCCTTAAGCGCCGCAGGCGTTAGTAACCAACGTATGGCGTCGGTCGGTAACGCAATTCCACCTAGCTTATCCAGCAAGGTATCCTCCTTTAAAAATGCTGCCCATCACGGTAGTAGCATTGTGGCGTGAGTGCCATAAACATGATTGAGATATGCTTTTCAGGCGAGTAAGCCGTTAATACAGCCTGACGAATGATCTGCTCTACTGCGTGACGAATTTCGGGGTCTTTAGGAAACCAAAGCACTTCGACTTGCACGAAGGTCTTATCGACCTTACCGGCTCGATAACTGACGCTTGGCACCCAGTCTAGGGTAAAGCCGTCGGCCTTTATCTGGCACTGACTTGCTAACTCATCGAGTAATGTCTCACTGATACTAGCTACCGCCTCTTGCGGTAAACCGCGCATACGAATGTGTGGCATACTGGTTCCTTCCCAAATCTCAAGGGGTAGAAATTACCCATTTACCGGGTTTGGGGCAAGGGTTTTCTGTTGTTGTCAGTCGCTCATGGGATAAACCGAGCTAAAATTAAGCAGAATCAGCGGTTAAAGCACAAACTTTTGCATCCTTGATCTTAATTCTTGTTTAACTCACCGACATTAGGCGTAAAACACCTTACAATAAGCTTATCTGTCATTCATTCTTTCATTGGTTAGCTTTCAGCATGAATAAAACCATCCTTCTCACTCTGGGATTAACCCTACTCATGGCCTGGGGCATCTTTCATTTTAAAACCCAGTTGGGCATTCTGGTGCTGCCACTTTTTATTGTCTTAGTGCTATTCGTCACCCTGCGTTTATACCGCTTGATGGAAAAAGATGATCCTAAGGCAGACGATTAGCCAAGTGTACCGCAGACAAGGATGTAATTAACCGCTTATGTATACTAGATTGATCCGAGGGCTTACTCCTCTTCCCCGATATATGACTAAGAGGCTAGCCTATGTGCTAGCCACTTTGTTGGTCTCCCCCTTAGCAGCAACTGCCGCTAACATTGAAGTGACAGCCAGCCAGGACTATTACGACAATCTCTTGGCAGTAATAGCGCCGCCCCACTCCCAGTTAGCGGTTTATGCACAGGATCTAACCACCAAAGAGGTACTCTATCAGCACAATGCCGACACCCTCTTATTGCCTGCCAGTACCCAGAAGCTATTAACCGCTGTGGCTGCGCAGCGGGTGCTAGGCGATGAGTTTCACTTTATCAGCCAATTCTCGACTAAGGCAGTGCACACTAGTGGCAGACTGAATGGCGATCTCTATCTGAGCTTTAGCGGCGATCCTACGTTAACCACAGATGATCTAAGGGCGATGATAAAGGCCTTAAAAGACTCAGGCATTCATACGATTAGGGGAAATCTCTTACTCGTTGGCCAAGACCGGGAGCAGACCCGTGCTCCGGGTTGGGTCTGGGACGATCTCGGCATCTGCTACGCCGCGCCAGTCTCACGTTTTATCGTCAATCAAAATTGCGTTAAGGGTCAGCTAAAGCCGAAACTGGCGAGTAATGCCAGCCGTTTGAGTTTTCCTCGCTACCTGCCCATCAAGGTATCAACCACAGCGGTGTTTGATAAGACGCAGAAGAAGCCTTTCTGCGAGCTGAATTTAGCCAGACTTCCAGACAATCATTATCATATCAGTGGCTGTTATCCGGGAGACAAGCCACTTAACCTTGCCATTGCGGTGGATGACCCAGAGCTCTACGCCAAGCAGATGCTCGCGCGAATGTTTAAGAGTGCAAACATCCAAATCAAAGGCGATGTGGCCATCGCTCATCAGCCCCCTTATGGATTACGCCCCCTAGTCACACATAGATCAGCCGCGCTTAGCGAACTGCTTAGCACCATGCTGCTCGATTCCGACAACCTGATCGCCGACAGTTTGTTTAAGACGGTAGGAGCCCACTACTACAAGGTGCCAGAGAGCTTTAATGCCGGCGCCAAGGCAGTTAAAGAAATACTCACGGCTGAAGGGATAGATCTGACTCATTCACAGATCATCGACGGCTCAGGCCTTTCCCGCTACAACCTGATTTCGGCTAAGCAGCTGGCACAGACGTTGAGCTTGATAGCTAAAGACGACAATTTAAATAGCCTTAAGGAATTACTCCCCATTGCAGGCATCAGTGGCACCCTAACCTATAAGCGGGGATTTCGACGACCACCACTGATGCAAAAGGTGGCTGCCAAGACGGGGTCTATGCAAGGAGTAGACAACTTAGCCGGATTCCTGACACTTGAGGACACACATCAAATACTCTTCGTGGTGATGGAAAATGGCCAGAGCCATAAAAGTAAAAAGCAGAGTCTAGCCCCTTTCAGTGCCCTCTTCTTGCAGAGCATGCTCGACAAACCTAAACAAAGCACTGCAGGGACAATTACCGATCAAGGTGAAACAACAAAGCAAGTAACCGCCAAGTAAAAACGCCTAGGTCTATGACCTAGGCGTTTCCATATATCATCAGAGCAATATTTCTGTTAACGACTAAAATAACTCGTCTGCCATCGCCATGATGCTTGCATCACCGGCATTAACCTGCGCCAGGTGATAGTCCACCTTAGGCAGCAGCTTGGCAAGATAGAAATCTGCTAGCTGTTGTTTTGCTTTGCTAAAGCTAGCGTCTTGGTGATCGGCGGCCTTATCGGCCATCAATAGCCAGAAATAGCCATAAATCAAGTGACCAAAGGCATCGAGGAAATCGACGGCGCAGGCGTTGATCAAGGCGGGTTGACTAAGCTTGTTAGCGTTAATAGTATCAGCCGTCGCCAGTAAGGCATCGAAACGCGTTTCGATGAGCGCTTTTTGCTCGTCGCTGACATTCGTCATTGCCTCAAGCTGACTTTGACATTCGGCAACAAACTCAGTCAATGCGCGCAGATCGTCTCCCGTGGTCTTACGGCCCAGAAAATCGATGGCTTGAATGCCGTTTGTGCCTTCATAGATCTGGGCGATGCGGGTATCGCGTACCAGCTGCTCGATACCTGTCTCGCGAATATAGCCATGACCACCAAACACCTGCTGCGCCATCACGGCAGCATCCAGGCCACGGTCACTCAAGAAAGCCTTAGCGACAGGCGTAAGCAGGCCAACATAACGCGCCGCCTTCTGCTGCTTTTCTCCCTCGGCATGCTTGGCCAGATCCAGTTGTTGACCTGTATACACTGACAGCGCACGTCCCGCTTCTGTGTAACAGCGTATGGTCATCAGCATACGGCGCACGTCGCCATGTACCAGAATAGGATCGCTGGCGTTGTCGCTACCGCCCGCGGCCTGGCCCTGAAGACGCTCCTTGGCGTAGTCGCTGGCCATCTGATAAGCCGCCTGAGAGGTACCTAGTCCCTGAATACCGATTGCCAGGCGCTCATAGTTCATCATGGTAAACATGCAAACTAAACCGCGGTTAGCCTTGCCGATCAGATACCCCTGGGCATCATCGAAGTTCATCACACAGGTTGCCGAACCCTTGAGTCCCATCTTGTGTTCGATTGAGCCTACAGTGACGCCGTTTGCTTCGCCAAGCTCGCCGTTATCATCCACTTTGATCTTAGGCACCAGGAAGAGTGAGATGCCGTTAGAATCCGGCAGCTTGGCCAGTACAAGATGAATGACATTTTCGGTGAGGTCATGATCGCCGCCAGTGATAAAAATCTTACTGCCTGAGATCAGATAGCTACCATCCTCCTGGGGCACAGCCTTGGTACGTATGCCTCGCAGATCTGAACCGGCCTGAGGCTCTGTCATATCCATGGCGCCGGCCCATTGGCCAGAATAAAGGTTAGGCAGATATTTTTCTTTTAGCGCTTCACTGCCATGGGCATTGATACAGAGCGCCGCACCTGCCGTAAGGGAGCCATACAAGGTAAAGGCGTTACAGGCGCTGTAGGCCATCTCGTCAACTAAGACGCCTAGCATCTTGGGCATCCCCATGCCACCAAACTCAGGATCGCCGCACAAGCCTATCCAACCGCCTTCGGCATATTGGTCATACACCTCGCGATAGCCATCGGGTGTGATCACCTTGGCATCTTCAAAGCTAACGCCTTGCTCATCACCGGGGCGATTAATAGGATGGATGAGATCCCGAGAGATCTTGTCTGCCTCATCGAGGATCGCCGCCGCCGTGTCCATATAGACGGTCTCGGCCAAGGGAGCGAGCGCTTCCCAAGTTTGTGGCGCATCAAATACACGCTCCAGCAGAAATTTCATGTCGGCCAAAGGCGCCTGGTATGGGTTCATCTTGTCTCTCTCAAACGTTAGATTAAAACGGTTGTTTTAATCTATCTTAGTTGAACTCGAGAATAAAGCCCTTTAGCCAAAAATTGTCCGGTTGCGCAAATAAAAAAGCCCCGCGTTAAGGGCGAGGCTTTTCATGATGTGATCTCTTACCACATTAGGTCGTCGGGGATCACATAATCGGCGTATGGGTCGTCTTCTTCCACGACTTGACTGGCGTCTTCTGCTTGCCATAGGTATCCACACCAGTCGGGCACCAGCAGGTTAACCCGTTCGGCTAGCTTGTGGGGCACCAGGTAACTCACCTCTTCGTGACGAACGATACCGAGTTGGCCGTTAAGCAGCTGACTCTGGAGTTTTTCGGTCACATACACGCTAAAGATCTTAGTGCCTAAGGTGTAGTTAAACTTAAGTTCGGCATCTTTTGGCACGGCGATAGCGCAGCGCTTAAACTCGGTGATCAGGCCACGTACCTGGCCCTTCTCCATCGCCTCGGCGAAGCGCTGTTCATTGAGCGCCTTATCCTTCTCGATCTGCGCCTGCTTCTTCGCTGCGATTTCTTGTTTCAAGGCCTCAGAACCATCATCGACCTTGGCTTTACGATCGCGACGCTTCTGGGTCTTGGCATCGCGAACCTTCTGTTTGCTGACCAGGCCAGCCTTGAGCAACTGCTCTTGAAATGGGTTTGCCATCTATCTTCTCACTCATTGGGTAACGCAATCCGCGCTACCTACTTCTCTTTATGTTGTTTGGCTAACTTGCCTAACTCATTCATGGCCATGCTGGCGCCGCCGAGGGACCAGCCGCCGTCTACCGGCAAAACGGTACCGGTAATGTAACTGGCCATAGGTGAGGCAATAAACATCGCAGCATTTGCGATATCCTCATTAACCCCGTTACGCCTAAGCGGCACGCTTTGCGCCACGGCCTGCTGTAACGCCTCACTGGGCGCTAAGCGGTTGAATCCTTCGGTGCCGCTGATGGGACCGGGCACGATAGAGTTTACCCTGATACCCTCTGCTCCCCACTCGAGTGCCAGACTCTTGGTCAACATGTCGACGCCAGCCTTGGCCGCGCTAACATGGGATTGCATAGGCATGGCGATGTAGGCCTGAGGCGCAGAGATCTGCACGATAGCGCCGCCGGGCCGACGCATCAAGGGATAAGCCTGTTTAAGCACCTGAAAACTGCCCAGCAGGTCGATATCCATGACCGACTTGAAACCGTTTTCAGATAGGTCTGCAGCCTTCGCCGGGAAGTTTCCGGCCGCGCCACTGACCAGCACATCCAGCTGACCATAGGCATCGGCTATCTGCTTGAAACCTGCTTTTAGCGCGTCGAGGTCTCGCACGTCGAAGGCGACGCCAAGCATCTTGCCTTTGTCATTGAGTGCTTGCAGTGCCTCTACCGCCGACTCGACTTTTTCCTGGCGACGACTTGCCACGGCAACGTTTGCTCCCGCCTGGGCAAAAGCTTTGGCGATACCTAGGTTAATGCCACTGGTACCGCCCACCACAAAGACGTTTTTCCCTTGATAATCGAACATCTTATTTCCCTGTCTAATAAAACCTTAAGGGTTAAATTAGGAGGCTCAGTGGATCAGGTCAAGCTATTTAAGCGATGCATGGATCTCGGTGAGCGCCGCCAACGGGTTAGCCGCCTTGGTAATTGGGCGACCAATTACCAGGTAATCGGATCCCGCTGCCAGTGCCTGAGTCGGCGTCATCACGCGGTGCTGGTCACCTTTATCGCTACCGGCTGGGCGGATACCCGGCGTGACCAGTTTAAAGTCGGCGCCAAACTCTGCCTTTAACATGCTGGCTTCCTGGGCCGAACAGACGATGCCATTCAGGCCTGCCTGTTTGGTGAGGCTTGCCAGACGCTTAACGTGTTCGGCCGCCGGCACATTGATGCCTAGCAGCGCCAGCTCTTCATCGCTCATGGAGGTCAGTACCGTCACGGCGATCAGCAGCGGCGCCTTGTCGCCGTAGGGAAGCAATGCTTCTCTGGCTGCCTGCATCATGGCAAGGCCACCACTGGCATGCACATTGGTCATCCACACCCCAAGCTCGGCCGCTGCGGCGACGGCCTTGGCGACGGTATTTGGAATGTCGTGGAATTTGAGGTCCAGGAAGAGGTCAAAGTCGCGACTGTGGATCTCTTTAACCAACTCAGGCCCAAAGAGAGTGAACATCTCTTTGCCTATCTTTAGCCGGCACATGTTGGGGTCTAGCTGATCGATGAGCTGCAAAGCTTCGGATTTATTATCGTAATCTAGCGCCACTATAATAGGTTTGTTGCTCATGCTGTTCTCCTGTTGCTTTGCATTTTATTGTCTAGTTACTCCCCGTCGAGTCCGCGGATCCGCTTGATGGTGCCCCAACTCTTACAGGAAGGGCAATGCCAGTAGAGGGTATGGGACGGGAAACCACACTCTAAACAGCGGTAACTGGGGCGGAATTTTATCTGTTGCTCAACCAGTTCGGCGAGCATATTCAAACTCTGTTTTGCCTGACCGTCCTCGGCATGTTGGATCTGCATCTTCATCAGATGCTGAAAACTCTTCATGGTCGGGTGGCGATAGAGGCCATCGAGGATCAACTTCTCGGCATCTTGGGTTTCCCCTTGGGCGATCATCTGCTGCGCCAGCGTGATGGCGACACTTGCGCCGGCGCCCTGCTCTAACGCCTCCCGTAGCAGTTCGCGATAGGCGCCGAGATCGTCGGTCGACTGGTAAACTTCTTTTGCAATGGCGAGCGCTTCGGGAAAAAGCTCAATATCGGCATCTTTCAAGCGGCAGAGCATCTCCTTGGCACGGACAAACTCCTGCTGAGCGAGAAACAGCTTGGCACTGGTTAACATGGCGCGGCCGCACTGGGCGTCCTGCTTGATCGCCTGTGCGAGATGCCTAAGCTTGAGCTCACTATCACCCGCCTCATCGGCAAGCTCACAATAGAGATGGGCCTGTAGATGTTTCAGCGATTGCTGACGCTTACGCTTAAGGCTCTTGATGATATCGATCGCCTTCTGCCAGTCTTTGGTCACTTGATAGATGGCGATAAGCTGATCTTCGGCCTCTTCACTGTGGTCCTCCTGGCGCACCAGGTTGAGGAAGATCTCCTCGGCCCTGTCATAAAAACCGGCGGCCAGGTAATCTTTGCCAAGTTCCATCATGGCAATATCTCGCTGCTCTGTGGTTAAGGTGGGACGAGCAATAAGATTTTGATGAATGCGGATTGAGCGGTCTACCTCACCTCGCTTACGAAACAATGAGCCGAGCGAGAGGTGGGTATCTATGGTGTCATCATCCACGTCCAGCATGGAGATAAAAAGATCGACGGCCTTGTCCGATTCGTTAGACAGAAGAAAATTAAGGCCGGTAAAGTAATCTCGGCTTAACTGCTTACGCTTGCTATTCTGCTTATGCCTTATACTACGGCGGCCCATATACCAGCCATAACCGGCGGCGATAGGCAACAACAGAAACAGAATCTCTAACATATTAAGCGTTTACTTCCTTCGCTTGATGTTCGATTTGAGTGGACTGGGATAAGATTTCAGCAGGTAACTTGGCCTCTAACTGCTCAATTTTCTTGTTAGCCTTACGCAGTTGCAGCCTCACCTTAGTGATGTGGTATATCGCAAATAACCAGCTCACCAGGAAGCCAGCCAGAAACACCGCGCCGAGTACGACGGGTAGACGATATTCACCCTGAGCGACAAAATAACTTATGGTCACCAGCTGTTCGTTGCGCGCACCAAACAATAAAGCCAAGACGAAAAACAGGGCGACAAGCACGGTCGCGATAAATGACTTCACGTTACTCTCCATAAACCCTTGGTGATGGGTTGATTATCCAAGAAATTTAACGAACTAGCTAGCCATACCTAGAATTTAGGCATAAAAAAACCTCCTTTCGGAGGCTTTTAAAACAATGTCATTTACGAGTTGATAGCATCAACGCGCTCACGCAGTTCTTTGCCAGGCTTAAAGTGCGGAACATATTTGCCTTCCAACTCAACTGAAGTACCAGTCTTAGGATTACGGCCCGTACGTGGTGCACGATAATGAAGGGAAAAACTACCAAAGCCACGGATCTCGATACGGTCACCGCCTTCCAATGTCGTTGCCATCTGCTCCAACATCTCTTTAATAGCGCTTTCTACTTCTTTTGCCGACAGCTGCGACTGCCTAGTGGCAAGTTTTTCGATCAGTTCGGATTTAGTCATCCTGTACCCTCTATAATCAAGCCAAACACAGTCACCTAGCGGGGATGTTGCCATCCCCGAACTTCAGGCGAATTATTTGCGAGCCGCTTTGAACGCTTCAGCCATGGCATTGCTCATAGCAACGTCATCTTGCTTGTTCAAGTTAGCCATCGCTTCCTTCTCATCAGCTTCGTCTTTCGCACGGATAGACAGGCTGATAGTACGGTTCTTGCGATCAACACCCATGAACTTAGATTCAACAGTGTCACCTACTGAGTATACAGTAGATGCATCTTCGATGCGCTCACGAGAGATGTCAGAAACACGTAGGTAACCTTCTACAGTTTCAGCTAACTCGATGGTAACGCCCTTCGCGTCTACTGCAGTAACAGTACCAGTTACGATAGCACCTTTCTTCTTATCTGCAAGGTATGCATTGAAAGGATCGTCTTCAGTCTGCTTAACGCCTAGGCTGATACGCTCACGCTCTGGGTCAACTGACAGTACAACTGCGCTGATTTCGTCGCCTTTCTTGTAGTCAGATACGGCTTCTTCGCCAGTACCGTTCCAAGAAATGTCAGACAGGTGAACCAGACCGTCGATGCCGCCGTCAAGACCGATGAAGATACCGAAGTCAGTGATAGACTTGATCTTACCAGTAACCTTGTCACCTTTCGCGTAACGCTCTGCGAAATCATCCCATGGGTTAGTCTTACATTGCTTCAGACCTAGAGAAATACGACGACGCTCTTCATCGATGTCTAGAACCAGAACTTCAACTTCGTCACCTAGGTTAACAACCTTAGATGGGTGGATGTTCTTGTTAGTCCAATCCATTTCAGAAACGTGTACCAGACCTTCAACGCCTTCTTCGATTTCAACGAAGCAGCCGTAGTCAGTTAGGTTAGTTACGCGACCAGTCAACTTAGTGTTTTCTGGGTAGCGCTTGCTGATTTCTAACCATGGGTCTTCGCCAAGTTGCTTAAGACCTAGTGAAACACGAGTGCGCTCACGATCGTACTTAAGTACTTTAACGTTGATTTCGTCGCCAACGTTTACGATTTCAGATGGGTGCTTAACGCGCTTCCAAGCCATATCTGTGATATGCAGAAGACCGTCAACGCCACCTAGGTCAACGAATGCACCGTAGTCAGTCAGGTTCTTAACGATACCCTTAACGGCTTGACCTTCTTGTAGGTTTTCAAGTAGCGCATCACGCTCTGCACTGCTTTCAGATTCGATAACAGCACGACGAGAAACAACAACGTTGTTACGCTTCTGGTCTAGCTTGATAACCTTGAATTCTAGTTCTTTGTTTTCTAGGTGAGCAGTGTCGCGAACTGGGCGAACGTCAACTAGAGAACCTGGTAGGAACGCACGGATACCGTTTAGTTCAACGGTGAAACCGCCTTTAACCTTACCATTGATGACACCGATTACAGTTTCAGCATCTTCGTAAGCTTTTTCTAGAACGATCCAAGCTTCGTGGCGCTTAGCTTTCTCACGAGAAAGTTGAGTCTCACCGAAACCATCTTCAACAGAGTCAAGGGCTACGTCAACTTCATCACCAACAGCGATTTCTAGAACGCCTTGAGCGTTTTTGAATTGGTCAGCTGGGATTGGGCTTTCAGACTTAAGGCCAGCGTCAACCAGTACCATACCGTTCTGGATTGATACTACAGTACCACGAACGATAGAACCTGGACGGAACTCAAGTTGTTGAAGGGATTGTTCAAATAGATCAGCAAAAGATTCAGTCATGTTAATTTACTTTAAGTAATAAACCACGGCCCATCCTAGACGTGGAGTCAGATTAATCATTTGTCGCATCCGTGTGACAAATCGTAAAGACCCTGTCCCCTAGAGGGCAAGGTCAGGTAATTTTGCCTTGATGTGAGAGAGCGCAAGCTCAACTACTTCATCAATGCCTATGCCAGTCGTATCGATCACCAGCGCATCCTCGGCAGGAACCAGAGGAGCTACCGGGCGATTCATATCACGCTCATCGCGTTCAACGACCTCGGCTAAAAGACGGTCGATATTAACATCGAAGCCCTTGTCCTGCAACTGATTATAGCGCCTTTGAGCCCTTTCCTCAGCCGAAGCGGTTAAATAAAGTTTAGCGGGTGAGGTGGGGAAAACGACTGTGCCCATATCGCGACCGTCGGCGATGAGACCTGGCGCCTCGGCAAAGGCTCTTTGACGGCGAAGTAGTGCTTCACGAACACGGGGGAAAGCCGCTACCTTAGAGGCTGCATTAGAACATTGCTGGCTACGAATGGCAT
The DNA here is from genome assembly GCF_009831655.1 of Shewanella insulae. Lineage (GTDB taxonomy): Bacteria > Pseudomonadota > Gammaproteobacteria > Enterobacterales > Shewanellaceae > Shewanella > Shewanella insulae. The sequence continues at coordinate 319,615 of NZ_WRPA01000001.1, read as the reverse complement.
GGGAAACATCTTCGCCTTCTAACACCACTTTAATGCCGTTACCGTTAGCCGAGATGAATTGCACGTCCAAGTGCGCCGCTAACAGAGCCAGCGAGGCTTCGTTGTCTAGCTCTACATTGTGGTGAATTGCCGCTAGGGCTAAGACACGATATATGGCACCGCTATCAAGCAGCTTCCATCCTAAACGCGAAGCAAGTAGTTGACTAATTGTGCCTTTACCTGCACCGCTTGGGCCGTCAATAGTGACGATAGGAGCCCGTTGTGACATATGATTCTCCAAATTAAATCTATCTTCCCTAAAGATCCTGAATGTCGTCCACGAAAAAACTGCGCGCGCATTATAAACTAAAAGCTTGCATAAAGCGGCAAAAAGTTACGAATTAACACAATTGGATCAATTAGGTTCGCGGATCAAAAATTTTGATCCGCGAGAAAGCACTTGGCTTATTGGGCGAGCGCCGCAAACTGGGCGAAATAATCCGGAAAGGTTTTGGAAGTACAATCGGGGTCGTTGATGGTAATGCCGCAGTCGGCAAATGCCATCAGAGAGAAACACATAGCCATACGATGATCGTTATAGGTATCGATAGCGGCCGTATTTAGCTGAGTTGGCGCAGTGACGCGAATATAGTCATGACCCTCTTCTACCTCGGCGCCCACTTTACGCAGCTCGGTGGCCATGGCGGCGAGACGGTCCGTCTCCTTAATTCGCCAGTTGTAGATATTGCGCAGGGTCGTGGTGCCTGTGGCAAACAGCGCCGTCGTGGCAATCGTCATGGCGGCATCTGGGATATGATTCATATCGAGATCTACCCCATGTAGCGGCGCGCTTCTGGCGATAATGAAATCATCGCCCCACTCTATCTCGGCGCCCATGGCCTCAAGCACGTCAGCAAACTTCACATCACCCTGGATGCTTTTCAGTCCAACACCGGTCACCTTTACCTCGCCACCCTGAATGGCGCCGGCGGCAAGGAAGTAAGAGGCCGATGAGGCATCCCCCTCGACCAGCACTGTGCCCGGCGAGACATACGTTTGACCCGCTGGAATTTCGAAACGCTGATAGTCGTGATTAATGACGGTCACGCCAAACTGCGCCATCAAGGCGATGGTAATATCGATATAAGGCTTGGAGACCAGCTCTCCCTTGATCTTGATATTCACCTGGGCCTTGGCAAGCGGCGTCACCATCAACAAGGCGGTTAAAAACTGGCTAGACAGATCCCCTGCTATCTCGACATCGCCACCATTGAGCCCTGTGGCATTGACGGTGAGTGGCGGAAAGCCAGGCTCCTTAACGTAGCGAATATCTGCGCCGAGGGCACCAAGTGCGTCGACCAGATCGCCGATGGGACGCTCCTCCATGCGAGGCTCACCGGTTAGGGTAAATTCACCCCGTCCAAGTGTGAGCGCAGCACATAAGGGACGCATCGCCGTACCGGCGTTACCGAGGAACAGCGTCTGAGCCGTGTCACTATTAATGGCGCCGCCCAGGCCTTCGAGTTCGCAAACCCGGTTATTGTCTGACAGCTGATAATTAACGCCGAGCTGTTTCAGGGCGGTAAGCATGTGCCGAATGTCATCGGAATCGAGCAGATTGGTGAGCCGGGTTCTCCCTTCAGCTAAGGTCGCCAACAACAGGGCGCGATTAGAAATACTCTTGGAACCGGGAATATTTACGGTGCCATTAACCTTAGATATGGGATCGAGTCGTAGTTGTTTCATTAATCACTTCTTAATTGGTTGCAGCCAGAGTCGACCGCGGATTATTGATACTGTTAGATACTAAAAACTTGCCATCACGACAAAATGGCCATCTGCTCAATTAACCTGAGCCTCGTGGTTATAAAATTACTGATTGAGCCGGACTATTCAACCCTTTTTTACAATTTATGGTCCTTAATGAGTAATTTTCTTTCTTAACATTGTATGGCTCCAAGCTAAAACACCAAAAGCTAACCCCACTTACACCACTGGCATGAAAATTTGCCAAGTTGAATGTTCGATAAAATCGGGTCTTGCGCTGTAATTTCAGTACAAAATTAGTTTATCCTAAGGCTACGCACAGCGAAGGCCATTAAGGGCCTATAACAAGACAAAAGGTAGTTGGAGCCATGTTCGAGAATCTTTCCCCTATGCCCGCCGATCCTATCCTAGGGCTAATGACAAAATTCCGTGAAGATCCCCACGCAAACAAGGTGGATCTGGGCGTTGGTGTATACAAGGATGAGGCGGGAAACACCCCGATCTTAGCCTGCGTCAAACGCGCCGAGCAGCACCGCATCGATACCGAGGCAACCAAAGTTTACATAGGCCCAACAGGTTCTCCCGCCTTCAATCAGCTAATGGGGGAACTGGCATTCGGTCAAGACAACCCTGCGCTGCTGGCCAACCGCATTCGCACCGTATCCACCCCCGGCGGCACGGGAGCGCTGCGCGTCGCGGCTGATTTCATCAAACGTGTCAATCCAAACAGCGTGATCTGGGTAAGCGATCCTACCTGGGCCAACCACACAGGTCTGTTTGAGGCGGCCGGTATTAAGGTTAAGACCTACCCTTACTATGACTACCAAAACAAGACGCTTAAATTTGACGAAATGCTGGCGACACTCGCTCAGGTTGGCGCCGATGATGTGGTCTTGTTCCATGCCTGTTGTCATAACCCTAGCGGCATGGATTTGACCAATGAGCAGTGGGACCAAGTGATCGCACTGACCAAGCAGCAGGGCTTTACCCCGCTAATCGACATGGCTTATCAGGGATTTGGCGATGGTGTTGATGAAGATGCCTATGGCGTGCGTCAGATGGCGGCCAATGTAGAAGATATGCTCCTGTGCAGCTCTTGCTCGAAAAACTTCGGCCTCTATCGTGAGCGTATCGGCGCCTGCTCTATCGTCGGTAAAGACAGCCATGAGGCCGATGTGGCCTATTCGGTACTGCTCTATGTGGTACGCTGCATCTACTCTATGCCGCCCGCACATGGCGCGGCCATCGTCGAGACGATTTTGGGATCGAGCGAGCTTAAGCAACAATGGCTCGACGAGTTAAAGGTCATGCGAGACCGTATCAATGGTAACCGCGCCATGCTGGTCAATAAGCTAGCCGAAAAAGGCGTGACCCGTGACTTTAGCTTTATCGCCAAGCAGAAAGGCATGTTCTCCTTCCTCGGCATTACTCCTGAGCAAGTCGCGCAGCTCCAGGCCGATCACAGCATCTATATGGTCGATTCGAGCCGTATCAGCATCGCAGGTATTGGTACTGGCAACGTGGACTATCTCGCCGAGTCCATCGCCAAGGTGTTGTAATAGCGGCTTTAATAGCCGCAATTAGTCACAAAAAAGTCGCACTGCAAATTTTGCGTGCGACTTTTTTATGCTTAAAAAGATCGAAATATCAGCCAGGTAGTGAAAATCGTTATCTTCCTAGCAATTTAGACATCAAATTTTTCTATACCTAAGATGGCTAACCAAGCGTCTAAATCAAAACGGGTGTCATCTTCTTTGTGTATCCGGACCACATAGTAGATCAATCTATTGAGCAAGTGATCACGCTTTGCCTCGGCAACATCGGTTACCACTCCCGTTCCCCCCCAGCCAAGTTGATGCCCCTGAAGATAAGCATCGTGCGCAATGGCATCGCAGTCTCTCTCAACCTTACGTCGGGTGTCTGTCTTAGAATGCCCCTCAACATAGGACTCGATAGGAATTAAATACTCCATAATAAGTGCAGACTCTGCCGCTATCGCTTCGGCCATTTTAGCTGTTACACCAGTATCAAAGTCGGCGCTAGTGCGTGCAAGCACTGCCTTGTGTGCTTGATGAAAATCATTAATAAGAGAAATGGGGGCTTGAATCGAATCTGCTTCCTTGTTTTGGGTCGTGTCTGCACTATCAGCACTATAGGCAGACATACTCAATGGACACAACAAAGCTAGAATCAACAACACCTTTTGCATATACCTTTCCTTACTCTTACCGGTCTTCATTTAATCTGGTGGGTAACGGGAATAAAAACGCGCTAACGGATAATCGCCATTCGCTACCTAATACGAGGACACCAAAGGAATATATCGTTAAAGGTAAAATAGCGAATCGCTAACCACAATTCGCTATTGAGTATTCCTCCCACTCGCCTTCTACAACCTTTCTACGGCTATAAGCCTATGCATTGCCGTTGGCAAAGTCTTTCATGAAGCTAACCAAGGCCTCGACACCTGTCAGTGGCATGGCATTATAGAGGCTGGCGCGCATACCCCCGACGCTGCGATGGCCTTTCAGCGCAACCAGGCCTGCGGCCTTTGCCTGCGCCAAAAACTGCTCATTCAAAGATTCATCTTTTAGATAAAAGGTAACGTTCATTCTCGAACGGTTATCTTTGGCGACGCGATTTTCATAAAAATCACAGCTATCGATAAAGTCATAAAGCATCTCGGCCTTGCGCGCATTGGTCTTAGCGACCTCAGCGACACCGCCCTGTACCTTAAGCCATTTGAAGACCTCTGCCGCCAGATACCAGGCAAAGGTAGGGGGCGTATTGAACATGGAGTCATGTTTTACTGCCAAACGATAGTCCATGATAGACGCCTGAGGGAGCTGCGGATACTCAAGCAAGTCATCTCGAACGATAACGATACTCAAGCCAGAGGGGCCAATGTTCTTCTGGGCACCGGCGTAGATAAGCCCATAGCGGCTGACATCTATCTCTCGAGACATGATATTAGAGGACATATCTGCAACAATTGGCCAAGGCGAGTTTATCTCTTCAAAAATTTCGATACCATCTACCGTCTCATTAGGACAGTAATGTAGGTAACGATACTCTTGCTTGAGCTCACTTAGCTCGGGTAGCACCACACGGCTAACACCATGGGTTTTCTCAATAATATTCAGGGTGTCGATCTGCTCGTCACCGGCCAGTTTTTTCGCCTCATCTACCGCGGAAGATGACCAGCTGCCATCGACTAAATAGAGCGCCTTGCCTTGTTCCCCTAATAAATTATTCACAACAGCGGCGAACTGCCCACGACCACCGCCATGCATAAAGAGTACGTGGTAGTTACTCGGAATATTCATCAGCTCTCTGATGTCGGCCTCGGCCTGCTGGGTAAGCGCGATAAACTCTTTACTACGATGGCTGACCTCCATCACGGAGACCCCCTGCCCGTTCCAATCCAATAACTCCTCTTGTGCTTTTTGCATCACGGGCTGAGGTAACATGGCCGGCCCTGCACAGAAATTATATGTCGCGCTCACTGCTTTCTCCTTTGCTCTTCTTTCAACTCTATTGCGTCAGATTATATGCCATTGGCGTATTTATTTATTATGTTTCACTTGCCGAAACAAAACGAGCGTCCATAAGGACGCCCGTTAATCTCGCTAAACGCTATTCGTTTGGCTCCTCGTTTGGCTCAGCCTCTGGCGCTTCGCCTTCGACTTGCTGCTCTTCGAGGTTATCCGTGACGATTGGGTTCCCCTCTTCGTCGAGTTCCTGATCATCTTGGATCTCATCGATTCGCTGTAGCCCAACAACCATCTCATCGATTGCCGTACGGATAATGGTCACACCTTGAGTGTTACGACCTATGGTCGACACGCCAGATGCCGGTGTACGTACCAGGGTACCCTTGTCACTGATCAGCATGATCTCATCGTTTTCCAGTACTTGTACCGCACCGACGACGGCGCCGTTACGCTCGCTCACCTTGATCGATACCACACCCTTGGTCGCGCGGCTCTTAGCTGGATACTCCTCCAAGTCGGTACGCTTACCGTAACCGTTTTCGGTGACGGTGAGGATGGCACCATCATTCTTAGGCACGATGAGCGAGACGACGCTCTGACCATCTTCGAGCTTGATACCGCGAACACCTGTCGCGGTACGGCCCATGCCACGAACCTGATCTTCGCTAAAGCGAACGACCTTGCCTTCATTAGAGAAGAGCATCACCTCGTTATCACCGTTAGTGATATCGACGCCGATCAGCTGATCGCCATCTTTCAAGTTAACGGCGATGATACCGTTGGCTCTTGGACGAGAGTATTGATCTAGCGAGGTCTTCTTCACGGTGCCGTGAGAAGTTGCCATGATCACATACTTGTCGGCGTCGTAATCGCGCACCGGCAAGATAGCGGTAATGCGCTCACCTTCGGCCAGCGGCAGCAGGTTGATGATTGGACGACCACGGGCCTGACGGCTTGCCAGCGGCAGCTGGTACACCTTGAGCCAGTACATCTTACCAAAGTCAGAGAAGCACAAGATGGTGTCGTGGGTATTGGCAACCAACAGCTTCTCGACGAAATCTTCATCTTTCACCTTAGTCGCGGCCTTACCCTTACCACCACGTCGCTGTGCCTGGTAATCGCTCAGCGGCTGGTACTTGGCGTACCCTAGGTGAGACAGGGTCACCACCACATCTTCTTCGTTGATGAGATCTTCGAGGCTGATGTCTACTGCTGAGGCATTAAGCTCTGTGCGTCGCTCATCGCCGAAGTTTTCCAGCACTTCCTGAAGCTCTTCTTTGATCACTTCCATCAAACGCTCTGGGCTACGTAGTATGTAAAGCAGTGCTGCGATCAGCTCCAGCAGTTCTTCATACTCGCCCAATATCTTCTCGTGTTCCAGACCGGTCAGCTTGTGCAGACGCAGATCCAAAATTGCCTGAGCCTGTTGCTCGGTCAGGTAGTAGAGGCCGTCACGAATACCGAATTCCGGCGCCAGCCACTCAGGACGCGCCGCATCGTCACCCGCCTTCTCCAACATACCCTGCACGTTACCAAGGGCCCAGCCTTGAGAAACTAACTTCACCTTGGCTTCGGCCGGTGTTGGTGATGCCTTGATCAATGCGATGATAGGGTCGATATTGGCCAGCGCGATAGCCAGTGCTTCGAGGATATGCGCCCGGTCACGGGCCTTACGCAGTTCGAATACGGTACGACGAGTCACCACTTCACGACGGTGAAGGATGAAGCACTCGAGCATCTCTTTAAGGTTAAACAGCTTAGGCTGACCATTGGTCAGGGCCACCATGTTGATACCGAAAGAGGTCTGCAACTGCGTCTGGGCGTATAGGTTGTTGAGGATCACCTCACCTACTTCGCCGCGCTTCACTTCGATAACGATACGCATACCGTCTTTATCAGACTCGTCGCGCAGGCCGCTAATGCCTTCGATCTTCTTATCTTTTACCAGCTCGGCAATCTTTTCGATAAGACGCGCCTTGTTTACCTGATAAGGGATCTCGGTAACGATAATACGCTCACGGCCGTTGTCTTCAGTCTCAACGGTTGCGCGGGCACGCATGACAGCCTTACCACGACCCGTCTTATAGGCGTCTTCGATGCCCTTACGGCCGTTGACGATCGCCGCCGTCGGGAAGTCGGGACCAGGAATATGTTCCATCAGCTGCTCGATAGAGAGACTTGGCTCGTCGATCAGCGCCAAACAGCCTGAGATCACCTCAGACAGGTTATGAGGAGGAATGTTGGTCGCCATACCGACGGCGATGCCCGATGAACCGTTGACCAGCAGCGCTGGAATACGGGTCGGCAGTACCGCTGGGATCTGCTCGGTACCGTCATAGTTAGGTACGTAATCGACAGTTTCTTTCTCTAGGTCGGCCAGTAGCTGGTGCGCCAGCTTGTCCATACGTATCTCGGTATAACGCATGGCCGCCGCGGCGTCGCCATCGACAGAACCAAAGTTACCCTGACCATCGACCAAGGTGTAGCGCATGGAGAAAGGCTGCGCCATACGAACGATAGTGTCGTATACCGCCGAGTCACCGTGTGGGTGATATTTACCGATCACATCACCGACGACACGCGCCGACTTTTTATATGGTTTGTTCCAATCGTTCTTCAACTCGTTCATCGCGAATAAGACGCGGCGATGAACCGGCTTTAGACCGTCACGTACATCGGGTAACGCACGGCCAACGATCACGCTCATGGCGTAATCCAAATATGAATTCTTTAATTCGTCTTCAATATTAATTGGTGTTATAGATGAAGCCAGATCAGTCATAAACTGCTCGATCCCTTGAAATTTAGCCGACAAAATACTGCTTAAAAACCAGGCAATATTTCACCAAGCCTGAAAACGTGATTTGGCATTCTAACACAGATATTTAAAGGCGCTAGACCCTATTGAAATTTCACGCCAAATATCTGTTTGCGGCGTAAAACCCCTACCTGTTTTAGGCAAGATGAACGCTTTAACAGCAATCTGATGACTAAGCAGACATTTTCGGCGGGTTCTCCTTTGTTTATCTAAGGCTATCGGTATAATAGCTACATCATTTATCCCCTTCAGAGGACTGTCCGTGTCTAACCTTTCTGAAACTCATTTTTCTGAGACTAATAATGTCAATGTCGATCCACAAGAAATCGCTAAGTTTGAGAAGATGGCTGCCACCTGGTGGGATCCCGAAGGGGAATTTAAACCGATTCATAAGCTCAACCCCTTAAGACTCAACTATATCGATCAAGCCGTCGGCGGCCTGTTTGGCAAGCGTGTGCTGGATGTCGGCTGCGGCGGCGGTATTCTCTCTGAGAGCATGGCACGCCTGGGCGCCAAGGTAGATGGGCTGGATATGGGGGCCGAGCCCCTCGATGTCGCTAAGCTGCACGCCTTGGAGATGGGGGTCGAGATCAACTATATCCAGGACACGGCAGAGCATCACAGAGATGGGCATCAAGGCCAGTATGATGTAGTCACCTGTATGGAGATGCTCGAGCATGTGCCCGACCCTGCATCTGTCATTAAGGCCTGTAGCGATATGGTCAAACCCGGTGGTTATGTGTTCTTCTCAACCATTAACCGCAACATCAGAGCCTATGTAGAGACAGTGATCGGCGCCGAGTATCTGCTTAAGATGCTACCGGTTGGCACCCACGATCATAAGAAATACATCAAGCCATCCGAACTGATCGGCATGGCCGATGCGGTAGATCTTGAGTGCGTCGATGCGACCGGCATCACCTACAATCCTCTGACGGAGATCTTCCGCTATACCAAGTCGCTAGAGGTCAACTATATGATCGCCACGGTTAAGCAGGATGACTGAAGGTACGGGTACAGGCACTAAGCCTCTAGACGCTAAGCCTATTGACACTAAGCTAACTGATATTAAAGCTAATGAGATAAAAACATTAGACGCCAGGCCTATAAGAGGCGTGCTGTTCGATCTCGATGGCACCTTAGTCGATACCGCGCCGGATCTCGTGCTGGCGCTCAATCTGGCGCTTAAGGATTTTGGGCTGCCGAGCGAATCCCTGGAAGATATCCGTTTTGCCGCCTCCCATGGCAGCCTGGCGTTAGTTAACGCTGCCCAGCCTCACCTTAATGATGAGGAGAAGGCGACTATCCAACAGGGCTTACTTAATCACTATCATAGGGTTAATGGCCAAGCAGCCAGGCTGTTTGACGGTATGGCCAGCCTTTTAGAGCACCTCAATGAGCAACGCATCCCTTTTGGGGTGGTCACCAATAAGGCGGCTCGCTTTGCCCGGCCTTTACTACACAGGCTCGAGTTAGCCCACAAGATGCCGGCAATCATCAGTGGCGACTCCACCACCCAGAGTAAACCTCATCCGGCGCCTATGCGCCTGGCGGCGTCACAACTTAGCGTTTGCTGTGAGCAAATTCTCTATCTTGGCGATGCCAAGCGGGATCTCGAGGCGGCCCGCAATAGTGACATGCTAGGGGGCATCGCTCATTGGGGTTATATTGGAAACAATGATCAGGCGCACCTGTGGCCACACGATTTTGGCTTCGATACCCCGTTAGCCGTGCTTGAGCTCCTAAAACAGGGCTAAGTGGCTGTATCGCCTCCTGTAACAGGAGCTCTATCACACACACGAGCAGTTGGGTATGTGACGCGTCAGTAAAAAGTCGTCCAGACTAAGATCGCGATCCTTTTTTAGAGAAAAAGATCCCGCCGTACTGGCCAATAATTTAGCTTTCATGATAGGTAAATTCAGTCGCCTAAATCTTAACCCAGCTGTGCTATCGTAATTGAAAACAAGGGTTAAAGGTAAGCCGTTACTAACCCCTTGGCTTACCCCCAAGATATCCACAACTTGTCCCCTAAAAACCCGCTTGCAATATCCCCCTAACCTCACTATCTTGTATCCTATAAAAGAAAAAACACCATATCTTGTGTATGGGCGGCGGTCGAAGCTACTAGAACTGCAGTAGTGCTCAAGTACTTTTTTAACACCTTCGATTGTTTTTACATGGAAACGTAGGGTGGAGTTTTCCCCCAGCGATATTTAATTCAAGGCTTATCTTCAATGAACAGCAATATGCAAGTCACGAAGCGCAGTGGCGAACGTGAAACTATCGATCTCGATAAGATCCACCGAGTGATCACTTGGGCGGCCAAAGGACTGAATAACGTCTCAGTATCGGAAGTCGAATTACGTTCACACCTTCAGTTTTATGATGGGATCCCAACTGAAGCGATCCACGAAACCATTATTAAGGCCGCTGCCGACCTTATCTCGCCGGAATCACCAGACTACCAGTTCCTTTCCGCACGCCTGGCGATCTTCCACCTGCGTAAGAAGGCCTTCGGCCAATTTGAGCCGCCTAAGCTTTACGATCACGTGGTGAAGTTGGTTGAGTTGGGTAAATATGACACGCATATTCTCCAAGACTACAGCCGTGAAGAGTTAGACACACTTGATAGCTATATCGACCACTGGCGCGATATGGACTTCTCTTATGCCGCGGTTAAGCAGCTAGAGGGTAAGTATCTGGTTCAAAACCGTGTGACCCACGAAGTCTACGAGAGTGCCCAGTTCCTCTATATTCTGGTAGCAGCCTGTCTGTTCGCCAACTACCCGAAAGAGACGCGTCTTAAATACGTCAAAGATTTTTATGATGCGACCTCGACCTTTAAGATCTCGCTACCGACGCCAATCATGTCTGGTGTGCGTACGCCGACACGTCAATTTAGCTCGTGCGTACTGATCGAGTGTGGCGATAGCCTAGACTCAATCAACGCGACCGCATCTTCTATCGTGAAATATGTGTCACAACGTGCGGGCATAGGGGTCAACGCCGGCCGTATCCGCGCGCTGGGTAGCCCAATCCGCGGTGGTGAGGCGTTCCACACAGGTTGTCTGCCTTTCTACAAGTATTTCCAGACGGCGGTGAAGTCTTGCTCGCAAGGCGGCGTGCGCGGCGGCGCAGCAACCCTCTTCTACCCAATGTGGCATTTAGAAGTTGAGTCTCTGCTGGTATTGAAGAACAATCGCGGCGTGGAAGATAACCGTATTCGTCACCTGGACTATGGTGTGCAGCTGAACAAGCTGATGTATCAGCGTCTTATTCAGGGCGGCATGATCACCCTGTTTAGCCCATCAGACGTACCTGGACTGTATGACGCCTTCTTCGAAGATCAGGCTGAGTTCGAGCGCCTGTACGTCAAGTATGAACAAGATGAGAGTATTCGTAAGAAGCAGATCAAGGCGGTTGAACTCTTCTCCTTGATGATGCAAGAGCGTGCCTCTACCGGCCGTATCTATATCCAGAACGTCGATCACTGTAATACCCACAGCCCCTTCGATGCTAAGGTTGCACCGGTACGTCAGTCGAACCTGTGTCTCGAGATTGCTCTGCCGACCAAGCCACTGAACAACATCGACGATCCTGATGGTGAGATCGCCCTGTGTACCCTATCAGCCTTGAACCTGGGTGCCATCAAAAACTTGGGTGAGCTTGAAAGCCTGGCCGATTTGGCTGTGCGTGCACTCGATAGCCTGCTTGATTACCAGGACTATCCTATCATCTCGGCCCACAAGGGCTCGATGAACCGCCGTACACTGGGTATAGGTGTGATTAACTTCGCCAACTACCTGGCAAAAGAAGGTGTACGCTACTCGGACGGCAGTGCCAACGGCATCACCCACAAGACCTTCGAAGCGATCCAGTATTATCTGCTGAAGGCTTCGATGAATCTGGCGAAAGAGCAAGGCGCCTGCCCTGCCTTCCACGAGACCAACTACGCCAAGGGTATCCTGCCGATCGATACCTACAAGCGCGATCTCGATAAGATCTGTGACGAGCCGCTACACATGGATTGGGAATCCCTGCGTGAGGAGATCAAGACCCACGGCCTGCGTAACTCGACCCTGTCTGCCCTGATGCCATCTGAGACCTCGTCGCAGATCTCTAATGCAACAAACGGTATCGAGCCGCCACGCGGCCTGATCAGCGTTAAGGCCAGTAAGGATGGTCAGCTCAAGCAGGTAGTACCCGACTTCGAGAAATACCAGTACAGCTATGAGCTGCTTTGGAACATGCCAGGCAACGAAGGTTACCTGCAATTGGTGGGCTTGATGCAGAAGTTTGTTGACCAGTCTATCTCGGCCAACACCAACTATGATCCAAGCCGTTTCCCAGGCGCTAAGGTGCCAATGCAGGTGCTGCTGAAAGATCTACTAACGGCATACAAATATGGTGTGAAGACACTTTACTATCACAACACGCGTGACGGTGCGTCAGATAAATATGACGATATCACCTCCATTGAGAAAGAAGACGATAGCTGCGCAGGCGGCGCATGTAAGATCTAACTCTACGTGTTTTAACCTTTTATCAGGGGGCTTAGCCCCCTTTATCGGAAGATAGAAAAATGGCCTATTCAACATTTTGTCAAACACCTAACAATGCCCTGCTGGAACCTATGTTCCTAGGTCAATCCGTTAACGTTGCCCGTTACGATGTTCAAAAATATGAAGTGTTCGAGAAACTGATCGAGAAGCAACTCTCCTTCTTCTGGCGTCCAGAAGAGGTTGACGTCAGCAAAGACAAGATCGACTATGCAGCGCTGCCGGATCACGAGAAGCATATCTTTATCTCTAACCTTAAGTATCAGACCCTGCTTGACTCTATTCAGGGGCGCTCACCAAACGTCGCCTTCCTGCCGCTGGTGTCACTGCCAGAACTTGAGACCTGGATAGAAACCTGGTCTTTCTCCGAGACGATTCACTCGCGCTCTTACACTCACATCATTCGTAATATCGTTAACGATCCTTCTGTCGTATTTGACGATATCGTACAGAACGAAGAGATCCTCAAACGCGCCAGCGATATTGCCGATTACTACGATAATCTGATCGAGCTGAGCCAAATCTATCACCTCATGGGTGAAGGTACCCACGAGATCAATGGTAAGACAGTGGAAGTCACCACCCGCGAACTCAAGAAGGCGCTCTACCTGTGCATGATGTCGGTTAACGTACTAGAAGCTATTCGTTTCTACGTCAGCTTCGCCTGCTCATTTGCCTTTGCCGAGCGTAAGCTGATGGAAGGTAACGCCAAGATCATCCGCCTCATCGCCCGTGATGAAGCCCTGCACCTTAACAGCACCCAGCATATCCTTAAGCTGATGCAAGGTGGCAAGGATGACCCAGAGATGGCCGAGATAGCCAAAGAATGCGAACAGACGGCTATCGACATCTTCGTCAAGGCGGCAGAGCAAGAGAAAGAGTGGGCCAAGTACCTGTTTAAAGATGGCTCTATGATCGGCCTGAACGAGCAGATCCTCTGCCAGTACGTTGAGTACATTACCAACGAGCGTATGAAGTCGGTTAATCTGGCAAGTCCATATGCCGACCAGAGCAACCCACTACCTTGGATGAAGAACTGGCTGGAGAGTGACTCGGTACAGGTCGCACCGCAGGAAGTGGAGGTATCCTCCTACCTGGTGGGTCAGATTGACTCTTCTGTCGATGAGAGTGAGTTTGCCGACTTTGATCTCTAGCAAGACGGTCTTTAGTCAGGCGGTTTTTAAGAAGGCTCCAATCGTGAGCCTTCAAGGTCAGCCTGTACTCCTCTATACCAGCAACCACCAAAGCCTGTTGGCGGCCCTCGAGCAGAAAAAGGTACGTATCTTCTCTGAGTGCCGCAACGGCTTTTGTGGTGCTTGTAAGACCAAGGTTAATCGCGGTAGCGTGGTCTACCACACCGAACCTCTGGTGGAATTGGAAGCGGATGAGTGTCTGCCCTGCTGCTGCCATCCAGACGGCGATCTCGACCTGGAACTTTCGCCTCAAGATGCCGAAGTCGTGACCACATATGCCCCTCAGCCTGTAGCTTGTGCCGCCGAATAGCCCCTAGGCGACGCTTTAACAAGCTTAAAAGTCCTAGAAAAGACCAACCTCACGCCATGGTTCGCAATCCTTCGCCTATTACAAGGCACATGCACTGGTCAGCAACATTACACATTAGATGGCTTTTTTCGCCAGCTTATGATGTAGTCGATTTACCTCCATCAGCGCGGCGCTGCCATACCAGGGATGAAGCTCCATGATGAGGCGACCAGCCTTAATGGCGGGATCGGACTCGGTAAGCGCCTTAGCCTCCTCGACGCTAGTGACGTTGAAGATATAGATGCCTCTTAGGTCTCCCTCTTCTAAGAAGGGACCTGCAAGCACCAGTTTACCCTCCTCTGCCAATCGGCCTATGTTATCCAAATGAGCCCTTTGCAGCCGCTCTGCCTCCGCTTCTGATTGCTCTCGGTTGGGGCCACGCTTGAGCATGGCCATCACATAGCGCTTCATGCCATAGTCATCTCCGCCGACTTTCGCCGCAAGCTCAGCGTCATAACTTTTGTCATCACTCTTAACATAGCTTTTATCATAGCTTTTACCATCGCTTTTATCATCGCTTTCAGCCCTTAAGGGCATAGCCACCACCAGAGTCACCGCCAGAGCCACTAAAGCGCCCACCAAGGTAATGAGTAAACTATGGGTATTAGTCTTGGCTGTTTTCATTGTCTCATCCACATTTTTAAAGGTTAATTTTGATAATTCTGCTCTTAAACCTTGCCGGTTTCTCATCGAGCATTTACTTAAGTTATGTCAAAGCCATAAAAAAGGCTAACCCTCAAGGGTTAGCCTTTAACTTATAAGTAGGCTTTACTTACTGCAGCAGATCTTTAGATGCTTGCGGCCAGCTCGGCACCTTGGCGGATAGCACGCTTAGCATCCAGTTCGGCAGCAACATCCACACCGCCAATCAGATGCACGGGCAGGCCGGTGTTTTTCATCTCATCGATTAAGCTGCGATTAGACTCCTGACCCGCACATAACACGACGTTGTCTACCTCTAGCACCTTAGTAGTTTCCCCCACCTGGATATGCAAGCCTTGCTCATCGAACTTCTGGTAGCTGACCCCATTTAACATCTCGACATCATGGTGCTTGGCCACCGCGCGGTGGATCCAGCCTGTCGTCTTGCCGAGTCCCTTACCCATCTTGCTGATTTTACGCTGCAATAGATAAATTTTACGGCTTGTGTGTTCATGCGCTGGCGTGGTTAAGCCACCTCGCTCACCGTAGTCCTTGTCTATGCCCCACTGTTTGAGCCAGGTATCGGGCTTAAGAGTTATCGAATCCTGCTCTCCAAGATAATGAGCCATATCGAAGCCGATACCGCCGGCGCCAATCAGAGCAACCCGCTCGCCTACCTCGACCTCGCCGTTAAGCACCTGTTGGTAATTCACCACCTTGGCACTGTCGAATCCGGGGAGATCTAGCTTTCTTGGCACCACACCTGCGGCGATCACCACCTCGTCGAACGGCTCGTCTCGAACCACAGAGGCGTCTAGCCGAGTATTAAGCCTCAACTCAACCTTGTTGAGCTTCATCTGCTCGGTAAAATAGCGAATGGTTTCGTCAAATTCCTCTTTACCCGGGATCTTACGAGCAAGATTAAACTGACCACCCACCTCGCCTTTGGCCTCGAACAAGACGACCTTATGACCACGGCTCGCAGCATAGATAGAAAATGCCATGCCAGCAGGTCCAGCCCCCATGACGGCGATGCGTTTCTTGTTAGTCGCCGGCACAAAATTAAGCTCCGTCTCGTAACAGGCTCTCGGGTTCACCAGGCAAGTCGCGCGTTTTAGTGCAAAGGTATGATCCAGGCAGGCCTGATTACATCCGATGCAGGTATTGATCAGCTGGCTCTCACCGGCGGCCGCCTTGTTGACGAACTCGGCATCGGCCAGGAAGGGACGGGCCATAGAGACCATGTCCGCCTGACCCGAGGCGATGATCTGCTCGCCAATTTCCGGGGTATTGATACGGTTAGTGGCGATAAGCGGCACGCTAACCTCCTGCTTGAGGCGCTCGGTCACCCAGGCAAAGGCGCCGCGGGGGACACTGGTGGCTATGGTTGGCACCCTGGCCTCATGCCAGCCTATGCCTGTGTTGATGATGGTCGCGCCGGCGGCCTCCAACCATTTGGCCAGCTGCACCACCTCCTCCCAGGAGGAACCGTTATCCACCAGATCCAGCATAGAGAGACGGAACACTATGATAAAATCACTTCCCACCTTTTCACGGATAGATTTGACTATCTCAACCGGGAACTTAGCTCTTTGGCTGAACTCGCCGCCCCATTCGTCGCTGCGGCTGTTGGTTCTGGCGCAGATAAACTGGTTGATCAGATAACCTTCCGACCCCATCACCTCTACGCCGTCATAGCCCGCCTTCTTGGCCAGCGCCGCCGAGGTGGCGTAGTCTTTGATGGTACTCCTCACCTGACGGGCCGACATGGCAGAAGGAGTAAAAGGCGTGATAGGCGATTTGATCTTGCTGGGCGCCTGCGAAAAAGGATGGTAACCGTAACGGCCGGCGTGCAGGATCTGCATACAGATCTTACCGCCTGCCTGATGCACCGCCTGAGTGACAATTTTATGTTTGGCCACCTGCCAGGGAAAGCTCAGCTGACAAGCGTTAGGCGCCAATCGACCGCGCAAATTTGGCGAGATCCCACCGGTCACGATAAGGCCAACGCCACCGGCAGCACGCTCTTGATAGAATTTTGCCAGTTTCTCAAAACCGCCCTTTTCTTCTTCGAGCCCGGTGTGCATGGAGCCCATGAGCACACGATTCTTCAATTGTGTGAAACCGAGATCTAAGGGTTCTAATAAATGTGGAAACGACATTAAAACATCCTTTTTAAACGAGTGATTTAAATCAGCATACCCGCTGATTCGATTTTGCTCAATACTCAATGTGCTCCCAGCCTTAAGATTCATTTACAATTGTATTTCGCCCCCATGGTAGTTTTCAGTTAGCATAGAGGGATCAGAGTCATATAGGAGTGGATAATGTCCGCTAAGCCCTCAATATTAAAACGGATCTTTTCCACCTTGTGGAAGGTGATTAACACCACGCGTAAGGTGATCTTAAATCTATTCTTCTTCGGGTTTATCGCCCTCCTGTTCGTGATCCTTGCCGCAGATGAGAGCCCAAGGGTCGAAGAGGGTTCTGCATTAGTGTTAGATCTTTCCGGTAGCGTGGTAGAACAGAAACGTCAGGTGGATCCCATCGAGGCGGCCATGAAGAGTGGCAAGGGGGGCCAGAGTGATGGTGAGATCCTGCTGGCCGATCTGCTAAATGCTATCGACAATGCCGCCAGCGATAAACGCATCTCGGCTATCGTGCTCGACATAGGCCACCTGAGATGGACTGGGATCAGCAAGCTGCAGAGCATAGGCGACGCCTTAACCCGCTTTAAAGCATCCGGTAAACCTATTATCGCCATGGGCAACTGGTATGGGCAGAATCAATACTTCCTCGCCAGCTTCGCCGATACCATCTACCTCAATCCACAGGGTTCGGTAGAGATCGAA
This sequence comes from Shewanella insulae, assembly GCF_009831655.1. Taxonomy (GTDB): domain Bacteria; phylum Pseudomonadota; class Gammaproteobacteria; order Enterobacterales; family Shewanellaceae; genus Shewanella; species Shewanella insulae. Next base: position 301,962 of record NZ_WRPA01000001.1, on the reverse strand, counting down.
GGCCTGAGCCGCTATCGCCAATACTTCAAGTCGGCGCTTGATAAGCTCAAGATCAAGGCCCATGTCTTCAGGGTGGGTACCTTCAAGTCGGCTGTAGAACCATTCATGCGAGACGACATGTCTGAGGCGGCGAAATCTGCCAACCTCGAACTCATGCAAGATATCTGGAGCAGCTTCGAAACCAGGGTCAGCGAAAACCGCGGCATCAAACAGGACGACCTGATGCTAAGCGCCGAACGTTACCTTGCCGAGCTCAACAAGGCCAACGGTCGCTCATCAGAGATGGCAATTAACCTGGGTTGGGTCGACAAGCTAGCCTCTGCCGAGCAGTTCCGCCTTGATATGGTCGAGCGCCTGGGTGAGGCCAGAGAGGGACATAGCTTTAAACAGATAAGCTTTTATGACTATCAGAGTGTGATCCAGCAGTTCCCTCCTGTGCTGATGCATGACGCAATAGGCATCGTAGTGGCTAAGGGTAACATCCTTAACGGTCACCAGGCAGCCGGTCAGATCGGCGGCGAGAGCACCTCAGCCCTGCTGCGCAAGGCCAGGTTCGATGACAAGGTGAAAGCGGTCGTGCTTAGAGTCGACAGCCCAGGCGGCAGCGCATTTGCTTCTGAGCAGATCCGCCAAGAAGTCCTCGCCCTCAAGGCGGCCAACAAGCCTGTGGTCGTCAGTATGGGCACCTACGCCGCCTCAGGTGGCTACTGGATCTCGGCAAGTGCCGATTATATCTTTGCTACGCCAACCACGCTCACCGGCTCTATCGGCATCTTCGGCTTGGTTACCACCTTCGAAGACTCCCTGGCAAAGCTTGGGATACACACAGATGGCGTCTCCACCTCAGGCTGGACCGCATTTTCCACCACCCAGGGGATCAGCGACGAGCTAAAAGAGATCATTCAGCGTCATATTGAGCGCGGTTATCAAGACTTCATTTCACTGGTCTCCGAGGAGCGCGGCATGAAACTCGAAGAGGTAGATAAGATTGCCCAGGGTCGCGTCTGGTCAGGCAAACGCGCTCTCGAGCTAGGCCTGGTTGACGAGCTTGGCGATCTGCAGCAGGCGGTGACTAAGGCGGCGGAGTTGGCCAAGTTAGAGAAGTTCGACACAAAATTGATCGAACAAGAACTCTCCCCTCAAGAGCAGTTCATTCAGGAGATGTTTGCCCAGGCTTCCACCTATCTGCCTAAGAGCCTCTCTCAAAGCAGCGTTGTCGAGCAGTTGCTTGGCCAGGTTTCTAGCGTGGCCGAAGAATTTAAGGCCTTTGACGATCCAAACGGTCTCTACCTCTACTGCGATAGCTGTAACTATTAAAGGCACTGCTACTAATCACAGCAAAGCCTCCATGACAGAAAAGCCCGCCGATGCGGGCTTTTTTATTGGCGCCATCCTAAGTATAATCGCGCCAATCCTGCATCAATAAAGCTATCACTATAATGAAAAAGCCCTCCATCTATGTCGCCTACACGGGCGGTACCATAGGCATGCAAAAGACAGATAACGGTTTCGCCCCGGTACCTGGGTTTCTCACCGACTGTGTTAAGGCCATGCCCGAGTTTTTTCACCAAGAGATGCCAGATTTCGTCATCAACGAATATTGTCCCCTGATCGACTCCTCAAACATGGCGCCGACAGACTGGCAGATGATTGCCGACGACATCAAGGCAAACTACGACAAGTATGACGGCTTCGTGATCCTCCACGGCACAGATACCATGGCGTTTACCGCCTCGGCGCTCTCCTTCATGCTACAGGGGCTGACCAAACCCGTTATCGTCACCGGCTCACAGATCCCGTTGGCGCAGCTGCGCTCCGACGGCCAGACCAATCTGCTCAACGCCCTCTATATCGCCGCCAACTATCCGGTGGCCGAGGTATGTTTATTCTTTAACAACAAATTGTTTCGTGGCAATCGCACCACCAAGGCCCATGCGGACGGCTTCGATGCCTTCGCCTCGCCTAACTTCCCTATACTGCTGGAGGCCGGAATTAAAATTCGCCTCAAGGCGGGTCGCATCAGCGAAACTAAGGCCAATACCCTGACTGTTAGCAAGATCAGCCCTCAGCCCATAGGCGTGGTCACCCTCTACCCAGGGATCACCACAGAGATCATAGACAACATACTACAGCAACCGGTCAAAGCATTGATCTTGCTTACCTACGGCGTGGGTAATGCACCGCAAAATCCTGAGCTGCTCGAGTGTCTACGCAAGGCCAACGAGCGTGGCGTCATCTTAGTGAACCTGACTCAGTGTCTGCAGGGAAAGGTGAACATGGGAGGCTATGCCACGGGCAACGCACTGGCGAAGGCCGGGGTCATCAGTGGCTTCGACATGACCACAGAAGCCGCGCTCACTAAGCTGCACTATCTGCTGTCTACCGCGCTATCGCCGAGCGATATTCGCGTGCAGATGCAGCAAGATCTCTGCGGCGAGCTGACCGAAGATTAAGTGCCTTAAATTGAGATAAAACTGACACGTAAAAAAAAGCCCCTGTCATCAGGGGCTTTTTTATTAGAGGTCTTGCTCTTTGAAGGCGGCGATACTCTCGCCCTTAAACTGACGTTTCAGCTCAGCCTTCGACAGCTCGTTCAATTCACCCTGATTATTAATGGTGAAGTGATCCTTCTGATCTAACCTGCGAGCCTGGTACATCATCACAAGTTGCAGGGTCGAGTCTCTCTGCTCATCAGACAGCACAGTGCCATCTTCCCACTTGCCGAGTTCGACGGCGCTGAGTAATCGCTCATATACCTCTTGGGGCATATCATCGATCACCTTATTGATATCACTCATATACTCTTCCGTTTATGTAACACGATGCGGATTCTGGCTATCAGATAACCGATAAAGCCAAAGACGAAGCAGATGCCAGCGATATTGGCTCTGAGTCCCTCGGCGGGTTCGCCGCCCCAAAACCAGAGCACTACACCGGCGATAAACAGCGTCATCGCCAGAAAACTCTGATTCATTAGCTGGTTAGTGCGCTTAATATGACTGATCCGATTAAGCGATTCATTATCTCCCGACAGGCCGGAAGAACAGTGTGGGCAGCTCTTAGCCAAACTCGATATGCGCTTATGACAGCTTGGGCATTCTACTAAGGCCATCTCCCCTCCTATCTTAGCTTATCGACCACGGCCAGCATCGCCAGCAGTGACGCCTCGCCAAGGTAGATACAACGCTCAGGTGACCAGCCAGACATAGGATCTGGCATGTTGGCATTATCTTTAAACGGCATCTCTAGGGTATTAGAGAGACAGCCAAAGGTTTGCGCCACCCAGTTTGAAGCCACGGTAAGATTCGCCTGACCCGGTTCATCCTTATCGTAGCCAAATTCATCTTGAAAATCGGCACTGGCCATCAGCAGGGCCTTAACAAAATCGGCTTGCAGATCGGCCATCTTCTGGTTGTAACCCGGTACACCTTCGCAGCCAGCGAGGAACACATAAGGCAGGCCTTCGTCGCCATGGACATCGTAATAGAGATCGACGCCTGTCTCTTTCATGCGATTGACCACATGGTACACCTCTGGGCTCTTCTCTAGCGAGGGGCTCTGCCATTCGCGGTTAAGGTTAACCCCCTTGGCATTGGTTCTCAGATGACCGCGTACGCCGCCATCGGGATTCATGTTAGGCACGATATAGAAGTTAGCCTTATCCAGCAGCGCCTTAGCCGTTGGACAATCGCCATCGAGCAGATTGTTCAGCAGGCCTTCCACCAGCCATTCGGCCATGGTTTCACCAGGATGCTGGCGCGCGGTGATCCAGATCTTGGCCTTCTCTTCATCTTCGTCACCCACCTTAACCAGGGTCATGTCGCGATCATCTAAGGTCTTCCCCAGATGTTCGATAGACACTAATGGATGTACCTGAACGGCGCTGATCAGATCTTGATGACGCTCGTAACTATATGGGGCGAAGTAGGCAATCTGGATCATCTCACAATCCAGCTCTACCTCAATGGTGAGTTTGCCATCTTGATACTGAGTCGGCAGACGGAACCATTGCTGCCTGTCGTAGGTGGCCGCAGCCTGATAGCCTTCCCATCCCTTGGTGTAGGACGCCTCTCCGGCATTCATAATGTTGAGGGTATAGCGCTGGCCGACTTCCCCTTGCAGACGAAAGTTGAACCACTGAAAAAACTCGCCCCCTTCATCGGGTCTAATGGCCAGTTGCACATTATTGATATCATCTTGATTGATGACCTCAATATTACCACCGTCAAAATTGGCACTGATTAGCATATCCATTCCTTCATTGAGTTAACGCAGGCGTCTCGGGCCTACTGATGCCCTAAGGATAAACTAATTCGTGCCATTTTCGCACCGCTAGTACTAAATAAAAGTCAGTTTTATACCTGTCATTTTGACTAGCCATTACCGACCTTTGTGGCTTGTTTGTGCTTTATTGATAGCCGGTTCATACAGGAATTAGTCACAGCAAGCTGCTATCACAAAGCGTAGAAAAACATACCAGACCGGCCTACAGATGCAGAAATAGGACTTATCTAAACAGCTTAGGTGTGGATGAGTAGCAATCTCTAGTGATTGTTAACGGCAGATATGTAACGAACGACCACTAGATGACGGATTAAGAACAAAGAGGCTTAGTTACACCTAAACCCGGACTGGACGAGCGCCCCTCCCTAGCAGAGAAAGCTGTAGCCTTGGCCCCTTACCGTATTGATGATGGTTTTTGGCAGGCTGATCTTGGCCAGTTTGCGCCGGGTATTGCTGATATGCATATCCAGATTACGATCAAACTGTCCGAGATCTTTCTTTAACACACTACGCTGCAGTTCCTGTTTAGTGATCACCTCGCCCTTGCGATCGAACAGGTACTTGAGCAACTTAAACTCTGTCTGCGTGAGCGACACACGCCTTTCGGCTACCTCTATGCTGAAGTCATTAGGATTAAAGTCAATCCCCTTGATCGGCAGAGGTAATTCCTCCGTTAGCTGCGACTTAGTGATGTCCGCGCGGCGGCGTAGCGCATCGATGCGTGCCACCAGCTCGCGTACACTGACCGGCTTAGAGATAAAATCATCGGCGCCGAGGCGAAATCCTTTTATCCGCCTCTCCTCTTCATCGGTTGCCGAGATGAGGATCACCGGCAGATTATCGCTGCGTGCCTGCAGAAACGCAAAGCCATCCAGATGGGGCATCTCAACATCTAAGATAATGAGATCTATCGCCATTTTACCTAAGATCAACAGCGCTTCCTGGCCATTACTGGCACAATGCACCTGATACCCGCTGGCCATTAAGCCAAGATAAAGGATTTCGCGCGCAAAGGGATCATCATCAACGAGTAGCACTCTTTCCATTTAATAACCTTAATGATAACAATTATCATTAAGGTTACATTAACTCATCGAGCCAATCCAGTCCTTTATCTCACCTGAGGATAAAACTATGACCGACATCTCACAGGTGCAGTGACGAAGGGACAAAAAAGGCCCCTTTAGGGGCCTTAATCACTTGTCTATCTTACTTGAGCATCAGCTGACGAATGTACTTCACCGGCGCACTACCATAGCTTAAGAACTGTTCGTGGAAACCTTTAAGGTTAAAGTCTTCGCCCTGTTTAGCCTTAAGTTCTTCGCGGAAATCATAGATCTCGCGATAACCCGCATAGTAGCTCGTTAGCTGCACCTGACTCAGGGTCGCCCGGCGCCATTTGCCCTCTGCTTCCGCCTGTTGTTGGAACGCCTCCTGAGTCATCAGCGCAATCGCCTCCTCTTCGGTCATCCCCTTCACCTGAATGCTGTAATCCAGGATAGTGTTGGCAATGACCCTCAGGTTCCACTTGTAGTACATTAGCCACATCTCAGGCTCGAAGTTACCATAGCCCTCTTCGAGCATCATACGCTCTGCATAAACGGCCCAGCCCTCGACCATGGCGCCGTTGCCAAATAGGCTCTTCACCAGACTCGGCGACTCATTGGAGTAGACCAACTGAGTATAATGGCCAGGAATCGCCTCGTGAATATTGAGCACCTGCAAGATCCAATGGTTGTATTCTCTCAAGTAACTCTCTGCAGAAGCGTCGCTCATGCCATCGAGTGGTGTGACGTTATAGTAAGTGTTGCCCGTCTTCTCATAGGGGCCAGGCGCACTAATCGAGGCGCCGGCAAACCCGCGCATATATTCAGGGGTCTCACGTACCACCAGTGGCTTGTTAGGATCTAGGGTAACCAGCTGTTTCTGATTGACGAACTTGACCAGTTCAGGGATCTGAGCGCGCACCTCGGCGACAAAGTCTTCGCGCTTCACATGGCGAGCCGACAATTTGTCGATCAACTGACGAGTCGCCACCTTAGTGTCGCTTGGCATCTGCGTCTTGAAATACTTGCTCCAGAGCTGCTTGGTGATCTTTGCCATCTCGCCCTGCACTCGCGCCTTATCAGCCAGCGCCTTTTCATACAGCTGCTTGGCAGACATGCCTGATTGAATATCAAAGGCAAACTTCTGCTCATAGAGCGCCTCGCCAATTCTAAAGCTACGGGCGCCCTCTTTGGTTAGCTTAGCCTCAAGGCTAGTCAACCAGTCGATATGCTGCTTGATGGCATCGACTACGAGTTTGAAACGAGAATTGAACAGCGCCTTCTCATCATCGCTAAGACCCGAGGCGGCGGCCTGCTTTAGCAGATCATCGGAAAACACGCTGAAGGCGCCACGGTTTTGCATGATGGCCAATTGCGTATGTTCCAAGGTCGGCTTATCGATATTCTCCCTTGCCGCCACATAGTAGGCAGACACATTTTCCATACGGGACAAGAATGAGCGCAGCCGCTCGTCAAGCGGCGCAAAATCTTCGTTGATCAGCTGTGCAAAACCGCCCGCAACATTGTAATTAGCAGGGTTCCACTGCCATGACTTAAAGGTTTCTATCTCCCAGCGGTCTTGCTTCAATAGGTTCTCGATAAGCTTATAGTCGATCAGCTCGCTGGGCGTGAGCTTATTCATATCGAACCCATTTAGCAGCTTAAGTTGGGCATCGACGAAGGCTAGGCTCTCAATACGGCTTTGAGCATTAGGTACCTTAAGCACACCGTCATACTTGTGATAGCCGCTATAGAGGGCCCATGTAGGCGACTGTTGCCATAGCGCGTCGATAAATTGGGTCGAAAACTGCTTAAAACTCTGTGCTTGCGCCTGGACGATATTAGCGCCTTGAGGGTTAGTGGTTTCTTCGGTATGTGTCTGGCAGGCAGTTAATCCACCTAGCCCCAGGACGATGGCGGCGGCAATGACGCTTATTTTCATGATTAGGATTCCCTTGATTCTTATTTTTTCCAACTGTTTCTTATAAACTCTGCGAGTACAGCTGCTTGAGATGGCCTTGGCTAAGCGACTGTTTAGTCGTTTATTCTATTGGTTATACATGAGCTTAGTTCTGCCAGCCCATAGTAAATCACGTTGCAAGCCAAATTGCAGCCTACACTCATAGTTTGACAAGCTTTGTTACAAAGCCATTGCCGAAAACGACACATCAAGAGGTAGCGGCAGCCGATGAAGGTCAAAGAATTCACAACACCACTGGGCCAAGAGACAAACCAACCGAGACAAGCCAACCTAGTGCATCAGCGGCCTTAGCCTAAATTCGGCCCAAATAGGGTTATGATCAGACGCCTGACTGGTAAAAGACTCGGCCGCTTCCAGACTCAGGCCACGATAATAGAGATGATCCAGTGGATAACCAAACACCCTATGACGCTTATCCACCTCATAGACTGCCTCCTTCAACCTCAGCCGATGGGCGAGCTGCTCTATATAGGCCATCCTCTGTCCCCGCCAGGTGTTGAAATCACCGCCGAGGATCACAGGCCCCTGGTGTAGGTTGATCTTCTGTACTATCTGTTGCCACTGAGCCCGATAGGATTTGAGTTGCCAGTCAAAGTTAATGCCATGCAGATTGACCACCAGTAGGGTCTGGCCGTTCGACAGAGGATAGCGGGAGATTAGGGTCGACTTAGCGAAACGAATCCAAGGTTCAACGGCATGATAGGCACAGGCATCCCGGGCCTGCTGGGTAGCAAGGTTCATCACACCGACGGGGGATTTTAGTAGGGAAAAGGCCTTAGCCATCACCAGATGCAGGCTCGAACCATCGAGGTATTGATGGAATCCGGCATTTAACTTGGCTTCCTGCAACAGCATCAGCTCACTGCGTCTGGCCAGCTCGGTCAGATCCTGCTGCCAACCCCGTTTCTGCTGCTTATAAATATTCCAGACACCGACCCTGATTCTTCCTGCCTTGTCTAAGGCTTGCCCCCCTGGCGCCGTCAGACACTGGGAGACAAATACAGGTTCCACCTCGCTCATCATCACCTCGGGCTCGCCATTCAGGTAATAAACCATGGCCCCATACACTGAGGCACACAAGAGTAATAATAGTAATGATTTTATCCCACGGCGCTGCATAAGCCGTGGGTGATGGAGGTTTTGGCTCACAGAATCACTCAGTTTATCCAGAAAGTTATCATTAAAGGTCAGTGTCGAAATTAGTGCTTTTGCACCAACCTCTTAGCCTATATGATATCGCTCAGGCTATAGTATATTTAGCGCCATTATCGACTCAGATCAGAGTAAGTGCAATCTAGACACAAACCAACATCATGGAAAATGTACATCAAATTCTCGCCATTGCCGGCGTCTTTATCTATTGGTTATTTCTTGGCGCCATCGCGCTACGCTTGGTGATCAAACGACGCACTATAGGCGTCTCCTTCTCATGGATACTAGTGATCTACTTCCTGCCACTGGTTGGTATCATCGCCTACATACTCTTTGGTGAATTACATCTGGGACAAACACGAGCCAGCCGCTCCAAGGCGATGTTTAAACCCTACGGACAATGGTTTGCAGCCCTTTACCAACACCCACTACACACACCAGAGCGACAGAGCGAGCACGCCAGGGCCATCAGTCAACTCTGTGACACCCAGCTGGGGATCCCTTCGCTAAGCGGCAATCAGCTTAACTTACAGCATACCCCCTCTGACATTCTCAACGCGATAATCAAAGATGTTGAGCAGGCGCAGGAGAGTGTGACCATGGAGTTTTACATCTGGCACCCGGGAGGCCTGGCCAATGAGGTCGCTAAGGCGGTCATCGCAGCGGCCAAGCGTGGCGTAACGGTTAAATTGTTGCTGGACGCCGCCGGTAGCCGCACCTTCTTCAATTCCACCTGGCCAAGCCAAATGCGCGCGGCGGGCGTAACCCTTTCGCAGGCGCTCAGTGTTAGCCCATTGAGGATGTTCTTCAGACGCTTGGACTTGCGCCTGCACCGCAAGATAGTGGTTATCGATAATCGCACCGCCTACACGGGTTCCATGAACCTGGTCGACCCCAGATACTTTAAACAACGAGAGGGCGTTGGCCAGTGGATAGATGTCATGGTACGCATGGAAGGCCCTGCGGTACCGCTGGTGAACGCCGTAGCCGCCTGGGACTGGGAAGTGGAGACCAGCAAGCGCTGCCTACCAGCCCCGCCCGGCTTACCCATAAACACGCCTGAGAATACGCCCGAGTCTGATTCTCTGGTGCAGGTGATCCCCTCTGGGCCTGGTATGCCTGAGGAGGTTATCCATCAGGTATTGCTACAGAGTCTCTATCAGGCTAGCCGCAAGATAGTGATCACCACCCCCTATTTTGTCCCCAGTGAAAACTTGTTAGATGCCCTGGTAACCGCAGCTGCACGCGGCGTCGACGTTAACATCATCATTCCACAGAAAAATGACTCCACCATGGTGAAATGGGCCAGCCGCTCCTTCTTTGCCGAACTACTCAAGGCCGGCGTCAAGATCCACAGATTCAGAGGCGGTCTGCTCCATACTAAATCAGTGCTGATCGATGACGAGCATTGCCTAATCGGCACTGTTAATATGGATATGCGTAGCCTATGGCTTAACTTTGAACTGACCCTAGCGGTGGATGACAAGGTGTTTTCGCAATCCCTCAGAAACCTGCAGAAAGGATACATAGAGAACGCTGAGCAACTCGAGTACAAGCGTTGGCAACGTCGTCCCCTGTATCAGAGGGTGATAGAGCACCTCTTCTATCTCTTCAGTCCCCTACTCTGATACGGCATAGACCTGATTACTCAGTTACTCAGTTACTCAGTTACTCAGTTACTCAGTTCGCATTCTTAGGGTTTGAGCTAAGAACGCCTATAAAAAAAGACCTGCCAATTGGCAGGTCTTCTATAAAACACAAATCTGAATCTTAGCTCTGCTTCTTCACGAACTTAGACTTCAGCATCATCTGACCTTGGCCGTCGACCTTACAGTCGATATCGTGGTCGGCGTCTACAAAACGATTGATGACCGCCTTAGTGCCCACCTTAAGGGTCAGTGAAGTGCCCTTCACCTTAAGATCTTTAATCAGGGTTACCTTGTCACCCTCTTCCAACAGATTGCCTACAGCATCTTTTAGGATGATCGCATCGGGATCGACAACCACTTCGTTAGGATTCCATTCATGAGCACACTCAGGGCAGATCAACAATGAGCCATCTTCATAGGCATAGGGAGACTCACATTTTGGGCATGGTGGAATTGTATCGCTCATAACTCTTTCTCTTTCATTAAAAAGGTAAGGATCAGCCGTGACATTCGCCCGGCTCACCATAGGTGGCAAAGGCTCTATAAATTCACAGCTGGTCATAATGATAATTGTATTATAATAAAATTATCATATCCAGGCCAGCTAAGTTTCCTCAGACCAAGCTTAGCTAGACTTTAACCTTAGGGTTTTTAGTCGGCTCGGACTGACCATAGCTCACGCCATGTTGCTCTAAATAACCACGGATCAGCTGTCTTACGACCTGTGATGGTGTCAAATCCTGAGAGGCGCACAATTGTTCAAACGCCTGTTTCTTACTGGGGTCGAGTAACACGGTAAAGCGTGCCGTCTTATTTTCCATAGCCTACTCCTCAAACCAAAAACATTATCATTTGATTATAATCCCTAACCCCCTAGCTGCCTATAGCAACCCTTAACTGAGGAGGTAATAGTCACACCTTGAGTGACTATACGAGCAGGAGCAGCTCACTTTAATGGAGGAATGCGGTACTGGTAATGGACGAAGGGTAGAGAAAAACAGACATAAAAAAAGACGCCCTTAGGCGTCTTTCTCTTTGAATTTGGCGGTGAGTGAGAGATTCGAACTCTCGATACGTTGCCGTATACACACTTTCCAGGCGTGCTCCTTCAGCCACTCGGACAACTCACCGAATCTTGACGCGCTTTCCTTAATAGACTCTCAAGGAACTGCATCAACGGAGCGGTACTTTACGCAAATCGCTAAACAGGGTCAAGCTAAAAAACTGTCTGCTCAGGCATTTGCGTAATAGATCGCCAATTCGCTGCTTATCCGGCCTATTTGAACTTGCTCACCAGCTCAGACATGGCGCTCACATCGTTAAGTAGCGACTCGTTGAGCTGGCTAAGGCGATCCGAAACCTCATGGGTATTTCGGTAAATGTCACTGATCTTCATCGCGTTTTGATTCACCTCCTCGGAGACCGCCGATTGTTCGTGGGTCGCCGCGGCGATCTGCTCATTCATGCTATCGATAACGCTCACCTCGTTGACGATACGGATAAGCTCCTCACCGGCACGCTTCGACTCAACCACGCTGATCTCCGCCTTACTACGGCCACTCTCCATGGCCTTAACGGCAACCTTAGCGCCACGCTCCAGCCTTTCTGTCATGCTACGAATGTCTTCGGTCGAGGTCTGCGCCCGCTGCGCCAGGCTACGCACCTCATCGGCGACCACTGCAAAACCACGTCCCATCTCACCGGCGCGAGCCGCCTCGATCGCCGCGTTAAGGGCCAAGAGGTTAGTCTGCTCCGCGATGCCACTGATCACCCCGAGTACATCGACTATACCCTTGATATCTTCATCCAGGTTATTAATGGCCTGCGCCGCATCGGCGATCTCTTGGGCTAGCTCGTTGATGGAGTCCGCGGTACGCTCCACCTCCTTACTGCCCTCTTTGGCTTCCTTATTGGCCTGCCCCGAGGCTTCCGACGCCTGCACCGCATTTTGCGCTATCTCCTGCACCGTGGCGCTCATCTCAGTCATCGCCGAGGCAACCTGATCCACTTCGCTATGACCCAGTGCAACGTCCTCGCGCATGGTGCGAGCACAGCCTTCCATCTCCTGAGACGCGGTAAGCAGCCCCTGAGTATTGGTCCTCACCATGCCGATCACCTTCTCAAAATCGGCCATCATATGATTGAAGGCGGTTCCTAGCTGACCTATCTCATCCTGACTCGAGAGATCGACCCGCACACTCAGATCGTAGTGTTTCTGCGACTCGGTGACCTTGTGGTAGAGATGCCTTAGGGAACCATGCAGATAACGACCAATAAACACAGACAAGAAGATCACCACCAGTCCAGAGATCACCATGAGTGCGATCACGCTCACCATGAGCGACTTGGCGCTTGCAAGGGCGCTGCGAGTATCGCTCAGCAGATGATGAGACAGTTGGCGCTCAAACTGACGCAGGGCATCGATTCGAGCGGTCGACTCAGCAAACCAATCGGTCGAGCTTTGTGCCTTGAGGACGCTCGCATCCTGTCCCATGGCCTTCTCCCGTAGCGCGGTTACTGCCATAAAGGCAGGTGATGAGGCAACCTGCTGAAAATCGGCTTTCACCCCATCTGTGGCCAGGGAGAGAAAACGCTCCTGGTAGGTGTTCTGTTCGGACACTAGATTAACAAACTTAAGGAACATGCCGGGCTTAAAGGCGCTGTTGCCAAAGGTAGAGCTGAGTACCGCACGCTCGATACCGGCGCGCTCCTTCATCTGTAGGTAGGCGGCGAAACTAGCGGATTCGACAGCGATCTGTCGACTCGCCCCCTGTTGACTGGTTTGATCGACGATCGCCAACAGCAAGCCATTGAGCTTAGTATAAAAAGTAACCTCTTCCGGCACACTGATGCTCAAGCTATCGACGCGGCGACGAATATCACCAAGTTGATTCATCATCTGACTGACCTGGTTCATCTGCTGGGCAAACGCCTCGGGTAACTCGTGGCTGGCGGTAAAGGTTCTGAAATTGTTGAGTTGCTCATCGCTTAATTGGCGCTGCTTAGGTAGCTTATCGCCAAAGTTCTTACCCTTAGAGCCGATGAAACCGGCGCTCATGCCGCGCTCTTTTTGCAGCTCATGGACAAAGTCGCTATTAACCACCGCCAACTCAGACAGGGTCTCTACCTGGCTGAGGCCCTGGTGCAGCTGATATTGGCCATAGACCACGAACAGGCCAAAGAAGGTTGCCCCTAAAATAGGCGGCACAATCACCAGCAAAAGTTTGTTTCTAATATTGAGATCACTGATCCATTGCATATTCATTTTGCGTTATCCCTAACCATCGCGGGTTGATAGAGTGGTGTTAGGTACATCACTGGCAGGGCCTTGATCACCTATCCTATCCAATACGTATTAACACTAGCATAAAAATCTGGCGTTAAATTAAAAGTCGCCTAAAAACATGCACTAAAGGCACCAATAAAATGACACTTTTGATTTTTTAACACGCCTTAAACAAGCTCACAATGCCCATAAAGTCTAGTATAGCCGGACATACATAGGCCGATAGGCAACAAAAAAGCGCCCTAGAGGCGCTTTTTACTACTATCGAAAAGGGATTAGCTCATAAAAGGGCTAAAAAACTATGCGTTGCCTTTAACCTTCATATTCAATGTCTTAGCAAAGTCCAGCATGCGATCCAGCGGCAGTAAGGCGCGCTCTCTGAGTGATTCGTCGACAAAGATCTCATGTTGCTCCGAACCATCGTTAAGCAGAGCCGCCTCAATCGCCTTAAGACCATTCATCGCCATCCAAGGACAGTGGGCACAGCTACGACAGGTCGCGCCGTTACCGCCCGTAGGGGCTTCGATCAGGGTCTTGTTAGGCGCCGCCTGCTGCATCTTGTAGAAAATGCCTTTGTCGGTTGCCACGATAAAGGTGTCGTTATCTAGCGTCTGCGCCGCCTTGATCAGCTGACTGGTGGAACCGACGGCATCGGCCATCTCCACCACACTCGCTGGCGATTCGGGATGCACCAGCACAGCCGCGTTGGGATATTGCTCTTTCAGCTGACGCAGCGCCTTGGCCTTAAACTCATCGTGTACAATACACTCGCCTTGCCACATCAGCATGTCCGCACCTGTCTGCTTGGCGATATAGCTTCCCAGGTGACGGTCGGGTCCCCAGATGATCTTCTTACCCTGGCTGTCGAGATGCTCGACGATCTCAAGGGCTATACTCGAGGTCACCACCCAGTCGGCGCGCGCCTTAACGGCGGCCGAGGTGTTGGCATATACCACGACGGTATGATCCGGGTGAGCGTCACAGAAGGCGCTAAAGGTGTCGATAGGACAGCCTACATCGAGGGAACAGGTAGCATCCAAGGTAGGCATGAGTACAGTTTTTTCAGGGCTTAAGATCTTTGAGGTCTCGCCCATAAATTTTACCCCGGCCACGATCAGCGTCTTGGCAGGATGGTCACGACCGAAGCGAGCCATCTCTAGAGAATCTGAAACACAGCCGCCCGTCTCCTCGGCCAGCGCCTGGATCTCAGGGTCGGTATAGTAGTGGGCCACCAAGACAGCCTCCTTCTCCTTCAATAGCTGCTTGATGCGCGCCTTATAGGCCTGCTTGTCGCTATCGCTTAATGGAACGGGCTTTGCTGGAAACGGATACTGAATATTTTCGATGCTTGGTGCTACTTGACTCATGCTCAAACCAAAGAGTGGGACTAATTAGCGGCATTATACTTAATCTGACGCCAAAGATTAACTATGGATAAAAAAAAGAGCGCCAAACGACGCTCTTATTAGTGCAATGGCATGCGATTTTAGTGCATCGCCAGCAACATCTCTTGTGGCGACTCGAGATACTGCTTCCACAGGTTACAGAAGCGCGCTATGGTGCCGCCGTCTATCACGCGGTGATCGCCAGACCAGCTGATCTGCATGATCTTACGGGCCTCGACTTCACCCTTATCGTTAAAGCGTGGCAGGGTCTGCAACTTACCCAGGGCGACGATGGCCACCTCAGGCTTGTTGATGATAGGCGTTGCCACAGTACCGCCCAGGGCACCGATGTTAGAGATGGAGATGCTGCCACCCTTAAGGTCTGCCGGGCTAACACGACCACTGCGGGCATCCTTGGTCAGGCGGGTAATTTCGGCCGCGACCTCAAGAATTGATTTTTGCTGCACATCCTTCACATTTGGCACCAATAGCCCCACCTTAGAGTCTACTGCCATGCCTATGTTATGTGACGCCAGGAAGGTCTGCTCGCTACAATCATCATTCACGCGGCTGTTGATGCCGGGGAACTGAGTCAGCGCAAGCGACATCGCCTTCATGAAGAAAGGCATCATGGTCAGCTTGATATCGTCGCTCGAGTAGCGCGCCTTCATCTGCTCACGCAGAGCAACCAGTTCGGTCAGGTCCAGCTCTTCGCAGTAGGTGAAGTGCGGGATAGTCGAGACAGACTCTGTCATCATCTTGGCCATCACCGCCTTGACGCCGCGGATTGGCTCGACGCGATCACCAGCAGCAACCGCAACAGGCGCAGCACTTGGCTCGCTTGTTACCTGCGCTTTTGCCGCCTTAGCCTTCACGGCTTCGCCACTACGGAAACGCTCGACATCTTCCTTATAGACACGACCATGCTTGCCAGAGCCAGGTACCTGGCTGAGATCGATGTCATAGCTACGCGCCAGGCGACGCACGGCTGGGCTTGCCAGCGCCTTACCGTTACCGGCAGGAGCATGCAGCTCAACATCTTGGCTCTCACTAGCAGCAGTTACCGTATCGGCAACCGGCGCGGCAACGCCGCCCTCTTCGCTCTCCACCTCGATAGCGAAAAGCGGGGTGTGAACCTGTGCCAGCTGACCCTTACGGTAATGGAGTTTTACTACCTTACCGCTCTTAATCGCCGGGATCTGCACCAGGGCCTTGTCGGTCATCACATCGGCGATAGGCTGATCTTCGACCACCATGTCGCCTTCGGCCACCAACCACTCCACCAATTCACACTCGACTATCCCTTCACCGATATCCGGTAGCAGGAACTCTTCAACGCGCTTGCCTGCAACGGTCTGCTGTGAATCTGTTTGAACATTTGGTGCATCGGCCGTCGGTTCGGCGACCACCTCATCTTCTACCACACCATCGATCTCCACCGAATAGAGAGGTTCGTGTACGATAGCGATATCACCTTTCTTGTAGTGAAGTTTTTTGATAACACCGCCGTGCACTGCAGGGATCTGCACTAAGGCTTTGTCAGTCATCACGTCGGCAATAGGCTGATCTTCGGTGACGGTATCACCCTCGGCAACCAACCACTCGACCAACTCACACTCGACTACGCCCTCACCGATATCGGGCAAAATAAAATCTTTAATCATGCCTGGGGCTCCTAGTATTTCATCGATGCTTTGATCGCTTCAAAGGTCTTGAGCGCATCAGGCATATATTCTTTTTCATGGATCAGCGGATACGGGGTATCAAGGCCACACACACGGCTAATCGGCGATTCCAGATAGAGGAAACACTCTTGCTGAATGGTCGCGGCGATCTCGCCGGCAAAACCACCGGTTAGCGGCGCCTCATGGTTGATCACCAGGCGTCCGGTCTTCTTCACCGAGGCCGCTACCGTGTCGACATCCCATGGTGCCAGGGTGCGAAGGTCGATCACCTCGCAAGAGATCCCCTTCTTGGCCGCCATCTTAGCCGCCTCTTCGACGATCTCCATCTGCGCGCCCCAGGCCAGCACGGTAATATCTGTGCCTTCCTGAACCACTTCTGCCTTGCCTAGCTCAATCTCATAGGCTTCGTCCGGCACCTCGCCCACGCTTGCGCGGTAGAGACGCTTAGGCTCGAAGAAGACGACAGGGTTCTTGTCGCGAATCGATGCAAGCAAGAGGCCCTTAGCCTGATAGGCGTTACGAGGCACGACCACCTTAAGACCCGGCGTCTGGGTGAAATAAGCCTCTGGCGATTGCGAGTGGTAGTGCCCCCCGGCGATGCCGCCGCCATAGGGAGTACGGTAAGTGATACCGCCCACATCGAACTCGTTACCGCTGCGGTATCTGAACTTGGCCGATTCGTTTACGATCTGATCGAACGCCGGGAAGATATAGTCGGCAAACTGGATCTCGGCGATGGCCGTCATGCCATTGGACGCTAGGCCGTTGGCAAAACCTGCGATACCCTGCTCGGTCAGCGGCGTGTTGAAACAGCGATCGCGGCCGAACTTATCCTGCAGACCCGAGGTAGCACGAAATACGCCGCCGAAATGGCCAACGTCTTCGCCGAAGATCACCGCCTTGTCGTCGGTTTCCATCGCAAGGGTCAAGGCATCGTTGATGGCTTGTAACATATTTATCTTGGCCACGATTTATTCTCTCCCTGCGCTGCGTGGATAGGAATCAGGATATTTCTTGATGTGCTGCTTAAGCTCGGTCAGTTGCTGCTTGAGTCTCGGCGTCGGTTCGTCGAACACATCTTCGATGATCTCGTCGACATTAGGTGTAGGTAACTTCTCGGCAACCTTCACCGCAGCTAGTACCTCTTCGCGGTACTTCTCATAAAGAGCTGCATCATCGCTTTCGGCGAGCCAACCCTTATTGATCAGCCACAGCTTGAAGCGCTTAACCGGATCATGCTGCTGCCACTTGGCCTCTTCGTCCTTAGAACGGTAACCCGATGGGTCATCCGATGATGAGTGAGCACCAAGGCGATAAGTCATGGCTTCGATCAGCACTGGCTTGTTATGTTCCAGCGCATAGGCTCTGGCCTGCTGAGTCGCGGCCATCACCGCCAGCATATCGTTACCGTCCACGCGTATGGTGTGCATGCCATAGCCCACACCACGACTGGCGATACCGTTGCCGGCAAACTGCTCGTTGGTCGGGGTTGAGATGGCGTAGCCATTGTTACGACAGAAGAAGATAACTGGAGAATTCAGTACTGCCGCCATGTTGAGACCTGCGTGGAAATCCCCCTCAGAGGCGGCGCCTTCACCGAAGTAGCAGACGGCTACGTTACGTTTGCCCTGCATCTTCAGGCTATAACCGACACCCGTCGCCTGAGGGATCTGCGTCGCCAGTGGCGAAGAGATAGTCTGATAGTTGAGCGCCTCGCAGCCGTAGTGGATCGGCATCTGGCGGCCCTTACCCAGATCTTTCTCATTGCTGAACATCTGGTTCATAAACTGCTCAGTGGTGAAGCCACGATAGCGGATAGCCGCATGTTCGCGGTA
Source organism: Shewanella insulae (assembly GCF_009831655.1). Taxonomy (GTDB): domain Bacteria; phylum Pseudomonadota; class Gammaproteobacteria; order Enterobacterales; family Shewanellaceae; genus Shewanella; species Shewanella insulae. Next base: position 283,659 of record NZ_WRPA01000001.1, on the reverse strand, counting down.
CTGAGCTAATATCACATCGTCTTGGTCCAGGGCGGCCACACTGCCGATGACGGCGGCTTCTTCGCCGGTACAGGTCATGTAGAAGCTGATCCGGCCCTGACGCTGAGCGGCTAACATGCGCTCGTCGAGTACTCGTGTGAATACACAAGTATCATAAATTTTGGCAGCCAAATCCTGATCTATCACGGGTAACACAGCATTTTCAAAGGTGGTACCGTCGGCTTGAAGGATCTTCAGGATCGGGATCGATAATGAATCCTTGTCGAGAAAACTGACGCGATGGACAGTCTCTGTATTGCTCGTTGCGTTGCTCATACTATTCTCTTATCAGCTGAGTATTTTTGTTATCTGACTGCGAACAGCCTAAGTTGTTCACTATTCTCTTTTATGACGCGGCGTTAAAGTTACGTTAACGTAAACTACCTAGCAAGCTATCACAGGGCACTGCCGACAACTAGCAGCCCTGCCCCATGTATCGCTAGCTTTACAAGCCACACACTACACCACGCGATAATCTTTAGCGGGCACTAAACACAGCACAGTGCGCTGGCCAACCGGTACATTGGCGTTAGGAAATACGATAGACTCAGATTCGGCTTCCACCTTAATCTCTTTCCCACCGTCCTTAGCCAATATATAACCTCTTGGAAACGCCGTAAAATTCTCGACATCGTCGGCAAACGTAAAGCTGAAATCGTCAGCCTGCTTATTGATTGAGCGATTAACCTGATACAGATTTACCTGACTCGCATCAAACTCACCAAGCTCGAGATCCCGTCCAGACACTAGGCGGGTCAACATCTCTTTGACTTCGATGAAGCGGGTCATATCGTTCTGCCCCATGGGCATCACCTTGCCAAGCTCAATGGTAAAGGCGTGAGCCTGATAGCCATGGGCGGAGAAATAACTAAAGGTGGTCGTTGGCTCGTGATGAAACAGCACTGTCTTGATGCCGCAAGCGGCCAGGAACATGATCTGCTCACCGCTGTACGGCGCGCCGTGTGGATAAGGATAGATGGCAAACTTCTCATGCTTGGAGGCGCGAATCGCCGTGTGCAGGTCGTAGTGATAACGACTGCCTCCTTCTGGTGCGGCGTTAAAGAAACTATCGACATACTGCTCTAGCTTCTCTGCCCTTTCCCGCTCGGCGTTACTCTCACCTTTGGCATGTGCGCCACTAAACAGGCGATTGAGGTTCTCCTCGACGAAACGCGTCCCATTAAGAATTGCAGGTGGATTACCGATCAAAAACAGCACACGGTGGCGGGCGACAAGCGTCTCAGACAGCAGCGCGGTGATCAGCTGGTTACACAGCTCGATAGGCGCCGTCTCGTTACCATGAACCGCCGAGGAGAGCACTATGCTCTTTAACGCTTTGTCCTCACCCTCTTGCTTAGCGAGCGGTTCGAATTGGATAACACCGGTATCCCACACTGACACCTGGGTGTGTTGCCCCAGGGTAAAATCGAATGGCGCCGGCAGGCTTACGGGATTGTCTAGGGTCAATTGCAAAAAGTCTTTCGACAACATCAGGGTGTCTTGCACAGCAAACTCCTTTACTGCATCGCCATTTCACTCCCACACACAGCTCGTGGAAAGAAGGCGACTCCTTGGATTTATTAGCATTATTATCAGTTGGGCAGCATAGTAACATTTAAGCGACGGGACGACCACGCGGGCCAGTCGATCGACGCATATTTTCCCTATTGCATTCGTTAACCGAATAATACAGAATAAGGACATCTAGCCATCTAAACGGTTAGACGGTTAAAAATAGATATGGGTAAATTTAGAAGAGGTCGTACATGGCACTAGCAACATTTGGCGCAGGCTGTTTCTGGGGGGTTGAGTATTTTTTCAAGCAGATAGACGGCGTCATCTCTGCCACCTGCGGCTATATGGGCGGCAATGATAAGGCGACCAGTTATAAAGAGGTTAAGACAGGCACAACAGGGCACGCCGAGGTGGTTCAGGTGGAGTTTGATGAGACCAGGGTGAGTTTTGACGATCTACTGGATGTGTTCTGGCGCAACCACAACCCCACCATGCTCAACATGCAAGGCGGCGATATAGGAAGCCAGTATCGCAGTGCCATCTTCTTCCACGACAAAGTGCAGAAGGCGACGGCGGAAGCCTCTAAGTTAGCCCTCTCCCGTAGCGGTAAGTGGGGACTAAGACCCATAGTGACCGAGATAGTCCCAGTGCTCACCTTTCACAAGGCCGAAGAGTATCACCAAAACTATTTAGAAAAGAACAATCTACCTAGCTGTCACCTCAGCTACTAGGCCTTAGTTTTTCCACGCGGCCCGATGCAAGTTAGTACCACAAAAAAGCCAGTGAATCACTGGCTTTTTTGTGGTACTAAATTTTACAGCGCTATTGGCTAGGCTAACACGGATTAGGGCAACAGCTGCTAAGTCAAGAGCCGCTCTATCATCTGCTGGGCCTGGTCGAGCACCTGCTCTAGATGCTCCTGACTAACAAAGCTCTCACCATAGAGCTTAAACAGCGCCTCTGTGCCCGATGGACGCGCGGCGAACCAGGCGTTGGCTGTAACCACCTTGAGGCCACCGATGGCCGCACCATTGCCTGGTGCATGGGTGAGTACCTCGAGGATCGCATCCCCGGCCATGGCTTCACAGCCAAGGTCACTGACATTCAGCGGCGCGCTTACCAGCTGGTTAAACTTAGCCTTACGCTTGGGGTTAACCGGCGAGTCGATACGCTTGTAGAAGCTCTCGCCGTGACGCTCGACCATCTCGGCATAAAGCTTGGCAGGCGTCTTACCCGTTACCGCCAGGATCTCCGCCGCCAGCAACGCCAAGATGAAACCATCCTTATCGGTACACCAACTGCCACCATCTCGGCGCAGGAAGGCGGCGCCGGCACTCTCTTCGCCGCCGAAGGCGAAGCTGGCATCGGCCAAGCCGTCGACGAACCATTTAAAGCCCACAGGCACCTCGCAGAGGCTGCGCGACTGCTCAATGCACACCTTGTCTATCATGGCGCTGGAGACCAGTGTCTTACCTATCTTGAGGTCGGCCGACCACTGTGGGCGATGAGATAATAGATATTCGATGGCTACCGCAAGATAGTGATTAGGATTCATCAGGCCACAGCCCGGACAGACGATACCGTGTCTGTCGTAATCGGGATCGTTGCCAACGCAGATATCGAAGCCATCCTGATGGGCCAACAAACCCGCCATGGCATAGGGCGATGAGCAATCCATGCGGATCTTGCCATCCTTATCCAGGGGCATAAAACCAAAGGCGGGATCGATGCGATCGTTCACCAGGGTGATATCCAGCCCATAGCGCTCGGCAATCTTGGCCCAATAGTGGATACCTGAACCGCCGAGAGGATCGACACCGATACGAATGCCAGCCTGCTTGATAGCCTGCATGTCGATAACCTGCTCAAGATCCTCGACATAGTCCGCCATCAGGTCGCGCTCTTGAATAAGGGTAGTTGTGACCGCCACAGAATAGGTTAGGCGCTTCACCCCTTCGAGTTGCCTAGCCAAATACTCGTTAGCGCGCTGCTCAACCCAGGCTGTAATACTGCCTTCGGCCGGGCCACCATGGGGCGGATTGTACTTAATGCCGCCATCTTGAGGCGGATTATGGGAAGGCGTGATGATAAGACCATCGGTCAGCGGCGCCCCCTGCTCCCTGTTAGCCTTGATGATGGCATGGGACACCACAGGAGTCGGGGTATATTCATCGTCCTTGGCGACGATCACCTGAATGCCGTTGGCGGTTAACACCTCAAGCGCCGTAACATAAGCCGCCTGAGACAGTGCATGGGTATCTATGCCGACGATCATCGGCCCCTCGATGCCCGCCTCGATACGATGATCGACTACTGCCTGGACGATTGCCAGGATATGTTTTTCGTTGAAACTCTTATTGAAGGCACAGCCTCTGTGACCCGAGGTGCCGAATGTAACCTTCTGCGCGTCAATGGTCACATCCGGTGAGAGCCGATAGTAGTGGCTCATCAGTTTAGGAATATTAACCAAGTCCCTTTGTTGTGCCGGTTTGCCGGCTCGCTCGTGTAGCGCCAAAATGTACTCCTAAGTGTCGGGTAGATTGAGCCTCAGTATCTCACTTAAATATGACCGATAATGGATTCAATCTGTTTTTCTTGCACGCCGAACTGACCCAGCACTTCGCTTAGGATGGTGCGCTTTTTCGCCGTGTTGTTATTCGTGGTAACCCAGAAGCCGCTGTTGCCTATCTCTTTCGGGTTGGCCGACTTACTGGCCTTGAGTAGCGATTCTTTCGAGGTAGCGAAATAGAGACGATCGCGCCCCTGGATCTGCAGCACTTGGTCGAACTGAGTTGGCGTGGCCTTATAGATAGCTTCTAAGGTAAACAGGAAACGGCCGACGGCGCCCTTTTGCTGGGCTAGCGCGGCCTTATCGATCAGCGTCTCAGGATCGATCGCAGCCACATGTTGGGTTTGCGCCACCTCTTTATCCAGGCCTGGCTGGCTGATCTGCTTAGGCTGCTCCATGGCAACCGTCTCTACGTCTAGGCCGAGTAATCGTCGCAGGATCTCTGAAGCACTCTCTCCTATGCGCTCTGTCTTGCTGGCAATATGGCGATATAGCTCTTCATCAATCTCAATATATTTCATGACTAGAATCTTCCTTAGACGGTAAAGGTAATTAGGTTATTGTTATCGCGAATGCGATCCGCAGCAACTGATGCCAGATCCGTTCAAGTGTATGCTATCTTTCCCACCGGAATAAAGAGCGATCGCATTAAAAATCCACAACTTGGTTACAAGATCAATAAATTACCCCTCAAGTGCGCAAAAACCCGCCAGAGAAAGGCGCGATCGCGCTTAATGCTGTCTTTTACAGCAATTTACAGGCACAATTTAGCCAATTATTTCCATGCTTAACTTTCCAAGACCAGCCTCCATGACCAGCTTGAATTACACCCAATCGGGAGAAGGTAGCCCGGTTATCCTTATCCACGGCCTGTTTGGCAACCTGGATAACCTTAAGAGCCTAGGTAACTCACTCGATAAGCACCAAGTGATCCGCCTCGATGTACCTAACCACGGCCTCAGCCCTCACTGGCCCAACATGGATTATCCCATGCTGGCCGAGGCCGTCATCGGCCTGATGGACGAACTCGAGCTAGAATCGGCGCACCTGGTCGGCCACTCCATGGGCGGTAAGATTGCCATGGCCACGGCGCTGCTCTATGGCGATCGGGTAAAGAGCCTGGTGGCAGCGGATATCGCCCCCGTTGCCTATCAACCCAGACATCAAAAGGTATTTGCCGGCCTGAGCAACCTGGACCTTAGCGCGCTGGCTAACCGCGCCGATGCACAAAAGCAGCTGCTTAGCGCCGGTATAGATGAAGGTACGGCGCTGTTTCTGCTGAAAAACCTCACTAAGGACGAGCAAGGCTTTGCCTGGAAGATGAACCTTACCGGGCTAAAGTCCAGCTATGATCACCTTATCGGCTGGCCGCTGGCAGATAAACAATACAAAGGCCCTAGCCTGTGCATTCGCGGCGCAGATTCAGACTATGTCACCGCGGCGCACCGCCAAGGGTTTTTGTCCCAGTTTCCTAAGATCCAGGCCAAATCGTTGGCCGGTACAGGTCATTGGTTACACGCACAAAAACCGGCTATTTTCAATCGCATCGTCGCCGAGTTTATCGCGCAAAATGACTGAATCTTGTCAGTAAAGCGTGTAGCAGATATCACTTAACTATGGTATATTCGCGCCTCTTTTTTTAGCCTGAGGGAACGCAGCATGTTATCTCAGTACATGGAACAGATAGAGGCTGTTGGCTTAAACCTGTTTTTTGCGGCGATATTTTTCTTTATTGGTATGGCAATACATGACGTGCTCAAGCAGGGAAATGTCCCTAAATTTGGCCGCTATATTGTTTGGTTAGTATTATTTCTCGGCTGCGCCGGGTTTATAGCTAAGGGCTTGATCCAACTCTCCTGGGAGAGCTCTGGTATAGGTTAGACGAACATTCGATGGCAAAAGAATCTTCAGACAGAACAACGATAGACCTGTTTGCTACGGAGAAACGCCGAGGACGTCCTCGCAGTAATCCCCTTCCCCGAGAGCAACAACTAAAGGTCAACAAGCGAAATCAGATCCAACGCGACAGAGCCGCAGGATTAAAACGAATAGAGTTAAAGGTGTCACAAGATTTATACGACGCCTTGAATGAAAAGGCTTTGGCCAGTAACATCAGCCGCAGCCAATTAATCGAATCGATACTGCTTAAGCAGGTCAGAAGCTGAGCTTAAGTGGTGTTGAAACAAACGTCAGTGAACTAGATAAAGGAAAGACAATGGCAACTGTAGGTCTTTTTTTCGGCAGTGATACAGGTAATACCGAAGCCGTCGCCAAGATGATCCAGAAGAAGCTGGGCAAGAAGATGGTCGACGTTAAGGATATCGCTAAGAGTACCAAAGAACAGATTGCAGAATATGATCTGCTGCTATTCGGTATCCCTACCTGGTATTACGGTGAAGCCCAATGCGATTGGGACGATTTCTTCCCTGAATTAGAACAGATCGATTTCGACGGTAAGCTGGTCGCTATCTTTGGTTGTGGCGATCAGGAAGATTACGCCGAGTATTTCCTCGATGCCATGGGCATGGTTAACGAGATCGTCGAAGCGCGCGGCGCAGTGGTTATCGGTCACTGGCCAACCGACGGCTATGACTTCGAGGCCTCTAAGGGCATGGCCGACGATAAGCACTTCGTGGGTCTGGGTATCGACGAAGACCGTCAACCAGAACTGACCGAAGAACGTGTCGATGCCTGGGTTAAGCAGATCTACGAAGAGATGTGCCTGGCAGAGCTGGAAGATTAATCTTTCGGTTCCATCAAAAAGAAGCGGCAATAGCCGCTTTTTTTAGCGCTAATATATAAGCCCTGATGTATGAATGCTCTCTCGCCTTAGCAAGAGATACAGAGTTTAACACTCACCCGAGTAACCAAGAAAGTAAGCTAAACACGCCCCATGCAGAGTCAAACACAAGCCAACCACTGGGACATCTTCTGCGCCGTCGTCGATAACTATGGCGATATAGGCGTCACCTGGCGTCTGGCCAAACAGCTGGCGAAGGAATATGGATTAGCCGTCAATCTCTGGGTGGACGACTTAGCAAGCTTTGGCCATATCTTGCCTAAGCTGGATCCCAAGTGCGCGAGCCAAAACTTCGAAGGGGTCTGCATAAAACATTGGGACACGCCGCTGACCCAGGAGTATCAGCCGGGCGACGTGCTTATCGAGGCGTTTGCCTGTGAACTGCCGCCAGAGGTGCTAGACCAGATCACCGCCTTGCATCGAAGCGGTAATCAGGTCCCCGTCTGGCTGAATCTTGAGTACCTGAGCGCAGAAGATTGGGTCGAGGGCTGCCACGGACTGCCCTCGCTGCAGCGCAGCGGTCTAAAGAAACAGTTTTATTTCCCAGGCTTTACCCCTAAAACAGGCGGTCTCATCTGCGAAGCCGATCTGCTCCAACGCAGGCAAGCCTGGCAGGACAATAACGAGCGGCAGGCTTTTTTTGAGACATTAGGGCTCAGTGGCATACAAACTGATCATACTGTCATCAGCCTGTTCAGCTATGAGAGCGATAGCCTCGAGGCCCTTTGCCGCCATTGGCAACAGGGTGATAATCAGATTCACCTACTAGTGCCTATCGGGCGCAGCCTCAATAGTCTGGGGGCCTTCGTCGACCCGCAAGGGCCTTTGACACCGGGGAGCCGTTATAGCCACGGTAAGCTGACCATACATCTGCTGCCGATGACAGATCAGCAAGGCTACGATCGTCTGCTTTGGAGCTCAGACTTCAATATCGTGCGCGGTGAAGACTCCTTCCTGCGCGCCCAATGGGCAGCAAAGCCCTTCATCTGGCATATCTATCCCCAGGAAGAAGATTATCACCTGATAAAATTAGAAGCCTTTATGGCATTTTATTGTCATAATCTGGCCCCAGAAATCGCCAGTGCCTGGAAAAAGCTCAATATTGGCTTTAACCAAGGCGCCCAAGAGACACTGCCTTCCCTTTGGCAGCAAGTGGATAACGCACATTCGGCCCTCACGCAACACGCACAAAACTGGCCGAATGAAGCATTAAATGATGCAGATCTTGCAACACGACTAGTTCAATTCGTTAAAAATAGCTAAGATACTGCGTTGAAATAGAAACACCCTAAAATATAGGAAACAGAGAAATGAAAACTGCTCATGAACTCCGTCCCGGTAACGTGATCATGTTAGATGGCAGCCCATGGGTTGTTCAAAAGACTGAAACAACTCGCTCAGGCCGTAACGCGGCTATCGTTAAGATGAAGCTGAAGAACCTACTTCAAGATTCATCTACCGAAACCACCTTTAAGGGTGAAGACAAGATGGAAGATATCATTCTAGACCGTCTTGATTGTACTTATTCATACTTTGCCGATCCTATGTATGTCTTCATGGATGCAGAGTACAACCAGTATGACGTTGAAGCTGATAACCTTGGCGATGCAGCGGCTTACATCGTTGACGGTATGGAAGAACAGTGCCAGGTGACTTTCTACGAAGGTAAGGCTATCTCTGTTGAACTACCAACAACTGTTGTACGTGAAGTGACCTACACCGAGCCTTCAGCACGTGGCGACACCTCTGGTAAGGTCATGAAGCCTGCCACTATCGCTGGTGGTGCAACCCTGAGCGTTGCTGACTTCGTTAAGACCGGCGATCTGATCGAGATTGACACTCGTACCCACGAGTTTAAGAAACGCGCTTAAACAAGCCGTTAACTCGATAGTAAAAGCCAGCGTATTTCGCTGGCTTTTTTGTACCTACAGCTTACACAGACAGTGATTACACCTTTATCTTTGCACGCCTGCAGAATAAATCACTAGTTTTGATTTTCGTAAATAACTCCTTCAGTATATTCCTCTAAAAATATTTACTAAATTGCGGTAAAGCCCCTTTTAAACAATAGTTTTTTTCGTTATTGTTCGATAACTTACGAGCTTTCACACGATCAGCTTTTTCTTTACTGGCAATCACGAGGTTTCGATGCGCCCTATCATTAAGTCCAATAAACTCGACACCGTCTGTTACGACATCCGCGGGCCAGTTCATAAGGAGGCGAGACGCCTGGAAGATGAAGGCCATCGCATCCTCAAGCTCAACATAGGTAACCCGGCCCCCTTTGGTTTCGAGGCGCCGGAAGAGATAGTACGCGACGTGATCCTCAACCTGCCCAGCGCCCAAGGCTATAGCGAGTCTAAGGGGCTGTTCTCGGCGCGTAAGGCTATCGTGCAGCATTACCAAAGCCTGGGGCTGTTTGGCGTCGATATCGAAGATATCTACATAGGCAATGGCGTGTCAGAACTTATCGTGATGGCGATGCAGGGCCTGCTCAACGGCGACGATGAGGTACTGGTCCCCTCACCCGACTATCCACTATGGACGGCAGCAGTGCATCTCTCCGGCGGCAAGGCGCAGCACTATCGCTGCGACGAGGACTCCGACTGGTTTCCCGATCTCGACGACATCAAAGCCAAGATAAACAGTCGCACCCGAGGCATAGTGTTGATCAACCCCAACAACCCAACCGGCGCCGTCTACTCCCGCGAGTTACTGCTTGAGGTCATAGAGCTGTGTCGCCAACACGACATCATCCTGTTTGCCGACGAGATCTACGACAAGATCCTCTATGATGGCGAGACACATATTCCGGCTGCGACCCTGTCGGACGATATTCTTACCGTAACCTTCAACGGTCTCTCCAAGTCATACCGCGCCGCGGGCTTTAGGGTCGGCTGGATGATGCTCTCGGGTAACCTAAAGGCCGCTAAGAGCTATATCGAAGGCTTAGACATGCTGGCTTCCATGCGCCTGTGCTCTAACGTGCCCAATCAGCACGCTATTCAGACGGCGCTGGGTGGCTATCAGAGCATCAATGAATTGGTGTCACCCGATGGTCGCCTGACCCAACAGCGTGACACCTGTTATGAACTGCTCAATCAGATCCCCGGGGTAAGTTGTAAGAAGCCTAAAGGCGCCTTGTATGCCTTCCCGAAACTGGACGCCAAGAAGTTCAACCTGAGGGACGACGAACGCCTGGTGCTGGATCTACTCAAAGAAAAGAAAATACTCCTGGTACAAGGCACCGCCTTTAACTGGCCAGAGCCCGACCACCTCAGGGTGGTCTTCCTGCCCCACAAAGAGGACTTGAATAAGGCGCTGGTGGAGTTTGGCGACTTCCTTTCCGATTACAGCCAATAGGCCTGTTTAACGGTCAACAAGCAAAGAAAAGCGATCTCAGGATCGCTTTTTTATTTTTAATACCAACAAGGTGAGTCAGTGAGCAGATAAAGCGCAGGAAAACCACCTGAGAACAAGGCAGGATTTTAGATAAGTAGTTATTCCAGAGTTAGTAATTCCAGGATTAAAAATCCTAACGCAGTTATCAAGCGTTTTGACAAGCTAGAATGATCAGGTATTTATTAGGATTGGTATAAGATACTGTTTCTATTTACTTGCCCTGTGTTACTGTTAATGCAACTTAGCAACAGGGATAGCAGTATGAGTCATTTGTTCGCCCACCTGGCCAGGATGAAGTTGATCCAACGCTGGCCGCTCATGTACAACGTCCGCCCGGAAAACGTACAGGAACATTCGCTACAGGTCGCCATGGTGGCCCACGCCTTAGCCATCATAGCCAATAAAAAATTCAATAAGCAGCTCAGCCCGGAGCGCGCCGCCACCCTGGCGATTTTTCACGATGCCAGCGAGATCCTTACCGGCGATCTACCCACCCCAGTCAAATATTTCAACAAGGAGATCGAGGCCGAGTACAAGAAGATAGAGGCGATAGCCGAGCGCAGGCTGCTGGAGATGGTGCCCGAGGAGTTTCAAGAAGATTACCGCGACCTGCTACTGAGCGATCAGGCCGATGAAGAGTACAAGCAACTGGTGAAATCCGCCGACACTTTATGCGCCTACCTAAAATGTCTCGAAGAGCAAGCGGCTGGGAACCATGAATTTAACACCGCCAAGCGCCGCCTCACCGAATCCCTCGGCAAGAATCCCGATCCGGCGGTAAAATATTTTATCGATACCTTTATCCCCAGCTTCGAGCTGAATCTCGACGAGATCAATCGCCTGCTATAGCAGTGAAGTCTGCCAAAGAGGAGAGCATATGACATCTGCCATCTGGCATGAAAGACGCTTGGGCGAAGAGAAACTCAGGCGCAACGACCACCGTAGCCCCTATCAACGCGATAGAGCCCGCATTCTGCACTCGGCTGCCTTCAGGCGCCTACAGGCCAAGACTCAGGTGTTAGGGGTCGGCATGAACGACTTCTACCGCACCCGCCTCACCCATTCGCTAGAGGTATCCCAGATAGGCACAGGGATCTGCGCCCAGCTCAAGCAGAAATACCCAGACCTGCATCACCTGCTCGACTCCATGAGCCTGATAGAGTCTCTCTGCCTGGCCCATGATATCGGCCACCCACCCTTCGGCCACGGCGGCGAGATAGCACTCAATTATATGATGCGCGGCGACGGTGGCTTCGAGGGAAACGGGCAAACCTTCAGGATCCTCACGGCGCTCGAGCCCTATACCCAACACTTTGGCATGAACCTCACCCGGCGCACATTATTAGGGATCCTCAAGTATCCTGCGAGCCATGCCGAACTGTATCAGTCCCAGCCAAGGCCGGACGTCGATAGCTATCGCCAGCTCAAGCCCAGCCAGTGGCGGCCAGTTAAAGGGATCTTCGATGAGGACAAGTCAGTGCTCGACTGGGTGCTTGAGCCGCTATCGATTAACGACAGAGAACTATTCGTCTCGGCAGAGTCAGTGGCAAGGGATCAACACAGACGCACCCGCCACAAGTCGCTAGACTGCTCCATCATGGAGCTGGCGGACGATACCGCTTACGCCATTCACGATCTCGAAGATGCCATCGTCATGGGGATCGTCACCCAGGCCATGTGGCAACAGGACGTGGCCAATGTACTGGCAGACAGCCAGGATGACTGGATTGCCAAGGAGTTTTCCGCCATAGGCGATAAGCTTTTCGCACTGGAGAATCACCTGCGGAAAGATGCCATAGGTACCCTGGTTAATGGTTTCGTCACCGCCATCTTAATCGATGAGAATCCAAATTTTAGCGAGCCACTACTAAGGTACAACGCTCGGCTGGAAGGCCCCTTCGCCGAGGCACTCCATGTACTCAAGCAATTCGTCTACAAGCGGGTGATCCGCAAGCCGGAAATCCAGATGCTAGAGTACAAGGGCCAGCAGATCGTGATGGAACTGTTCGAGGCCTTCGCCTCGGATCCAGAGCGCCTGTTACCCCTCAATACCCAGGAGCGCTGGCAGCAGATGGCCCGGCAGCAAGGCAACTGCAACCGGGTGATCGCCGACTATATCTCGGGAATGACGGACGAGTTTGCCGCCCGCCTACACCAACACCTGTTTAGCGCCAAGGCGGGCTCCCTGATCGACCTACAATGACGACATAAGTCAGACATAAAAAAACGCGCCACAGGCGCGTTTTTCTTATCTAGAGATCCTTAACTGCCTATCAGGCTGGGAAATAAGCCCTTGAAGCCGGCCGCCATCACCTCGATACCGATAGAGAGCATCAACAGACCCATGAGACGGGTGATCACGTTAATGCCCGTCTTACCCAAGAGTTTAAAGATCACCGGCGCCATTCGAAACAGGGTGAAGCTGGTGAGGCCGAAGAGCACAACAGTGATCGACATGCCGATGAGGTCACTAAAGGTGTTATGCTGCGCCGCCGAGACGATCACCGAGCTAATCGCACCAGGGCCTGCCATCAGAGGCAAGGCCAAAGGCACCACGGCAACCGACTCCATGCCCGAGGCCTCCCGGTCTTCTTCCTGGTTACGCTTCACTTCACCCAGCTTACCTTGCAGCATAGACATGGCGATGATGGCGATCAGGGTACCACCCGCTATTCTGAAGGCCGACAGCGAGATACTAAACATGTTGAGGATATGCTGACCGGCGATGATGGTCACCAGCAGGATCACTACCACGGCAAAGTTAGCGACCTTACCCGTATGGTTACGCTCCGCTTCCGTCTGGTGACTGGTCAGACTCACAAACACGGGCAGCAAACCTATGGGGTTGATTATCGCTACCAAACCAAGAAAAAATTTAACATAGAGTGTTAAATCCAATGTCATCTCCTCAAGTGACGTTTTAGTCGGTTAAAAAGCAGTATGGTTGAAAAACGCATACTGTACAGTATTGCCCTCGCCTGGAAAAACGAGATTTTCTATCACATTTCACAACTTTGACTTAAATATTCTATTTTTACAGGACTAAAATTACTGCTGTGAAAACCGTCACATTGCGCTCACAATGTTATTTTATTACATTAACAAGCGGTTTTGCGGCGAAGATCACGGTTATCAAGCCGCTCAAAGTGTAATTTTCCTTCATAAAGCAAATTTGGCCAACAAGAGAATTTAGCCAAAACCGATTTTCGCTAAATTTTTTTCCAAGGATCATATTATGACTGTTAGCAACCAACAGGAACTCGACCAACTGGTCGAACGGGTCGCCAAGTCCCAGGCACAGTTTGCCAACTTTAGTCAGGAGCAGGTGGATAAAATCTTCCGCGCCGCCGCCCTGGCCGCGGCCGATGCCCGCATCTCACTGGCCAAGATGGCAGCCAACGAAACCGGCATGGGTGTGCTGGAAGACAAGGTGATCAAGAACCACTTCGCCTCCGAATACATCTATAACAAATATAAGGACGACAAGACCTGTGGCATCTTAGAGGAAGACCCAACCTTCGGCACCATCACCATTGCCGAGCCCGTGGGCCTTATCTGCGGCATAGTGCCGACAACCAACCCAACCTCTACCGCCATCTTCAAGGCGCTGATCAGCCTTAAGACCCGCAACGGTATCATCTTCTCACCACACCCAAGAGCCAAGGTATCGACGACGACCGCCGCCCGACTGGTGCTCGATGCCGCAATTGAAGCCGGCGCGCCGAAAGATATCATCGGCTGGATCGATGAGCCTAGCGTTGCCCTGTCCAACCAGCTAATGACCCATGACAAGATCAACCTGATCCTGGCCACAGGTGGCCCGGGCATGGTGAAGGCCGCCTACTCTTCAGGCAAGCCAGCAATTGGTGTTGGCGCCGGTAACACCCCAATCGTTATCGACGAGACCGCCGATATCAAACGTGCGGTCAGCTCAATCCTGATGTCCAAGACCTTCGATAACGGCGTGGTATGCGCGTCAGAGCAAGCCGTGGTCGTGGTCGATGCCATCTATGACGCGGTCAAAGAGCGCTTCGCCAGCCACGGCGGCTACATCCTCACGGCCAAAGAAGCCAAGGCGATGCAGAAGGTGATCCTTAAAAATGGCGCGCTCAATGCCGACATCGTAGGTCAGAGCGCGGCAACCATCGCCGCCATGGCCAACATCAAGGTACCTGCCAGCACTAAGGTGCTTATCGGTCAGGCATCTGAGATCAGCGAAGCCGAGGCTTTTGCTCACGAGAAACTTTCTCCGCTACTGGCCATGTACCGCGCCAGTGATTTCGACGACGCGCTAAATAAGGCCGAAGCCTTAGTGACACTGGGCGGCATAGGTCATACATCTGGCCTCTATACCGATCAGGACACTCAGACGGAGAGGGTAAGAACCTTCGGTTATCGCATGAAAACCGCACGTATTCTGATCAACACCCCGGCCTCTCAGGGCGGCATAGGCGATCTCTACAACTTCAAGTTGGCACCATCACTCACCCTGGGCTGTGGCTCTTGGGGCGGTAACTCCATCTCAGAAAACGTTGGTCCTAGCCATCTAATCAACAAGAAAACTGTCGCTAAGCGAGCCGAAAATATGCTGTGGCATAAACTCCCCTCCTCTATCTATTTCCGCCGCGGCAGCTTGCCTATCGCACTCGAAGAGCTAAACGATAAGAAACGCGCCCTGATCGTGACAGACAAGTATCTGTTTAATAACGGCTACTGCGATGAGACCATCAAGATCTTAAAGTCTCAGGGTCTGGAAACCGAGGTCTTCTACGAGGTAGAGGCCGACCCAACCCTCGCCATCGTTAACCAAGGTGCCAGCGTGGCTAAGAGCTTCCAGCCCGACGTGATCATCGCCCTCGGTGGTGGCTCGCCAATGGATGCGGCCAAGATCATCTGGGTCATGTATGAACACCCAGAAGTCGATTTTGCCGACCTGGCGCTGCGCTTCATGGATATTCGTAAGCGTATCTACAAGTTCCCCAAATTAGGCAAGAAGGCCAAGATGGTAGCGATCCCTACTACCTCGGGCACAGGTTCAGAGGTGACGCCGTTCGCCGTGGTTACCGACGAGCAGACTGGCATGAAATACCCCATCGCCGACTATGAACTGACACCCAACATGGCGATCGTCGACCCTAACCTGGTCATGGATATGCCTAAGTCTCTCACCGCCTTCGGTGGTATCGACGCCATCACCCATGCGCTCGAAGCCTATGTCAGCGTGATGGCTAACGAATACAGCGATGGTCAGGCATTACAGGCGCTGGATCTACTGGTTAAACATCTGCCAGACGCCTACACCTTGGGTGCTAAGGCTCCTGTGGCGCGCGAGAAGGTGCACAACGGTGCCACCATCGCCGGTATCGCCTTCGCCAATGCCTTCCTGGGGATCTGTCATTCTATGGCACACAAGCTGGGCGCCGAGTTCCACTTGGCTCACGGCTTAGCTAACGCCCTGCTGATCAGCAATGTGATCCGATTCAACGCAACCGATCTGCCAACCAAACAGGCTGCTTTCAGCCAGTACGATCGACCCAAGGCCCTTTGTCGTTACGCAAAGATAGCTGAACATCTGAAATTACAAGGCGCTACAGGCGAAGGCATCAGCGATGAAGAAAAAGTGGAAGCGTTGCTTGAAAAAATCGATGAACTCAAGAAGACGATTGGCATTCCGGCTTCTATCCAAGAAGCAGGCGTCAACGAAGCCGACTTCTTCGCCAAGCTCGACGAGCTTGCCGAAGACGCCTTCGACGATCAGTGTACCGGGGCCAACCCAAGATACCCACTAATCGCAGAGCTTAAGGCGATACTCACCGCCAGCTTCTATGGTAAGAAGTATCAAGACGCAGTCTAACCTTAGATGACTCGCGCCGATGCCAGTTATCCTAACTGGCAAGTAAAGTGACAAGTAAAAAGGTGCTCTAAGAGCACCTTTTTCTTTACCTCACCTTCGCAAAGCCTAAGTTACTCTGTTGATTTAAAATCAAATAATTTAATGAAAAAGCTTTTTACCTTAACCATAAAAATTATTAGTTAGTCAGGCTGCCAGCAAAAGGCTATAAGGCTTCACCCCGAGTTAGGAGTCTTATCCCATTGACCGCGCACTTAGAATTAGACTTTGATTTAAATCACTTTCATTTAGAAAACTTTGATACCCAGCTTGCCAACGTCTGCGACCAACTCGCAACCCAAGGCTATGTTGTGCTACATGATCTCTTTCCACAGCCCATGTTGCAGGCACTGCTAAACGGGATAACGGGTCTTAGGCAGGAGGACTTTAAGGCCGCGGCCATCGGCCGCCAGCAAGACCAACAGGTCATAGAATCGATTCGCCGGGACAAGATCTGCTGGCTCAACGAGACGATGGACTTTACCCAGGCCTATTTTGCCTGGTCTGAGCGGCTGCGCCTCGCCGTCAATCGCTACCTCTATCTGGGTCTGTTCGATCAGGAAGCCATGCTGGCCTATTATGCTCCCGGGGCCTTCTACAAACGCCACCTAGATGCCTTTCGTGGTCAGACCAACCGCAAACTCACCAGTATCCTCTATCTCAATCCAGACTGGCAACCGGGCCACGGAGGAGAGCTACTCATGTATGAAGGCGACGAGATAGAGCCTTTCCAGGTGGTCGAGCCAAGGTTCGGCACCATGGTGATCTTCTTGAGCGAACGCTTCCCTCACGAGGTCTCCCTGTCGCACCACGACAGATACAGCCTCACCTCTTGGTATCGCATCAACGACGGCATGCCGGGGCACTAAGCATTACAGTATCTAGGCTACAGCGCCTGAATTCCCTTTAGATATAAGTAAGAGGAAATTGGGCGCCGAGCGGCATCAAATCTCGAGCTCAAATTCACAGCGAGCACCCCACCTGCAGTCTCGCTCGGCAAATCTGCCATCTTCTACCCAAGTCAACCTATTGGCAACCAGCCAAAGACGGTGCTAAGTTATTGTAAAAATGAATTATCCCCTCTAAAAATTGCTAACAAAGCTGGCTAGGTGCGCCGAGCAAGGTACGCACTTCTTAGGAGGTGATAGATGATAGGGAATGCTACATGAAAAGGATCCTTTGCTTACTCATTATGAGTGTGATGCTTGTTGCTTGTGATGCCGCAAACGGCTTAAAAGATATGTTGAATAAGCAACAAAAGGCACAAAACCTTGTTAAGGAAAAATACGGCTGGGACGCGCAAGTTGGTTTCGAGATCTACAATGGCGATCTCTCACAGGTAACGCTTGTGTTTAGCGCAGATGATGTACGCGATCAGAGCGTTGCTCACCTAGAATCAATCGCCAGGGAGGTCGTCTCAGCCACATTTGAGAGCGCCCCACAGGCGATGTATATACAGATAGCGAGCACGGCAGATAACAAGTCATAACTGATGCCGTCAATCGAGACTCCAGCCTAATACTCCCATAGCCAGACACTCTCCACTTAAGGAGTATTGTCATAGAAGGAAACGCCCATGAGCGCCATTAAGGACATAAGAGTCAATAAATTCGAATTGAAATTAGCTGACACGGATGACCCTGTTGCCGAGAAAACTTGCTGGGATCCGTTGAAATCTGGCGGCGCAAACTTTAAGACACAAGATATGGTCGAGACCAAAGGCCGAATTGTCATTAAACACTCCGTGACGGCCCTCATTCTATATTCGATGTTTTTGCTACCCGGTTTAGGGATATTTTTCATCGCCAGTCCCACCCTGTTCATCGAAGGTGAATCTGGTGGTGGCATCGCCATGGCGATTCTCGGCGCCCTATTCATCGGGGTTAGCCTCTTGATGCTGTCCAGCAAGAAGCACATAACCTTCGATAAAGCCTCAGGTACCTATTTTTGCGGCAAAAGCTACAATGGCTCGAAAAGAGGTGATGCCAGTCGCCAGGGACGACTCAGCGACATCCATGCGTTGCAGCTCATCAGAGAGTCTATACGTTCTAACAATCGATCTTATCTCAGCTATGAGCTTAATCTGGTCTTTCGCAATGGTGAGCGAGCCAATGTGATGGATCACGGCAGCGAGTTAGAAATCGAAGCGAGCGCTAAACAGTTGGCCGCATATCTCGATCGACCACTTTGGAGAGCGACATAGATTTTTCAGACTTTATCAGAGGTTCCGCTGACGGAGATGACGCTCTCAATTTAACAGGGCCTTCCTGAAGAATTACGCGCCGATAGTGACCGTCAATTTGATCTCTGCAATACGTTATTCAGGGTTTCCATATCGGGCATCTCTTCAAATTGTGTTCCGCTGTCACCGATATTGTCCCAATTGGCTTTAGACTCAACAAAAAGGTGCGCAACGACACGGCTATCTTTAGCATCATCGAGTAATCCAGCAGGAATCCAATACTGTTTTTTATTACTCATCAGGTGAGGGACTGTGCTGCCACACTTGCTACAGAAATCGGAACGATAACCGGTTTCAGTGATGTATGAATTAACAATGGACTCACCTTTAATCCATGTAAATTGCTCTCTATTAAGAAATGTGGCTGTATCTGACGAGGAAGCAGACAACTTTCTACATAAAGAGCAATGACACTGATAGAAATGAGGAAGAGGTCCGCTTATGTAAAACTCGACATCTCCACACAGACATTTACCTTTCATCTTGACTAACTCTCCTGACACTAGCAGTTTTGTTTAAGGGAATTTCCAGGCGGACTGTTTCGATTGTTCGAATGGATCGCGCAAAAGCTATTCGCCTCCTAGATGGTGCATATGCCAGCATCACTATTTAAGACATCGGCGACTTAAATCAAGCACGCTCCTCTTTGTGCATACCATGAGTAGCATAAAGCAGATACCAACAAGTATTGTACATGTGTCCCCTGAGCGGATCAGATTACTCACATTTATTATCGTGCCGCTACTCGGCTTGATTATTATGCCGTTACACGCATAAGCCGTCTATTCTAACAGGCTGATTTACAAGGCCGTCGTTTTTCCTTTGAGATCAGCATTTGAAGAGTGCAGCAATAAATCCCTTTCTTACACAAAAAAAGCCAGAACTCAGTTCTGGCTTTTTTTATGATCGGGTGACTAAATTATCACCCACATCTTGCGAGTCTTAAACTCGGCTTACTTCTCGGTCCAGCGATCCATCCAGCCCAGGACGTTGGCGTACCATTGCTCCAGGTTGTCTGGGTTAAGGATCCAGTGGTTCTCATCTGGGTAGATAAGCAGCTCAGACGGGATCCCTTTGCGCTGCATGAAGCTGAACGCCGCCAGACCCTGACCGTATGGCACGCGGAAGTCCTTCTCACCATGGATAACTAGCATAGGTGTCTGCCAGTTATCGACATAGTTAACCGGATTAAACTTCTCGAACAATGCCTTGTTGTCCTGGTAGGTGCCGCCGAATTCATACTCAGGGAACCACAGCTCTTCGGTCACATAGTACATAGAGCGCATGTCAAACAGACCCGCGTGGTTAACCAGACACTTGAAGCCGTCGTTCCAGTTGCCTTGGATCCAGTTCATCATGTAACCGCCGTATGAGCCGCCCAGGGCGCAGGCACGGTCGCCATCTAGCCACTTCTGCTGCGCGGTAACCGCAGCCAGACCCTTCTGTAGATCTTCCAGCGGCTTGCCGCCCCAATCCTTAGAGATAGAGTCGGTAAAGGCCTGACCATAACCGGTAGAGCCGTGGAAATCGATCATCACCACACCGTAACCGGCACCCGCCCACAGCTGAGCGTTCCAGCGGCTGCTGAATGAGTTACCGAATGAGCCCTGTGGGCCGCCGTGTACCAGGAAGGCAACGGGATACTTCTTACCTTGCTTGTAGTTAGCAGGCTTGATCCAGTAACCATAGACCTCTTCGTTGTTCCAGCCCTTGAAGCTGAACTGTTCAAACTCGCCAAACTTGATCTTGGCCAGGTTGTCTTTGTTCACCTCGGTCAGGCGATTTACGTTCTGACCGTCGAGAGACATGGTATAGAGATCGCCCGGCTCAACCAGACTCTTGTGGTTGAAGACAATCTTGTCGCCGGTCACACCCAGGATGCTGTTGCTGCCGTCGTTGTGCAGCGTCTTCACGTCACCAAATTGCGTGTTGACCTCGAAGATGCTGACCTGGCCCAGATCCTGCGCCGTAACATACAGAGTGCGGTTATCGGCGCCGAATGTCAGTGAGCTTGGGCTGCGATCCCACAGCGGCGCCACTTCTTTCTCTTGGCCTGTCACAGTGTCACGCAGCATGACGCGGTAACGATCCGCCTCGAAGCCGGGCTTGCTCATGGCCAGATACGCCAGGTAACGGCCATCGGCCGAGAAGGTTGGCTGTGCGTCCCACGCCTTGTTGCTCTCGGTCAGGTTTTTCGCCTCACCGCCCAGCACAGAGACCTGCCACAGGTCATAGTTGGTTTCCCAAGCCTGTGACTTGCTCGGCGCCTTGGCGCTGTAGACCACATACTTACCGTCTGGAGTAAAAGTCACCTCTTCCATACCAGAAAATGGCAGCGGCGGGGTTTCGGTATCCAGGCCTTTAGTGACGTCCACGGCGTTGTCGATCATCTTGCCGTCTAGTTTTGCCACAAACAGGTGACTGCGGCTGTGGTCGCCCCAGGTATCCCAGTGACGCACCATCAGCTGCTTGTATTCGCGGCCGGTAGACTTACGCTCGGCTTCCTGCTCACGCTTGTCGGCGGTGCACTGCAAGGTGTCACACTCAGGGTAGACACGCATGTTCATCACGACCTGAGCGCCATCTTGAGACAGCTTAAAGCCTTCTACGTCCAGCGGTAGATTAGAGATCTTAACCGCCTCACCGCCATCGAGTGCCAGCTCATACAGCTGTGAACTGCCATCGCGCGCCGCCAGAAAGTAGATCTTCTTATCGTCTGCACTAAAGGCGACGCTATGCTCGGTGCCTCTGGCCGAGGTCAGGCGTTTTACCTTGCCATCGGTCAGCGACTGAAGATAAAGGTCAGATTGCGCCTCGCCTTTATCATCAAATTTTTTAACTGCATAT
This sequence comes from Shewanella insulae, assembly GCF_009831655.1. GTDB lineage: Bacteria > Pseudomonadota > Gammaproteobacteria > Enterobacterales > Shewanellaceae > Shewanella > Shewanella insulae. Next base: position 262,355 of record NZ_WRPA01000001.1, on the reverse strand, counting down.
ACGATTTTAGTGCCGTCATTTGACAGTGCACTGGAATGCAGCTTATTCATTTTAACCAGGTGTTGTACCTTGAAAGGCTCTGGTGTTGCGGCGTGAGCGCCAGAAACCAGACCGGCTGTTGCCAAGGAAAGTATGATTGCAGTTTTTTTCATTGTTATAGTCATCTTTATGGTTGAACGGCAAGGCGACAATGCTTAATGTTAAGAAATGGCGCCTAAAGCCAAAAAGTGTCGCCAAAATACGCAACAGACACTAAACAAAAATGGGGGGTTAAGCAAGTCGTCTGACTCACCTAAGCCCGCCCATTTCTTCATGCTTTACTCTGGGTTAGGCAAGTTTGACACGCCAGGTCGCAGGGCCGGTTTCGTGGGCATTAACCCCTTCGCTGTCTACGGCAACGGTCACCGGCATATCGGTCACGTCGAACTCATAGATGGCTTCCATACCTAGGTCTTCGAAGGCCACCACGCGCGACTTCTTGATCGCCTTAGACACCAGGTAGGCGGCGCCGCCCACGGCCATCAGGTAAACCGCCTTGTGTTTCTTGATAGACGCGACAGTGGCCGGGCCACGCTCCGCCTTACCTATCATGCCCATCAGGCCTGTCTTATCCAGCATCAGGTCGGTGAACTTATCCATACGGGTCGCCGTCGTTGGACCCGCAGGGCCAACCACTTCGCCGCCCACAGGATCAACAGGGCCCACGTAGTAGATGAACTTGCCGGTGAAATCGACGCCCTCAGGCAGGCCTTCGCCGCTCTCGATAAGGGTTTGAATGCGCTTGTGGGCCGCGTCACGACCGGTAAGCATCTTACCGTTTAGCAGCAGCACGTCTCCGCTCTTCCACTGCTCGATGTCAGCTTGGGTAACGGTATTGAGATCCACGCGGCGTACGCCCTCGCCCGCTTCACGGGTGATCTCTGGCCAATCTTCCAGCTTAGGTGTCTCCAGCTCGGCTGGCCCTGAGCCGTCGAGGTGGAAGTGTACATGGCGGGTCGCGGCGCAGTTAGGGATCATCACAACAGGCTTAGAGGCCGCGTGGGTTGGCGCCGATTTGATCTTGATATCCAGCACGGTAGTCAGGCCACCAAGGCCCTGGGCACCAATGCCTAGCTTGTTGGCGCGCTCGAAGATATCCAGACGCAGCTTTTCTTCGGCGGTTTCGGCGCCCTTGGCCTGTAGCTCGTGAATGTCGACAGGATCCATCAGGGCTTCTTTGGCCATCACGGCAGCCTTCTCGGCGGTGCCGCCGATGCCTATGCCCAACATGCCAGGTGGACACCAGCCGGCGCCCATGGTCGGTAGCGTCTTCTCGACCCACTCGGCGATATCGTCTGATGGGTTAAGCATCACCATCTTAGACTTGTTTTCCGATCCACCGCCCTTAGCGGCGATAGCGACTTCAACATGGTTGCCCGGCACCATCTCGACGTGCACCACAGATGGCGTGTTGTCTTTGGTGTTCTTGCGGCCACCGGCAGGGTCGGCAACGATAGAGGCGCGCAGCGGGTTATCTGGGTTGGTGTAGGCGCGTCTTACCCCTTCATCTACCATCTGCTGCACTGTCATGTCTGTCTTGTCCCACTTGACGCCCATGCCGATCTTAACAAAACAGGTCACGATACCTGTGTCTTGACACAGCGGGCGCTTGCCTTCGGCAGACATACGAGAGTTGATCAAGATCTGCGCGATAGCATCTTTTGCCGCCGCACTCTCTTCACGCTCATAGGCCTCGGCCATGGCATCGACGAAATCTTTAGGGTGGTAATAGGAGATATATTGTAGAGCGTCGGCGACACTCTCGATGAGGTCCGCTTGCTTAATGATGGGCTGTTCTATTGTCACAGACATTTCCTTACTCACAGTTTGGTTATTCACCGCCCTTTTGCAGGGTCGCGTATTTTTTTTGAATCCGTTCACAATATGATACTCTTTCGCGACTTTTAGGGGAACATCACATTTTAGATAAGGGTTATCGATGGATTTTTCGTCGACTCAAGGCGTTGCACTGCAAAAGTTAGACTGGAAACTCTCCACCATTGAGGTATTTGATCGCTTCGCTCACCTGCCCTGGGCCATATTGCTGGACTCCGCCGGCGCCGAGCATATTGACGCCCAGTACGACATCATCAGCTTCGATCCCCTAGCCACCATCACCTGTCGAGACGGCGTGACCGATACCAGGCATCTGCATCCTTTAGCAACGACTTCTCGTGGTGAAAAAACTGATGAAACTAGCCAGGACGATCCCTTCTCGATACTGCAAGCCGCTATAGCCGACTATTTCCCGACTCCGCATGCCTGTGAACTGCCCTTCAGCGGCGGCGCCCTGGGCTCCTTTAGCTATGACCTGGGCAGACGCATAGAGAAGCTTCCTGCCACAGCGGCCAAGGATATCGCGCTGCCCGAGATGAATGTCGGCCTCTATGACTGGGCGCTGCTGTTCTGCTACCAGAGTCAGACATGGTCTCTGGTGCACTACCGAAGTGAAACGGCGCTTAAAGAACGACTAGCTGACCTAGAGGCAAGGTTAAGTTCGCGGTCAAGCGAAGCAGCCAATGATGAGAAGTTTGCCCTAAACCGCGACTGGCAGGCGCAGATCACTAAGGACGAATACAAAGAGAAGTTTGACCGTGTGCAGGACTATCTGCACAGCGGCGATTGCTACCAGATCAATCTGACTCAGCGCTTCGAGGCCGAATATCGCGGCGATGAGTGGCAGGCCTACGTGAAGCTCAGGGCCAGCAACAAGGCCCCCTTCTCCGCCTTTATCCGCCTGGAAAAACACGCCATCCTCTCCATCTCGCCGGAGCGCTTCATCAAGCTTAAGGGCGATGCCATAGAGACCAAGCCCATCAAGGGCACCATGGCGCGATCCAGCAACAAAGAAGCAGATAAGGCCGCCGCAGCAGCCCTGGCAGCATCGGAGAAAGATCGCGCCGAAAACCTGATGATCGTAGATCTGCTGCGAAACGATATCGGCAAGGTGGCAAGCCCTGGTAGCGTGCGGGTGCCCCATCTGTTTGCCATCGAGAGCTTTCCGGCGGTGCATCACCTGGTGAGCACAGTTACCGCAAACCTCGCCGCCCCCAACAGCCCCTGCGATCTGCTAAGGGCCGCTTTTCCCGGCGGCTCTATCACTGGCGCGCCAAAGATCCGCGCCATGGAGATCATCGAAGAGTTAGAGCCATCCCGTCGCAGCCTCTACTGTGGCTCCATCGGTTATATCAGCCAGGACAGACAGATGGACACCAGCATCACCATACGCACCCTGGTGGCCGAGGCCCCTCGCCTCTACTGCTGGGCGGGCGGCGGCATAGTGGCCGACTCACAGGTCGATGCCGAATATCAGGAGAGTTATGATAAGGTGAGTAAGATCCTCCCCGTACTGAGTAACTAACGAGCGTATATGACACTGGACGAGTTTAAACGGCGCTACAACCTGCACCTACTGCCCACAGACACAGGGCCGCAGATACATCGCACATTGCGACAGGCCGCCGTGCTCGTTCCTCTGATGGAAGCCAGTGGCGAACTCGAGCTGCTACTCACTCGCCGGCCCACTCACCTCAGGGCCCATCCTGGGCAGATAAGCTTTCCCGGCGGTAAGGTCGAAGAGAGTGATGCCAGTTACGCCGACACCGCCCTGCGAGAGGCGTTTGAGGAGATCGCCCTACCGCGAGATAATGTCGAGGTGCTGGGCCAATACCCCATGTTTAACACCTTCACCGGCTTTGCCATCGCGCCCATCATAGGTGTGGTGAGAGAAGCCTTCGAACCTGTGCTAGATCCCGGCGAGGTGGATGAGCTGTTCAGCGTGCCCCTGAGCTTTCTTCTTGATCCCACCAATCGCATTCAGAAACAGTTTTCCCGCCGCGGCGTAACTTACCCCGTCTACTTCATCCCTTATGGCGACTATTTTATCTGGGGCGCCACCGCCGCTATGATAGACAGGCTCTGCCGCCAGATAGGCAATGAACAACCGATCTAAACCCGCTTCAAACAAAAGCTAAGCCCACTCCAAATAAGATCTAAGCCCCAGCTAGCCCACCCTACGAAAGCTTCATGGCATTTATGCGCCAGCAAACAGTGAATACTGTGAATACTGTGAATACTGTGAAAGTAAATGTGCAGCTAAGAACTAGGCAAATAACTAGACAAAGAACTTAAGATAGAGACCTGCCGCGGTGGAGGTTAACAGGAGCAGCGGGATATTGAACCAATAGCCCATGCGGCTATGGTGGGCCACGTAGAAATTAAAGGCCAGGTTAACCAGGCTGATGGCGGCGCAGCTCCAGATCACATACTCTAGCCTCAGGGTGATGGTGGGATCCCAGGAGAGACGCACACTGGCCCCTTTACTGAGAAAGTAACCCACGGCGCGATCCGGTCTGGCCTCGCCAAAGAGGAGCAAGGCGTACACGGCCAGGGACCAACCTAAGATCGACAAGGTGCCTAAAAAAATCTGGAAAATTTTGACTTTTTTCATCTAGCCCCCTGAATTAGCTGACCATATTTTAAGCATAACAAGCTTTCCAGCCTAACACCATTCGCAGATAAACAGCAGATTAAGGCCGCTTTTTCCCGGCGCTCATGCCTACCTTAGCTGAAATGCCCATTTTATTTGCCCTTAGGCCAAGCTATCTGCTGTTTTTCCCTTGAGAAAAGCCACCAGCAAGGTAATATAAACCTCCAAAATTTTTAATAAAACGTTTCGTTGGAGAACTAAGCAACAATGAGCATTGCATCTGTCGCTTCTGTATTTAAGGGTGATTTTGCGGTTGGTTCGCAAGTTACCGTACGCGGTTGGGTAAGAACTCGCCGAGATTCCAAGGCCGGCATCTCTTTTCTTGCCGTATATGATGGTTCCTGTTTTGATCCCATTCAGGGCGTTGTGCCAAATAGCTTAGACAATTATAACGACGAAATCTTACGCCTCACGGCCGGTTGCTCTGTCGTGATGACAGGTGAAGTGGTAGAAAGCCCAGGTAAGGGTCAAGCGTTTGAGATGCAGGTGACTAAGGTTGAGGTTACAGGTTGGGTTGATGATCCTGATACCTATCCAATGGCGGCCAAGCGTCACTCAATCGAGCACCTTCGCGAACTGGCTCACCTACGCCCACGCACCAACATCATCGGCGCCGTGGCCCGTGTACGTAACTGCCTGTCTCATGCCATCCACAACTTCTACAACGAAGAAGGCTTCATCTGGGTATCTACCCCGCTGATCACCGCCTCCGACTGTGAAGGTGCCGGTGAGATGTTCCGCGTCTCGACACTGGATCTGGAAAACCTGCCACGCACCGACGATGGCAAAGTCGATTTCAGCGAAGACTTCTTCGGTAAGGAATCTTTCCTGACGGTATCGGGTCAGCTAAACGGTGAGACCTACGCCTGTGCCTTGTCTAAGATCTATACCTTCGGCCCGACCTTCCGCGCCGAAAACTCAAACACCAGCCGTCACTTGGCGGAGTTCTGGATGGTTGAACCGGAAGTGGCCTTCGCCGATCTAGACGATGTTGCCGGCCTGGCCGAGCGCATGCTGAAGTACTGTTTCCGCGCCGTGCTTAACGAGCGCCGCGACGATCTCGAGTTCTTCGCCCAGCGCGTCGACAAGACAGTTATCGAGCGTCTAGAAAGCTTCGTCAACAGCGATTTCGCTCAGGTAGACTACACAGACGCCATCGAGATCCTCAAGTCATGCGGCAAGAAGTTCGAATTCGATGTCGAATGGGGTATCGATCTGCAATCTGAGCACGAACGTTACCTGGCGGAAGAACACTTCAAGGCACCTGTTGTCGTGAAGAACTATCCAAAGGATATCAAGGCCTTCTACATGCGTCTTAACGAAGATGGCAAGACGGTTGCGGCCATGGACGTACTGGCTCCTGGCATCGGTGAGATCATCGGTGGTGCCCAGCGTGAAGAGCGTCTTGACGTACTAGATACCCGTCTGGACGAGATGGGCCTGAGCAAGGAAGATTACTGGTGGTATCGTGACCTGCGCCGTTACGGCACAGTGCCACACTCAGGCTTCGGTCTGGGCTTCGAGCGTCTAGTCTCTTACGTGACCGGCGTATCGAACATCCGCGACGTGATCCCATTCCCACGTGCGCCAAAATCAGCAAACTTCTAGAGCCGGCTAACTTCTAAAGCAAGTTATGCATTAAAAAAACGCCCTACTGGGCGTTTTTTTTATGGGCGTAAGTTTCAGATAGCAATTTCTTTGGGCTAACGCCCGCATTTGCAGCTGATTTGGAGCGCAGCAGAAAACCAGTCCGACAACTTGCGCTTGTTAAGTTTTGTCTGCACTTGCGACAAAGTGATCATAATATTTTCGAGCTTCTTCCTCTGGCCCAAGCGCAACGTCAATAAGCATTTGAAGACTCCATACAGGGCCGGGAATCACCTGCTCTAAGTCTAGGTCTTCGGGGTAAGCATCTGGGTCTATAGCCATTTCTAAGTTTTCAAACCACCAAATTTCTATTTTTCTAAGTAAACCGACCATTTCTTCAAACACTTCAGCGACATCAAAGTCTACACCTGACGAGGCAAAAGTGAGCATTTCGTGAGCTAAGGTATTACGACACCTTTTAATATGTTCGAATCTCTCTAAATCTTTATCATCAATTGCATGCATATCTTGCAACCATTTCAATGATGCGTAGAGAGGACTTCTGTTTAGGCTAAGCACCTTTTCTTTATATTCAGGACTAACAATCATCCCATTTCCGTCAAATCCATTTGTAAAAAAACCTTCTATCTTTTCAACAACGCTGCTCTTGAGCATTTCGAAGGCCATCGAAAATATAGAGGCGGTAATAATATTTGTTTTAAGCGTCTCAGGGTGAAGTGCCTTTTCCCATGACGCTTTTACTTTTTCTTCCATGTCGATCTCGATAAAGAAACTTAACGCCCTGTTAAGGTGTGAGCAACGCAATACCGAAGCCTCCGCAGGTCACCTTAAACACTGAACGCAACGCATAGTAAAAATGCCATGCGTTGCGAATCACTCTTAAACAGTTTGTTACCCCAATTTTTTCGTTAGCAGTGACATAAAACTTGCAAGCCGATGAAATAAATACTCAATATGGTCACTGTCAGAAAGCTTTACCTGACTCATTTCTGAATGACGGATGAAGAACGTATTTCCTATGCTTGTTAGTTTTCTCGCTTCTTCCTCAAGTTCAGCCCTAAACTCTGTATCAGACGAGCAGCTGTCTAGCAAAATAGTCATTGATTGCTTTTTATTCTCTGGATTAGAGACCGTTTTTATACGCTCAAACGCATCCCAGAGCTCTTTCAAAGCTTCATATCTAACCCGCACATCAGGGTTGCAAATTTTTGTGTTTGCATGCTCAAGTAGATCATTCAGTGCTTGCTCTGACGTTTTTTGAGTCTTCTGAATAACTGAAGTAAGCGAGCTGCTCACAACCCTGACAATTTGACCATCCCCAAGCAACTCATAAGCCAAACCGTTTCGGGTAAAAATGGTATTAATCTTTTTTAAGAATTCACTTTGTGCAGTTTGAATATCAAATGAAGCGATATGATGATGACCGTAAAACTGATGATAATGACCCAGCACAGGCTTACTGACATTGATATAACAGAACTGAATAAGATCAAGTACATCTAGATAGCTAGGTGTGAATGGTACTTTTTTAGAAACCCAACAATCTGCGTCTTCTTCTTGCTCTGTTACAAAAGGATATTCAATCTCTAAAATTTCCGCTTGAAGTGCTGATGAAAACATTTTTTCATTAGTTCCATAACAACCTTGACCATCAGGGCAAAGCTCAGGGAACTTCTCCCCAAAACCCCCAGTGTCAATTAGACCTTGAATATAAGCGGTCAGTCCAAGCCACACATTGTGCGGAATTTCATTTTTTGTTTGAGGCAAAGCGCCTCTTTCTGGATCACTAAAGTACTTCATAGTTACCTAAATTGGATTAACATTTTATTAGTGCGCATGCGCATCTGATAAACCTATTATTGATGACTTACTAAACTAAAGTTATTGATTTTTAAACACTCTACCAAAATCCTGCCGGATAAACGAGCACCAAAGCCATGTCGTATCAACTAGCGCCAGAATGGGCAAAGTGAGCGCTGATATTGACTCGCTAGCGCACCTTAAATACCTGAAGGCTAATCGTGAAAAACCAGTCATGAAAAGCTAATCATGAAAAGTTAGTCATGAAAAGCTAGCCAGGGATGATATGGTGCATGGTCCCCTGACCGGCGAGAAAGCTCTCGGCCTCCTCCCCCTGTAGCATGGCCAGGGTCGCCAGCATACCCGCCACCACACACTGAGGGGCAAATACGCTGACCGACAGCGGCGCGCCAATTATCGGGTACCCAGTGCCTGGATCGATGATATGGCCATAACGTTTACCTTGGTGAAGCAGATAGCGCCGGGAGTGACCGCTGGTGGCCAGCGCGCCAGATTTCAGCGTCACCACCCTGGCAGCGGAATCGAGTGCATGGGGATCTTCAATGCCTATCTGCCAGGGGCGCTCGCAGCCGGGAGAGGCGATCATATCGCCGCCTAGGTTCACTAAGAGATCATATTCGGGCAGCTCACCGGTCAACACCTCTATGGCCCTGTCGGCAGCATACTCTTTGGCGATCCCGCCAAGATCTATCCCCATGCCATAAGGTAGAAAAAGGTGGTTATCTTCGATAATAAGCCGCTCGAAGCCTACATGTGCAAGCGCCGCCTCTATCTGGCTGTCACTCGGCGTGGTTACACTCTCCCCAACGCCGAATGGCCAGAGGGCCAATACGGGCTCGGCGGTAATATCAAACTTGCCCTGACTGAGCCGATAGCAATGCTCGGCAAACCTGAGTAGCCCGAGAGTTTCCTCGTCGATCGCTTGCCAGTCTCCGGCGCCGCAATTTAGCTGAGTTAATACGCTGCTCTCGCTAAAGCGGTTGTACTTAGCCTCGATGCGCTTAACCTCGGCCATGGCGCGGTCAAAGGCCTGAGCGACTCGCTCACTTACAGATTGTCCCCCTTGCGCCTTACTTCCTGCTTGCTTAGGATGCGCCAGGAATTCACAGCGACTGGCCATGGCCATAAACTCGCCCTTGAGTCCGGCGCGGGCATGCTCCTCAACAATTGCCTCATCAAGCAGTGGTGACAGGCTTAAACCCTCTACCGAGACTAGGCTCAAAATCTCATTCCCAATTGCAGCACTATGGCATCGATGTGGGGGAACTGATCGAAACTGGCGAGTTCACCTGGCAGCTCGACACCCGGGTTTTGTGGGCGTTGTTGATAGTAGGCGAGACGTACACTGGCCAGCATCCCCTGCTCTAACTTCTGGCCATATTTGACGCCTATCGTATAGGTCTGCATCTTACCCAGACGATGATCCGCCGAGGCAAACTCGGGCAAGGGCTCCCCCTCGGTGAGATAGAGGTGATAAAACTCGGCCGCATCCTGTAGATAGGCCCTAAACTGCCATTGCCAATAGGCGGCGCCGCTTAGGTTGTAGCGGTAACGGGCGTCGAAGGTATGGGCCTGCAGCGACCAGTCATCATCACTGTAGCGATAGGAAAAGGTCAGCGTGCCGCTCTCTAGGGCGCCCTTGGTCATGAGATAGAGGTTGTGTTTAAGCCGCTCGTCGGGGCGCTGCTCATAGTGGTAGCCAAGCGCCTGCCCTCCACTATCGACCCGGCTAACCACCTTGTAGGCGTCGTTAAGATAACCATTGACGGCCGAGAGGCCATAGCTCACCTGGGCCTGCCAGCGACGACTCAGGGTCTGAGTGACGCCCACATTAAAATCGAATGTGCGCTTTAGGGCACTCTCATAGAAGCGGGTGGCATCGAACGCCTGCCTAAACTCTGCCTCGCTGGCAAAGTCTTTACGAAACACCATCTCACTCATTCCAACGGGCCGTCCGCCCACAGGATTGACGATATCGAAATAGTAGGCCGCGCCGGCAAACACCTGGGTATTACTCTGATTGAAGGAGTGCTCGAGCCCGGCATTGACACCGAGTGAGGTGTAATCATATTCGCGAGAGAGATACCCACCGAGACTGGCCTGCCACTTGGCAGAGAAGAGATGCTGCCAGTTGGCGCTGAGCTGCAAACGGGTATCCTTGAAGGTGTCATCCAGCGGCAGTTCTCCGGCCCTTGCCTGATAGACGCCGGTACCCGAAGGCCGGGTAAAGCTTTGGGGGCGAGCCTGGATCACCGCGCCATTGGCCGAGGCGCCGGTCAGGGCGTCCAAGGCGATCTTACCGCGTATGATATTGGCGTCATCCAGCGCCTGGCGGTAGTTGATGATCCCTTCTGCCGCCGTGACCCTGTCCTGCTCCTGATAGTAGACCAGGGCCGCATCTATGGTCGCGCCGGCGAGCGGATCGCTCGCTTGTTCCTCTTCTGCTGCGTTCTCGCGCGTCTCGGCGGCTTGCTCTCCCGCAAGCGCACTGTCACTGGTCAGTGCCGCGCCGACACCGAGAAACAGACTGCTGGCCATCAGCAGGGATGCCATCACAGACTCGCTTTCTGGCGAGGCGCTTTCTACTGTCCTGAGTTGATTTGGTGTCGGCCTGTCCTTCATGTCGCTCAAGCGATCTTCCTTATTCCCTGCAGTCTCTTAAAACAACCTAGTTACAACCACAACCACCGCCTGCGAGGGTACGGCCACCGCTGGCGCCCTCCTTACTGAAATAGATATGGTCTTCTATCGCCATATCCATCTCATCGGCCTCTAGCTGCATATCCTCCCGGGCAAATTGTCCCCGCTCCCATGGCTTTACGCCGAGATTCGCGCAACCAGACAGCAGCGCGACCAATATGATCAGCAACTTTAAATCAGTTCCCATCGGCAGCCCTCTTCTTCAACAGCAATTGGATCTCCTGCTCGACGGCAACTTGCTTGGACTTGAAGAAACCCAGATGCTCGCTAACCAAATTTCCTTCGGCGTCAAACAGGTAACTGCTGGGCATACCCTGTAGGTTAAAATGAGTCGCCACCTCACCCTTGGGATCGTAGAGGATATCGAAGCTAGTGTTGAAGTCGGCCAGAAATGGCCCTGCCAACTCACTCTTTTCATCGAGATTGATCGCCACGATCGCCAGCCCCTTGTCGCCATAACGCTGATGCATCAGCTCCATCCAGGGAAAGGAGTCACGACAGGGCGCGCACCAGGAGGCCCAAAAATCCACATAGACCACCTTGCCTTTATAAGACGCTAGAGACACCAACTCGCCGTTCTTGTTCTTGGCGCTCAAGTCAAGGCGCGGCGCAGCGTGGCTCGGCAGCACCATAGACAGACAAAAGAGCATTGCCATCGATAGCCAAAGAAGCTTGGCCATCATACGGGATCTCACTCCCCCTTCTACCAAGGGCCGAACGCCTTGCATATTCTGTCCTCGCGACATCAAAAATCCTTCATTGCCGGTTAAGCACAATCTTTAAAACTTGTACCAGGCGGACTTTCCTAACAAAAGTCTCGTATCTTATTAACGAGGTTAGCAAAAAATCATGGCATTAGGACAGCGAAAGATATAGATACACCACTTAGCAAGAAAGAGTGTGCATTATGAGCACTCCTGAGCAAACACCCTTTTGCTAGTCAATGTTAGTCGAGCCAGGAGAGGTAGCAGACCCTGGCCTTAACGCCGTTGCGATTAAACCAGTCCAGCCAGATGATCTGATTGTCTCTTAGGGCATCTCCCGGTCCCTTCACCTCGATAAGCTCGGCGGTGACTCTGTTATTGGCCGAGTTCGGTATCCCGTCATCAGTTGACAGGCTCTCGCTAGCGAGATGAAAACGGATGAGATCGGGAAAACCCGCACGGTAATAGCGCAGATCGAACAGCATCTGACGAAATAGCCTTGCCAGGAAGGCGCCGCTAAAGGCCATTAGTGCCAGTTGCAGGAGAAGCGGTATCTCATCTTTGTCTTGTCTATTTGTTATACCAAGGTCAAGCAGATCCAAGCTTGGCTCCTCAAACAATGACCAGTGAACCCAGTCGTTGGTTATCCCGCGTTTTTGATGAAAATGCTCCATTATCATCTGGGTGTCACCCGAGGCTAATGCCGCGAGACGTTCCTCGATAGGGATTTTACGCCGTGGGTAAAACTCGCTCTGATACATGTCGCTCGGCCTACTCTGATAGGGATTGGCAAAAGCGCCGCCGACATCGGCGAAGATGATGTCCCAGAAGGCCAGGCCGAACAGGCTACAGAACAGGCGGTTCTCAACCTCGATACACAGACGCAGCTGCTCACCCTCCACAGCGCTCAGGTGCCTGGCGGCGCACAGCTCTACGCGCTCGGCATTTGAGACGCCATCTTCCCGGTTCTTATCGGCCCCAGTGCGCTGACATTCCAGCTTGAAGGTATTAAATTCTCCTTGCCAGAGCTCGGGGGCCTCGAGTCCAAGGCTGCGATGAAGACTTTTTTGCAATCGTCTGGCGACCAGACGCTCGCTCTCCTCTATTGGAGACTCTAACATCAGCTCAACTAGCCCTAACGCCTCATCATCACGGCCAAGCTTATTCAGGCAGCGAGCCCGGCGCTCCCGGCTTGGCGTTCTCTCGGTATTGGCGTACAGGGCTAATGCTTGCTCAAACTGACCTAAGCGCTCTAGTTGGCGCGCCGCCATTAGCCAGAGGCCCTGGGTCAAGCGCGCTAGTTTTTGATTCACAGCATCTTTGGTGAAATTCGGCAGCTCGGTGAGCCGCTGACAAAATGAATCAAATTTTTTGATGTCAATATCGCTCGGCTTACCACCAAGGTCACCCTCTTCAAACTCTTCATATAGCGCAGACAACCTATACAAGCCTTCTATCTCTGCTCGCGTATTGAAACTGCGGCTGGCGATACTCGTCGAATAGGCTTCAAAATTATGAATACCAAGATCGGCCAGGATGAACTGACTCAAGGACTGACTCATACGCTCAAAATAGAGTAATTCGAACCGGCGATAGACGACCTTGGGGCTAAGGTTAAACCAGTAGTCTTCTGGTACCAAATGGCTTAAAATTCGCGACAACAACCCCGCACCTTGGGCATATTCGATTAGCTCGCGCTTCTTCAACCACTTAACGGCAGCAGGATCGAGATAGCTCACCTCGACAGATTCTCCCGATACCAAAGCACTGCTAACCTCGGCTATCGCTCGCCCTAACTCCGTCTTAGTGCTCTTTTGCAGCAGCCAGGATATATCGGGCTGCTCATAGCAAATCAGCTTGTGATCACAAAGCGTTGAGATAGCCCCCTGGATATCCTGCATCTCGTCGTAGCTAAGCTGAGCTAAGCAAAACCAAGGGCCCTTGCGGGAGATAAGCCTAACCAGCAGACACTGAGCGTCATGTGTTAATGCAGAAAAGCTATCGATGAAGCCAAGTTCGACCTCATCGAGGAGATCGCCATATCGGCGGGCAACACCCTGGAGCATTGTTTGGAAGTTAGTGAGGTAGTAATAGCCAGGCAGCACCTTAGCCTTCTTCGAGGCGTCTCTACTAATCTGAGTTTGTCTCTCTTTCTCTCGCTGCGCCATTAAGGTTTCGCTCTCAATTTTCTGTTCATCAGCTGCTAAGCAGTGATTATACTCCTAGTCACGTACCTTAAATAACTCACAATACAAGGCCCTTTACAAGGCTGAGGAGTTAACGCATTCTTAGCGAAACGAGAAGTGCCGTCATTTGGCGATAGAACAGCGTAGGAAAACTGCTCATGTGGATTCAAGTCGAGATAAATCTGGCCCCGAGACAGCGCGGTTATCATCTGATCACCGAGGAGATCTATCGCGCCGCCCCGCAACTTCGCGAAATAAAGATAGGTCTCGCCCATCTGCTGCTACAACACACCTCGGCGGGGCTCACGCTCAACGAAAATGCCGATCCCAGCGTGCGCGAGGACTTCGAGCGCTTCTTTAACCGTCTGGTGCCGGAGAATGAGCCCTACTACACCCATACCTATGAGGGGGCTGATGACATGCCGGCTCATCTCAAGTCATCCCTGCTGGGCTGCGAGCTGACACTACCGATCACCAATGGCGAGTTTAACCTGGGGACCTGGCAAGGGGTCTACCTGTGTGAGGCCCGCGACCGCGCCAGTAGCCGGACGCTATTGCTGACCATTCAGGGCGAATAGCCCCTACATCGGTATCACTGACGGTTCAGTGATTGACTAATCAGTGACAGGCTGCTCGGTCCTTAGTTGCGCTTAGATTGGCTACTCTGTGATGGGCTGTAAGAGGGCCAGCCAATCATCCCTGTCCATCTCGGCGGCCGTGAGGCTCTCGGTCTGATACATGCTTTGGGCCAGCGCCTGTTTACTCTGCTGCAGCTGCTGTATCCGCTCCTCGACCGTATTCTGACAAATCAGTTTATAGACAAATACCGGCTTATCCTGACCAATGCGATAGGCTCTGTCACTGGCCTGCTCCTCGGCCGCCGGATTCCACCAGGGATCCACATGGATCACCACATCTGCCTCGGTCAGGTTGAGTCCAGAGCCGCCCGCCTTGAGGCTAATGAGGAACACATTGACCTCGCCGCGACGAAAACGCTCTATGATCCTGTCGCGATGGCGACTGCGACCGGTGAGCATCTCATAGCCTATCTGCTGGCGATCCAATTGCTCAGCGATTAAGTCCAGCATGCTGGTAAAGGAGGAGAAGATGAGTATGTTGCGACCATCTTCAATCATGTTCGGCAACTTGTTCTCCAGCCAGGCAAGCTTCGATGACTCTGCATTAAGCTCATCCTGACCACCATCGAAGCCCGTTACACCTTCCTTGGAATTAGCCTCGGGGGAAATCGCCGCTTTTGAACGCTCAGCGTCGCCAATCTGACCCAGATTCAGCATCGCCGGATGACAGCACACCTGGCGCAGCTTGAGCAGCGCGTTACTGATCATCAGGCGATTGGCCTTGGCGCCGGTTTGCCTGAGGGCCAACTGCACCTGCTCGGCCACGGTTAAGCGAATCGTCTCGTAAAGATCGGACTGGCTCTGACTGAGCTCGATCAGGGTATTGATCACCGTCTTGGTCGGCAGCTCTGTCGCCACCTGACTCTTGGTGCGTCTGAGCATGAAGGGGGCCAGACGCTGAGCCAGCCGCTGACGACTGGCGTCGCAATGATCCTTCTCTATCGGCTGTTTAAACTGACGTTGAAACTGGCTCGCGGTGCCCAGGAAGCCCGGCATCAAGAAATGAAACAGCGACCAGAGTTCTCCGAGATGATTCTCCATCGGGGTGCCCGTGAGACAGAGGCGATGCCGAGTCTGTAACCGGTTCACCAGCTTAGTGATGCGGCTACGACTATTCTTGATAGTCTGGGCCTCATCCAGGATCACCTGATGCCAGTTGAGCTGAGTCAACCGCTCGGCGTCCTGGGCCAGGATCCCATAGCTGGTGATCAGCACATCGACATCTTTCAGCGCCTGCTCGTTATCATGACGGGCGCGGCCACTCCAGACGAAGCTACTCAGGCTTGGGGTAAATTGGGCGATCTCCCGCTGCCAGTTGCTCAAGAGGCTGGTTGGCGCAATAACCAACACTGGCGCCTTACACACCCCAGCCTGTTTATCCATTAGTATGCTACATAGGGTCTGCAGTGTCTTACCCAGCCCCATGTCGTCGGCCAATATACCGCCGAAGCCCTGTTGCTTGATGAACTGCAACCAGGCAACGCCATCCATCTGATAGGGGCGCAGCTCGGCGTTGAGGTCTTTTGGCACAACCAATTCGGCCCTTGCCAACTTGCCAGTTTGGCTCTCACCGAGATAACGCCCTAGCGCCTCGGCATGTTGTCTCAGCTTGGCCTCCCCCGACCAAGCCAGCGCCTTTTCGTCTCGATTTATCGCTTCATCGAGCTGAGGAATACGCCCAAGATGATGTCTGGCCAGCACCAGGTTCTCATGATCATTGAGGGGCTGCTGGGTAAAGAGTTCATCGAGCACGGCTAAGATACGTTGGATACGCGCGGCAGGCAGCGTCAGAATGGCACCGGATTCAAGCTCGAGTGGTACCTCCTGAGTTTTATCTTTTTTACCCTTATCTTCGCTAAGATTCGTACTCGCCCCTTGGTGAAAATCTCGACTCAGCTTGCCCTGACGAATAAGATTGACCAGTAGCGGCAGAAGATTGACCCTTTCACCCTCGACCTCAACCCCCAGGCTGAGCTCGAACCAATCCTTGTCGGCGCTGTTTACCTCGCCATACCAGGCATTGGCCGCCACCTGAACGAAGCGCTTCTTGGCCACGAGTTCTATCTGCCAGCCCAGTAGCGACAGGTAGCGCAGCAAGATCACATGCTCGCTCACCTCCCCCGGAACCAGACGCAAGCCTTCACTGAACGTCTCTGTCACGGCAGGTTCAAATTGACTGGTGAGCAGTGGCAAGGGGTTGAGTAGTAACTGGCACTTGGCAAATTGCGCCATAAAGGCCTTGTGACCCGCCCCGAGGTAATTCAAGGATTCAAAATCGTAACTCTGCCCTCTATGTACCATGGAAAAACGGGCAACATCTACAGGGGCCAGAAGTGGCTCCTGCCAGCTATTATCTAGGCTCTCGCGGGCGATCTCTAGCCTTGGTAGCCAATCGCCGTCAAGATCGACGCCTTCTAGCAGATGTTGATTTATCCGCCTGTCCTGGCGTTTATCGATAATGCCTGTGCCCGAGCAAGTGTCCAGCCAGACGCCGGGGCAAAGCCGCACCATGAAGCTTTCATCTAAGTAATCTTCATCATAGTGGGTCGCTAGACGCACCGGCTCTCCCGCCACCTTGCCAAAGAAACAACGCCCGCTGGCAAACAGCAGGCGATAGAAATCACTACCAAGTAGAGCTAACTTGTCATTGCTATCGTGAGGATCGGAAGTCACTCCGCCATGGGCACAGTCGAGATCGATAATGATCGCCTGCTCGCTTGACGTTTCAGCCGGTGACAGAGCTTGCTGGGCCGTTTGCGCTTCCAGGCTAGTCGCGACAATGCTGCTCTCACCGGTTTGCCCCTCACCAGGATCGCCTGCCACCTCTCTGAGCCTGTGGAGCAACTTGAGATCTGTCTGACTGACATATTTAGGTACAGGTTGGCTCTGCAGCAGCTCGAACCCCAGAGGCCCCTTGAGCTGATAACGACCATTCTTATTCAGATAGCCCTTGATCACCTTAAGCTGTAAGCCTTCGCTGCTCGGCGCTAACAGGTAGAGGATGCGGTGGCGCGCCATGGCGGGAAAAGGATCGAAACGCTCCTTGAGATCGCTGCGAAACAGGCGAATCGCCGTATCTGAGCGTCTGGAACGCCCCTGCTCCTCGAGCGCCGCTCTCGCCGCCTGTTCGACAACCAAGGCGGCCTGATGGACACAAAGTGGCTGACCACAGTCGCAGCGGCCGCTTATCTTACCCTGATCGTTGAGGGAGACCTGACTGCTTACTTGGGGCTCACCGGCAAAGACGCCGCGAATAATATGGGCCTGGCGCTGACATTCCAGCAACCGGCCACCCAATAAGGCTTGCAGTGCAGAAAACCTTTCTTGATGTGAAAACTCTTGTACAGCGGTTTGTAATAACATCGTCCGAGAAAAAAGCAGATAAACCAAGATCAGCGATTGAAAGGAGAGATGATATCACTAATTGCCGGGCGAGTTATAGCCAGTAAAGGCCAAGTGTCGGCATACTGCGCAGTTACCTACGCCCTGTGCCGACACCTGTGACTGAGATCACAAGGAATGAGGATCTCAAGGATTTAAGAGGCGGACTCTGCCGTACGCTTCATACGCGCCAGATAGAAGCCGTCGAAGCCGCTATCGGCCACACTCACGGTTTCATCGTCGATGAAACTAAAGTGCGGGTTAGCAGCCAGGAAGGCATCGACTTGCTGGCGATTCTCCTGGGGCATGATAGAACAAGTGGCATAGATCAAGATGCCATCGACCTTCACCATGCGGCTGTAACTCTGCAGAATATCCTTTTGCAGCTCGACCAACACAGGTAGGCGATCCGGGGTGTCACGCCACTTGGCATCGGGATTACGCTTAAGTACCCCAAGGCCTGAGCAAGGCACGTCCAGAAGTACCCTGTCTGCACTGAGTTTAAGACGCTTAATCGTCTTGCTACTTGCAATGATACGGGTCTCGACATTGTGGGCACCGGCGCGGCGCGCACGCTGCTTGAGGTTATCCAGTTTCCACTGCTCCACATCCATGGCCAGCAGTCTGCCCTTGCCCTGCATCTGGGCGGCAATGGCCAGTGTCTTACCGCCGGCGCCGGCGCAGGCATCGATCACCCGCATGCCAGGTTCGGCACCCACGGCCGCGGCCACGTGTTGTGAACCGGCATCTTGCTGCTCGAACAGCCCCAGCTTGAAACACTCGGTGCGAAACAGCGCCGCATCAGAGATCACCTCGAGCGCACTTGGCACGCCAGGCACCTCACGGGTCTCGACCCCTTCCTTGGCTAGACGCTTTGCAAGATCCTCACGATCTGTCTTAAGCGGGTTTACGCGCAGATAACGCTTTGGCGCCTGTGCCAGCGCGGCGCGCTCCTTGGCCCAATCACCGCCTAACTGCTGCTGGCCCAAGGTATCGAGCCATTCGGGGCAGCCATCGAACAAGGCTTCCTGTTGCTTGGCATCGGCTAAACGCTGATTAAAATCATCTTCTTCGATCGCCAAGGTGTACTGCAACTTAGGGATCGGCAGCTGGTTCGCCATGTGCCAGGCATTGAGCAGGCGTGATCCCATGCGGGCAATCTCATCGGTTGAGATATCCGCCAGATAGCAGTAGAAGTTGAGGCGGCGCAGCAGATCACCGGTGACATAGGTGATACGTGCCTGCTCTGACGGCGCTAACTTGAGACCCGAGAAGTGATGGGAATAGGCTCTGTCCAGCGGTTTACCCTCTTCGAGCACCATGGCCAGCACATTGATAACTAATTCGGTTGAACTTGGAGATAGCGACGCATTTAACATAGTAGAGCCTAAAGTAGCAGAGCTAGATAATAAAAATCGCTGGCGATCATAGGAGTTAAGCCCCTAATAGGCAAGCGATAGCGGCCATTATGGCAATAAAAAAGGCAAGCATTGCTGCTTGCCTCTGAATTATAGGTTTAAAGACCCAAGCCTTAGAGCATAGCCCCTAGAATTTAGACCCTTTCACACCATAAAACAGTATGAACAGATAACAGATGATCGGCAGGAAGAAAGCCTGCTGAATACCTATGTTATCCGCTAGCACACCCTGTAATAGTGGCAGTATCGCGCCGCCGACGATGGCTAAACAGAGTACGCCAGAACCCTGTGAGGTGTGCGGCCCAAGATCTCGCAGCGCCAGGCTAAAGATGGTTGGGAACATGATAGAGTTAAACAGGCCTACTCCCAGAATCGCCCACATGGCCACGGTACCCGTACTGGTCATCGCCAATGCAACCAGTAGAGCCGCCATCAAGGCGTTGAAACCGAGCACAGTACCGGCAGGCACCTTCTGCATCACGGCACTACCAATGAAACGACCTACCATGGCGCCACCCCAGTAATAGGTGATGTAACTCGCGGCGCTGGCCTCACTGAGTCCGGCAATGTCATCCTGGGCCAGGAAGTTCACCAGGAAGCTGCCGATAGACACTTCAGCACCCACGTAGACGAAGATCCCCACGGCGCCGAGCACCAGATGCAGTGATTGCAGTGCGCTGGTCTTGCCATTATGCACCACCTCGCCCTGCTCGCCGCTCTGGCAATGCTCTTTGATCTGCGGCAGATTGAGCTTGGCAAACACCAACGCCAGGATGCCCAGGGCACTGGCCAGAATGAGATAAGGCAGTTTAACCACTTCCGCCTCGGCCTGGGCCTGAGTCAGGCTCTCGCTGGCTTCCACCGCGACAGAGAGGATCAACACGGCGCCGAAATATGGCGCGACCGTGGTGCCCAGTGCGTTGAAGGCCTGTGTAAGATTAAGACGACTAGAAGCGGTCTCTACGCTACCCAGTGCGTTCACATAGGGGTTCGCCGCCACCTGCAGAATAGTGATACCAGAAGCCAACACGAACAAGGCGCCAAGGAAGAGTCCGTAGGTTGCCAGCGCCGCCGCAGGATAGAAGAGCGCACAGCCCAGAGCCGCGATCAGCAGACCCGTCACTATCCCCTTTTGATAGCCGAGGGCTCTAACCAGCTTACCCGCCGGCATTGAGACCAGGAAGTAGGCGCCGAAGAAGCAGAACTGGATCAGCATTGCCTCGGCATAGTTGAGCGAAAACGCCGCCTTAAGATGGGGGATCAAGATGTCGTTAAGACAGGTGATAAAGCCCCACATGAAAAACAGTGAAGTCAGGGAGACTAACGCGAAACGATAGTTCTCCTGTTCACCGCCGACCCCGGTAGCCGTACTACTTTGTTGCATCATTGCCATGGTGTAGTTCTCTTTTGTTATTGTATATTTGGTTTATGCTGTTAAATATTTTCACGCAAATAGCTGGCTACCGAGAGCCATCTATTCTGATGAGCTATTTCTAAGCTGTTTATTTCCAGGCCCTTTACTTCCAAGCCCTTTATTTCCAAGCATAGAAACAACCGAAACCGTCGAATTGAATCACACCGCCTTTCAACTCTGCCTTAGGCAAGCCATGTCCATCCAAAGGCGTCAGGGCTTTCTCACCGAGATCTGGCAGGCTGTAGCTCTGTGGCTGACCACTCAGGTTAAAGGCAACCAGCAGGGTCTGCTCGCCTAGGCGACGCTCAAACACCAATAGCGCATCGCTTGACTCAATAAATTTGATGTCACCCGTAACAAGAATGGGGTGCTGTTTACGCCAGGCCAGCATGTGACGGTAATGGTTCAGAATCGACTCAGGATTGGCGTCCTGAACATCGACCGCCACGGCCTTGTGAGCGGCCGGTACTGGCAGCCAAGGGGAGTTGTCACTAAAGCCACCATGCTGAGCATCATGTCGCCAAGGCATAGGCGTGCGGCAACCGTCACGCCCCTTGAACATAGGCCAGAAGGTGATACCGAAAGGATCTTGCAGCTGCTCATAGGCGATCTCTACCTCACCGAGGCCCAGCTCTTCCCCTTGATAGCTACACACGCTACCCCGCAACGAGCAGAGCATGGCGTTGAGCATCTTGGCCATATCGGCATTAAAGGCGTCTCTGCCCCAACGGGTAGCGACACGCTGCACGTCGTGGTTGCCTATCGCCCAGCAGGGCCAGCCATCGCCTATGCTCTGCTCCAGGGCTTCAACCGTGTGGCGGATATAGGCCGGGCTAAAGTCATCGGTGAGTAGCTCGAAACTATAGGCCATATGCAGGCGACCCTCGCCTTGGGTATATTCGGCCATGGTCGCCAGCGAGTCTTCGGAGGAGACCTCTCCTAGTGTTACCACGCCAGGATATTGGTTGATCAGTGCCCGCAGCTCTTCAATGAAACCGACGGTCTGGGGACGGGTATTGTTATAGTAGTGATACTGATAGGCGTAAGGGTTATCTTCGCTAAACCCCCTGCCCTGACGCTTGTCGGCAGGCTTAGCCGGATTATCCCTTAGCTGCTCATCGTGATAACAGAAGGTGATCGCATCGAGGCGGAAGCCGTCGACGCCTTTATCGAGCCAGAACTTGACGTTATCCAGCACGGCCTGGCGAACTTCTGGATTGTGAAAGTTGAGATCCGGCTGACTGGTCAGAAAGTTATGCAGATAATATTGCTGACGACGAGGCTCCCACTCCCAGGCACAGCCACCGAAGATCGCCAACCAGTTGTTAGGCGCGGTGCCATCTGGCTTAGGATCGGCCCAAACATACCAGTCCTGCTTGGCGTTGTCGCGGCTTTGGCGACTCTCGCTAAACCAGGCGTGTTGATCTGAGGTGTGACTCAGCACCTGATCGATAATCACCTTAATACCTAGGCTATGTGCCTTATCGATCAACTCATCGAAATCCGCCATGGTACCAAACATAGGATCGATGGCGCGGTAGTCGCTGATGTCGTAACCGAAGTCTTTCATTGGCGACTTGAAGAAAGGCGAGATCCAGATGGCATCCACATTCAGGCTCGCAATGTAGTCGAGTTTACTGATGATACCCTGAAGGTCCCCTACACCGTCGCCATTGGAATCCATTAAGCTGCGAGGATAGATCTGATAGATGACGGCGCCGCGCCACCAAGAGAGTTGGTTCATTATCGCCCCTAGGTCACCAACGACTATATTAAAGGCAAGAGACTGCCTCTGGGTTGCATACCTGTTACCCGATCGTTGTCGACGAACAATTGTTATTAGAATGAAACGAGCATACGTCATCCGGGAAATCGGGTTCAACACCACTGCATACGTATGCAAAACCAGCAGGCTAAAAGCACCTTGTGACCACTTGGAGTAAAAACAAATATAAACATATAGTTAGCCTGACTTTTAAAGGCTATTTTGTGACCTGACGCACCCCATCGACAGCCCCTTTTGAGGCAGAGGTCACTTTTGAATACGTATGCATAATATTGTGACCGCGATGAATGCGAGAGTAGTATCGGGTCTGCTACATAACAACTTAGAAACAAGTACAATAACAAGCACTCTCATTCACCTATATAGCTGTGAACAAGGGTCCCCCCTTATTTCACGCATAAGAAGTAATACAGTATGAATAGAGTGAAAAAAGGGGAAGATGGATGTTTCAATTTAAACCTAACCTACTCACGCTAGCCCTGCTTACTGCCGGTGTCAGTGTGCAAGGTTTTGCAGCCGACGCGGTAGAGACAGAAAACCAAACGCAAGCCGAGCAATCGATCGAAGTGATTGAAGTCACCGGGATCCGTCGCAGCTTGCAAGAGTCTCAGTCACTCAAGATGTCTTCATCATCTGTCGTCGAAGCCATTTCAGCTGAAGACATAGGTAAACTACCAGACGTAAGTATCGCCGAGTCACTCGCTCGACTACCGGGTGTTGCAGCGCAGCGCCTCGATGGCCGCGCGAACGTTATCTCGATTCGTGGTCTGGGCCCAGACTTTACCACTGCCACCCTAAACGGTCGTGAACAGGCCTCAGTTAACGATAACCGCGGTGTCGAGTTCGACCAATATCCTTCTGAACTACTGAACCGTGTCGTCGTCTACAAGACGCCAGATGCCTCAGTAATGGCACAGGCTATCGGCGGAACCGTCGACATGCAGACCATCAGCCCCCTAATTCACGGTGAACAGACGATTGCCGTCTCACTTCGCGGTGAGATGAACGATCTTGGCGCGCTAAACAGCGATTCAACCGACAAGGGCTATCGCAGCAGCATCTCCTACATAGATCAATTTGCCGACGAAACCATAGGGATCGCGCTGGGTTATGCCCGCATGCAGTCGCCTAACCAGGAAGAGCGCTGGCAGGCCTGGGGTTACCCAGAGCTTGATTATGATGCAAACAATCCTAAGGTATTAGGCGGTGCCAAGCCCTTCGTTCGCTCAAGTGAGCTAGAGCGTGATGGCGTATTGGCTGTGCTCGAGTATGAGCCAAACGACAGCTTCAAGTCTGTCATCGATGTTTACTACACCAAATTCAAAGACGAACAACGCCTTCGCGGCATCGAGATCCCTGGGCAATGGGGAGCTGGCTGGGGTAACGCTGGGATCACGGCACTGGAGACCCAAGACGGCCTGGTCACTAAAGGGGTGATCAACGACGCTGCGGTTATTGTACGTAACGACATCAACGTACGTGATGCCGAATCTCTCTCTATCGGGTGGAACAACAAATTTGCCATCAACGATAACTGGAATGTCGAAGCCGATATCGCCCTCTCTAAGGCAAGCCGTACCGACTTGGGTATGGAAAGCTATGCGGGTACGGGTCGCGGTAACGGCAACGGCGCCACAGATACACTAGGTTTTGAATACGACGGCCAGGGCGGGTACGACTTTACCCATAACCTGAACTACGCCGATCCCAATCTGATCAAGCTGGGCGGCGCCTTTAGCTGGGGCGATCCTATGGGTCCTAGCAGCCAAGATGGCTTCATCAACAAGCCAGAAATTGACGATGAACTTAAATCACTACGCCTTGCTGCAGAATATATCTTCGATGACGGTGCTATCAGCAGCATTCAGTTTGGTGTCAATCGCACCGACCGCGAGAAGAGCAAGCGCGACAACGGCTACTATCTGACACTTAAGAACTACCCTGACATGCTCACAGTGCCAGAAAAGTACCTGCTGGATCCAACGTCTCTCGCCTTCTTCGGCATGGGTGACATGCTGAGCTATGATTCATTGGCCTTCTACAACGACGGTAACTATATCGAAACCAATGCCGACTCGGTCGATCTGAGCCGCGCCACCAACTCATGGGATGTGTCTGAAGAGGTGACTACGGCATTCGTTAAGGTGAACCTTGAGACAGATCTTTATGATATCCCTGTCACGGGTAATGTTGGCCTGCAAGCTGTTTACACAGACCAGAGCTCTGATGGCACGGTAGCGACAGTGGATAGCGGCTCGGTAGTTAAGACTCCAATCACTGCAGGTGACAGCTACACCGAATGGTTGCCAAGCATCAACCTGGGTTTCGAAGTTGCTGAAAACCAAATGGTTCGCGTCGCTGCGGCTCGTACTCTGACCCGTGCGCGCATGGACAAGATGAACGCCAACGTGAACTTCAGCTATAACGCCAACCCAACCGATGGTGTTAACTGGTCAGGTGGCGCCGGCAATCCATATCTGCGTCCTTGGCTGGCACGTCAGTACGATATCAGCTACGAGAACTACTTTAGCGATCAAGGCTACTTCGCGCTGGCAGTGTTCTACAAAGACTTAGAAAACTACGTCTATGATCAGCAATCCAACTTCAACTTTGGTGAGTTGTTCCCAGAACAGCCAGGCAACCCTATCGGTAACGTGACTCAACCGCAAAATGGTCAAGGTGGTTACGTACAGGGTATCGAGGCCTCTCTGTCACTGGACTTTGGTCTGTTCGCCGACAGCTTGGAAGGTTTCGGTACTATCCTGAGCGGTACCTATAACGACAGTGAAGTAAAAGAGACGCCAGATAGCGATCCAACCACGTTACCGGGTCTGTCTGAGAAGACCTTCAACGCCACTGTTTACTATGAAAATGCTGGCTTTAGCGCTCGCGTCAGCTCACGCTATCGTAGTGACTTCCTAGGTGAAGTGACCAAGATCAGCCTGCAACGTGAAAACGTGAACATCAAGGCTGAAACCGTGGTGGACGCACAGATTGGTTATGACTTCTCTGAGAGTGGTATCGACGCCCTTTACGGTCTGTCGGTGCTCTTCCAGGTAAACAACCTGACCAACGAGCCATTCACCTCTTACTTTGGTGATGACAAGCGCGAAGTACGTGACTTCCAAAACTATGGTCGCAACTATATGTTAGGTTTGAACTACAAGTTCTAAGCTAACTGGCCTGAAAAATAGCCTCTGTAACCCTGTTACGGGGGCTTTTTTTTAAGGAGCAGGTTTTCAGGAGCATGCCTTTAAGGAGCTAAAGATGACGACAGCGATAAAACATCTGGTTATCGTCGGCGGTGGTAGCGCGGGATGGATGGCGGCGGCCATGCTGACGCGTATGATGGGAGAGCAGCTTAAAATCACTTTGGTGGAATCAGATGAGATTGCCACAGTTGGTGTAGGAGAAGCCAGCATTCCGCCATTGCAGGTCTTTAATCGCGCGTTAGGCTTAAACGAGTACGAATTTCTCAAGGCAACCCAAGGAACCTATAAGCTAGGCATCGAATTTGAACACTGGCTCACCCAAGGCCAGGCCTATATGCATGCCTTCGGTGCTCAGGGCAAAGATCTTGCTCTCACCCCCTTTCGTCATCTCTGGTTAAATTCAAATCCTGAGTCAACAAACGACTACTGGCGTTACTCGCTAAATTTCCAGGCCGCTAAGGCCAATAAGTTTCAGCCTCTGGCTCAACTGCCTGGTACAGATCTGCCGGGCGTTACACATGCCTACCATTTCGATGCCGGCCTCTATGGCAAGCTGTTATCAAAATACAGCCAACAACGCGGCGTAAGACGCATCGAAGGCAAGATAACCCAGGTGGTGTTGGATAAAGAAAGCGGCAACATAGACTATCTCGACCTAGCAGACGGCCAGCGAGTGCGCGGCGATCTCTATCTCGATTGTTCGGGATTTCGCGGACTGCTGATCAAACAGGCGCTCAAGGTCGAGTATGAAGATTATAGCCAGTGGCTGCAGTGCGATCGCGCCATCGCCATGCCGACAGAGGCCAGTCAGCCGAGGCGCCCCTATACCCGCGCCACCGCACACAAGGCAGGTTGGTGCTGGCAGATCCCCTTGCAACACAGAACCGGCAACGGCATCGTCTATTCGAGCCAATACATGAGTGACGATGAGGCCCTATCACTGCTGAAAAAGCATGTAGACAGCGCGCCAATAGGCAAGCCGAGAACGATTCAGTTCACACCGGGACGCGTCGCCAGACAATGGCAGAACAACTGCGTGTCACTGGGATTAGCCAGTGGCTTCTTAGAGCCGCTGGAGTCCACCAGTCTGCACCTGATCCAAAGCGGTATCATTCGACTAATAAAACTCTTTCCTAACCAAAAGAATCTAGATGCCTTAAGGGCAGAATTTAACCGTCAATCGGCTGAAGAGTTTGAGCAGATCCGCGATTTTATTATTTTGCATTACAAGCTTAATCAAAGGGATTATGACCCATTCTGGCGACATTGTCGCGAGATGTCGGTGCCTGATACCTTAACGGCCAAGATGGCACTTTTTTCCGCCTCGGGTGTCATCAATTGCCCTCAAGAGTCGCTCTTTAGCGAAAGTGCCTGGACCCAGGTGATGCTGGGGCAAGGCCTGATGCCAAGTAGCGCGCATCCGCTGGCAGGCGCCCTCTCCCAAGAACAAACCGCAGAGCTACTCCACAATCTAAACAGAATCATTACCAAGACGACTGACGCCATGGCGAGTCACGACGACTACCTCAAACAACACTGCGCCGCGCAGTCTGAGCATTAAAAGGATACCTAGATGAAACTCTCTCACCTCTCCCGCTGTATCACCTTAGGTGCATTAGCCACAGTTGGCACCGTCACACTTCCTTTTTTGGCTAACGCAGAAGAGCAGGCACTTAGAATCGAGCCCCTCAACTGGTGGGCGGGCATGCAGCACAGTCAGCTACAGCTGATGGTTCACGGCGAAGATATCGCCAAGGCCAAGGTCAGCATCAAGGCTGACGGCGTGACCCTTAAAGGCGTCGAGACGACCGAGAACCCCAACTACCTGTTTGTGAACCTGGACACCCAAGGCGCTAAGGCACAGAGCTTTGAGCTGACATTCGAACAACCGGGCCAGGCGCAATTTAGCGTTACCTACGATCTGCTCAAGCGCGACAAGGGTAGCGCGGCTCGCCAGGGCTTTAGCAACAAAGACGTTATCTATCTCATCACGCCGGATCGTTTCGCTAACGGCGACCCCGCCAATGACAACCAGGCGGACATGATAGAGCAAGCCGATCGCAGCAATCCGGGTGGCCGTCACGGCGGCGACATTCAGGGGATCATCAATAGCCTGGACTATCTGGCAGACCTTGGTGTCACTCAGCTGTGGATCAACCCACTGACCGAGAATAACCAGGCCGAATACTCCTACCACGGCTACTCGGTCACCGACCACTACCGCATCGACCCAAGATTTGGCAGCAATGACGATTACCGCCAGCTGGCCATCGAGGCGAAACAGAAAGGCATAGGCATTATCGCCGATGTTGTGGTCAACCATATCGGCTCTAACCACTGGTGGATGGATGATCTGCCCAGCCAAGATTGGGTCAATCGCCCCGATGGCTTCTTGAAAAAGCAAGCCTCGACGCAAGATGCACCTGCCATCGACTTCACCACCCACAGACGTACCACGCTGCAAGACCCCTACGCGGTTGCCAAAGACAAACGCGACTTCAGCCAGGGCTGGTTTGTGGAGTCCATGCCAGATCTTAATCAGGAGCAACCGCTGCTGGCCAACTACCTGATCCAAAACAGCATCTGGTGGGTAGAATACGCCCAGCTTAGCGGCATACGCGAAGACACCTACTCCTACGCCGATAAGGATTTTCTGGTCGATTGGACCCGCGCCATCATGACTGAGTATCCAAAGTTCAACATCGTCGGCGAAGAGTGGACGGGTAACCCAATAACCGTTTCCTACTGGCAGAAGGGCAAGGTCAACAGTGATGGCTATCAGTCAGAGCTGCCGAGCCTGATGGACTTCCCCCTCTATGAGACCCTTATCAAGGCGCTGAGCGAAGAGGAAGGCTGGAGCGAAGGCATGATGCGCCTGTATGAGTTCCTCGCCAACGATGTGGTCTATGCCGACCCGACGCAACTTGTGTTGTTCGAAGGCAATCACGACACCAATCGCCTCTACAGCCTGCTGGGTGATAACTTAGCCCTGACCAAGATGGCACTGGCCTATGTGCTCACCAGCAATCGCATTCCGCAGATCTTCTATGGCTCAGAAATTTTGATGCAAAGCCCGACAAAAGATCGTAATGATGGCATCACCCGCTCCGACTTCCCCGGTGGTTGGCAGGGAGATGCCATCTCAGTTTTTGATAACAAAGGGCTGAGTGACGATCAACAGTCTATGCTGAGCTTTACCCGCACCCTGCTTAACTTCCGCAAACAGGCAGACTTCATCCACAGCGGCGGCCTGCGCCACTATGTGCCTCAGGATGGCGTATATGTGCAGATGCGCTGCGCCAAACAGGATTGCAACGACAAGGCGCGCCTCATGGTGATCTACAACAAATTGGAAAAAACAGTCGAGTTACCTTTATCGCGCTACCGGGATCTGCTGGGCGATGTCCGCACGGCTCAAGATGTGATCAGCGGCGAAACCGTTACGCTGGATAAGACCCTTCAAATCGAGGGACAAGGCGTTACCCTGTTAGCCATTGAGGATGCGAAATAATGACTAGTGCTCGTCACGACTTGAAAAGGCCCTTAAACATTCCGCTAAATAAGTTGAGTGCCGCGCTTTGTTGCGCCACGCTGATGATCTCAGCCCAGACCTTCGCCCTGCCCCAGATGGCGGCGGCAAATAATGCAAAAACCGCTAGCGGCCAATCTACTGACGCGCAGTCTACGTGCGGCAAATGTGTGACTAAGCCTGTCATCTATCAGGTGTTTACCCGTCTCTTCGGTAACACCCAGACCGCCAACATCCCCTGGGGCACCAAGGCGCAAAACGGCGTAGGCAAGATGAGTGACTTTACACCCAAGGCGCTAGAGAGCATCAAATCCTTAGGCGTTAGCCATATCTGGTATACGGGGATCCCCCACCATGCCTTGGTCGGTGACTATAGTGAGTATGGTATCGGCATTGACGATCCCGATGTGGTCAAGGGCCGTGCGGGCTCCCCCTATGCGGTGAAAGATTACTATAACGTTAACCCGGATCTGGCAGACGATCCCGCCAAGCGCCTTGAGGAGTTCGAGGCGTTGATCGCCCGCACCCATGCCGCGGGGATGAAGGTCGTGATAGACATAGTCCCCAACCATGTGGCCCGCGGCTATCACTCGCTTTCGGCCCCGCAAGGAGTGAGCGACTTCGGCGCTGATGACAACACTCGGCTAGCCTACGCCAGAGACAACGACTTCTATTATGTGGCGGGTACGCCCTTCGAGGTGCCAGATCTTAGCCAGGACCTTAAGGCCCTCGGCGGCGAGGCCCATCCCCTCGTCGATGGCAAGTTCGAGGAGTTCCCCGCCAAATGGACGGGTAATGGTGCCCGCGCGGCCAAGCCAGATCAGAACGACTGGTATGAGACGGTCAAGATCAACTATGGCATCAAGCCAGATGGCAGCATAGATCATCCTCAGTTGCCTAAGGGCTTTGCCACCAAATCTGTTGCCGAGCATTACGCCTTCTGGCAACAGGTGCCTAAGCAAAGCATCCCCAGCTCCTGGCATAAGTTCAACCAGATTGCCCAGTACTGGCTAGCCAAGGGCGTCGACGGTTTTCGCTATGACATGGCCGAGATGGTGCCGGTTGCCTTCTGGAGTTACTTAAACAGCAATATCAAACAGACGAACCCAGATGCCCTGCTGCTCGCCGAGGTCTATACCCCAAGTCGCTACCGTGACTACATTCATCAGAGCAAGATGGACTACCTCTATGACAAGGTTGGACTCTACGACAGCCTCAAGGCGATCATCCAGGGGAAGGCGGGGACACAAGCAATCGAGCGCGATCGCGAAAGCGTTGCTGACATCGCCGGGCACATGCTGCATTTTCTGGAGAACCACGACGAGCAGCGTATCGCCAGTCCTGAATTTGCCGGTGATCCCAAAAGCGCCCTGCCTGCCATGGTGATCTCCACCACTTTGAGCCAGGCGCCCACCCTGCTCTATTTCGGTCAGGAGGTTGGCGAAGATGGCAGCGAAGAGGCAGGCTTTGGTAAGCCGAGCCGCACCAGCATCTTCGATTATATCGGCGTGCCGGCCCACCAGCGCTTTATGAACATGGGTAAATTCGACGGCGGTCAGTCATCAAAAGAGGAGCTGAGTCTGCGAGCCTATTACGCCAAGCTGCTAAACCTCAGCCACAGCCTCAGCGCCCTAAGCAGTGAATATGGCGATTTGCACACAGCCAACATAGCCCAAGACAAGGGCTATGACGCAGACCTGTTTGCCTTCAGCCGCTTCGACGACAAGCAAAGGCTCATCATCGTCAGCAACTTCGCTAAAGACAAGGCAAAGCACCTCACCCTAGAGCTACCCACAGCTTTAATTAATCGCTGGCAACTCGCTCCGGGCAACTACCCGCTAAGAGAGATGCTAAGTGATGAGAAACCTAAAACGCCACTGACACTAACGACGAAGGGAGGCCAAGTCACACTCGACCTAGCACCACTTGAGTCAAAGGTGCTCGTCGTAGGAGAGAAATAAACCTACTAGCCCATCATTTCAAGACATCAAAGCGAGTAGAATGAACATTAACCACGCTCAGCCTACTCGCTTTGGACACCAACTCATTCAGTCTGAAATACCAATCTCTTGTATGTCAACACCCTCTTAACAGGCAAATGCTGGTTGGCTATAATCCGAAGCGCAGCGTAGGAGCCAACCAGTATTTGTCTTTGTTGAAGCGCTTGTTATGTACGTGTTACCAAGCTTCAAATTCAAAGCTGGGAAACTCTGATAAATTGAAGTCACCATTGAGGTTACGAACAATTTCCTCGACCTCATCAAAAGATAAAATTGTACCATATGAACCGCCTTTTTCAGGAAAAGGGATTTCAGACCAAATATTATCTTCGTAGTCGTTCAAATAAAATTGGAGAGTAATACCAGCTTTATTAATAACACCAAAAAAGCATCCCGGCTCATCACCAACAGTTTCATAAAGAATCTCAATAGCTTGATCTTTACATAATGAAACAGGTGAATCACTAGAAACGTTATGCTTTTTTATTGGGTTGCTGTAAAAATATTTTAAATTATCCATATTAAGTACATAACAACTTATTAGTGAGACCTTGCAAGGTACGCTACCTTGTAAGGTAGGAGACCAAGCATGTAAATAAGTGGGGCCAGAGTAATCTTCTAAAGGAGGTGATTGGCGCATGTGGTTGGCTTTTTCATTCCCTGAATGGCGTAGTCGATGCTTGATTCGAGTTGGCCTAGCTCTGTCCTTAATTGGTGATACTTTAATCTATCTTGTCGGGGCTATACAACAAGCCAGGTCACATTTAATCAAAGATTTCTCTCTAAAAAATAAAGAGTTGAATCTATTCAAACCAGATCAGTTCCAATCGAAGAAGCGTTGAGATACGGGTGTAAGCACACTTTTGGCTCTCGGCGGCATGGCCAAATATGTTCCCTACATCTTTTGGCATTCCCTACATCCATGTAGGTCAGTGCCGCCGTGAAGCCTCCAGGGATAACTCTCTTTGACAAAAAGTCGGCGTGCCAAAAGAGTGCTTGCACATTCCCCCGCCGGAGGCGTTAGGTTGCCATGAAGGTATGACCTTCAATTGCCTCCCCAACATCCATTCAGGTCAGAAGACGCATAGCGTGTCACAGGCGTATCTGCACATAAGTCCACCGCAGGTGATAGGTTACCATGAAGGTACGACCTTCAAACATTTCCCAACAAGCAATCGGGCAAACACCACAAGCTGAAAATCGAGAATCCTCGAACACCAGATGACCTCAAATCGAAGAGACGTTAGATATCTAGTGTAGATACACTTGTGAGCTTCCGTGACAGGGATCTCACGGTAGAGCCTACAGGGAGCGTACTTGCGGCGTCTCACAAGGGTATCTGCACAACCCTCGCCGGGCAGGCGTTTAATACCTTAGAAGGTGCAACCTTCAATATCCCCTCCAACATCCATGTAGGTTAGAGGATCTCGCAGAACCCCTACAAAGAGGCCAATCAAAAACATCTGTAAGGAGTTCTGCAGATGTAAAAAAGCCCTCAATCTGAGGGCTTCTACCTTTTCTGCCTTTAGACCTTATTTCTCACTAGGCCTGCTATCGACCCAAGGATTAAAGGCTGGCTTTTGTTCAACCTTACGCTCTGACCTTTGATCTTTACCGCCGCGATCACCAGGCGTTCCTGATTTAGCTTTAGCAGGCCTAGCCTTCCTGTCTGTAGAGTTACCTTTATAAGGTGATGCCTTAGCTTGAGACTTGGATTGACCTCTTGGTTTACCCTCTCTACGTTTATCCTTAGCGTCCTTAGAATCCTTCTCTCCTTGGCTAGCCGACACTTCACCGCCCTTCTCACCTTGCGCCTGCTCACGTTTGGCCTTGGGCACATAGTTAAGGATAGAGATGGGCACAGGTTTTCTTGGCGCGAAACCTTCTATCTCTCGGCGCTCGAGAAGGTGATCGAGGCGGCTCTCGATCATGCACAGATTCTTAAAGTCATCCTTAGACACCAGGGAGATCGCCTCGCCCTTGGCGCCGGCACGGCCGGTACGACCGATACGATGAACATATTCATCGGCTGGAAACGGCAGGTCATAGTTAATCACCAACGGCAGGTTGTCGATATCGATCCCGCGCGCCGAGATGCCGGTGGAGATAAGGTAGGCAATCTTACCCGCCTTGAAGTCTGCCAGGATCTGCTCTCGTACCGCCTGAGTACGACCGCTGTGAATACACTCGGCCTGAATGCCACGCTTCTCCAGCTGACTCACCAGCTTGGCGGCGCCATGTTTGGTCTCGATAAAAATAAGCGCCTGGGGCCAGGCATTGTCTTTAATCAGCTGACTGAGCAGCGCCGACTTCTTATCCTTATCGACCGTGGTGATCCACTGCTCGATATCTGGCTGGCTCTCTTGATTCTTAGTGACCGACAGATGGATCGCCTTAGGCACCGCCTGTTTTGCCAGTTCGCGCACCGGCCGAGACAGGGTGGCGGAAAACAGCAGGTTTTGTCTCTCCTCTGGCAAGGTATCTAAGATCTTGGTGATATCCTCGATAAAGCCCATATCTAACATGCGATCGGCTTCATCGAGCACCAGGAGTTCCACCTCATCGAAGCGGATCGCTCTCTGGGTGTAGAGATCCCGCAAACGACCCGGGGTGGCTACCACGATATCCACGCCCTCGATCAACTGCTGCTTCTGCGCCTGCACGTCGACGCCGCCGTATACGGCCATGGATACCAGGCCTAAGCCTTTACCATATTGGCCAATGCGATCGTTTACCTGCAGCACCAACTCGCGTGTCGGCGCCAGAATGATCGCCCGCGCCCGCTTCTTACGCTGCGTCTTTCCCTGGATCAGGGTCGAGATCATAGGTAGCACGAAAGTCGCCGTCTTACCGCTGCCGGTTTGCGCCGCCGCGATCAGATTTTTACCCTTGAGCGCCAGGGGAATGGCTTCTTGCTGAATTGGCGTTGGCTGGCTGTAGCCAAGTTGCTCAAGGTTGGTGAGCACAGCATTTGACAGGCCAAGATTTGCAAAGGTCATGGGTTCTCTCTTAGGGTCACAAGGGCAATAATCGTCAGCCAATCAAGTGGCTGGTATTTGAGGCGCGCTAGTATAACAGAGCCGTTTGCTAAGACTAGTCCAGTTTACCCAAAGTAAACCAATAATATAGAAAGCTTAAAGTGACTTGAAAACGCCAATGCACCTCTCGACCAATCTTAGCCAGCTATCTCAACCGCCCGTCATTGTCAGCTTTTACAAGAATCTGGTACCTATCCGTTTTCATCATAGAACCTAACTTATTGTATCGCGCTCATTGCGGCATCATGCCCCTAACGGCTGCATTTGCTTCGCTGACTTAACACAAGCAATGCCTCTTTACGGTCTCACCGACGGCATATCGGGAGCGACTCACCTGTATAGCTGCCAGTGAATAGATGAACAGGAGCGATTATGAAGACTCTATATACCCTTGCCGCGATCTTACTGTTAAGCGCCTGTGCAAGCAGCGATCCTGGCTCGACCCACACCATACACAACAGCGGCGGCTATTGTGATTTTCACTGCCAGCGCCTCGAAGATGAGCTAACACGGCGAGAGATAGAAGATCGCATCATAGAGCGTGAGATTGATAGGGAGATCATAGATGAAATAACGCCGCCAGACGATATCCCGGCCGAACTCTACTAACAGGCCTTCTACTTTAAAGCCTTCTATTTGTAAGCCTTTTGATTGCGATCCCGGCGGGGCTAATTGTTTTCCCGTCACATTCGCATACAAAATAAATAGTTTAGGGAAGAGTAAATTAAGCCGGTGGCGCCGTTATGGGCAATAATAAAGAGGTGACTAGAGACAAGGCACCTTCGCTTTCTCCTTATCGTTGACTTATCTTTATAGCTTTACAAGGTGCTCAACTCTAAGTCACACTGGCTGACGCACGGCAGTTAGGATCTTGTCAGAGAGGCTGTGCCAGCATCTTTCTCCCTCTGGCAGTGCAAAGGATTGACTATGAGTGATCCCTATTTAGGCCAATCGGTCACACACGATCTTCACGATACCCTGCCCATCTGGCGCGAACTGATCTTTAAGCGGCTATTTGGCCTGCTCGCCATCTTATGCGTGCCCGTCTACATTACCAGTGTCTACCTCTGTATCAAGATGGGACTGGTTACCATGGCTGTCTTCGACACCTTGGCCTATCTGATACTGCTCTATATCATAATGGCTCGCAGACTCAAGGAAACGGCGCGCTACTGTATAGGTTGCTTGATGTTTTTCGCCATCGGCGTGGCATTTCTCATCACCATAGGCCCCACGGGTGCCGGCTTTTTCTGGTTGTTTATCTTTCCCCCGCTCACCAGCATACTAATAGGTAAAAAAGCTAGTCTTTATGCCCAGCTGCTTAATGCTACCGCCTTGATAACGATTGGCCTTGCCTACGATAAGCAATGGTTTCAATGGCCCGAGACTCAAGGCTATAACAGCTTCATCTGGTTTGTGGTGGCTATAAACTTTATCGTCACCAATGCCATGGTTACTCAGTCTGCCGCCTTCCTGCTGGGCAAGCTGACCCAATCGCTACGATCGACCATAGCTTCGCGGCGGGCAACCGTAATGGGACTAGCCAAACTGGCCGAATATCGCGACAACGAGACTGGCGCGCACCTTATCCGCATGCAGCACTATGCCAAGATGCTGGCTACCCAGCGGCAAACCGATACAGATGCACCGACAGAATTAACCGACGACTTTATTCAGGAGATCACCCTCTCCTCTATTTTACATGATATCGGTAAGGTGGGGATCGCCGATGCTATCTTGCTAAAACCGGGCAGACTCACCCAGGAGGAATTTGAACAGATAAAGGCGCACCCGGTTATCGGCGCTCAGGTATTAGCGAGCCTGCTTAGTTACGCCCCCGAGTGTCCTTACATAAAGATGGGGCGTGATATCGCCGGTGGACACCATGAATGGTGGGACGGTAGTGGCTATCCGGCAGGGCTCAAGGGGGAAGCTATCCCCCTCTCGGCCCGCATCGTCGCCTTAGTGGATGTGTATGACGCCCTCACCTCACCACGCTGTTATAAACGGCCATTTAGCCATCAAGAGGCGCTTGAGATTATAGAGCGGGATAAGGGCACCCATTTCGATCCTAAATTGGTGGAGAGTTTTATCACCATCAACCATAGGTTCGAGTTACTCTCGCATGCGTCACTAAATGAGAAACCGTCAGAGCAACCAGCGCGAGACGAACCAGTCCAGCTAATCGAGTCCGAATTGGAAACCAGCTAACAGACTAGTGATATTTACGGCCCCCATGGCTTAACCACCCCGCCGGATGGCGTCCCCTTGGATCATGATGTGTCCAGTGGATCACACCGCCGCGCTCATTCCACTCATATTCACCGAAGAAGCCCACACTGTCTCCGACCTTGAGATCGGCAATGCGCGGCGCCAAATCGATATTGTGGGCCACCAGCAGCGTCTGACCACTGGCCAGACGCAGAATAAAGCGTTGATGACGACTGCCCTTGGTATCATCACTCAGCAGGCGAATCACCTCGCCTTCCCCCTGGATCTGAACGCCGCTTTGCCTTTGCTCAAACGCCTGACCCAGCAAGACATCGTCAGCCAGGATCGGCGAACTAATTGCGAACGACAAGATGATGAGTAACAGCCCACGGCAGATCTTAGTCATAACTTCATATCCTGACTTGCTGGTTTAGATTGAGGAGCGCAAGGCTCAAGCGCCATAAGGAGCACTTGAGACTGAACGCTGGAGACCGAGCATTTGAAACTGGGCGCTTGAAACTGAGCTCTTGAGTGAGTATCAATGCAAATTGCTCTTTATAAGGTGTCGAGGCATCACTTCTGAAGTTAACAACGCCTTTACCGTAATATGCTCTGGGTTATTAGCACTGGCAAGATAACTAACCTTAGGCATCTTATTTAGCATTGCTTGAGTCATCCAACCTTCGGGCATGGAGCCTACCAGTGTCTTACTCACCTCATTGCCCTGACTATCGATAATCACAAAATAGCTAAACTTGCCGGCCCCCTTAGGGAACCAGCTAGGGCGGGACTTCAGCATCACAGGTTTTGTAGACTTAGGTTGCCAATAATCACTTAGGTTTTCCCCGCTCACCTCAACCAGATTAGCAGCCGATAGGGCCTTATTGATAGTTTCAGAATCACCGGGAGTTTCTTGGGTGGTGCCACAGGCAGTTAATGCCAGGGTCAACATGGCGCTGACAAATAATTTTTTAGACATTTTTCATCCTTGAATAATAGATTAATGCAATGATTTTATTGTTGAAAAGATTAACGAACTACACTATTACAATAGCGCTTAAACAGAAAATAACGGGCTGGACTGCCTTCGTATGCCGGGATAACCCCTGCTGTGGTAAAGCCGAGCTTTTGATAGAAATCTGGCGCCTGAAAATCTAGGGTATCTACCTGAGCCTGCAGGCAACCGCGGCTAATTGCCAGGCGCTCTGCCTCTATCATCAATTCACGTCCGAGCCCTGTGCCACGGGCCGACTCATCCACCCAGACCACATGAATAAGAAAATTTTTATAGATGGTTCGCCCATAGACGCCACCGATTAGCTTACCCATGTCATTATGGGCCAGTACGGTGAGAGGCTCAGACGTCTCCTGGCCCATCTTGTCGAAATTAAACTGGCGAACCCCATCTACCAGGGTATCGACGAGTTCGCTGTTCTCTCCCTCTGCCTGACTAATGGTTAAATGATCTCGCTTACTAATTGTCTGCATAGCTTCTACTCATAGTTATTATCATGCGGCACACTTTCCATTAGCGCCAAAGTCATCTCACCGGCGGAGATCTTTCTGCAGGCTGTGATATTTGCGCCGCACCAGAGAGGCGAGAAATCGCTCATACCGATGGCCTCGCTCTCCTTGCGTAGTTGCGTCATAAGGTTTGTGGCATAGGGAAAGGCTGGTGCGTGAGGGTTCATCGCCCCTAACTCTGTCATGGCGCGGTTCACTATGCCTCTTGCAGGCCTGCCCGAGAATATATTGGTGAGTGCAGTGTGCCCTTGAGTCTTAGCCGCATGTTCTATGGCTGCTTTATGCAGGCTTGAGGTATTGGCCTCATCACACAAGAGATAGGCGCTGCCTATCTGTACGGCGCAGGCTCCATTTTCCATCGCGGCTTTCACCCCGTGACCATCGCCTATTCCGCCGGCTGCGATCAGTGCAACATCGACTCGCGAGGCGATCTGCTTCAGCAGCGTTTCTAATTCCACCTGGGTATTCACATCATCACTGAGAAACATGCCGCGATGACCACCCGCCTCGATGCCCTGGACGATAATGCCATCCACGCCTCGCTCCGCCAGATACTCTGCCTCGGCCACCGTGGTGGCGCTGGAGATCACCTTGCATCCCCAGGATCTCACCCGCTTAAGCAGATCCTCTTGGGGCAAGCCGAAATGAAAACTCATCACCTCAGGTTTAAAGGCTTCTATGGCATCGGCTATCTCATGATTAAAAGGCATGCGACTCGCACCGCCTTAGCCGAGATCGGCCGCTATCCTGAGTCCATCGAAATAAGGTGCCAATAGCGCATGCCAGCGCGCTTGGGCTTGAGTGTCAAACGGTGGCAACTCATGACAGAAAAAATTAAGGTTTAACGGCGCACAGGTTGCCGCCCTAAAGCGCTTAATCTCATCGACTACCTGTGCCGGGCTCAGCATGCCACAGGGGATCGAGCCAAGCCCACCGACCTTGGCCACGGCGATCGCGAGTTTGCTGTCTTGTACTCCTGCCATAGGCGCCTGAATGATAGGCAATTCGGTGCCCAGCAACGCCTTGAAGTCTTTGTTATTCATTACCAACCCTTAGTGAAACCGCCTCGACCATCATATTCTACATAAGCTCAGAACTAAGCTCAGAGCTATGCTAACGGCTATCTAACAAGCTGCTAGCTCGCAAGAAATTAGCTCGTGATAGGCTAGCGGCCTGGTTCGTGCGCCTCATACCAGGGGAGCTTGGCATCCATCTCCTCCCAGTTCGCCTTGGAGGTCACAAAGTTATGAGACATGGGGCGCTCGTTGATCGGCGAATCCAATATGCCGAGTCTGAGGCGAATACGCTTACTATCCTGATCGTTGGCGCTGTAGATAGGTGACGCACAGTGACGACAAAAATAGCGGCGCTTTCCAGGAGAGAACTCAAAACTTGTTAGGAAATCGGCCTTATCAGACAGATTGAAGTCCACCAGTTCGACGAAACCATTGGTGGCGAATGCCGTGCCGCTGGACTTACGACAAAGGGAACAGTGGCAGTGAATGATCTGACTTATGGGTCCGCTGATGGCGACTTTGATGCCACCGCATAGACAACTTCCTTGATACATAAATTTCCTGATCTGACTTAAGTTATTGCGATAAAACGACTGCACAACAGCAATCAGGCCCTATGCTGCCATAACTTGTGACGTCAGATCAGTATAAATTTCTGCGCTAAACACCTAAATTGCGTAACTAAATGTGGCAAGGCTTTAACAAGCCTGCTGTGCTCCTCCTTCTAGCCCCGCCATTTCTCACTAGCCTGCCTAATCGATTAAGCGCTAAACCCTGAACACAAAGCACTGACCACTCACAGGCGAGTGCGTGAATACGTATGCAGCGCATTGCTCAGCTCAAGCCTTCCCTTCTAACATGGCTATCACTCATGGCCAGCATTCATGACAAGCAATAACCCTTCACCCTAAAAACAACAAAGAAAAAGGTACACGGAATGTCTTGCACACCAATACCACTAGCGCGCGGCTATGCCAGTGCGCGTACCCCATCGCAATCTAGATCTAGGTTTCGTCCTGCAACGGCCATATCGGCGCTAACGCTCGCCATTGCGGCGACAGGCATGATGCTGCCAAGCACTAGCCAGGCCAAGACTGTCTCCCTGACCTCACCTGACAAGCAGATAGTGGTCAGCCTGAGCGATGACGAGCAGTCGCCGCAGTACAGTGTCAGCTTCCAAGGCAAGAAGGTGATCGAACCATCGAAACTTGGCATGGTGTTTCAGTCTCTTGGGGAGTTTGGCAACGACTTTAGTATCGAGGAGGTCAAACGCAGCCGGGCCGATGAGCGCTGGCAACAGCCTTGGGGTGAGCGTGAATGGGTTATCGATAAACACAACGGCCTGACGGCCACCCTGAGTAATGGCCAATACCACTTCATGGTCGAGTTCAAGGTGTTCGATGATGGCTTGGGCTTTCGCTACCGGGTACCTAAACAAGGCAGTTTAGATAAGCTCAACATCACCAGAGAGCTCACCGAATTCACCCTGCCACAACCTGAAAAAGTCACCGCCTGGTGGATCCCGGCGCGCGGCTGGAACCGCTACGAGTACCTGTATCAGAAGACGCCGCTCAAACAGGTCGATAGGGTTCATACCCCCTTTACCTTCACCCTGGTCGATGGGGTGCACATGAGCATCCACGAGGCGGCGCTGGTGGACTTTGCGGCCATGACGCTGGATCAGCGCAGAGACGGCACCCTGCGTGCCGATCTCACCCCTTGGTCGGATGGCGTTCGCGTCAAGACCCAAGCGGGCTTTAGCACGCCGTGGCGCACGATTCAGATCGCCGACAAGGCTACCGGCCTGCTGAACTCAGATCTTATCCTCAATCTCAACGAGCCAAACAAGCTGGGAGATGTGGATTGGGTCGAGCCCGGCAAGTATGTGGGGATCTGGTGGGGCATGCACCTCAACGAGAACACCTGGGGCTCCGGCGACAAACACGGCGCCACCACATCCGAGACCAAGCGCTACATGGATTTTGCCGCCGATAATGGCTTTGCCGGCGTATTGGTAGAAGGCTGGAACCTAGGTTGGGATGGCAGCTGGTTCCACAACGGCGACGTATTCAGCTTCACTAAGGCCTATCCTGACTTCGATCTCCCCGAGATCTCTGCCTATGGTGCCAGCAAGGGCGTTCGCCTGATCGGTCATCACGAGACCTCTGGCTCTGTCACCAACTATCGCAACCAGATGAGCGATGCATATGATCTCTATCAGAAATATGGCGTCACCCAGGTGAAGACAGGCTATGTGGCAGATGGCGGCGATATCAAGCGGGTCGACGACCAAGGCATGGTGCACCACGAATGGCATGACGGCCAGTTTATGGTCAACGAATACCTGCATAGCGTCACCGAGGCGGCCAAGCGGCATATCAGCATCAACACCCATGAGCCGATTAAAGATACCGGCCTGCGCCGCACCTATCCTAACTGGATCAGCCGCGAAGGCGCCCGTGGTCAGGAGTTTAACGCCTGGGGCACACCGCCTAACAATCCGTCCCACACCACTACCCTGGCCTACACCCGCATGCTGGCTGGCCCCATGGATTTCACCCCGGGGATCTTCGATCTGGCCCCTAAGGGCCTAGACGCGGTTAACCGGGTGCAGACCACGCTGACCAAGCAGTTAGCACTCTATGTGGTGCTCTACAGCCCAATTCAGATGGCCGCCGATCTGCCCCGCAACTACAAGCAGCATCCCGATGCATTCAAGTTTATTCAGGATGTCCCCACCGACTGGGCCCAGAGTATCGCCCTGGCCGGTGAGGTAGGCGAGTATGTGGCCTTTGCCCGTCAGGAGCGTGGTGGCAAGAGCCAGGGCAAGGATTGGTACCTGGGCGCGATCACAGACGATGAAGCGCGCGAGATCAGCATAGATCTCGATTTCCTCGACCCGGCACTGAGCTATGAGGCGCAGATCTACCGCGACGGCAACAAGGCCGATTGGCGCACCAATCCCTATGACTATGTGATTGAGACCCAGAAGGTGAATAGCAAGCAGCAGCTGACATTAAAGCTTGCCAGCAGCGGCGGCGTCGCCATTCGCTTCAAGGCGCTCTAACACTCTGATGCCTGCACTAGACATCTAGCGCTTAAACCACATTAGAGGATGCAAGTCTGCTCAGGCAGGCTTGCATCCTCTTTTCTATTCTGGCGGCGCCTTTCTCCCTCTCCTGTTTTATCCCGTAATATCAGACCAGGACTCATCATCTGCAACATTTGTTTACCTTTTTCCGGCGATTCCCCCTACATTTCTACGACTAAAGCCGCGATCCCTCATCCAAGCGCTAGCGTTATTCTGCTAAGGTGATTTGTGCACTCTTAGCCCACACAAAGCTAGCCAAAATGGTCGCTATCCAACTAGGCTAGCTCAGTGCATAGAAAGCATTGAAAAATAACAAGAAAGAAGAGCAGAACATGACTATCAAGGCATCTATCGGCAAGACCCTAGTATTAACGACCATCTGCGCTGGCGCCGCCCAGGCAGCACCTCCGGCCACACCTCTGCATCATGCAGGAAGCAGCCACTCGGCACTTAGCCAAAATGCTTTAAGCCAAAGTGCATTAAGCCAAAGCGCTCTTAACCAGAGCGCTCTGGGCCAGAGTCCTTATGCGGCACCCTCCCAGGAAGATCTGCGCCTGTATGATGTAGCGGCTGCGCCGCAGCCTGCACGCATACTGCAAGATATACAAACCTTAGTGGATTTCGGCACCCGCCATACCCTATCGAGTCAGACAGATAAAGATCGCGGCATAGGCGCGGCCAGAAACTGGATCAAGGCCGAGTTTGAACGTATCTCCGCCGCCTGCGATCACTGCCTTGAGGTGATAGAGGTGGGTGACACAGTATCGGGCAAGCGCATTCCCGAGCCGACACGGGTGGTGAATATCATCGCCATTCAACGTGGCACCCTAGATCCTAACCGCGTGGTGATGATGAGCGGCGATATCGACTCTCGGGTCAGCGACGTGATGGACGCCAGCTCCTTCTCCCCCGGCGCCAACGATAACGCCTCCGGCGTCGCCGGCGCCCTGGAGGCCGCTCGCGTCCTCAGCCAGTATCAGTTTGGTGGCACCATAGTCTACGCGGCGCTGTCGGGTGAAGAGCAAGGCTTGTATGGCGGCGCTGGCCTGGCCGACTTTGCCAAGAAACAGGGCTGGCAGGTGGAGGCCGTGCTCAATAACGACATGATAGGCAACATCCAAGGGATCAACGGCGTGGTGAGCAACCATACTGTGCGGGTGTTCTCCGAGGGCGTGCGTATCGCAGAAACACAGGCAGAAGCCAAGGAGCGTTACTTCAGTGGCGGCGAGAACGATTCTGCCTCTCGAAATTTAGCCAGACACATCAAGCAGCTGGCCGATCAGTATATGACTAACTTAGATGTGCAGCTTATCTATCGACTCGATCGCTTCGGTCGCGGCGGACATCACCTGCCCTTTAACAAGGCAGGCTTCCCTGCGGTGCGCGTGATGGAAACCAACGAGAACTACAACCGTCAGCATCAGGACATACGCACGGAGAACGGTATCGACTATGGCGACGTGATCGAGGGGGTAGATGAGGCCTTCGCCGCCAAGCTAACCGCCCTCAACGCCATCAGCCTGGCGTCTATGGCCTGGGCCCCTGCGCCGCCGACTCAGGTGAGTATCTCGGGACAGGTATCGGCCGATACCCGGCTTAGCTGGCAGGCGGATGCCACCGCAGAGGTTGCCGGTTACCGCATCTATTGGCGCAAGACCACAGAGCCGGAGTGGAGCCATAGCCGTTATGTGGGCAAGGTTAACAGCTTCACCCTGAGCAACATGGTGATCGACAACTACCTGTACGGCGTTGCCGCCGTGGGCTTTAACGGCAACACCAGCCCTGTGGTGTTCCCCGGTGCGGCAGGCTCCTTCTTCCGTCCAGCAAGCGGAGCAGACAAAAACGCCGAAAAATCGCGCTAATTCATCCACAAAAAGCTCAAATTGATGCATCTAAATATTTGAATGATATTATAGTAAAAACCAATATTCAGGTCGCTATGGCGGCCTGTTTTTTACCATAATCCAAATGACGCCAGCTACATAGACCCCGAATTAATACCGCAAATTGGCTAAATCGAGAAATACGACGAATAGAGCAAGCTCCGCAATCTACCTAACAAATAATTTCATCAACCAGTTAATTTTTACCTCAACAAGCACCCGCTCTTAAATACTATTCGACCACTCTCCCTTCTCAGTAGGCCTTTTTAAACGCGCTTTTAGCGTGAATAGAGACACAGAGACGGACATGTCGAGCATTGTTACAAATCCGAAATGATATAAAACTAGCAGTCTTATAAAGCAGCTTTAATTAGCTGTTTTTATTATAGTTAAGTCGTCCATTCCTCGGTGCCACCAGGTTAATAACAGGCTACACAAAGGTTAACGCCTGATGATGAATACGTATGTAATCAGTTGTCGGTCGTTTCGGCTCAGGGTTAACATGCCTTGGTGTTTAATTTCATGCGTAACTGCCTATGAAATTGGCCAGGTCGACGCTCACCTCATCAGGCACTGAAGGCATGAGAGGCGAGCGCTAGAGTCTCTATCTACTCATCAAGGCTTAAGCCTAGTGAATAAGCCTAGAGAAGTAGAACCCTAGCTTTTGGCGAATACCCGTTTGAGGGAAGCGTGTATTCGCCTCTTTTTTCACTCGACCGACTTCCATAAAATACAGATTGCACGGCCCTTAGGCGCTGTGCAGATCAATAATGAATAATAAAGAGAAGCATCGGATGTCACAAAACGCCCTATCCGCCCAAGGCACCCCCAAGGTTAAACCTGCACTCAGCTTCTGGCAGATCTTCAACATGTGTTTCGGTTTCCTGGGGATCCAGTTTGGCTTTGCCCTGCAAAACGCCAACGTCAGCCGCATTTTTCAGACGCTCGGTGCGTCGATTGATGACATCCCCATTCTCTGGATAGCCGCGCCGCTCACAGGCCTGCTGGTGCAGCCGATCATCGGCTATATGAGCGACAACACCTGGGGCCGCCTGGGCCGTCGTCGCCCCTACTTTCTGATTGGCGCCATCTTTACCACCCTAGCCATCTTCATCATGCCCCACTCGCCTGTGCTCTGGATTGCGGCAGGCATGTTGTGGATCATGGACGCCTCGATCAACATCGCCATGGAGCCGTTTCGCGCCTTCGTGGGCGACAACCTGCCAAGTAAGCAGCGCCCACTTGGCTATGCCATGCAGAGTTTCTTCATCGGCGTCGGCGCCGTTGTCGCCTCGGCCCTGC
Organism: Shewanella insulae; assembly: GCF_009831655.1. Classification (GTDB taxonomy): domain Bacteria; phylum Pseudomonadota; class Gammaproteobacteria; order Enterobacterales; family Shewanellaceae; genus Shewanella; species Shewanella insulae. The sequence goes on along the minus strand of NZ_WRPA01000001.1, from coordinate 217,365 downwards.
CTTACCTGCTGACTAACTACTTCGATGTGGCAAACACGGCGCCCGAGGGCGAGATTGCCGATTCGGTGCGTTACGCCTTCTATTTCGGCGGCGCCGTGCTGCTACTCGCCGTCAGCTGGACTGTGTTTACCACCAAAGAGTATTCGCCCGAGGAATTGGCCCGCTTCGAACAGGATAATGACGAGCAGATAACCCTGCATCACGATCGCAGCTGGCAGGCCTATCAGAAAGGCGCCATGCTCTGGAGTCTGGTGGGCGCCACCTTAACCGTCGTCATCTTCATGCAGTCTCTGGACAAGCAGCTCTATCTGCTGGCCCTTGGGATCTTCGCCTTCGGCCCACTCCAGTGGTTCTGCGCTAAGACACTGAAACAGATCAAGGGCGAGGAACGACACAATCAAGGCATGGTGTTTAGCGTGGTCGATGCTCTGTTCCATATGCCAAAGGCGATGCGCCAACTGGCGGTAGTGCAGTTTTTCTCCTGGTTTGCCCTCTTCTCCATGTGGATCTATACCACTGCTGCGGTAACTGACCATCACTATGGTACCCAGGATGTGCTGTCAAAGGCCTACAACGATGGCGCCGACTGGGTGGGCATGCTGTTTGCCTCATACAATGGTTTTGCCGCCGTGGCCGCCATCTTCATCCCCCTGCTCGCAATGGCAGTAGGCCTCAAGGTCACTCACCTAATTAACCTCTGCTGCGGCGGCATTGGCCTGATCAGCTTCTACTTTATTCAAGACCCGAATCTGCTGTGGCTTCCCATGATAGGCGTTGGTATCGCCTGGGCCTCCATCCTCTCTATCCCCTATGCCCTACTATCCAATGCCCTGCCTGCGGCCAAGATGGGGGTCTACATGGGGATCTTTAACTTCTTCATCGTGATCCCTCAGCTGCTGGCCGCCAGCGTGCTCGGCGTGCTGCTCAAGACCTTCTTCGGCGGCAAGCCGATCTTTGCCCTCATTCTGGGTGGCAGTTTCATGATATTGGCGGGGATCAGCGTGCTATTTGTCAGCACCCAAGCGAGCAAAGCCGAACGCTAATGCGTAAGGCTTGAGGCTTGAGCCCTAATAAACACACAGACTTAAACGACTTAACTGACTTAACCAGAATATAAACATAATAAACGAGACCCTTAATATGACGTCTAAGCCAGTACCTTTTACGCGCTCTCTGCTTGCCCTCTCCCTGGGCGCCCTGCTCAGCGCCTGTGGCGGCGCCAAGAGTAATATCGACGCCGCGCCAGCTCAAACCGCCAGCGTATCTGAGACGATTTTAGTTGCACCGGGTGCCCCCGGCGCCTCCCCTACCTGGGCCTTTTCCGGCAAAACAGGGATCGGCACTTCTTATGAGCCCTATGTGACCAATGAGCAAGGTGCCGATCAGTACCTGAGCAGTCAGGCCAATCCCGTTAGCCGGGTCTGGTTCTCCTTAGCACAAGGGATCCTTACCGAGACCATGTATGGGCTTATCCATAACGCCCAGCTCAAAGAGGCGCAGTTCATCATCAGCGGTAACGGCTTCGTCGATACGGAAAAGGACAATACCGTCACCAGCATAGATTACCTGCATAAGGATGCAGCTGGGCGGCCACTGTCCCTCGCTTACAAGGTGATTAACAAAGATATAGAGGGCAAGTATCAGATAGAAAAGCACTTCTTTACCGATCCCGATCGCGACAGCCTGGTGATGCAGGTGTTCTTTACCGCCTTCGAGCCAGGGATCACCCCTTATCTCTATGTTAATCCCCATGTCGACAACAGCGGCGCCAACGATATCGCCAGCGTGAGCCAAGATGGCAACAGCCTCTACGCCTACACGGGAAATAAAGATTCCAGCGTGCTGACGGTGCGCGGAGACATTCCCTTTACAGCTAGCAGCGTGGGGTTCGTTGGCGAGTCTGACGGCCTGACGGATCTTAAGGCCAACGGCGAGATGAATTGGCAATACGCCAGCACCAGCGGTGACAAACAAAGCCTAGGTAATGTGGCCATGACGGCGGCGCTGCCTACCCTAGAGGTCGGCGATGCCAGCCGACCAAGCCTCAGCATCACCTTAGTGTTTGGTTTTGGCCCAGATAAGGCCAGCAGCGAGCAAAACACCAAAGACACCCTAAATGATGGTTATGACAAGGTGCTCGCCGCCTATAACGGCGAAGGCGATACCATCGGCTGGCAGGATTATCTGCAGTCGCTCTCTAGCCTTAATACCATGACGGCTAATACCGCCGACGCAGGTAAGCTGCTGTATACCAGCGCCATGGTGCTAAAAGCCCAGGAAGATAAGACCCATGCAGGCGCCCTTATCGCCTCACTCTCTAATCCCTGGGGCGACAGCGTCTCTGCCGTCACTGGCTCGACCGGCTACAAGGCGGTCTGGCCGAGGGACTTCTATCAATGCGCCATGGCGTTTTTGGCTATGGGTGATACCCAAACGCCTAAGGTGGCCTTCGAGTATCTAAGGAAGGTTCAGGTTACGGCAGCGACACCCGGCTATAGCGGCGTGCCCGGCTGGTTCCTGCAGAAGACCCATGTGGATGGTCAGATAGAATGGGTCGGCGTGCAGCTGGATCAGACCGCCATGCCTATCATGCTGGGCTGGAAGCTCTGGCAGGCTGGCGTGCTGAGCGATGACGAGATAGCCAACTGGTACCAGACCATGCTGAAACCCGCGGCCGATTTTCTGATAAGCGGCGGCGAGGTCAACCTCGACTGGAACCACACCCAAATCACGCCGCTTAAGACGCAGCAGGAACGCTGGGAAGAGCAGCAAGGCTACTCACCTTCTACCGCAGCCGCTGTCATCACCGGGCTTATTACCGCCAGCGATATCGCCAAACAGGCGGGCGATATCAGCTCAAGCGAGAAATATCTGGCCAGTGCCAAGGCGATGGCGGAAAAGCTGGACTCACTAGTGGTCACCCAGAAGGGGCTGCTGAGCGCACAGGATGGCAGCAAAGCGCCTTACTACCTTCGCCTTGCACCCAATGGCACGCCAGAGACTGCAGATAGACTCGCCGACAATAATGGCCGCGCCGGCTTAGATCAGCGTAAGGTACTCGATGGCGGCTTCCTGGAGCTGGTGCGTTACGGTGTGAAGAGCGCCAACGACAAAACCATTAATGACACCCTTAAACTCATCGATAACACGGCGCTTGAGGACAACCTCAGGGTAAAATATGAGTTTACCGCCAAAGATGGCAGCAAGTTCCCAGGCTTTAGACGCTATGGCAACGACGGTTACGGTGAAGATACCGACACTGGCGCCAACTATGCCGAGAATGGCAATAATACTCCGGGGCAACGCGGCCGAGTCTGGCCATTTTTCACCGGTGAGCGCGCCCACTTCGAGCTGGCCAAGGCGATCGCTGATGGCACGCTGAACGACAAAAGCAAAACGCAGCTGGTGCAGACCTATGTTAAGGGGATGGAAGCTTTCGCCAACGAAGGCCTTATGCTCCCCGAGCAGGTATGGGATGGTGTGGGCGATAAGACCCGCTTTAACTATAAGCTTGGTCAAGGCACCAATTCGGCGACTCCACTAGCCTGGACCCACGCCGAATATGTCAAGATGGTCCGCTCCATTACAGAGGCTAAGGTATGGGATCATTATGAGGATGTTGCCAAGGCGCTAAACGACTAAGCACCAAATTAAGGCCTTAATCTCAATCTGTTCACCTCCCCTGTGAAAGAGCCAGTCGATTAGACTGGCTTTTTTATTGGCTCCCCCAGAAGCTCGCTTAACTTGCTTACTTAAAACTTAAGGGTTCAATATCGCCCGCTAGCCACTCGAGAGGCCCCAACACATTGCTATATAAAAAGATATAACGAATTTTCGGGTTATAACATCATGTTCTTTTTATGAGCGAAAACCGCAGCGGCTATGGGTTTGCCCCCCATATGAGCCAAGAAAGAGTGGGTAATTTCTGCCGATAAAGATGATATTTCAGCAAAATTGATAAAAATGAATAAAAAAATTTGAAAAGTATTGATATACTTCCCCCCGAATTTTAGAACGTAACTCCAATAGAGTAGAAAAATGACTGATTTATCAAAGTACAGAAACATTGGTATCTTCGCTCACGTTGATGCGGGTAAGACCACCACAACAGAGCGTATCCTAAAGCTAACCGGCAAGATTCATAAGCTCGGTGAAGTTCATGATGGTGAATCTACAACCGACTTCATGGAACAGGAAGCTGAGCGTGGTATTACCATTCAGTCTGCTGCTGTAAGTTGCTTCTGGAACGATCACCGTTTCAACGTTATCGACACCCCTGGCCACGTTGACTTCACAGTTGAAGTTTATCGTTCTCTAAAAGTACTAGACGGTGGTGTTGGTGTATTCTGTGGTTCTGGTGGTGTTGAGCCACAATCAGAAACCAACTGGCGTTATGCAAACGAATCTGAAGTTGCACGTATCATTTTCGTAAACAAGTTGGACCGTATGGGTGCCGACTTCTTGCGCGTTGTTAAGCAAACTAAAGACGTTCTTGCAGCGAACCCACTCGTAATGGTACTGCCTATCGGTATCGAAGATGAGTTCAAGGGCGTTGTCGATCTACTAACCCGTAAAGCATGGGTTTGGGACGAAACTGGACAAGCTGAAAACTACACCATCGAAGATATCCCTGCTGATATGGTTGACATGGTTGAAGAATACCGTGAGCAACTGATCGAGTCTGCCGTTGAGATGGATGACGATCTGATGGAAGCTTACATGGAAGGCGAAGAGCCATCTATGGAAGACATCAAGCGTTGTATCCGTGAAGGTACTCGTACCATGCACTTCTTCCCAACATACTGTGGTAGCGCATTCAAGAACAAAGGTATGCAGCTTCTACTAGACGCAGTAGTTGATTACCTACCTTCACCTACTGAAGTTGACCCACAGCCTCTGACTGACGAAGAAGGTAACGAGACTGGCGAACACGCTATCGTTGACGCTGATGCTCCTCTGAAAGCACTTGCGTTCAAGATCATGGATGACCGTTTCGGTGCCCTGACCTTCGTACGTATCTACTCAGGTCGCATCAACAAGGGTGACACCATCCTGAACTCTGCAACAGGTAAGACTGAGCGTATCGGTCGTATGTGTGAAATGCAGGCTGATGAGCGTAACGAACTTGAAACCGCACAAGCTGGTGACATCATCGCTATCGTGGGTATGAAGAACGTTCAAACTGGTCACACTCTGTGTGATGTTAAGCACCCATGTACTCTGGAAGCCATGGTGTTCCCAGAGCCAGTGATCTCTATCGCAGTAGCACCTAAAGACAAGGGCGGCAGCGAGAAGATGGGTATCGCTATCGGTAAGATGATCGCAGAAGATCCATCATTCCGCGTTGAAACTGACGAAGATTCAGGCGAAACCATCCTTAAGGGTATGGGTGAACTTCACCTAGACATTAAGGTTGACATCCTGAAGCGTACTTACGGCGTTGACCTAATCGTTGGTGAGCCACAAGTAGCTTACCGTGAAACTATCACTCAAGAAATTGCTGATAGCTACACGCACAAGAAGCAGTCTGGTGGTTCTGGTCAGTTCGGTAAGATCGACTATGTTATCCGTCCTGGTGAGCAAAACTCTGGCTTTACCTTCAGCTCTTCAGTTGTTGGTGGTAACGTACCTAAGGAATTCTGGCCTGCTGTTGAGAAAGGTTTCGAGAGCATGATGCAGACCGGTACCGTTGCAGGCTTCCCAGTGCTAGACGTTGAACTAGAACTGACTGACGGTGCTTTCCACGCAGTTGACTCTTCAGCTATCGCGTTCGAAATCGCTGCTAAAGGCGCATTCCGTCAATCTATGCCAAAAGCTGGCGCGCAACTACTTGAGCCTATCATGAAAGTTGACGTATTCAGCCCAGAAGACAACGTAGGTGACGTAATTGGTGACCTTAACCGTCGTCGCGGCATGATCAAAGATCAGCAAGCTGGTGTGACTGGTGTTCGTATCAAGGCTGACGTACCGCTATCAGAAATGTTCGGTTACATCGGTTCACTACGTACAATGACTTCTGGTCGTGGTCAGTTCTCTATGGAGTTCTCACACTACGCACCATGTCCTAACAGCGTATCTGAAAAAGTTATCGCTGAAGTTAAAGAAAGAGAAGCTAAGAAGTAATCTTACTCCTTAACTAAAGTTTCTTTACTAAAAACCCTAACAATGTATGTTGTTAGGGTTTTTCTTTTGTGCCCATCCCTAACAGGAGCCTTTATGTCCCAAGAAGCCATAGTGGTATTGGATTTTGAAACCACAGGCCTCTCTCCCGCCCAGGGCGATCGCGCCATCGAGATAGGGGCGGTAAAACTCAATCAAGGTGTGGTGATCGACAGATTTCAGCAGTTGATGAATCCTGGCTTTGCCGTTAGCCGTTTTATCGCAGACTACACGGGGATCACCAATGAGATGCTCAATGATGCGCCGCGTTGTGAAACCGTCATGGCAGACTTTGCCGACTTTATTAATGGCTGTCACCTGGTGGCCCACAACGCCAGTTTCGATCAGAAGTTTTTAGCCGCTGAATTTGCACGAATCAATCTGGAGCAACCCCAACCTTTTGCCTGTTCGCTATTGCTGGCGAGGCGTCTATTTCAAGCTGCACCCAACCATCAGCTGGGCACCCTAGTGAATTATTTAGCTATCGCCAACGACGGCGTGTTTCACCGCGCACTGAATGATGCCGAGGTGACTGGCGCCTTGTGGCTGGCGCTTACCGATGCGGTGGCGCAAAGATGGGCCTGTCCAGCGCCCAGTTTTGAATTGATGCTCAAGCTGCAACGTCAACCTAAGCATCAGCTTGAAAAGTTTATGCGTTCATACTTAGGTTAGCCTGGTTTGCCGCAGGATTCACGCTCGATCAGGCAGGTGGGGATCAACTGATTGCTCACCTCCTGCCCCTTGATCAGTTTCAGCAGGCTCTCAACCAAGATCTCGCCAGCTAACTTAGTGTCTTGCTTGACAGTCGTTAATGCTGGATTGGCAAAACTGGCCACAGGAATGTCGTCGTAGCCAACAACGGCAACATCTTCGGGAACTCGGATCCCCTGCTCTTTTAGCGCTCGCATGGCGCCGATGGCAATCAGATCGCTGGCAGCAAAGATCGCATCGAAGGGAGTTTTCTGTGCCAATAATTGCTTTGCGGCCTCGAAGCCCGAACTTTCGGTGCTAATGGCATCCATCTGCAGGTTTTTCTGTAACGGCACGCCTGCGGCCCTAAGTGCCTGTTGATGACCCAGATAGCGTGCCAGAAACTCAGGACAATGATCTGAGGCGTCACCGATAAATGCTATCCGGCTAAATCCCTTCTCCAACAAGTGTTCGGTCGCGATCCTGCCACCTTGACGATTATCACAGCCGATCGACAGGACTGAAGACTTTTGTTCCGCTGGGCCCCAAATCACCACGTGAGTGTTCTGAGCGGTCAGCTTATTGAGCTTCTCTTCGTAGTCCTTGTAATCGCCATATCCAAGCAAGATAATGCCATCGGCCTTATTACTGTCTTCATAGTCGGCGTGCCAGTCGCTGCTGAGTTGCTGAAAGGACACCAGCAAGTCGTAACCCTGCTGCGCCGTTGCCCGGGTGATAGAACCTAACATAGAGAGAAAGAAGGGGTTGATCAAAGAGTCGTCGTTGGTGGGATCTTCACACAACAACAAGGCCAGGGTCAGGCTGCTCTGGGTGCGCAGGTTGCTGGCATTTTTGTCGACCTTATAATTAAGTTCCTTGGCAATCGCCTGTACTCTCAAGCGCGTCTCTTCATTGACGAGCGGACTGTTTCGCAACGCACGCGATACCGTGGATTGTGATACCCCGGCGCGGTATGCGATATCGATAGAGGTAGCTTTCGTTGTCATAATTATGGACGACCTTGTAATACACAAACAGGGCGATCTGTCGCTCGCCCCTCAAGGGTTAAGATTATATCCCAAGCTCCTTCATCAGATCATCTGAATCGTCGACCACTACGGCACTATTGACCGCCGCCGACCAGGAATCATCCTTTTCTTTGCTCCCCTGACCATGTTGTGCCAGCAAGGCATCGGGATCGTCTTCCTCGTGTTCAAACTCAGCCAACTTGATAAATTCTGTCTTATCCATGGCATATTCAAGATAAAAGATATGATTTCTGGCAGTTTTAAAGGCCACCCTACGCGCCACTGCCTCATCCAGATTAGTGTCGATGGAGATGGTCAGCTCCTTGTTGATGGTCAACATCTTGGGCTGACTCTGATTAATCGAGGTTTGCAGCTCCTTGTTAACCTTGACGATAAAATCCCCCAGGATCTGATTCATCAATTCCCCCATGACATCCCCCACCTCATCCGAGGTATGAGAGAAGGCCAGCTCAGACTCTGGCATGCCCATCTGCTTCATATAGGCCTGATAGATCTCTACGGCAGCCGGGGCAGAAAAGTTAATGACCACCAAGCCGGAGAATCCGCCATCGAAGATAGAGAAACAGCCGAGATCTGGCTTGAGGCAGGTCTTAGTGATGCTCTGCACCATGGCCGCATGGCTCACCTGACTCGCCGTGGTACTGGACAGCACATGGCACACAGAGTGGCAGAGTTTAAGAAGAATATCGTCGGAACTGATCACTTGCGAGGTCATAATCTCATCACACAAAAAAAGGTCATACTCCATTCTGCGCGCTATTAGGCTAAAAATCAAAATCAAAACAGGGGATTAGTTAATTCTCATTCAGGGGTCAAATATCGTACAGATATTTTTAATATTAATTCCCGTGATTCAACATGCATGCGCCCTATCAAAAGCCTGTGCAAAGCACCGTTAACCTTCTCACAAAGAGGCCTACAAACATTGTTCGATTGCGTAAAAATGCCAATAGGATCCGCTGTCAACGTGAGCCAGTTCAATTAATTAACAATAAACAGTCAAACGATTGACTATTCGTTCTCACCGCATTTTCATCGCAATTATTAGCCTGTATATTAGCGACATTTAAACGGATGATTGATAGGATATAAAATGCTTGCCATCCTCAGAAAGTTCACCATTCTTCAACGCCTCATCCTAATGCTGGTACTTGCCGCCATCGGCACCTTTGTCTTCGCCAGCTTTTCGATAAACGAGCAGCGCAACAACCTGATTAAACAGAAATGGCTGCAAAACGACGCGCAGTTATCCACCCTCTTGAGCGTGATAGATACCCACTATCGTCAGTCCCAGCAAGATATCCTGACACCAGAACAGGCCAAGCAGGAAGCGGCAAACCTGGTCAATCAGATCCAATATGGTGCCAGTGGCTACTTCCTGCTGTTCGACCGAGAACACACACTGCTCGCCAACGGCTCGGCGCCAGACCGGCTCGGCATCAAGGCTTCGGCCCTGTCCAGCCAGATGGGCGGCAATGGCCTGGATCGTCTGCTTGACGATGCCTCTGACTCGGGTATCGCCAAGGCGCGAATGGAGATGAAAAACCCGGTCACGGGTGAACGTGAGGAGGCGCTCATGGAGGCCCGAACCTTCCCCGAATGGCAATGGACCTTGGTGACCACCTCCTACATGAGTGACGTAAACGATACCACCATCAGCGTCATGTATAATTACTTAGGCATAATGATCCTGATCTCGGCGCCCATTTTCGCCTTCTTCTTAGTCCTCAATCACTCCATCAGCTCGCCCCTGAATCAGGCGATCGATGCGATGAAAGATATCGCCGAGGGTGAAGGCGATCTCACCAAGCGCCTGCCAACGAAAGGCAGAGATGAGGTGGTCGCTCTGGCCTTAGCTTTTAATAACTTTGTCGGCAAGATAAATAAGATGGTGGCGGATCTTCAGCCAGTTGGTCAGGATCTGAACCAGGATGCCGACCGCCTGTTTAATGCCGTAGCCGAATCCAACGCCAGCGTGGATCACCTACATCAAGAGACCAGCAGCGTGGCCACCGCCATCAACCAGATGTTATCCACCACCCATGAGATGGCCAGCAGCACCCAGCAAGCAGCCGATGCGGCCAATAGCGTCAAGCAGCAGGCCCAGGACAGCAAGCAGCAGATGGATGGTACGGTCGACAACACCCATAAGCTAGTTCAGGAGCTGAAAAATGCCGAGAGCATTACTCAGCACCTTGGGGTATCGTCGGAGCAGATCGGCAGCATACTGGATGTGATCCGCGGTATCGCCGATCAGACCAACCTGCTTGCCCTTAACGCCGCTATCGAAGCCGCCCGCGCCGGTGCCCATGGTCGAGGCTTTGCCGTAGTGGCCGATGAGGTTCGCGCGCTGGCCAACCGCACCCAGGACTCCACCAACGAGATCCAGAAGATCATCACAGACATCCAGAACGGCGTTGCCAATGTGATGCACAGCAACAGCGACACTCAGACCCAATCGGTCGAGCTGCAGCAACAAGCCCAGGCCGTGGGTGACTCCCTCAACACCATCTTGGAGTTGATCGCCCATATCAGTGACATGAACACCCAGCTGGCCAGCGCCACCGAGGAGCAATCCTTGGTCACCGAGGAGATAAACCGTAATATCTGTAGCATCACCGAGCTCTCCGAGGTATCGGTCAAGGCCAACGAGAGCAATCGCATGGCAGCAGAATCACTGCGTCAGATAAGCCAGACCAGCGCCAAGATCTTAGGCCAGTTTAAGGTATAAACTAACAGCTGAATTTAAGGCGATTTAACCAAGCGGGGAGCCATAGGGCTCCCCTTTTTTACGCCAAGTATCCACGGCTATTGCACGCCTCTATTTCGTCAAACACAGTCATAAAAAATCCCTGCGCAAAGCTCGACAGCTGGTATTAAATCTGTGATAAGCTTAACGACATCAGATTTTTCATCATCGATGGGATCACAAAACCATGGCCCGAATGACGTTGGCGGTTCATCCTCAGCTATACAGTATTCACAGCTTCAGCCCAGACAGTGAGTTAGTGCCCGAGGTGTTTCGTCAGCCCATGTTTTTTATCGGCAAGACCAAAGATGAACTCTCAGTGGTGGTTCCCGCCGAGCTACAACTCGACAGCCTCGAAGAGGAAAGCAATTGGCGCTGCCTCGAGGTTCTCGGCCCTCTAGGTTTCTCCATGACTGGGATCCTCGCCAGCGTCTCCGGCATTCTGGCCGAAGCCAAGATCAGTATCTTTGCCATCTCTACCTTCGATACCGATTATATTCTGGTGAAGAAGGATAAACTGCAACAGGCGATACAGGCACTGAAGAAGACCAACTATCAGATCATTCATTACCAGGCCTAAGTGCCGAGCGTCATTTCCAAAGAGCGAGTTTATGTACCAAAAGACAGTCACCATCATGGCCGAGCACGGCATTCATACTCGGCCAGCAGCCCTGCTCGTTAAGGCGGCCAAGGCCTATGATTGTGACATCATAGTGGAATGTCAGGGCAAACAGGCCAGTGCCAAGAGCCTGTTTAAGCTGCAGACCCTGGGGCTTTATAAGGGCGTCGAGGTCAAGGTCAGCGCCGATGGCGAACAGGCAAAAACGGCGGTGGATACCGTCGCCGAGTTGCTTATCACCTTAAGTTAACAGGAGTCAGGATGACGATTCGAGGCATAGCGGTATCGGCGGGCATCGCCTTCGGGCAGGCAAAGGTGCTACGCACCTACGAGAGTAAACTTGACTACCACCTCCTGCCTCCCGCCCAGCTCGCCCGCGAGCAACAGCGCCTCAATCGCGCCCTCAAGACTCTTGTCAAACAAAGCCAGGCCTGCGCCGCCAAGCTAGATCCCGAATCGGACAACTACCAGCTCATCGAGGCCGACCTCCTGCTGCTAGAAGATGAGGAGCTCTTGGCCGAGCTCAGCGACACCATAGGCAAGCGCCAGTTTTCAGCCGCCCTGGCGGTGGAGCATAGCTTTGCCAAGCAGGCCCAGGCGATGCAAGAGGCTGACTCGCCCTATCTGGCGAGACGCGCCGAAGATGTATTGAGCCTAGGTCAGCGTCTGATCCGCACCCTGCTCACCGGCCACTGCGATAATCTTAGCCGCCTGCCAGAAAATGCCATCGTACTGGCCAAAGATATCACCCCGGCGGAGTTCGCTACCCTGCCACTTGAGCGCGTCAGCGCCCTGGTGCTGCAAACCGGGGGCGTCACCAGTCATACGGCGATTCTGGCCCGCAGCGCAGGTATTCCGACCCTCATGAGCTGCCCCTGGCAGACATTAGAGGTGACAGATGGCATGGCGCTGGCGGTTGACGCCATCAATGGCGAACTCTATGTCGAGCCCGACCAGGCACAGATAAGCGATCTCAACGCCCAGAAACAGCAGGCGGACGAACGCAAGGCAGCACTACAGGCCTTAAAGGGCACTGTCACCCAGACTAAGGATGGCCGCACCATTCCGCTGCTGGCTAACGTTGGCTGCATCAGCGAGATCAACCACCTGGCCGATGTAGGCGCCGAAGGGGTTGGCCTGTTTCGCACCGAATTTCTGTTTATGAACAACCATGAGCTGCCGGATGAGAACCGCCAGTATCAACTCTACTGTGATGCCCTGCAGCTGCTCGACGGCAAGCCGCTGACCATTCGCAGCATGGATCTGGGCGCCGACAAGGAGGTGCCCGCCCTCGCCATGGACAGCGAGGAGAATCCTGCCCTGGGCCTCAGGGGCGTCAGGTACACGCTCGCCCATCCTAAGCTGTTTAGCGCCCAGCTCAGGGCGATCCTCAGGGCCGCCAACCATGGACCCATCCGCCTCATGTTTCCCATGGTCAATCAGATAGAGGAACTCGAGGCGGTGCTAACCCTACTGGAGCAGTGCAAGCAGGAGCTAATGGAGGAAGAGAAAGGCTTTGGCGAACTCGAACTTGGCATAGTCGTGGAGACCCCGGCGGCGGTATTTAACCTGGATTCCATGTTACCCCTGCTGGACTTTGTCAGCATAGGCACCAACGATCTCACTCAGTACACCATGGCCGCCGACCGTGCCAACCCGCTGCTTATCGACCAATACCCCGTACTCTCGCCGGTGATCATTCGCCTGATCGCTCAGATCATAGAGCAGGCCAAGGCCGCCAAGGTGCGCGTCTCCATGTGTGGCGAGCTCGCCAGTAACCCAGGCGCCGCTCCGCTCCTGGTTGGCCTAGGGCTGGAAGAGTTTAGCGTCAACCTCGCCTCTCTGCTGGAGGTTAAGCAGGCTCTCAGTCGGTGGTCATACCCAGATTGCGTCGAACTCGCACGCAGAGCCCTACAAGTATCACGCATCGATGCATTAAATCATTTATTAACACACTGTCACTCTTGATAATTTTTGAGTATGCTAGGCATAATTCAACGCGACACAACAGCGTGCTAGCACAGGGGCAATTCAATGGGATTTTTAAGCCGCATAAGACGTTTAATTTCTGGTCAACCACCCATCACGGGCGGGATTGACGTGTATGCGCCGGTGTCGGGCGAGATAGTAGCCATAGAGAAGGTACCGGATGTGGTCTTTGCCGAAAAGATCGTCGGTGATGGCATCGCCATCGCCCCTAAGGGCAAACAGATAGTGGCACCGGTAGATGGCACCATAGGCAAAATTTTCGAAACCAACCACGCCTTTAGCATAGAGTCACCCCAGGGGCTTGAGCTGTTTGTCCATTTCGGTGTCGGTACGGTCGAGCTTAGGGGCAACGGCTTCACCCGTCTGGCGGAAGAGGGACAGCAGGTCAAGGCTGGCGATCCCATACTCGAGTTCGATCTTGACTACCTCAAGGCCCATGTCGAGAGCCTGCTCACGCCTGTGGTGCTGGCTAACATGGAAGATATTCAGGGGCTCGACAAGCGCATGGGCAGCATAGAAGCCGGCAAAGATGTGATCTTCTCGGTTCAGCTTTAACGCGCACTATCACCCGGCGCATTCAGTGCCGGGTTCCCTTAACTCACTTCAGCAACTCGTTAATCCTTAGCCTAAATCTCACCATCAGCTGAGTGATTTTTTTTCAAACAGACACTTGCCCTGTGCTTACCCCTTGAGGCGAACTCGACTCGGTGCCACAATGAGCAGCAAGTAGAAGTGGTCGCCACCGAAGCGGCTCAAGTATTACAAAGGCCCTAGTTAACAAAAGCACTCACGTTATACCAATCACAGTAAACATGTGCTCAGAAATAGCGCAGGAAAAACGCTTGAGAACAAAGCAGGATTTTTAGATAAGTAGTTATTCTACAATTAAAAATACTAATACAGTTATCGAGCGTTTTAACAAGCTAGAATGATCAATTATTTATTACGATTGGTATTAGTTCATAAAAGCACTAAACGGCCTTTGCCCCACATGGAGAATCAGATTTTGACCCTATACGGTATTAAGAATTGCGACACAGTGAAGAAAGCCCTCAAATGGCTCGACGCCAACCAACAGGCTATGACCTTTCATGACTTTCGCGTCGATGGATTAACCGAAGCGCAACTTAACACCTGGGTCGAGCAGATCGGCTGGGAGAGCCTGTTTAATAAACGCAGCACCAGTTTCCGTAACCTCAGCGATGCCGAGAAATCCGACATAGACCAGGCCAAAGCCGTTTCCCTCATGCTCACCTATCCCACACTGATAAAGCGTCCCGTGTTAGACCACAAGGGACAGATCAGCGTAGGCTTCAAGCCGGCACAATATGAGGAGATCTTCAGCCGATGAGCCAGGATGTCCTCTCACTGGCACAAGATCTGATTGCCAGAGCCTCGGTGACCCCCTTAGACGAAGGCTGCCAGCCGCTGATGGCCAAGCGCCTCGCCGCTAAGGGATTTAATATCGAATCTATGGTATTTGAAGATACCACCAACATGTGGGCGCGGCGCGGCTCAGAAGGTCCGCTATTCTGCTTTGCCGGCCATACGGATGTGGTCCCCGTAGGGGAGCTTAATCGTTGGCATACGCCACCCTTCGACCCTATTGTGATCGACGGCTATCTTCACGGACGCGGCGCCGCCGACATGAAAGGCTCCCTCGCCGCCATGGTCGTCGCCACCGAGAGCTTCGTCGACAAGCACCCGGACCACAAAGGCTCCATCGCCTTTCTGATCACCAGCGACGAGGAAGGCCCCTTCATCAACGGTACCACCCGGGTGATAGACACCCTGGAGGCCCGCAACGAGAAGATCACCTGGTCACTGGTCGGTGAGCCCTCTTCCACCCATAAGCTGGGCGATATCGTCAAGAACGGTCGCCGCGGCAGCCTCACGGGTAATCTGACCATCAAGGGGATTCAGGGCCATGTTGCCTACCCCCACCTGGCTGATAATCCGATCCATAAGGCGGCCCCGGCCCTAGATGAGCTGGCGCGTATGAAGTGGGACAACGGCAACGAATTTTTCCCGCCCACCAGTTTTCAGATAGCCAATATCAATGGCGGCACCGGCGCCTCTAACGTGATCCCCGGCAGCCTGGAGGTGATGTTTAACTTCCGCTACTCCACCGAAGTTACCGCCGAGATCCTGATCCAGCGGGTGCTCAACATCTTAGACGCCCATGGGCTGGACTATGAGATCAGCTGGATCTTTAACGGACTGCCGTTTCTCACCGACGCAGGGCCACTCCTGGATGCCACCCGTGAAGCCATCTATGAGATCACGGGCACAGAGACAGATCCCCAAACCTCAGGCGGTACCTCGGATGGGCGCTTTATCGCCCCCACAGGGGCTCAGGTTATCGAGCTTGGCCCGGTTAACGCCACCATTCACAAGGTCAATGAGTGTGTCAAGGTTGAGGATATCGAGCAGCTTGCCAAAGTGTATGAACGTATCTTGGAAAAACTGCTTTGCTAACGCCTGATCTTAATGCCCTGGAAGGTCTGGATCTCTACGGCGATGGCAACTTGCCCCTGACCGATTGTCAGGGGCACAGACTGGCAGTCGAGTGCGCGGCCCAGTTCATCAGGATGCAGACAGCCGCCGCCGGTGACGGCGTAGAGATAGCTATCTGCTCCAGCTTCCGTGATTTTGACCGCCAGCTTAGTATCTGGAATGCCAAGGCGAGCGGCAGACGGCAGGTACTAGACGAAGCCTCACGGCCTATCGATATCCAGAGCTTAGACGACAACCAGCTGCTGGATGCCATCCTACTCTGGTCTGCACTACCCGGCATGTCGCGCCATCACTGGGGTACCGATCTGGACCTGTTTGATGCCAAAAACATCGACCGTCAGTCGTTACAGCTTATCGACAGCGAATATCACCCGGGCGGTCCCTGTCATAAGCTGCATACTTGGTTAGCGAGCCATGCCGCCGACTTTGGTTTCTATTTTCCCTATCAGGCCGGTCTCAGTGGGGTCAGTCCAGAGCCCTGGCACCTGAGTTATTACCCTCTCGCCGATAAGTATCTCGCCGCCTTCGATAGCGACAAGCTTAAGGCGCGACTCGAGCTGGCAGCTATCGAGCTTAAGGGCCCTATTCTCACCCGCCTCGAGGCGCTGGTGTCACGCTACGTCTATTTCGTTGCACCATCCCCCAACGGACCTGTTAAACAAATTCTCAAGAAGTGATCTCACATGAACCTCGACCATTATCGCCATAGTTTCAATATAAACGGCCAGCAGATGAGCTATCTTGATGTCGGCCAGGGGCCGGTACTCCTACTCGGTCACAGCTACCTTTGGGATAGCGCCATGTGGGCGCCGCAGATCGCTCACCTGAGTCAAGATTACCGCTGTATCGTGCCAGAGCTATGGGGTCATGGACATTCAGATCCGCTGCCAAGCGACTGCCGCTCGCTCAAACATCTCGCCCAGCATTATCTGGCGCTGATGGACAACCTAGCGATCGATGAGTTTTCCATCTTAGGCCTGTCGGTTGGCGGCATGTGGGGCGCCGAGTTAACTCTGATGGCGCCACGCCGGGTGAAGACGCTAGTGATGATGGGCTGTTTCCTCGGCTTCGAACCCGAAGTCAGCCGCGCCAAATACTACGCCATGCTCGATGCCATGACGACCGCAGGCCAGTTACCCGCACCGCTGATTGAGCAGATAGCGCCACTGTTTTTTGCCGATGAGGTTGAGCAGAAGCAGCCCGAGCTCATCGCCTCCTTTAAGTCCTCGCTTGCTAGCTTAGACTCAGAACGACTCGACAGCATAGCGCGTCTCGGCCGCATCATCTTCGGTCGCCGAGACATCATGGAAGATATCGAGCAACTTACCCTGCCGACCCTTATCATGACAGGTACCCAGGATAAGCCCAGACCCGTGCTGGAGGGCTATCTGATGCACGATGCCATCGACGGCAGCGAGTTTTTGCATATCCCCGAGGCTGGGCATATCTCGACACTGGAACAGAGTGAGTGGATTAATCAGCATCTGAGTGACTTTTTTGGGAAACACTTAAGATAAGGCGCGCATTCAGGTCGACGGCTATCGGGTTAGCCCGAGATAGCATCTAGACTGAGTAGACCAGCAGGGCAAATGATTGGTGCTAGAATGCAGCCCCGCAGAATCTTCTTCATAGCCAAGATTTTAACTAAATGAAACTACTTAAACCTTTGTTCGACAACAACCGCCGCTGGGCCAACCGCATCCTTGAAGAAAACCCAAAGTTCTTCGAGCAACTAGCCCAACAGCAAAACCCTGAGTATCTTTGGATAGGCTGCTCCGACAGCCGGGTACCGTCGAACCAGATCATCGATCTCATGCCAGGCGAGGTGTTCGTTCACCGTAACATCGCCAACATGGTGATACATACGGATCTCAACTGCCTCTCTGTGCTGCAATATGCCGTCGAGGTGCTCGAGGTTAAACATATCATGGTGGTCGGCCACTATGGCTGCGGCGGCATTAAGGCCTCCATGGGCAACGAACGCCTTGGACTCATCGACAACTGGCTGGGTCATATCCGCGATATCCATCGCCTACACGCTAAGGAACTTGCCGAGCTTGATGAGAAGACCCGCTTCGATCGCCTGTGTGAGCTCAACGTCATCGAGCAGGTCGGCAATGTCGCCAGCACCACCATAGTGCAAGACGCCTGGGAACGCGGCCATAAGGTGGCGGTACACGGCTGGATCTACAGTGTCGAAAACGGCCTGCTGTCGGATCTCGACGTCACGGTAGACAACGAGACCTTTAGCCACAGGTGACCCCTTCCCCCTTGCCAACCAGTACGCAGAGCGCATGATGGTCAAATCATGCGCTATCGCTAACGCCACCCGCCTAAAAGCAAAAAAAAGCCGCTTATTTCGGTAAATATTCCTTAATAAACATCGCAGTTTTACACCCATCGCGTTTATAATTCGCATTGATTTATTTTTCGCGCCGCGGGCGCAGCGAATGCTAAGGAACTATTCCATGCCTGGTTTTGAATTATTTGGTCCTGAAGAGAAACAGGAAGTTGCTGACGTAATGGAGAACGGTTTTACCTTCCGTTACAACTTTGATCACATGCGTAATGATCGTTGGAAAACGCGTGAGATGGAGCAACTGCTCTGCGAGAAGATGAATGTCAAACACGCCCACCTGCTCTCTAGCGGTACCGCTGCACTGCAAACTGCCCTGGCCGCCGCAGGTATCGGCGCAGGCGATGAAGTGATCGTTCCACCATTTACCTTCGTGGCCTCTGTTGAAGCCGTGTTCATGGCCGGCGCCGTTCCCGTATTTGCCGAAATCGACGAGACACTGTGTCTGTCTCCAGAAGGCATCGAAGCCGCTATTACACCACGTACCAAGGCTGTAAACCTGGTTCACATGTGTGGCTCTATGGCCAAGATGGATGAGATCAAGGCTATCTGTGAAAAGCATGACCTGGTACTGCTTGAAGATGCCTGTCAGGCCATCGGCGGCAGCTATATGGGCCAGGCGCTTGGTACTATCGGTGACGTAGGCTGCTACTCATTCGATTCTGTTAAGACCATCACCTGTGGTGAAGGCGGTGCGGTGATCACCAACAGTGACACCATCTATGGCCACGCCCACATGTTCTCTGACCATGGCCATGACCATGTCGGCAACGATCGCGGCGCAGAAGGCCACCCTATCATGGGCCTGAACTTCCGTATCTCAGAGATGAACTCGGCGATGGGTCTGGCACAGCTGCGTAAGCTAGATACCATCATCGACATTCAGCGCAAGAACAAGAAGCTGCTGAAAGACGCCATGGCCGAGCTACCTGAGGTGAGCTTCCGTGAGATCCCAGATCCTGAAGGCGACTCAGCTGGTTTCCTGAGCTTCATGCTACCGACCGAAGAACGCACCCAAGAGATCAACAAGAAACTGGCCGAAAACGGCGTTGACGGTTGCTTCTACTGGTACGTGAACAACTGGCACTACCTATCAAACTGGAAGCACATTCAAGAGCTTAAATCTCCAGCCGCTCTGCCGATCACATTAATCGACGACAAACCTGACTATACTCAGGTGTCTGTGCCTAAGTCAGACGCCATCATGAGCCGCACCATTTCGATGCTGATCAAACTCTCTTGGACTGAAGAAGAGATCGCCCAGCGCATCGAGAACATCAAGCGTGCCTTTGCCGCTTAATTAGCGTCTCTCAAATTCCCTGTCGCAGCGGCCCGTTCGGCTCTGCGACGTTACTTTTTACACTAGATGTCTCAATGGAGAATGCTGTAATGAGTTTTAAAAATTTCAAATGCGTACCAAAAATGATCTTTGGTCGTGGTTCATTCGCGCAGCTCGATACCGTGCTCGAGGAAGAGCGTAAGCAAGGCGAAGACTTCGTGGTCTTCCTGGTAGACGATGTGCATCAGGACAAGCCCCTCGCCCAGCGCGTACCCGCTAAGCCACAGGACTTAGTGATCTACGTCAACGTAGACGACGAGCCAACCACTAAGCAGGTTGATGATTTGACCGAACAGGTACAAGCCTTTAACAGCAAGCTACCCGTTAGCGTTATCGGTCTGGGTGGCGGTTCCACCATGGATCTGGCCAAGGCAGTTTCACTCATGCTGACCAACCCGGGTGGCAGCGCCATGTATCAGGGTTGGGATCTGATCAAGAACCCTGCCGTTCACCATATCGGTATCCCAACGGTTTCAGGTACAGGCGCCGAGGCTTCTCGCACAGCAGTACTTTGTGGCCCGGTACGTAAGCTAGGTCTGAACTCTGACTACACTGTATTTGACCAGATCATCATGGATTCAGAGCTGATCGACGGCGTACCGACAGATCAGTGGTTCTATACGGGTATGGATTGCTACATCCACTGTGTCGAATCGCTACAAGGCACCTTCTTGAACGAATTTGCCAAAGCCTTCGCCGAGAAGTCGATGGATCTTTGCCGCGAAGTCTTCCTGGACGATCACCCAGAGAAAGATGACAAGCTGATGATGGCCTCATACATGGGCGGCATGAGCATCGCCTATAGCCAGGTTGGCGCCTGTCACGCCGTCTCTTACGGCCTAGGCTATGTACTGGGTTATCACCATGGTATAGGTAACTGTCTGGCGTTCGACGTGCTGGAAGAGTTCTACCCTGAAGGTGTCGCCGAGTTCCGTCAGATGATGGACAAGCACAACATCACCCTGCCTAAGAACATCTGTAAAGACCTGCCGGATGAAACCATCGCTAAGATGGTTGCCGTCACTAAGAGCATGGGGCCACTGTGGGCTAACGTCTACGGCGAAGGTTGGGAAGAGAAAGTTACCGACGAGATGTTGACTAAACTGTTCCGTCGAATCTAACCTGTAAGCTCAAGGTGTGAGGGGCTCCAAGTGAGCCCCTTCTCTTATGCTTGAGCACACTGTAACTGATAGGTATATCCAAATGAATGTGACTCTGTTAATCCCAGCACGCTATGGCTCTAGCCGTTTTCCGGGTAAGCCCTTGGCGCCGATTAACGGTAAGCCGATGATCCAGCATGTATACGAGCGTGCGGCTTTGGCAAAAGGCTTAACCGCCATCTATGTAGCCACCGACGATCTGCGCATCAAGGAGGCCGTCGAAGCCTTTGGCGGCAAGGTGGTCATGACAGATGAGAAGGCTGCCTCCGGTACCGACAGAATCGAGGATGCCATCACTCAGCTTGGTTTAGCGGACGAGGACCTGGTGATCAACCTGCAGGGCGATCAGCCACTTATCGATCCCATCTCTATCGAGCAGATCATCACCCTGTTTGAGCGTCACCCAGGGGAATTCGGTATGGCGACCCTAGGCTATGAGATCACCGAAGAGCACGAGCTTAACGATCCCAAACACGTCAAGATGGTGTTCGACAACGAGTTTAACGCCCTCTATTTCTCTCGCGCCCGTATCCCCTTCGGCCGCGACACTGATGACTACCCTGTATACAAGCACCTTGGCGTCTATGCCTACACCCGCGAGTTTGTCAGAACCTTCAACAAGCTGCCGCTGGGCCGTTTAGAAGATCTCGAAAAGCTAGAGCAGCTGCGTGCGCTGGAACACGGTTACAAGATCAAGGTTGCCATCAGCGCCTTCGACTCGCCCGAGGTCGATACCCCGGAAGATATTCGCGTCTGTGAAGCCCGTCTGGCAGTGGACTAGCCAATACTGAGTGAGTAAGGGAGATTACTAATGTCGAGTCTCGAAGTCTGGCTCATCATCATCTTGGTGCTCGGGGTGATCGCCAGCAACCTGGCGGTGCTTAAATACAGCAACAAGTTTAAGTTGCCGCCATTTGGTAAGCCCCAGCAGAAACAGCACACGGCGAAAGATGAAAACCAGACTGAAAACCAGAGTGTAGATCGGGCTGAAAACCAAGCTAAAAGCCAAGGGGTAAAGCAGAAGGCAGACTCTTCAAATCGCCCAGACTAAGATAAACCCTAGGCTCGATAGTAATGCGAATCGACATAAAAAAAGGCTTACTCGGGTAAGCCTTTTTTATTTACCACAACTTTTGTGAACGACTCACTACTGGAACAACATCGCCCTGTGGCCCAGCGGCTGGCAGTCGTCCCGGCTCAGCACTAAGGTGTAGTTACCAGTCTTATCGATCGCCTGCGCATCTGATTGATACACCAAAGTGAGAGTGCCATTGTCTTCCTGATGAACCAGGCTGATGTCATAGTCGCCCGTCGGCAGCTTGATCTGCGCCAGCTCAGTAAAGCTTAGATAAGTCAACTTATAAACGGCCGTATCTATTGTCTCCCCTTGGCGCACAAAATAGAGATCCAGGCTGTCATAGGTGTCGATGAGGTTAGCCACAGATAGTGTATGTTCAAAGGCGCTCGGCCTATGATCGTGAGCAATCGTCATGCCCCGCGTCTGTCCAGACTGATCGTCATAGATCACCAATGTCTTGCTCTCATCCTGATTAAAGGTCACCAGAAGGTTGTTGGCCAGCAAGTCACTTGACCCACTGGCAAACACCCTGACCCCATAGTCGTTGTAATCTATCAGGTTAAAGCCACTAAGGGTGTGCGGCGCCAAGGCCGACAACTTGGTACTCTGGGCATCGCTGTCAAGCTGCAGATCGATGGTATTCTCTTGATTGAGGGCGTTGTAGACCCGATATTCGGCATCGGCATCCAGATTCACATACCCCACAGGCGTGCCGGTTGAGTCGACATTGTCGACCACCAACTTAGGCTCCCCCGGGCCAAAACTGTTGTGAATGATCAGCTTATTGACCGTCTCACTGGTCAATATCATGGTACCGGTACGAAACACAGGCTCACGACTTCCCGGCTCTGTCAGATAAAGCACATATTCACCTGTGTCCAGCATTAACGCCTCTGTGTGCTCTTTGTAGCTAAGGCTCCCTAACGGCTCCGCCTCACTAAATTCTGCTGCCGCCTTGGCCAGATAGAGATCATAGGCACCCTCACCCATGGCCCCATGCACGACCAGCAAGGCCATCTTGCTCTCGTCGCTGTCATCATCGTCGTTAATGCCATCCATCTCGCTGCGCTCATAACGAATATCCAGATATTCACTGCTCTCATAGTCGCCGACAAGCACGAACAATCGGTTATCGCCATCCTGTAGGTCAAGCGTAAACTCATGGAGATCGATACTGTCACCAGCGACATCGTAGCCGCGAATAGCGGCGTCGGTCTCCCCCTGAGGATATTCATATCTGGGCAAGGCATCACTAAAATCAACGGCCGTATAGGCATATTCATCTAGCACCAGATGAGTCGCCACACTGTTTGGTGACGCGTTGTAGAACTGAATATAGGCCGCCGCGTCGCTACTCGACTCACCCGAACCGCAGGCCGAGGTTAACAGCGCCGCGCCACCGAGCAGTGCCAATTTCCAATTGCGTTTTTTAATTAACATAAACTTCCTTAACAGATTAATTACAAAGGCCTTACCTATGACAAACTTTTTGCGTCAAGAAATGTCAATCAGGGTAATAGACTGAAAAGGAGTGGCGACTCTGTGTAGATTCAATGCTGCCCGACTATTCGTGATTTCATGCTTAACGCAATGAGGCTTTGCGGATACAGCGGGTTGCACGGCCCAATTAGATGACAGTAAGTTGAGATAACGGCAGAGTTCGCGAGGAGCACAGTGAGATAAACGCGCTGCAGGATAGCAATTAGAAGGAAAAGAATTAGGATAAGGAGTCGCGTTGGGATCAAAAAGGCTAGCACTGACAGGGCCAGCCTTTATTATTAGCATAAGTCTCTGGTAGAGATTAGCGAGTCGCTACCTCTGAATTACCTGGCGGCGCTATGCCGAGAGACTCTCAATCCAGGCATCGGGATCGGCCACGATAAACTGGTAACGCTCACCATTACCCAAGGTTACCTGGATCCCATCGTGGGTAATGGGTAAGATCCCGGCGCCCTTACCCCAGCAAGTCTCCACCTTAACAATATCCTTCAACGGCAGGTGATATGGACCATAGAGGCAGTCAGAACTGTAAGATTTAAAGTCGAGCGCTTCACGGCTCATAGTCAGTCGTCCATCGACTCGAATGGCATTCTTCTGCAGCGTCGCCGGCGCCGATTTAGGCTGATGCTTAGCCTCGATTGATAATGTCATCTGCATTCTCCCTGTTGCAACTTAGTTTTGATCCCACCCTACTATAGTCGGCCCGCCTTGTTAATGAGACCTTAGTGGTCAAACCCTTTTGTATGTGATTTTCTTGTTACCAACTGTCAAGCTGACATGACAGAAGGCAAAACCAGATACGCCACTTCTCATTAAACCGGCTATGGGTAATAGTGACAAAAAAGGCCAATCTGAGGATTGGCCTTTTAACTTAGCTAGTCGGCGTTTCTTAAGCCTGATGCATGGTGTTGATCCTGAGCAAGTTCGGCGTCCAGTCGCTGGCTGATCTCCTCAGGCGAACCTGTATTTCTGGCTATCAGGCCGTAGGCAACAGGTATCACCAGAAGGGTAAAGAAGGTCGCAAGAATAATGCCCGACAAGACTACCACGCCGATGACGAAACGGGTCTCGGCGCCCGCCCCCTGTGCCATTACCAACGGGATAGCCCCGGCCGCCGTGGTGATCCCCGTCATCAAGATAGGGCGTAGACGCTGACTGGCCGCCTGGATGATGGCACTGTCGAACTCGATCCCCTTATCCCGCAACTGGTTGGCGAACTCCACGATCAAGATACCATTCTTGGCCGCCAGCCCCACCAGCATGATGATGCCGATCTGGCTATAGATGTTCAGACTCTGGCCCGTCACCCAGAGACCGATAAGGGCACCCAAGGTGGCCAGAGGCACGGTGAGCATGATCACCATAGGGTGAATATAGCTCTCGAACTGGGCCGCGAGCACCAAAAAGACGATCCCCAGGGCCAGCTGGAAGACGAAATACATAGAACTGCCGGATTCCTGATAATCCAGGGATTGCCCCTTGTAGCTAATCACCGCCTCGGCCGGCAGATAGGTGTATGCCAGATTGTTGAGATAATCGAGCGCCTCACCCAGGCTATAGCCATCGGCCAGGTTGGCCTCTATGGTGATGGCCCGCATACGATTATAACGGTTCAACTGACTGGCATCGGCAAACTCCTCCACCGACACCAAGTTGGCCAAAGGGATCAGCTCGCGGCTTCTGTCTGAGCGCACATAGATGTTGCTCAGATCGCTAGCGGTATTCTGATTATCCCGGTTACCCTCGATGATCACGTCATACTCTTCGCCGCCGCGCATGAAGGTGGTCACCAAGCGTGAGCCAAGCATAGACTCTAGGGTTCTGCCTATGTGAGAGATGGAGACCCCGAGATCTGCCGCCCTGTCCTTATCAATAACCACCCTCAGCTGGGGCTTAGTTTCCTGATAGTCATGATCCAGCCCGACCAGATTAGGATTCTCCTTGGCCTTCTCCAGCAGTATGTCACGCCACTTGGCGATCTCGGCATAACTCGGCCCTCCCAGCACAAACTGCACCGGCTTACCCACGCCACGGCCAAAAGCCTGACGCATCACGGGAAAGGCTCGCACACCGGCCAGATCCGACAGACGAGCACGAATGTCGCCTATGATCTCAAACGCGCTGCGGCGAGTTGCCCAGTCTTCCAGCACGATAATTGCCATGCCGTTAGAGAAGTTGGCACTGCGACCGAAGCCGCGAGGCGCACGGATCAGTAGACGCTTGATCTCGCCGCTATCCACCAGCGGCATCAGACGCTCCTCGATCTCATCCATATAGGGGCTGATATACTCGAAACTTGCCCCCTGAGGACCGTTGACGATCAGGAACATTGAGCCCCTATCTTCCCTGGGTGCAAACTCTTGCGGCACCTTAGTCATCAGGTAACCACTGATCCCCAAGGCGATAACCACCAACGAACTGACGATAAAGGGATGGGTCATGGCACGCTTGAGGGTCGCACGGTAACCGGCCGAGAGCCAGTCCATGCCCGCATCTATCTTACGCACCAGCCAAGGGTCTTGACCGGCAGGCTTAAGCAACTTAGAGCACATCATGGGGCTCAGGGTCAGCGCCACCAGACTCGAGAAGATCACCGCGGCGCTCATGGCCACCGCGAACTCCTTAAAGAGCTTACCCAGATCCCCCTCGAGGAAGGTGATAGGCATAAACACGGCCACCAAGACCAGGGTGGTCGCCACCACGGCAAAGGCCACCTCACGTGAACCTAAGTAGGCCGCCTTTAACGGGGAGTCTCCCTCCTCGATACGTCTGTGAATGTTTTCCAGCACCACGATGGCATCATCCACCACCATACCTATGGCCAGAATCATCGCCAGCAGGGTCAGCAGGTTAATGGTGTAACCTAGGGCATAGAGCACGATAAAGGTTGCCATGAGCGACACAGGCACCGTCAGCGCCGGGATCAACATGGCGCGCACGCTGCCCAGGAAGAGATAGATCACGACTATCACCAGGAACATGGCGATAAACAGGGTCTGATAAACCTCCTTGATAGAAGCCTCGATAAACACAGAGCTGTCGTAGGAGCGCTTGATCTCCATGCCGGCGGGCAGCGTTGGGTTGATCTTATCGACCAGGGCATTGGCGGCGCGGGCAACTTCCAGGGTGTTAGAGGTCGACTGCTTGGAGATCCCCAGGCCTATCATGGCCTCACGGTTACCGCGGAAGGTGATGCGCTCCTCTTCCGAGCCTATCTCCACCTTAGCCACATCACCCAGCTTGATGAGGTAACCATCCTCCCCTTCGGCCAGCACCAAATTGTTGAAATCTTCCGCGGTCTTGAAGGTACGCTCCAGGCGCACGGTGAAGTGTCTGTCTTGAGACTCCACCGAACCGGCCGGTAGCTCGACGTTTTCCGAGCGCAGCACAGATTCGATATCCGACACCGTCAGGTTTCGCGCCGCCAGGGCTTGCCTGTCTATCCACACCCGCATGGCGTACACCTTACCGCCACCGATACGAATATTGGCCACGCCGTCGATCACCGAGAAGCGATCGACCAGGTACCGGCGGGCATAGTCGGTGAGCTGCAAGGTGTTCATCTGATCCGAGACCAAGTTGAGCCACATGATCACCTCATCACCACCATTGGCCTTCTGCACCTCTGGGGGATCGGCCTCTTCCGGTAAGTTGTTGAGCAGACCCGAGATGCGATCGCGCACATCGTTGGCCGCCGCCTCGATATCTCGGCCGACATCGAACTCCAGGGTCACAGAGGAGCGACCGTCGCTACTTGAGGAGTTGATGTTGCGGATCCCCTCGACGCCGCTGATCCTGTCTTCCACCAGCTGGGTGATACGACTCTCTACCACGGCTGCGCTGGCGCCGCGATAGTTGGTTTGCACCGAGACGATCGGCGGATCGATATTGGGATACTCCCTCAGTGGGAGCTTTTCGAAGGAGACCAGACCGAAGGCAATTAATAACATGCTGATGACGGACGCAAAAACCGGTCGTTTTACCGACAAATCCGTCAAGATCATGCTAGCGGCTCCACCTTAGCTTGTTGGTTGAAACTGAAATGTTCACTGTACTGAACCTTGACTGTGTCACCTGGACGCACCTTGAGAATGCCGCGCACCATCACCTGCTCGCCAACCTCAACGCCATCGACTATCTCAACCCAGCCACGCTTACGCAGGCCCAGTTGTACCTGACGACGCTCAACCACATTCTCATCATTCACCAGATAGACGAAATGATCGCGCTGGATGGGAATGATAGCCGCCTCTGGGATGATGAGCGCATTTCGGCTCTGCTTAATCAGCTTCACCTTCATCAACATGCCGGGCAGCAGCCGCAGATCTTTGTTGGGGATCTCGGCGCGCACAGTTACGGCGCGAGTAGTGGGATTGACGCGGCTATCGACGGATACGACCTTGCCGGTGAACAGCTCACCTTCGAAGGCCACGGCGCTGGCCTCCACCGACTTGCCGATCGCCAGGGACTGCAGGAAGCGCTCTGGCACCGAGAAATCCAGTTTAATGGTCGAGATATCATCTAGAGTGGTGATAACTGTACCTGGGGTCACCAGGCTGCCCTTACTCACCTGACGCAGGCCGAGGCGCCCGGAAAACGGTGCCAGTATGCGTCTGTCTTTGAGGGCCGATTCTGCCTGCTCTAATTCGGCCTTGGCGGTATCAATCAATGTCTGCAGGCGATCGCGTTCTAATGCCGCCACCGTCTGGCTGGTCACCAGGGAGCTAATACGTGCCAGTTCACGCTGATGATCTTTCATCTTTACCCGAGCCACTGTCACCCGGGCGCTCTGCTCTCTGTCTTGCAGACGCACCAATAGCCGGCCCTTATCCACCATCTGACCATCATCGAAGTTAATCTCGGTCACCATGTCGGTCACCTTAGGGGTCACTGTGATAGATTCGTTAGCTTTGCCGGTACCCAGAGCCTCGACCTCGTCTCGAATAGGCTGCATTTCCGCCTTAGCGATCACCACATTCGGCGTAGGACGAGTGCGTGGTCCCTTGGGTGAATCGGTTTGCTGAGTGAAATAATAGGTGGCGGCGCCTGCCGCTAAAAGCATTGAGATTATTATCGTTTTTTTCATCAATCTTCCGAGAGAATGGGCGTTATGTTATCGGTAGTGTACCTAGGAATATCGGTGCTTCAAGGCGTTTTACCTTTACTTACAAACTTAACATATGATTAACAACCTTGCTTACCTCAGGGCGCAAAAGGGTATCTCATCGATAACGATTCAACCCGGCAGATCATCTATACAGATGCGATTCTGTCAGCATAAGCAGGAGGTTATCCTCGTCGACACAGGGATTCATAAATTCGCCCTGCCCATAGTCGCACCCTAACGCCTGCATCACCCGATACTGGGCCCGGGTCTCGATCCCCAGCGCCAGTGTCTCGATGTCGAGGCTGCTTGCCAGGCTGATCAGTGTTTCTAAGATGAACTGGTTGTCATAAGCCATCTCCATAGGACTCACCAGCCCCTGTGCTATCTTGAGACGATCTAACCGATACTGCTGCAGATAACTGAAGGTCGAATGACTGGCCCCTACATCATCCAGGCTCACCAATACACCGAGTGCCCTCGCCCTGGCGATACAAGGTCCGACTTGATCGTAGGCGGTAGCCAGACTGGACTCAGGGATCTCTATCCCCAGCAAGCTCGCCAGCTCCCCCTGCCCAGCCAGTGTTTCCAGCTCCTCAAACAAGGCGCTACCATCTCCAGCAATGTTCACACTGAGCCGAAAGCCCTCTGGGTAGGCGCCGCGATACTGCTTGAGGTGAGCAAGCACAAGTTTAGCAACCACGGCATCGATCAGCTCTAACTCGCCTTGACGCCGCAAGGGAGCGAGTAGTCGCCGGGGCGAGATAACGCCAAGCTTAGGATGCTCCCAACGCAGTAACACCTCGGCCCCCATGATACCGCCGTCTTTGAGTCGATATTGGGGCTGAAAACTTAAGTAGAGCCCCCCCTGGCTGGCCGCCTGGCGAAACTCCTGGCAGATCTGTTCTTCCTGCAGCTCGGCCTGCTCACCCGACGCAAACACACACAGCCTATG
The DNA here is from genome assembly GCF_009831655.1 of Shewanella insulae. Classification (GTDB taxonomy): domain Bacteria; phylum Pseudomonadota; class Gammaproteobacteria; order Enterobacterales; family Shewanellaceae; genus Shewanella; species Shewanella insulae. Next base: position 188,101 of record NZ_WRPA01000001.1, on the reverse strand, counting down.
TCTGCCCATTAACTTGGCTCTAAATAGCGCCTGATCGCCGCGGCGCATCAGATCTGCCGCGCTCACCGTCCCAGAGAAACAACAGACCAGGCCTAGACTGACCGACAGGGTAATAGAGATCCCTCCCAGATTTAACACTTCTAGCATCTGCTGATGTAAGCCTTCGACGCGCTGACGGCACTCCTCCTCTGAGTCTATACCCAGCAACAACAGACCAAACTGATCGCCTCCAAGTCGACTGAGGGTGTCGTCTTTGCCTTTCGCCTTGTCCATGCGCTGAGCAAATTCCCTGAGCAGCTCATCACCCATATGATGACCATAGGCATCATTAACCGCTTTAAAATGGTCGATATCCAGCAGCACTAACCCCAGGCCAGAACAGGCACCACTATCACCGACCCTAAGCGTGAGCTTACCAATGGCCTGATTGAGCCTATCGATGAACAGGGTACGATTAGGCAATTTGGTCAGGAAATCATAAAGGGCTATCTCGGTAAGGTGGGCCTTAAAATTCATGCGACTGATGGCGTTGCCTATATGTTTAGCGGCAAACACCATCAGCTGTTTGTCTGTCTCGCCGTAACGGTGACTACCGTGATAACTCTGCACCACAAGGATCCCGCGAAATGCCTCATCGCCAAAGGGTACCCCGAGCCAGGTCTTTGGCATGACACCATTGATAACTATGTCTCCCTGACTAACCATCTCCTCTAGCTGGGTTTCATCGGCGAGCAGAGGCCTATTTTTTAACAGCACGTAACTTGCGAGCCCAAGCTGAGAAGGCGAGACGCTTATCTCCGCATCATCATATAGCTCGTCATATTGATCCACATGATAGGGAAAACGTAACCTGCGACCATCCTCGCTGAGTAGCGCAACATAGAAGTTGTCGGCCCGGATCAGGCGGGCGGTACAAACATGCAGCTTATGATAGAAGGCCTTAATCGAGTCGGTCTCGAAGATGATCTCCGCAATGGCGAACAGGGTATCTTGGATCTTACTGGCAAATTCCAATGCCGCGACCCGCTTTTGCAGCGTCACCAGGTTATTAGCCTTGTGGATCTTCAACGCGGTAATGGAGGCAAGCGCAAAAAGAATACGTTCATGTTGCGAGGTATAGAAATTCTTCTTGGGATGTTCGGTATCTATCACCCCTATCACCTCCCCATCCATCAAGATAGGCACGGCGAGTTCGGAGAGTCTGGGCGCATCATCGACAATATAGTTAGGAAACAGTCGGGTATCGGCAACGATCAACGGCTGCTTGGTCTTGGCGACCGTGCCGACCACGCCTTCACCCAACTTGAGCTCGATTGGCGACAGGATCTCATGACCGCAGGGATTCTTGGCGCCGAAAGTCGCCTTTTGCATCAAAACATTTCGCTCAGGATCTAACAGGTAGACAACCACATCATCGAATCCGAGCTGAGACACCACATTCTTGGCCAGATGCCAGAGGATCTCATCGACACCGCTCAGCGAGAGCATATCGATGGCAAACTCGCTGATGATCTTCAGGTATTTTGCATCTACATCCTGCAGTGGCACCTTAGCTGGCATCTCAACCTCGGCTAACTAGCTCCATCAAACTTATGTGTGACAGTCCCACTAACTATATGGCATGGATTGCCGACTCGCCATCCAAAAACCGATTAACCCAACAGGGGTTGGCCTTACTGTCTTTTGCTGTGTATACAGGCAAAAAAAAGAGGCCAAGCGGCCTCTTTTCTTAATGAATCACTGAAATTATCTGACCTTACGGTCTTCGCTCATCAGCTCGGCCATACCGTCATAGACAGCCTCGACCACTTCATTGCTCACAGGACTATCTTCCTTATCTTTAAGGTAGATGCGGGTCTTGGTCTCATCGTTAGTGTCCTGCTCTATCTGTAGACGATAAGAGCCTTCCTTGATCGGCAGCTTCTTATCGCTCCATAACGAGCTCCAGAAACCGGAATCGTCACTCACATTGATATAGTAAAGCCCTTTGTTGCTATCCAAATCGACGATCTCGAAACCCATTTCCGGCAAGACGATACGCAGGCGATCCCAGGTGCGGCTGTAGCCAGCATCCGCCAACCAGTAGCTTTGCTCTGTCGTTTCGTTTTCGGCCACTTCTGGCGCCTTCACTAGAGCCACATCGATACCCAGACTTTCACGCAAGCGTTTCGCCTTGATCGCCTTAGCACGCTTGACGCTCATGTAGGCGATGGTGTTGTTGAGCATATCCACAGTGTAGCGGCGCTTATCTTCGCCGGTGAGCAGGATATCTTGCGCCTTACCATCGAAGCTCTCTTCATGCTCAATTAATTCGATAGCAAGATTACCGCTACGGCCATGTGGACGCACATTAACGCTGAAGCGATAGCGTTGACGCACCGAATAGACTTCATCTGCACCCCACATAGAAGAATCGATAATCTCTTGATTTTCTATCCAATCGGTTTCGATCACACCACTTTCTCTGTCCTCTTTGAGGATCTTGATCTCGTGGCGACTAAAATATTCATCCAAGATGCTGAACATCTCGTTGCGTAGATCGATATCGTTATCGATAGACTCGACCACGATCTTGATGCTATCGCTCGACTCCTCGACATGGGTACCTTCTGCCATCGGCAGCACCTGCAGCGGCGGACGAATATCGAGCTTCTTGCCGACAAGTGTCTTGTCGACCTTGCTGCCGACCTCAGGGATATCATACTCTGTGTTGTACTTCGGCTGATTCAATCCTGCTGGGATCACCAGTTTGGGCTGAGCCGTCACATTGGCATACTCGTCATTGCCATTGGCCTGACGTCTGTCGATAGGCGTGCTGCAGGCCGTTACGGCGGCAACCAGTAGAATTGGGGTGACTTGCTTTAGCATCTAATTATTGAACCTCTATTCCGGCATTCTTCATCGCTTCTAGCAACAGACCATGATATTGCTCGGAAAGTTCCGTTAACGGTAAGCGAATATGTCCCTGATTGATCAGTCCCATGCGATGCGCAGCCCATTTCACAGGAATCGGGTTGGCCTCGCAAAACAGCGCGCTGAACAGCTCCTTCATTGGCGCCTCGGCCTTGAGGGCCGCTTCGAGATCGCCCTTGAGGGCCGCGTCACACATCAGCTTAAACTGCTTAGGCACTATGTTGTTGGCTACGGAAATCACACCATTACCACCCAGGGAAAGGAATTCACGGGCCGTGGCATCATCGCCGCTGTAGAGCATGAAGTCATCACCGCATAACTCTCGCAGTTTAGCCACGCGACTAAGATCGCCAGTCGCCTCTTTCACCCCTATGATGTTTGGCACTTCGACCAACTGAGCTACGGTTTCGGGCAACATATCCACAGAGGTACGGCCGGGCACGTTGTAGAGAATTTGTGGGATATCGGTAGCGGCCGCAACGGCGCTGTAGTGGGCAACCAGGCCCTTAGGCGAGGGTTTGTTATAGTATGGCGTCACACCTAACATGGCGGCCACGCCCAGGTTGGCCTGTGCCTTGGTGAGCTCGATCGCTTCGGCGGTGGCGTTTGCGCCATTACCACCGATCACCGGGACGCGTCCCGCGGCAAATTTTACCGTGTGGGCAACCACGTCAATATGTTCTGAAAGAGGTAAAGTGGCAGATTCGCCGGTTGTGCCGACGGCAACGATGGCGTCAGTACCCTGTTCAATATGGTACTCAACCAACTTCTCGAGACTTGCATAATCGACTGAGCCATCACGATTCATGGGTGTGATTAAGGCTACGATGCTTCCGTTTATCATGTGATTTCCCCAAGGATTCAGGACTGGCTATGGTACTGATGCTCACAGGTAAAAACAAGCATAAGTATCCCTAGATCACGGAGAATGATAACACCGCTGCCGATAGGTCAAATGTTTGACTCTTTATCACGACAGGGATCTCAAAACTGATTACTTGTGATAGCATAAGCCACCTAAAAAACGCCGACATTATTCAATCGACGCTTATTTGTACAACGAGTTACCAATCAATGGGGGAATTTCATGTCCAATCATCTGGTCGTTACCGCACTGGGTTCTGATCGTCCTGGTATCGTCAGTAAATTTGCCAGACTAGCCAGCGAATGCGATTGCGATATCGTCGATAGCCGTATGGCCCTCTTTGGCGGTGAGTTTACCTTGATCATGATGATTTCAGGCGCATGGGCATCGATCACTAAGATGGAAGCCAGCCTCCCCGCCCTGAGTGTCGAGCTCGGCCTGCTAACGGTAATGAAGCGCTGCTCCCAGCACACGCCGCCAAACTATGTGTCTCGCCTCGAAGTGACCTTCAACGGTACAGACCAGCGCGGCACCATGAAGCGTATTACCCAATTCCTGGCGGATCGCTCACTGGATCTTGCCGCAGTGCGCTCCCACGCCGAGGAAACCCCAGACGGCGAGCCGGTACAGAATGTCTTCTTAACCATCAACGTGCCAGAGAAGGTCGATATCGAAAAACTCGAACAAACTATCGCCGCCCTCGCAGAAGAGATGAACCTAAGCTGCCATATCGAACGTATGCAGGGTATCGAAACACAACCTAAGGACGATCTATGAAAACCTTAACCCAGGGCGAAATGGCCCCCGACTTTACCCTACAGAACCAAAATGATGAATCAGTTTCCCTTGCCGATTTTAAAGGCAAGAAAGTTCTCGTTTACTTTTACCCAAGAGCCTCTACACCTGGTTGTACTGTTCAAGCTTGTGCGCTAAGGGACACTAAATCAGAGCTTGATGAACTGAATGTTGTGATTATTGGAATTAGCCCTGATACACCGAAGAAGCTCACAAACTTCACAAACAAACAGGAGTTGAACTTCACCTTGCTCGCGGACGAAGATCATGCCGTATGCGAAGCTTATGGTGTTTGGCAACTCAAGAAATTCATGGGTCGTGAAAACATGGGCGTGGTACGCACCTCTTTCCTTATCGATGAAAGCGGCAACATCGAACATATCTTCAACAAATTCAAAACCAAAGACCACCACGAAGTTGTCTTGAAATATATTCAAGAAAACAGCTAACGCCAGTTAGCATTCGATAAAAAAAGCCGGCAATGCCGGCTTTTTTACTATCTAAAGATTCGTTAAATACTAGCCCATCAACCAATCAGCTTAACAACCAATTAGCCCATCATGGCCTTAACGTAGGGCCACAGCAGCGCCGCCGCGATACTCCACATAGTCACAAAGATGAATCTGTCTAAATAGCACCAGGCCTTTGGTTGCTTAAACAGCGGAGTGAGATACCTGGCGCCCAGGCTCAAGGCGAAGAACCACACGAAGGACGCGAGTACGGCGCCGGCGCCAAACATATGCCTGTCTTGCTGCTCAAACTGAGTGCTGATGCTGCCCAGCAAGACCACAGTATCCAGATACAGATGAGGGTTAAGTAAACTGATCCCCAGTGTCGTCAACAACGCGGCGCGCAGGGTGTCCGCCCCCTGAGTCGACTCGGTATCCAGGCCCTGGGCATTGAACGAGGCACGCAGTGCCTGAGCGCCATAGACAAGCAAGAAGGCCGCGCCGCCAAGGCTGGCGATATCCTTGATTAAGGGAAAGGCCAGGATCAGATGGCCAAGTCCTGCCACACCGGCGGTGATCATCACGGCATCGATAAAAGAACATAGGGCGGCGATAGGCAACGAATGGGCGCGCTTTAACCCCTGCTTTAATACGAAGGCGTTTTGCGCCCCAACGGCGATGATCAGGCTGCCACCAACGCCTATCCCTTGAATGAATGCTTGCACGAGAAAACTCCAGATAAACCACGACGAATAATGAGGCCGCAAGCATAGCCATCTTCTAAAAATAAACCCAACTAATAAATTTAATGTATCATTAGTCAAACTTATAATGATGATTTGGATGTTTCGATGCTGGATTACGCCCACCTGAAAGCCTTGAGCGTGGTGATCGCCGAAGGCGGCTTCGAGCGCGCCGCAAAGGCCCTGTTTATCACCCAGTCCGCCGTATCTCAGCGCATCAAGGCGCTAGAGGAGAGAGTCGGTCAGACTCTGCTGATCCGCAGCAATCCGGTACAGGCCACCCCTATGGGCAAACGCCTGCTCAGACACTATGCCCAAGTGAGCCTCTTAGAGAGTGAGCTCAGCGCCGAGATCGACGCCGATGATCCATCGCTGCCCACAGTAGTGAAGATAGCCGTCAATGCCGACAGCCTGGCCACCTGGTTTCTGCCCGCCCTCGCCGAAGTGTTTAAGCGCCATCGCTGGCTACTGGAGCTGATTGTCGACGATGAATCATACACCCACCATCTGCTCAAGAGCGGCGAGGCGGTGGGCTGTGTGACCACCACAGAGGCGCCACTAACGGGTTGCTCCAGCGAGTACCTTGGACAGATGGAGTACCTGTGCGTGGCCACAGAGGACTTTATTCGGGACTATTTTGCCGATGGCGTGAGCCCTAGCCGTCTGCGTCAGGCGCCGGCCGTGGTGTTCTCCACCAAAGATAAGCTGCATGAGAAGTTTCTAGGGGAGCATTTTGCCATAGAGCCCGAGCAGTGGCGCGAGCACCAGATCCCCTCCTCCGAGAGCTTTCTGGAGGCTATCTTACTGGGTATGGGTTACGGCCTGGTGGGTCATCTTCAGGCCGAGCCCCTGCTGCAAAGCGGCGCGTTAAAACTGATCGCACCAGAGTGCACCATGAAGGTGCCCCTCTACTGGCAACACTGGAACATCAAGGCCAAGCAGACGACCTTGGTCTACCGCGCCCTGGCGGCAACGGCCAAGCAGGCGTTGAGATAAATCGCAAACACTTTCTATAAAAACTGACCATAAAAAAGGAGCCTCGCGGCTCCTTTAACGTTTGGATACTGGTTAGAGTGCGCCCTGCTCGGCCTCTGTCTTAGGCTTTTCCTGCTCAGGCTTATCGGCTTTAGGCCAGGCATTGACCACAGCCTTCACCAGGGAGGCGAGCGGAATGGCGAAGAAGACGCCCCAGACCCCCCAGAGTCCGCCGAAAACCAATACCGCCGCAATAATAAACACTGGGTGGAGATCCACTGCATCGGAAAATAAAATCGGCACCAGCAGGTTACCATCTAACGCCTGAATGATGCCGTAGCCCAGCATCAGGTAACCAAATTCAGGACTAATTCCCCATTGGAAGAAAGCCACCAAAGCGATCGGCAGTGTCACCAGGGTTGCGCCCACATAGGGGATCAATACGGAGAAGCCGGTTAACACCCCGAGCAGCGCGGCGTAACGCAGATCCATGATGGCGAAGAAGATATAACTTGCGGCGCCTATGATCACAATCTCGATCACCTTGCCCCGAATGTAGTTAAAGATCTGCTGATTCATCTCCAGCCACACCTTACGGGCCAGGTCACGGTTGGCGGGAATGAAGCGCTTACTGCCGCGGATCAGCTCATCTTTATCCTTGAGGAAGAAAAACACCAACAGCGGCACTAAGATGGCATAGACCATGAGTACCAAAAGCGAGGCCGAGTAGCCGATAAGTTGTTTACCCAGATCCAATATGTGTTGAGTATCCAGCAGCTTTTTGAGTTCCCCGACCGAGGCGTCGAGCTGCTCGACATTTAGAAACTGCGGATACTGTTCCACCAAGGCCTTGAGGGTGATGAAACCTTTATCCAGCATGGTAGGCAGGTCCGTCACCAGAGCTACCCCCTGGCGCCAGATGCTGGGCACCAGACCGAAGGTGATCAGCAGCATCACCCCCACAAACAACACGAGTACCAGGGAGGCTCCCGTGGTGCGATTGATGCCGATCTTAACCATCTGCGCCACCGGCCATTCGAGCAGAAATGCCAATACCAAGGCGACCAACAAGGGAGCCAAGAGTCCCCCGGCAAAATAGATAGTCAGGGCGATCCCGAGCAAAATCAGCATCAGGGTCACCGCCTGGGGATCACTAAATCTCTCTTTATACCAATTGGTAATGACTGAAAACATCTACTCTTCCTATTTAGAAACCTAGACCCACCGCTCTGTAAATTAAACGCTTAGGTCTGCAACATCGAGCATCATGAAAAATAATTAATCGGCGCCTCTGCTATCTATAGACTCATTTCTATCTAAAGACTCGTTAAGGTCGATATTTGAAACTCCCCAAGGGTAAAAATTAGTCGCCTCGCGTTATCGATAACACCAAGATCTCTGCATCATTTTGTAACTCAACATATTGCCAGTTGGCCTTGTTTAGAAACCTGGGGACATCCTGGCGCGAGCCGTTGTCTTTAAGCATAACTCTCAGCACTTCGCCGCTTGGTAGCTGTTTGAGGGCCATCTTTAGCTTAACTAAGGCCAGGGGACATCGGTAGTGGGTTAAGTCAATAAAAGTCATAATGATCTTGCTAAAGGCAAACTCGGGCTATTATCCTAAGTCTCCAGTGAAACCACAAGCAGACATTGGTGGCAACGCCTTTGCCACGAGTTCCAGGCAAACTGAACTAATTGACTCGATTTGGTTCAAAGTAAGCAGACCCAGTTATCAATAGATCGCTAAGGATAAGTTTGAGTAAAGTGAATAAAGCAAAATCCCTGGTTGCCGGCGCCTTGTCGATGGCCCTGTTCTCCATCGCCCCCCTAGGCTTTGCCAACAACGATCTACCGGATCTCGGCACCGCTGCGGTGAACACCTTCAGCCTGGAGAAGGAAAACAGCTACGGCGATGCCTACATGCGGGTGATCCGCTCGTCGGCCCCCATGCTTAACGATCCCGTACTCAATCAATACCTGACCGAGCTGGGAAACCGTCTGGTGGCCCATGCGACTGGGGTAAAGACTCCCTTCTATTTCTTCCTGCTTAGAAACGATGAGATCAACGCCTTCGCCTTCTTCGGCGGCCATGTGGGCGTGCATACGGGATTGTTTCTCAACGCCGATAACGAGAGCCAGATAGCCTCGGTATTGGGCCACGAGATCACCCACGTTACCCAGAGACACCTGGCGCGCTCTCTCGAGGCGCAACAGAAGAGTTCTCCGGCGACCATAGCCGGCCTACTCGGCGCTATCTTGCTCACCATAGCCGCACCTCAGGTGGGAATGGCCGCCATGGCGACCACTCAGGCCTTAGCGACTCAGGCGCAGATCAACTACACCCGCCTGCACGAAAAAGAGGCAGATCGGATCGGCATGCAGATCTTGGTCGATGCAGGCTTCGATCCTAACGGTGCGGCCGATTTCTTCTCTAAGCTGGCCACTCGCTACCGCTTCACGACTAAGCCACCACAGATGTTGCTGACCCACCCCTTGCCGGAATCACGAATAGCCGAGGCCAGAAACCGCGCGGCCCAGTATCCCCACAGATATGTGGCCGATAACCTGGATTTTCAGCTCGCCAAGGCGCGCATCCAGGTACGTTTCTCCAGTTACAGCGAAGAGGCGGCGCTGGCTCTGTTTAACGACCAGCTGAGGAAGAATAGCTACCAGTTCGAGGAAGCGGCCCAGTATGGTAAGGCGCTCGCCCTGCTGCGCGCCGAGAAAGCAGAGGAATCTGAGGTCATCATAGACCAGCTGCTCGCAAAAGATCCCAACAACCTGTTTTATATCGACACTAAGACAGATCTCCTGCTGGAACGCCATCAACATCAACAGGCGATCGCTCTGCTCACGCAAGAGCGCAAGCTCAAGCCCACCTCGCAGGTGGTTAACATCAACCTGGCCAACGCGCTGATCGAAAACGGTCAGGCCAAGCAAGCCATCCCACTGCTGGAAGACATGATCTTCCTCGATAAGCAGAATCAGCTGCCGTTACAACTGCTAAGCGATGCCTATAAACAGACAGGCAATCGTGCCATGGAGCATTTTGCCAAGGCAGAAACCATGGCGCTGGCCGCCGACTATGACGGCGCCATAGATCAGCTTAACTTTGCCTACCGTCTGTCGGAGAAAAATCCGCTGCAGCTGGCCAAGATCGAGGCCAGGATCCGTCAGTTCAAACAGTCTAAGAAACAACTCGAGCTACTTTAAGGCGTTAGGTGGGCCATCTTGCTGTGACTCGGCTCACCTTTTGCAGTAGAATGTCGGCAAATTTCTAGATATGGATAGAACTGCCATGACGCAAGTAAGCATAATTCATAACCCTCGCTGTTCAAAAAGCCGTCAGACCCTGGCGCTGCTGGAAGAGAAAGCCTGCGATATCCAAGTAATCGAATACCTTAAGACACCACTGACTAAGGTGGAGATCCGCAGCATCTTAGAAAAACTGGGCCTCTCCCCCCGTGAGCTGATGCGTACCAAGGAAGAGGAATACAAGGCACAGAACCTTGCCGAAGTCACCGACGACGAGACGCTGATCCAGGCCATGGTCGACACTCCTAAGCTGATCGAGCGTCCTATCGTATTGGCTAATGGTAAGGCGGCCATAGGTAGACCCCCAGAAAGCGTACTGGCCATCCTGTAAGGTTGCGAGTCGACATGAGCTCAAAGACACTGTTCCAAATTAGCCGCGCCGCCTATGTGGCGCTGCTACTTATGATGACCGCCTGGTTTGGCAATCAAGGATTAACCGGCCAATATTCGTTGATCTTCAGCCTGCTGTGGATCTTGCCCCTACTGGCACCGCTTAAGGGGATCTTGACCGGCCAGCCCTACACCTATGCCTGGGCCAGCTTCATCATCTGTCTCTACATGTTGCATGGCCTGACCTTGCTCTATGTCACCGAGACGGCGCTGGCGTTCGCCATCTGTGAGGTGGCGCTGTTGAGCCTCTTGATGGTCACCCTGCCCTTCTACGCGCGCATCCGTGGCCGGGAATTAGGCCTGGGATTGAAGAAGCGCAAGAAATAGCCTACACAGATACCGAAAAAGGCACCATGAGGTGCCTTTTTTATGGGTAATCTTCGGTGATTCTTTACCCTAACAGCGAAACAAGTGCTACAAGCGTAGCATCTCTTTCACGAAGGGAATGGTTAGCTTACGCTGATGTACCAGAGAGGCCTTGTCCAAGCGATCGAGCACGTCGAACAGGGTACGTAGATCCCTCGCCAGACGATTAAGCAGGAAGCGACCAACATCTTCGGGCAACTGCAAGCCACGCATCGCAGCCCGACGTTGGAGCGCCGCCAGCTTCTCCTCATCGGCCATAGGCTGCAGCTGATAGGTCAGCCCCCACTGCATCCGAGACACGAGATCCGGCAAGGCAAATCCTGCGTCGCTGGCGGTTGCACTGGCACTTACCACTAAGGCGCAGCGTTTCTGCTCCGCCACCCGGTTATAGAGGTCAAACAGCGCCTCCTCCCACAAGGGGTGCCCGGCAATGGCATCGATATCATCGATACAGACGAGATCGACCAACTCTAGCCCCTCGAGCAGTTCGGTGGAAATACTGGCATGAATACCCAGTGGCAGATAGAAGCTACTGCGATTGAGCTCGTTGGCCCTAGCGCAGGTGGCGTGCATCAGGTGTGTACGTCCGGCTTTTACCGGCCCCCACAGATACACAGCCTTATTGGCATCTCCTTCGGCGCATGCCTGCAGGCTCTGGATCAGCTCGTCATTACCAGCCGCGGGATAGTAACTGTTAAAGGTCTCATCATCGGGCAGATAGACGGGTAAAGAGAGTTGTACCGGTGAATGGGGTGACACGTATAGGGATCTCGATCTAATCTTATGAGTTAAAGCCAGGGCGACCATTTAATGCCGCCCAGCTTACCTTAATGCCCTTGCCAAATATACTCTTGGCGTGGAGTCTGTGACGACGATAACGGATCGACCATTTCATCGCCGCCGACTCCTGGCTGGCTGTTAGTTTGTGGCTGACTCTGGATCTTGGGCTCCAGGCTGATCAAACGATACAGATCTTCCTCACTGCCAAACAGTTGCAGCGAAAACTCCGCAGTGATCCCCTGAAGCTTAGTGAGGGACACCGACTTGACGGCGCTGAGCTGATGCAGATATTTCTCAATCGCCAACAGCTGCTGACGATCAGTGATATCGACAAAGGTGAGCTGAGTGGTATTGGCCTCGCCACTATCGGCGATAGCATAACGTGCCACATAATATTGGCTAATCGCCTCAAAGATCCCCGTCATCGCGGCGTCCATCCCCATAACCTGAGTCGATAGCGTCGCCAGAGGACTCAATAATGGCTGCTCGCTGCTCGCCGGATAGAGTGCCAGCTTCAAGTTCACCAAACCATCGGCCAGGTTATCCATAGAGACCATCACAAAATAGTCACTGCCATAACGCTGACTCGCCTTGGCTACCTGGTCGGCAAACATGCCTCTCACGTCATTGACGCTGATCGCCATCGAATCATCGAGATCCATCATGGGCAATAACATAGGCACGCCTCGCGCCTGAGCCAAGTCTGAAATCAAGCGACGACTTTCCAGCATTGATGAGTCATTAAGCAGCTCACGCTTGCCCTCGTTTTCCTGTACCAGCCAGAGAAGTGTCAAGGGACGCTGCTTGCCCCACACGGGTAGCTCGGCTTGTCGCAGCAAACCGATGATCTTGCTGTGATCAAATGACGCCTGCAGATACTGTTCGCCGCCCTGTTCCAGATAGCCGAACTGACGAATGTAGGCAGTCGGTGCGGCAATAGCCTGCTTGACCTGCGGCACATTGAGTACTTCGCGATCGCCGGTGTTTTTCAACACGACCTCTTGCATCGCCTGCTGCAAGGCCTGATTCTTCACCTGCCGGCTGCGGTCGGCGATCTTAATCACGCTCTTATCCAGCTCGGTCACCTCGACGGCCGATACCGTAAGGCTCGCGGCACATAAGGTGCCGACAATTACCATAGAAAAAAAACTCTTAAACATCCGTATCTTTATCTACTCACGAATACAATGGCGGCAGTGTAACACATAAGCGTTAACCATGCCTGTCTGCAAAAGGCGCCAAATTCGCTTTTTTCCAGGGCATTGGCAAGGTGAGAAAGAGAATGTGATCAAGATAAGTGCAAATATACTAGCAAGACGTTAACATTGTGCGGTTTAGCCATAAAAAGAGAATAACAATGAAACGTTTAGCAATCCCCCTACAGGGCGCGCAGATGCTATTTGTCGCCTTTGGCGCTTTGGTATTGATGCCGCTGTTAACCGGGCTCGATACCAACGTCGCCCTCTTTACCGCCGGCATAGGCACCTTGCTCTTCCAGCTTGTGACCAAACGCCAAGTCCCTATCTTCCTCGCCTCCTCCTTTGCCTTTATCGCTCCCATACTCTACGGCGTACAGACCTGGGGCATTCCCGCGACCATGGGCGGACTCATGGCAGCTGGATGTGTGTATCTGATGCTGGCCACCCTGGTAAAATTTAGGGGGGATGCCTTCATCAAGCGTCTGTTACCGCCAGTTGTCGTCGGGCCCGTGATTATCGTGATTGGCCTGGGTCTCGCGCCAGTGGCCGTTAACATGGCGCTCGGCAAGAGCGGCGATGGCGGCCTGGTTCTGGTTGATCCCGAACACGCCTTGATCATCTCCCTCGCCTCACTGCTGACCACCATTACCGTTGCGATTTTTGCCAAGGGCATAGTTAAGCTGATGCCAATCCTAGCTGGCATCATAGTCGGTTACGGCCTCAGCCTCATCTTTGGTGTGGTAGATTTTACCCCGGTCGCCCAGGCCAGTTGGCTGGCGATGCCTAACTTTGTGGCCCCCGAGTTTAACTGGCACGCCATCGCCTTCATGATCCCCGTGGCCATCGCCCCGGCGGTCGAGCATATCGGCGACATTCTGGCTATCTCTAACGTCACCGGCAAAGATTATATGAAGAAGCCTGGCCTACACCGTACCCTAAGCGGCGACGGCATCGCCACCATAGCGGCATCGGCACTCGGCGGCCCACCGAACACCACTTACTCCGAGGTGACGGGTGCAGTAACACTGACCAAAGCCTTTAACCCGGCCATCATGACCTGGACCGCCATCACCGCCATTCTGCTGGCCTTTATCGGCAAGCTCGGCGCCCTGATGCAGACCATCCCCGTCCCCGTCATGGGCGGCATCATGTGTCTACTATTTGGCTCCATCGCCGCAGTGGGCCTGAATTCACTGATCAAAAACCATGTCGATCTCGGAGAGCCAAGAAACCTCTGTATCGTCGGCGTCACCCTGGTCTTCGGTATCGGCGGCATGGCATTTGGAATCGGCTCTTTTAGCCTCACAGGGATCAGTCTGTGCGGTATCGTAGCCATTACCATGAACCTCCTGCTCCCTGACCCCCAAGATAGCGCCGAACAAGAAACAGCTTAACCACCTGCCATCAAGCATAAAAAAGCCCTTCACTTGAAGGGCTTTTTCTTATCCGATAGTAAGGCGTAATTAAGATTAAGCCTCACCCTCTTGGTCAGCGTACTTAGCGGCCGTGTCGGCGATTAGGGTCTGAAGCTCACCCTTCTGATACATTTCGGTCAGAATGTCGCAACCACCAATCAGCTCACCTTCAACCCAAAGCTGTGGGAAGGTTGGCCAGTTAGCGTATTTAGGCAGCTCGGCACGAATATCGGGATGCTGCAAAATATCAACATAGGCAAATTGAGCACCGCAGTTAATCATGATCTGCGCCACTTGCGAAGAAAATCCACAGCTAGGTAGCTTAGGAGACCCTTTCATGTAGAGGATGATAGGATTTTCAGCGATTTGCTGTTTGATTTTTTCTACAGTTTCGTTTGTGTCCATCTTCTTTCCTAAATTTTGCAGCAAAGCCACGTCAACAAATTTAGCCTATTGTACGCTAGGTTCAGGGATAACGAAAACCTACTTTTTTCAGGGTTATTCACTGAGTTAGCTTATCGATTGAATTAATCTAAAAAATCAAACAAACAATGATTCACATCACAACTTTATCAGGTAGAATGTGCCTTTGTGAGCAAACCTAAAAAGACAATTGAATGTCAATGGAGAAAAAACATGGCTTTTGAATTACCAGCACTGCCTTATGCGAAGAACGCACTCGAGCCCCATATTTCCCAGGAAACCATCGAGTACCACTATGGTAAGCATCACAACACCTATGTAGTGAAACTAAATGGTCTTGTTGAAGGTACTGAGCTTGCCGAAAAGAGCCTGGAAGAGATCGTTAAGACTTCTACCGGTGGCATCTTCAACAACGCGGCTCAAATCTGGAACCATACCTTCTACTGGAACTGTTTAGCACCTAACGCTGGCGGCGCTGCAACTGGCGAGATCGCCGCAGCTATCGACGCAGCTTTCGGTTCTTTCGATGCATTCAAGGCACAGTTCACCGACGCAGCCGTTAACAACTTCGGTAGCGCTTGGACTTGGCTAGTGAAGAAAGCTGACGGTAGCCTGGCCATCGTTAACACTAGCAATGCTGCTACCCCACTAACTGACGAAGGTGTTACACCACTTCTGACTGTTGATGTTTGGGAGCACGCCTACTACATCGATTACCGTAACGTACGTCCTGATTACATGGCGGCGTTCTGGAATCTGGTTAACTGGGAATTCGTAAACAGCAACTTCGCTGCTTAATCTTATTCGACCAGATTTGAAAAGGAGCTTCACGGCTCCTTTTTATTGCTTAAATTAAGGTAAATGGTTGGCTTGGGGCATACAGTTAATCGCCTGGGTTTACTTTCTCTCCTCTCTGCCGTTGAATTTCTTCCCTCATTTGCGGCTCGCTTAGCACATTTCTCGGGCTAACTTTCATACCTCTCTCTTCGAACACTCGAGTCACCCAGTGTATCGCTACAGTTGCAATAGTTGCATTTGCAACTGTTTGTCATTGTTTTTATTGTCTTTTTTGATACCCAGATCTCGTTTAAGGACTATTATTAGTAGTAGGTCACTGATTTTCAGTTGTCCCTTAAGACATATCGTTGGCTTTTCAGGGGGTGGAACATGGGCATTTTCGAGCATTATCAACAGCGCTATGAAAAAAAATTAGATGAAGAGTATTCACTGCAAGAGTTTCTGGCGATCTGTAAAGAAGACAGAATCGCCTACGCATCTGCGGCAGAGCGTCTGCTAGCGGCCATCGGCAAACCCGAGGTGATAGATACTTCTAAGGATCCGGTACTGAGCCGTATCTTCTCCAACAGGCTGATCTCTCACTATCCCGCCTTTAAAGATTTCTACGGTATGGAAGACTCGATCGAGCAGATAGTCGCCTACCTCAAACATTCGGCTCAAGGGCTGGAAGAATCAAAGCAGATCCTCTACCTGCTCGGCCCTGTAGGCGGTGGTAAGTCCTCTCTGGCCGAGAAGCTTAAATCTCTCATGCAGAATGTGCCCATCTATGTCTTGAGCGCCAACGGACAACGAAGCCCAGTCAACGACCATCCCTTCTGTCTGTTTAATCCAGAGGAAGATGGTGAACTACTCAAAAACGAATACAAGATACCCGAGCGTTATCTCAAGACAATCATGTCACCCTGGGCAGTGAAACGTCTGCATGAGTTTGGAGGCGATATCTCTAAATTCAAGGTGGTCAAAGTCTTCCCCTCAATCCTTGACCAGGTGGGAATCGCCAAGACAGAGCCCGGCGATGAGAACAATCAGGATATCTCCTCTCTGGTGGGTAAGGTGGACATTCGCCAGCTTGAGCATTATGCCCAACATGATGCCGACGCCTACTCTTATTCCGGCGCTCTATGCCGTGCCAACCAAGGCCTGATGGAGTTCGTCGAGATGTTTAAGGCGCCGATCAAGGTGTTACATCCCCTGCTGACAGCCACCCAGGAGGGTAACTACAACGGCACCGAAGGCCTGTCGGCCCTGCCCTTCAACGGCATCATTTTGGCTCACTCCAACGAGTCCGAATGGACCAGCTTTAGAAACAACAAGACCAACGAAGCCTTCCTGGACAGGGTATACATAGTGAAAGTTCCCTACTGCCTCAGAGTGTCAGAAGAGATCCAGATCTACGAGAAACTGCTCACCAACTCAGAACTGGCTCAGGCGCCATGTGCTCCCTATACCCTGGAGACCCTGGCGCAATTTAGCGTGCTGTCGCGCATCAAGGCGCCGGAAAACTCCTCCATTTACTCTAAGATGCGGGTCTATGATGGCGAGAGCCTTAAAGATACCGATCCTAAGGCAAAGTCTTATCAGGAGTATCGTGACTATGCCGGCGTAGATGAAGGGATGCAGGGACTCTCTACCCGCTTCGCCTTTAAGATCCTCTCTAAGGTGTTTAACTTCGACCATAGCGAGATCGCCGCTAACCCGGTACACCTCTTCTATGTATTGGAACGCCAGATCGAACAGGAACAGTTCCCGGCCGAAATGGCCGAGCGTTACATGGAGTTCTTGAAAGGCTACCTCACCCCCAAATATATCGAGTTCATCGGCAAAGAGATCCAAACCGCCTACCTAGAGTCCTATTCGGAGTATGGTCAAAACATCTTCGACCGTTATGTCACCTACGCTGACTTCTGGATCCAGGATCAGGAGTATCGGGATCCCGAAACAGGCCAGCTGTTCGATCGCGCCGCCCTCAACGCCGAACTCGAGAAGATAGAGAAACCCGCGGGGATTAGTAATCCGAAAGACTTCCGCAACGAGATCGTCAACTTCGTGCTGCGTGCCAGGGCCAACAACGAAGGCTCTAACCCACTGTGGACCAGCTATGAGAAGCTACGTACCGTCATCGAGAAGAAGATGTTCTCCAACACGGAAGATCTCCTGCCAGTCATCTCCTTCAACACTAAGACCTCCACAGACGATCAGCGTAAACACGACGACTTTGTCAATCGCATGATGGAGAAAGGCTACACCAAGAAACAGGTCAGACTCCTGTCTGAGTGGTATTTACGGGTTCGTAAATCATCTTGATACCCGTACACGGGGAGTTCGCTCCCCGCTAGTCTTGGGAGGTGCGCATGGCTAATTTTATCGATAGAAGACTGAATACTAAGGGAAAGAGTACAGTCAATCGTCAACGTTTTATCAACCGCTATAAGCAACAGATCAAGAAGGCCGTCAGTGACGCCGTGACCCGACGCAGCGTGACCGACATAGATAAAGGCGAGAAAATCAGTATCCCCACCCGGGATATCAGCGAGCCAACCTTTCATCAGGGACAGGGGGGTATGCGTGAGCGAGTGCATCCGGGTAACGATCAATTCTCCCGCGGCGACAAGGTTGAGCGCCCGCCACAAGGCGGCCAAGGCAGCGGCCAGGGAGATGCCTCAGACTCAGGAGAGGGCCAGGACGATTTCGTATTTCAGATCTCTAAAGATGAATATCTAGAGCTGCTGTTTGAAGATCTCGAGCTCCCCAACCTGCAGCGCAATCGCCTCAACAAGCTGGTGGAGTATCAAACCTATCGTGCCGGCTTTACCAATGATGGCGTACCGGCAAACATTAACATCATTCGCTCGCTACGCTCATCCTTAGCCAGACGTATTGCCATGTCCTCCTCTAAGAAGGCACTGCTAGCTGAACTCAAGGCTGAGCTGGAGACACTCGAGCAGACACCGGGCTCAGAGGCCGAGAAGATCATCGCCCTGAAGGAACAGATAGCAGAGCTCGAAGCCAAGATAGCCAAGGTGCCCTTTATAGACACCTTCGATCTTAGATACAACAACTTCGCCAAACGCGAAGTACCTTCGAGTCAGGCTGTGATGTTTTGCCTCATGGATGTATCGGGTTCAATGGATCAGGCCACCAAAGATATGGCTAAACGTTTCTACATTCTGCTCTACCTGTTTCTCACCCGTACCTATAAGAATCTGGAGGTCGTTTATATTCGCCACCATACCCAGGCCAAGGAGGTGGATGAACATGAATTTTTCTACTCACAGGAAACCGGCGGCACCATAGTCTCCAGCGCGCTCAAACTGATGCATGAGATCCAGCGTGAACGCTATCCCGAAAGCGAGTGGAACATCTATGCGGCCCAGGCATCGGATGGCGACAACTGGGCAGATGACTCTCCTACCTGCCGGCAACTGTTGGAACATAAGCTACTGCCCGTGGTGCGTTATTTCAGCTATATAGAGATCACCAACCGTGCCCATCAGACCCTGTGGCGCGAATATGAAGGACTACAGAAGACTCACGATAATATTGCAGTTCAGCACATCAAACAGGCTGAGGATATATACCCTGTATTTAGAGAACTGTTTAAGAAACAAGCTGTTTAGGGGGCCTTATGAGTTCAAAAAAGAAGCGCGCTGTATTAAATGATGGCCCGGATTGGACATTCGAGTTATTGGAATCTTACCTGGTCGAGATCGAACGCGTAGCGGAGCATTACCGCCTGGACACCTATAAAAATCAGATAGAGGTGATCACCGCCGAGCAGATGATGGATGCCTATGCGGGAATAGGCATGCCAATAGGCTACACCCATTGGTCTTTCGGTAAGAAGTTTATCGAAACAGAACAAGGCTATAAACGGGGACAGATGGGCCTAGCCTACGAGATAGTGATCAACTCAGATCCCTGTATCGCCTACCTGATGGAAGAGAACACCATTACCATGCAGGCGCTGGTGATGGCCCACGCCAGCTTCGGCCACAACAGCTTCTTCAAGAGCAACTATCTATTCAAGACCTGGACGGATGCCAGCTCGATTATCGACTATCTGGTGTTCGCCAAAAACTACGTCAGAGAGTGTGAGGAGCGCTACGGCGAGGAGCAAGTCGAGCTCATCTTAGATTCCTGTCACGCCCTGATGAACTATGGTGTCGATCGCTACAAGCGCCCCAGCGAGATCTCACTCAAGGAAGAAAAGGTGCGTCAAAAGGAGCGTGAAGCCTACCTGCAGAGCCAGGTGAACGATCTTTGGCGTACCATACCACTGGCACCGGATCCCCAAAAACAGCAGGCCGCACCCTGCTTTCCCGAAGAGCCCCAGGAAAATATCCTCTACTTCATCGAAAAGAATGCGCCGCTGCTCGAACCCTGGCAACGGGAGATAGTACGAATCGTGCGTAAGATGGGGCAATACTTCTATCCCCAGCGTCAGACCCAGGTGATGAACGAAGGCTGGGCCACCTTCTGGCACTACACCATACTCAACCACCTCTACGACGAGGGGCTAGTCTCCGATCGCTTCATGATAGAGTTTTTGAAAAATCACACCAATGTGATCGCCCAGCCGAGCTATAACAGCCCTTATTATTCCGGCATCAACCCCTATGCCCTGGGCTTTAACATGTTTGTCGACATACGTCGTATCTGCGAGGCCCCCACCGAAGAGGACAAACGCTGGTTTCCAGATATCGCCGGCAGCAACTGGCTCGATACCCTACATTTTGCCATGGAGAACTTTAAAGACGAGAGCTTTATCAGCCAATATCTGTCACCAAATATGATTCGCCAATTCAAGTTTTTCAGTATCTTAGATGATGATAAGAAAAACTATCTCAGCATCTCTGCGATCCATGACGACCTGGGATACCAGGAGATCCGCCAGACCCTGTCTCAGCAGTACAATCTGTCTAACCTAGAGCCCAATATCCAGGTACAGAGCGTAGCTATCTCTGGCGATCGCTCCTTGACGCTACGCTACATCCCCATCAATCGTATTCCACTGGATAAGAGCTCTCAGGAGGTGGTCAAACACCTACATAGGCTCTGGGGCTTTAATGTAAGCTTGGAGGAGATCAACGAGCAGGGCGAGCCTATCGTTATCGCCAGCTGCCCTGAAAAGGTCTCAGAGTCTGAGCAGACGGCTTAGGAGAATGGAAAATAGAGGCATAAAAAAAGCGCCACATGGGCGCTTTTTTTATTTCAGATCCGCGATTAAGCGAATTTGAAGTCAACGTGCTCAATCATTGGCTTGAACGCGTGACGTTGCATAGCTTGAACACGAACTTTAACTTCTTTACCGTCTAGAACGATAGTGATGTCGTTGTTGTAGAAATCATCGTTAGCTTGAATGTTGATGATTGAACGGTGTTCGAATTCGATAGAAACGGCTTCTTTACCCGCACCATAGATAACTGCAGGAACTTTACCAGCATGACGTAGGCGGCGGCTCGAACCTTTCCCAATTTCAGTGCGGGTTTGTGCGGTAATTGTGTAAGACATAATTTACTCACTTAAATCAATAGTATTATAGGTGGTCATCGCTTTCGACCAACGATGACCTCATTTAAAGCGAGCGAATACTAGCACAGTGATCCGGCTTTAACAAACTTTAAGTAAATTAAAGCCGGTATTTAGCTACCAGGTACGTACCGGGCCAGTATCTACGTGGACAAACCCAGAGCTCGGGTAATAACCTACTCCGCCGAGCTTAAGGGAGATCGCCGCATCACGCAGCTCCTTAAGGTTAACGTCTGGCAGGGCGATATCCATCGCCATTCCCTTCATATGATAACTCTTCTTCGCCACACCAGAGCTGCGACTGGCCAGCATCTTATTGGTCTTGGGCGAACGATAACCCGAGATCACATGAAAATCTTCATCAACCTGTAGGGTCTGCCTCAGCGAAAAGAGCAGATCGAATAAGCGCTTATCCATGGGCGCCGTTTCGTTTTGACGATGATCCCGCAGTAGATGATTAAAATCATTTAAGGTATTTGTTTGATAATCACCATCGATCCAATAGCTTCCTTGCCCCCGTTCTCCCGTGTGCCGATTATAAAACCCTAAAGAGCGAACTCCTTGAGTCGAGCGACTCGCTCGAGCTTTAGACGGCACCATAGAAAACATTGCTACACCACCTAGGCCTAATAACAACTGCCTACGCGCAGGACAAACTATCGTCACCTCAACACCACCGTTTATTTTTTAACCAAAACAGCGGACAAATTAACCTTAATTCCAAACGAGATCAAGTGTTACTTTTTACCTGAGCCCAGACAAACACTGGGCTGGAGGCTAATTTGTGGCTTGCAAATTCAGACTAAATTTTTGATTCTTTTTGTATATATCTTCTCTAAACTGGGCCACATTGTCGTCATCCAGCCAGGAGGTCCAATACACAAGATGAATTGGCAGGCTCGCATCGAAGGCGAACCATTGGGTCTTATCGCGCTCACGCTGCATGTTGACCCAGGTTTGCTTGTCTCGCACCAGATGTGAAGCCATCCAGTTGGCCAACTGTTCGACCTTTTCCACCCGAATACAGCCCGAGGAGAGCGCCCTATCGCTACGCTCAAATAGCGCCTTGTCAGAGGTATCATGGAGATAGATGCTGTACTCGTTAGGAAAGAAGAACTTATAACGCCCCAAGGTATTTCCTGCTCCAGGTTTTTGCACCAAACGATAGGGAAATTTGCCCCTGGCTACATCACGCCACTCATCGTCACTCTTGATAACCCGCTCGCCATGGTAATCAAACACCTCGAAGTTTCGGCTGCTAATGTAACTACCATCTTCTCTTACCTTAGGCAGGAGATCCCGGGTTAACAACCGACGAGGTACCCGCCAACTGGGGTTGAGTACTAGGTTTTTTATCTCACCACTGATGATAGGCGTCTGGCGATACGGCTTACCGACAATCACCTTAGAGCGCAATGCGACTCTATCATCATCCACCAGCCACATCTCATAGGCGGGAATATTGATCAGAAGATAACGCTCTCCTATCTCTGCCAGATATTCGGCTCGCTGAATAAAGTTCACGACCAGGAGCTGCGCTCGCTCCCTGGGAGAGCGATTTAGCCAAGCTAAGGTTGCTGGGCCTATGATGGCATCGGACTTAAGACCATGACGGACCTGAAACCTAAGCACCGCCTCTTTTAATCTCTCATCGTAATAGGAACCACTTGTGGCGCCTTGAGGATAGTCTCCTAGTGCCTGGAGGCGCCCTCTTATCTCGCTGATCGCCTTGTGACTGTCTCCCGGCTTTAGCCAGCCCAAGGGCTCGAGTGGCAACCAGGATTCATGGCGCGCCAACCACAAGAGATAGCGCACACGATTACTCAACATCAAATAATCGGACGCTCTGGGTTCACTGGCGATCACCGCCATGTATGGATCATTGAGGGTTAAGGGAGATCCACCTGTGGCAATGCCCTGACGACGCCAGAAATCAGTCGTCGCCTCGGCTATGGCATAAAGCCTTTCAGTCGGTAGTTGCTGTTCAGCCTTGAGCTGCTGATGGTAGTTGTCAAACTCCCGGGAGGCATAGGCGAGTCGAATCACTTCAACCTGATTGAGTAACGCTTGACGCGCCGCATCGAGGCGCTCATCGGCAACACCTAAGCAAGACCAAAGCAGTAGAAGCGATATGAAAATGCGTCTCAAAGCCATAATTACCTCCTTGGATAATTATGGCTCATAGAAGCATTGGCGGCCTAAGCGACTAAAGACGGATTTTTTATAAGCTGAAGTGTGGTCCAAACAAACCAGACCTTCATCGACTGACGGTTAGACCGCCCGTCAGCTCAGGGTCGAGCGGGTGATGAGCGTCTTCCCCGTGCCAGGGTAGTATCTCAACTGCCAGTTCTCACTGCCTTTTGCCCGGTTATCGCGTATATAGTTAAAGTAACAATAGGTGTTGCTAAGACTTATCTCACCACCAGAATACCAGTAGACAATGTCATTACTCCCGCCAAATGCCGCATCACCATGAGGCACCAACTGGTAGTCGTTATTATCTAACAAGCCTTCCCAAAGTTGACGGCAGAACTCTCCCTGCAACTGAGTACCATTGTTGCCACTTGCTTGGGTCGTCTGTCCCAGCGGATAGCCTGTAGTGGTCGAATCGATAGACCCATCACCAAAACAGGCAAGGTCGACCACATGACCACTGGCTCCCGAGGCCAACCAACAGCTGTGATAGAGTGAAACGCCCGAAGTAAAGGCAGCAAACGCCCCTTTCGCCGCGCTGTCGTGAGCATCCTGGCCCACAGAAATAAACCTTGGCAAGGCGACCACGGCCAGAATTGCCAGCACGATAATCACCACAACTAATTCAATCAGGGTAAACCCGCTTACTTTACGCATCTCGATTCAAGACCTTAATAACCGATTCATTGAAAGTTTCATTCAATAATTGTATTACGCCTTTCGTGAAATCCCAGCAAGCACAGCACAAAATGGGATAGACCCATGATTTTTAATTAATAAATGAAGAAAAGTTTTCAATGAATAGACAGAAATTTTAGTGGATAAACAAAAAGGCCTCAACTTGTGTTGAGGCCTTTTTGTCATCAAATGATGGTACCCGAGGCCGGACTTGAACCGGCACGCTGTTACCAGCGAGGGATTTTAAATCCCTTGTGTCTACCAATTCCACCACTCGGGCAAAGTGTGTTTTACCGCATATTGGCACTAAAACATAAAGTGGAGGCGCGACCCGGAGTCGAACCGAGATCGACGGATTTGCAATCCGCAGCATAGCCATTCTGCCATCGCGCCTTAGGTTAAGATTGGAGCGACATATCGGGTTCGAACCGATGACCTATACCTTGGCAAGGTATCGCTCTACCAACTGAGCTAATGTCGCTTACTTCATCTTATTTCGCGTCAGAGTCTTAATAAGCTTTCCCCTGACTGCGGATTGGCATTCTACCGATTTACCCTCAAGTGTCAATGTCCTATTTCACCTTAACGCACCATTTGCACACTAAGTGATCGCATTGCATTTTAATTGTTCGATTCGTCGGTGAGATCCGCCCAGGCGGCCTTTATATAGCTCACCATAGACCAAAACGTCAGGATGGCCGCCACATAAAATAGGGCTATAGCCGTATAGGTCAGCCAATCATTAGGCTTCCAGATAAGCCCTATGATGGCGATCATCTGCGCCGCCGTCTTATACTTGCCAATCCAAGAAACGGCCACCGTACCACGCTTACCTATCTCGGCCATCCATTCCCGCAGTGCAGAGATCACTATCTCCCGGCCAATCATAAACAGCGCCGGCAGTGTCAGCCAGATACTCTTATATTCGGCGACTAAGAGCACCAGCGCAGTTGTAACCATGATCTTATCAGCCACGGGATCCAGAAACGCACCGAATCGGGTCGATTGCTGTAATTTTCGCGCCGCATAGCCATCCAACGCATCGGTCACCGCCGCCAACCAGAATACAAAGGCAGCCGCAAAGGGAGACCAGCTATAAGGCACATAAAAAAGCACTACGAAAACAGGTAGTAATATTAATCTAAAAAATGTGAGAGCTATCGGTACGTTAAACGGCATGTGTAAACCAATTATCTAAAAGCAGCGCCAATCTTGCCTTAATTTTCTCACCCTCGCAACGCATCATGTATTGTTTGTGCCATTTCTAGGCTAATGCCCGGCACTTTAGACAATTGCGCTACGCTGGCCCCCTTAACTTGCTGTAAACCACCTAAGTATTGCAATAACGCCTTACGACGCTTAGGCCCTACCCCAGGTATCGATTCGAGCGTCGAGGTATTGCGGGTCTTCTGGCGCTTATTACGGTGGCCGGTTATCGCGAAACGGTGGGACTCGTCACGAATGTGCTGGATCAAATGCAGCGCGCCTGAATCAGCCGGCAAACTAAAGGCCACCTCGTTCTCGCCATAGATGAGGGTCTCGAGTCCGGGCTTGCGCCCCTCCCCCTTTGCCACCCCGATAAGTGTCGGTGCTACATCCAGATGAGCAAATTTTTCATTCACTACCTTCTGAGCGATTCTCAGTTGGCCCATGCCGCCATCGATAAAGAGAATGTCTGGGATCTTGCCATCCGCCTCTACCTTGTCGAAGCGGCGACCGATCGCCTGTTTCATCGCCGCGTAATCATCCCCTGGGGTGATCCCTGAGATATTATAGCGGCGATACTCTCCCTTGCTCGGCCCTTCGCGATTAAACACCACGCAGGAAGCCACTGTGCTCTCTCCCATGGTATGGCTGATATCGAAACATTCCATGCGATTGATCGCCTGAGTCTGCTCCAGGGCCTCTTCCAGCAACAGGAAACGTTCCTCGACGGTATTTTGGTGAGACAGCCTGGTCTCAACCGCATTTTTCGCATTGGCATCGGCGATTCGCAAGAAACTGGCGCGCTCACTGCGCACCTTGGTCTTGATAAGCAGGCGTCTATTGGAGGCCTGAGCGATCGCCTCTTCCAGCTCATGAATGTCTTCAAACTCATGACTGACCACTATCTCTCTTGGCAGCGTGCGCTGACTGTCGAGATTGAGATAAAACTGCAACATGAAGGCGCGCAGCACCTCGCTAACCTCTGTCTCATCTGGCACGCTAGGGTAATAGCTGCGACTGCCGAATATCTTACCGTTACGGATAAACAGCAGATGAAAACAGGCGATGCCAGAGGCGTAATAGGCGCCAATCACATCCATGTCGCCTGAATCGCTTGACACCTCCTGCTGCTCGGCGACGCGGCGCAGTGCACTGATCTGGTCGCGATATCGGGCGGCCTCCTCATAGTTGAGGTCCATAGCCGCCTGCTCCATCTTGTCTACCAGGGTGGCGATCACCTGCTGATCCTTGCCCCGCAGAAACAGGCTTGCCAGCTTAACCTGCTCGGCATAGTCTTCGTCGCTTATCTTACCCACGCAGGGGGCGCTACATCGGGCTATCTGATACTGCAAACAGGGACGAGAGCGCGCCTTGTAGTAGAGATCGTCACATTGACGGATAGGAAACAGCTTCTGCATCAGATGCAGGCTTTCACGTACAGCACCGCCATTGGGATAGGGACCGAAATAGTGTCCCTTCTCCCGCTGAGGCCCACGGTGATAGGCGAGCCTCGGATGACGATGGCCGCTCAGGAAGATATAGGGATAAGACTTATCATCTCGAAGCAGCACATTGTATCTGGGCATGTACTGCTTGATGTAATCGTTTTCCAGAATAAGCGCATCTGTCTCGCTTGGGGTCAGGGTCACATCGATATTGGCGATGTGAGACACCAAGGCCTGGGTCTTTACATTAGGCAGATTACGTCTGAAATAGGAGCTGAGGCGCTTCTTGAGATCTTTGGCCTTACCCACATAGATAACGACCCCCTGTGCATCGTACATGCGATAAACGCCGGCAGAGGAGGAAACGGTTTTTAAAAACTGGGTCGCATTGAAGCTATCTGTCACATCGAGGCCATAAAAGTCACGCGGGTTAACACTAGAACTGGCCGGTATCCAACATCTTGTAGCGGATCGCCAACCGGGTCAGCTCGACATCGCCACTGATCCCAAGCTTGGCAAACAAGCGATAACGATAGCTATTGACCGTCTTTGGGCTCAGGTTGAGCTGCTCAGAGATATCGCTGACCCGTTCGCCGTTGGTGATCATCATCATGATTTGCAATTCGCGTTCAGACAGGGATTTAAACGGATTATCTTCCGACTGATTGAACTGACTCAGGGCCATCTGCTGGGCAATCTCTGGCGACAGATAACGCTGGCCATGTGCCACCTGGCGAATTGCCTGTATCACCTCGGGCGGTGTGGCTCCCTTGGTCAGATAACCTGAGGCGCCCGCCTGCATCACCTTAGTCGGGAAAGGATCTTCGGTATGTATGGTCAGCACGATGATTTTGGCGTGGGACTGATAGCGCAGGATCTTACGGGTCGCCTCGAGCCCCCCAATACCTGGCATATTCATGTCCATCAGGATCACGTCAGCCTCGTTGTTTCGACACCACTGCACGGCAGACTCGCCATCCCCTGCTTCGCCGACAACCTTGATCCCGCGCTCATCTTCTAGGATGCGGCGGATTCCTGTTCTCACTAACTCATGGTCATCAACTAAATATACAGAAATCAACTTCAATCTACCCTTCAGCTAATACTCGGCCCACATAGACGAGATGTCGGCAACAGCTTGTAATTTATCCCAAATGGAGTAAAGAAGAAAGCGGAAATTAAATGCAACTAAGCATATGAATTATAAGTGAACTATTTTTATCCGCCGGGAAGCTTAAGGGGCAATTATAGCACTTAACCGTTAGTATTCGATTCCCTTCATACTAAAGCACTAGCATATGAAAACAAAAAAGGATGCCGAGGCATCCTTTATATCAAATCCGACAAGCCTTATCCCAAGGACTCAGGCACGCAGACCCAGCCTTGCATCAGCACACGGGCGCTGCGGCTCATGCTGACTTTTTCGACCTGCCAGCGACCCGCCTGTTCACTGGCCTTGGCGCCCACCTTGAGGGTACCTGAGGGGTGACCGAAACGCACGCTCTCACGGGCCTGACCACCGGCAGCCTGATTGACCAGTGTGCCGGGAATTGATGCCGCCGTGCCAATGGCCACCGCCGCCGTTCCCATCATGGCGTGATGCAGCTTACCCATAGAGAGAGCTCGCACATGCAGGTCTATCTCATCTGCCGCGATCTGTTTACCGCTAGAGGAGGTATAAGCCTTAGCGGGGGCAACAAAAGCGACCTTAGGCGTGTGTTGACGACCAGCGGCGTCATCGAGAGACTGGATCAGCCCCATCTGCAAGGCGCCGTGGGCGCGTATGGTTTCGAAACGCTCAAGCGCGGCCCCATCGCTATTGATCGCCTCCTGCAGCTCTGTGCCCTCATATCCCAGCTGCTCAGCCTTGAGGAAGATGGTCGGGATACCCGCATTGATAAAGGTAGCATCTAAGACCGGCTCGCCCGGAACCTCCAGCTTATCCACCAGATTGCCCGTAGGGAACATGTCTCCCTCGCCATCGGCCGGATCGACAAACTCCACCAGCACCTCTGCCGCCGGGAAGGTCACGCCGTCGAGTTCGAAATCCCCCAACTCCTGTACCTCGCCATCCACCATAGGCACATGGGCGATGATGGTCTTGTTGATATTGGTCTGCCAGATCTTCACCACAGCCGTGCCGGTGTCTGGGATCTTAGCGCTATCCACCAAGCCTTGGGTGATGGCAAAGGCGCCTACCGCCGCGGTCAGGTTACCGCAGTTACCGCTCCAGTCGACGAAAGGCTTATCTATGGCCACCTGACCGAAGAGATAATCCACGTCATGATCATCGCGCTGGCTCTTATCCAAAATCACCGTCTTACTGGTGCTGGAGGTGGCGCCGCCCATACCGTCAGTCTGCTTGCAGTAGGGATCTGGACTGCCGATCACCCGCAGCAACAAGGCATCACGGGCCGGGCCTGGCTGCTGGGCATTTAAAGGCAGATCCTTTAACGCGAAAAAGACCCCCTTGCTGGTGCCGCCACGCATATAGGTTGCCGGTATTTTCATCTGTTTCATTGGCTTATCCTTTAAGAAGCGGGTAAGGCGCTCTCACCCTACCCGCTATTACTGCCCTTAGGCGTTCGCTTCGAGGAAATCCTGCGCGAAGCGCTGCAATACACCGCCTGCCTGATAGACAAGCACCTCATCGGCGGTATCCAGGCGACAGGTCACAGGCACCTCGACACGCTCGCCATTTTGACGGGTGATCACTAAAGTCAGCTCAGCCCTAGGTGTCGGCTCGCCTATCACATCGAAGGTTTCGCTACCGTCTATGCCATAGGTGTGACGGTTTTCACCCGCCTTGAACTCAAGGGGTAGTACGCCCATGCCCACTAGGTTGGTACGGTGAATACGCTCGAAACCTTCGGCGACAATCGCCTCAACCCCGGCCAGTCTCACCCCTTTTGCCGCCCAGTCGCGAGAAGAACCCTGACCATAGTCGGCGCCGGCGATGATGATCAGCGGCTGCTTACGATCCATATAGGTCTCGATCGCCTCCCACATACGTATCACCTCACCCTCTGGCTCTAGGCGAGTCAGCGAGCCTTGTTTGGCTTCACCGTCCACTAGCGCCATCTCGTTGAACAGCTTAGGGTTGGCAAAGGTCGCGCGCTGGGCCGTCAGGTGGTCGCCCCTATGGGTGGCGTAGGAGTTAAAGTCGACCTCAGGAAGACCCATCTTCGCCAGGTATTCGCCAGCGGCGCTACTGGCCAGGATGGCGTTTGAAGGCGAGAGGTGATCTGTGGTGATGTTATCCCCAAGGACCGCCAGCGGACGCATGCCCTTCAGGGTACGTTCACCGGCAAGTGCCCCTTCCCAGTAAGGAGGACGACGGATATAGGTACTCTGTGGACGCCAGTCATACAGGGGGTTAACCTGCTCACCATAGTCCACCGCAAGGTCGAACATAGGCGTATAGATGTCCCTAAACTGCTGGGGCTTAACGCTCGCCTTCACGATAGCGTCGATCTCCTCATCGCTCGGCCAGATATCTTTGAGGCGAATCGGCTCGCCCTTGTCATCATGACCTAAGATATCTTTTTCGATATCGAATCTCATGGTACCCGCTATGGCATAGGCCACCACCAATGGCGGCGAGGCCAGAAACGCCTGTTTGGCATAAGGATGAATACGGCCGTCGAAATTGCGGTTGCCCGATAACACAGCGGTAGCATACAGATCTCTGTCGATCACCTCTTGCTGGATCACAGGGTCCAGGGCGCCGCTCATGCCGTTACAGGTGGTGCAGGCAAAACCTACGATACCAAAGCCCAGTTGCTCCAGCTCAGGCAGCAGCCCGGCATCCTTAAGGTAAAGCTCGGCCACCTTGGAACCAGGCGCGAAAGAGGTTTTCACCCAGGGCTTACGTACTAGACCCATCTCGTTGGCCTTCTTGGCCAGGAGACCTGCGGCAATCACGTTTCTAGGGTTACTGGTGTTGGTACAGCTGGTGATGGCGGCGATGATCACCGCGCCATCTGGCATCAGCTTGTCATCCTGCTCGACCACACCGGCAATGCCCTGGCTCGCTAGCTCGCTGGTAGCCACCCGGCGATGGGGATTTGAAGGACCGGCGATGTTACGTACTACGCTCGAGAGATCGAAGGTCAGTACCCTTTCATACTCGGCGTCTTTCAGGCTATCGGCCCACAGACCCGTGGTCTTGGCGTAATTTTCCACTAACTTAACCTGCTCGCTGTCACGACCTGTGATGGTGAGATAGTCGATGGTTTGCTGGTCGATATAGAACATACCGGCCGAGGCGCCAAATTCTGGCGTCATGTTTGAGATGGTGGCGCGATCCCCGAGGGTGAGATCCGCGGCGCCTTCACCGAAGAATTCAAGATAGGCAGAAACCACCTTCTCTTTGCGTAAAAACTCGGTCAGTGCCAGCACGATATCCGTTGCTGTGATGCCACTCTGACGCTTACCCGTCAGCTCGACACCGACAATATCCGGCAGACGCATGTAAGATGGGCGGCCTAACATAACGTTCTCGGCCTCCAGACCGCCCACACCTATGGCGATAACCCCCAGGGCATCTACGTGGGGCGTGTGGCTGTCGGTACCTACAAGCGTATCGGGGAAGGCCACGCCGTCGCGGGCCTGGATCACCGGCGACATCTTCTCCAGATTGATCTGGTGCATGATGCCATTGCCCGGCTGGATCACATCGACATTCTTAAAGGCCGTCTTGGTCCAGTTGATGAAGTGGAATCTGTCTTCGTTGCGGCGATCTTCGATGGCGCGGTTCTTCTCGAAGGCATCTTTTTCAAAGCCTGCATGTTCAACCGCAAGCGAGTGGTCCACGATCAGCTGAGTCGGCACCACAGGGTTAACCTTGGCCGGATCGCCACCCTTCTCGGCGATGGCATCACGCAGGCCAGCCAGGTCGACAAGCGCCGTCTGGCCAAGAATATCGTGGCACACGACGCGCGCCGGGTACCAGGGGAAATCGAGATCACGTTTACGCTCGATGAGCTGGCTCAGAGCGTCGTTAAGTAGTTCGGGTTCACAGCGCCTGACCAGGTTTTCTGCCAGCACCTTGGCGGTATAGGGCAGTTTGTCATAGGCGCCTTCGCTTAGGGCCTCGACGGCGCTGCGGGTATCAAAGTAATCTAGCGCGCTGCCGGGAAGCGATTTACGGTGTAGAGAGTTCATAGAATCATCCAAACGAATTAAGAGTTTAAGCGACAACAGATAGCCAGCCCTGCACCTTACGGCAACTGGGCCGGCTAATGGCCTATATTATCTTTCGCTGATAGGGGTCACTTTACGCGGCTCAGAGCCTATATAGTCGGCACTCGGTCTGATGATACGGTTGTTGGCCCGCTGCTCCATCACGTGAGCAGCCCAGCCGGTCAGGCGCGAGCAAACGAAGATGGGGGTAAACAACTTAGTTGGGATCCCCATGAAGTGATAGGCTGACGCATGGAAGAAGTCGGCGTTACAGAACAGCTTCTTGGTGTCCCACATATACTCTTCACAGGCCACAGAGATATCGTAGAGCGAGGTATCGCCAAACTCTTTAGCCAGCTTCTCAGACCAAGCCTTGATGATCACGTTGCGCGGATCCGACTCACGGTAAATGGCATGGCCAAAGCCCATGATCTTTTCTTTGCGCTCCAGCATACCGGCCATCTGCACCTTGGCATCTTCTGGCGAGCTGAACTTTTGGATCATCTCCATCGCCGCCTCGTTGGCACCGCCGTGCAATGGGCCACGTAGCGAACCGATTGCGCCTGTAATACAAGAGAACATGTCAGACAGGGTCGAGGCACAAACGCGCGCCGTGAAGGTCGAGGCGTTGAACTCGTGCTCTGCATAGAGGATCAACGAAACGTCCATCACGCGGCGATGTTGATCAGATGGCGTCTTGCCGTTAAGCAGCTTAAGGAAGTGGCCACCGAGCGAGTCTTCGTCAGTCACACAGTCGATCTCGACGCCGTCATGGCTAAAACGGTACCAGTAACACATGATGGCAGGGAAAGCGGCTAGCAGACGGTTAGCCGCTTTATGCTGCTGGCTGAAATCGGTTTCTGGCTCCAGGTTACCCAGGAAAGAACAACCGGTACGCATCACATCCATAGGATGAGCATCGGCCGGGATACGCTGCAGCACCTCTTTAAGGGTCTGCGGCAGGTCGCGCATCGACATCAGCTCACTCTTATAGGCATCGAGCTGCGCCGCATTTGGCAACTCGCCATTAAATAGCAGGTAGGCAACCTCTTCGAAGGTGGCATTGTCGGCCAGATCCGACACATCGTAACCACAATAGGTTAAACCTGAGCCTGATTTGCCCACTGTACATAACGCCGTTTCGCCTGCACTCTGTCCACGTAGTCCGGCGCCGCCTAATTTTTTATCTACCATAACGTCTTCCTATTATATTTTTGTCTATCCCTAGTACTGCATCATCTAGGTTGTAGGGGGTATGCTGTCAATCTGGCCCGCCCTGGGCGAGCCATGCAGTGTTACTTGTTCTTACCTTCGGCAAACAGGCTGTCGAGCTTCTGCTCGTAGGCGTGATAACCAAGATAGTCATAGAGCTCCATGCGGGTCTGCATGGTATCGAGTACCGCCTTCTGGTCACCGTCTCGCAGAATGGTTTGATATACATTCTCTGCCGCCTTGTTCATGGCTCTGAAGGCGCTCAATGGATAGAGCACCATGGCTGCGCCCCACTGACCTAGTTGCTCGCGATTCCACAGCTCCGTCTGACCAAATTCTGTGATATTGGCCAGAATAGGCACATCTAAGGCTTCGGCAAAAGCGCGGTAATGCTCTTCTGTCTTTACTGCCTCGGCGAAGATGCCGTCGGCACCTGCAGCCACATAGGCCTTGGCACGTTCGATGGCTGCTTCCAATCCTTCCTGGGCGAAGGCATCGGTACGGGCCATGATAAAGAAGTCAGGATCCGTGCGCGCATCTACCGCCGCCTTGATACGGTCCACCATCTCATCAACAGAGACGATCTCCTTGTTTGGACGGTGACCACAGCGCTTCTGAGCGACCTGGTCTTCCATGTGCACGGCAGCGGCGCCCGCCTTCTCCATATCTTTGATGGTCTTGGCGATATTAAATGCCCCGCCCCAGCCAGTATCTATATCCACTAGCAGCGGCAGATCGCAGGCCGAGGTGATGCGCTGCACATCGACGATCACATCATTTAGCGAGGTCATCCCCAGATCCGGCAACCCATAAGAGGCGTTGGCCACCCCGCCACCAGAGAGATAGATCGCCTTATGGCCTATCTGCTTGGCCATCATGGCCGTGTAGGCGTTAATGGTACCGACGATCTGCAATGGCTTGTTGTCGGCCAAGGCCTGACGGAATTTCTTTCCAGCGCTCATGCTCGCTTCCTCTTATGACTGAATTGATGAGAGTTTGTTTCTGATGTTGTTTCTTGAATAGGTGATATGTCTGCGCATCAGCATCTCGGCCAGCTCCTGATCGCGATTGGCGATGGCCTGCACTATATGCCTATGCTCGTCATAGGCAGTGGTGACTCTAGGCCCCGCCATGCCGAGCTGAACGCGGTACATACGCACCAGATGATAGATGCCGTCGAACAACATAGAGATAAGGTGCTTATTCTTGCTGCCCAATATGATGCGGTAATGAAAATCCACATCGCCGGCCTCTTGATAATAGGATTCACCCTGTTTGACGTCTTGAAAATGGCTGACCAGCAGGGCTTCGAGTTCTGCAATCTCTTCATCGCTCATGTTCTTTGCCGCCAGGCGGGCGGCCATTCCCTCGAGAGATTCGCGGATTTCATACAGGGCCAGCAGCCCCTCTTCGCTGAGCGCCACCACTCTGGCGCCCACGTTGGCCCGACGCTCAACGATGTGACAAGACTCGAGGCGATTGATCGCCTCACGGATCACGGCGCGGCTGACACCATAGGTTGTCGACAATTCTGTCTCGCTCAACTTAGCACCCGCCGCTATCACCCCTTCGACAATGTCTTGCCTGAGTTGATAAAAGGTTTTATCTGCCGTTGTCACGGGCGTTTGGCTGTATCGAGTCATGGTGAATGTGATCGCCGTCAAACAATTAGTTGTCGACAATATAGCCTTCATAACCGACTTTCTCAAGCCAAAACCAGAAAATTGTCGACAAAAAGAGGTCTGTTTCGACTAAAGTCTTAACGCCTCGAGTTTGATCATCCCACGAATCCAGGCTTACACATGGTCATTAAACAGCCAATTCGATTCAATCAAAGAGGGCTAATCGGTCTTATGCATCACATCGCTAAAATCTGAAAACGGTGACTTAGGGACAGGTTTAACGACAAGCTACAAATCTTGATTTAACGGGTGAATTGTCGACAACATATTCTAATGCCTGGCAAATCATTAAGCTCTCATGGATACGAAATCTAAGTTAAGGCGTCATGTAAGCGCCACCTAAAAAGACACATGTATTGAAACTAACGTGACTCTAGCGCGAAACTATCGTTAAACTATCGCGAAACTCGGTCGAAACTAGGTCGAGCCGTCGCTAAACTGTGCTAACATCAGCCCATGTTTCAATAAACAACCCCAGAAATGATCGCACATTCCATCGACGCAACCGCATTATCGCCTCAATTTAACTTACCTCAAGTCGACCAGCTTAAGCCTAATCTACACAGTCGACTCCTAGGCCAGGAGCGCACCCTAGATGCCTTCAACTTGTTGGCCAGGGCCAGCGGCCAACATATGTACCTCGCCGATCAGAGCGGTATCGATAGACTAGCGCTCATTTTAGCACTAGTAGACTATCAGGGGCACAGGCCAACCCAATATCTAAACCGTCTGGCGCCAGATGCCGGTCTGGCATGGCAGGCTGAGGCGGGTGATGAATGCCTGTGTAGCGCGAGTAAACCCTATCGCTATTTGAGCGGCGCCATTAAACGCCGAGATCTGGTCGGGCATCTCGATACCCATAACCCTAATGTCTATCATCCGGGCGCCATGGCAGACTGCGATTACCTGTTTATCTGCGCCGAGTCACTGTGGAAACGGGAAGCCCTGTGGGAACTGGTAATGGAAGCCGCTCATCGCGGCGAATACCAGCTGCATTCCGGCTGGCCGGCAATTCCCCTTTACAGCAAGATCATTCTGGTGGGTAGCAGCACCTTATATAGCATCAGCTATCTGGAAGAGCGTAACTTTCCTGCGGCCTTTCCCTTACTCGGTGAGTTGGTGGATGAGATAGACCTTAACGAGTTTAGTGAACTGGACTATGGCAACTATTTAGTCGAACTGGCAGATGCCAACCAGCTCACATTGGAGCAGTCGGCGCTAGCCCCCCTGTTTAATCACAGTGCCCGACTGGCGGAGCATCAGCATCACCTGAGCCTCGAGACCCAGGGGATCAGCCAGCTCATGGTGCAGGCCAGCCTCTACGGCAAGAGCAAGCAGCTCACAGGCGAATGTATTAGCATAGCCCTCGCTCGCCATCAGGCACGCCACAATGCCTCTCAGAGCCTGTCGGCGCAAAGCTTCGATGACAACTTCATCAACCTGCCGACTCAAGGTGCCATGATTGGCCAGATCAATGGCCTGACCGTATTAGACGCCGCCGAATATACCTATGGTGAGCCAGCCCGTATCACCGCCGCCGTCCACTATGGTGACGGCGAAGTGGCCGATATCGAACGTAAATCTGAGCTGGGCGGCAACATTCACGCCAAGGGGTTGATGATCCTCACCTCCTGCCTCTACCGTATCTTCGGTAAGGATGCGCCGCTTCACCTCAACGCCAACATAGTATTCGAACAGTCTTACCAAGAGATCGATGGCGACAGCGCATCACTGGCGGAGTACTGCGCCCTGATGTCGGCCATTGCCGAGCAGCCGATTGAGCAAGGCATTGCCGCCACCGGCGCCATAGATCAATTTGGCCAGGTTCAGGCCATCGGCGGCGTTAACGAGAAGATCGAGGGTTTCTTCGATCTTTGCCAGCGGCGCGGGCTCACGGGCAACCAGGGGGTGATCATCCCCGCCTCTAACGTGCAGCAACTCAATCTGACGCCTGCAGTGATAGATGCCGTTAAGAAAAAAAAGTTTCACCTGTACCAAGTCGAGCATACCGATCAGGCAGTGGCCATCTTGATGAACAAGCCGGCCGGTAGCCGTGACGATAATGGCCAGTTCCCCGAGGAAAGCCTGTATGGCACGGTTCAGGCGCGATTAGAGGGACTCGCGGGTTACCCCGATGAGGAGCGTTCTTTTTTTGCCAACTTGCTCCATAAACTGAAAATTTCTAGCTGATCGGAGTTGTTTGGCGTACACGTGTTAGCTAACCTTGGCGACTCAAATTGCTAGAGTGAAGTTAACAATGAATAAAGCAAACAGTTTCAGTAAAGAAGAATTAGTCGCCTGTGGGCACGGTAACCTATTTGGCGCTAACTCGCCACGTCTGCCTATCGACAACATGTTGATGATAGATCGCATCACCAAGATCAACGATGACGGCGGTGAGTTTGGTAAGGGTGAAATTGTTGCTGAGCTGGATATCGATCCATCACTCTGGTTCTTTGATTGTCATTTCGAGACAGATCCTGTGATGCCAGGTTGTCTGGGCCTAGACGCCATGTGGCAGCTGGTCGGTTTCTTCCTGGGTTGGGAAGGCGCCGAGGGTAAAGGACGTGCACTGGGCGTTGGTGAGGTAAAGTTCACCGGTCAGGTGCTACCCGATGCCAAGAAGGTTACCTACAAGTTAACCATCAAGCGTAAGGTCTACAGAAAGTTGGTGATGGGCATTGCCGATGCGGTAATGGAAGTTGATGGCCGCGAGATCTATTCGGCGACAGATCTTAAGGTTGGTATCTTTACCGACACCTCAAGTTTCTAATCAAGTTTTATTGCGCCAGATATGAAAATGCCCTCTAAACTGAGGGCAAACTGCTAAATCACTTGTTGAATAGGCCGCTGAGACGGCCATCGACGCCTTCGCGCCACCCTCCGAGCCACTGTGATTTAGAGTCTAAAGTAGAATAAGGACAGTTATCCTTCGAGCGGCCACCTATCCCGGCCTGGAATCCCTTTGAAAAAGCTCTATCGAGACGATCTCTTTTTTGTCTTTTCATGCAAGCATCCTCTGTTCTCAAATCCTAAAGGCCTAAGCCTCACCCATAGAAATAGAACTTTTTCATCACGAGATCAATCAAAAATTCGCCTTTCAAGATGGTTATCTTTTAAACTCATGAGTTCCTTATTTAAAAAAAATCGGGGCAAAGGCCCCGATTTTTAGTTCATAAAGTTCTAACGGCTATTATGCCTGAAAACGACGTCTCAGCCAGACCAGAGGCAGCAGGAACAACCAGGCAAAGCTTGCGGCGCCTTTACGCTTGTAGTTACCATTGCCAGAGTTATCAGACTCCTCAACCTCACAGGCAACACCAGACGAGGTTGGCTTAAGCACCACCATACGCGGAATATAGGCCGTTACCGGCTGGCCATCGGCATTGAGCGAGAATAACGGCTTGCCATTTTCACCTATCACCAGTTTACCATCTTCATCAAATTGATAAGATGGCTTACGAATGAAGGCGGTACCCACTATGGTGCCATCATCGTTAATGCTGTTAGCCTCCACGATGCGGATCTCACTATCATAAAAGAGCACCTTGCCATCGCCGTCGAGCACCTCAACTTGGTTAGGTGTCCACTTACCGGCATCATCTTTGATATAGCCCTTAGACTCACACACCAGAAGATCGTCGATGACACTAAACTCATCGCTT
Organism: Shewanella insulae; assembly: GCF_009831655.1. Taxonomy (GTDB): domain Bacteria; phylum Pseudomonadota; class Gammaproteobacteria; order Enterobacterales; family Shewanellaceae; genus Shewanella; species Shewanella insulae. The sequence goes on along the minus strand of NZ_WRPA01000001.1, from coordinate 149,881 downwards.
GCCTTGTCATACAAGAAGGCACCTTTCATGCGAGGCTTCTCTTTCTCACTGGTTACTTCAACGAAACCCACGACCTGATCTTTGTTGTTGATATCACGTGGACGCGAGCTGCGATCCGACATCACCTCGTAAAAATCATTTGGCGTGACAAAGGCTGGATCTTCTGCGTTGGTGTCCAGGTAGAAGAACTTGTCACGTAAGTAGCCTTCAATGTAGCGGCGATAGCTCCCCACTAGGATGCCATTGTCGTTAACATCATAGGCCACAGAGGAAAGCTGATCATTAGTCATCTTCACCCAGTGATACTGGTAATCACCCTGACTGTCTTTCTTCCAATAGGCGGCATCGAACGCCAGCTTATCCTTATCGTTATTACGATAGACATGAGAGCGACCGGCGACCGCCCCTTGGTTGTTGACCCCAAGGCCCTGAGCCGTAAATACACTATCTGAAGTCGATTCCAACCCCAGAGGCAGCTCGGTCGGCGTCACATCCGAGCCGTCAAACTGCCACACAAATGCGCGCGTCTGATAAAGAATACGACGCACATTGCTACTATCTGGGTATTGTTCCTTCTGCACGCAGACATCGACAGGGTAATCTTCACCGGTAATACATTTATCAACCCGAGTCTTACTCGACTCTGACAGTTCTGTGGTCGCATAGCCGGTGATCAGGTTATTGTCGTTGATGGCCGAAGCCACGGAAACACCGCCCACAACCACATCGGTATCATCTTTGGTATATACGGTATAAGGTGGGACCAGGGCTACATCGGTTCCCTCGGCAGTCTTGAGGAAACCGCGCTCCTCAAACTCACGGTAATACCAATATTCCTGATCTTGATTATTGTCGTTGCGCTCGCCGGTAAACTCGGTTTTCTGCTCGGGTGCGGTATAAGCCCCAACCTTGATGCCGTTATTGTTAATGCCATAGTAATAGGCATTGATCGAGTTGATGGTTTCCGGCTGATCTTCGTCGGTATCTTTCGGGTGAGTCGTGCCGAAAACAGAATCGAAAGTCGGGATCCAGCTGCCGGCAGCGCCATTGCCATCGGCCATAAAGGTAAAATTATTGGCTATGATGGGTTCATTGATGGAGTAAGACACCAGCTGCTCAGGCGGAATACCATCTTCGATATCGATAGCACCACCTGTCTCATCATCCACCTCGAGCTTCTTCTTACCCTTAGAGATCCCCACCATTTTGTCTTGCTGATTGATAAACATGCCATAACCATTGATGGTCGCCTCCAAAGTACCATTAAGATCATAGTCTTCGATATTCTGAATCTCATAGACAGGTGCAGCATGAGCCGTCTGCAGCGCGGTGATCACCCCGGCGGCGACTAAAGAGATGGCTCTATCAAACTTCAACTTCATGTACTTTTCCTATTATTCTATCGTCTATTTGAGGGCTTCTAGCTCTTCCCAACGTTCGAAACACACTTCTAATTCCTGCTCCAGGGCCGCCAGTTCATTTAATCGCGAGCTAACCAGATCTTGTGCTTGCGTATAAAAGTCGGGTTCATTAATGACCGCTTGTAAGCCCTCTATCTCGGCCTCGAGTTGTTCCATCTTGGCAGGCAAGGCATCGAGTTCTCTCTGTAATTTATAAGAAAGTTTCTTCTCTGCCTTAGCGACTGTCTTGGTTTCGCGTTTAACCGGCTCGGCAACCTTGGGTTGGACAGTTTCCTTGGCAACTGGTTCCTCAGAATAAAATTTTGCCCCCTGGGACACGGCATCTTGATAACCGCCGACATATTCGCTCCAGCCGCCATTGCCCGTAAACCACCAGGAACTGGTGACCGTATTATCGATAAAGGCACGGTCGTGACTCACCAATAACAAGGTGCCTTGATAATCGGTCAACAGCGACTCTAGCAACTCTAAGGTCTCGATATCAAGATCGTTTGTCGGTTCATCGAGAATGATCAGGTTTGCCGGCCTCAGCAACAGGCGCGCCAAAAGCAATCGGTTCTTCTCGCCGCCCGAGAGCGCCTTCACCGGCGTGCGCGCGCGCATGGGCGAAAACAGGAAGTCCTGCAAATAGCTGAGGATATGCCTGTCCTGACCATTGATGGTCACCGTCTTCTTGCCTTCGCCGACATTTTCTTCAACGGTTTTTTCCGGATCCAGCGCCTCTCGATACTGGTCGAAATAGGCCACTTCCAACTTAGTGCCTACCTTCACCTCGCCAGACTGAGGTTCAAGCTGACTGATCAACAACTTGATCAGGGTCGACTTACCACAGCCATTTGGGCCTATGAGAGCGATACGATCGCCGCGCATTACCGAAGTGGTGAAATTCTTCACTAGGTTCTTATCAGGCAGGTTATAGTTGAGATCTTTGATATCAAATACCAACTTGCCCGAGCGCTCGGTATCGGCCACGGCCATCTTAGCACCGCCCTGACGATTGATACGCGCCATACGCTCCATACGCAGCGCCTTCAGCGCGCGCACACGGCCTTCATTACGGGTACGGCGCGCCTTGATCCCTTGGCGGATCCAGGCTTCCTCTTCCGCCAGCCGCTTATCGAACTGGGCGTTCTTTTCCTCTTCCACCCTGAGCCATTCGGCCTTGCCGTCGAGGTAGGTCTGATAGTCGCCAGGCCAGGAGGTCACCACACCACGGTCGAGATCCACGATTCGGGTCGCCATGCGCTGAATAAAGCCACGGTCGTGACTGATAAAGACGATAGCGCCACGGAAGTTGAGCAGAAACTCTTCCAGCCATTCGATAGTATCGATATCCAAATGGTTGGTAGGCTCATCGAGGAGCAACAGATCCGGCTCACTCACCAAGGCCCTCGCCAGAGCAACCTTACGCTGCCAGCCACCGGACAGGCTCGCCAGACTCGCATCGGCATCTAATCCAAGCATTTCACAGGTCTGGTTAATGCGGGTATCGAGCTGCCAACCGTTAAGATGATCGAGATCCGCCTGAAGGCGCTCCATCTGCTTAAGCAGACGCTCCATCTCCTGGGCGTCAACGTGGGCGACATCATGCGAAAGTTGATGATAACGCTCGAGCTTCTCACCCACTTCCTGCAGGCCGGCCGAGATATAGGCGTAAACCGTGCCCAGCTCTGCCTTGGGGGGATCCTGTTGTAATCGGCTGACCTTGACATCTGTGGCAATGTTAAACTCGCCGTCGTCGAGTAACACGTCACCACCAATCACCTTCATCAGGCTAGATTTACCGGCGCCGTTGCGCCCCACGATACAGACGCGCTCGCCCGGCTCTATGGTAAAGTCGGCATTTTGAAGTAAGGGCGTGTAGCCATAGGCCAATGAGCCGTTATTAATACGAACCAGACTCAATTTATACTCCTGTAAATTGTTGCAACTGCTCGCTGTCGAAGGGCCAGCCTAACTCGGCACCATCAGCCTCACGCAGCAGTACAGGGATGCGCACGCCATAGCGCTGCGCCAGTTGCTCGTCATCGCAGATATCCTGCAAGACAAAATCGATATTCAATGCGCAAATGAGCGCCTGGGCCTGCTCACACAGGTGACAGCCATCGGTATGAAAAAGAATATAGGCGCTGGTCTTAGGCATGCTTAATCAACCAGGTGTTATGTATATGAGGATTGCGCTTGTAATCCAGCGGCAGGGTCTGCTTATCCAAGTTAGTGATCGATAAACCAAGAGCACTCAGCGCCTCGCTATCCATCTTAAACTTACGCTTGTTGTTGGAAAACAGGATCTCCCCACCCGGACGCAGCAGCTTCACCAATGCACTCAACAGCTTGACGTGGTCACGCTGCACATCAAAGGAATCTTCCATGCGCTTAGAATTAGAGAAGGTTGGCGGATCGATAAAAATCAGGTCATACTGCTGCTCGCAGTCGTCTATCCATTGCAGGCAATCGCCCTGAATGAACTGATACTGCTTGCCTTTAAGGCCGTTCAACTCAAAGTTGTCCTGCGCCCAGTTGAGATAGGTGTTAGACATATCTACCGTGGTCACCGACTTGGCACCACCCAGCGCAGCGTGCACAGAAGCGCTACCCGTATAAGCGAACAGGTTAAGCACGTCTCTATCTTTCGACTTCTCGCCCACTAGCTTGCGGGTCAAGCGGTGATCCAAAAACAGGCCCGTATCCAGGTAGTCCTTCAAGTTGAGCTTAAACTTGGCGCCGTACTCTGTGGTCACTAGCTCGAGCTTAGTGGCATCCAGCTTCTGGTATTGGTTAGTGCCCTTCTGACGCTCACGGGTCTTAAGGATGATCTTATCGGGATCAACCCCTATGGCCTGTGGCAACACCAGTAAGACATCGGTCAGACGACGCTTAGTCACCGCCTCGGGAATCGACTTGGGCGCCGAATACTCCTGGATCACCACATGATCCAGATAGATATCTACCGCCACATTGTATTCTGGAATATCGGCGTCATAGAGACGATAGCTGTCTATCCCCTCGCGCTGGGCCCATTTGCTCAGCTGCTTGTAATTCTTCTTGATTCGGTTACTAAAGGCCGTGGCGACTTCACTCACCTCGCCACCCTGGCTCAGCACCTGGCTAGGATCGATACGCCGGGTGCTCTTGGCATGCAAGGTATAGAGGTTAAAGGCACACTCGAGCGCGCCGTTATACATCTTCATCTGCTTGTCGGCTTTAAGCTTAAGGGCTGAGAGCAGTTCGATGTCGCTGTTGAGCACAGCCACCTGCCAGCCACCAAATTCAGCCTTTAGCTTATCTCCAAGCTGATAGTAGAGCTGCAATAGCGAGGTAACATTACCCAGACGCTCACCATAAGGCGGGTTGGTGATCAGATAACCTTGCTCCACCGGCGGCGTGACGTTGAGCGCGTTAGATACCGAAAACTCGATAAGCTCGGCGACACCTGCATTTTGGGCATTGCGTTTTGCCAGCGCCACCAGACGCGAATCGATGTCCGAACCATAAAACTTAATCTCACAGCGCTTGGTGCCGATAGAGGCGCGTGCCTTGGCCTCACTAAGTAGCTCCTGCCAGTCTGCCTCTTGATGGCGTAACCAATGCTCGAAACCGAAACGACGACGCTGCAGGGCCGGTGCAATATCACAGGCCATCATGGCCGCCTCGATCAATATGGTGCCGCTACCGCAGAAGGGGTCAAGCAGATCCTTAGGCGCCTGTTGCCAACCGCTACGTACCAACATGTTGGCCGCCAGGTTCTCCTTCAGTGGCGCCTCACCTGTGGTGGAGCGGTAACCACGTTGATGCAATGCAGGCCCCGAGAAGTTAATCCCCAGGGTAATTTGGCCACGACGATAGTGGGCATCTATCTTAAAATCCGCATCGACACGAGCAACATCGGGACGTGCGCAGCCATCGTCACGGAAACGGTCGACGACCGCATCTTTTATCTTAAGCGCGCCAAACTGTGAGTTCTTAATAAAGCCACCCACACCATGAAAATCTATGCTGAAGCTGCTCTTATTGGAGAAATGGGTCTGCCAATCGATGCAGTAGGCCGCATTATAGAGCTGCTCGGGATTCTCACATGGCCCCTTATAGATCACCAAAATGATACGGCTGGCGAGTCTCGACCATAAGGTAATACGGTAAGCCAGATTAAGGGGAGCAGAGAAATAGACGCCAGCAACGCTTTCCTTTATCTCGGCTGCACCAAGCTCTGCCAGTTCTAAAGACAGGGCGTACTCATAGCCTCGTGGGGCTGCGGCAAAAAAATTTAACATGGATAGATAGACACACTTCAAAAATCAATCCGTCATTATACCTTGTCCTCAGATTAAATGATAAAAAGTTCTGCCAAATGAAGGTTTAAAAATGCCAGGTTTGATCGATACCTCGACACATTGCCGGATTAATAAACGCTTGACGCGAAATTCGTAATTGTTACTTGCATTGAATCCGTCATGTCGATATAGTTCGCCCCGCTTTGACGCACTGGGCACTACACAGCATAAAGCTGTTGTTGCTTCAGAGGTTAGAGTAAACATCCGGTCGCGGGATGGAGCAGTTTGGTAGCTCGTCGGGCTCATAACCCGAAGGTCGTCGGTTCAAATCCGGCTCCCGCAACCAATTTCTTTCGTAGCAAGAATCAAAACAACTACAGCGTTTCTTACGGACGCGGGATGGAGCAGTTTGGTAGCTCGTCGGGCTCATAACCCGAAGGTCGTCGGTTCAAATCCGGCTCCCGCAACCAATTTCTTTTGTAGCAAGAATCAAAACAACTACAGCGTTTCTTACGGACGCGGGATGGAGCAGTTTGGTAGCTCGTCGGGCTCATAACCCGAAGGTCGTCGGTTCAAATCCGGCTCCCGCAACCAATTTCTTATGTAAATCCCCCCTTCCTTATTGTATTAAGCTGAAAGAAAAGACAGCTTGGTAGCATTGCCGGGCCCAATCCTTTATAAGCTGCGAAGATCATCGAAGGTATGCCACCCAGTTGCAATCCATCTTCCCGTAACCAATTTCTTATAAAATAACTTTTCTAAACACTCTCTTGTTTAACCCCCTTTCTCAAACAGCTAAAGCAAAAATCTCGTCGGGCTCAGCTCTTATAAAAGCCGCGAAGGTCATCGACGGTATGTCGCCCAGTTCCAATCCGGCTCCCGCAACCAATTTCTTATGTAAATACCCCCCTTCCTTATTGTATTAAGCTGAAAGAAAAGACAGCTTGGTAGCATTGCCGGGCCCAATCCTTTATAAGCTGCGAAGGTCATCGAAGGTATACCGCCCAGTTGCAATCCATCTTCCCGCAACCAATTTCTTATATAAGTAACTCCCTTTCCTTATCATATTCAAATTCTAGCCAAAGCTGCCTGGTACCTTCTCGGCTTAACTCGCGATAAAGGCAACCAAGGATACACATCACCATGGGTTACAAAAGCCTTAATAACAATCCAAATCAATAAACTCACTATACCCAGATTGTCATGTCCAAGCCCATACGGTTTAAATCAGTTTTATCTCAGACCTCTATCCTTCGTTTTCACCCCGATGAGTGATCATGCATTAAACAATAAAATATTAATGCTTAGCGAGCGGTCATTAAATCGCCTATAGCACGCTAACTAATAAAATGAAAACTACTTATTCAATGACCATGAACCGCTGAAAGAAGATAGGGAGAAGAAGGATAAATAAGACAACCAATGGTGATGGATCGAAAAAATGATTTACATTCGATCTTCTCAATAAATTAAACAGATCAAATAACAGGCATAAAAATGGGGAGCATCTGCTCCCCATTCGATTAATATTTTCTCTATTTGAGTTATTAAGCAGCCGCGATCTGACGACTCGCCTTCAAAGGATGTAATCTATCGTTCATCACCTTAATACAATCGAACTGACGCATCGCCTTGCTATCGCTCAAGTGCAGTTCCGGTGATAACAACATCACCAGGGAGGCCTGAATATTAGACTCAACCACAAGTACCTTAACCGCCTGCTCTTGGCATTTCAGCTGAAACACCTTACCCAGTTCGCTATAGACACAAACCGCCGAAGTCTCGAAAAACCACGACTTGGGCATCTGTGGCTTCAATAGAAAATGAGCGGCCGTGGCATTAAGCGCCAGCTGTACCCTCACCGCATCGGCACTATTTAATGACTTACCAATACGCTCAATAAACTCAATATAGAATTTGGCATGCTCTACATTAAATTCTGTAGTTGTCAGGGCATCAGGAATAAGTGCTTTCGTTTTATAGGGAGTCAGAAATTCCATATCCGAACCTAACGAAACGCTTAAAACCCCATACGAATCGTTATATATCCATTGCCAATCCCTTTGTGGCATTAATAACATAACGTGTACCTATATACCTTAATACAACTCGATAATAGATGATATTTCATCCAATATCAAAAAAAATATTACAAATATGATATAGATTACAATATGTTATCGCGATCAAACGCGATCTAAACAAGATCGCGCGATCGTTTTTAGATCTGAAATTAGATCTTATTTTGTTTTAACTCGATAAGCATCGACGATCTCTTTAATTAATTCTGGTCCACGATAAATAAAACCAGAATAAATTTGCACCATGGTCGCGCCTGCGTCGAGCTTATCTAGCGCATCGGCAGCACTATTAATACCACCAACACCTATGATGGGCACCTGACCTTTTAGGCAATCGGCTAACTGCTTAATCACTTTGGTTGACAACGAATTCAATGGCTTACCACTTAGTCCGCCGGCTTCATTAGAGTTCACCAAGCCGCTAACCCCATCGCGTGTCAGGGTTGTGTTGGTCGCAATGGCACCATCGAACTCGTTACGGATCAACGATTCGGCAATCTTCTCAATCTCATCGGGCTCCAGATCCGGCGCAATTTTCAGCGCGATCGGCACGTACTTACCATGACGCTCGGCAAGATCTTTTTGCTTGGCTTTTAATGATCCCAAGAGATCATCGAGTAGATCGCCATATTGCAATGTACGTAGACCAGGTGTGTTCGGCGATGAGATGTTAACGGCAATATAGGCCGCATAGGGATAGACCTTCTCCATGCAGATAAGGTAATCATCTTTACCCTGCTCGACCGGTGTATCCTTATTCTTACCGATATTCACCCCAACCATGGCGCCAGACTTGGCCGCCTTGAGATTGGCCACTAGATTATCGACGCCCTTGTTGTTAAAGCCCATACGATTGATAATCGCCTTTGCAGGCTTTAAACGAAACAGACGGGGCTGATCATTGCCAGGTTGTGGACGAGGCGTAACCGTACCGACTTCGACATGCCCGAATCCCATCGCGTGGAACGCATCGATACATTCACCATCCTTATCCATACCGGCGGCAAGGCCTACTGGGTTGGGAAAGGTCAAGCCCATAAACTCGACAGGCGCCGCTTGCAGCTTCTGTGCGTAGAAACAGTTTAATGGCGAATTCGCAGTTGATTTCAGACTGCCTATGGCAAGGTTATGTGCCTTCTCAGGATCCATCTGAAACATCACTTTCTGTGCGATTTTGTAAAACATGCATTCTCCTAGACCGAAAAAAGCCCCGGCGATTGCCAGGGCTCATGACTATATTTTATTTTTACGATTGACCTTCACAATGAAGGATCAACAGATTCAGCTCACGTAGGGCGACTGAGAACTTCGCAAACTCATGGGTCTGCGAGGTCTTAAAGTCTGCAAGCATGTGGAACCATCTCTCCAATAAGCCCTGATTGGATTCGACCCACTGTTCAATAATGGCGTCAGCATCGCAAACCGATGGGCAAGTACGTAGCACTGCGGAACTCAGTGAACGCTGTTGCCAATCGAGTTCTTCTCTAAATGCCGCTCTCGCCAAGGCTTGCCAGTGGTTTGCTACAGGTTGGGCGCTGATCTGCTCCAGGAACCAGTGCAGATCGATACGTGCACCTAACTTGTAGTAGGTTTCGGCAACCAAGGCCACCGGCTTGTCTTCCAGCTGAGCGATCTCCGAAATATCCAGCGCCGAGAACAGCGTGCTCATGTTGACAACATCCGTCGCCACCTGTTCTGGTACCCCTTCTTTTACCAATGCCGCGATCTCTGCACGGATACCGTTCACTTCATCTTCCACCAGATACTGATGAACGTTTTGACGAAGCTCTTGGAACACTGGGCTAAAGAAGGCCACAACCTGCTCGATGCTTTGGTTACGGTTACGATGACGTAAGAACCAACGACAGGCACGGCGTAGATTACGACGTAACTGATGCAACATCTCGCCTTGTACCACAGCAGGTACCACACCGTTTAGCGCCGTGATCGATTTAGTTAAATCAGCTAAACCAAATACTTCACGGGCCATAGTGTAGCAGATGGCAGCTTCGGCGACTGAGGCGCCTGTCTCATCTTGCATACGCTGAACGAAATTCAGACCCATATCGTTAACCAGTTCATTGGCCAACGAAGTTGCGATGATCTCGGCACGTAGCGGATGGTTGACCATGCGCTCGCTGTACTTTTCTTGCAGCTGACGAGGGAAGTACTCGATAAGCAGCTGGCTCAGGAAGGTATCGTCGGTAATTTCCGACGTGAGCAGTTGCTCCTTCAATACCATCTTAGCGTAGGCCACCAGAACAGAAAGTTCAGGGCGAGTCAGCGACTTACCATTCGCCAGGCGCTCTGCCAACTCATCATCGGTCGGCAGGAACTCTAGCGCTCTGTCTAGCTTATCTTCCTTCTCCAGGTAGTGGATGAAGCGGATCTGCTCTTTTAGCTGCTCGGCGCCGCGCACCTGAGTCACAGAAATGGTACGGGTCTGATCCTTACAGTCTTGCAATACGATGCGGCTGACCTCATCAGTCATCTCAACCAGCAGACGGTTACGCTGCTTCACCGTCATCTCACCTTCGGCCACCATGGCGTTCAGCAAGATCTTGATGTTAACTTCGTTATCCGAACAATCCACACCACCTACGTTATCGACGAAGTCGGTGTTCATGCGGCCACCGTTGGCGGCGTATTCTATACGGCCCAACTGAGTACAACCTAAGTTACCACCCTCACCTATGATGCGAGCCTGTACCTCGTTGCCATTAACGCGCAGCGCGTCGTTGGCACGGTCGCCCACCTCGGCATGAGTCTCACTGGTTGCCTTGACATAGGTACCGATACCACCATTCCAGATCAGATCCACCTTCATCTTCAGCAGCTCTTTAAGCAGCTCGTTTGGTGTCATAGATGCTTTCTTGGTATCCAGCATCTTCTTCATTTCTGGTGTGAGTGTGATCGATTTTGCGCTGCGCAGGAATATTCCACCGCCCTTAGAGATCAGGTCTTTGTTGTAATCTTCCCAGCTTGAACGCGGCAACTCGAACAGACGCGCACGCTCTTTATAGCTGCTGGCCGCATCTGGGTTCGGGTCGATAAAGATATGCATATGGTTAAATGCCGTCACCAGACGCGTGTGCTCAGAGAGCAACATACCGTTACCGAATACGTCGCCGGCCATGTCACCGATGGCCAAACAGGTGAAGTCTGTGGTCTGACAGTCGATACCTATCTCACGGAAGTGACGCTTAACCGATTCCCAGGCGCCGCGCGCCGTGATACCCATCTTCTTATGGTCGTAACCGTTACTACCACCCGACGCGAAGGCGTCGCCTAACCAGAAACCATACTCCTCAGAGATGGCATTGGCGATATCCGAGAAAGTTGCGGTGCCTTTATCTGCCGCCACAACCAGGTATGGATCGTCTTCATCGTGACGTACCACGTTAACCGGAGGAACGATGTCGCCTTCGACGATGTTGTCAGAAATATCAAGCAGACCGCGGATAAACAGACGGTAACACTCTTGGCCTTCGGTGAAGAAGGCATCGCGTCCACCCTCAGTCGGCAGTTGCTTACAGACGAAACCACCCTTGGCGCCCACAGGCACGATAACCGTGTTCTTCACCTGCTGGGCTTTCACCAGACCCAGTACTTCGGTGCGGAAATCTTCACGGCGATCAGACCAGCGCAGACCACCACGGGCAACCTTGCCACCACGCAGGTGAACACCCTCTACCCTTGGCGAGTAGACGAAGATCTCAAACTTAGGCAGCGGACGTGGCATCTCAGGGATCTCTTCAGGCGAGAACTTGAATGACACGTAAGGCTTGTTGTTACCGTCAGGCAACACCTGATAGAAGTTGGTACGCAGCGTGGCGTTGATAAGATCCAGGTAGCGACGGATGATACGGTCATCATCCAGGCTAGAGACTTCTTCGAGACGCATATCTATCTGTTCAACAAACTTAGACAGGGTACGCGTCTTCAGCTTAGGATTGAACTTGCGAATAAACATCTTCACCAGCAGATCGGCGATCTGTGGATAGCTGCTAAAGGTCTCTTCAATATAGGCCTGGCTGAAGGTCGCATCGATCTGACGCATATATTTAGCATAGGCACGCAGCACAGAGACTTCGCGGCCAGAGAGACCCGTTGCCAATACCAGACGGTTGAAGCCGTCATCTTCAAGCTCTTTACGCCACACCTGAGACAGGGCCGTCTGGAATCTATCTTGGCTATCTGCCAGGTTATCAACCGCCGCCCCTTGAACCGTCATCAAGAAGTCAAGGATCCAGAAGGTCGAACCATCGGCAGTCATCACCTCATAAGGACGCTCGTTGATCACCCGCAGGCCGAAGTTTTCCAACATAGGCAATACATCAGACAGATGGATCGGCTCATCCTTGTGGAAGAGCTTCAGGCGGACCTTGTTGTCTTTTAAAGCCGTTTCCTGTGGCTGATAGAAGAGCATGCCAAGCTTGTGATCATCATCCAGCGCTTCGAGATGCTCGATATCTACCACGGCTGAGCTAGGCAACACATCCTCTTTATAGCTGCGTGGGAACGCATTGACATAGCGTTTAACCAGACGGTTGCCCGACTCTTCGCCTTGGGCAGTGATCAGCGCTGTGTTTAACTTGTCTTCCCATGAACGCGCAGCTTCAATAAGATTGTTTTCGATGGCAGCCACATCTACATCCGTAATATTATTATCGACTTTAACTATATAGTGAGTACGTGCGAGCGTAGACTCAGAAAAATAGGTTGTAAATTCAACATCTTCTTTAGTGTTGAAGTGTTGCGCCAGAATACGTTGGGTATCTTCACGCAGCTTAGTGTTGTATCTGTCTTTAGAGACATACACCAGGCAAGAGAGGAAACGACCGAAGCCATCCTTGCGTACAAACAACTTGAGCTTGTCGCGATCTTGCATCTCCAGAACGCCATGGGCCATGCTGGCCAATTCGGATTCCCGCGCCTGAATGATCTCATCACGAGGCAAGGTCTCCAGAATATGCATCAAGGCCTTGTAGTCGTGGGAGTGTTGCGTCAAGCCAGAATCATCCAGTACGCGCTGGATCTTCTGCGCCAACAGCGGAATCTCACGTGGGCTACGGTTGTATAGATTTGAGGCATACAGGCCGATGAACCTGTCTTCACCTATCACGTTACCCTGCTCGTCGAAACGCTTGATGCCGATGTAATCGACATAGGCTGGGCGGTGAACGCGGCTCTTCTCTGTGCTCTTGGTTAAAATCAGCAGGCTGCTATCAAGCGCTTCTTTACGCGCTGTGTCCGACAGGCTAGAGAGCATGAGTCCCTTAGAACTCTTAGGCTTACCCGGTACATTCATTAGACCCAGGCTTGATTCGCTGACCGGCAACAGCTCGAGATCACCTTCGACCTTGTGCAGGTCGTAACGACGGTAACCAAGCAAGGTGAAGTGATGATTATTGAGATAGGTCAGGAAGTTGATGGCCTCTTCCAGCTCGCGCTTCTCACCCGGGAACGGACGGTCGGCCAACTCGGCGATAGTGTCGCTCAGTTTATTCGACATCGCCTGCCAGTCATTGACCGACGCCGCAACATCGCCCAATACTGATTGAATCTCTTTCTCCAGGCTCTTGATATCGGCGTCGCTGCTCAGTCTGTCGACCTCGATCAGGAATACGGCAACCTTGTCGTTGCTCTCATCCTTTACCTCGTTATAGCTAACGCCGGTGATCACGCCTTGCTCACGCTTAACGGTTAATGGCGTGTGCAGCATCATGTGGGTGGTGATCCCCATGCGGTTAAGCGCCATGCCTACCGAGTCAACAAGAAAAGGCATATCTGGTTGAATCACCTCGATAATAGAGTGGGATGATTTCCAACCATGCTTAGATTGACTCGGGTTAAACACGCGAATATGAGTCTCACCTACCGGCGTCTTATTCACGGCATTCCAAAGGCTGAGGACAGCGCCGTAAAGATCACTGTCATTGCGGTGTTGCAAGTCATCTTTCGACATGTGGGCATAAATACAAGTTGCGAACTGTTCAACTTGTTTGGCTTGTGTATTGGGAACTTTCGAATGAATTAGGCTGACTACGTTCTCGAGTAGTACTGAAGGCATTGCATCTTTCAAGGCCATGTTGCTGTTTCCTTTAGGGTCTATGGCAGCGTTTTTGTAATTTTATGGATGCTTGAGCATATGACAGGCCAAATCTAATTATGTGACCTAAGTCATAGCGCGAAGTTTATTACTAAATGTGCCAATTTTCGAGAACTATTTTAGTGGTAGATCCTCATCCCCCGGGGTTTTGCGGCCATATGGGCGTACTCGATGAAAAAACAATCGTAAAGTGAGCGTAACTATGCAAAAAAAGAGAGAGCTAATGCTCTCTCTTTCAGCTCACTATCGCGGCTTACGCCAGAAAACAGCGCCTATTGCCGGTAAAATAATTATTGCGCCTAACATATTCACTAAAAACATGAAAGTTAGCAGGATCCCCATGTCCATTTGGAACTTGAGTGCCGAGAAAAACCAGGTACTGACACCTATGGCCAGTGTCAGACCGGTGAAGATCACCGCGCTACCCCGCTCGATAAGCGCCTGATGATAGGCGGTTTGCACCGGCATGCCGTCTCTGAGTTTGACCGCCATGGTCGACAAGATATAGATACCATAGTCGACGCCTATACCGACCCCAAGGGCGATCACCGGCAGCGTGCTCACCGCCAGGCCGATATCGAGCAAGGTCATCAGCGCCTGCGCCAGGGTCGATACCACATACAGCGGCAAGATCACTGCTACGGTCGCGCGAATCGATCTGAAGCTGATCAAGCAGAGTACAAACACGGCGCCATAGACATAGAGCATCATAGGCAGCTGCGCCTCGGCTACGGCCTCATTGGTGGCCGCCATCACACCGACGGGGCCAGATGCCAGCCTGAACTTAAGCTTGTCGTTGTCCATCTGGGCCGACAGTGTCTTCACCTTGTCGATAACCAGCTCAATAGTCTCCGCCTTATGATCTGTGAGAAACAGGTACACAGGCATTACAGAGCAGTTACCATCCAGCAGGCCCGAGGTGGTTGGGATCTGCCCAACCGCCTGTACTAAGCTTGCGGTGGTGCGCGGCAGCACCTGCCATTTAGGGTTGCCCTCGTTAAAGCCGGCATTAACCCGCTTGGCGATTGAGGCCAGACTGGCCGTGGACTCGACCCCAGGCGTATTGGCTACCTGCCATTCGAACTCATCGATTTGCGTCAGCACGTCATGATAGGTACAGGCCTCGGGAAAGGCCTCGACAATCACAGTCATCACATCTGTGGTGATGGAGAAGTGATCGGTAATATAGAAGGTATCCTGGTTGTAGCGACTGTCAAAGTGCAGCGCCGGCGCTCCGCCCTGTAGATCGCCAATCTTCATCTTATTGGCCTGCTGCAACCCAAGCCCGTAGAGGAGTGCGGTGGCGATCAGCACGACTAGCGCATACTTAGGCGTGGCGAAACAGGAGAGTTTACGCCAGATAGCCTCCACTTTGCCGTTTGATTTTGTCGGTAGCGCCTTGACCTCGGTAAAGGAGATCAGCAGCGGCAGGAGCACCAGGTTAGTCAGTATGATCACCGCCACACCCAGGGATGCCGAGATGGCCAGCTCACGAATGATGCCGATATCAATGGCCAGCAAGGTCATGAAGCCTACGGTGTCAGAGAGCAGCGCGACGCCACCTGGGATCAGCAAACTACGAAACGCTAGTGCGGCGGCAGATTTGGTGCTCTCCCCCTCCCCCACGCGACGTCTAACGGCGTTGATCATCTGCACGCCATGACTCACCCCAATGGCAAACACCAGGAAGGGGATCAGAATCGACATGGGATCCAGGCCAAAGCCGACCACGGTAAGCAGGCCCAGCTGCCAAACCACGGCCACCAGGCTACAAACCAGAGGAAGCAGGGTCAGCTTGACCGAATGGGAGAAGAGATACACCATCACGGCGGTCACTAAGATGGCGATGGCAAAGAAGAGCACGACCCCCTTGGCCCCCTCGGCGACGTCACCGGCCATCTTGGCAAAGCCAATGATATGAACCTTTATCTTGTCATTTTCATATTGGCCCCGCAGCTCCTTCTCGAGCTGACTGGCAAAGGCCAAGGTATCGAGTGGCTCGCCAGTTTGCGGATCGAAATCCATCAACTGAGCGGTCACCATGGCCGCCGAGTAATCTTCGGCGATAAGACGTCCGACGATACCCGCCTTCTCGATATTACTACGCACCACTTCAAGCCCGGCTGGCGTGGTAGAGAAATCCGCCGGGATCACGGGGCCACCTGCGAAGCCATCTTCCACCACCTCGGTAAATCGGGTCGATGGCGAATAGAGTGATTTAACCTGGGCACGATCGACACCTGGAATGAAGAACAGCTGGTCGTGTACCTGCTTTAAGGTATCGAAAAAGTTGGGGTTAAAGATGTTGCCACTGGTATCTTCCACCGCCACCATGATGCTATTTGCGCCGCCAAACTGCTTCTGATGCTTAAGATAAGTCTGCATATAGCTATGATTAAGCGGGATATTCTTAACGAACGCCGCATCCATCTTCAGATGGCTGGCCTGAAAGCCGAGAAACAGGGTTGCCAGCAAGAAGGCGAATATCACATAGGCCCGTTGCCGAAACAGGAAGGATTCTAATCCATTAACTAATTTATCTAACATGCCATGGCCTTATTATTTTTGTTGTAATGCAACTAAGCCTTTGGTACCAGCAATCCACAGTGTACCTGACTTATCCTGGCCGATAGCCACCAGGTTTTCCCCCTGACGCTGGGTCACCATAGTCACGCCATCATCGGCGGTTACGTCGATCACCACGCCGCCATTGCCGACCAGCCTGACCTTATCGTCACTCAGCACAATTCCACCATTCAGCGTCGACTTGGAAGGCAGCTCGATTGCCTGCCACTGCTCTAGGTCGCCGGCGCTCTTAAACAGATGTCCACGCAGGCCAAGCACATAGATCCCCTGCTTGGCCACTAAGATATTAAACAGCGAGCCCTCATAGGGAAACTCGATACGCTGCCAGCTAAGGCCATTGTCTTGTGACTCGGCCGCCAGACCAAGTTCGCCCACCATCAACAGGCGGCCATCGGCTAGACGCACCACACGATTAAAGTGGGGTAATAATGTACTGCGCTCTTTTAGATACAGGCTTTCATCTTCCGCCTTGAGTTCATCGAGATAGGCCTGATCCTCTTCGTATAAGAGCTCGGTATGAAACTCCTGCTGCCACTGTTTACCGCCATCCTTGGTACGATAGAAGAGTCCATAGGCGCCAATCGCTATACCATGGTTGGCGTCGAAGAAGAGCACATCCAGGAAAGGCTTTTCTATCTCGGGGGAACGCATCTGCACCACCCAGCTCTTGCCCCCGTCCTGGGTATGTAAGATGGTGGCATCGTGACCCACTGCCCAGCCAAGCTCTGGCGTCAGCAGCGTTGCCTTGGTCAGCAAGGCGCGACTCGGTGAGATCACCTGCTGCCAGCTGTCGGTAAAACGAAATAGATGACCACGATCGCCCACGGCAATCATAGTTTCTCCCTGCTTGGCAATATCCAATACCAGGGATTGTGTCGCCAGCGGCTGAATATCGGAAGATGCCACCTCGGTTGCCGCTTGGGCCCCGGCTAGGGTGACAAAACACAGAGAAGATAAAGCGACAAGCCGAAGCATGCTAAACCACATACAAACTTCCTTTCGTAAAATGAGGGGCCAACAGGCCCCTCTCCCCTAAGTTCTTAAAAAGTACTTAACGAACGAGTGCTTAACGGATGCCAGCACGTCTCAATGCCGCTGGCGTAAAGTTCGCTTCGCTCAGCTTGGCATCGAAGTTATACATACGACCCTCGTTATCCAGCCCCATGGCCAGGTAACGACGAGACTGCAGATCGTGGATCACTTCAAGTGTGGTCCAGTGAGTCGGCACTTCGTAGTAGTTGATGGCGTGTGCCACGGCTACGCGATAAAGCTCATCACGGTTGTCATACATGTCTGCCATAGCCACCTGCCAAGAGTCCTCATCGAGATAGAAGACGCGGGTCTTGTAGATGTGACGCATACCATCCTTAAGCTGTGCCTTAACTTCCCATACACGGTGCTTCTCCCAGCGCACATAATCTGGGTTGATATGACCTGGCTTGAGGATCTGCTCATATTTCAGCTTGTCTGAGTGCAACTTGTAGTCGTTGTAAGGAATGTAGATCTCCTTCTTACCCACAAGCTCCCAGTTGTATCGAACGGGTGAGCCGTTAAACATGTCGAAATCGTCTGTGGTGCGCAGACCATCAGATACGGTGCCCGGCGTATCGAAGGCAACGTTTGGCGCCTTGCGCACGCGGCGCTGTCCTGTGTTATAGGTCCAGGCCTGACGTGGCAGTGCTTCCTGATCCATAGTTTCTTTAACCAGCAGCGCGGTACCCGCCAGACGTGCCGGCTGAGTCACCACCTGCTTAAAGTAGAACAGGGTATTAGACTCTTTTAACTTATCCAGCGTCATTTCAGGACGCGAATATTGAAAGCGGATCTCTTCGGCGGTTTCTACCAGGGTGTAACCACCAGATGCCGTTGGTGCCGCCTGACTACGGGCCGTCTCGACGTCTACGCCACGAAAACGCAGCACATGGTTCCAGATGGCTTCAAGCCCATTTTGTGGCACCGGGAAAGGCACGCCAATTGAGGCACCAGAGATCCCGTTGCCGTCTGCCACTAGCTCGGCACGTGTGGCGTTGGCCTTGGTTGCGTCGTAGACAAACTGAGGTACAGAAGCGGTACGACGTGTCTGGTAGACATTCATCTTGTAACTATCAGGGTACAGTTCGAACAACTTCATCTGACCTGGGGTCAGGTAGTCTTTGTACTGCGCCTTGTTAGCATTGGTAATGGTAAATTCAATCTTGTCGTTCGGGAAAGGATCGGGATGATGCATTCCCTTCTCGTAGCCGGCGACAGGCTTGGTGATACCACCATCCCAAGCCGGAATAGAACCATCGGCGTTGCCCTCCTTTTCACCGCCAAGTGGCGTGAGTTCGGTGCCAAGCTTGGCCGCCTGCGCCTCTGAAACTTTCGCAAAGGCTGTTGGTGCGGTCAATGCGACAATCACAGCAGCCGACAATAGTGTTAGTTTTTTCATTCTTATTGTCCTTGTGAATTAGATTGAATACTTGATGTTAAACGACACATAATCGCGATCTGACATCAGATTCGTCGTGCCGACACCACCGAAGAAGGAGTTGTATGAGAAATCTGCGCCCCAACGACTCTGATAATCGAAGTTCACGCCGATAGCGACGGACTTCTTACCTTCGGTGAACAGGAACATAGGATCTGGGGTGATCCCGTCAACATCATGGGAGAAGATGATGCGCGGCGACATGTTTACACCGGCAAACAGGTTGTTGTAATCGGCCTTGGCAACTAAACGATAACCCCAGGCAAAATCCGTTGGGAAAGGATTCGTTTCAGGGCCGTTATGTACCGCCTCGATGATACCAGGCATATCTGGGTTACCGCCCGAACGCGCCGTGCCAGGACCATTGAGACGCAGCTCATCGAAGCCTGGCATGTCATGGATCCAAACGCCACCTACCTCGGCCAGCATCACCAGATTATCCATCCCCAGTGTCGGACCGAACAGATGGGTAAAGGTTACCTGTGCCTGAGTGGTATCGCGGCGGATATAGCCTTCTGCATATTCGCCCGGTCCATAATTCTGCACCTGTGAGATCCCATCGAGATCGCCTCTATAGTGCGGGAGGTTAGGATCAATGTTCGCTAATTGCTGCGGCATCGCCGCAAACAAAAGCTCAACGTCATCAATTTGTAATGGTTCATCCAGTCTATGAGCAATTTCACCGGCAACGGAGGTATCGCCAATCAGAGTGTTGAAACTAAAGCCGTAGAGTTGAATATCTTCAGGGTAAACGATTTGCGCCTTTGAGAAGGTCTCTAAACCGAGCAATGTTTGACGATCAACTGTTGCCCCAGTACCACCAAGCATTCCAAGTTGTGCCAGATCTGCACCTATTGCTTCGGCAGTAAAGTTAGCAGTAGTGCCGCTGATCAGCGGACGACGGCTATGATAGTTCATGTAGTAGAAGCCAAACTCTGTCTCGCCCAGCTCTGGTGCGTAATAACCCAGCTTGATACCGTACTGACCCGAATCGCTGGCGCTCGCCTGATCTTGCATCAGGGTCACCTTAGTCGGGTAGGCTAACGCCAATGAACCCAGTGTCGCCGGATCATATTGACCCGATGCAACCATGGCTGCCAGCTTCTGATACTCGTCGATCAAGAAGTCGAGATTGATATCCGGGTTAGCATTGAAGCCCAGCTGCGCATTTTGCGAGTAGCCACCGTAGCCAGCAAAATCGTTGGTCGAGAAGTAAGAACCCGGGGTCGGTACCCAAACTGGCTCCCAATCGTATTGATAAAAGGCTTCGACCGACAGTGACTCAGTCACGCCAAGAGACGCCCAGATCATGCCCTGCGGCCTAAAGGCTTCTTTTAGCTCGGCCCCTGGGGCATTAAGAATGTTAAGATCCACCGGGTTGATCACGCCGATGCCGTGCGGGATCAGCGTGCTTTCCCCCCAAGACACCACCTGATTACCGATACGAACGGTCAGCGGGTTGGCGCCATCGTTGAAATCGAAATCACCGTAGATGAAGGCATCTAACAGGCGCACATCTTTACACTGCACCTTAGAAGCTTCGGAGTCGGCGCAAGGGTCATACTCTTTTCCGGTTATCGGATCGCTGTAGCCATAGCTGCCGTTGTTGGCCTTCTGGTCGTAGAAATACATGCCACGGGCAAACAGACCAAAATTCTTATACTTGAGCGACAGTTCATGCAATCCCTTGAAGACCATCGAGGTTACGTCACCCTGAGAATAGAGCATGTTACTCAAGTCACCGTTACTCGAGTAGGAACCTGGCTGAGCCCAAATCTCGGCCGAGGTGTATTTGGTGTTACCGAACGCGGTATAGTTTGACCAGTCGAAGCGCGGGTGATTCACCTTACCGATCTGATTATCCCAGTCTCGCTCTTCAACACGCCAACTTGCACCGGCACTGAATGTTGAATCGAACGTACCTTGAACTTCTCCCCAATCGAACGACACGGCTTGCACGCCCGATGTCGCTCCAATACTCAACGCCGCGACGATCCCCAAAGCTAGCGCTGACTTGTTAAAGCCATTTTTAACGTTTTTCATTTTAGCTCTTCTCCGTAACCTGCTGGATTCTTTGTTATAGGAATGGTGGCCAACATCTTGTTAGCGTACAGGTAACACCATTGTTACAGCATTTGGGGGTGATGAGCAAGGCGAAAAAACAGAAAATTACCTTGATATTTGTGCACTTAAGCTAAAGGGCTTACCGAAATTCAAACGCGCGATTTAAATCTAATCTAACAAGTCATACCAGATGAAATTCACAGGTTGAAAAAGCAAGCATAAACAGGCAATTAAACTTGTATTAATCCAAGCTAACACTCAAATGAAGTACAATCACCCGTTTGAAGTATATACTCTAAAAAACTTAAAACTGTTCGAGCGAAACAAATTTGCCGTTATCGTCCAGTTGCAAGCGAAAATAGCCCCTGATACCTGAAGTGGTCAGGAAGGGACGGAAGTGACGGGCATGGATCCACAGGGTCTTACCAGAGCTGTCTCTCACCTCGATCTTATCGATACTGCCTTGATAGTAATTGAGAAAATCCTGGTAACTCACCTGCATGGGGAAGGTAAATGTCATCATAGTTTGATCTAATAAGAGGCGGGGTGCCGTTGCTCCCCGCCCTACTCGCTTCTCAGCTGATTCCTAAGCCAGCGCCTTAGAAACCTTCTCATAAAGGTCTTTCGACAGATCCGGTAAGGCCAAAATGTCCTCCAGGGCACTGCGCATCAATTTCTGGCGCTGCTCATCAAACTTCTTAAATTGAATCAGCGGCGTAATGATACGTGCAGCTACCTGAGGATTTAAGGTGTTGAGTTTAATGATGGCTTCTGTCAGAAAGCGGTAGCCGCTACCGTCGATACGATGGAACACCACAGGGTTTGCCGCCGCGAAGGCGCCGATCAACGAGCGTACTCTATTCGGGTTGGCAAAACTAAAGGCGCTATGCTGGGTCAATTCACGTAGCGCATCGCAGCGATCTTCACCTGGACAGCACGCCTCAAGGGTCAACCATTTATCCATCACCAATGGGGTGTCGGCCCACTTCTGCTGGAAATCCTGTAATAGACTAACGCGAAGCTCAGATTGCTCAAGGTTTAGCGCCGCCAGTGCGCCCAGGCTGTCTGTCATGTTACCAGCCTGTTCATATTGGCTCTGCACCAGGCCTTGATGGGCATCCGATGTTTGCAGCAACAAGCCAAGGCAGGCATTCTTTAGCGCCCTCGCACCGGCACTGTCCATCGTGCTCAGTTCACGATAACGCGCCAATAGCTCATCTTCACCACCCGATGCGATCTCTTCGAGCATAAATTCGCGGGCCGACGCCAGGGCATCTAGATCGACTCGGCTCACCTGCTCAACCAAGGTATTTAGGCTCGGGAATTTAAGCACCTCGGCCAGCAGGGCCTGATCCAGCTGCTCATCGAGCAACAAACCTTTCACCCCATCGACCAGACGTGGATCCACATACATCGCCTTTTGCGCCTTGAGGTGCGCCACGTTCTGCCAAACCGCCTGGCTAAACAATGCTGCTGAAGCCTCCCACTTGGCCACCTCACTGCCAGCATAACGCATCAGGTGGATAAGTTGATCTACGCTATAGTCGAAGTTAAGCCTCACCGGCGCCGAGAAATTTTGCAACAGCGAAGGGACAGGCTGCTCAGTCATACCGCTAAACACCAGATCTTGCTCGGCCTCTGTAATGCTAAAGACTTGACTAACTAGCGAACGTCCGTCGCTGCCAAGCAGCTCAAGATCGAGAGGAATGTGTAGCGGCAGCTTCTCACTCTGCTCCGGCGTCGGCGGCGTGTGCTGACGCAGACTCAGGCGATATTCTTGACTCTCGGCGTCATAAGTCTCATTGACCGTTAGCTCTGGCGTACCCGACTGACTGTACCAGCGTCTGAACTGAGTCAGATCTACACCACTGGCATCTTCCATCGCCGCCACGAAATCATCACAGGTGACCGCCTGGCCATCGTGACGTTCGAAATAACACTTCATCCCGGCCTGGAATCCCTGCTCACCCAAGAGGGTATGCATCATGCGGATCACTTCGGCGCCCTTGTTATACACAGTGACGGTATAGAAGTTATTCATCTCGATCACAGACTCGGGACGAATCGCGTGGGCCATTGGGCCGCTGTCTTCGGCGAACTGCTGGTTCTTGATCACCTTGATGGCATGGATACGGTTAACCGCTCGGGAGCCCACATCTGAGCTAAACTCCTGATCGCGAAACACCGTCAGTCCCTCTTTCAGGCTCAGCTGGAACCAGTCGCGGCAGGTAACGCGGTTCCCCGTCCAGTTATGAAAATACTCATGGCCTACCACAGACTCGATACCGTGATAATCTTCGTCGGTCGCCGAGTCTTTATCGGCCAACACATATTTAGTGTTGAACACGTTCAGGCCCTTGTTCTCCATGGCGCCCATGTTGAAGAAGTCCACCGCGACTATCATGTAGATATCGAGGTCATATTCGAGATCGAAGCGGTTCTCGTCCCAGGCCATCGACTTCTTCAGCGATGCCATGGCGTGATGGGCCTTGTGCAGGTTACCCTTGTCCACGAAGACCTGCAGCGCCACATCGCGGCCACTCTTGGTGGTGAAGCTATCGTCGAGCAGGTCGAAATCGCCCGCAACTAAGGCAAACAGATAGGCAGGTTTCGGAAAAGGATCTTCCCAGCACACGAAATGGCGTCCGCCGTCGAGATCGCCGCTATCGACACGGTTACCGTTACTCAAGAGGTATGGAAACGCCGCCTTATCGGCTTCGATGCGAACCTTGTATACCGCCAGCACATCGGGGCGGTCGAGGAAAAAGGTAATGCGTCTAAAACCTTCTGCCTCACACTGAGTACAGTAGGCGCCATCCGACATGTACAAGCCTTCCAACGCCAAATTGGCCTGGGGATCCAGCTCTGTCACTATGGAGAGTTCAAATTCAACTAAATCGGTGTCTATGCTTAGCTGTCCCTCGGTGACACGATAATCATGGCTCTTACCATTGACCAGTAGCTGACTCACACTCAGCCCTTCGCCATCCAATACCAGCGTCTTAGCATCCTGGTTTATACGCTTAACTTGGCTGACCGCGGTCACCCGGGTATCGGCACCATCGAGCACAAAGGAGAGATCCACATGAGTAATAGTGAAATCCGGTGCGCGATAGTCTTTTAAATATTTGGCCTTAACCTGTGCCATTTAGATTCCCTCATCTGAAAAGATTATAAAAAAACGCGCCAATAGCGCGTTTTTAAAAAAGTTGGCTCAATATTATTTCGCCTGATTCTTAGCCACTCTCTCCATATCCACTAAATCCAGTGTGATATAGACAGTCTCATCGAGAAATGCGTCCGGCGTTTTCATATCTTCTTCGGCATCATCCAGAGACTTAAGTGCTTCGAGCCCTTCCACAGCACGGCGCTCGTTGAGACGCGCAAGCTGCTTATCATCGTTGGCTTCACGCTCGGCCACTCGCTCTTTCTCAACCAAAGAGACGCTGGTTTCTTTGTGACTCTTCTTAAACTCGGCAATATCCTGATCGATATAGCCAAATTCAACGTCTTTCTTGATACGCTGCTGATGACGCGAGTCAAGATTGGTTACAAGCTCAGGGGTAATATCCCCAAGCGTACCGTATTGAGCTACAGGCACCTTATCCCAAGGCAGCGCGTTGGCTTCCTCAGCTTCACCGTATTCACCCGGCTCGAGTGCACTCGGGAATGGGATGTCCGGCGTCACGCCCTTAAGCTGAGTGCTGCCGCCGTTGATGCGGTAGAACTTGGCGATGGTGTACTGCACATGACCGATAGGTTTGTCATACATATCATAGATACGACCCAGGCTCTTATGCTGCTGCACAGTGCCCTTACCAAAGGTCGACTCACCCACGATAAGTGCGCGGTCATAGTCTTGCAATGCGGCGGCGAAGATCTCGGATGCCGAGGCGCTGTAACGATCCACCATCACGGTGAGGGGGCCAGCGTAGGTAACTCGGCCATCGTTATCGCGGTTTTGCGACACCTTGCCGTTAGCATCACGGATCTGCACCACAGGGCCTTGCTCGATAAATAGACCTGTTAACAGCGTCGCTTCGGTTAACGCGCCGCCACCGTTACCTCTCAGGTCGATGACCACACCTTCGACCTTGGCCTCCTTGAGCTTAACCAACTCTTTGGTGACATCCTGAGACAGGTTCATATAGAAACCTGGGATCTTAATCACCCCAACCTTGCGGCCGGCGTAATTGCCGCTTTCAGGCTCGATCACCTCAGAAGTCGCGGCGCGATCCTCTAAACGGATCTTGTCGCGTACTATGGTCACATCGATTGGCTTAGCAGAAGAACCGCCCTTCTTAGGCAGGATCTGCAAAATCACCTTGCTGCCCTTAGGCCCCTTGATCAACTCGACCACGTCATCCAGTCGCCAGCCGATCACATCGACTATCTCTTCACCTTCCTGGCCAACACCCACGATGCGATCTTCAGGCGCAAGTTTCTCACTGTTGGCCGCCGGGCCGCCAGCCACCAGGCTCTTGATCACTGTGTAGTCATCATCCATCTGCAACACCGCACCTATGCCCTCTAGGCTCAGGTTCATCTCCATCTGGAAACGTTCGGCGTTACGCGGTGACAGGTAGCTAGTATGCGGCTCGACGCTGCGAGAGAAGGCGTTCATCACACCCTGGAAGACATCTTCGCTCTTGGTCTGGCTCAAACGCTTGATGGCGTTGTTGTAGCGCTTATCAAGCACCTTAACAATCTCATCCCAGTTCTTACCGGTCAGCTTAAGGTTTAGGGCATCATACTTAACCCGTTGACGCCACAGCTCATTGAGCTCGGCCTCATCTTTGGGCCAGGCAGCCTCTTCTCTGTCATATTGGTAGCTGTCGCCGGGAGCATTGAAATCCATCTCCTTATCGAGCAAGGATAAGGCGTAGGCAAAACGGTCATAACGACGCTGCTGCACCAGATCAAATATCTTATAGGCCGCGGTGAGATCGCCGCTCTTCAACATATCGTCGAACTGGGTCGCATAAGGCTTGAAACTGTCGATATCACTCTGAAGCAAGACATTGCGGCGATAATCGAGCTGCTTAAGATAACGCTCGAACACCTGCTCGGAGAATGCATCATCGAGGTCGAATCTATGGTAATGGGCGCGAGTGAACAGACCCGTCACCCG
This sequence comes from Shewanella insulae, assembly GCF_009831655.1. Taxonomy (GTDB): domain Bacteria; phylum Pseudomonadota; class Gammaproteobacteria; order Enterobacterales; family Shewanellaceae; genus Shewanella; species Shewanella insulae. The sequence goes on along the minus strand of NZ_WRPA01000001.1, from coordinate 123,745 downwards.
CTTGCTCGCTACTTTATGTTGCGGCTCTTGTTTCAGAGAGGGCAACTCGCTAGATGGAATACTGGGCGTCAGTGCCCATGCCGAGAATCCTACAAAGATGCTGGCAATGGATGCTGCCAGAGTGAGTTTTCGCATCAACAAGTTACTCCTTTTAAACGATGAACAGTTATAACAGGATATGCTCTACCGGGACTTTTACCGTCAACCCTGAATCTAACTGCACTTGAACATCTTCTTTCTTGATGTCCAGGACCACACCTGCAACAGGCGATTTACCTAATTTGACACTCACGCGTTGATTTGGTTTCAATTCGGTCAGCGTTGCCGGGCTTAAATCCTTAACTTCAACCTGTGGCTTAGCGGCTTTAGGGGCCGGCTTGTTGCGCTTAGGTTGTGGCTTCTTGAAGGCTTTCTTCTCAGGCTTAGCACCAGACTTCTCGCCCTTCTCCGCCGCCGCTTTAGCGGCACGTTTTGCCTTAGCCTTCTCTTGGCTCTCTTTCAGTGTAGCCTGTGCGTGCTCAATGTGCTCCTGCTCCAGCTCGCCACACTCGTTGCCGTCGAGATCGACACGCTGTGCCCCAGCCTTAACCCCTTTCAGGTAACGCCAGCTACTGGTGTAACGGCGTAAGGCGATTCTCAATTGCGTTTTACTGACTTTAGAATCATCAGCTAACCTTTCAGCCAAGTCCTGAAACAATCCTATTTTTAGAGGCTTAGTTTCACCTTCAGCGATAAAGCATAAAGGAAATGTTTCATATAAATACGCAAGAATTGCGTTGGTGTCGGTCAACTTTTCTGTTGATTCCATCATTACTTCCACAGTTTAAAAGGGACTACCACCTCGCCGGGTTTACTTCGGCACTGGCGTGTCGTTCATATTGGTTAGACATCCGGTCGCTAATTTGCCACTAGGCGGCGACCACACAATCCAACATACCTTATCAATTACAGTCAATAAACGCCATGTATTCATTTCAACTAATGAAAAATGTCACGGCATGTTTTTGAATTCATCAAGCGGCCTATTATAAGGGCGCGTCAGACGAAAGCGACCATCAATTGTGCGAAATTGGTTGTAGTTTAAGCAAATAAAGCCTTTTCCAGACTTTTTACGCAGGACTCTAGCCCCAATTGATCCGCCTCATCGAAACGCGAGAAGGAAGGACTGTCGATATCGAGCACGCCGATCACCTGCCCCTGGCGGCGCAGCGGGATAACAATTTCCGAGTTGCTGGCGGCATCACAGGCGATGTGGCCGTCGAAGGCATGGACATCGGCGATGCGCTGAGTGGTGTTACTCTGGGCCGCGGTGCCGCAAACCCCTTTACCCATTGGGATACGGGTACAGGCCACTTTGCCCTGGAAGGGTCCCAGAATAAGCTGTTCACCTTGCAGCAGATAGAAACCGACCCAGTTTATATCCTCCAGATGCTCATTGAGCAGCGCTGAAAAGTTCGCCATCGCCGCAACGAGATTATCTTCGCCGCTAAAAAGCGCTTCAACTTGACGGGTAAGCGTCGTATAACAAGGTGCACTCATACAAATTTCCTAACATTTTATGTTTTCGTTTCAGCTTTCGATTCAGCTTTCTTGGCGGGTTTCTTAGCCGGTGCGGCCTTTGTAGCAGCGCCGCCTTTTAAGAGTCCCATGAGCTGATCTTTATTCTCTGCCATGTAGAAACAGAGCTGTTCTAATGCATTTTCATCTAAGCCTAAATCAACTTGTTCGATAAAAGGAAGAAGATTATCCGCGATATCGAGCATCTTATCGTAGGCATCCGCCTCCTTCTTAGATGTGAATGTCATCTTCTCCACCCCTTCTCTGACTACGACAAATTTCGTTATAACTGCCATATTCGCCCTCACACTGTTTTTATATACAGTTGTAGAATCTCATAAATACAACTTCTTATGCAAGTATCAAACTTTATCTGATAGAATCTGCTGCACTATTGGCTCTGGATTTAAGAGCCACCTTACTAGGTATTTCAATAGATTGACTATAGTAATATCTTATAGGCAATAGATTACTGGTCTATATCAAGAAATTTGCACTCTTGCTATGACCTTAGATGACAGGAAGCGCCCCAGAACAGATATGAAAACAGAGGTGTTAGATAAGAGTATCGTTCTCTGCCGTGCTTGCGATCTGGTCGTGAGAAAACGCGCTTTGCCTACTGGCGTGCGGGCCCTCTGTCCTCGTTGCCACACCAATCTCTATGATACTCCCTACTGTTCCGTCAACGGCATGTTGGCTTTGTGTATCACGGCCCTGGTGCTCTATTTTCCCGCCAACTTTTTCCCCGTGCTGGAGATGCACTTTCTAGGCAGTATTCGCACCACCACCATAGCCGGTGGTGCTATGGCCGTCGCCTCCCAGGGCTATTGGGTTGTAGGTATCGCAGTCTTGGTGGCGGCGGTGATCGCCCCCGGCCTGCTGATTGTGTCAATTCTGACCCAAGTGCTGATCGTCAAATATCGGCTCAGGGTACCCTTCTTTCGCAACATCTATAAGAAACTACTGAAACAGCACAGTTTATTGGCGCAGCTCTCCATGCTAGAGATCTACATGATCAGCATCTTCGTCTCGGTATTTCAGCTCTCCGATTACACCGATCTCTATTTTGGTATCGGCACCTTCTGTTTCACCATGTTGTTTATCATGGTGATCTTCATGCAGCGGGAATATGACATAGAACATATGTGGAGCGTGCTGGATGAGTAAACTCAGCAGGCCTCCCCAGGGCGAAACATTGGGACTGACCAACTGCCCCACCTGCAAGTATCTGTGTCACCTCGAGCAGGGTAATTGTCCTCGCTGCGGCCAAGCGGTGCAGAGCCGGGATCGCACCAGCGTGCAGAAGAGCTGGGCGCTGCTGATCACTGCCGCCATTCTGCTGTTTCCGGCCAATCTCTACCCTATCACCATCATGACCAGTCAGGGGCAGGTACGCCAGGACACCATTTTCAGCGGCATCAACCATCTGGTGCACCTAGACCTATTACCTATTGCCATTATTCTTTTTACCGCCAGTATCTTAGTACCCATGTTGAAGATTTTTGGATTGGCGCTCTATCTGACCGCGATCAGCTATCGCCTGCCGATCTCGAAAAAGACTCTCATGGCAGGCTTTCATATCATCGAATGGATAGGCCGCTGGTCAATGCTGGATCTGTTTGTGATCTCCATAACTGCGGCGCTCATTAACATGGGGCAGATTTGGGATGCCAAGCCGGCGCCGGCGGCCACCGCCTTCGCCCTGGTTATCCTGCTGACACAACTGGCCGCAAAAGTATTAGACACGCGTTTACTCTGGGACCGATTGGAATCGAAAGATGACACAAATTGAAACACCAAAAGTCGTTAAGAAAAAACTCTTCTCTCCTATCTGGCTACTTCCCCTGATCGCCTTGGCGCTTGGAGCCTGGCTAGGCATCAAGAGTATTCGCGAATCAGGCGTCGAGGTGCGTATCCATTTCCCGAGCGCCACGGGGATAGACGTGGGTAAGACACTGGTCAGGTATCAGGGCCTCACCGTGGGTAAGGTGGTGGATATTAGTATCGACGATCAGCTCCAGGGCGTTTACGTAGATCTGCTGATGGATTATCGTTCAACCCCTTTCTTAAAGGATGAAACCAAGTTTTGGCTGGTCACCCCCAAGGCCTCGATCACCGGCGTCGAGGGGCTTGACGCCCTCTTCTCGGGCAACTATATCGCCATCCAGCCTGGCGAGGGAGATTATCGAAACGAATTTACCGCCGAGGATCAGGCACCGCCCGTGGCGCCCGGCTCAGACGGTTTGATGATAGAACTGACCAGCGCATCCCTCGGCTCCTTAGATGTGGGCTCCCAGGTGTTTTACCGTCAGATCCCGGTCGGCAAAATAGTCAGTTACCGCCTGGTGAACGACGACAGCATCCTCTTCAATGCCTACATAGAGAAGAAGTACGCCCACCTGGTAAAGCAAAATTCGCGCTTCTGGAACGTATCTGGATTAGCTCTGGACGCCTCACTCTCAGGCATCAAGGTCAAGACTGAGAGCCTGTCGGCCATCCTCGCCGGCGGCGTCAGCTTTTCATCAGAGGGGACGAGCCAGCAGGCAGAGACGAATCAAACCTTCGCTATCTTCGAAGACGAAGAGCATGCCCTTGGCGGCATCAGCTTTAGCCTCACTGCCAACGATGCCGATAGCCTGAGCACGGGGGCCGACATCGTCTATCGTGGCATCAGTATTGGCCAGATCACCCAGACTCACCTGACCGAGTCGGGTGTGCGCTTCGATGCAAACATAGCGACTCAATACGCCGAGCTGTTGGGCACTGATAGCCAATTCTGGCTCGAAGGCGCGGATCTTTCTCTCAGCGGCATTAAGCACGCCAGCCGTCTGGTAACCGGCAATGTGGTAGCCTTCCTGCCAGGAAGCGGCGAGCATCAGACCAGCTATCCGCTGCTGACCGAGGCGCCAAAGCACTCACAGGCGCCCCTCATCCTCAGCCTGAGCGCCGAGGAAAACCCTGGGATCAGCGCCGGCGCCGAGGTGCGCTTTAAACAGCTACCCATAGGCCAAGTCGAAAGCGTCGAGTTTAAACCAGACTTTTCCGGCCTCGCCTACCGCATCCAGATCTGGCCCGAGTTTGCCAAGCTCATCCATAGGGGGAGCTACTTCGTTGCCGAATCAGCCCTGGCCATAGATGCCTCGCTGGACGGCGTGAGTGTAAACACCCGGGATCTGACCACACTCACCAAAGGCGCCATTAGCCTGATACAAGGACGCAGCAAGAAGGCCGCAAATCCAAGCCGATCGCTGCCGCTTTTTGCCAACATTAAGCAGGCCGAGGGCTACCTCGCCAAGCAGAATCGACTCAAGATAGTGCTGACTAGCCCTGACGGTGCCGGACTCGCCGCCCACTCCCCTATCTACTACAAGAAGATGCAGGTTGGTCAGGTGCAAGGAGTCGACTGGCGCGCAAGCAGCCAGGATTTTGCTATCGAGCTTGGTATCGACAAGCCGTTTGCCTCTCTGGTTAAGCCAAATACCATCTTCTGGCGCAACGGCGCCCTAAGCGTCGACGCCAGCCTTAATGGCGTCAAGGTAGACGTGGCGCCCTTAGAAGGCGCCTTAAAGGGCAGCGTATCTCTAGGACTGCTGGAGCAAGATGACATAGGCAATCAAAGCCATCTCTACGGCTCAGAGACTTTAGCCCGTGCCAAGGCGACGCCCATTAGTATTGTATTCGATGCCAGCACTCGCCTGAGCAGCCATGCGCCGATCCGCTATCAGGGTCACCAGATAGGCGAAGTCGAAAAGGTTAGATTGTCGCAGGACCTACACAGCGTCAGTGTCGATGCCTATCTATATGGCGACTATGCCACGCCTTTCCTGGCCGACGATGCCCAATATTTTATCGTCGATGCCGACATCTCTCTGTCGGGTATCACGGCCGTCGAAACCCTGATAACCGGGCCCTATGTATCCGTGCTCCCAGGTACGAGTAACAATAGCGTCCATGATTTTATGGGCAGCGTCGAGTCGCCTGCACTGCTGGCGCAAGACGCGCTCACCTTCACCCTGATAGATGACAACTTGGGTTCGGTAAAGATAGGCACCCCTATCATCTTCCGCGGCATCAAGATTGGCGAAGTGAAACAGGTACAGCTCTCCGCCAGCGGCACTCAGGTCGAGATGACAGCGCAGATTGCCAAGGGCTATAGCCACCTGGTCAATCGGAGCAGTCAGTTCTGGGATCTCTCCGGCATAAAGGTGGATGTCGGACTCTTCTCTGGCGCGCAGATAGAAACCGGCTCCCTTGAGACCATCATCGCCGGCGGTATTGGCGTTGCGACCCAATCTCCCACCACGGAAAACAACCGTATTGGGCAGCATCATGTCTTTAGTCTGCAATCCAGCCTAAATCCCGATTGGTTAAAATGGGCGCCAAATCAACAAAGTCTTAACTAGGCCTCTCTAGTATTGAGAGACAAGGCGTCACTTTGGTGGCTATGCTATTAGTAGCCACCAGATTAGCAGGCGCCTTCCAGACCAGCCTAACCAGGAGTCGATATGAGCAAAGATTTGCTGCGCGAAGCCGCAATCAATCTCAAGAGAGCCGTCCCCTTGATGTTAAAGCATCAGATCCCGACAACCCCTACCAACTATGCCCTCTGGTACGCCTATGTCGGGCAGCAAAACCCCGAGCTGATCACTAAGATGGACAGGATAGTCAATGAGTACAACACCTGTCCGCCGGTCACGGCCGAGCTCCTCTACCGGGAACATATTGCCGATCCCAACGAGGTCAATGTGCTCAACATGCGCCAGAATCTCGAGGCGATGACCATAGAGCTATCACAATCGATCAAAGACACCAATCAGGATGCCATGCTGTTTCAGCAACGGGTCGACAGCAACTTCAGTCGCCTCAATCGCATCGAGGAGGAAGGTCTGAGCCTGGAAAAGGTATTGGGACTGGTGCGGGATCTGGTGAAGGAGTCAGACGACATTCGTCAGAGTACCGAGTATTTTACCGGCCGTCTCGACAAGGCTCAGGAGGAGATCGCCGCCCTGCGAGAGGCACTGAAACGATCCGAGCAGGACGTCTATCATGACGCCCTCACCGACGCCCTCAACCGCCGCGCCTTCGATCAAGATCTCAAGGGGCTGCTGGCCCAATCCCCAGAGGGAACCTGTCTGATCTTAGCCGATGTGGATCACTTCAAGAGCTTCAACGACACCTATGGCCACCACCTCGGTGACAATGTGTTAAAGGCGGTAGCCAAGCGTCTCAGCGAGTCCTGCCGCGACGGGGTCAAGCTCTATCGCTATGGCGGTGAAGAGTTTGCCCTGATCGTGCCACACAGTCATCAGCGCAAGGCGCGTCACCTGGCCGATGCCATGCGTAGAACCCTGGAGAAGATCTCCCTCAAGGACAGACGCAAGAATCAGACGATCGATAAGATCAGTGCCTCGTTTGGGGTGAGCGAATGGCAGGCGGGTGATACCTTCGAGTCGCTCATCGAGCGCACAGATGCTTTCCTCTATGATGCCAAGCGCCTTGGCCGAAATCGAGTAATGCCACTCTAATCGCTAATCTCTATGACCGGTTCCCTAGGCGCTGAACGCTATGATTGGAGTCGCCCAGATTGGAGTCGCCCAGATTGGAGTCGCCCAGATTGGAGTCGCCCAGATTGGAGTCGCCCAGATTGGAGTCGCCCAGATTGGAGTCGCCCAGATTGGAGTCGCCCAGATTGCAGCGATAACTGGGGTAACTGCTGGGACTGAGGAAACTGAGATAACTCAGTGAATTCAGTTTCCTCAAAGAGACCAGGCCTATCCGGCGATGCGGATAGACGTGTCACCACAGTCTCCTCCCCCGGCATAGGCGCGGCGACCACCACGAAGCGCTGACGGCTCTGGCCGCCTAAGCTGTCGAAGGGATAACAGGTCACTAAAGTCAGGCGCAGCGCATCTTCCTGAGCCAGCAGCGCAGTGTCTTGTTCATCCACCACCTTAGTGCCCAACACCCGATAACTTACCGTCTTGGCCGAAGCATCCTGCAGGGTGATCACCTGACCCGGGTGAACTCCCTCTAGCCTGGCGAAATGTGTATCCCTGTGCCCGGCGATAACCGTGTTGCCCCAATGATTGATCTGATTATTGGCCAGAATAGCGGCAGGTCCGAAGGCCAGATTACGCCCCGATGCCCCCGCCAGCACATAGAGGGGGGCGCCGCGTCGCCGCCCCTGGTCATCGACAAAGTGCAGCTTGGCCACAGGATAGGTATCGGCCCAGCTCCAGGGCTTATGTTGCTGGCGATCCGCTAAGGTTTTGTCCCATGCCTGCTCAATCAGGAACTGGGCAAAATGTGCCTTGGCTTGCATATAACCTCCTTTAAAGATCAGTGTCATGGCCGCCATCAATGCGGTCAGAAGCAAAACATGCCTGAGTCCCAGGCGTCTACGACGATTCATCAGCAAGCCTCCCAGCGTCTGTACCAAAGTCTGCGCAGACAAGGTAGATAACTCACCCAATAAGCCCCGACCAATAGCAGTATCATGGCTCCTAGCGCAAGATAGAGGCGGCTCTCGGTGGCTGTCTGTGGCCACTGATGTTGCATCGGCATGGGGGCGGGTTTAAACAGTTCCATGGCATCCATAGACTCGGGTCTTGTTGGCGTTCTATCCACCGCCACCAGGCTGGTATAAGGGCTGACCAGGTGGTACTCCATCGCCAACTGGGTCACGCTCTCTTTTATCGCCGCCTGATTCTGCGCATTCTTGCTCAGCTGCAAACTGGCTATCTGATTGCGCGCCCAGATAAGATCTATCCCCCTTGGCTTATCTCCCCCCGTCAAGGCCAGGCGGCGCTGCCAGTTCTTGCCGTCGAGATCACCCGAGATGATCAGGGCATCGCTACGCGCCCGTTGGGCGGGCGTCAGTCTCAGCGCCACCATGATCGGCTCATGGGCATAGAGGTCGCCAATCTGCACCGGCCAGTAATCTGGGATAGAGCCGTCATCCAGTGTCAGGGTCACATCGCTTACCTGGGGCGATTCAATCTTCTCCAGTAGCTCTCCTATCTTGGCATCCACCTCGCTGATCTTGCCCACATAGGTGTAGGTGCCGCGCCCCGCCCTGGCAGCGCGCTCCATAAAGTAGCCGTTAGGGGCCGCGCCTATGCCCACGGTAAACAGACGCTGACGACCGATATTGGCGGCAATTAGTGCAAACAGCGAGGCCTCGTTACCCACGGCGCCGTCCGTGATAAACACCACCTGCTTCAAACGTTCAGGTTTTACAGCCGATGAGATGGGCGACACGCTAGCTTCCGTCTGACTCAAGGCCCGCAGCAGGGCCGGCGCCATCTCGGTACCGCCATCGGCTTCCAGACTCTGCACGAACAGATTGGCCTTACCCAGGTTGGCTGCGGTGGCAGATAAGGCCACCGGCGACAGGCTGCGCACGCTGCTGTCAAAGGCGATCACATTGAAGGTGTCCTGACTGCCAAGCCCGGCTAAGGCGTTTAAGATGGCCGACTTGGCCTGAAGGATAGAGTCCCCCGTCATTGAGCCCGAGGTGTCGATAACCAGGGTCAACTCTCTTGGCAGACGCACCCGCGCCTTATCCTGAGGCGGCATCAGCATCACCAGGGCGTAGCTATCTTGCTCCTTGGCTTGTTGAATGGATTGCTCGTCATTATCAGGCTCTGAAGGAGCATTCGACCCATGAGTCCTACCCAGCTGAGCAAACATCACTGCGCTAGGCTGCTCGGCAAGCAGCGGCCGCCACTTAAGCAGAAAGTCACGGTCGGGTCTCAAGTTTTCGGTGAGATTCAACCCTATCTTAGTGCCGCCCAATTGGGTCTGGCGCATCTGATGATAGGGGGTCTCCAGGCGGCTAATGGCCATGCCTGCATCCAGCACCACATCCAGGTAGAGCTTCTGCTCATCGGGTAGCGTGCCCACATTGACTTCGGACCGAGACAGTCCCCTGTTAATCGGCACAGATCCCACATCTAAGTCTTGAACTAGCCCCTTAGGAAAGTATCTCGGGGTGATGGCCGTTGGAAAACGCAGGCTAAACTCGCCATCTTGATAACGCACCTGCTGCTGATAGGCAATCTCCACCACCAAGGCCTCCCCCGGCCCCAGATTCGCCACCTCTGAGGTGAAGATATTGGGTCTTTGCTGACTTACCAGGCTGGCCTTCTTACCGCTGGCCTTGGCCTGCTCGAAAGTTTTCCGCGCCACCGCCTTAGGCTGGATCTCACCAACGATCACCCTCTGGCCGATATGTAGCTTGAGGCTGTCGACCGCCGCATCATGGGGCAGCGGAAACTGATAGCGACCGTTGAGCCAATGCTCGCTGTCGTTCACAAATACCTGCTTCACCGACACCCGGTTGATCCAGCCAGAGATGTTCATCTGCACCTGGGTATCCACCGCCAGCGCCGTGGCAGGTAGTTCGCTGCCCAGTTGAACGCCATCCAGACGATACTCGAGCACCCCCTGGCCTAGAGTCGATTCTTCGGCGACAGGCAATTCGAAATGATGCAGCTGCTCTCCATATTTAGCAGCCGTTACATTTACGCCGGCCTGCAGACCCATGCGCCCAAAGGCTGGTGTCATTGAGCCGATCGCGCTGACGCTTAACATCAAGGCGGCAAGCACCAGACGCTGGTGAGGAAAAAACGCCCCCCTCGGGGGGCAAAGGTCGGTCTGGTTCATCCTGAGACGCGAGCGTGGCAACATCTTACTTCTCCTTTTGTGCGTTGCTTCATGGTGCAAAATCTAGTTTGAAGCCAGGGCGGTATCGCCAGGCAGCAACTTGATGGTCACGCGGCGATCGAAGAAGTCGTTCTCAAAGCTCTGCTCATCTTTAATCGGTGCGCTGGCACCATAGGCCTTGGCATCCAGGCGAGTCTCATCCACACCTTTGGACACCAGGTAACTTTTCACCTCGGCCACGCGCTGCTCCGACAAGGCCTGGTTGTAGCTGCTGTCACCGCGACGGTCGGCATAGCCGGTGAGGTCTAACTTAAGCTGGGGTGAGACTGCCATGGCGTCGGCCACCTCATCGAGCTGACTCTTAAAGTGCGGCTCGACGTTAGATGAGCCTGTCTTAAACTGTACGTTGAGCCCCAGGGCCAGCTCTTCTAAGCGGGTACCCTGATGCTGTCTGAGCTGGGCCAGTTCCACCTTGGCCTCTTGATACTCCTCCTTCACCGTCAGCAGCGCCTCATTTTGCTGCCTGAGCGCCATGAGGCGGCTCTCCTGCTCGGCCAGCGCCGCCTGCTGCTGTTTGATCTCGCTGTCGTTGGCCACCGTCTGGCCTATCATGCCACCGGTAAAGGCACCGATAATGGCCCCCACAGGACCGGCTACCACGGCGCCCAGCACTATGCCTGAGCCGACACCTATGAGCGCCTCTTCATCGCCCGAGCTGTTGTCTGTACTTTGAGTCGCTTGAGTTGCGGGGGCAGCGAAAGCCATTGAGCTGCCAAATAACGAAACACTGATTAATGCGGCAATGATCTGCTTCTTCATGGGAAAATCCTCAAGTTGACATGGATTGATGAGTGAGAACCTTGTGGTTCCTGTCGATGAGGTCATTAAACCTGAGTGAAATGGCAAGTCCGGGGTGTAAAAATGACGATGCGCAGACCAAATGTGGCAAGAAAATGGCTTTTGTCCCGGGCCACTTTTCTCCCGGGTATTTTGCTGTATAGTCACACTCCAGAAACACTAAGCTGTAATGGATGGATCATGAAGCGTATTGCAATAGTTGAAGATGAGGCGGCTATCCGCGAAAACTACAAAGAGGTGCTGCAACAGCAAGGCTACTCTGTACAGGCATACGCCAACCGCCCCAGCGCCATGGAGGCCTTCAACACTCGTCTGCCCGACTTAGCGATCATCGATATCGGCCTGGAAGATGAGATAGATGGCGGCTTTACCCTGTGCCAGTCTCTCAGGGCTATGTCGAACACCCTGCCTATCATCTTTCTGACCGCCAGAGACAGTGACTTCGACACCGTCTGCGGCCTGAGGCTGGGCGCCGATGACTACCTGAGCAAGGATGTCAGCTTTCCCCATCTGATCGCACGCCTGGCCGCGCTATTTAGGCGCTCGGACATCCAAAATGGCGCCAACCCGCAAGATGGCATGATAGAGCACGGCAACCTGACCATAGATGTCAACCGCATCCAGGTCTACTGGAAGCAGCAGCCCATCGAGCTGACGGTCACCGAATTTTGGATGGTGCACGCCCTGGCAAAACGCCCAGGCCATGTGCGTAGCCGTCAGGCGCTGATGCAGGACGCCAAGATCTATGTGGATGACAGCACCATCACCTCCCACGTCAAGCGGATCCGTAAGAAATTTATCAGCCAGGATCCAGAGTTTGATTGCATCGACACCGTCTACGGCATGGGCTACCGCTGGGATACCCAAGACTAAACATGTTTAATCTGCCCATCGGCCTGCGCACTAAGGTCGCCATACTCTCCCTCTTCCTGCTCTGCCTACCCTGGCTTGGCTATCAATATGTGTGGGAGATGGAAAAATACCTGCGCCACGGCCAGGAAAAGACCCTGGAAGGCACCACACAGGCCCTTGCCACGGCCCTGCATGAACGTCCTAAGCTATTCGACAAGCAGGCGAGCTTTTTGTCACAGGTGAAGAAGGGACGGGATCTCTACGCCTATCCCTTGACCGGCCCTATCCATCTGGATGGTAAGCTTGGGGAATGGGCCTCTAACCGTCACCGCGCAGTGACCTACGGCCCAGATCACCAGCTGTTTAAGGCCGATGATGGCAAGCCCCTCAACGTCAGCTTTACCCATATGGTGGGCAAATACGCCGGCTACCTGTATGGCTATTTCGAGGTGACAGATCCTAAGGTGATCTACCGAGGTACCAACAGCCTGCGTATCGACAACAACGATCATCTGGCCATCGCCACCCTGGCGCCGGACGGACAGTTTCGCCGTTATATCGTCGCCACCATACGTGACGGCTGGATCAGCGCCTTCGAGCTGCCCGCCGATCCCCGCAGATCCCAGCCCGTCACCCCAGAGGTGCGCATCCAGGGCAAGTGGCTGAAGACCGACAAGGGCTACAACATCGAGCTGAGGATCCCGCTGGAGATGGTGGGCAGCAAGCTGGGCTTTGCCATCGTCGATGTCAACGACAGGAAGAAACGAAACGTTGAGGCGATCGTCGGCACCTCGGCCACAGACGATGTCACCAAGCTAGGCACAGTACTGGTGCCTTCACCGGAAATCGAGAGCATCATCAAGGGGATGAGCCACAACAGCTCACGGATCTGGGTGGTGGATCGCCACGGCCGGGTATTGGCGAAGTCGGGCGACATCTACAGCAGCACCAATGTGTGGGCACAGACGGCGACCGAGCAGACGCCGGACACCTTCTGGGGCCATTTCAAGCAGCAGGTTCTGCATCCCCTCTACTACCGCATTCTGACCACGCCACCGAAACATTTCGTCGACTCGCTCAAAGACTCCACCGTGCTGGAGGGCAGCCATATCCGTAAGGCTCTGGCCGGTCAGTTTGGTTCCACCTGGCGCCTCACACCTGATGGTAAGGCGGTGATCCTCGCCGCCGCCAGCCCAATCTGGATCGACGATACCGTGATGGGGGTGGTGATCGCCGAGGAGACCACCCACGGTATCCGCACCCTGCGCAACAAGGCGCTGGAGAAGCTGTTTAACGTGATCCTGACCATAATGAGTATGGGCACCCTGGCGCTCTTCTTCTTCGCCTCCAGCATCTCCAGTCGTATCCGTAAATTAAGGGATGATGCCGAGCAGGCGATCGATAGCCAGGGCAGGATCAGAAAGGCAATCGTCGGCTCTAAGGTACGCGATGAAATCGGCGATCTCAGCCGCAGTTTCGCTAGCATAGTCGGCCGTCTGAGCCAATATACCCACTATCTGGAGAACATGTCGTCGCGCCTGGGCCATGAGCTTCGTACGCCGGTCGCCGTGGTACGCTCGTCCCTCGAGCACCTCAACAGCCAGGATCTGCCGCCGCAGCATCAGAAGTATGTGGACCGCGCCCACGAAGGGGTGAGCCGCCTCAACATGATCCTCAACAACATGAGCGAGGCCACCCGCCTCGAAGAGGCACTGACCGACGCCGAGGTGGACAACTTCCCTCTCTCCAAGGTGATCTCTGGTTGTATGCAGGGCTATCAGATGACCTATGCCAATCAGGTGTTTGAGCTTGAGATAGACAAGGATCCCATGACCATGCGCGGGGTGCCCGAGTATATCGCCCAGCTGATGGACAAGCTGATCGCCAACGCCATCGAGTTCAGCCAGAACGATACGCCGATTAAGGTGTCGCTCAAGGCCAAGGGCAAACAGGCCCTGCTGAGCGTCAGTAACCAGGGACCTTCGCTGCCCGCCAACATGGGCGAGCAGATCTTCGAGTCCATGGTGTCTGTACGCGCCCAGAAGGCCCAGGACAAGCCCCATCTGGGCCTCGGCCTCTATATCGCCCGCCTGATCACCGACTTCCACAAGGGCAGCATTCGCGCGGAAAACCTGATGCAGGATGGCCAGGCCGCCGGCGTGGTTATCCATATTCTTCTACCGCTGGAGGCGCAATAGCCTTCACCTTAAGGGAGAAACGACTCCAATAAATCTCACTTTCATTTAGCCGTATAGATGTTAAGATGGCTGCAATGAGTTGCCAACACGAGAGTATGGGATGAAAAGAGAGACCAAGATAGTCAGCGTCGGCCGCGACAAGAAATGGAGCAAAGGGGTGATCAACCCACCGGTATTTCGCGCCTCCACCGTGGTGTTCGACACCATAGAGGAGATGCGTCATGCCACCAAGAATCGCGCCAACGGCGAGATGTTTTATGGTCGCCGCGGCACCCCGACCCACTTTGCGTTTCAGGCGGCCATCGCCGAGCTCGAAGGTGGCGCAGGCACAGCACTCTACCCCTCTGGTTCGGCCGCCATCTCTGGCGCACTGCTCTCCTTCCTTAAGGCAGGCGATCATCTGCTCATGGTCGACACTGCCTATGAACCCACTCGGGATCTGTGCGACAAACTGCTTAAGGGCTTCGGTATAGAGACCACCTACTATGATCCGCTCATCGGTGATGGCATAGAGGCGCTGATTCGCCCCAATACCAAGGTGCTATTTCTGGAATCTCCCGGCTCCATCACCCTGGAGGTGCAGGATGTGCCGACCCTGAGTGCCATCGCCCATCGCCATAACCTGGTAGTCATGCTGGATAACACCTGGGCCTCACCCATCAACAGTCGTCCCTTCGAGCTGGGGGTGGATATCTCTATTCAGGCGGCGACCAAATATATCGTCGGCCACTCGGATGTGATGCTGGGCACGGCTACCGCCAACCAGGCCCATTGGGAACAGCTCAGAGAAAACAGCTACCTCATGGGACAATGCACCTCGGCGGACGATATCTATCTCGCCAGCCGCGGCCTGCGCACCCTAGGGGTACGCATGGCCCAGCATGAGAAAAATGGTCTAGAGGTCGCCAACTGGCTGGCCACGCGCACCGAGGTGGATCATCTGCGCCACCCTGCCTTCGACACCTGCCCCGGACATGAGTTCTTCAAGCGAGATTTCAGCGCCTCCAATGGCCTCTTCTCCTTCGTGCTCAAGCGCGGCAACATCAAGGCGATCACTGCCTTTGTGGAAGGCATGGAACACTTCAAGATGGGCTTTTCCTGGGGCGGCTACGAGAGCCTTATCCTGGGCGTCTTCGGCATCGACAAGCTGCGTACCGCCACTCAGTGGGACAGTAGCAAACCGTTGATCCGACTGCATGTTGGGCTGGAAAATCCAGAGGATCTCATCAAAGATCTCGAGGCAGGCTTCGCCCGCTACAACGCGATATTGGAAGGCCACAGCGACTAGCGCCTCGCTAGAACAAGCCAGAAGATCATCCATAAAAAAACGCCGTCAGATGACGGCGTTTTTGATTGTGCTAGCTTTGATTCACCCTATTGAGGGCTGTCTGTCCATTTTGCGCTGCTGGCGATCAGTTTTTAGTTGCTGGCGCTTCGTTTTGTGTAACAGGCGCTTGCCAGGCCTGGGTACCGTACAGGGGCACGGTCGACAGGCTGTGTTTATGGCTGCCGTCTATCTCCTTGGTGGAATAGGAGAGATAGATCAGCGTCTGATTGTCGGCGTCGTAGATGCGTCTCACCTTGAGGGACTTAAACAAGATGCTCAGGGAGGCCTTAAACACCACCTCGCCGCCATGACTCTTGTCGATATTCGCCAAATCCGCAGGCAGGATAGGTCCGGTCTGGCGACAGGCGATCCCCATATCCGACGGGTCGGCAAAGTCCAGATTCGCCTCGATGCGGCTGATATGGCAGGTCACCCCTGGGATCTTAGGATCTTGCCTGGCCTCGATGATCACATCCTTAGTGGTAAACACGCCCAGGCTCACCTTGCCGACATCATCGCCACAGCCTGCGAGCAGGGTCACTGCCGCTAGGCCCATCATTCCAATCCAAGCTTTCATCTTCTCTCCTTTGTTGCCTTGTTGCCTTGCTAGCTCGTTGTATTAGCCAAACACCTTCTGTGCCCAGCGGGTTAAGCCTGCGGTCACACTACCAAAGTGGTCTCCGACCACTATCTCAGTCTCGGGATACATCTGGGCAATCTTCCGGTAAATTGCAGGGCTCTTAGCCGTACCGCCGGTGACATAGATGATATCTGCTTGAGGCGTTCCTGTCTCGCCTTGTCCCTGTTCACAGGCCTGTTCCATCGCCTCGACCATCAAGGATTGGATCAGCCCAACTGGCTGAGCGATCGCCTCGACGAAGCCCTGCTGATCCACCTCTGCGGTCAGTTCACTGTCGACATAATCCAGGCTCGCCTGGGTAACCTCGCTGGCTGACAGGGCAATTTTAGCCCCTTCTGCACTGCGTACCAGTCGATAGCCGAGCTGGTCCCGCTGCACCTTGAGTAGGCGTGACAGCAGATCGGTTCGCTCGGCGTCTTTCATCAGCTCTTCAAGCATCTTGCGGCTGGTCAGGCTGGCAAAGTCGCGCTGGGCGCTGATGTCGTTAACCGCCACCGCATTCCAGAAGGGTTGGCTGGGCACAGGCAGGCCATTGACCATATGGGAGCCCAGCCCTAGGTGGGGCATGAAGGCCTTCATGGCCAGGGCGATATCCAGATCGTTACCGCCGATACGTTGACCGCTATGACCGAGGAAATCCTCGCTACGATCGGCCTTGTCGATATGAGACGGTCCCATCTTCACCACAGAACAGTCTGTGGTACCGCCGCCCACATCCACTACAAGCACCGTCTTATCCTGAGTCAGGCTGGCCTCGAAATCCATACCCGCCGCCAGAGGCTCGAATAGGAAACTAACCTCATTGAAACCGGCACGTTTGGCCGCCATTGCCAAGATGGCTTCGGCCTGACGATTACTCTCCTCGCCGCCTATCCCCTGGAAGTTGACCGGGCGGCCGATCACCGCGTGGGTTGCACTTCCCTGAGCGCCCAACTGCTTATCCGCTAAGGTTTTGATATGCATCATCATCAGGGTGACGATATCTTCAAATAAAGCGATCTGATCCTGACGCAAGCCGGTTGCCCCCAGGAAAGACTTGGGCGAACGCACATAGAAGCCCTCCTCGGGCATATCTAGATAATGCGCCACCGCCTGCTCACCGACAAATACCGCCTGCTCATCACTATCGAGATCCAGCTCCTGGCGGGCATGACGGGCGCGGCTCAGCTGTGCCGAGCGCAGCTTGGCGTAATCGGCCTTTAACTCACTGGTCAGCTGCTGATAGACGGCCTCGGCGATAAGCTCGCGATCTAAGGCGTACAGGGTAGATACCAGGTAATGAGAGTCCCCCGCCAAGGGCAGTAGCCGCACCTGCCCCGCATCCATAATGCCGACGGCGCAGTTGGCGCTGCCATAATCGAATCCCACAAACATGCTAAGCGCTCCCGCCCATAAAAAAGCCGAGCAAAATAACACACTCAACACAAAAGACAAGCGGACTAATCAAATATCATCAACAAATATCGGCGGCGGGAAATCGACTAAACTTAAAGAAATCATGGGAGTCGTTATGCAGTCATCAAACAGGCGCGCGCTGAGTTTAATCACCCTGATCTTGCTCACCTTACTGAGCCTGGGTCAGGCCCTGTCCGAGACAGAGCCAGCCGATACCGCAACACAAGTCTCTCGCCAGCCGGTCCCCCTGTTGCAGTTTAATGGCGCCATAGGCCCGGCCATCGGCGAATACTTAAGCGAGGAGATAGTCAATGCCAACCTGCTCCCTTCGGCAGAGAGACCTCCACTCATCATGATAGCGTTTGATACCCCGGGTGGCCTGGTCTCCAGTTTGAGAAGCATCAATCAGGCGATCCTCGCATCCAATGTTCCCATCGCCTGTCTGGTGGCTCCCTCGGGGGCCAGAGCCATGAGCGCCGGTACCTATATGCTCTATGCCTGTCATATCGCCGCCATGGCGCCCGCCACCACACTTGGCGCGGCGACGCCCGTGCAGCTGGGCATGCCTACCTCTCCTCAAGACTCTGGCCCTAAGGAGCGAGACTCACAAGAAAAAGCCACACAAACGCCTGACGCCAAGGAAAATGACCCAGGCGACTCTAAGCCAGAGTCCAAGCCAAAAGACAGCAAAGATGCCATGGCACAGAAGGTTCTCAACGATGCCATCGCCTATATCCGCTCACTGGCTAAGCTAAGGGGGCGCAACATCGAGTTTGCCGAGCGCGCCGTCATAGATGCCGCCACCCTCACCTCTGACGAGGCGCTGGAACAGAATGTGATCGACTTTATCGCCGCCGATCCCGATGAGCTATTGGTTAAGCTCGACGGCTATCGCCTGGAGATGGACGGGGAAACCAAACAACTGTCCCTGGCCAAGGCAAATCTGGTAGAACATCATCAAAGCTGGCGAAATCGCGTTATCGCGACCATTACCGACCCCAACATCGCCTATATCCTGATGCTGATCGGCATCTATGGCCTGTTGCTTGAGTTCTATAGCCCAGGCATAGGGGTCGCTGGCGTCATAGGAGGCATCTCACTCCTGGTGGCCCTCTACGCCTTTCAGCTGCTACCGGTCAACTACGCCGGACTCGGGCTCATCCTACTGGGCATAGCCCTCATCATTGCCGAAGCCATGGTACCCAGTTTCGGCATTCTGGGCCTGGGCGGTATAGTGGCCTTCGCCCTGGGCTCGCTGTTTCTTATCGATGCCGAGGGCGGCGACCTCTCTATCTCACTGCCACTCATCGCCGCCGTGACGGTCACCGCCTCGGGCTTCTCCCTCTGGGTATTATCTAGCCTATGGAAGGCCCGCAAGGCCGCCAATGTCAGCGGTGACGACCTGCTCATTGGTGCGAGCGCCCAGGTAGTGAAAGGCTTCGATAAGTACGGCCTGGTCACCCTTGGCGGCGAATGCTGGCAGGCCAGATCCGACACTCAGACCCGCACGGGTGAGACAGTGTTGGTAGTCGGTCGTGACAAACTCACCCTGCTCGTCACCCGAGAGGCGACTCGCCCCGGTTCAGACAACCCTTAGGAGGTCCACATGGAAGCCTTAACCTACAATACCCAGGTCTTCTTCGTCGCGCTGATCTTTCTGCTGGTCTCCCTGCTGATCAGCACCTTCAAGATCCTGCGAGAATATGAGCGCGGGGTGATCTTCATGCTGGGCCGCTTCTACCGGGTCAAGGGCCCTGGCCTCATCATAGTGATCCCCCTAATACAACAGATGGTGCGCGTGGATCTGCGTACCGTGGTGATGGATGTACCGACTCAGGATGTGATCAGCCGCGACAATGTCTCGGTACAGGTCAATGCGGTGATCTACTTTCGAGTCATCGACGCCCAGAAGGCGATCATCAATGTGGAAGATTTCCTGCAAGCCACCTCGCAGCTAGCCCAAACCACGTTGCGCTCCGTGCTAGGGCAACACGAACTGGATGAGATGCTGGCCAATCGCGACATGCTCAATACGGACATTCAGTCTATTCTCGACAGCCGCACCGATGGCTGGGGGATCAAGGTCTCTAACGTCGAGATCAAACACGTGGATCTTAACGAGACCATGGTACGCGCCATCGCCAAACAGGCAGAGGCAGAGCGGATCCGTCGTGCCAAGGTGATCCACGCCTCGGGCGAGATGGAAGCCTCAACCAAGTTAGTGGAAGCGGCGCAGAACCTGAAAAAATCCCCCAATGCCATCTTGCTGCGCTACCTGCAGACTCTGACCGAGATTGCAGGCGAGAAGAACTCGACCATTCTCTTCCCGCTGCCGATGGATCTCCTTAAGGGCGTATTAAGCCGGATTGGCGAGCAAGAGGATAAACCAACCCAAAAAACACAAGACTAATGGCCGAAGCGGGTCGCCTCGAAGCGGTTGAGCAGCCGATGCACCAGATAACAGGCCATTAGGGTCAGGACTATGGCACCTAAGATACTCGAGGCGCGATAGAGACTGCTGTAGATAAGATCGTTTTGCGGCGTCAGATTTTGCCCATAGAGGGTTCCCAGTGTGGTCATGGCGCCGAATCCCACGCCTGATCCCATTGCCTCGGTCACATGAGCCTGGCTAAACAGCAGGGTCACCAACCAAAACAGTGGCAGCAGGAGTACCAGCTGATGGGCCCAGGTATAGAGCAGCAACTGCATCAAGAGGCCACAGCTTACCCCGAGTATGGTACCTATGGCACGGCGCCTGGCATAACCCAAAGCCCCGTTCCAGTGCATAGGAAAGAGCAACAAGAGGGTCGTCGCCTGGGCCGCCAGGGAATCACGCAGATCAAACACCTGAAACACGGCAAATGAGATGGTGGCGATAGTCGCCCCCATCAACGCCTCATGACGCATACGATGGGGTTCCTTGGGCATGGCGGCCATAGGTGCCCGTGCATCGACGTCGGGAAACAGGTACATCATCAAATAGGCGATCAGCACGGAGAAGCCGCAACCAATGAAGTTATTGATCGCAAGTTCGGTCACATCGGTATCAGGGTAGCTGGCAAAGTGCAGCATGATGCTTAGGCTAATCACCCCAGTGGCACCAAACAGAAACAGGCTGCCGCGAGACATACAGGCGAAACGATAGAGAAACAACAAGAAGGCGACCATTGACATCACCACAGGGTGAGACCCCAGGTACTCAGCCAGCAGCGCCACCTCTATGATAGCGATAGCCGAGGAGGCCATCACCTGGCGCACCACATGCAGCGACATCTTAGGCACGATCCCCAACATCAACATGGGTAGTACGGTAAAGAAGACTCCGTAGTTAAACTCCAATAGCTTACAAACTAGAAAACCCAGGGTGGCGCCCGTGGCGATTCGCAGACACTGGCGCAGCTCGTTGGCGCTTAAGGGATGATGACGAATTAACACGCTTCGCCCCTAGTAGATGTAATGCAGCAGGCTGATCAACTTGATCTGCACCTTGGCCAGCAGATCATAGATGACATTGGTGGGCTGTAACTGCACAGTCGCCTTGGCGCCAGCCGGCATAGTGATGCCCGCATCGGACGCTAATTCCAGGTGGAGGCGAAAACGCTGAGCGTCACGAACCCAACGACTAGACTCGGTTGGGGTCGCCAGGCGCCCATTGGCATCGAACTGAGCCTGACTCACACCTGCATCGACACTGCTCACGCGGGCCTGAAACAGCTCACCGGGGCGACCATCGAAGGCCACCAGCGCGGCTGCTCCCGGGGCTATGTGGCGCAGGTTCTTCTCGCGAAAATCGGCGATCACATCCACATTATCCAGCAGCAGCGCCATGACTGGCGTCGACTGATTGACCATGTTGCCCGAAGCCAACTGCACATTGGTCACCACCCCATCATGCTCGGCGCGGATCTGGGTATAACTCAGGGCTAATGTTGCCTGAGACAGTCGGTTCTTGGCCTGACGCAGTTTTAGATTATCTTCACCAGGTAGTCCCCGCAGCGTCTGTACCTTAGCCAGCTGAGCCTTTGCAGCCAAAAGCTGGGAGCGACCGGCTTTCACCTCTGTCTGGGCCTGGTCGATCATCTGCTGCGACACACTCTGGTTGGCGTAAAGCGATTGAATACGTTGCGCCTCGCGCTGCTTAAGCGCATAGGCGACTTCCTTGGCGTTCACCTCGGCACTCGCGGCGGCGATGGCCGCATCTAATTCGGCGTTATCTTGTCTCGCCTGCTCCAGGGCCAGTTCTGCCTGCTCCTGTGCCAGCAGGAAAGGCGTGGTGTCGAGACTAAACAGCAGATCCCCCTGCTTCACCTTCTGATTATTCGCGACCTGTACTGAGACGACCCGGCCACTCACCTGAGGTGCTACCTGGGTAATGGTGCGCGTCGCCATTGCCTGTGTGGTCAACGGCATCTTAAGGTCGGCCACCAGGAAATAGCCAAACAACAGGATGAAGCCAATGCTGGCAAACTTAACTAAACGGGCAAATTGCTGATCCGGTGTCATGCTTTCTATTTTTCCTCTTTATCCGTGACGGTGGGATGTAATTTTCTGACTGCGTTGTCGCTGATGCGATTAAGCACAAATTCGAAGGCTTCGAGCTGCTCTGGGCTGACGCCCTGATAAAGCTCGGCGCGCAGATCGATAATGCGCTGACGAATGAAGGCCAGCAGCTCCTCTCCAGCCGGGGTCAGGGAAACCCGACGCACGCGTTTATCATGTTCGCAGCAATGGCGCTCGATCAGCGCCTGTTGCTCTAGCTGGCTCAGGGTACGCATCAGGGAAGCAAGCTCAATTTCGAGGGCCTCGGCCAAACCCTTCTGACTGGTTTTCTGGCCCATGCGATAAAGCTTCCAAAGCACACTCCAGCGGCTATGGGTCAGTCCTAGTGGTGCAAGCTCGGCATCGGCAACCATGCGCCAAAGTCTAGCGAGCCTGGCGACTCGCTCCGCATTGGACGATTCGCCCCAATCTCGATTTTTCTCAGTCATCTTGCTCCTCCTTGCTGGTATAGTGACACCAGCATTTACTTAGCATGCTAAGCATTATATTTATTTAGCAGGCTAAGTAAATGGCAAAATGAAAATAAATTACACCTACACTTTATCAGCTCGGCTCCCCTATACCGCTAAGCGACTTATGAATTACGGCTTGCATGATTTAATAACCCACGAATAACAAGATTGATAAAGCTTAGAGGAGAGTCCCAAGAAGAGTGGCTATGGCTATGGCTAGAGTATGGATATGGACATGGGTAAACAGATTAGTAAAAGCTGTGAGTTCGGGAGATAAGCCAACTGACAAAAACCCGACTGACACAAAACCCGACTTGCACAAAACCCGGCTTGCACAGGACGCTGCCGAGCTCGTCTCAGTGAGCATTACAGACGCCATTAGATGGTACAGCGAAAGGCACTAACCTTAATCATCTACTGCATTTAATCCAATGATTAATGGAGCCTATCCCCTTGATGAAAAGCGACCAATAAAAAAGCGAGCATTGCATAACACAACACTCGCCTTCGCTTCTTACTCTGAATACATTGGCTCGGACACTCTAAACTGAAAGGCTATATAAATCCTCGCCAATACTGCTCATCAAGCAGACAGGTCGCCCGATGCAACTCATCTCTAGCAGCCTTTTAAGTATAGAAGCCATTCTGACTTTTCGCACAAACAATTCGTACTATTATTTGCACACGCAATCGCGTGGATTTTTGCGGTAAATTGTTTAAACACTCAGCCTAGTTAGCGATTAAGCACCGGCTCCTAGCGCCCGTTAGCCTTCCTCATTTTGGCGCTGTTTGCGCTCGACCTTGTCCTGACGGCGTTGCTGGATCACCTGCTTCACGTCGCTGCCAATATGGCTCTCGCCGCGGGACTTGGCCAGTTGCACCTGACGCTCTCGCTCGACGAAGCGTTTGCGCTGCTTATCGGACAACTTATCGATGCAATGTGGGCAGCTTACGCCCTGCACATAATGCTCGCTTTGCTTGTCTGCTTCGGTAATAGGCAGACGACAGGCATTACACTGATCGTACTGTCCCTTTTCCAGCCGATGGTTGACCGACACACGATTATCAAACACGAAACACTCGCCTTCCCAGAGGCTCTCCTCAGGCTGCACCTCTTCCAGATACTTAAGCACCCCGCCTTCGAGATGATACACCTCGTCGAATCCCTGCTCTTTCAGGTAGGCGGTGGACTTCTCACAGCGGATGCCACCGGTACAGAACATGGCCACCTTCTTATGTTGCTTAGGATCCAGATTCTGCTTCACATAGTCTGGAAACTCTCTGAAGGTCTGTGTCTTAGGGTCGACCGCATTCTTGAATGTGCCAATGTTGACCTCGTAGTCGTTGCGGGTGTCGATCAGTAGCACCTCGGGATCTGAGATCAGCTTGTTCCAATCCTTAGGCTTCACATAGGTGCCGACCACCTCACGGGGATCTATGCCTTCGACCCCCATGGTGACTATCTCTTTCTTCAACTTGACCTTGGTGCGATAGAAAGGCATCTCATCGTCGAATGACAGCTTGTAGACAATATTATCCAGTCCTGGCTGGGCATCCAACCAGGCCAGTAAACCATCGATCCCCGCCTGACTACCGGCAACCGTACCATTGATCCCTTCGCTGGCCAGCAGCAGGGTTCCCTTTATTCCTAAGGACTCCATCTCCTTCAGCAATGGCTGCTGCAGAGTTTCAAAATCTGGCAGGGAGACAAACTTATATAACGCACATACTACAAACTGAGACATATCAACCTCTTAAACTGCTCGCTGAGGCTTAATCCCCAGTGCATAAAGTGGCGCTCTCACCCCCTAAGAATGAACATGGGTGATCTAGAGCGCAAAATGGAGGCGAATTCTACCTAAATCACACTTAAACAAACAGGCAGAAAAAGTAAGGGTATTTTATTACCTATTTGTCCGGTGGCCTGCTCATGACGCCTAAATGCGCTTCGGGGTTGCGATTTAGGGAAAAGCCATGAAAAATAGCGCCAGCAATCAAGGAGACTCCATGGCCTACCCCATATTATATTCGTTTCGTCGCTGCCCCTACGCCATGCGTGCCCGTCTGGGCCTCTTCCTCGCTGGCCAGGAGGTGGAGCTCAGAGAGATAGTACTCAAACATAAGCCTGAGCCCATGTTAGCGGCCAGCCCCAAGGGCACAGTACCCGTTCTGATCTTAGAAGATGGCAGCGTCATCGATGAGAGCCTGTCGATCATGCTGTGGGCACTCAGTGAGAAGGCCAAAGAGGGTGATGAGAAAACCAAGGCGCTGCTACTCACCCATGAACCTGGCCTGCAACAAGCGGCCATGGCGTTGATTGAAGCAAACGACAATGAGTTTAAGCCCTGGCTGGATAAGTATAAGTACGCCGATCGCCACCCAGAGCAGACACAAGACGAGTATCGCACACAGGGCGAACGTTTTATCACCCAGCTTGAAGCTAGGCTGAGTCAGCATGACCAGTTAGTGTCAGACCTTCCAAGCCTCGCCGACTACGCCATCTTCCCCTTCGTGCGCCAGTTTGCCCACGTGGATAAAAATTGGTGGCAACAATCCCCCTACCCTAAGGTTCGCGCCTGGCTGGCCAACCACATAGACAGCCCAGCCTTCGCCGCCATCATGAAGAAGTACCCTACCTGGCTAGACAGCGGTGAGAGCTTCTCACTGCTAGAAAACTAACCGGGGCAACGCAGATATTAAAAAAAGGCGCCCTAGGGCGCCTTTTTCCTTCCTTATCGGTCTATGCCTAATTTCACTGCAGCGACAGCTGATACACGCTGGTACTGCCGCTCACCTCGTTGCCTATGATCAGCAGTGGCTTGCCATTCGGGCTGTCGGTTGCGGCCACAAAACTCATGCCTTCAGGGCCGAGATCCCCCGCCGCCTCGGGCGAACCTGTGATATCACTGCCATCGATCTCGAAGCCGACCTCGAAGTCACGATTGACCACATAGTCGACAAATTTCACCGCGAAGGGATTGGTGATCTCATAGATCATGAAGCCTGAGGTGCGCTCCAGGCCGATGAAGGCATACTGCTTACCCTCTATCTCACCAATGGCCAGCGCCTCGGGCTCTGCGCCCTTATCGTCACTCCGGCTGTCGCCCTTATTCTCTTCATTATGGTTATTGAAGTTCATCCCCAGAAGCGCAGACGTGATGCGAGAGAAATCGCTGCCGCTGTCAAACACCTGCTGACCATTTTGATCCCAGATTGAGAATGAGCGACCGCCATAGGCCACTATCTTGTCAAAATCGCCGTCGCCATCTTCGTCCCCCATTGAGGTGGTCACCTTGAGTCGCGCCAGCTGCGTCTTATCTTGGGCCGCAGCAAATTGCGGATGATTGGGATCGAGCAGGAGATCGCCGGCGCGCACCTCTTCTGAGAAGCCGCCATAGTCGCGAGAATCCCCCTCGTTGGCCGTCACCACAAAGTCGCTGCCATGCCACTGGTAGCTGGCAATCGTATCGGGCTGATACAGGCCAACCACCCCCGGGTAGTCCTTAATATTGACCCTGTCATCCTTATCGCTGGCATCGATCGCGTTTTTTGCTAAGCCAAAATCCTTATAGCCGAGGGGCCAGATGGCCTTGACCGCTTTGTTGGCAATGTCGATCACCGCGATGGCGTTGTTTTCCTGCAGGCTGACATAGGCGAGCCTATCGTCTGGCGATACGCTGATATATTCTGGCTCCAAGTCTTGCGCCCGGCTGGCACCCGGACCGTTGATCTTGATGTCACTGGAAAGCTCGGCTTCGCGCGCGCCGCCAAGATTAAAGTCACTAAAATCCAGCAGGGTCGCGCTGGTCGCTGGCATACCATCGGTCACGGCTATCATGGCCACTGTGCCCAGCGGATCGACGCTGTAATCGTCGCTGGGCTCACCTTCGCCGGCCACCAACACCTGCTTACCATCATGGCTGAACACTAGGTTGTCTGGCAGCGCACCTACCTCGACACCATGGATGAGGCTGGCTTCGCCTGCGCTATCGATACGATAGAAGGCGACATAGCCCATCCCCTGCTTGCTGTTACCCGCCTCGTCGCCGCGCTCTATGGCCACCGCCAGTAGATTGTCATGAATAGCCAGGCTGTTGACACCACCAAGACGCTGCAGGCCAAGATCTTTTGCTACATCCAGCACTGCCAGCTTTGGCAGATTATTGAGCAGCAATGCATCGCTCCCTGCTACCGGGCTAGTGGCTAAGTTGGCCGCATCGACGATATCCACCATGCCGCTCTGGGCATTCACCACGAAGATGCGCTTACTCGCCACATGAAAACCGACGATCTCGGCGGCACTCTGACCATAGACGCCGGATTCATAACGGCCAACCAGCTCGGCGCTAAGCCCAGACACTAGCTCACGGCAAAGGTATTGGGTCTGCTCGGCGTTGACTTCATCATTATCCAGCACGCCGTTGCCATTGAGATCTAGGCCTGTCTGTATCATCTGTCCACCGAGTGGACACTCACCGTCACCCGCAGGCAATTGGGTAAATGCAACCAGACTATTCGTACCGTTTGTGCCATTGCTGCCATCTGTGCCATCTTTGCCGTCATCGCCGCTGCAGGCCGTCAGGCCCAAAGCTGCCACGACCAAAGCTATCGTTGTTTTCTTCATCTTGTTATTCATTGCCTAATCCTTTTGAATGCCCTGAGTACGCCTAAGTAAACTCCGCCAAAAGACAGATAAATAGGCTATAAATTGCGCTAAGCTAAGGCCGGGATAAGACGAATTCATGACGTGAGCATGACAGTTTAACGACAGGCAAGGGAGAAAATTGGCCTGAGGCGTAAATTTCCCTTTGTCGCCCGTGTGATCCGCGCTAGATTTTGAGTCGGTATGATTTCGGATATAAGAGTCCATGTGCAGATTTTTAACCTATAGCGGTCCCAAGGCGCTGATGTCACCGCTTATCTTTAAGGCCTCAAACTCACTGGTGATGCAGAGTAAATACGCCCAGAAACGTAAGGTGCCCACCAACGCCGACGGCTTTGGCCTTGGCTGGTACCCCACTCAGGATGATCCTATCCCGGCGACCTTCGTCAACGTGGATCCCGCCTGGAGTAACCGTAACCTCAAGATGATCGCCGAAAAGGTGGAAACCCGGCACTACTTCGCCCATGTGCGCGATGCCTCCAAGGGGATGCCGGTCAGCCAAGCCAACTGCCACCCCTTCTCCTGCATGCATTACCTGTGGATGCACAACGGTCGACTGGATCAGTTCGACAGGTTTCGTCGTCAGCTGCTCAATCAACTCTCGGATCGCGCCTTTGCCTTAATCAAGGGCAACACAGACTCTGAATATGCCTTCGCCCTCTTCATGGACAAGCTGGAATTTGCCGAGCAGGCCAGTCTGAGCCAGCTGGAACAGGCGATGGAGGCGACTATCGCCTGCATTATGAGCCTGCGACGCGCCGCAGGCGCCGACACCAACGCCTTCATCAACTTTGCGGTCACCGACGGCAAACACACGGTCGTGACCCGTTTCGCCACACTGGAGGGCGTCAAACCCGCCTCCCTCTTCTTCGGTCGTGGCAAGGTTAACGAATGTCAGGAGGGGATCGAATTTATTCCCCACACGGAAGATGTTCAGGACGGTGAGCAGGCCTGTATCATCATCTGCTCCGAGCCACCAACAGAGCAGAGCGAGCACTGGACCAAGGTAGAGCGTAACCACATGATCAGTGCCGTCGGCAACGAGCGGGTGAGTCAGCGCAAGATTGAGCTGCCGTTTCAGTCAGCGCTTTAACCCAGGCCCCTATATTGCTCACGCGCGGGCGTTGCCCGCCTAGCAAGGTTTTGTTACAAATCGACTCACCCTGCATTAGCCTGAGCGCAATAAAGCATTAGCCAAGGCATGGCGAGATCCCGTACAATCGATCTTCTCCCAGATAACATCCCCATCACCTGTTATCACCCCCAAAAATTGTCTTTTATCCGTCACAAGAGGTATGAGTGAACAAAGCGTCGATCCCGTCATCTGAGCTTAAGCAACAAGGCATCCCTAATCTTGCCCTGTTGATCCCCATGTTATCGGCCATCGTGGCCATCACGCCGCTGGCAATCGACATGTACCTGCCAGCCATGTCGACCCTGGCCAACAGCTTCAACTCCAGCGTCACCACAGTGCAGCAGTCACTCAGTCTCTACCTGGGAGGTTATGCCCTGGGCATGCTCACCTTCGGCCCTATCGCCGACCGCATCGGCCGTCGCCCCCTGGTGATCTTGGGTCTAACGGGCTTCATGTTGATCAGCCTGGCACTGGCCTTTGTGACACGGGTTGAGATCTTCCTGGGACTCAGGTTTATACAGGCCTTTATCGGCGCAGCCGCGACCGTGGTGGTCCCCGGCTACATCAAGGAGGTCTATGGTAAGAACACCGCCAAGGGGATGTCCTATGTCAGCCTGATCATGATGCTGGCGCCGCTTATCGCCCCCACCATAGGCAGCCTGATCCTCGAACTGGGCGAATGGCACCTGATCTTCTTCATCTTGGCCTGCTACGCCAGCCTGCTGCTCGGCCTGGTATTGACCAAGCTGCGTATGCCCAGCGATTCGCAAACTGGCGCACGCAGTCAACGCTCTTTCTTCGGCGCCTACGCCGTGGTATTCACCAAGCCGGGCGTCAAGCTGCATATCGCCAGTGGTGTGATGACGTCGTTTGCCTTTTTCTGCTACCTCACCGCCTCGCCGTTCGTCTATATGGAGGTATTTGGTCTGGATAAGAGCCTGTTTGCGATCCTGTTTAGCACCAATGTCGGCGCCCTGATGCTGGCCAATGTGATCAACAGCCGCATCGTAGTCAAATATGGCTCGCGCCGCATGCTCAAGGTAGCCACCCTGCTGGCAGCCATCGCCGGCCTTGGCCTGTTAAGCGTTAATCTGCTGGGGCTTAGCTATCACTTTACCGTTGCGGCGCTCATTCCCTTCATGGGCTTTTTGGGCGTGATGTCGGTCAATGCCGATGCCATAGTCTTGATGAAGTTTCAGCAAGAAACCGGCACGGCCACGGCGGTAATAGGCACCCTGAGATTTGGCTTTGGCGCCCTTGCCGGTCCCCTATTGGCGCTCTTCTACACGGGCACGGCGGTGCCCTTCTCGGCGCTCATGCTAGGCGCCGTGCTGCTGGTGGCTCTGTGTCAGTTTTTAGCTCACTCTCAACAAAATCTGTCCTAGAGTCTCTCAGCGCAAACAAACGCCGCCCGGCAGCACATTAGGGCGGCGCTTCGTCACTAGGACTCGTGTTTGAGACTAAAGTCTAACACCCCTGAGTTTCCCCCCTCGACTCACCACCAAATCCCACCAGATGGCCTCTTCCCCCCGGCTCTGCTACCGCTTCGATGTTGAGTTTTACTCAACTTGGCAAAGTTTGCTCACAAAAGGCTTGAATTCATTCATCTATTGAATATGATGAAATTCTGTTCATTGGCAACAGTCACCCCAAGCAGACCGCTTTAGGGTGAAGCGCGAGTCTGGATTACCCTCCAGACTCTATGTTTAGAGCGATTACCGTCGCTGTATCAAGATACTGCATACCGTCGCGGTAACTTAAGAGGGATCACCAATGGAAAAACTTTCCGGCGCCAGCATGATCGTCCGATCATTAATCGATGAAGGCGTTAAGCACATTTTCGGCTACCCAGGTGGCTCGGTTCTCGATATTTACGATGCCCTGCACCAAAAATCCGGCATAGAACACATTCTTGTGCGCCACGAACAGGCGGCCGTACACATGGCCGACGGCTATGCCCGCGCCACCGGCAAGGTAGGCGTGGTACTGGTCACCTCGGGCCCAGGCGCCACCAACGCGATCACAGGGATCGCCACCGCCTATATGGACTCGATTCCATTAGTTGTTCTCTCGGGTCAGGTACCCAGCAACTTAATTGGTAATGATGCCTTTCAGGAATGCGACATGATAGGCATCTCCCGCCCAGTGGTGAAGCACAGTTTCCTGGTGACAGACGCCAAGGATATTCCGGCCATCATCAAGAAGGCGTTTTATATCGCCTCCACCGGGCGTCCCGGCCCTGTGGTGGTGGACATTCCCAAGGATTGTCTCAACCCACAGATATTACATGAGTATCAGTATCCCGATGCGATCAACATGCGCTCCTATAACCCGACCACTACCGGCCATAAGGGACAGATCCGCCGCGGCCTGCAAGCCCTGCTAAAGGCCAAGAAGCCGGTGCTCTATGTGGGCGGCGGCGCGGTGATCTCCGGCGCCGATAAGCAGATCCTCGCATTGTCTGAGCGTTTGGGCCTGCCTGTGGTCAACACCCTCATGGGGCTGGGCGCCTTTCCTGGCACCCACGCCAACAGCGTCGGCATGCTGGGCATGCACGGTTGTTATGAGGCCAACATGGCGATGCACAACGCCGACCTTATCTTCGGTATCGGGGTGAGATTCGATGATCGCACCACTAACAATGTGGAAAAATACTGTCCCAATGCCACCATATTACACATAGATATCGACCCCTCCTCTATCTCCAAGACGGTTAGGGTGGATATCCCTATCGTGGGCTCGGCCGACAGGGTGCTTAACGACATGCTGGCCCTGCTAGACAATGAGCCATCGATGAAAAACGATGAAGGCGCTATCGACTACTGGTGGAGCGAAATCAATCAGTGGCGCAGCCGCAACAGTCTGGCCTATGACACCAATAGCGAGCGCATCAAGCCCCAGCAGGTGATCCAGACCCTGCACAAGCTGACTAATGGCGATGCCTATGTGGCCTCGGACGTGGGTCAGCATCAGATGTTCGCCGCCCTCTATTATCCCTTCAACAAACCAAGACGCTGGATCAACTCTGGCGGCCTGGGCACCATGGGCTTTGGCCTACCAGCCGCCATGGGGGTGAAGATGGCCAAGCCCGATGAGACGGTTATCTGCGTCACGGGTGATGGTTCCATCCAGATGAATATTCAGGAACTATCGACCGCACTGCAATACGATACGCCGGTTAAAATCATCAACTTAAACAACCGTTTCCTCGGTATGGTGAAGCAGTGGCAGGATATGATCTATTCTGGTCGTCACTCCCACTCCTACATGGACTCAGTGCCTAACTTTGCCAAGATCGCCGAGGCCTACGGCCATGTGGGCATGACCATTAGCGATCCGGCCGAACTGGAAGCCGGACTCGAGAAGGCCCTTGCCATGAAAGACAAGCTGGTCTTCGTCGACATCAGCGTCGATGAGACGGAGCACGTCTATCCAATGCAGATCCGCGGTGGCGGGATGAATGAAATGTGGCTAAGCAAGACGGAGAAAAGCTAATGCGTCGAATTATTTCTGTATTACTCGAAAACCAGCCCGGCGCCCTATCCCGCGTGGTAGGCCTTTTCTCACAGCGTGGCTACAACATCGAGAGCCTGACGGTAGCGCCCACCGACGATGTCACCCTCTCCAGGCTAAACATCACCCTGGTGGCCGACGAGGCGGTGCTGGAACAGATTGAGAAACAGCTGCATAAGCTCATCGACATTCTCAAGGTGTCCAACATTACTGAATCCAGCCATATCGAGCGTGAACTGGCGCTGATCAAGGTGAAAGCCAAGGGGGCGGGTCGAGAAGAGGTGAAGCGCACCGCCGATATCTTCCGCGGTCAGATAGTAGATGTCACCTCTGAGCTCTACACCATTCAGATGGCGGGCACCTCGGATAAACTCGATGCCTTCATCGCCGCCATCGGCGAGGTCACTAAGGTGATCGAGGTCTCGCGCTCCGGCGTGGTCGGCCTGTGCCGCGGCGAGAAGGCGATGCGCGCCTAAACGAATATCCAATCGTTAGCGACTCATCGCTAAAGATAAAAACGCCAGCAATTGCTGGCGTTTTTATTAACTCTGCTCAAGAGCCGACACTAAGCTAACCTAGTTAGTACTCTCTGACAGCTTGACCACCTCACCGGTGAGCGCCACACCCGCCATCAGGGCGCCTGCGCCGCACTGGAAGGTCTCTTCGCTCGAGGTTAGGTTGTTCTTGTAGTTAGACTTGATATTCACCACTGCATTGCCGCCCTGCTTCACGGCGCTGTTTTTAAGGGCGATCATCGCCGACAGAAAAACCCATTCACAGGCTTCCTGATCTGACTTATTAAATGCATTGGTCTTCTTGTTGGTCTTCAGCTCACCCAGTTTCTGCACCGGCTCACCATAGGCCTGCTCGCCAAAGTAGAAGCTGACGTCACTACCCAGCTTGGCCTTGGCCACATCTGAGTTAAGCACAGAGGCGATGTTATAATTGCCGACATCATCTCTGGCAAAGGCCAGCGGAGAACAAAGGGTCAGAGAGGTCAAACCTACAAGCAGTATCTTTTTCATCATAACAAATTCCGTTGAATTGGCATGAGTTACCCCCACGCCACGCACTAGTTCAAACTAGCACTTCCATTAACATTACCAGACTGACAACGCGTCAGCGTCCAACTTATCTTCCCGGCGCTAGGCTGGCCCAACTCAAACATAGATGGCCAAAGACAAGCGTCATGGGAATCGACGAGCATAACCAACTCCATGGCTAAAGGTAAATAGGTAGATAGGTAGATAAACAGATAAATAGGCAAACTTTGAGATTGGACTACCTAAAACCCTATCGGCTGGCTATCATGGCAGCAGTTAAGGCCATCCCCAAACGGAAATCCCATTGAAAGCATTCGACTTTAACCTGCTTCCCCTGCTGGAGGTGTTGCTGGAAGAGCAGAGCGTCACGGCCGCCGCTGAGCGACTGCATCTAAGCCAATCTGCGGTAAGTAAACAGCTCAACAAGCTCAGAGACTCCTTCGACGACCAGCTATTCGAGCGCACCGCCCACGGTCTGCGCCCGACCCCCAAGGCCAAACAGCTGGGGCCGGAGATCCGTCAAATCTTGAGTCAGGTTTCCTCCCTCACTCGGCCCAGCGACTTCGAGCCCTCCAAGAGCCATAGACGCTTTCGCCTCGAGTTGGTGGAGACAGCCTATTCGCTAACCTATCCACGCTTCATGCCTAAGCTGCTCAAGCAGGCACCTAAGATCACCATAGACAGTCAGACTTGGCACAACGAGAGCATGGAGCGGCTACTACGCTGCGACACGGATCTGGGGATCGCCTGCCGGGAATGGGACGAACGCTCGCTGCAGCATGTTAATAATCTGCCGAGTGCCCTGCGCTACGTCGAGCTGACCCGGGACATCTCTCTCTGTCTGGTACGCGAGGGGCACCCGCTGCTTAATGAAGAATGGAACCTCAATACCTTTCTCAAATATCGCCACCTTCAGGTCACCTTCGGCGGTATCTCCCACTGGCTGCTGGATGATGTGCTGCAGATAAAGCACCTCAAACGGGACATAGCCGTCAACCTCACCGATTTTAACAGCGCCATGCAGCTATGTGAGCAGAGCGATCTCATCCTCTGTTCGCCCGCAAAATACGCTAAGGAGATGATGGGCCAATATAAACTGGTCTCATTGCCAGCCCCCACACAAATGGTGCCTGGCACCTACCTGCTGCTCTGGCATAAACATTTCGATCTCGACCCCAGTCATCGCTGGCTTCGGGAGTTAATCATCGACTCTGTGCAAGGGTAAGAAACTTGAGAAAGGCCCATAAAAAACGCCAGCGAGATGAAGGCTGGCGTTTTGCTTGGAGATGGAATCTTAGCCTAGAAGCCTTCGACCCCTTTCATATCAGGTAAGTGGTGAGCAATACCCTTATGACAATCGATACAGGTCTTCTCGCCGCTGGCCAAAGATGTGGAGTGCATATTGGCCGCACGTGTCGATTGACGAGTAAAGTCCATGTAGTCGAAATTGTGACAGTTACGACATTCAAGCGAATCGTTGGCCTTCAGTCGTTCCCATTCATGCTCGGCCAATTCGCGGCGCTTGGCCTCAAATTTGTCACGAGTGTTAATGGTGCCGAATATCTTGCCCCATACCTCTTTAGAGGCCTGCATCTTACGGGCTATCTTATCAGTCCAGTTATGGGGGACGTGACAATCCGGACAGGTCGCACGCACGCCACTGCGGTTGGTAAAGTGTATCGTCGACTTGAGTTCCTGATACACATTATTTTCCATCTCGTGACAACCGATACAGAAGGCTTCCTGGTTGGTAGCTTCCAGGGCGGTGTTAAATCCCCCCCAGAAGATCACCCCGGCGACGAAGCCACCTAAGGTGAGGAAACCTAAGCTGAAATGCACGCTGGGTTTTCTTAACACCTGCCAGATTTTCTTTAACTTATCTAACATACGGCCGCTCCTAGTGCTTAACAGCTTCAGCTTTAATCAGGTGGTCGATATCGATAAATTCATTATCGACCATGGTTTTCGCATCCAGCTGTGACACATGGCACTGAGTACAGAAATAGCGACGTGGAGACAGATTCGCTAAGAAGTTGTTTTCCCTGTCCATGTAGTGAGTGACGCTGACCATAGGTGCCTGTGAATCCCCGACACGCTTACGAGCGTGGCACGACATACACTTATTGACCTTAAGGTCTATCTGATAACCGTCGATCTTATGGGGGATCACCGGCGGCTGCATCGGATAGTTACGCACCTGCTTAACGTCTGTGTTACGCACCTTCTGCATCACAGGCGGCGTCGGGTTAGTGTCGAGCGGCGCCTGCCTGAGGGTGGCAACCTTCTCATCGGGCACGCTGGCAGCCATGCTGCTAAAGGTCGCGCCGACAGAGAGAGTCACCAGAGTCGCCAAGGTTACAAGTTTCAATGATTTCATGGTGATTCTCCTTATGCCTTAACTACTTTAACTGCGCACTTCTTAAAGTCAGTCTGTTTAGACAAAGGATCCGTCGCATCGAGCGTCACCTTGTTAATCAGCTGGCTAGCGTCGAACCAAGGCACAAAGACCAGACCGACTGGCGGCTTGTTACGGCCACGGGTCTCGACACGTGTCTTGATCTCACCACGGCGAGAAACCACCTTCACCTCATCGCCACGACGCAGGCCGCGTTTCTTGGCATCATCTGGATGCATGAAGCAGACAGCATCTGGGAAGGCGCGGTACAGCTCAGGCACTCGCTGAGTCATAGAACCTGAATGCCAGTGCTCTAGCACACGGCCAGTCGATAACCAGAGGTTAAATTCTTCATCTGGCGACTCGGCGGCAGGCTCATATGGCAGCGCGTAGATAACCGCCTTACCATCTGGCTTACCGTAGAACTGGAAGCCTGTACCTGGTTTCACATAGGGATCGCTACCTTCGCGGAAGCGCCACTTGGTCTCTTTACCGTTAACCACAGGCCAGCGTAGGCCGTGCACCTCATGATAGGTATCGAAGTCCGCCAGGTCATGGCCATGGCCGCGACCAAAGGTTGCGTACTCTTCAAATAGGCCCTTCTGAACATAGTAACCAAAGTGCTTGGCTTCATCGTTCATATACTTAGGATCGGCCTGCTCGAGTGGGAACTTATCCACGTTACCGTTTTGGTAAAGTACCTGGAACAGTGTCTTGCCCTTATATTGCGGGTTAGCCGCTAACACCTCTTTTGGCCAGACTTCATCTGTGGTGAAGCGCTTAGAGAACTCCATCAACTGCCAAAGATCTGAGCGGGATTCGCCCGGTGCTTTCACCATCTGATGCCAGAACTGGGTACGACGCTCGGCGTTACCATAGGCGCCCTCTTTCTCAACCCACATGGCGGTAGGTAGGATAAGGTCGGCGGCCTGTGTGGTCACAGTTGGGTAGGCATCAGATACCACGATGAAGTTTTCAGGGTTACGATAACCAGGTAAGCCCTCTTCGTTAATGTTAGGACCGGCCTGCATGTTGTTGTTCACCTGCACCCAGTAAGCATTGATGTCACCATCTTTGAGGCGACGGTTCTGCTCAACCGCATGGTAGCCAGGCTTAGGTGGAATGATGCCATCCGGGATCTTCCAGATCTTCTCGGCAATCTTTCTGTGCTCTGGGTTCTTCACTACCAGGTCTGCAGGCAGACGATGTGAGAAGGTACCCACTTCACGGGCGGTACCACAGGCAGATGGTTGTCCTGTCAGCGAGAATGGGCTGTTACCCGGCGTCGAGATCTTACCCGTTAGCAGGTGAATGTTATACATCAGGTTGTTACACCACACACCACGGGTATGTTGGTTGAAGCCCATGGTCCAGAATGAAGTCACCTTGGTATTTGGATCGGCGTAGAGTTTCGCCAGTTCAATCAGCTTGTCTTCCGGCACGCCAGAAAGCTTGCTGACAGAGGTTACATCATAGTCGGCGACGAAGGCCTTAAAGGCATCAAATTCGATCGGTGTAGACTTACCGGCGGTCTTAACGTTCTTGGCTTTCTGTTGCAGTGGGTGGCTTGGACGCAGGCCGTAGCCGATGTCGGTTTCACCCTTGCGGAAGTTAACGTGCTTATTGACGAAATCCCAGTTTACCGCATCGTTTTGAATGATGTAGTTGGCGATAAAGTTCAAGATAGCCAGATCTGTCTGTGGCGTGAAGACGATACCCAGATCGGCAAGGTCGAAAGATCTATGGGTAAAGGTGGATAGTACTGACACCTTCACATGGGGCGCGCTCAGACGACGGTCGGTAACACGGCTCCATAGGATGGGGTGCATCTCGGCCATGTTGGACCCCCAAAGCACGAAGGCATCGGCGTTCTCCATGTCATCATAACAACCCATAGGCTCATCGATACCAAAGGTACGCATGAAGCCACCTACCGCAGATGCCATACAGTGACGGGCGTTAGGGTCGATGTTGTTAGAGCCAAAACCTGCCTTCATCAGCTTAGAGGCGGCATAACCTTCCCAAACGGTCCACTGACCAGAACCAAACATACCGATTGCGGTTGGGCCCTTCTTCTTGATGGTCGCCTTCCACTTCTCGGCCATGGTGTCGAATGCAGTGTCCCAGCTCACAGGTGTGAATTCGCCATGCTTGTCATACTTGCCGTTGGTCATACGCAGCATAGGCGTCTGTAGTCTGTCCTTGCCGTACATGATCTTAGACAGGAAATAGCCCTTGATGCAGTTAAGACCGCGGTTCACCTCACTCTCGGCATCACCGTGAGTCGCAACCACCTTACCGTCACGGGTGGCAACAATCACAGAACAACCTGTACCGCAGAAACGACATGGCGCCTTGTTCCACTCAAGTTTAGTCTGCTCGGAACTGGTAATTAGGTTGCTTGCCGTCGCAGGCAAGGCTAAACCAGCCACTGAGGCAGCGGTCATGGCCGCATTTGCCTTCATAAATTCGCGTCGATTCATCTTCATTTTTCAACCTCTTCAAGCACTTCACTCTGGTGATACACCATGGCTGCGGACAGCACGCCCTCAATCTTGTTGATCGTCTCAATATCAGCCATCAGGCCCTTCTGGGTCATGCCTTCCAGCACAACCACCAACTTGACCTCATCGTTAACAGACAACTCTGCGTTTTCCATCTTCATAATTGTCTGTCTGACACTGGACATAAATTCAGGTTTAACCTGAACCACTAAACTGGTGACGTGAAGTTCATTGCTCATTGACATTTTCACTCTTAATAATTGTTCGATTACAGTGGGTTAACCTGCACCTGGTGGGCCGGTGAATATCTGGCTAAACCAGATAGCAAAGCCCAAACCAGATACGAGTAACACTGACAGCAGGGGAGCAAGAAAAACGGTTAGAAACACAAATATTTTTAGCTCTAAACTTTTCTCTTCATTAGATGTGGAACTCATGCATCCTCCAACGGGTCATGCCGGTTTTCATAGCAGATAAAGTTGGTTTACTTCTGGTTGGATTGTGTCAATCAAACATCAAAGACCATACTTTTCTTCCTGTTATTTATGGTATCAATATCTTCTTAACATTCTGTATACCCCTAAATCGGTAAACTATATGCAGATTTGATCTGGATCATCCTTTTATTACGGATAAAACCTAGATCACTTCTCCTACACAGCAATTTCGATTGAGAAAGCAACAAAATGAATAAATTAGCTATTCATAAACAACTAAAACATAGACTCAAAATCGGGATTTCGTAAGTCAAAATGTGATCTAAATCGTAAAAATATATCAATGGGGGTAGTGGGAAAATTTAAGAACATAAAAAAGCACCCGTTGCGGGTGCTTCTTGTGTCTTTATGACAAGCATCAGGCCTCGGCGATGCGATTGAGGATGCGTTTCTCAGAGATAGGATAGGCGGTGCCTAACACCTGGGCGAAACAGGAGACGCGATACTCCTCTATCATCCAGCGGGCCTCCTGCAATGCCTCGGGTACTGCCGCGCTGCGGGGCACCTTGGCCAGTTGCGCCGCCAGGGTCTGCTGCACATTATTGATGCTGTGCAGATGCAGGCGATCACGGTTTGGATCCACGGGAAGCTTATCTAAGCGATTGTCTATCGCCTTGATATAACGGATTAAATCTGCCAGGCGCTGCCAACCGCATTGTTCGACAAAGCCCTTAAACACCAAGTTATCCAGCTGAGTCTGGATATCGCTCATGGCAAAGGCGATATCCAGGCTGATCTTGCCCTTGAGACGCTTCTTCACCTTCTGATACAGGGTCAGGATCTCCTCCACCTGCAAGGCGATCTTGGCCGCCGTGGGGTTGAGGTCCTGACGCACCACATCTTTAGCCTGCTCGAACTGCTCGGCACTGCGTACATCAAGCCCCTTCTCATCCAGCAGCTGCTGCACCGCCGCCGACAGGATATCGTCGATCAGGTACTGCACCTGGCCAAAGGGATTGAAGTACATGGCCAGCTTTGCCTTATTGGGCAGGGTGTTCTGCAAGTGCTTCACCGGCGATGGCATGTTGAGCAGTAACAGGCGCTGCAGGCCCGCCTTGTGGCAGCGACCGGCCTCATGCTCATCATCAAACAGCTTGATGGCAACGCTATCCTTGTTGTCCACCAGCGCCGGGAAGGCCTTCACCTGGAAGTTACCCCGCTGCTTCTCATACTGCTTGGGCAGATCGCCAAAGCTCCACTGGGTCAACTCGCTCTTCTCTATGCCGCTCTCGGCCACGTTACGGATCGCCTGGGTCACCTTGCCCTGCAGCTTATCCTTTAACTGCTCGAGCTCCCTGCCCTGAGCCAGCAACTTGCCCTTATCATCTTCTACCTTGAAGTTGATCAGCAGGTGCGGTGGGAGCTGAGTGAGATCGAAATCATCGGCTGAGATACGCACGCCGCTCATGCGCAGCAACTGCTTACACATGGCGTCGAGCAGGCTCATCTCACTATTGGTCATTGCCTGCAAGCAGGCTCTGGCATAATCCGGCGCCGGTACGAAGTTGCGTCTGAGCGTCTTAGGCAGTGACTTGATCAGCGCGGTGATCTTCTCTTCCCGCAGGCCTGGCACCAACCAGTCGAAGCCTTGTGGCTCTATCTGGTTAAGTAGCGCGACGGGCAGGTGCACTGAGACGCCGTCATCAACATCTGCCGGCTCGAAATGGTAACTTAGGGGCAGATTAAAGTTGCCCTGATGCCAGCTGTCGGGGAAGTCCAGGGCCGAGACATGATCGTCGCTGCGCTTCATCAGCTGCTCACGCTCGAAGTCCAGCAGATGGGGCTGACGCTTCTTCTCCTGCTTCCACCAGGTCAACAGCTTAGGGGCGTTATAGATCCCCTCGGGGATCCGCGCCTGATAGAAGTCCACCAGCGCCTGCTCATCCACTAATATGTCGCGGCGACGAGACTTGTGCTCCAGTGCCTCGATATCATCGATTAGGGCGCGGTTGTTGACGAAGAAGGCTTCCTTGGTGCGCAGCTCCCCTTCGGCCAGCGCGCTGCGAATAAAGATCTCGCGGGCCTCCACGGGATCGACCGGGCCATAATGTACCCGGCGGCGATTGACTATGGTGAGGCCATAGAGCTGTTGATTCTCCAGCGCGACCACACTGCCCTGCTTGGCCTCGAAATGGGGCTCCACATAGCTCTTCTTCACCAGGTGGTTGGCCAATGGCTCAACCCATTCCGGCTGGATCTTGGCGACGCAGCGGGCAAATAGACGCGAGGTCTCGGTCAGCTCGGCGGCCATGATCCATTTAGGCCCCTTCTTGGCCAGCGGCGAACCGGGGAAGACGAAGAACTTGCGATTGCGCGCCCCCAGGTACTCGTTATCCTTATCCTTGAAGCCGATATGGCTCAGCAGGCCAGTCAGCAAGGATTTATGCAGCAGCTCATAGTCGGCGGGCTCACTGTTGAGCTTCCACTTAAGATCATGCACCGCCTGTCGAAGCTGAGTATAGAGGTCCTGCCATTCGCGCACCCGCAGATAGGCCAAAAACTCCTGCTTACACAGCTTGCGGAACTGGCTGGCGGACAGCGCCTTTTGCTGCTCCTTGATGTGATCCCACAGCTTAACCCAAGCCATGAAGTCAGAGTCCTTGTCGTTAAAGCGTCTGTGGGCCTCATCTGCGGCCTGCTTCTTATCCATAGGACGCTCGCGGGGGTCTTGAATCGACAGGCCGGCGGTGATCACCAGTGTCTCATGTAGGCAACCAAACTCCTTGGCCTGTACCACCATGCGCGCCAGGCGTGGATCCACTGGGATGCTCGCCAGCTGACGCCCGAGCGGCGTCAGTTGCAGCTGCCCCTTATGTTTGCGCACCGATTGCAGCTCTTCCAGCAGCATGAAACCGTCGCGGATATAACGAGCATCGGGCGGCTGAATAAAGGGGAAGCCTTCGATATCACCCAGGCCGATGGAGAGCATCTGTAAAATCACTGATGCCAGGTTGGTCCTGAGGATCTCGGGGTCGGTAAACTCGGGGCGATTGTTAAAGTCCGCCTCGTCGTAAAGACGAATACAGATCCCCGGTGCCACACGGCCACAACGCCCCTGACGCTGGTTGGCGCTGGCCTGAGAGATAGGCTCAATCGGCAGGCGCTGCACCTTAGTGCGGTAGCTATAGCGGCTGATGCGCGCCGTCCCCGGATCGATCACATACTTGATGCCTGGCACGGTTAATGATGTTTCCGCCACGTTGGTGGCCAGTACTATGCGGCGTCCGCGATGACTCTTGAACACCTTAGACTGCTCACCGTAGGAGAGACGAGCATAAAGGGGTAAGATCTCGGTATCGCGATACTGCTGTTTGTTAAGCTGATCCGCCAGGTCGCGGATCTCACGCTCGCCATTGAGGAAGATGAGGATATCTCCAGGCCCTTCGGCCATCAGCTCCTCCACCGCGGCGAAGATGCCATCGGTAAGATCCAGGTCTTCATCCTGCTCGCGAACCAGAGGACGATAGCGGGTCTCCACCGGATAGGTACGGCCCGATACCTCTATCACAGGCGCATTGTTGAAATGCTTGGAGAAACGGTCCACGTCTATGGTGGCCGAGGTGATGATCACCTTAAGATCCGGGCGGCGCTTGAGCACGCTCTTGAGGTAACCTAGGATGAAGTCGATATTCAGGCTTCGCTCGTGGGCCTCATCGATAATGATGGTGTCATACTGGTCCAGGTATTTGTCTGAACTCAGCTCCGCCAGCAAGATACCATCTGTCATCAGCTTGATGTAGGAGGTCGGCTTGATGGCATCGGCAAAACGCACCTTAAAGCCAACGACCTCGCCCAGGGGGCTGTTTAACTCTTCGGCCACACGGGTTGCCACGCTGCGGGCCGCCAGTCGTCTTGGCTGAGTATGGCCAATAAGGCCGCGGGTACCCAGGCCAAGCTCGAGACAGATCTTTGGCAGCTGAGTCGTCTTACCCGAGCCTGTTTCACCGGCCACAATCACCACCTGGTTGCCCGCTATCGCCTCGGCTATCTCGCCACGTTTCTGCGACACAGGCAGGGCATCGGGATAACTGATCTTTGGACAACTCTGCAAGCGCTCCTGCACCCTGGCCGCGGCGGCAATGGCCTGCTCTTCTAACTGGGCCAGCGCCGCATCTTTCTGCTCGCCATCGGCTTGTTTTTTCACTCTATGAAGACGGCGTTTGATGCGAGAGGCATCGGCCTGAAAACACTGGTTTAGGAAGGCATGAGACAGGGGGTGACGTGGCGAATTCAAAGGAAAAACCCATATAGCAAAACACAAAGCAGGGATCCTACCAAGTAACGCGCCATTTTGATATGGAAAATCACCCCAAGAGGGCGAATTTGTTCACCTCTTTACCGGCAGATACCACTGGGCATTGTCGATTAAATTGTCGATAAAAAGGTGAACATAAGCATCAACTTAGGCAGGCTTAAGGTAACACTCCTGCATTGAATTGTTGATCGCCTTAAGCACGGCATTTCTATCTATGATGCCAACCACCCTGCCTTGGTCGATCACAGGGTAGATCTTCGGCTTAGGCAGCAGCATCTGCTCGGCCAGACTGATGATGGGCTCGTCCTTGGAGACGCTAAGCACATCGGTGCGCATGCAGTCACTCACGTTAGCGGTGAGATCGCAGTGATAAGTACTCTTTAACATTACGGCTAAACAATCTTGTTGCGACAAAAATCCCACCAAATGACCCTGTGCATCGACCACGGCTGCGCCTAGTTTTTTTTGTGACAGCAGCTTCTCGACCGCGGCTGCCAGTGTCATATCTGCCTGTAATAACACCGGCTGGCGATCCATATAATCAACGACTTTCATCGATTCCATATTCTGACTCCTTAATCGTGTCCGCACCTTAAGTGTAATTAAGGTTGGTCTAAAAAGCCGAAGTTTTAACCGATTTTATTTATAAGCAAACAAAACAAACATTTATCTAACATCGGTAAAATTTGATGCAGATCGAATCCCACCAAAAAATGAGACATTTTGTCCCACATTTTTAAATAAACATGATCCAGCTCATACCAATTGAAGGTGGAAAGCCCCTGCGAATCACAAGGTTTCTAAATGTTGACATACATCAACAATCGCACCGAGTTTGAGGCCTAAACTAAGTTACTGAATCGTGCCACTACATTTTCGCATCAAAATGAAAACAAAGGGTTAACCATGGACACACATGCCGCCTTATACCAACAAGGCCAAGCACGCCTCGAAGAGTTACGTCGCTTAGCGCCTCGTCATGCTCATACATTGCAAGACAAGATGGAAGAGCATGGCATTACCCGCCGAGACTTTATGAAATGGAGCGCCGCCGTCACCGCCATGTTAGCGTTGCCGCTCCCCTTTAGCACTCTGGTTGCCGAAGCCGCCGAATTGGCGGATCGCGTGCCACTGATCTGGTTGCACATGGCGGAATGTACCGGCTGCTCAGAATCTCTGGTTCGTGCCGATACTCCTAACCTCGACTCGCTGATCTTCGACCATGTTTCATTGGAATACCATGAAACCCTGATGGCCGCCGCCGGTTGGCAAGCCGAAGAAAACCTGGAACACGCACTGGAGGCCTACAAGGGTAACTACCTGCTGGCCGTAGAGGGTGCCATCCCCACCGCCAATAACGGTGCCTTCCTCACCGTTGGCTGTAAGGGTCACACCGGCCTTGAGATCATCCACCACGCCGCCGAAGGCGCCGCAGCGATCGTCTCTGTAGGTACCTGTGCCTCCTTCGGTGGTGTACAGGCTGCCGCTCCTAACCCAACCGGTGCCAAGGGCGTCGACAAGGTGGTCAACAAGACAGTGGTCAACCTGGGTGGCTGTCCACCAAGCGAGAAGAACATTGTCGGCACCCTGATGTATTTCATCATGTTCGGCAAGCTGCCAGCACTGGATATGTTCAACCGTCCTAAGTGGGCCTACGGCGCACGGGTTCACGATAACTGTGAGCGTCGCGGCCGCTTCGACGCGGGCGAGTTCGTCGAGCAGTTTGGCGATGAAGGCGCGAAAGAAGGCTACTGCCTCTATAAAGTGGGATGTAAAGGGCCTTATACCTATAACAATTGCCCCACAGAAAGATTCAATCACCACACCAGTTGGCCGGTACTTGCGGGTCACGGATGTATGGGCTGCTCCGAGCCTAACTTCTGGGACGACATGGCCGACTTTGAAAAACCCCTTGGCAGACAGCTCCTTCACGGACTGGACGCAACGGCCGATACCGTCGGCGCAGTGATCTTGGGTGCCACAGCTGTAGG
This sequence comes from Shewanella insulae, assembly GCF_009831655.1. Taxonomy (GTDB): domain Bacteria; phylum Pseudomonadota; class Gammaproteobacteria; order Enterobacterales; family Shewanellaceae; genus Shewanella; species Shewanella insulae. The sequence continues at coordinate 79,243 of NZ_WRPA01000001.1, read as the reverse complement.
TATCGGCGCTCATGCTGTTGCCAGCGTATTTGCCAATTCGAAGGAGGACTAATTCAATGAGCAAACGTGTAGTTATCGACCCTATCACTCGTATCGAAGGCCATCTGCGCGTCGAGGTCGAAGTCGACGAAAATAATGTTGTTCAAAAAGCCTGGTCCTCCTCCACCCTGTGGCGCGGCATCGAGGTGATCCTCAAGGGCCGTACGCCGATGGACGTTGGCCTGATCGTGCAGCGTATCTGTGGTGTCTGTACCTATTCACACTATCGTTGTGGTACCGAGGCGGTGGAAAACGCCTTAGGGGTGAAGATCCCGCTTAACGCCAAATACCTTCGCTCGCTCATGCAGACATCCCTCTACATGCATGACCATATAGTGCACTTCTACCACCTACACGGCCTGGACTGGGTAGATGTAGTCTCGGCGCTGAATGCCGATCCGGCCGCCGCCGCACAAGTGGCCCTCAAGTACACAGACAAGCCTATCGCCGCCGGCGAGGGTGAACTGCGCGCGGTACAAGAGCGCGTCAAAGGCTTCGTCGAAACCGGTAAGCTCGGCCCCTTCGCCAACGCCTACTGGGGCAACGGCACCTATAAGTTTACCCCTGAGCAGAACCTGATCGCCCTGTCTCACTACCTCAAGGCACTGGAAGTCCAACGCGTTGCGGCCGAGATGCTGGCCATCTTCGGTGGTAAGCAGCCCCATCCACAGTCACTGGTCGTCGGTGGTGTCACCTCGGTGCGCGACATGTTAAGCCCTGCCCGTCTGCAGGAGTGGAAACAGAAGCACGCCATAGTGACCGACTTTATCCACCGTGCCTATAAGGCCGATATCGTCATGGCGGCCGAAGCCTTCGGCGGCGAGCCTAGCGTGCTGGGCGGCGTCAATGTGAAGAACTTCCTGGCCACCAACGACTTCGTGTTGGCCGACGGACAGTACATGTTCGACCAGGGCGTGATCATGAACGGCGATCTGGCCAATGTCACCGACATCAACCCGGATCTGATTAAAGAAGACGTGAGCCACGCCTGGTACGATGCCAACGAGCCACAGCATCCTTATGACGGTACCACAGTGCCTAACTACACAGGTTTTGTGGAGCGCGACACCGTCTACGGCAAGCTGCCAACCCTGGATGGCGACGGCAAGTACAGCTGGGTGAAGTCGCCTCGCTACCAAGGCGAGCCGGTGGAAGTGGGTCCCCTCTCTAGCCTGTTGGTCAGCTACGCCCGCGGCAACAAGGTGGTGGTCGATGCGGTTAACGGCCTGCTGGAAGTCACCGGTCTGCCGGTTGAAGCCCTGTTCACCACCCTTGGTCGCACCGCGGCGCGCATGCTACAGACTGTGATTGTAGCCGAAGAGGGTCTCAAGACCTTCGATGCCCTGATCAACAACCTGTTGGTTGACGAGTCTACCTATGTGCTACCAGAGATAGATCCCAACAAGGAGTATGTCGGCCACGCCATGATCGAGGCGCCGCGCGGCATGCTCAGCCACTGGATCCGCATCAAGAACGGTCTGGTGGAGAACTATCAGGCGGTGGTCCCCACTACCTGGAACGCTGGCCCTGTGGACGCCGCCGGTAAGGTGGGTCCTTATGAGGCAGCACTGATGGGACTCAAGCTAGAAGATCCGACTAAACCACTGGAAGTGATACGTATCATTCACTCGTTCGACCCATGTATGGCCTGTTCGGTACATGTGATGGACTATAAGGGTCAAGATCTAGGTGAGTTCCGTATCGACCCAAACGGCAATAACTAAGGAGCAACTCATGGCTACAACCAATGTACCCTATGAGAGAGCCTTTATCTTTAGCGCCGCGATCAGGATTTTTCACTGGTTGCGAGCGCTCTCCATACTGGTTCTTGTGATCACAGGCTTCTATATTGCCTGGCCCTTCTTGGTAGCGCCAAGCAGCTCGGATGTACTGGTACAGGGATGGGTGAGGTTCGCCCACCTGATCTTCGGCTTCGTGCTGTGTGCCATCACACTCGCCAGGGCCTATCTGTTCTTCTTCGGCAAGAGCGACATAGAGCGGCGCTCCTTTAAGGACGTCACCAGTGTCAACAGCTGGATAGTGCAGCTTAAGTCCTATCTCTGGATGGGACACCTGGACAAGAAAGGCGTTTACGGCCCCTTGCAGTTTGTCACCTACTTTGCCGTATCAGTGATTGCAGTGCTTATCTGTATCACGGGCCTGGCATTGTATGCCAATGTCTATCATCTCGGCCTCGGCGGCATGTTAGGCGACATGGCAGCATGGTTGACAGGCGCCATGGGTGGACTGGCCCAGGTGCGGATCTGGCACCATTACTTTACTTGGGTGTTTATTATCTTCGTGGTGATCCACGTCTATATGGCGGTTTGGACCGGCATCAGATTTAAACATAATTCGGTAGATTCCATCGTCTCTGGCTATGACTACCATCCTAAGAAACACTAAATAAGGGCGCCATGAAAATACTGTTACTCGGTATTGGTAATGTGCTGTACGCCGATGAAGGGATCGGCGTACATTTTGTCAATTACCTGCAAGAAAACTATCGCTTTAGCCATCCGTCCCATCAACTCGATGTGATGGATGGTGGCACCTTAGCCCAAGGGCTAATTCCCATTATCTGTAAATACGACTATCTTGTGGTAGTAGATACGGTCAACGCCCACGGCGTGGGACCGGGAGAGGTCTATTTTTTCGATTTCGACAAGGCTCCCAGCGAGATCGATTGGCAAGGAAGCGCACACGAGGTGGAGATGTTACAGACATTGACCATGATGGAAATGGTCGGAGACAGACCGAAAACTTTCGTACTTGGCTGCACGCCAACCGTACTCGAACCTATGACACTGGGACTCACCCCGAGTGTCGCCGCCGCCGTTCCCCTGATGGAAACGACAATACTCAACCACTTCAAATCCTTAGGTTTCGAGGTCACTCGAGTCAAGGATTTGGCCATTGAAACGCTCATTCCAGATTCTTATAAGCGCGGTGTGATCCTAGATGAAGACAATCAAATTTGAATTTACCTGCTCACGGCAGGTGCCGCTTTACGCGCATTTATGTAACGAATACCTAAATTACGCGAACCTAAACATCCATATTGGCCACCAGGACGGCGCCTATTTTATCGAGGCCGAGGGCAAACAGAGCGAGCTGGAAACCCTGGCCGATGCCATCGCCCAGGATTTTCTCATTTCCGTCTGGCTGACAGACTCCCGCATCGCCCTGGTTGACGCCCCCACAGGCAGCAAGAAGCCCTTAGCCACCCAGCCGCTGACTCAGGAGTTTTGCCAACAATGTGCGCCGCAATTTGGCGACAATCAGGCGCCAGAGTTTGGCCAGCTGGATCTAAGCTGCGACTGCTGCCACGGCGAGCAACGCATCCAACTGGCGTATCACGGCCTCACCGCGGGTGATATCCGGGCCATGTATCAGGCCCTGATGACCCAGGGTGAACTCAAGCTGCCAGGCGGCATTCACCTGAGCCTAAATCCGATCTCCAGTCCCCAGCGCCCTCGCCTGCTTGTCTGTAATCCCAACACCCTCAATGCCCAGTTCCACCTGAGCGATCCTCAGGTGCTGGCGTTATCGAGTATAGAGAAGCCGCTCATCTGTGTGCGGCCCATCAAAGATCATCCTAAATTAAGGGAGCCCCTGTACGATCTTTGCTTCGCCTACAACCGCCTCTTGGTGATCCTGGCCGAACATCTGCGCCAGCATGGCATAGACTGGGTCTATTTAAATGATCCCGCGCAGGGCGAGGCGCTCGCCTATATCGACGGCCAATGGGCCGAGATCCGCACAAAGGCGCCAAACGCCCTGCGCATCGACTCGCCAAAACGAGCTCTACATGATGCCGTGTTACTGGCGGGCAAGGACACCTATTACTACGCCAGCCACAGCGACAAGCAGGGCGGCCACTATCTGCTGGAACAAGGCAGTGAAGTCGAGGCCCGCCGCAGCGAGCTGAGCCCGGTTAACTTGACCCATGAAGAGCTGGCCCAGTGCGCCCTGCATAGCGTGAATCTTGAACATGGTCTGAGTAAAAACAGCGCCATCATCTACCTCAGCCGTGACCACGGCGGGCAGATCTACACCTTAGATGGCAAGTGTGAGGCCGAGCGTTTCTTCGCCTTGCCGGAGCTGCCGGAAAACGGCTATGAGATCTACCATCAGCTGGAGCAGAGCCCACAGCGCAAGGTGCTGGAGAAGTTTAAGCAGCGCTATCCCGAGGACTATCTCAGGCTGCTGGACCTTAAACTGCCCGCCGAGCGCCATAGCCTCAGCGCCCTCTGGGCCGTTGGCGCCGTGATCCTGGGCCTCAAGACGCGTTCCCTGAGCGTGAGCGATCTCAACGACGCCCTGATGGCCGCAGCCATGGCCCATCGCGGCAGCAACTCGCCGCGCATCGACTACCCGCTCACCCGCGGCGAAGCCTATCGCAGCCTCAACTGGTGTAAGACACTGGGCAGCCTGATCAGCTTCCGTCTGGCCGACGACAGAGACAGCCAGAAACTGGCCTTTGGCATGCACGACTCCTTCGCCGACTACCTGGCTAACTGGATTGAGCATCTGGATCTTAACCTTGGGGTCAAGTCGGTGGCCCTGGCCGGCAGCGAGTGGGTTAACCCCCTGCTGTGTCAGCGGGTCGCACTAAGGGTCGGCAAGAACTTCCCGCTCAAGCACAACCAGCTGCTGGAGATCGATGGCAACAACCATGCTATCGGCGCCCTGCTGCTGAAGAAACGTAGGCTATAGCATGTCGACCGGTTTACACAGGTCCATGGCAACGACCAAGCGCGTCAGGCTGGACATCACAGGTATTGTTCAGGGGGTCGGTTTTCGCCCCTTCGTCTATCGCTGGGCCACTGAGCTTGATCTGCTGGGCCTTACCTTCAACCACAGTAAAGGCGTGACGGTGGAGCTGCAAGGCAGCGATGCGGCGATTAGCTCTTTCGTCGAGGCCCTGACTCAGACGCCACCGCCACTTGCCCGCATCGATAGCCTGAGCCAGACAGAACTGCCACTCGAAGAGTGCGACCGCTTCGAGATAGTGCACAGCCAGGCGGATGCCAAGGCGGTGGTGGCCGTCTCCAGCGACAAGAGCAGCTGCCAGGAGTGTCTCGATGAGATAATGGATCCCGGCAACCGTCACTATCAGTACCCCTTTACCAACTGCACTAACTGCGGCCCCAGATATACCCTGATCCGCGCCCTGCCCTATGACAGGCCCAACACCGCCATGGCTGAATTTGCCATGTGTGATGCCTGCGCGGCGGCCTATCAGAATCCGCTGGACAGGCGCTACCACGCCCAGCCGGTGAGCTGCCCGGATTGCGGCCCGCAGCTGAGCCTGCTGGCACAGGATAAGCGCCTGCTTGGTGAGCGTAACGCCGCTTTAGACCTGGCCGTCGAGCTGCTGGCCCAAGGCAAGACGCTGGCCATCAAGGGGCTGGGCGGCTTTCATCTGGTATGCGATGCCACCAATGACAAGGCGGTAATGCAGCTGAGATCCCGTAAGCAGCGCCCGGCCAAGCCCTTCGCCGTGATGTGCACCTCGCTCGACATGGCCAAGACATTGGCCAGCGGCAGCGACGCCGAGTGGCAACTGCTGCAAAGCGCCGAGCGGCCCATCACCCTGCTGCAAAAGGCGCTCAGCAAAGAAGAATCCAGTAGCGATGCGAACGACAGCGACACACTAAGTCCGGCCGTGGCCCCCGGCATCGACAGACTCGGGCTGTTTCTGCCCTACACGCCGCTGCATCAACTGCTGCTCAGCAGGCTAAACCGTCCGCTCGTGGCCACCAGTGCCAACCGCAGCGGCGAGCCCATCATCACGCACGCCGAGCAGATCTTCGAGCGCCTCGGCGAGGTGGTCGATGCCGTGCTGGATCATAACCGCGAGATCCTCAACGGCTGTGACGATAGCGTGGTGCAGATGGTGGATGACAAGCTGCAGGTGATCCGTCTGGCGCGGGGCTATGCGCCGCTAACCCTGGCGCTGCCAGAAGAAGTCCCCCAAGAAACCTTGGCCGTGGGTGCCCAGCAGAAAAACAGCATCGCCTTCGGCTTCGACCGCAACCTGGTGCTCAGCTCGCACATAGGCGACCTCTTCAGCCTGGAGGCGGAGCAATATTTTATCGACACCCTGGCGACCTTTAAGCGCCTGTATCAGTTCAGCCCCAAACATCTGGTGAGCGACAAGCACCCCGACTACGCCTCGACCATCTGGGCGCAGCAGCAGAAGCAAGCACTAGGCATCGCCTACACTCAGGTGCAGCACCACTATGCCCATATCCTCAGCGTCATGGCCGTCAACCAGACTACCGACAAGGTGCTGGGCTTCAGCTTCGATGGCACGGGCCTCGGGGATGAGCGCCAACTCTGGGGCGGCGAAGCCATGCTAGCCGATATCTCAGATTTCAAGCGCGTCGCCCATCTAAGCCCTATGGCGCTGATCGGCGGCGAACAGGCAATTAAAAATCCCCGCCGCATCATGCTGGCGCTGCTGTTCCAGCGCTACTCGCCAGATGAAATTAAGGCGCTGCCACTGGCGGCAATCGAGGGATTGCCAGCCAGCCTCATCGGCAACCTGCATACCCTGTGGCAGAAAGGAGTCGCGACCCAGATGACCAGCTCCATCGGCCGTCTGTTTGATGCAACCGCCTGCCTGCTGGGCCTGATGCAGACCACCCAGTTTGAAGGTCAGGCCGGCATGTTGATCGAAGCCAAGGCCAATGAAGTCAGCGAAGCCCAACTTGCAAGCGAGCTCGCGGCATCGGATCTGGCCTTTAGCCTCGGTGAGATCGACGGCGTGTGGCAGCTGGATGCCCTCTGGGCGCAGATGGTAGATGCTCTGCTTAAGTGGCAGCACAAGCCAGAGGCAAGCAGCCTGATCGCCAGAGGCTTCATGAACGCGCTGGCCCAAGCGGTCACCGACTGCGCGGTTAAGCATTGCGGCTTAGATGTGGCGCTCTGCGGCGGCGTGTTTCAAAACCGCTACCTGCTCAGCGAGACACGCAAACGCCTAGAGATGGCAAAGATTAAGGTGCTGGATTCGCATCAGGTACCGGTTAACGATGGCGGCATTGCCCTGGGGCAACTCTGGTACGCCATACACAAGCATTAACCAGGCTTGAGCCGCGCCCTAAATCGCCCTGCGATAGGCGCTCGAGCCAATTTGATTAACAGGATTTTGCCTAAAACTGACCCGGGTCAATGAAGTCATCGGGCCCCTAGCGCAAAATGGCATTAACGCCTTAGATTTTTTGGAGTTCATTATGTGTAAAGACTGCGGCTGCTCTATCACTCGGGATCACCATAGCCATGATCATCATCACGAACACAGCCACGAGCACAGCCACGGACATCATCACGACCACGGCTCCCTGCATAGCAATCCTCAGCTCAATGACAAGAAGACCCTGTCTGTCATCCATAAGATCCTCGATAAGAACGACCACGAAGCGGCCCACAACCGCAGCCATTTCGAGGCCCACAAGATTACCGCCTTCAATCTGATGAGCAGCCCAGGCAGCGGCAAGACCACACTGCTCGAGCACCTCAAGGAGTACACAGATCTCAACTATGGCGTGGTCGAAGGGGACTTAGAGACCTCCCGCGATGCCGACCGCCTCACCGCCAAAGGCATTCCCGCCTTCCAGATCCAGACCGGCTCAGCCTGTCACCTGGACGCCTTCATGGTGCACGATGCCCTGCATCATGTGGATCTGGCGCCGCTGGATATCTGCTTCGTAGAGAACGTGGGTAACCTGGTCTGCCCCGCCTCTTACGATGTAGGCACCCATTTCAACATAGTGCTGGTGTCTGTGCCCGAAGGCGACGACAAGATAGAGAAATACCCCGTCATGTTCCGCAAGGCCGACCTGGTGTTGATCACCAAGGCCGACCTGCTGCCTCACTTCGATTTCAGCGTCGAAGAAGCCAGAACCCAAGTGAAACGCCTCAACCCAGACGCCGAGGTGATCACCACCTCCATCAAGGATGGCGACAGCATGCGCGCCGTGGTCGACTGGCTAAACGCCCACAGGAGCCAATAGTCATGTGCTTATCTATCCCCTCAAGAATTGTAGAACTCCATCCCGAAGAGCAGGCCGTGACGGTCGAGACCCTTGGGGTAAAGCGTAAGGTCAGCAGCCACTTGATGGACGAGCAACTGGCCCTCGACGACTATGTGCTGATCCATATCGGCTTCGTGATGAACAAGATAGACAAGGCCGACGCCGAGCAGAGCCTGGCCCTGTATCAGGAGATCGTCGCCAAGATGAACGAGCAGGAGGCCCAGTCATGATAGCGCTCAAGCAGCTATATCAGGGGTTCAGAGATCCCGAGACCATACACAACCTGGCTAAGGAGATCGCCCTGCACGCCGCCAAGCACGACGGCAACATCTACATCATGGAGGTGTGCGGCGGTCATACCCATACCATCATGAAATATGGCCTCAACCAGCTACTGCCTGACAACATAGAATTTGTCCACGGCCCCGGCTGCCCCGTGTGTGTCATGCCCAAGGAGCGCATCGACCACGCCGCCATCCTGGCCTCACAGCCTGATGTGATCCTGGTGACCCTGGGGGATATGATCCGCGTGCCCGGCTCCCAGGGCAGCCTAGCGGAGTTTCGCGCCAAGGGCTGCGATATTCGCCCCCTCTACGATCCCATGGACGCCCTGACCATTGCCAAAGATAACCCGGATAAGCAGGTTATCTTCTTCGCCATTGGGTTCGAGACCTCAACCCCCATGACCGCAGTGCTAATCGAACAGGCGGAGAAACAGGGGCTTGAAAACCTGCTGTTTCATATCAACCATGTATTGGTGCCACCGGCCATCGACGCCGTGATGGCCGATCCCCAAGCCAAGGTGAATGCCTTTATCGGCCCGGCTCACGTAAGCGTGATCTCCGGCGCCAAGCTCTACCGCCCGGCCGTGACCCAATACGGCACCCCAGTGGTGGTCTCCGGCTTCGAGCCTGTGGATGTGATGGAGTCTATCCTGCGCATCGTTAAACAGAAGGTCGAAGGCGTCGCCGAGCTCGATGTGCAATACAGCCGCGCGGTGAGCGAGGATGGCAATCTTCACGCCCAGCAGAAGGTAGATCAATACCTCACCATCAGGCCCCACTTTCGCTGGCGCGGCCTGGGACCGCTAAATGAGTCGGCGCTGATGCTAAGGCCCGAATTTGCCCACCGCGACGCCGAGGTGATCTATCGCGACAAACTGGATGTGGCCGATATCGACGATCACAAGGCCTGCCAGTGCGGCGACATCCTTAGAGGCATCGCCAAGCCGAAAGACTGTAAGGTCTTTGGCCGCGGCTGCACCCCAGAGACGCCCCTCGGCAGCTGCATGGTCAGCTCGGAAGGCGCCTGTAACGCCTATTACCGCTATAACGGAGTCTAATCATGGCCGACAACGAAAAAACCGTACAACTCAGTCACGGCGGTGGCGGTAAGGAGATGAACCGACTGATCAAGTCCATCTTCTTCAAGGCCTTCAATAACCCGATCCTGGCGAGCGAGGAAGACGCCGCCCTGCTCCACTTCGAGGGTCAGGCCGCCTTCACCACAGACTCCTTCACCGTATCGCCGCTGTTTTTCGCCGGTGGCAACATAGGCAAGCTCGCCATCGCGGGCACGGTCAACGATTTGGCCATGATGGGCGCCGAACCTCAATATCTGAGCTGCAGCTTCATCATAGAAGAAGGCTTTGCCATCAAGGATCTGAAAACTATCGTCAATAGCATGGCCGAGGAGCTGCACAAGAGCAGCACCCGCATCGTCTGCGGCGATACCAAGGTGGTGCCTAAGGGCTGCGCCGATGGCCTGTTTATCAACACCTCCGGGGTCGGCCGCGTATTGAAGCCGCAGATCTCGGTGAAAAACCTGCGTCCCGGCGATGCCATTATCGTCTCAGGCGATATCGGTCGTCACGGCGCCGCCATCTTGATGGCCCGCGAGGGACTCACCCTGGAATCTGAACTGGTCAGCGACTGCGCCAACCTCTGGCCCGTGGTCGAGCAGCTAATCGCCTGCAACATAGAGGTGCACGCCATGCGTGACGCCACCCGTGGCGGCCTAGCGGCGGTGCTCAACGAATGGGCGGGCGCCTCCGACGTCGGCATCAATGTCGAGGAGAGCAAGATCCCCGTGTGTGACGAGGTTAAAGGCCTGTGTGAGCTCTACGGCTTCGAGCCCCATGATCTGGCCAACGAAGGCACCTTCATCCTAGCCGTGCCGGGTGAGGTAGCCGAAGGCGCACTGGAGATCATCAAGCGTTACGGCCACTGCCAACAGGCGGCCATCATAGGCCATGTGGAAGAGACTCATCCGGGTAAAGTGGTCCTCAAGACCCCATGGGGCAGCAGCCGCTACCTCGACCTGCCCCAGGGTGAACTGCTGCCAAGGATCTGTTAATGCACGAGTATTCGATTGTCACCGCCCTGCTGGAACAGTGTGAACAGCACGCCATCGCCAATCAGGCGAGCAGGATCACTAAGGTGGTGATAAAAATCGGCGTCCTCAGCGGCGTCGAACCCGCCCTACTGGCGACGGCGTTTGAAACCTTCAAGCTGGAGGGACGCGCCAGAGAGGCGGAGCTGGAGATTCTACATCAAGAATTGGTGCTCGAGTGCCAAGCTTGCCAAAGCACTCATACCATTAAAGAACGAAGTGTCATTTGTCCTAGTTGTCACAGCTATGAGACCCGCATCATCGAAGGGGAAGAATTGCTGCTGATGCAACTAGAGCTAGAAACCGATGAATAAAACCAAACATATATGGAGTATTACAATGAAAAAAGCCTCACTACTACTCGCTAGCCTTCTTCCTGCAGCGGCTTGGGCACACCCAGGACACAATGGCATAGGTCTGTTCCACCACCTTAACGACCTACTCCCCATCATCGCGCTAGTGATCATCGTCGCCGGCGTCATGCTGTGGAAGAAACGCTCATAATCCAAGCGTTACCCTAAGCCTAAAGACAGCGTTAGACTCGCCAGAGTCTAACGCTATCTTGCGTCATCCGAACTAATCTCAATTATATTTAGCGAGCTTTACATAGGTTAGCTTCATAGTAAATCAGCGCCCTCGGTAAACCGCCAGCCTCCACTATTGTAAACAATAGAACTCAACCATAGTTAAAGTCATTTTTGACAAGAATATGTAAACCGTCGAATGATGGTATTGGCTTTTTGGCTTGTCTCATTTGCCTGCATAGGTTTTCCTTCGCGGGCGGCAGGGTTGACCTCCATGATTTTGAATTCAGTGTCAAAATTACAATACGGGGATCATCCTCGATGATTACGCGCTACCTTACATTGTGAAAGCGATAAATCCGTCCATTCTCGTTCACCTCCGCCACCTTTCTCAAAGCCTCCGCTGGAGACAAACCGAACTTTCTGGTTAACACCACGAACAGATGATAGAACTCGGATTTTAGATCTGCTGCAAAAATACCCGGATCATCAGATCCCAGACAAATAGACATAGGGACATCACCTTCAATCACTTCACCTGGCAAGCCCATCCAGCGAAAGATATGATGCTCGCTAACATCTCGATACTGGCTGATACGGGTATTGCTGGTCGGTGGGCACTCAATCGCAATGTTTCTGTCTGCCATTTTTGCCATCACTATCTGTTGCAATGAAACTAACGCCTCATCCGGCAAATATTCTAGGTCAACTTCAACGTATTCAGCACGCTGTTTTCGCACGTTGTCATCTGTCAGCCATTGCTTATACAAGTTCAATGGCCTTTTCATTCCCGACTTTTTAGCCAACTCTCTAGCGTGCTCGTACTCTTCCAACCAGAGGGATTTGGGTTTTAATGGCCCATCTAATTCACCCAGCAGGCCTTCCGATTCAGCCAACTCCCCCCGCAACTCAAACACCTGATCAAGGGTGGTAATCGAAATTTCTTCTTCCAGCGAAAACACCTCATGGGCCAAACGAACCGCGTCAATAGCGGCATCAGTGGCGTAACGCAGTAGCTCCGGATGACTTCGAAGTTCTCGCCAGATAAACACCAAATCGAGCAATAGCGTTTCTTTGGTCATGGACAAACAGGTTGGCAAAGAGCGTTTCCAGATATCAGGCGTGATGCCAATCGCCGTGCAGTGACCCAAACGATCGCCATTACGCAACGGCAAAAACCTCAAGGCATCATCAATTGAGCGAATACCACTGATCAGATGAGGAAAGTCCTCGCCAACATGATAGGTAAAATGAGCAATACCGGATTTGGCTAGCACCCGGAACAATGGTCCAAACAACTCCGGTGGCGCGTGCATCTCATTAGCAGCAGCATCCACTCCTCGAATCCAACGTGTCAAGCGTGGTTCATGATTCAGGATGTCCATCAGAATAGCAGCCTGATTCTTCAAATCCTTGAACAGCGACGCGTAAGGATAGACTTCATCCTTTTTGGGCTTTCTCTTTATAAAGTGCGGCACCAGCGCCAGCTCGGCACATATACTGCCAGACTTAACCTGCTCAAAATTGTCGAGTATCTGCGGAATATTCAAGGGCAGGTCATGCCGCCAATCCACTACCATATGCGCTTTCAGGTATTCCCAATACCCACGCAAAACGCTGAAGATCAGTTTTTCCATTTTGTTGGGGTCGCTTTTCGGAGCAAAGCGTCCTTCCAGATAACGCACCTGAGAATACACACCGGCACCATGTGCATGTTTGAAACGAGACAAATAAGATTTCTCGGTTTCTTCTCTCAGCTCCGTCATGGTGTATTTCTGGAACTGTTCAAAACCGAAAAAATCGTCTCGCTGAACCAGCAGGGTCAGATACTGATTCTGAATCAGCAGGTAAACCCAAAGCAGTCGTTCCAATCCTTCGGGCGCACCATACCGCCATTTTTCCAACAACCCGGTTAGCCAGCAAAATTCAGACTCCTGACTGTATTTGTCGTCCGTTGGCCAAACCGTCGCAAACCTGTACTCCTTTCCCTGATGTAGAATTGTGCTGTCCGCCAACTGCTGCGGGTGCTGCAATGACGCCATCCACTCTGGCAACTCCACGTTCTGAGCTATCCGGCAAAGAATTTCGCGAATATTGTTGGCAACCTGCAAACGGTCTTTGAAGATTTTAGGCGCGAGTGAGGAATCAATCTGAGCACAGAGTTGCTTCATCTCTTGAGAAGTCCAGCCCTTCTCAAAATCTTTGACAGTCATGTCTGGGTGCTTGAGTGCATCCAGCCAACACTCTTCTGCGCTGGTACTGCCATTCAGATGTTGGTGAGTTTCGTGCAGACGTTCACGGGTAATATAGTCCTCAACCGTTGGGTGATACGGGTACAAAGGCCAACGAAAGCTATATTCCCGACTGGCAGGCCCTAGGTTAAATACCTGATGACATGCCATAATTGGCAAGCACGACACACGACTCATTAGAGTTTGCCATTCCGAGAACATAGAAAGGTCAATTCTCGGGCCATCTTTCTCATTTTTAACAAATTTGTCAGCGATCAAACGTAAAGCAGCAATAGGGCCGAGTTTCATATTTTGCGGTTTGAGTTCCTGCACCAAGGAGGACCACGCCGATTTCGCTACATGATCAGGCAGATTACGTGTCTGCTCATATTGAGTAAGAAATACGGATGCTTCTACCCTATCATCAAGTGATACCTCGTCCAATGAGGCAGTAATCAAACGATGCAACAATGCTGTTGAATTAAGAAGAAAGCGTTCCATATCTAATCCTTATACGGAGGTAATTATTCTTCGACATCCGAAGAAGGAGTACCACTTTCCTTAACTGACTTAGGATCAGGGTATTTTGCACCTGCTATTGTGGCAGCATTCAGTGACATTATTGTTTTACGTGAAGTTTCCGGTTTAATATTTTCATTTGGAGTATCGTTCTTGAACAAATCATCGAATTCACTCTTCGACAAAACATCATATTGAGGTGTATCAGAGTTGATTATATCCGAAATTAGTTTGCGAAAGCTTACCTCTTTTACATAGGATCTTTGCGAACTATTAACCCCTCCAACAGGAAAGATGAATGGATGAAGAATTGGGCAGCTAATCAATAAGAAAAACAACGGATGGGTCTCTTTCCATGTTTTTCCCGCACAATCCAATTCAACATTCATTTCTCTTATCTTTTTCTCAAACTCGTCAACCGAAGTGACCGGATTTAGCCTTAGCCCTTCACCAAGATATTCCTTATTACTAATCGAATGATATAAGCTTTCTTCAACCAATGCTGCATGCAGAAAAGCTAGGACATTAAAGCGCATAATTTTCGCAGCATTTGATTGACTGGCTTTTTTCCCAGAATTCGAATCGCTGGAGAGTCTTTTTTTATGCTCATCAGCTATATTGTTCAGATTAAAATATAGACGAGTCCATACTTTTCCAATCAATAGTGAAGATGGACGAATATCAGCCTCAACTTGTTCGACTTTATCTAGCCATGTTGAAATTTTATCAATTGCATCAGAGAAGTTATTGTCGGCTTCCGGATGGGATTCTTCAACTTCCTCATTATCAGGTTTTTTCATGTCCGCACGAGCAGCAGTGTCGCTCCATGGAGGAACGATACATGTTGGTTGTGCTATAGCTTTATTAAATGCCTTAGCAATAGCGGTCTTTTCACGATGGCATGCTGAGATATCAGCGATAGCACCAATCAGATTAAAAACACTACTGAAATCCATCAAATTACTTGAAGCAACTGAACTCAACGAAGCCGCGATTGCTGCTTTTGCCAAGCCCTTCTCGGCATCGATATCAAATGCATTGAAATAGTCGGGTATATTTGAGCGTTTTTGACGGTTTAGCTGCACCATGCCAAGAAAAACCCCCGCCTTGGCATCATTGGAGGTGTTTGCGATCACAGCGCAACATCGATTCGCCCAATGGGAGGCACTTTCATTTCTGCCCACTGACATATAGGCTAAATATTCACTGATAAGCTGTTCTGATTTACCATTATCATTCTCAGCCTGCACCAACCCGGTCACAAACTGATTGAATATACTGACGGAACCACAACCAACCAAAAGCATCTGTAGAAATTTGGACAGACTTCCCTGACAGTTTTCGCTTACCTGAGATGCTAAGTAAATAGAACAATTTCTTAATGCTTCACTCTCGGACTGAGGTCGTAAATAAAACCCGGTATTAAAATCACGATCCTGCTTTACATAAGTAAATATATCCTTACAGAGCGAATCCATACCAAATCGATGTTGTTCATAGTTCAACCCCGCACGATAAATGCTACTAAGCATCGATCCATACAAGGCATTTCTAAGTAAATTCGGGATTGATTGCTCACCAACTTCTTCATTGACTCTTTGTTCACTTTCATTCCTGTTAGGCTTGGCATAATTCTTTTTGGTATAGAAGTCTTGTAGTACCTGCATTAATAAACGAACTGGCTGCTTCAGCAGCTCATTTACATACATATCCGTATCAGAGCCAGTCCTCAAATTAAGCCCTTCCCTAACAGCATCACCAATCGCTTGCCAGACTTCTATAGCATCAACATCCTGCATACCACGCTCGGTTTTAACCCTGATATTTTCTTTACCGGCTTTCCCCTTTTCGCCGACCAGCTGCAGCATGGTTTTTAGCTGCATACGTTTTTGTACTGGAAAAAGTTTTAATAAATATTGCTGTTCAAGGTGTTCAACCATATAGCCCCGCTCGGCCAAGCGCGCGCTCTCTTTTTCCTGATCGAGCAAAGTTTTGCTGTAATTCTCGTATTGCTTGCCGCGAATCAGCTGGGAATACAAGCGCAAGTCACCTGTTGCTACTACCACCAGCTTCTGACTATTAAAAAACCTGCGAATGGATTCAAGCACATCCCAACCTGTATCAAACTGAGTATCGATATCATCAAACGAGATCAAAATCGCCTTGCAGCCGAGAACCTCACACGCGCATTTAACCAGTTCATCAAAGATTGCTGACAAATCCTGGCCACCGATGGAGTAATCTAGTTGGGCATCCAGCTTCAAAGCATCACTGAAATATTCTGGCTTGTATTCCTTATCGGTAAGCAGATGTAGACCACGTTTCAGCTGCTCAAGGTGGCTCTGCCAATCTTCCTTTTGTTTTTTATGGTTATTCGATGACCAACTCTCTTTTAACTTATCGGACACTATTTTGTTCAGACGGGCTGTCACCGTGACCAAAATGGGTTCATGTCGCGGCAGTTTGGTGGGGTCAATGGTCGGCAGACACTTGATGCTGACGCTGGCATCACCTTTATCACTATTCAGGGATTTGACCACACTATTGATAAAGGTGGTTTTACCCGCACCGCGTGTACCATCCACAAAAAACACATTACGACCGGACTCATCAATAAACCGTGTTAGCTCAGCAGACTTATCAGCGTTAGGAAGGGTAACCGAATTACGGATACTCTCGACCAACTGATCACGCAGAGATTTCTGAATTAGGTCATCTTCATTGGTACTACCCGGAAGATTAGGAGCAAATAAGTCGATGATGATTTTTTTCTCGGTAGTTTCAGTCTGCGTGCTATCAGTCATATCGGTATCGATCCAGTGATTTTGATTTTTGGCCATTCTGTGAATCAGAACTGGCGCATTAAATTTACACAGCATTGATTGATGCAATGCTCAATGTTCTTTGCCTCTGTCAGGTCGTTGGGCATCGCCACGACCCAACTTCCACAGCTAAAATAAGTGGGGTCAGAGTAAAGTTTTGAGGGCGTCAGTTGCGCATGATAGTTGGCTTTTCCTCTCCCTGAATGGCATGGTCGATGTTTGATTCGAGTAGGCCTACCTCTGTCCTTAAGTGGTGGTACTTTAATCTATCTTGTTAATGGCTATCAACATGTTATGTCACATATTCACCTGTTTTTTTTATCGAAAAACAATCGCTTGTCTCAATGCCAACCCAATGACGCTAAATCGAAGAAACGGTTAAACCCCAGTGTAAGCACACTTTTGGCTCTCGGCGGCATGGACGCCGCCGTGAAGCGTATAAGGATATATTCACAGCGTGCCAAAAGAGTGCTTACACATCCCACGCCGGGCAGGCGTTAGGTTGCCCTAAGGGTGCGACCTTCGACACCACTATGTAGACACGAATGCTGGTAAACGCTTCAACTGAAAATCTACTGACAAATCTCCCCACGCCGGGCAGGCGTTAGGTTGCCCTAAAGGTGCGACCTTCGACACCACTATGTAGACACGAATGCTGGTAAACGCTTCAACTGAAAATCTACTGACAAACCTCCCCACGCCGGGCAGGCGTTAGGTTGCCCTGAAGGTGCGATCTTCGACAACACTATGTAGACACGAATGCTGGTAAACGCTTCAACAGAAAATCAACTGAGAAACCTCCCCGCGCCGAACAGGCGTTAAATAACCCTGAAGTTACGACCTTCAACTCCACTATGTAGACACGAATACAGGCATACGCTGGACTAACAACTAACAAAATGAGCGCCGAAATCGCTCACTAAATCACCACCTAAAAATCCCATCTCAGCCTCCACCTCCCAAATCAAAAACAATGCCAACTCTCCAAGGTTTCTCCACAAAGAGTCAAAAAACAGGCTTTTTGCTAATAAAATGACGGCGTCATTTTTACCAACATCAGACAAAGCTAAATAAAGTTTATCCCTTTATAAACATTGGCTTGACGCAATTCTGACAGGCGATTTCCGCGGCAAAACATTGACAGTTTATTTCTTAAAAAAAGCGGCGTATAGTGCGTTTCTAATTTAGTGACGCTAGGGTGAAAATCATGTTTCGTTTTACAATTTATTCAATCGTGGCCTATGCCTTCTGGCTGACCTTTGTCGACGTCTCCAATTACTTGGGCGCAGAGGAAGATGGCTGGCTGTCTACCATCAAGAGCGAGTGGGCCAACTTTAAAGATGATGAGCCAGCACTGAACACCACTTACCTCAGCAGCCAGGACAATGATTGCCAGGCCACGAACAGCTGCTATGAAGCGAGTGCGCCACTGGGCGAATAACGTCCAGGCCTAATTTGATTCGATAAGCTATTAGTATGAGCTTTAGATTCATTAGCTTTAGGTTCACGAGATTTCGATTTCCTCGCTTTAGTTTCGAAAGCTTTATATTCGTGAGTTTTATTATCGTGAGACTTAGCTTTATCGCGAGAGTTCGATTCATACAAGACTAAGCCTGTTATCCCCTTCCCTGGCATCCTAGCGCTATCCTTTCTTCACCCTGGAATCACCCTAGATTTGCCCCTCGCCTAGCGTTAGGTTTAGCGCTAGATTCGCCCTTTGATTAATTAAGGAAGATACCTGCCAGGGTAAAGGCACTCACTAGGGCGAAGAAGATCCACTGAAACATAGAACGAAACGCCCCCTTCATCTCAGCAAAATACCCTATGTAGATCTGCCAGATGGCAAACAACACAAAGTTCAGCGCGATAAACAGCAGCAAGCCATAGCTTTGCATGCTAGACACCATGGCAAAGGAACAGGCCAGCAGCACCAGCGCCGATAGCACCAGAAAGACCGAGATATAGTGAAACACGCAGTGCATGACGGATTTGGCGATGGGATCGAAATCCGCCTCAAGCATTGGGGTTAAGAAACGCTGCTTCCCCAGGGTAAAATGGCCGATACAGGTCAGAATGGCGATGATGCCGGCGATGAGAAAATAGATGTTCATCGAGTCTCCATGAAAACGGGCGAGTAAAGATCACCCTTATCTAGACCAGTCTAGTCGATTCCCTGTTTCATGCATGATCGAAAAAGAGTGCGCTGGCGCACTCTTTTCTTGAAATTTTGTCTGTAACAGAGAGCGTTACATGGTTGCCATGCTCCAGTAGTCCAGACGTTGCTGCGGGTTGGCCATCAGCTTCTGACAAGGGCCTTTGTAGCGGCTCATCAGGCTGCCCAGATTATTGTTACTCGGCAGGCTTGCCTTCTGCTCGGCGACAGTTGCCGCTAGCTGCTGCTCCACCTTATCGGCGTCTTGATATTGCTTTGCCAGCGTCACCGCATCTTGGCCAGACTGCTTAAGCCTTTCGCCCACGGGTTTCATCTGCGGCGCATTCATGCCTGAGATAGTCTCTGAGGCGATTTGGTAATAGGCGGCACACTCCAGCACCTCTTTGTTGAAGGCCAATTCGGCTTCTGAGGGGGCGGCAACGGCGCTATTGGCCACCAGGGCTAACAGCGAAAGTGAAAAAATCTTGCGCATCAATACTGTCCTTGAGCAATGAGTTTGAACCATTTCTACTTTAGATGTCACTGAATATCAAGGCTATAGCTTAAAAATTCTTGGTCTAGCCTAAAGCCGAGGGACTCGTACAGGGCCTGTGCCTGATGGTTGTCCTTATGGGTTTCTAAGCAGAGGGTGGCTATGCCTTTGGCCTTGGCGTAGTCGATGGCGGTATTCATCAGGCGCCGCCCTACCCCGACACAGCGGGCATGTTGGGTGACATAGAGATCGTTTAGGATCAGCTTGGAACGGGCATGCACCGAGCTAAAACTGGGATAGAGCTGACAAAAGCCTAGGCCATTGCCCTGGGGGTCGAGCATCAAGAAGATCACCGCGTCTTTGCGCGTCAGGCGCGCGTTGATAAACTTGTTGGCCAGGTCGATATCACTCCCTTGACCATAGAACTGGCGGTACTCATCAAACAGGCCCGCGACTACGGCCGCATCTTCCAGGCTAGCCCTGCGTAAATCTCCCGACATTTATCCTCCCTGATTCAATGTATTACTTATTGGTTGTCCTGATACTGCCGCATGCGAAACTTAAGATTCTGCTTCACACTCGGCCACTCCGAGGCGATGATGGAGTAGACCACGGTATCCCTTATGGTGCCGTCTTTCAAAATACGATGGTTACGCAGCACGCCGTCCTGCTTGGCGCCCAAGCGGGTGATCGCCTCGCGAGATCTCTGGTTATGCCAGTGGGTGCGAAACTCAACCGCAATCACATCTAAGGTCTCGAAGGCATAGGTGAGCAACAGGAGTTTACACTCGCTATTGATCCCGGTGCGCTGGGCGCCCTTGGCATACCAGGTATGGCCTATCTCGATGCGCCTGTGGGTCTGATCCCAGGACATCAGCCGGGTACAGCCGACGATCTGCCCCGAGCGCCTGTCTCTGACGGCAAAGGCCAAGGCCTCACCGCGTTGCTCGCTGGCCAGTGCCTGTTCAACATAGGCCTTCATCTCATCGGGATGGGGCGCCGAGGTGTACCAGAGGTTCCACAGCTCACCATCGCTGACCGCGATAGATAAGGCGGGTATATGCTCCTCCTGCAGCGGCTCCAATACCACGTGCTCGCCACTCAAACAGCCTCTCAATGCGTCCTGACTCATGTTGATGCTCCAATGCCTTAGTTATAACAAAGCCATATGACCGATAGATGAAATCGCCCGCTTACCCATATAGTCTGGCTCCGGGATAAGCGTCTATCTGGTATAGGGGGTAGCCTTTAAGAGTTAAGGCTTGCTTGCGACGTCGCTAATACACACGCTAACAAAATTATTAATTGAATTAAAGCCTTATCTTATATAGCAGCACCTCACCGCCTTCGCCCCAGGGTATTGGTCCATCACAGACAAAGCCTAGCTTCTCCAGCAGCGCCCGCGAGGGGCCGTTACCTTCATTAACGATCGCCAGCAGCTCGCCTATCGCTAGCGTCTTGGCATGGGCAAGCACGGCGTGGCAGGCCTCAACCGCATAGCCCTTACCCAAATAGTCGGGCAACAGGGCATAACCGAGATCTATGCCGGGCAGCTGTTCACGATTCACCAGGCCGGCCACACCAACGGGCTCGCCGCTTTGCCTGAGTTCGATGCAATACATGCCATAGCCATGCTCCTGATAGCTGTTGAGCGGCCCCTCAATAAGGTGATTCTCCGCCTGCGCCAGGGTGCGCACGCCGCGATCGCCTATGTTGTCGAGAAAGCCCTGGCTGTTGAGCAGGGTCAGCATAAATGGCGCGTCTTTAACCGTCATCTCACGCAGAACGAGACGCTCGGTTTCTAAGGTAAGCAATTCATTCTCCTATCACTTCTGACGATCTTGACTATACTGTGATTGGTTCTACATAGGAAGTGGTTCTAATGACACAACATGCGCCGAAAATCAGTCAATATCATGTCATTGCGGCAGTTGTCGCCGCCGAACTCAATCAGACGCTCAGCTACTGTAAACAGATAAATCTCACCGCCAGCAACGCCCAGGCGGCATCGGCCCGAGTGGGTAATGCGGCCCTCGGCTTTAAGGCGTTAACAGGATTTATCGACGATCTCGCCTCCTACACCATGAAGGCGGCGACCGACATCAATCAACTGGCCCATCAGACCAGTCGTCTCGCCACCGAGACCGCCCGCGCTGCGGTAGCACTCAATCATTTTCAGCGGGCAAAACTCAAGGCCAATGGCGCCCCTTTTGGCGACACCATCAACCCCGCCGTCGCCGCGACCCAGGCCCACCACAGCAAGTTACAGCAGGAATTTGATCGCCTCATCGACAAGATGGAAAACCAGCTCTTTGACCTGAAACGCAATCTGCGCACCGCCAACATACTGGCCTCCATCTGCCGCATAGAGGCCTGCCGGGTCGATACCGCCAACCAGACCATATTCAACGACGTGGCCAATCGGGTTGACGACGTGGCCCAGTTGATCCGCCGCCGCGTCGACCATGCCATTACCCTCTTTGGCAACACCGCCCCCTGATCCATTTTCTACCGATAAGTAACCGACAAGGAGTCGCACCATGAAGAGTGAGCTGATCATCGAAACCCCAACACACAAATGGCTCTACTTCGGTCGCGATCCCGACAAACCCGATAAGATCATCGACACCAACCAATACATGGTGGTAAGCAGTCACCATGCCCTGCTGATGGATCCCGGCGGCATTGAACTGTTTGCGGCCATGTTGGCCAATATCGTCAAACACATCCCCCTGAGCCAGCTGACCCACCTGTTTGCCTCACATCAGGATCCCGACATCATCTCCTCACTCGGGTTGTGGGACCAGACCCTGCCTAAGGCCAAGCTCTACTCCCCCTGGCTATGGGAGGGGTTTATCCGACATTTCGGCATGAATAACATCAGCTACGAGCCTATAGCCGATAACGGCGGTAGCGTGAACCTGGATCAGGTTGAGCTGCAGTTTATTCCCGCCCACTACCTGCACGCCTCGGGTAACTTTCATGTGTATGACCCGGTGACTAAGGTCTTAATGAGCGGCGATATCGGCGCGGCGCTGGAGGATCCCCAGGCCGATATCTATGTGGATGACTTCGAGCAACACTGTACCAAGATGGCCTACTTTCATCAGAGGTGGATGCCATCAAACCGGGCCAAGAATGATTGGATAAAACGGGTACGAAAACTGGATGTTCAGTACCTCTGCCCGCAACATGGTAGGATCTTCCGCGGTCAACAGGTAAAGCAGTTCCTCGACTGGTTCGAGAACCTCAACGTGGGCGTGGGGGTATAAAAAAAGCGTTTATGGTGGGGCTAGCAGTAGGGTCTTGGCTCCCTCTTCCCACAGACAAAAAAATGCCCGCAGCAAGCGGGCAACACAATCACTTAGGGTGAAAACCTTGCATAGGTAGGATGCAGGCTCCTGATCACTTTGCCAGTTTTTCCAGCTCAGTAAACCCGACCAAAGTCGAAGCTATGGGGCTAGGCTTCACATTTTCCGCCCTATCAGAGGTAACGCACCGCCGAGTCTGCAGATTTCTGCGGCTTTATCGGCGCCTTCACCGCAGGCGTGCCCAGGTAGAGGAAGCCCACTATCTGATCTTGCTCGCCTAAACCTAAGGCCTGATGCAGATGACGATTAAAGGCTAAGGGCCCGGTGCGCCATATGCCACCCAGTCCGAGGGCGAAGGCCGCTTGCTGCATCGCCATACAGGCGCAGCCCGCGGCGATATGCTGCTCGAGTGCCGGCACCTTAGGGTGCTCGGTGACCTTAGCCACAACCGTCACCACCATGGGGGCGCGCATCGGCATGTTGGCAGCCTTGGCAACCACAGCCTCATCGCCACCATCCTTTTCCATGGCCTGCACAAAATGCTCTGCCAGGCGGGTTAAGCCATCGCCCTCGGCGATGATAAACTCCCACGGGGTAAGGCCAGCATGATCCGGCACTCGCACCGCTGCGCCTAAGATCTGCTTTAGCTGCGCCTCATCGGGCGCCGGGGCGACTAATCTGGGGCAAGACTGCCGAGTCAACAAAAGTTCGATCGCTTCCACAAAGATTATCCTGTCATTGATACCGATTTCGAGGGTAACAAATTGGCAAAAAAAATCCCACCAAAACAGTGGGATTTACACTTTCCAGTGCCTGATTAATCCTTAGGCAGATACTTGCGGGCGATCCAATAATCCAGGCTGGTATAACGTCCGCCGCCTATCACCAGCAGCGCCAGCAACATGAACAGATAGGTAATGGCAAACTCGATGCCGTTATTGAGGATCACAAAGTTACCGGAAGAGGTCAGCCACTCATAGTGGCCATGTTCTTGCAGCAAGGACTTGGCCGCTGCCAGCTTTTCCGCCGAGGCCATCACCTGCTCATTGGCGAGCCAGGAGCTGGGATCGGCGATAGCCAACCAGCCGTTTTTCCAATGCACGCTAAAGGCCGCCACCGCCATGGTGACCATCAAGGGGATGGAGATCAGACGGGTCGCTAGGCCCAAGATCAACAAGATCCCGCCGACAAACTCGCTGCCGGCCGCCAGAGCCACCATCACCTCAGGCATGGGCAGGCCTAGCCCCCACTCGGCGTTGCCAAACCAGGCAGCCGTATCGCTAAAGTGAGACAGCTTGTTGTAACCTGCCTGCATCAGCACGGGCGCCAGATAGAGTCTAAGTGCCAAGGCCGCGATGCCGTCGAGCCCACTCGCCCCTCGAATAAACTTAGCGTACAGTTTCTGCATAACGAAAAATCCCTAATTAATTTGTCATTACCTAATAGACCCTTAGCTAATCATTTTAATTTCAGCAAGCGGTCAGATTGATAAAAACAGCTAAACTAGGCGATTAACACCATGAAGTCATCGAAGCATTGCAGATAGTCGCTCACGCTGTGTGGCAGGCTGGCATCTGACTCGCCCTGCACCTGATGCAGCGGCACTGTCTGTTGCACAGTACTTTGCACAGTCGGCTTCAATAGGCCCTCGCCCTGGCTTGCCATCAGCAGTGCCCAGCAGGCGGCGAAATACCAATAGAGTGCCATGGCGCAGGGTATAGCCGCGAGCGCCTTGTCGTTGAGCTTAGGGTGCTCATTCAGATAGCCGAGGATCAGTCTGTGGCGCTGCTCGGTAGAGAGCCTGTGGGTTGCCAGCACGCTGGCGAGATCCACCAAGGGATGGGAGCTACAGGCATATTCATAATCGATACACCAGAGCTTTCCCTGACTCACCAGGAGGTTATGGGGATTGAGATCGCGATGGCTGTATTGGGGCGCCAACTCACAGGCATTAAGCTGCTCGAGCACGGCTTCGACCCGCCCTTGATGCGCCTTGAGCGCTAACCATCGTTTATGCCACGGCTCGAGATAGGAGGCCGGCATACCACCCGTATCAAGACTTTCGGCAATCTGTGCCAACTGGCGATAGTAGCGCAGCCACTGTTCGGTCACAGAGATAGGGTTCTCAGGTAGGGGTAAATGACCTAGGCCCTTGAGTAAGTCGAGCAGTAAAACCTCGGCACCAGGCCGGGTGACGCATTCATCCTGTAGCGGGTGAGCAGGATTAGCCGTCATCAAGCGGCTCCAATCTTCCTCTGTGTCGATGAAACGACTCAGATAGAAGCGGTTGTCAGGCGACACATATACCAGCTCAGGCGCTATGCCTTGCTGCTCGGCCATGCGCCAGTTGGCCACCTCATGATCGCGGGCACTTATCTGACTACTGGCCTGACTGTTAACCCTCAGCACCAGCTGATTGTCGGCATTAGTCAGATGATAATTTTGATTACTCAGCCCCCGCGAGAGCACCTGTATCTGAGTCCTCTCATCGAGTGGGCAACCAAGCTCGGCCAGCCGCGCATTAACCGCCTCGGGTAAACGAGCGCGCAGAGATTCGTGCCGGTCCACGTCTGCCTGATGAGCACTAAGATCACTGCCTGTTGACATCAGATGCCGACCTCGAAAGGCTTCTCGGCGACGAGGCGCGCCCTAATCATAGGAGTAATCACCCTGGCTGGTCTGCTGCATGCTGGTACGCCATAGGAAATAGCCCCCTATGGCCATCCCCACATACAAGATGAACAGCATAGAGGTGAGCATCAGTCCCTTGTTGAGATAGAGGTAGATAGAGACAAAATCGATAACCACCCAGTAGAGCCAGTTCTCCAGCACCTTGCGCGCCACCAGATAGGTGGTCATTACCGCAAAACAACTGGTGGCCGCATCCAGGTAGGGGTAAGACGCCTGAGTATGACTCGCCATCAGGTGACCGACCACCAAGGAAACCACTGTCGTCGCGACGATGAGGTAGAGATGTCGCCCTAGCGACCAGCTTACCACCTCGACCCCCTGATCTTCACCGCCGCCATAACGCCACAGCCAGAAGCCATAGCCCGCCATCACCATGTAGTAGACGTTGAGCAGCGACTCCATGAGCAAGGAGACCTCCCAAAATAGCAGGGTGTAGATGGCCGTGCTGACGAAAGCCGCCGCCCAGCACCAGATGTTGCCGCGCATCGCCAATGCCAGATAGGCTAGCGCAAGGAGTACGGCAATCGCCTCCCACACCGTCATGGCGTTAGCCTGCTCGAAAGCCTGAGTCACTGTGGCGGCCAGTGCGGACCAGAAATCTATCATAGGATAAGCATAGCTCCCGTGGTTAAGTCATTGCCTAGTGGCTATTCCTGATGGGACAGGTCCAGCTCGCCACCGATAAACTTGACTACGAAGACGGCCTTGCCCCACTTTTGGTGGGCGGCCTCCATCTCGGTGGCCAACATCTGCATCACCTCGCCATATTCGCCGCACACCTGAGTGGCCATGGCATTGGTGCGGCGCTCGATATTGGCGTAAGTGTCAACCCGGCCGATGAACCACTTGATAGGGTCGAGGTAGTTATCCTTGAGGGGATACATGCTGATTTCAGCGGTTAATTTCATCTTAACTCCTTAAGGGGGCGAGCCCTGCCCGCCCCGACAATAATTAGCACCAGCAAAAAACCGATCACATAAACTTGACGTTAAGGGTGACGCCTAGCTGGCGAGGATCGCCGTAACGGATATATTGCTTATCGGCCCAACCGTTATCCGGCTCGTTGCCAAAATAGAAGCCGCGCACACCATACTTCTCGTCAAACAGGTTACGCCCCCAAAGATAAGCCGACCAGGTCTCTGTCTCGTAGCCGACACGAGCATTGAAGATAGTATAGGGCTCTGACTTAGAGTCGTTGCTGTCTGAGTAGTAGAACTCACTCTTGCCGCTCGTGGTCAGGTTAGCAAACCAGCCCAGATCGCTGCGATAGGTCGCACCCGCGCTATAGGTAAGATTAGGTGAGTGCGCCAGTTCGCGGCCAGTGAGATCCACCAGTCCACCATACTTGTCCTGGTAGGCATAATCGCCGTAGGCGGTCTCTAGCCAGCCGAGCGTGCCGTATAACTTAAGGTTATCAGTGGCATACCAGTTGGCTTCCAGCTCGGCGCCATAGTTGTGTGAGCTACCGGCGTTTTCCACATAGAGGATAAACTTCTGCGGCTCGTCAGGATTTTGCTGGGACGCAGAGACCTGCTGGTCGCGTCTGTCCATGTAAAACAGCGAGAAGTGAGTGGTCGCGTCGCCATCGAGCCATTCTGACTTGAGGCCCAGCTCATAGTTGTACAATGTCTCGGCCTGGAACTCCTTCTTATCGCTCAGAGAAGCTGGCAGCGACATGTTAAAGCCACCCGCCTTGTAGCCTCGGGCGATGCGGGCATAGGCCTGTTGGCCTGGGCTCAGGGTCTTACTCAGGGCGATATGACCGCCCCACATGTTTTCAGAGGGCTCGAAGGCATCTTTGTCCGAGTCGCTGTAATCGCTCTCGCGGCGCTCAAGACGGGCACCCACTGAAAGCGCATAACCATTACCTAACTCGCTGTCTAACTGGCCGAAAACCGCCAAATTAGTCGCTTCATATTCGGCCAGCAGTCTGTCTTCCCAGCCGTTATAGACTTCGAGAGTGTCGTTATCCTCGGTGAGTCTCAGGCCATAGACACCCACCAGCCAGTCGGTGCTGCCATCGAAGATACGTCCCGCTTCGGTAGAGCTTAGACGAAACTCCTGAGATAACGTGGTTCTATCGCCCAGCTTGTTCCAGGTGTAGTCGTACTGACAGGGTTCACCCTCGCAGCTGCGGGCCGCCCAAAATTCTGGGTTGGCCCAGTCGCCGTCGTAGCCGTGGTGCGTGTCACTCTGGGCCATTGAGCTTAGTGACACCAGCTCGAAGCTATCGGCGCCCGAGTAGGTCAACTTCAGCGAGCCACCCGTGGTGCGCTGCTTGTCGACACCCGGCTCATCGGTGAGGGTATCGAAGCCGTTGTTATCCAACGTCCAGGCATCGTAACCGTTGTTAAAGTCGGCGTGCATCAGGCTAATATCGGCCACGAGATCGTCTGTGGCATACCAGCGCAGCTTGACGCGGCCGGTAAATTCATCCCTGCCATTGGTGTCGTCGCGCCCCAGGTAGAGGTTGTCGCGATAGCCATTCTGCTCGTGCTTTTGTAGCGACACGCGATACAGGAGCTTGCCCGAATCACTCAATGGACCAGAGCTGAAGCCGCTGTAGGTACGCAGGTTATCGTCACCCAGTTGCAGCTCTACGCCATGCTCGAATACCGAGGTAGGATCGTTACTCTTAAGATAGATAAGACCGGCTAAGGCGTTGGCGCCATAGCGTGTGCCCTGGGGACCGCGAAGTACCTCGACCTGCTGCAGGTCGTACATGCTGGAGATCATCCCAAGGCCCGACAGGTCGATATCGTCTATGATGTATCCCACCGAAGAGTTAGGTGCGCCCTGGTACTCCTCCTGCTCGCCCACGCCACGGATCTGGAAATATTTGGCCCGCGAGCTACCGCCGGACCAGTTGAAGTTGGCGATGCCATTGAGCACGTCTTCAAAGTGCTGGGCGCCCTCGTCTTCGATCTGCTGTTGATCTATGACGCTGATGCTAGATGGCATCTTGTCGAGGCTAGACTGGCGAAAGTCGGAGGTGACGACAATGACTTCCATCTCGTCGTTGGCAGGCGTTGTGTCGCTCGCCATCAGGCTGGTATGGGTTAACGCTGCCGCGACGGCAAGGGCGATGGGTGAATAAGATTTTAATGTAAACATAGGACCTCAAATCATTATTGAGATCCGGCACTTAAGAAAGCGAGAAAGAATGCACAGACAGATTGTGTTGAATCTAGTGATGTGGCCCATTCCTACGCCGGTATTAGCCGGATCAGGTTCTAAGGGTTTGTCCCGTGGACATCTCAGTCAATCGCTAAGCTATGGCTTGGCGTTAACACCCCTTGGCGAGGCCGATTATACATGACTCATACAAAGAGTTGACATATTTAACGCAATATTTGCGCATGATCCATAAAAAAACGCCAGCATTGCTGACGTTTTCATCAAATCATTCCCTCTACTCAATGTTGAGCGGGGGAATTAATTAGAGATCGCCTCTCGCACATAGAGCTCACAGCGCACCGCAGTGGCATTGGGTGACAGCGCCGTCACCTGCATCTGCTGCTTACCGTGCAGCTTAAGAGACTTCCAGCTTACCCCTTCATCCTCTACCGTCGCGCCATTAATATCGTACCAGGTGAACTTATATTGCAGGCGCTGATCCTTTGGCGACTTGCTGATGATGGTGCCGCGAGCCCGCAGAAAACCCGCCTCGGCCTGGGTGGTCACAGCACTGACATCCACATCTGAGTGAAAGGAGCCATTATCGACCCGCACCTCACCGGTAGAGCTGGTCATGATGCCTCCAGTATGGGGCGCACAGGCGCTCAGCCCCATCAATAGGCTGCCCAGTATTAATCCCTTGTTCATCTTTACTCTCCTTACGACTTAGCCTTCACGTCTATTCGATCAGAAAATGAGCCCTGGCGGTGGCAATCAAGGCCTTACGATTGGTTTGCCAACAGTTGATGTTCACGTTCGCCACACGGCGCCCCTGACGGGTGATCTTGCACTCGGCAAAGCTATCCCTGTGGTGCCCCGCCCTCAGGTAATCGATAGAGAAGTCGACAATTTTTGGCACCTTGGTAGTCTGCATAAACACCATCAGCTGCACTATGGCCGACATCTCCATGAAACCGGCGATCACACCGCCGTGAATAGCCGGCAGGGTTGGGTTACCGATATTTTCATCTTTCTTCGGCAGCTGAAACACCAACTCGTCGCCGAAGCGCGCCACCTGCATGCCGATAAACTTAGCATAGGGCACGTGCGCCAACAGGTGACCGAAATCATTAAGCTCGGTAGCCTTCTTGACGATATCTTTAACGTTTAACGCCTGACTGGCATCTTGTGTGACCATGGTCATTCCCCCTTACCCATCAAGGCCTGTCTGAACGCGTCGCCCACCATCTCCGGGCTGATGCGCATGAAAGAGCCCACCGCATGGGCGATAGGGTCGTCGATAGAATCCTGATAGGCGATGGCGCGGGTAAAGGCCACACTCGAGGAGAGCTTATAACACTCGGCAAAGCCGTAGACACTCTTGTTAGGCTCGGCAGGTTTCATGTAATCGACTCGCAGATCCAGGGTCGGCGACAACTCCAGCGACTTATACTTGTCGAAGATATTGCAGACCACGGCCGTGCCACAGGCGGTATCCATCAGGGTAGTGATCACCCCGCCGTGTATCACGCCCGTGTCCGGGTAGCCGATCAGCTCGCTGCTGTATGGCAGCTCAATCAGCACATGCTGCTCGCTGGCTTCAAGCACACTGAGCCCCAGGCGACGACACTGCACCAATTGGCCGACGAAGCGTGTAGCCAGATCTGTGAGGGGGAAAAAATCAGGGTTTGTCTTCATTGCTCAACACAGTCCAGAAAAAGCCAGGCTTAACGAGATACCAAGGGTCCGAGGAAATCTCCGCCTAACAGATGCATATGAACATGGAAGACTTCCTGGCCGCCATGCTTGTTACAGTTCATGATGAGACGGTAACCGTCTTCGGCGATGCCGGCTTCATCAGCCAGCTTAGCCGCCACTGACACCATACGGCCCAACGCCTTCTCGTCCGATGCCTTGACATCGTTTACCGTGGGGATCAGGTGATTGGGGATGATCAGAATATGGGTTGGCGCCTTGGGCTGTATATCGCGAAAAGCCGTGACGAGATCGTCTTGATATAGGATATCGGCGGGAATTTCGCGTCTAATAATTTTACTGAAAATGGTCTCTTCGGCCATTGCACTATCCTCGATATGACGTTAACCCTGTCAGTATACTCACAAATGGCCTGTTTGTGATCCTTCATATAAATAAAGGAGTTACCCCCGCCGACGAGTGACGATTTTTAGCGCAGAGATCAAAAAAGCCCGCCAGGGATACGAGCGGGCCTATGTTGCTGTTAGCGGGAGTTTAATCAAATGCTAATCTATCGCTGTTCATCTGATCTTGCTGTTTAAGCTGCTTGAGATCCTCACGCTCGGCTTCTATCTGCAGCAACTTGGGCGCCTTGAAGGTCAGTTTGATGTAGGCATCCTGGCGTGTCTTGGCCTGTTGCTCCAGTGCTACATTGGTACCATCGTCCGTGAAGCCATACCAGCGTTTGCCATAGCAGCTACCCTGTAACACACATTTGTAGGAGCTCATCTCACTGCCAATGTACTGTGTGGTTTGATAGCCACTGTCGACAAGCGACTGCTTAATAAAATTGAAATCTTCTTTATAGTCATCGTCATACAAGCCATATCTCTTGCTTGTCATGGTGACTTTTAACAGCCCGTGTTGCTTGTCGGCATAGAGCACATAATCATTGGCTAAAGACAAAGACTTAGGTAGTAGATGGGTTTCTACCCTAACTCCATCTCCCTGGCGTTTGACCTCGCCATACTGGCTAACATCCTCACCCCAATTCAGCCCAAAAGGCGCCATTCCATGTGCATAAAGTGGCGCTAACACTACTAACAATGCAAACTTCTTCATCGTACCTATTTAGCCAGTCAAAAACTTGACGAATTCTACCCCATCGGCTAGAGACAAGAAACAGACAAAACGCAAAAAATCATAAAAAAGATAAGGTTAACCAGTATTAACCTTAAGTAGTGAAGATGTTATCACAGGCGTGCCAGACGTCAAACTAAAGTCGCAGACGCTATGATGTTATGCATAGCATAAGTATGATACCAAGCGCACAACGGCTTATCCTTGACTGATCTTTGCCCGCACCCTGGCATCGGAATGGGCTTCTAACCAATATTTTTGTAACACGGGGCTGCGTAGTCCGCTGGATTGATCGGCTAAATTCCAGGCGCCCTTCCAGATGCCATCGGCAATCATGTGCACCACGGCACTCTCTATGGCCGATGCCACGCACAGACTAACTGGCTCGTTAGAGGTATAGCCCAGCTCGGACTCTAGCAACTCCTGTGCATCGATAAACTTAAACACCCCGGCGGTGATCTCTTTCGACAAGATGGACTTAGTGGTCGTCACGCTGCTGAGCAGGCGGCCAGTGCGAATATCCACCGCCCTCAGGTTAACCGTCACGGTATCGACACGAAACTGAGTTGCGGCGCCTATGCCCAGGTAACGCGCGCCCGCGCCACCGGTTCTGACATTGGTGTCATAGGCGACTATGCCACCTTCCATCAGGATCTGCGCCGAATTCAGCTGAGGCAACTTGTTGGCATCGCCGTTAAGCCCCGCCCTGACAATCTTGCGCTCGGTGAGCAGGTTCTGCAGCCCCTCACGCTCGACGGGAATAAACCAGCTGGAATCATTCAGTGCCTGGGCGAGGAAGGCGGTGCCGCTCTGGGGCACGGCGGTAGAGAAGTTACTGGAGGGAATTGGCTTATACTGGCCGGTCTGATCGCGAAAATCATACACGGCGGCGAGCATGACCCCCTGGGGCGCAGGCAGATTGATGAGATCGTAGTAGCTCTCCCCCTTGGGCATCAGGCTCGAAGACGCCTGTACCTGTTCGAGCTCACTGGTGGAAGAACAGGCCGAGAGAAATAGTAGGCCGGCGGCCATCAACAAAGGTTTCATCGTTAGCCACCCACACTCGAACTATCGGTCAGCCCACCCACCTCTATTACCGTGGTTTCGCCGGTGAGAAGGTCTGTGATGTGGACCAGCAACATGCCATCTTCGTTGACCACTTGGATCTCAAAGTCTGTGGTCTTGAGGTAACCCTCGCCACCGTTAGCCGCATCGTTAAAGAGTTGGCTCATCAGGCGAGACTCCAGAGAGCTTGCCATACGCTCGAGCGCACTGGGAGGCGTATAACCTGAGCCCCCCTTATGATCGTTCTGCGCCGAGGCATTCGCCAACAGGTAGGAGCCATTAAGATAGCTGCCGCCAAAGTTGGGGTTCACAGGCGTGTAGATAAGCTGCGTGGCCTGAGAGCTCAGGCTGCAAGTGCCCGCCAATAGCAGCGCTATCGGCAAATAAGACTTAGCTCGATTCATTAAAAATGTCCCTATTAGAATTCATCAGGCGCTAAATCGGGATCCAACCACTGAGCCCAGCTAGCCTGTTTCTTATTTCGTTTCAATATATTGTCAACGCGCCTGGCCACCTGCTCTGCCAGCTTATCCAGCTGCCGACTCGCCGGTGACACCACAGTCACAAAGATGGGTTTGCGATTGTGAAGCACGCTGATCTTACTGCCGCTGCGGGCCGTAGCCAGCTCGACAATGCTCAGTCCGCCATGATCTGTCATGCCGCCTATGTCCCGATAGGCGGCCACAAACTCACGATAAAACCTGTGTCCCACACGGGTCATCGCGCGGTTGAGGAGCAGTCCGTCGATGAGATCAGACTCCAGCCTGGGTGGCGCATCACTGGTGCTCTGCGCCGCCAGTTTACTGCCCTCGTCGACATCAGGCCCCTGACAGTAAGCCGGGGCCGAGAAGGCCGCTAACAGGAGTAAGCGGCCCAGGTATTTCACTGCTGCACCTCATGCAGATGAGTCTGAGCCCAGGCAATCGCCTGCCCACGGCTTGATACACCAATTTTTCTAAACACACGATAGAGATGGGTCTTGATGGTGCTCTCGCTGACAAACAACTGATTGGCGATATCCACGTTAGTGCTGCCTGTCAACAAGGCCTGCAGTACCTCGCGCTCGCGAATCGTCAGGTTGTCGGCACCATCGAGCTGCTCCTGATCGGAAGAAGCAGACAGCAAATCTTGGGGGATCACAGTCTGACCACGCAGCACATTGGCTAAGGCCTTGCCAATCTGCTCTAAGGACGCATCACCATAGAAAACGGCGGCGGTAATAGGGGAGATTAAAAATCTTGCGTCTATCTGTTTGGGGTAGTGCAAGAATACCACCCGGGCGCTGTGACGCTTCTCGATCTGCTTCTGCACCTGATAGGCGCGCTGCACATCTATGGTGGCGAGATCGATAACAACCAAAGAGTAATTCCCTTCACTCATGGTAACTTCAACACTCTCAGGGGTGACTTTAGCCAGTTTAACCAGAAACTCCTGGGGCCAACGCGTCTCCAACAGATCAATCAACAATTGCGATCGCGAAACCACTACCCAATTTATCACTTTGAACATCCTGCTCACTCCATGTCGCTAGTTATAAGCGTATTCCATTAAACCGACACATATAATAACAACTATAGAATTAAAAATAACATCTTAATTGCGCCAATTTTATTTAGCCCAACCAGAATATCTGGTTGAGGTGAGTTCCCTTCACCTAACTTTTTACCTGCTTACTACTGTCGATATCCCTGAGTTATACTCGCCCGCTGTGCATTTCCCCACTGGGTCACTATCACCCCATGGCCTGAGCCGTTCTGATAGATGCTGACCTCATTGTCATAACCGCTCTGCTGAATAAAGGCCTGATTATCATTGCCCCTTTGCTCGACATCCAAGGAGAGATCCGTTCCAAACTGAGTCGCAATCAGGCTGTTATTGGCCCCCACCTGTAATAGGCTGACCTCTATCGCCTCCCCCTGCTGCATCAGGTAGGCTTGATTGTAAACTCCCTGTTGGCGCACCTGCGCACTGTTGGCCATACCGGTTTGCGTCAGTAGCGTACGATTCGCACCGCCGCTTTGGCTGATATCCGCCTGCAGCGCATCCCCAAGCTGCATGATGCTGGCCTGATCGCCACCTGCTAATTCATCCAGTTCACTAAGATCGGTCGCCCACGACGAACCGCTGCAGAGCACGGCCATGAGGAGTGACAAGCAACTCACCTGCCGTCTGATAAAGCGACTCACTTTTAATTTTGCTTGCATCAAATTGAATTCCATCCTTGGCACACCCTAGTGGTTTAAGGCCAAGATTATCTATCTAAGGCAAAGGACTTACGTCCCCAAAGAGTATTAACTCCGGCTAGACAAAATATCTATTCCGCGACTAGCACTAATACTTTTCTACTAACTAAGTAAAAAGGATGGCGGTGGTATAGCGCAGTTACTTGGCAATAAAGCTAAGAGGGTTGAAAGGACCGCTGTGAGCAGGTTTTAGATAAGCCCCCTCTCGCGCACGCTAAACAACAATGGCTAAAACAAGGCGTGCTTAAAGTATGCTAATCATCAGGAGCTTAGTGTCGTCAGGGGCTTGGCCAATCTAATGAGAACTAAGCAAGCTACATAAAAATGAGGCATAAAAAAACACCGGCAGTTGGCCGGTGTTTCTCGATACTATTGCGATGGGCTTATTACTTAAGCACTGACTCTGCGGTGCGGCCATCGTCGTGGCAGCTATCACAAGCTGGGCGGTCACCCACGTTAGAGTCGTGTGGCGCGTGACAGTCGGCACACATCAGGTTACCCTCGTGTGGCTTATGCACGTCGTCCATTTCCTCCATGGTGCCGTGACAGCTTTGGCACTGTTCAAACTCGTGAGCACCGTCCGCTGATGGCTCACCGTCTGCGTGACACGCCTCACAGCCTTCCATCTCTGCATGCATCTCTGCAAGTTCTTGTGGCTCTGCCATTGCCGCTGGTGACAAGGCTAGCGCCGCTAAACCAGCACCAAATAACGCACTTAGAATTTTATTGCTCACGATAATTTCCTCTCTTATGTTTGGCACAGTGGGGTGTAATTATTATGTCCCATCCGGCCTTGTTCCTATTTGCACAACTTAGCTTAAAATAGCTAAGGTTTTACAAATAGGCAAATTTTCTCTTGCGGGCATACTAACAATAGCCACCAGTGAAAAATGTGCACTTAATCAAATATCTATGCCGAAAGCCTCATTGTCACAGATAAACTTGATCCCGGTCACACTGTGGCTATGCGTATAAACATGTATCGCTTTGTGCTCTCATGCACAGAGGAGATGATGAGCCGAAAACAGGCAAAAAAACGGGAGCCTAGGCTCCCGTTTTCATCATTATAAATCGATTATTGTGCGCGCAGTGCTTCGATACGCTTTTCCAGTGGCGGATGGCTCATCATCAGTTCGGCCATCGACTTCTTACCATTGATACCGAAGGCAGCCATCTGTGCAGGCATGGCACCTGTTTCAGGGCCTTGACGTAATCTATCCAGCGCCGCAATCATCTTATGCTTACCCGCTAACTGAGCACCGCCGGCATCGGCCTTGAACTCACGAACACGTGAGAAGTAAGCCACTATCATTGACGCCAGGATGCCAAACAGCATGTCCATCACGAAGACCACCGCCATATAGGCAAACATACCCAGACCTTCACCCTCTTCGTCGTTACTGGCAACGAAGTTGTCGATAATGCTTGCCACTACACGGGCTGCGAAGATCACGAAGGTGTTCACCACCCCTTGGATCAGTGTCAGGGTCACCATGTCACCGTTGGCCACATGGCTTACCTCGTGGGCCAATACGCCTTCGATCTCATCCTGGGTCATGCCGTAAAGCAGTCCGCTACTCACGGCGACCAGAGAGTTATCCTTACTCGGGCCAGTGGCAAAGGCGTTCAGCTCGGGTGACTGGTAAATGGCCACCTCAGGCATCTTGATACCCGCCTGCTCGGCCTGACGTGCAACCGTTTCGACCAACCAGCGCTCCATGTTATCGCGCGGTGTGGTGATCACTTCACAGCCCATAGTCTTCTTCGCCATCCACTTAGAGATAGCCAAGCTGATAAAGGCACCGCCGAAACCGAAGATGGCGGCAAAGACCAATAGCCCGCCCATGGTCGAGGTGTTAACCCCTAAAATAGACATCACAATTGAAGCGACCAGCAAGATTGCCATGTTCGTCGCGATCAATAGAAAAATACGCTTCATGTAAGCTCCTATAAGCCCTGTATGAGACACCCTATGTGTCATCAGCCTCTCTTAACGACATAATATGTCCGATAAGTCAGAGTTCAAGGGTAAACGTAAAAATTTTTTCGGTGGGTACGATTGAGTGCGCATCCACGCCAAAAAGTGTAGACCTTGGCGTGGAGTCTAGAAGCCCTGTATTAAGCTAATCTTAAATTTATTGGCTTTGGCGGGATAAGCCATTAATCTTTATTAATAATTACTCGCGACCCTAGGAAATGGCGCTTTGTTAATCAACGCCCCTCACTCAACTGGCGCTATAGCGGCTCAAGTTAACTCAATGCCAGCTTGGTAAGATCTAAGTATTGGGCGGCGTTTTGGCTTGAACATTCAGTCAGATGAGGGATAACACCAAGACATGGGGCGTCCATCAAGGCGGTGAGCGCAGATAAGTTTTCGTCTGTCACCTGCATCTCAGGGTCGACGCAGTTTGCCACCCAGCCAGCAATGTTTACTCCATCGGCCTGTATCGCCTCCTGAGTCAGCAGCGCGTGGTTGAGACAACCCAGCTTAACCCCAACCACCAAGATAACCGGCAGCTGTAGATCGATCGCCACGGTCGACAGAAAGGCCTGAGGATTAAGCTTATCTTGTACGCGAAGTGCATGGTTAAGCGGCAGTCGCCAGCCACCAGCCCCTTCTACCAAGGCAAAATCCACCTCATCTAATGGCAATGCCTTAAGATGAGCCGTGACCAGATCGGCGTTCAGGGTAATGCCCACCTCCTTGGCGGCAATATGGGGCGCAATAGCCGACGCAAAGGCGAAAGGGTTCACCTTGTCATAGGTTAGCTTCACATTGGACTCGGCCATCAGTGCCAGGGCATCGCCGTTTCTCAATCCCTCTGGGGTCTGCTCACAACCCGAGGCGATGGGTTTGACCCCTAAGGTACTGCCCTGCTTGCTCGCCAGATGCAGGAGTGACGAAGCCACCAAGGTCTTGCCGCTGTCTGTGTCTG
Organism: Shewanella insulae; assembly: GCF_009831655.1. GTDB lineage: Bacteria > Pseudomonadota > Gammaproteobacteria > Enterobacterales > Shewanellaceae > Shewanella > Shewanella insulae. The sequence continues at coordinate 41,832 of NZ_WRPA01000001.1, read as the reverse complement.
TGCCGGCGATAAAGTAACGCATGAACCCTGTCCTTAACTAGCCTCTGCGGCTGGCATGAATAAATAAGATTTGATAGGTCAAGGCCAGTCCCTCGGGATGACGCTGGGCCTCGGCGCGCTCACACAGTGCCAGCCAATCCTGACGACCACGAAGCCTAGGTAGCGACTTACCATCTGAGCCCATGGCGGCCGAGGCACCTACCCCCTTGATGGAATAGAGCAAGGTCTTGAGACTATCGAAATGCACCCGTAGCGGCTCCACCGATTGATGCTCAATTTGCCAATGGGTGTCGCTAAACCCACCTATCACAGTCTGGGCTTGTTCGAAGACATTAACTCTGAGCCCGAGCGCGTCAAGCTCAGAAAGGCTACCATCGACGACGATGGCGAGATGACACTGACCGCCAGGCTTAAGCACCCTGGCAAGCTCACCTATGGCCGTCTTGATATCCCTGCACCACTGCAGCGCAAGGTTCGAATAGAGGGTGTCTATGCTGGCATTGGCAAGGGGCAGCGCCTGGGCATCGCCGCACAGCGCTTGATAGGCAGGAAAACTTGCGCGCATCTGCGACAACATACCTGGGGCGATATCCAGTCCCAGCACCTCATTCAGTCCAGGCGACCCGGAAAAATCTGTACCCGGGCCACAGCCGATATCCAGCAGGCGACCGACGGCCACCATTTTTGCCCTCAGCTTCTGGGCGCTGAGTCGCTGTACCTTGTCGTGCTCCTGATAATGTCTGGCCGCCAGGGAAAACTGCCGCGCTATCTTGTCTGCACTCATGTTAGCCTTGTCGTGCAGAGCGGCATTCGATGCCTGGCTCGACTCTGTCATGCGATCTTTGGCCTGCATATTAGGCATTTGGCCTGGCGCTTGATTTCGCTCTTGGTTTCGCATTTGATTTGGCATCTTGCTCGGCATATTCGTAGGTACATCTTGGGCTAATTCACTACACACAGAATCAGACTTCCTCTGGAAAAATAAATCACTTTCTAAGCCTGTACCGCTTAATCTTGTAAGGCTCGCTGTAGTTGATCTGCCAGGGCCTCTAGTTCTGCCTGGGTATGCTTCACATTCAAGGTGATCCTGAGCCTGGCGCTCCCCTGGGGCACGGTCGGTGGCCGAATCGCTCCCACCCAGAAACCCGCGGCTTTTAGCTCACGGTCGACCTTCGCAAGCTTATCGATATCCCCTACCACCAGCGGCTGTATCGGGGTCTGACTGCCAAGCAGTTCGAGCCCCCTCGCCTTTGCGGCCAGCTTAAATGCCTCAATCACCTGTGCCAATTTGCCTCGTCGCTCGCCGTCTTGAGTCAAGCTCACCGCCTTAAGGGCCACATGGGCACTGGCCGGCGACAAGGCGGTGGAATAGATATAGTCTCTGGCATGGGCCACCAGAAAATCGATACCGGCGTTCGATCCTAAGATGGCGGCGCCTTGGCAGCCTAACGCCTTACCGAAGGTGACGATTTGAATGTCACAGCAGCTGGCATCGACTCTGTTATGCCCGCCCTGAGGCAGAACGCCGAAGCCATGGGCATCATCGACGATCAACCAGGCACCATTGCCTTTCGCCAACCCATAGAGCTCGTCTATGGGCGCCAGATCGCCATCCATGCTAAAGACGCTCTCGGTCACCAAGGCCAGAGGCTGATGCTTATCCACCAATCGCTTGGCAGCGCCTACATCGTTATGGGCGAAGCGTTTTAACTGGGCACCGCTTTCCAGCAGACCGTCGATCAATGAGGCGTGGATCAGCTTGTCGGCCACCACCACACTCTCCTTGTCCAGCAGGGTTTTCATCAAGGCAGAATTAGCACTAAAGCCGCTGCTAAATAGCAAGGCGGCCTCATGGCCCGTAGCCTCACAAAGCGCCTGCTCGAGCTCGGCGTGGGCGTCGCTATAACCCGTGACCAAGGGCGAGGCGCCACTACCGACGCCGTATAATCTCGCCCCCTCCCCCAGCGCCTCGATAAGCTCAGGCGATTGACTCAGGCCGAGGTAATCGTTGCTGGCGAAGTTATGCTTGATGCTTCCCTGATGCACTAAACGATTAGCACAACCAACCGACTGTAAGAGCTTCTGACGACGCCTGAGCAACCCGCTTTGTTCCGCGCGCTGCATCCTGTCATCGATTTTCTGTTGTAGCCGAGTCATAGGCTTAGTCACTAGGAGAGTTAGAGCGCTGCCGCATCATAGAAAGGCAGAGAGGCCTTGTCTTTAACAGCCTGAGCCTTGGCAAATACCGCTTTTTCCTCTTCGACCGTGCCAGCCTGCCCCTGCTCGGGATGTAGACCCAGACGCTTAAACAGCGTCATATCTTCATTCTCTTCCGGGTTACTCGTGGTCAACAGCTTGCAGCCGTAGAAGATGGAGTTCGCGCCGGCAAAGAAACACATTGCCTGCAGCTCATCAGTCATCTTCTCTCGCCCTGCCGACAGGCGGACCCTTGATTGTGGCATCACGATTCGTGCCACGGCGATGGTACGCACAAACTCAAGCGGATCCAGATCGTCCAGGTTTTCAAATGGGGTACCGGCAACCTTCACCAACATATTGATGGGCACAGACTCGGGATGCTTGGCCATGTTGGCCAATTGCTGTAACAGCCCGGCGCGATCGCTCGCCTGCTCACCCATGCCGACGATACCGCCGGAGCACACCTTCATACCGGCGGCGCGCACGTTATCCAGGGTGTTGAGTCTGTCCTGATAGGTACGTGTGGTGATGATGTCACCATAGTATTCCGGCGAGGTATCCAGATTGTGGTTATAGTAATCCAGTCCGGCATCGGCCAGCTCTTTGGCCTGGGATTCGTTAAGCATTCCCAGGGTCATGCAGGTCTCCATGCCCATGGCTTTCACTTCGCTCACCATATCCTTCAGATACGGCATGTCACGCTCGTGGGGATTACGCCAGGCCGCGCCCATACAGAAGCGTGACGCCCCGGCGGCCTTGGCGGCGCGGGCTTCAGTCAGCACCTTCTCAATCTCGATCAGTCGCTCTTTCTCAAGGCCGGTATCGTAGCGGGCACTCTGAGGACAATACTTACAATCCTCTGGGCAGGCGCCGGTCTTGATCGACAAGAGACGCGAGATCTGCACCTCATTAGGGTCGAAATGCTGGCGATGAATGCTATGGGCCTTAAACAGCAGGTCATTCATAGGTAGCGCAAAAAGCGCTTCAATTTCATCACGTTGCCAATCGTGACGTAAGGCTAATTCGGACATTGATTACCAACCTTCAAGTTGCTATTTTTAGCCGGAATGCTTGATTTCCGGCGACATTTATCTTGCTTAGCATACCCTTAGGCCTTAATCTGTCAACGCCAACCAGTTAAACCGGTTTACTAGCGGTTAAAAAACAAACAGGATTTTTTATGTCTGCGACAACCCAGATCGACCACCAATTCGACCGACAACACATCTGGCATCCCTACACCTCCATGACTCAGGCCCTTCCGGCCTATGGGGTGGTGGCGGCCGAGGAGTGTGAGTTGATCCTGGAAGATGGCAGGCGCCTAATCGATGGTACCAGCTCCTGGTGGGCCTGCGTACACGGTTATGGCCACCCCTATATCCTGGAGGCGATGCAGAAGCAACTCGCTAGCCTCAGCCATGTGATGTTTGGCGGCATTACCCACCCCAGCGCCATCGCGGTGAGTAAGAAGCTAGTGGCCATGACCAGCGAGAAACTCACCAAGGTGTTTTTGGCCGACTCGGGCTCGATTGCCGTCGAGGTGGCGATGAAGATGGCGCTGCAATATTGGCAGGGACGCGGCGCGCCAGGCAAGCAGCGAATACTCACGGTGAAACACGGCTATCACGGCGACACCTTCGCCGCGATGAGCGTCTGTGACCCCGAAGGCGGCATGCACACCATGTTTGGCGAGGCTGTAACTCAACAGCTATTTGCCCCCGCGCCCAAAACGCCCTTCGGCGACCCCCTGATAACAGACGATCTCGAGGCGATGGAGGCACTACTGGAGGCACATCACCAGACGATTGCTGCGGTTATCATAGAACCTATCATGCAGGGCGCCGGCGCCATGCATTTCTACAGCGCCGACTACCTGAAGGGGCTGCGTGCCCTATGCGATCGCTACAAGGTGTTGTTGATCTTAGATGAGATAGCCACAGGCTTTGGCCGCACAGGTAAACTGTTTGCCTACCAGCACGCCGACATAGAGGCCGATATTCTCTGTCTGGGTAAGGCGCTCACCGGCGGGTATATCTCCCTGGCCGCCACCCTGTGCAGCGACGAGGTGGCCTTGGGGATCAGCGACTCTCCCTCTGGCGTCTTCATGCATGGTCCCACCTTCATGGGTAACCCGCTGGCCTGCGCCGCCGCCAGCGCCAGCCTGGATCTGATCAATCAAAATCGATGGCCCGAACAGGTGGCCAACATCGAGCAGCAGATGCACCGAGAGTTAGCGCCGGCCCGGGATATTGACGGAGTAAAGGCGGTGCGCTGTTTGGGCGCCGTCGGTGTGATAGAGATGATAAGCAGCGTCAATACCGCTGCGCTGCAACAGGCATTTGTGGATCGCGGCGTCTGGGTTCGCCCCTTCTCAAACTATATCTATATCATGCCATCTTACACCATAAGCCCACGCCAGCTCAGCCAACTCACCCAGGCGATGCTCGAGGTCGCCGCCATTGCCGGTGCTCAGGCAAAAGACGCAGATAGCGATGACGCGGGCTTTATCAGCCACGGTTAACCCGCCTGGTCTAGTTTAATTTAGACTCGCCTATATTCCGGGGGCAAGATTGTGCCCCTGAACAATCCCTGAGCTATAGTTAGCCAAGGCGCACCGATGACTTAGGCTGCACAGCAGCGATTAGCACTCGGCCACATAGCGCCGCTACGCTCAACCTCAGGGAAAGGGAATGCTATGGCTCTCACCGACGAGCAAAAACAGCTGATCCAAAAATCCTTTGCCATGATCAATCGGCAAAACAGCAACTTTGCCGGCCACTTTTACGATTGCCTGTTCGCCATGGCGCCCTTGATCCGTCCCATGTTCCAGAGCGATCGGCCGGTGTTCGAGTATCATTTCAACGAACTCATCACCACTGCCGTTGCCAAGGTGCATCAATTTAATGAGGTTAAGCCTAAGCTAGAGGAACTAGGACGAAAGCATCTGGAATATGGCGTCAAAGTCAGCCAGTTTGAGGTGGTGCGGTCGGCTTTATTATTATCGATTCAAGACTGTCTGAGAGACGCATCCAGTCCGGCTATCGAGCAGGCCTGGGCTTGCTATTACGACGAGATAGCCAAGGTGATGATAGACGCCATGCAGCAAGCGGCCCCCTAGCCAGGCGGTCAGCATCTCGCCTGTCTTAATCTCATCCTTAATCTACTTTTACTTGCTTGAGCCAGCCGCTTAACTGTGTCATCCCCTCATCTATGGACACCAGGGGACGATAGTTGAGATCCCGCTTGGCCGCGGAGATATCGAAATAATGACTGGTCGAGAGCTGCCTGGCCACGAAACGCGTCATGATGGGCTCTTCATGCTTACCCAGCAGGCCGTAGACCCCTTCTAACAGGGCGCCGGCCAGATAAGCGACGCTGGCGGGTACCCGCTTCTCGACCTTAGGCAGTTCGGCGCAGGCCAAGATCTTGTTGAGCATGGCCGCCATGGTGATCGGCTCATCGTTACTCAGGAAGTAGCACTTTCCGGCGCATCGCTGCGGGTTTTGCTTGAGAGTTAAGGCCGCCAGAATATGGGCATAGGCGGCGTTACCGACATAGATGGTATCCACCAGCTTATCGGCCTTACCCACCAACTTAAGCTTACCGGCTCGGGCGCGGGCGATGACCCTAGGTACCAAGTGAGGATCTTCCGGCCCCCAGATGAGATGGGGCCTCAAGGATACGGTATTTAGCATGCCCTCTGCCGAACATGAATTTGGCAGCGGCGCGCCATTTGCGGCCGTCACCATCTGCTCGGCGATCGCCTTGGACTCACCATAATAGTTAAGGAAACGACTGGCATAGGGAGCGTTTTCATCTATGCCAGACTCATCTTCACCGGCAAAGGTCACACTTGGGGTACTGGTATAGACAAAACTGTCGATACTCTGGGCGATAGCGGCCTTAAGCAGGTTGTCACAGCCCTGCACATTAGGGGCAAAATAACTCTCCTTGCTGCCCCACACCCCGGCCTTAGAGGCCACATGAAATACCAAGTCGCAACCCGCCATGGCATTGGTTACGGACTCGAGATCGCAGATATCACCGCTCACCATGTTAACGCCCATGGCTTCGAGCTCGGGATAATGCCCCCTGGCAAAGCCTGTCACGGCGATGCCCGCCGATATGAGCCGCTGACAGATCGCCTTACCCAGAAAGCCACCGGCCCCGGTTACCAAGGCATGGCGGCTAAGGCCCGCCAGCTGAGTCAGCGACTCAAGCTCTTCTGGGAGCAGGTTTAAGCCAGCTGTGTTAGTAGATTGCTTGGTGATGCTCACGGGCGATCACTCCTTATAGGTGGACTGCGCCCAGACCGCCAGCTTCTCTCTGAAGATCTTAGCGTTATGGCGAATGTCAACGGGAAAGCCAGGATGGATGAGGAAACGGGTGATCCCCTGGGTCTGACTATGGGTCTCACCCAGCAGTCTCAGTTCGGTATAGAGGGCGGCGGCGTTGCTACAGCTCAGTCCCTGTTTCAACTCGAGACAAACTAAGGGTTGAACTTCCCCCTTCACCTCAACGCCCACCAAGGCGGAGCGCTTGATGTCGCTGTGGGTGTTGTAGATACGCTCGCAGGGGATGGAGAAATAGCGACGCGGCTGGCCGTCGACCCGGCAGTCCACCCTGTGTGCCTTACGACCGCACATCCATAGACGACCCTGATTATCGAGATAACCCAGATCCCCCATGCGGTGATAATGCTGCCCCTGGTCATCGAAGATCTTCGCCTGGGCCGTGGCCTTGTCCCGCCGATAATAGCTGGCACTCACCATGGGGCCCTGCACCACTATCTCGCCTATCTGCTCCCTTGGCAGGCAGAGTTCCGCCGACCAAGTTGGGATCTCGGCCTCATCGATGTCGATGATATGCATGCTGACACCATCTATCGGTTTGCCCACACAGATCCCGCCGCCGTTGTCTGTGATGGCAGTGGTTTCAAACAACTCGTGACTGGCTATCATGCTGAGCGGCAGGGACTCTGTTGCCCCGTAGGAGTTAAGCACGGGCGTATCACTCGTTAGCATCTCACTGAAACGCTTGATGGACGCTATGGTCGCCGGTGCTCCTGCCGAGATCACCCGTTTCAGGCTGCCGAGTCTCACCTTTTGATCCCCTGAGGTGCCCGCCTGCCCCAGGCGCTCGATAAGCGCCGGATTGACGAACATGTTAGTGCAGGCATAACGCTCGATGGCCGCAAAGATATAGTCGGGATTGGCGGTGATCGGTTTGCTGGCGTCCATCTCTGGCACGATCGAGGCCATGCCCAGCGCCGGGCCAAACAGGGAAAACAGCGGGAAGGTGGCAAGATCCCGCTCACCGGGCGCGATCTGATAGTCGTGCTTGAGGGCGCTGATCTGCGCCTCAAACATGCGATGGGAATAGACCACGCCCTTAGGTGTGCCCGTGCTGCCACTGGTAAACAAGATGGCGCACATCTCATCTATATCGAGCTGGGCCATAGAGAAAGGCCCCTTGCCTTGCCCAAGCTGCTTGAGTTGCTCCAGGCTGGCACCGCCCCACAGCTTGCTGCCGCCAACGGTCACCAGATGAGTCAGGCTGGACTTGGCCCAGCCAAACAGGCGTCTGGCCAGGTGGGCCTTGGGGATCCCGATAAAGGCATCGGGCTCGGCCTCCTGAAAACATTGCTTGAGATTTTTCACCCCCATGCCTGGATCCACCAAGATAGGAACTATCCCGGCCTTGAACAGGGCAAAGGTTAAGGCGAAGAACTCCAGGCTCGGCGTCACCATCAACACCGCCTTGGCGCCGCGTTTGATGCCATAGGCGTATAGGCCGTGGGCCAGGATGTCGCTCATGGCATCGAGCTCGGCAAAATCTAGCTCTCGATAGTTAAGCTGTTTGCTAAAGACGCCACTGGCCTTTTGCACCGCCACCGCCAGTTCATTAGGGGCTTCTTTGGCCGCCCGGTTGAGATGACGACACAAATTGGCGCCGACTTGAATCGTCTCTGACATCCGCCTTATCCCTTTCTTACGTTAATGCGTGACCTTTTTACGTTAATACGTGAGTTAACGCGCCATAAATTGCTGCACCTGGGCCACCACCTCATCGCTGGCATCTTCCAGGATATAGTGACCACAGTCGGCAAACTCATGCACCTCGGCCTGTGGGAATCGACGCTTCCACTCATCGAGGAAATGTTTGTCGAACACAAAGTCTTTGAGTCCCCAGCAGATCATCACAGGAAGCTGGCTAAATTGGCTGAGCTTTTCGCTGATCTCACTCACCAGTTCATAGTTGCGATCGCCAGGTTTTAGGGGAATGTCCTGCACGAAGCGCAGGGTCGAGATACGATTCGCCCAGGAGTTAAACGGCGCCACGTAGGCCTCGCGTATCGCCTTTGGCATGGGCGCGCGCTTGACCCCCACATAGGAGGCGATAGAGGAGAAGGCGTTAAAGCCACGTACTAATACAGTGCCCAGCAGGGTGTTGCGGCAGATCCATAGCGCCCAGGGAAACGGCTTGGCCTCTGGCAAATGAAAGGCGCCCGTGTTGAGCACCACGATTTTCTTGATCCGCTCGGGATGACGAACCGCATAGCCCATGCCTATCATGCCGCCCCAGTCGTGAACGATCAGGGTGATCTTCTCTTTCACCTCGAGATGATCCAGCAGGGCTTCGAGATCGTCGATACGATTCTTAAGGGTGTAGTCGTAACCGGCATCGTCTGGTTTATCCGACAGACCGCAGCCGATATGATCCGGCACTATGCACTGATGATTTGGGCTCAGCGCCGTCACCAGGTTGCGATAATAGAAAGACCAGCTCGGGTTGCCATGCACCATGACCACGGGCTCGCCCTGGCCCTCATTCACATATTGCAACTTGTGACCATTACGGTCTAAGTAATTGCGTTTAAAAGGAAATAACGAATCGAGCATGGGGGTACCTGTTATGATTATGCGTTGAGTGGGCGCCGCTCGGCGGCGCCCTAAGCTGTGCTTTCAGTAAGAATATGAAGGATGCTCTACCACTTGAGTCCGAGCATCATGCAGTTGAGACCACTGCCTATGCCGAGGAAACTGACCTGATCGCCCTTGCGCAGGAAACCTTGGTCGTGGGCCATGGCTGCCGTCACGGGCAAGGAGACTGTGCCCATGTTGCCAAGTAGCTGATAGGTAGGAAACTCTTTCTCCTGAGGGATATTGAGCGCGCTCAGCACCTGCTTACGGTTCGAGGCGCCCACCTGATGACAGATCACCTTATCGACCTGCTCCACCAGCCAGTTGCGCTGCTCGAGGAAATGCGCCCAGGTATGGCGAGCCAGCTCGACCCCCTCTTTAAGCAGAGCTACACCATCGGTGCGCATAAACTCACGATATAGCTGGGTGCCGGCTTCCTGCAATCCCCATTGGCAGAGATTATGATGTTCGGGCGCCGAAAGGTGACTCGCTCCCAGCAACTGATGCTGACGCTCACTCTTAAGCGGCAGGCTGCCATCGGTAATCAGCACGGCTACGGCGCCAGAGCCGCCGGTCAGTGTCGCCAGCGACTGGGCATAGTTTTGCATGGTGGGCTCGGCCAGCATGTTATCTATGGTGATATCTACGATATGGCGCGCCGACTCGCAGGAAACCACCAGGCCGGCCTTGATCTGGCCCAGCTCGATGCGGTTGGCGATATCTAAAATGCCAGACAGCACACCCAGGCAGGCGTTACTGATGTCATAGATGGCAGTGTCCTTAGACACGCCAAGCTCGGCGGCGATGCGACAGGCAGTCGCCGGCTCGTGCTGATCGCGGCAGACACCGGTATAGATAACGGCACCAAGATCGGCCACATCTATCCCCGTCTCCTCGATAGACTTGTGCGCCGCCGCCAGGGCACCGTCGGACAATCTATGCCCTTTCGGCCACCAGCGACGCTCGTGGATCCCTGTCAATGCGGCGAGTTGCCCCATAGGGATCCTGAATTTTTGGTACAAGGGAGCTAATCGAGACTCTAACTCTGAAGTTGAAACCACTTCAGGTGCCAGCTCATAGGCCAGACTATTTATAAAAACGCGAGAATATTTCATGAAACCGTTCTGTTTCGCTCATTATATCGGCACTTATTCGGCCAATTTTTATCTTTCAGTGTTAACCCGCCATTTGAGCAAGAAACGGCGAATGATTCAATAAAAAACCGCCACATGGCGGCTTTTTTCGACCAGAGGCCTCAAATTTATGACCGCGCCCGCTGGTTTTTTCACTAAGGCCTAACTACAAAAAAACTCGTCAGTCGATTCCTGGTCAACCAAGTGGTTAAAAAAGCGACTCTGGCAGTACTAATCAGACAAGCACTAATCTTGCGAGTGTGAGTCTGGCAATTAACAGCTTGGCAGGCGAGCCAGTATTAATCCGTTCCTCGGCGTTACCTGGAGGTCGCAAAAGGCGCCTAGGCTCACCTCATAGCCCTGCTCCTGCAGGAAACAGACTCTGTCGAGCAGCAGCCAGAGCTCTAATGCCTCGCGAAACAGGTGCGCCACCAGATCGATACGCCGGGTCAGGCGCTGACGCTCGAACCCTTTTTCTAGATAGTGCGCCTCGTCCCACTGCTCGGGCAGTTTGACCTGTTTCTGCTCTGCCGCCCAGACACAAAATTCCCTGAAGCTGCCGCTCAGTTGGCTCTGCTTCACCGCAGGAATGGGCAGGTAGTGGCTGCTGCCGGTCAGGTCCCGCTGCAGGCAATCGAACCCCAGGCGCCAGGCTACCTCTTTAAGACGCAGCGCCCTCGCCTTAGCATTGGCGATGACAGAGCGTTGCAGCGGCAGTTGAAGGTCGTGTTTACTGAGCAACAATTCACTCTTCTTAGCGAGGCTCGACAGCGGCTTGTAGTGAGTATCACCTATCAAATGATAACAACAGGGCGCCACCGCTAAGGCGCGAGTTCTTGCCTTGGCCGCACCGCGCAGCAGACTCAGGTGCAGCTCGCCGCAGGCATGAAGGGCGACCGCCTGCTGCTCGCGCTTAAGTAGCTGCTGAGCTGATTCAGACAAGGCATCGCCGCAGACGAAACGCTGGGGCAATTGCCACTGGTGGGCAAACTGCGAACCTGCCTCACACAAGCCCTGTTGCCACTCCAGGCTCACAACAGTGCGTGACTGCCCCTTGGCCAGCAAACGCCCCAGGTGTCCCTTACCGGCGCACCACTCTAGGATCTCATCATCACCAGGTGTGACTCTCGCGGCAAAGGCGAGGATCTGCTGCCACTTGCGCCCCTTGATGTGGGCGCTAAAATGCCCGAGCTCACTCTCGGACAGTCCAGCACAGCCCTCATCGGCGCTCTGCTCTGCTAAGTCTTCAGGTGCTAACTCAGAATGCCTGGGCTCAGTTGGTGCTATATCAGAAGGCGTGGGCTCAAAAGGCGCGAGCCCTGCGGCAAGGGTTTTAAGTAAAGACAAGGGCCAGCTTATGCCCTTGGCGGCGAGATCCGCCTCGAGTGCGGGGGCGAGACGAGCGTGCAGCGCTATGCTATCGCTATCCAGACTATCGAGTTCTTCGTCATCGATCTGCCAGAGCTGCTCCGCCAGTCTTGGAAACTCATCCTGCCAAGGCAAGGCTCCCGCCTCGAAAGCCTTAACCTGCCAAAGCGTTCGGCTGCTACTTAGCAGGTCATCTAGGGCAGTAAACTGCTTGGCATAGGACATCTGACTCCTCGGCATTCTCTACGGCACTCTTCGAAATAGAATAAGGCTAAAAACAAACGCCGGCGATGATCGACCGGCGGGCGTTAATTGTCAACCAACTTAGGCTGCGACTTAAGCTGCTACTTTGGCTGCTACTTGGGTTACAGCTATAGCGATCCACATCTTAAGACTGCAGCTTCTTAAGCGCCATGCGTTTGCCCAGGTAGACCCCCAGTCCCAAGGGGGCGAAGAAGCAGACCACGAAGAAGAGTACCAGATAGAGGATCAGACTCTTGAGTGTCTTGGTCAGCTCGCTAAAGGCGCGCTCGACCGCATGCTGGCTGATGGTATCGAGATCCGCCGCGGCTGCAGCGCGCTGACGATTAACCATATCCTCCAGGGCCAGACGTTCCTGCTTCACCATCTGCACCAGCGCCTCACGCTCGACGGAGAGCTTGGCCAACTTGTCGTCGGTGGACTCGCTCAGCTGCGCCAGCAGCGGGGTCAACTCGCGGCGTAGATCTACCGCCAGAGTCTGCATCATCTCTGGGCTCTGGGCCATCAACTGCTGAAACTTAGCCGAGGTATCGCTGATACTCTGCAGTGTCTGCTGCACAGTCTCTGGATTGATGTTGGCATGCAGGGCATACAGCTCCGCCTTCCACCCCAGGATCTTAGGCGTCTGCTCGGCGATCATCGCCATGCGGTCGGACACATCGCTCATCACCTCGGGCACAGTACCAAAGGTGGTGACCGCCTCAAACTCGCTAATATTGCGATAGGCCAGCCAGTCGTTAAAGGCCGAATGGCGGGCGAAGCTGAGATCGGTAATGGGGTTCTTGGCCACATAATCTAAGATAAAGGCCTGATACTGCTTAAACTCGTCGGGCGCTACGAAGCCTTTTATGGAACGCTCGAAATCTGCCTGCAGCACCTTGCTGACCTCGATGGCGATTCTTTGCTGCTCGCCAAACAGCGTCTGACCTTCGCCGCTCTCGAAGAACGCGCTCATCTGCGCCGTCAGGGTCCAGGTATCTACCATGGCCGCAACGGGTGATGCCTGAAAGATCGCCCGCTGCAGCGCCTGTTCGCTGTTGATCTTCCACATCAAGGCATTGGACTTGATCGCCAGATCATCCCCTTGATTTAATACAATCTGATCCGCCCCCTGCTCCACCTTGGCATAGAAGGTATGGCTAAAGTCGCGGCTAAAGACGCGCATGTTAAGCTGTGCCTGTGGCAGCGGCTCTATGCCGCTCTCGAGTTTAATTTCCAGTAACGAACAGGCAGATAAACTCAACATGCCGATCACCAAGAGGACAGATCTGTATTTCAGCCCCATAACAACACCCCACTAAAAATCACAACCACTTGAATTTAAATGAATAATAACAAGATGCTAGCACTATAAACCAAGACGAACCAGTATGCTCCTAGGTTGAACCCTCACCTTAGCTACTTTAAAATGCCGCCAAGATCACAACTTGAGTATAAACATCTAAGATGCAATCACCCTGCGTAGCCCGCTGCGGCCTAAATGATGAAGATATCTGTATGGGCTGTTTTCGCCATATCGACGAGATTGTCGGTTGGGGACAGGCCGACGAGGCTCGTCAGGCAGAGATTTGGGACAATGTGAACCGGCGTAAACGGCTAGGAAAGACTGGTGAGAACCAGCAGATAATCAGCCGTCAGAAGTGGCTAGAGGCGGAGCAGCGTCTCGCAGCGCAAGACGCAGATAATTAGCAGAACATAGGACTTACTTCTTATTCATCATGCTCTTAAGATCGGCGAAGGGATTATAGGTCGCCGCTTCTACCTGAGTCTCACTGGTCGGCCCGTACTGGATCAACTCTTCATACTTGGCATGCTCGTTGTCGTGACAATAGAGGCAGAGTAGCTCCCAGTTGGAACCATCGCTCGGGTTATTGTCATGATTATGATCCCTGTGATGGACCGTCAGCTCCCTTAGATTGGAGTGGGTAAATTCGCGGGTGCAGCGACCGCAGATCCAGGGATACAGCTTCAGTGCCTGCTCGCGATAGCCAGACTCTCGCTTGGCCTTATATTCGCGGGCCTCTGCCAGCACTCTATCTAATTTACTTTGACCTTGATGGCTCGACATAGACTCGTCTCTGTTCTTGCCCCAGCGGGGCGACTCGATTCACAGGCAATATACCCATAGTCTCCCTAAAAGGGAATCGGTAACGCAACTCCCCCATGACTAAAAATGGCTAAAACATGCTGATGAGACATTAAAACAAAGGTTAAGGCTTAACATACCAGTCCAGCGCCAGGGCTAATGTCTTGGTCATAAAGTCGGCCTTTAACGCCACATAAGTTCCACTGTTATGGTGACAGGCCGACGCGGCCCGGCGTTTTAGCTCAGCATACTCGTGAGCCTTAGCTGGATGCGCTATCAAATAGTCACGAAAGGCGCGATGGGAAATCAGCTGCCCATTACCGGACTGAAACACATGAAGATGATGAGTACGCCGCTCACTGCCTTTACAAAAATAGCGACGCCCGCTAATGCCATTTTCACCGCGAGGGATATAGCCTAAGGCCATTAAGTGCTCGGTGCGTACATCCAATGCCGCCAGGCTCTCAACTTCAGCCAAGATATCGATAGTCGGCTTGGCTGCCAGTCCAGGCACAGAGGTGCTGCCGATATGCTCGATAGTCATCCCCGCTTCCCCCAAGGCTTGTTGTAGCAGAGCCTTCTCCGCTTCAAAGGCCGCTGGCCAATGGCCTTGATAGTCGAGCACCTCTATGAGCCGGCTCATCTCAACGACTCCAGACTCATGCACTCAAAACCATTGGTATAAACAAAGCCGGCTCAAACAACCGGCTTAAACAAAATCGGCTCATAGCGTTACCCAGATCTCGCTGACACGCGGATCGGCGGCGATCATCATAGGATCTTCAGAACTGAACTCACTAGCCCCCATGAGCGATATGGCCGCCTCTTTAAACTCAAGCGGCGTAAGTATTAGGGTGAGACTCTGCTCATACTTTGCCAGCTTACCCTGCTGCCAATTAGTCACCTGCCCCCCATAGTCCCACTCGAAACCATACAGTCTAAAAGGTCCTTGATTGGCTTGTACAACTTGGCTCAGGCTACTGCCGATAGTGATCTCACCGAGTATCCGCCACCGGCTCTCGAACGAGCTAATCTGCGCCGTCAGATTGCCATCTTGATTATAGAAAAAGAGAAACTCGCGTTCAGGCTCACCTTTAAAGGCCATATAACCGGATATCGTCTCACCTTCCCCGATACCAATCTCGGTTGCGGTGATATTGCCCTCACCCAGTTTGCTGCGGATCTCATCGATGCTCGCCCCCTTATTGATATTCCCAAATTGCTGGCCAGGGATGACGATGAGCGAGGCTTCTGATGCTGACGTTGCCTGTTCACTACCAAGTTTTGACTCGTCTTGATTAGCCGTTGAGTGCCTTTCGTCAGGAGCCGTTGAAGACTCTTCACTACCCGAGGTTGAAGACTCTTCATTACCCGAAGTTGAAGACTCTTCACTAGAAGCCGTTGAAGACTCTTGCGTACAGCCAGCCTGGAGCAGCATTAAGCTAAGCGCCACTATTGTTAACGCCAGATTATTTTTCATCACACCTTCCCCTCTTTGACGCTATTTAACATATACAGGGCGAATACAGGACTCAACAAAAACAAGTAAGAGAGCAACTGCAGGAATTAACCCTGTCTAACGGGGGCAAAAATCGATACCAAGTCTTCGAAATTAACCCAACTATACCCCACCAACATTGCCATTAACCCCAAGGCAAAGTAACGCACCAACCCTACCCCTTGCTTTTTCTCGCCATTCAATCGGCGATCAATACAATGTTACCCAGCAGTGACAGTAACATAGGCCAAGGCCAGGCTAGTTATCGGCAGGATGGTTCACCCCGTCACTAGTAACTACCTCGCCAATATCATAAGGGTTCACGCCTTCGAGACACCCCAGGTTAACACCATATTCCTCTGGGTTAGATCGGCGCTGATGATGAGTATAGATGCCGCACACCCCGCAAAAGTAGTGCTTGGCGGTATGGGTATTAAACTGGTACAGCTTAAGCTGTTCGTGTCCCTTAACGACGCTTAGTCCGTCAAGCGTCACCGAAACTACGATAGCCCCCTTGCGACGACAGATAGAGCAATCATAGCGTCTGGGCTTCTCTATGCCATTGGGTAGACTCAATGCTAACTCCACCGCGCCGCAATGGCAGCTCGCCTTGTGCACAGGCAAAATCTCAGTGTCACCGACTCGTTTCATCTTGCTCTCTCCTCGCTAGCGCTTAGTTTACTGACGCCTTGTCTTTAACCATCTCGAGACGCCTGGTTATCTAGAGGCGCTTAGTTCTCCACAGACAATCAGCGACCATGAGCTGATTGCACCACGGAATTACTCTTCACCTTGGCGCCACAATAGAGGCAGCTGACATGACGCGGCGCCAGCTTTCTGCCACAACCAGTAC
Organism: Shewanella insulae; assembly: GCF_009831655.1. Lineage (GTDB taxonomy): Bacteria > Pseudomonadota > Gammaproteobacteria > Enterobacterales > Shewanellaceae > Shewanella > Shewanella insulae. The sequence goes on along the minus strand of NZ_WRPA01000001.1, from coordinate 25,511 downwards.
AATGAATGGCCGGCGTAAATTTTCCGTCGAGTTTGCCATCACGTAGATCGATCTCCTGGATCTTAGCGACCAGCATCTCCTTATTAAAACCTATCTCTTCGAGCAACTCCGACATGGCTAGACACACCATGGAGAGGTGATCTATCTGATCTTGTAGTGCATGCAAGCTGATCTCATTGGCCTTAGCATGAGACTTTGCCTGCCCGGTTTCCCGCGACAAATCATTGATTCTGAAGTTTTGAAAAATATCATATAGATCCATAACGTCTCCCTGTTAAATAAAAAATGGCGCCAATATCAGTGTCACTGCCAACACCAGCAGCAAAGGCGCATAATAACCAATCACCAGAGCAAAAATCGAACTGCCCCCTAGTAAACGATGCCGTATGCTTTCCCCCACCCTGGTGGCGATATAAGTATTGGCAAACCATCCTGCGATGAATAGCAGCAGGCTTAATACACTGGCCACTGTCCCATGAACCCAAAAGAGAACAGTGACTGGTAGCAGCATCACCAGGGGGATATAGGGCAAGGATGCCAAGGGACCATAGCCCATGTAGCTATTTGAAAATGCGCCGATAATAAGGTCTCGCCTTAGTCCGGGTAGTCTCTGCTTAAACGAAGGATTACAGGCTTCACAGCTAGGCCGGGTCAGGCCTTTAGACGCATAATATTTGTGGTGACTGGGTTTATCTTTCCAGCCGCATTGAGGACATGTCCATGCCATAACATTTATACGCCTTGTGCTACTTTTGTAAGCATTCTCTGGCAACGCCAAATAAAAAGGTCACAGCACAACTGTCAAAATGCTCCATTAACGCTTTCCCATAGCATCTCATTAGCCAATTCGTCCGATGACACGCCCTTCAGCGAAGAACCCTCTGCAATACCCTATTAAGCGTTTCCATATCCGGCATTGTGTCATATTGCGCTCCACTATCGCAGACACAGTCCCAACTGGCTTTCCCGTCGACGAAGAGGTGAGCTACTACCTCGCTGTCTTTCGCTTGGTCGAGCAATCCAGCAGGGATCCAATACTGCTTTTGGTTGGCCATCAGATGAGGAACCGTACTGCCGCATTTGCTGCAAAAATCAGAACGATAACCCGTTTCGGTCACATAGGAGTTCACCAACGATTCCCCCTTGACCCAGGCAAACTGGGCGCAATCGAGAAAGGTGGCAGTATCTGACGAAGAGCCGGATAATTTTCGGCACAGTGAGCAGTGACACTGATATAAGTGCGGAAGATCACCACTAATCTTAAATTCAACTTCGCCGCACAGGCATCTTCCATTCATCTTTCCATTCTCCCCGACTCAACACTCTGTTCCCGAAACCAATTTAACAACCACCAGCGCTTAGCGAATCTTATACTCGAAAAAGATGACAGGACTCTCACTCCCACCCTGGTCAACAAAGCCCAACTTTTTAAGTAAGTGAGCCGATGCCAGATTAGCGTGATCGACGCCTCCAATCAGCTTAACCCAGGGGGTTGACCGAGAGGCCTCATGAATAAATCCTTGCAGTAATTCGGTGGCTAAGCCTTTGCCCCAAGCCTCTTTGGCAAACAGATAACCTATATGCGCCTGGGTTTCATCTTCGACATAGGCAAACAGGAAGCCTATGGTCTCGTCGGTCGTAAATTTCACCTGAAAGAAACGACTCTCCGCCAACATCCGCGTTAGCCAGGTGTCGGCTAATTCGACCGAGTCAATACCATGAAAATAAGGCGGAAGGTGCTCGACAACAGGCTCGGTGAGGATGTGTGGAATCCGTGCAAGCAAAGTTGTACGCTCAGACGAAGCAAGCATTTCGTCAATTTCTATGACTGCGAGTCTTGCTGTTGTAAATGCTAATTTTTTATCTGCGAGTGTCATAACTGCCATCTAAATTGATAAAGCCTTTACGTTCCCACTAAACGCCCAGTGAACGCCATCAGAGGAATACTAGCGCGGACTATTTAAGGGTGTACCGCCGCGCCACCAAAACGATCGGCCAGATAATTGATGACTTCATTTGGCTCTTTAATCAGCTTCCCATCTTCTAACACCAATACAGGCAGCCATTGATTCGCTTCGCCTAAAAGGTCGACCACCTCTTTGCGAGGCTTAGGGAAATCGATGCGGCGAACATCTACTTGATCACACCAATGGGCGTTAACCGCCAGGGCTCCCTCTATAAGCACGCAATGAGAACAAATCCAGAACTTTCCTGGCCCGTCTTCAAACGGCATCTTTAATATGAATAGCTTAGGTTTCGTCATGTTTGCGCTTTACCTCCTGGTGACTAAATTCCCTGTATGTGCGCCGCCGACAAGTGAAACTAGCGGACAGACTAACCATCAACATATCTCGGGCCCACTCATAAAAACATAAGCTGATGAATTTTTTAATAATGCCCGACTTACTTTTTCAAGATGAATGTTACCACCCCAAGAAAAATTCAGAAACACGCGAGCAGGCAGACACCTTAGCATAGTCACCCGCGATACCCAGCCGATCTCCAAAACAAGGATACAAAAAAGCAGCCCTTGGGCTGCTTTTCTTAACTTAAAAATTAGGACTCAGTACTGAGCTTAGATCTGCTTCATCTCTTCATAAGAGGTGTGGCGTACGTCTTTACCCTTCACATAGTAGATGATGTATTCGCAGATGTTCTGACATCTGTCACCTACACGCTCTACTGCACGCGCGGCCCAGAGTACGTCGAGTACTTCGGGGATAGAACGGGGATCTTCCATCATATAGGTCATCAGCTGACGTATGATACCCTCGTACTCGCTATCTAGCTTGGCATCTTCCTTGTGCAGCTCGATGGCCACGTCGGCGTCCATACGCGCCAGCGCATCCAGAGTCGAGTGCAGGGTGCGGGTCGCGTGGCGGCCCATATGCTCTATGCTTACCAGCAGCGGCTGCTGATTCTTGAGGCGCTTGTCCAGCGCCGCGTTCGCAATCTTCACACAAGCATCGCCGATACGCTCAAGATCGGCAATCGTCTTAGAGATAGAGATGATAAGACGCAAGTCGCTGGCGGCAGGCTGACGCTTGGCGATGATACGGGTACACTCCTCATCGATAGAGACCTCCATACCGTTGACGCTGTGGTCACCGTCAATCACCTTCTGCGCCAGATCCGCATCCAGGTTACCTAAGGCATCCAGGGCCTGCTCCAGTTGGCGCTCAACCAAGCCTCCCATGGCCAGTACACGGTTACGAATATCGTCGAGCTCGGCATTGAACTGACCCGAGATATGTTTATTTAAGTTCATGTTTTCCATTGACATTCAACCTTATCAATTCTTTCAATTCAATTCCGGCAGCGGCCCAATTAACCGTAACGACCCGTGATGTAATCTTCGGTCTTTTTCTTCTTCGGCGTGGTGAAGATGGTGTTGGTGTCGGCATATTCCACAAGCTCGCCCATATACATGAAGGCGGTCTGATCCGAGACACGCGCCGCCTGTTGCATGTTATGGGTCACGATCACCACGGTATACTTAGTCTTCAGCTCAGTGATCAGCTCTTCGATGGTCAGGGTCGAGATAGGATCAAGTGCCGAGGTTGGCTCATCGAGCAGCAAGACTTCGGGTTCGATGGCGATGGCGCGGGCAATGACCAGACGCTGCTGCTGACCACCTGACAGGCCAAAGGCGTTGTCGTGCAGACGATCTTTCACCTCGTCCCAAATCGCGGCGCCGCGCAGTGAACGCTCGGCGGCCTCATCTAACTGACGACGATTGTTGATACCCTGCAGGCGCAGACCATAGACCACGTTCTCATAGATAGACTTAGGGAAAGGATTAGGACGCTGGAACACCATGCCAACGTTGCGACGCAAGGAGGCAACATCCACCTTCTTGTCGTAGATGTTCTGTCCATGCAGCAGGATCTCGCCGCCAATCTGACAGTTGTCCACCAGGTCGTTCATGCGGTTGATGCAGCGCAGCAAGGTTGACTTACCGCAACCACTGGGGCCGATAAAGGCGGTCACCTTCTTCTTTGGGATCTTCATCGATACGTCAAACAGGGCCTGCTTGTCGCCATATTTTAGATCTAAGTTACGGATCTCAAGTGCGGTCTGTTCGCTGCTTAAATTATTTAAGTCTAGAGTCTCTGTTTTCATTACCGACTGATCTATCGAAATCATATCTGTTCCTAATCACTTCAGGATAAAGGTTATTCGCGCCCTAGCCTAGCCCAGGCGCGATTAATTCGGGTTTTAGGTTAGTGTTCCAGCGAGCGATACTTCTCGCGCAGGTGGTTACGCACCGCGATGGCGGTCAGGTTAAGACTCACGATCACAGACACTAACAGGAAGGAGGTCGCGTAAACCAAGGGACGCGCCGCCTCAACATTGGGGCTCTGGAAGCCCACATCATAAATATGGAAACCTAGGTGCATGAACTTACGCTCCAGGTGCACAAAGGGGAAGTTCATATCGATCGGCAGGGTCGGCGCCAGCTTTACCACACCTACCAGCATCAGCGGCGCTACCTCACCGGCCGCGCGGGCAACCGCCAGGATAAGACCTGTCATGATCGCCGGGCTCGCCATAGGGATGATGATACGCCACAGTGTCTCAGCCTTAGTGGCACCCAATGCCAGGCTGCCTTGACGGACAGAGCTAGGAATACGGCTCAGGCCCTCTTCGGTAGACACAATCACCACAGGCAGGGTTAGAATCGCCAGGGTCAGTGCCGACCAGATCACCCCAGGCGAGCCATAGGTAGGTGCCGGCAGGGCTTCAGGGTAGAAGAGTTGGTCGATGGAGCCACCCAGCATGTAGACGAAGAAGCCAAGGCCAAATACGCCGTACACGATTGACGGTACACCCGCCAGGTTGATCACCGCGATGCGGATCATCTTAGTTATTGGGCCTTTCTTCGCATATTCATGCAGATAGATAGCCGCGACCACACCAAATGGGGTCACAATCACCGCCATCAGCAACACCATGAAAACGGTACCAAAGATAGCCGGGAAGACACCGCCCTCTGTGTTGGCCTCACGGGGATCGGCGCTGACAAAGTTACCTACGCCGCTAAACCAGTGGCCCAGCTTACCCATGATACCCAGACGGTTTGAGTAGGTAACACCCAGGATGCTATCTAGCTTGAGGGTCACCTCTTCGCCGCGCATGTCACGAACGATCACCGCATCACGACCCGCCTCTTCACGCAAGGCGAAGAAGTCCTTCTCCAACACCTTATAATCGGCCTGTAGCTTGTCACGCTCGGCCTGTAGCTCCAGCTTGCGGCTGTCGGTCAGGGCGTTATCCAGTTCAAAACGACGCTCCTTAAGACGCAGGTTTTCCAATTCATAGTTTACGGCGCCAATCTCACGCTTTTGCAGCGAGGTGGCTTTGTCACTCAGGGCCACCGCACGCTCGATATGTTCCTCGAAAGAGGCTTCCACATCGTCCAGCGTCAGACGCTTACCATCTTCGATAATGGCGATGGGATAACCGAAGAAGTCACCGTTCTTGCTACGCTCTAGCTTAGCCACATCTTTTGGTGTGGTGCGCGACAGAATGTCTGTCTCCAGCACCCAGCGAAAATCCAGACCGACGAATTCACGGTTACCCGTCTTGATCAGATAGCGGGTGACCAGCTCGCCGGGATCTTCGCTAAACTTGTGTCCGGCAGAGATCAGGCGTTCGGTTGGCACCTCTTCCTTGTCGTAGATCTCACCGATAATGGTTGAGCGCTTGCCTTGCTGATCCACCACTTCCCACTGGTAGATATCCGCCGGCCAGAAGTAGCTCAATCCTCGCCAGGCGATCAATAGCAACAAGCCCAACACGGCAATCAAACTGATACTCACGGCGCCACCTGTCATCCAGATCCAGGGGGAGCCCGACTTAAACCACTTACCCATTACATTGGCCTCTTAACGTCACAGGCGAAAAATTAAAAATCGATAACATGCCAGCCTCCCTTACAGTGAACTGTAGCGTTCACGCAGACGCTGTCTCACCACCTCGGCGATGGTGTTAAACAGGAAGGTGAAGATAAACAGTACGAAGGCCGCCAGGAACAGCACGCGATAGTGCGAGCTGCCGATAGCCGATTCAGGCATCTCCACGGCGATGTTTGCCGCCAGGGTACGCATCCCCTCGAATACACTCCACTCCATGATGGCGGTATTACCCGTTGCCATCAGCACGATCATGGTCTCACCCACGGCGCGGCCAAGCCCCATCATGACCGCAGAGAAGATCCCCGGGCTCGCGGTAAGCAGTACCACGCGGGTCAGGGTCTGCCAGTTGGTGGCGCCCAGCGCCAGGCTACCGTTAGACAGGTGACGCGGTACAGAGAACACGGCGTCCTCGGCGATAGAGAAGATAGTTGGGATGACCGCAAAGCCCATGGCGATGCCCACTACCAGCGCGTTACGTTGGTCGAAGGTGATCCCCAGCTCATTGGTGATAAACAGACGGGTATCGCCGCCGAAGAAGGCCACTTCGATACTCGGACTGATATAGAAGGCAAACCAGCCCACGAAGCAGATAACAGGCACCAACATCAGCTCTTGGTAAGTTTCAGGCAGACGCTGTTTCCAACGACCCGGCAGCTTGTACCAAGCCAGTGCCGTCAGCAAGATACTGACGGGCAAGAGCACCAGTAACATGATAATCCCAGGCAGGTGATCTTCAATCAGAGGGGCCAGCCAGAGACCGGCCAGGAAGCCGAGAATAACCGTTGGCAAGGCTTCCATGATCTCGATGGTCGGCTTAACCACGGCACGCACTTTCGGCGACATGAAATACGCGGTATAGACGGCGCCGGCAATCGCCAGCGGCGTCGCGAATAACATGGCATACAGTGCGGCTTTCATGGTGCCGAATGCCAGCGGCATCAAACTAAGCTTGGCTTCGAAGTCGTCCGAACCTGAGGTCGACTGCCACACATATTGTGGCTCAGGGTAACCTTCGTACCACACCTTGCTCCACATGGCGCTCCAAGACACCTCAGGGTGGCTATTTTCCACCGCAAACAGGTGTAGCTTGTTACCCGCCTCGACCACCAAGGCATTGGCGCGTGGGCTAAAGCTCATCTGAGTGGCGTGAGCCAGATCGAAGCTCTCGGTGAAGAGTTTGCGCTCACTGGTGGTGTAAAGCAGATCCAGCTCGCCAGACTCGCTCACTGTGGCAAAACTCTTACGGTAGAACTCTCCGGCGATGCGCTTGACGCCCGCCTTGTTCTTAAAGTCACGGATCTCCTGGTACTGGCGACCCTTATCGCCGTTAACCTGGAAATACTGATAAATTTGACCATTGTCATAGCTCACCAGCAGAGAACTGGCACCGGCCAACAGGGCCACGTCGGTCACCTTGGTCTTGGCGCGTTCAAGCTCGATCACCTGACTCAGGGCAATCTCATCCACATAGCGGATATCGTAAACGTACAGGCGATTGCCAGAGCGCAGCAGTAGTTGGCGCTGATCTGGGGTCATCAACTGCTGATCCACCTGAGCAGGCGCCTCGTTAAGCTGACTGGTGGTGGCTTCCCACTCCACCTCTTCGGTCATCATGTTCTCTTCGCCGTTATGGCGGGTCAGGAACCAGCGGCCCTCGGCATCATGGTAGGCGAAGCTAAGTTTGTCAGAGGCTGAGGCGAAGGCGAGCTGATAAAGCGGCGTGCCCGACTCAGACACCTGCAGCGGCGTTTCGCCCAGCGGATAACGCAGGCTTGGGGTGATGAGACGCTTGTTATCAGGATAGGTCACGGCAAAGTTAACGCCGCCTATGATCACCTGGCCGTTAGAGAGGCCGAAGGCAAAACGCTGCTCGTTCGGAACGCTGGCAACGCTGCTGACGATCTCGGCGTCCTGGGGCACATCGATGTGTGCCTGCTTGACTAAGTTGGCACTCAGGGCGCTATAGAAGCTGACCCCGCCATCTTGCGACACGCGATAGAGGATCTCGTTTTGCTCGTCACTGCCCACCATGAGCACTGGCGACGTAACATCCTGCAGTTCGACATTCATCACTGGCGTGACATCTGCCCCATCGAAAATCGGCTTTACAACATAGAGTAGGTAGAAAAAGATCAGCAAGAGCGCCACGAAGACCATGGTACCGCCCATCGTCACCCCAAACTGGGTGAGCTTATCCTTAAATGCTCGCTTGCTGGAGCCCTTGCCCATCAACAAATCTGTTGCAGTAGAACCAGGTTGAATGACCTGAGTTTCCATTAAGAACCTCGTTAATTTTTGTTCAGTAGAGTTTTCGCTGGGATTGTCGTTTCTGCTATGTTAACTATAGTGAATCGAGGCAAGCCCTTTTTCTGACAGTCGGGATTATATGACGCAAAGATGACACTAATGTTACAGACAGAAAATGTCATCATTATAGGAGCTTGTTTAACTTTTTCAGTCGCTTTTCATATTGTTAATGCCGGAAATTGATTCAACCGCCCCCTTTCTGGGGGCGTGGCGATACTGCACTCAACCAACTGATGGAGCCTATGCGAAATGTTACGATATTTAGTTACCCTGCAAGTCGCCGATAAACCGGGATTGGTCGAACAGATTGCCCACAGCGTGAGCCGCCACGGCGGTAACTGGCTCGACTCTGAGCTGCGCCATATCGACGGCATCTTCGCCGCCATCTTGCTGCTGGAAGTCCCCGCCGCCAACTGGGACACACTGCTGGAAAATCTGGAATGCATCGAAGGCCTCACCCTCACCTACGCCAAGACCCGCAAGGCCCAGGCGCCGCAGACCATACGACGCTACTCTCTGGTGGCCTACGACAGACCCGGTCTGGTACATGATATCTCAAATAAGATCAATGAGCTGGGTGCCAACATCGAGCGTCTCTCCACCCATTACGAGACCGCCAGCCACACGGGGGTCGCCCTGTTTCGCGCCAACTTTAGCCTTAGCGTAAAAGATGAGGCCGCCGAGCAGCGACTCACCCAGGCTCTCTACACCATAGGCGACGACGTGGTGCTGGATATCGTCGATTAGTCAGAGTGTAATAGTTTATGAGTAGCCCAAGAAAAAGCGGCAATTATGCCGCTTTTTCTTGCCTGGATTTCACTAGATAGCGCAGCGGTAGCTGACTTATCAACATCCCCAGCAACATCAAAGCGCAGCCAAACAGCGCCCTCCCCGACAGGCTCTCCCCCAGAAACAGGATACCGCCGATAGCGGCAAATACAGTTTCCAAGCTCAAGATGATGGCCGCATGGGCGGGATGGGCATGTTTCTGCGCCAGCACCTGCAGGGTATAAGCCACGCCTACCGACACTAGGCCCGCATAGGCCAGGGCCGCCCAGGCCTCTTGAACACCTGCCATAGTGGTGGTTTCCAGCACCAGCGAGACCAGGAAGCTTGCCAAGGCACAGACCAAAAACTGGCCGCAGGCCAATACCACGGGGGCAACCCGGGAGGTAAAATGGTCCACCGCCAGAATATGCATGGCCCAGAAGAGCGCGCCGATGAGTTGCAGACCGTCGCCATAGGTGACTGAAAAATTCTCGCCCACGCTTAAGAAGTAGAGGCCCACCGCGGCCACGGCGCAGCCAATCCAGGTATTGCTGCCAGTACTGTGTTTCAGCAGCAAGCCCAACACGGGCACCAGCACTATGTAGAGCCCGGTGATAAACCCGGCATTCGCCGCCGTGGTGTAAAGCAGACCCACCTGTTGAAAGGAGGCGGCGATGAAGAGGATGCCGCCACATACCGATGAACCGAGCAGCGCCCTTGGTAGAAAACCGCTATCCTTCACCCCCTTTAGCCTGCCCCGACGCTGCAGGAACCAGATGAGCGGCAACAGGCTCAGGGCGCCAATCACGAAGCGCAGGCCGTTAAAAGCAAAGGGCTCCAGGCTCTCCATTCCCAGGCGCTGCGCCACAAAACCAAAACCCCAGATGGCCGCCGCCAGCAATAACATTAAATTGGCCACTCACTCCCCCAAATCATCATGCGCCAAAGCCAAAGCGTCATTCTGCCCAGCGGCCGAAAAACTTACAACGTCTGATTCACATTTAAGGCATGCAAAATAAAAAAAAGACGCCTCAATCGAACCGATCGGGCGCCAAAAACACAAGTACAAAAGGGCCTCATCCATGAGGCAATACAGACAGAAAAATAGGACCTATCACACCTCCGTCAGCACAGGCAGAGCAGCATGCTCGCCGGGCGCCCAGAGCCACGCCGCGCCGCGCACACCCGATGAGGCGCCATGGTGATTCTTAACCACTGCCGTGGCGCACTCGCCGCCAAGCACATATTTAGGCAGAAGCGCCGGCAGAAACTCGTAAATCAGATCGATATTCGATACGCCGCCGCCCAGCACAATCACATCGGGATCCAGTAGATTGATCACATGGGCCAGCGCCCGGGCCAAGCGATCGATGAAGCGACCGAACGCCGCCTCGGCCAGATCATCCCCCTGCTCCATCAGCTGGACTATCTCTATGCCGCTGGCCGCCTCGCCACCATGGGCGCGAAAATCCCGCACAAACCCGGTGCCAGAGACAAAGGTCTCGATGCAGTCGGCATTACCGCAGAAGCAGCGGGTGGAATTAAATTCCTCGGCCGTCATCCAAGGCAAGGGGTTGTGGCCCCACTCGCCGCCGATGCCGTTGCCGCCACCATGTACCTTCTGGGCGATGGCGATTCCGGCGCCGCAGCCCGTGCCCAGGATGGCTCCAAACACCACGGCCTTGCCCGCCGCCGCACCATCGACCGCCTCTGACAGGGCGAAACAGTTGGCATCATTGGCGATGCGCACCTCGCGATCCAGCATGGCCGAGAGATCCTTGTCCATAGGCTGGCCGTTGAGCCAGATAGCATTCGAATTTTTAACCCGGCCACTCACAGATGACACCACGCCTGGAATACCTATGCCTATGCTGGCGAGCTGACCCGTATGACGCTCAGACTCGCGCACTAACTCGGCGATGGCATCCAGGGTTGCCTTGTAGCCTCTGGGGGTCGGCACCCGGCGGCGAAACACCTCTTCACCACTGCTGTTAAGGGTGACTAGCTCGATCTTGGTGCCGCCCAAATCTATCCCGATGCGAAACATACTGCTCTCCAATATCTCTAATTTGTTGTCGTTAAGGCCTAGTTACGCTGGCATGAGATAAGACGGCTTTGCTGCTGGCCCTCTTGCTGAATCAGACCTTGCTGCTCGTCAATCGCCACATTCGCCAGCTTGATGCTGTCTCCGGCGCCCAGCGTCAGCGTCATGGGGCTAAACACCCTAGACAGCTCCTTGACGCCTAAGTCGAAGCAGGCCAGCGGCACCCGGTAGCTATGCCACTTTCCGTCGGCCAGCAGCGCCTTGCTAAGATCCAGACTGCGACCACAATGCCCATCACAGACCATAGAAAGCTTGGCAACGCTTGGCTTGTGCTCCAGTGCCATGTCGAAGCTCAGTACCGCGTCTTGGTTGGCGAAGCGCCTCAGATCCATGGGGAAATCGTCTCTGAAGGCCAGATGACCGGCGGCGCTGAAACTGAACTGACGCGCATCTTCCTGCACCTCGCGGTTGATGCTTCTCACCGCCCAGCCCTCATGCTGCCATATGCCTGCACCTACCCTGTGCATGGCACCATCATCACCCACGGCCAGATGCCAGGGGGCCTTCACCGCCTTGTCGAATATGCTCAGGCGTGAGGCTAAGCCACTATCGCCGCTGGACTCATCCAGTTGCGCAAGGCGAGCATCCTGCCGGTAATCGAATCCCTGCCACAGGGCGAACAGTGTTGCGTCGCGCGCTTGGTCCGCCGCACCATCACCATCTGGCTTGGCCGGCCAAGGAAATGGCAGACGACCGACAAAGTCCTGTCTTGGCTTACCCTGAGCATCGCCAATCAGCACATCGCTCACCCCAGCCCCCTCGCTACCCGGTAACCAGGCGGCCACGAAGGCATCAGAAAGATTAAGCTCGGGATTGACCCATAAAGGTCTGCCAGACAGCAACACAGACACCAGAGGCAAGCCTTGCGCCTTGATGCTTGCTAACATGGCCAGCGCCTGCTTATCGCCGCGCTGAAATTCGAGATTATCCAGATCGCCGTTGCCCTCGGCGTAAGGCGTCTCGCCATACACGGCCACCACCAGATCCGGCTTGAAACCATCGGGAATGCTGCCATCGACACTCAGCCGCGCCTCACCGCCCCCGGCCTGGATGGCCGCGGCGATGCCGGCAAAGATGCTGGTCGCACCGGGGAAGTCGGCATTGGTCACTTCCGTGCCCTGCCAGGTCATGCTCCAGCCACCGGCCTGCTGGCCAATGTTGTCGGCGCCCTGGCCTATCACCAGCACCTTAGCCTTGGATGAGATAGGCAAGATGGGCGACTCGCCGACCTTGTTGTTTTTCAGCAGCACCAAAGACTCGGCAACGGCCCGGCGCGCCAGCGCCCTGTGCGCTGGATGACCGATCAGGGCCTGCTGCGCCGCAAAGGGTCTTGCCGATGGCGCCTTGCCATCAAACAGACCAGCTCTCAGCTTCACCCGCAAGATCCGCCTGACGGCATCGTCCAGTCGTGCCATGGGCAGCGCGCCTTCGCGCACATCAGCGATGGTGTTGGGATACAGGCTACGCCAGCTATCCCCAGGTGCCATCAGTATATCCACCCCGGCATTGATGGCTGCGGCGCAGCGCTCGCCGCTGCAACCTGGCACGAAGGCGTGCCCCAACCAGTCGCCGACCACAACACCGTCAAACCCCATGCGTTTTTTTAACACTTGGGTGAGTAGGTATTCGCTGCCGTGTAGCTTTTCACCGTTCCAGCTGTTAAAAGAAGCCATCACAGTCTGAACCCCTTGGGCCAGCGCGCCGACATACCCCTGTCCATGGCGGGCGATCAGGGTCTGCTCATCGAACTGGGCATCGCCGCGATCATCACCCCCTTGGGTGCCACCATCGGCGATAAAATGCTTGGCGGTGGCGATCGTGTGGGCGCCCTTGAGCCAGGTCTCGCCCTGTCCCTGCATTCCCTCAACGAAGGCTTCGGCATAGGACTCGATAAGGGCAGGATCTCTGGCATAGCCTTCATAGCTGCGCCCCCAACGCAGGTTCTCGACATTGGCCACAGTCGGTGCGAACACCCAATCTATGCCCGTCGCGCGAACCTCCTTGGCGGTTGCGGCGGCTATCGCCTTAATCAGCTCTGGGTTGCGAGTCGCCCCCAGACTCATGTTGTGGGGGAACAGGGTCGCGCCGAAGACATTGCCGTGACCATGCACGGCATCTGTGCCCCACAGGGGGGGAATGGCTACGCCATCTTGACTGGTATCCATCGCCGCTTGATACATGGCATCGGCTAGGGCCACCCAGTCGCTGGCGCTCGCCCGGCTGTTATTGCCGGGAAACGAGCCCCCACCGTTGAGGTAGGAGCCAAAGCCGATACGGCGCATATCTTCCACGCTAAAGTCGCGGATCTCGGGCTGAATAACTTGCGCCACCTTCTGCTCAAGGGTCATCCCGGCAAGCAAACTGTCGACCCTGGCCTCCAGCGAGGGATCGGCGCTAACCTTATAGACACTGGCTGGCCAGCGAGTCACTTCTCGAGCAGGTTCTCGTTCGCTCGCCTGGGCGCCCGCCGATAACCAGGTCAACGCCAGCGCCGCATAGGACAAGGCCCTTACCGGCAGGTCTAAAACTGGCTGGGCTAAAACGGGCAGCTTCATTGTTTCACCTCCACAGGCTCAGCTCCCTTAAGGCCATAGAAGAGGATATAGGCATAGCAGAGCACAGGCAGCAGGAAGGAGATCGACAGTCCGGCGGCGTCGGCGATCAATCCCTGAGCCAGGGGCACCACGGCGCCACCGACGATAGCAAGACACAAAATGCCACTGCCCTGAGCCGTGGCCGGGCCTAAGTTTTTCAGCGCCAGGCTGAAGATGGTCGGGAACATGATGGAGTTAAACAGGCCGACGGCCAAAATCGCCCACATGGCCAGCATGCCCTGGCTCATCATGGCGATCACCACCAGCAATGCCGCCATGGCCGCATTGAAGCCCAAGACCTTACCCGCAGGCACTCTCTGCATCACGGCCGCACCGATGAAACGTCCCACCATGGCACCGCCCCAGTAGAAGGCGATGTAATGGGCCGCCTCGGCTTCCTCCATTGCTGCCACACTCGCCTGACCAAGGAAGTTAACCAGAAAGCTGCCGATAGCAACCTCACCACCCACATAGACGAAGATGCCTACCGCCCCCAGCACCAGATGGCGATGGCTTAGGGCACTGACGACCTCTTCCCCCGGTTGCGACTCCTCCTGGCTGTCGATATGGGGCAGTTTCAGCAGGGCAAATACCAGAGCCAGAGCCACCAGCATGGCGCACAGCAGCAAGTAAGGAAGCTTCACCGCTTCGGCTTCTGCCTCGGCAGAGGCGCCGGCGGCCACAGAGAGAATGAGCAAGGAGCCGAAGGCCGGCGCTATGGTGGTGCCCAGGGAGTTAAAGGCCTGGGTCAGGGTGAGTCGACTCGATGCCGTCTCCACCGGACCTAGCGCCGTCACATAGGGGTTGGCGGCCACCTGCAACACGGTAATGCCGCTCGCCAACACAAACAGCGCCGCCAAGAACAGGCCGTAGGTGGCCGACACGGCTGCAGGATAGAAGAGACCACAGCCCAGGGCAGCGGTCAGCAGCCCCACCACTATGCCCTTTTGATAACCCAGGCGCTTCACCAGCGCCCCCGCGGGAACCGACACCAGAAAGTAGGCGCCGAAGAAACAGAACTGGATCAACATCGCCTGAGCGTAGTTGAGGTTAAACACCGCCTTGAGATGCGGGATCAGAATATCGTTGAGGCAGGTAATAAAGCCCCACATGAAGAACAGCGTCGTTAACGATGCCAGGGCAAAGCCAAAGTGGTCTTTGTTACCGGCTTGTGATGTGACGACACTCGGACTGGGTGCAGTAGCCATCTTGTCTCCTTTAATTTTTATGCTTGCGACAAGGTAATTCGCATTGGTGATTGACCTTTGTGACTTCTGCCACTAGATTAATGTAAGCGCTTTCATTTTTAACACTGAGTTAACCTTTGTCAACCTATTTTGACCGCAAGAGGCCGCGACAGCACCTCGACAGCGCGGCAGAACAGGCCGACAACAGGGAACGATTTTGGGAACGGGATCACCATGACACACGTAACACCTTTTACCCTGCCGAGAGATTCGCGCCTGATGAACAAGGATTTTCTGTTTGGTGTCGCCACCGCTTCATTTCAGATCGAGGGCGATTATCAGCATCGTTTACCCAACATCTGGGACACCTTCTGTGCCACGCCAGGCAAAATCGCCGATGGCTCCGATGGCAAGGTCGCCTGCGACCATATCAATCGCTGGCGTGAGGATGTACAGCTGATCGCCTCACTGGGAGTCGACGTCTATCGTCTGTCGATCTCATGGGGACGGGTACTCAATCAGGATGGCAGCATCAACCGCCTAGGCATGGACTTCTACATCGCCCTGCTGGACGCATTGCGGGTGCGCAATATCAAGGTGTTCGTCACCCTGTATCACTGGGATCTGCCCCAACATCTGGAAGATAACGGCGGCTGGCTCAACCGAGACACGGCACATGCCTTCGCCCACTACAGCCGCGTGGTGGCACAGGAGCTGGGCAACCGGGTCTACGCCTACTCGACCCTCAACGAGCCATTCTGCAGCGCCTACCTGGGATATGAGGTCGGCGTGCATGCACCTGGTCACCAGAGCCGCAGCCAAGGTCGCACAGCGGCCCATCACCTGCTGCTGGCCCACGGCCTGGCCATGGCCGAGCTTAGACGCTTCGCGCCCCATGCCAAGGCGGGCATAGTGCTCAACTTCAGCCCGGCCTATCCCCATAGCGATTCAGCAGAGGATGCCTACGCCGCGCGTCAGGCGCACGAATACCATAACCTCTGGTATCTGATGCCCCTAATGCAGGGCCGTTACCCAGAGATCATCGATCGGCTCGCCCCGCAGGAGAGACCCGAGATCCAACCGGGCGACATGGATATCATCACCGCCGAGATGGATTATCTGGGCATCAACTACTACACCCGCAACGTCTATCGCGCCGGTGGTGAGCTAGGCTTTGAGGATGTACGCATCGACAACGTGCCCCGCACCGCCATGGACTGGGAGATCTGCCCGGACGCCTTTACCGAGTTACTCAAAGATCTGTCGAGCGAATTCGCCTTACCACCCATCTACATCACGGAAAACGGCGCCGCCGAAGAGGATGTGATGCAAGACGGTGAGGTCCACGACACCATGCGGCTGGCTTATCTGCAATCTCACCTGCTGGCCGTACACCAGGCTATCGAGGCCGGTGTGGATGTTCAGGGCTATTTTGCCTGGAGCCTGATGGATAATTTCGAATGGGCAGAGGGTTACCGTAAACGCTTCGGTCTGGTATATGTAGACTACCTCACCCAGCAGCGTACCCTTAAATCAAGCGCCAAAGCCTACCAAGGCCTGCTTGCACAAAGGCAAACACTGGGCCAACAAGAATAATAATAGGAGGTCGCCATGTTAAGCATTAGAGAGAAAGTCGCCTACGGGCTTGGCGATACCGCCAGCAATATCGTATTTCAAACCGTCATGCTGTTTCTGACGTTTTTTTATACCGACATCTTCGGTATCTCCGCCGCCTTCGTCGGCACCATGTTTCTGGCGGTGCGTATCATGGATGCGGTGACCGACCCGCTGATGGGTTATCTGGCCGATCGCACCCATACCCGTTGGGGGCGATATCGCCCCTACCTCTTGTGGTGCGCCCTGCCCTTCGCCGCCATCAGCGTACTGGCCTTTACCACACCTGATTTCAACGAGAGCGGCAAGGAGATCTACGCCCTGCTCACCTATGCCCTGCTGATGCTGGCCTACACGGCAATCAACATCCCCTACTGCGCCTTGGGCGCGGCGCTCACCACCAATCCGGCCGAGCGGGTATCTGTGCAGTCCTACCGCTTCGTGTTTGCCATGTTAGGCGGCCTGATGGTGAGCTCCCTCACCCTGCCCCTGGTGGATTTCTTCGGCAATGGCGACAAGGCTAAGGGTTACCAACTCACCATACTGGCCATGAGCATACTGGGCACCATCATGTTCTTGCTCTGCTTTGCCGGCACCAAGGAGCGGGATTTTAGCAAGGACGAAGGCAGCGACAACATGAAAGCCGCCGCCAAGGCGCTTTGGGCGAACGATCAATGGCGCGTGCTGTCGCTGGCGGCCATCTTCCTGTTAACCGGCCTGGTGCTTAAGTCCACCCTGGCCATCTACTACGTCAAATACTTCCTCGGCCGTGAGGATATGATCAGCCTGTTTGTCACCAGCGGCGTCATAGGCAACATAGTCGGGGTGGCGCTAGCAAAGAAGCTCGCCGACAAGATCTGCAAGGTAAAGGCCTATATCGGCCTACAGCTGATCGCCGCCGTCCTGTGCCTGCTGGCCTGGTTTGTCCCGGGTGAACAATACCTGCTAGCCTTGGTGCTCTATATAGCCTGGAACTTCACCATCAATATGGGCACTCCGCTGTTGTGGGCCAAGATGGCCGACACGGTCGATTATGGCCAATTCAAGACAGGCGTTCGCACCACAGGCCTGGTGTACTCCTCGGTGATCTTCTTCATCAAGCTGGGACTGGCCATCGGCGGCGCCCTCGCTGGCTGGTTGCTGGCCGCCTACGGTTATGAGGCCGATACGGTGCAAAGCCAGAAGACCCTGGATGGGATCTTGCTCTGCTTTACCCTTTACCCGGCGCTTGCTTCGATTGCGGTTGCCTTTGTCATGCGACGCTATACACTGGACACTCAAATGGTTACCCAAATCAATACCGCGCTGAAACAAAAACATTCAGGCACATAGCAAGGAAAGCCAAGCATTTATGGCCACAATTTATGACGTATCACTACTGGCAGGCGTGTCCCTGGCGACCGTCTCCCGGGTGGTGAATAATACCGGCAAAGTCAGCGACAAGACCCGCCAGAAGGTCCACGATGCCATGGCGCAGTTGGACTATCGGCCCAACACCATAGCGCAGTCGCTGGCCTCTAATCGCTCCAACAGCGTAGGCGTCCTGGTCTCCCAGCTCGATGGTCCCTTCTACGGTCCCCTGATGCGGGAGATCGAATCTGTACTGCGCTCGGCCAATAAGCACGTGATCATCGCCGCCGGTCACAGCGATGCCGCCCAGGAGAAAGAAGCGGTGGAGTTTCTGCTCTCCCGCGGCTGCGATGCGCTGATTGTAGATGCCGAAATTGTTACCAACGACTACCTGAGAGAGCTGTGCCAGGGCAAGACCCCTGTGGTACTGATCAACCGGCACGTTGAGGGGATAGCGGATCGCTGCGTGCATCTGGACAACCTCAAGGGCGGCCTACTCGCCAGCAGGCATGTGCTGGAGTTTGGCCACAGCCGCATCGCCTATATCTCGGGTCCCCTGTTTAAGCTCGATGCCAGAGAGCGTCTGCAGGGCCACAAGCAGGCGCTGGCCGAGCACGGCCTGGCCTTCGATGAGGCACTATTCTTCGAGGGCGACTTTCGTGAAGAGGGTGGCTACGAAGGCATGGCGACGCTGCTCGATAGCGGTGAGCCGTTTAGTGCCGTGGTGTGCGCCAACGATCAGATGGCCTCAGGCGCCATCGCCCTATGTCTCGAGCGGGGCCTACGGGTGCCAGAGGAGATCTCCTTCGTCGGCTTCGATGATATCCCCTTCCCGCGCTACATTTCGCCTAAGCTAACCACTGTGTCTAACCCTATCCAGGATATGGGGCACATGGCCGCCAACTGGGTACTCAAAGAGGTGTACGGCCAGAGCGATATCGAATTCAACCACAAATTCGAACCCCAACTGGTGGTGCGTGAGTCGGTGCAGCGGGCACTGGGCTAACAGGTACTGAGCTAACTGATACTGGGCTAGCAGGCACAGGCCTAGCCGCCACAGCGCTCGCCCAGAAAGATCTATTCTCAATAGCGCTAGCTGCCCCGCAGCTAGCCTGTCCTATGAATCTGACCGCACCTCTCTCCGCACCTCAGTCCGTCTAAGCCTCCCTCGATTAAAGCTAAGCCGCCCTCGGTTAAAACTAAGCCGTACCCATTTAAAGCCAAGCCTGTCTGCGCCAGTGTCTGTAGGCAGCTGGGCCTATACACAGCGGAGTCTGTCCGCAGCCGAGCCAGTCCCCAGCTGAGCCTATCCCCAGCCGAATCCGTTACGACTAAGCCTCTCGATAACCAATTTGGCCTAGCTCCACTCCCCCGCTTGACCCGTTTTTGGCAAAAGTCGCCACCATAAATGTAAGCGCTTTCAAAAAATATTTAGCATTAACCCGGCAGAAGGAAATTCAATTATCCAATTAACATTCAATTGGTTACACAAGACTCCTGGCATAACGCTCGTTATCACGATTCAACATTTTGACAACATTTTTACGACCAGCGGTTGACATAAAAGTATCCAGGTCTTAATTTATGTAAGCGCTTACATTTTGCGATTGCAGGAAAAGTTGTATGCAAAGCGGTAAGCTTTACATCAATAGCGTCCCTTGGCAGCCAAGGGTCTCTGGGAGAGGAACCTGATGCGACAATTAGAATTTAAAAGAACAAAGCTAGCCACCAAGATCTCACTGGTGCTGGGTCTGCTGTCTGCCCTACCCGCCGTTGCCGAAGAGGCCCCTGTGGTCGATGGCGATATCGAAGTTATCCAAGTCACCGGCGTGCGCGGTTCACAGGCTAAGGCCATGGACCTCAAACGTCAGTCTGCCGGGGTGGTCGATGCGATCTCTGCCGAAGATATCGGTAAATTCCCCGATACTAACCTAGCCGAATCGCTGCAACGTATCTCTGGCGTGTCTATCGACCGTGTCAACGGCGAAGGCAGCAAGGTGACGGTACGTGGCTTTGGCCCCGATTTTAACCTGGTGCTGCTCAACAACCGCACCATGCCGACCGCCCAGGTGGCCGGCGAGTCTACCCGCTCATTTGAGTTTGCCAACCTGGCCTCCGACGCGATCAGCGGCGTCGAGGTATACAAGACAGGCAAGGCCGATATCAGCTCGGGTGGCATAGGCTCTACCATCAACATCCGTACTGCCCGCCCCTTCGACACCCGCGACCTGGTCGCCACTGTGGGGGTTAAAGCCCACAACGACAGCAGCGTAGAAGATGGCAGCTCGGTCACCCCAGAGATCTCAGGGATCTTCAGCAACACCTTCATGGACGATTCACTGGGTTTTGGTGTATCCGCCTCATACCAGAAGCGTGACAGCAACACCAAGCGCGCCACCATAGACGGCTGGCGCCAGAATATCGATGGCGAGCTCAACCCTAATGCCGTGGTAGTTAACGAAAACCAAAACCCATATGGCAACACCTTCTACGCCCGTAACATAGGCTTTGCCAGCCAGGACACAGAGCGCGAACGCACCAACGCCCAGGCGGTGTTTCAATATGCGCCTAACGACGACCTGGAGATGACCCTGGACTACACCTACTCCAAGCTGTCGGATGTCTCTAATGCCGATACCTGGGGCTTGTGGTTCTCAGGCCCGGGTAACGCCACTAACGCCCATATCAACGAGCATGGCACCTTCGACTATGTGACCGAAGTGGGCGGCGACTACTCGAGCACCATGCAACAAAATGCCTCGGACAACATCAATAAGTCGCTGGGCTTTAACCTCAAGTGGCAGGCGAGCGATAACCTTGAACTGAGATTCGATGCCCACGATTCAAGCGCCACCGCCGAGGGTACCCTGGGCAATAGCGCCGATAACAAGTTCTTCATCCTGGGTGCGCTTAACATCGCCGACAAGACCTATGATGCAACCGGCACTGAGATCCCGCTGCTTGATGCTAACTATGGCACGCTCAATCCAAACGGCGAGCCACACCTGCTCCCCGAGCACTACGCCTCGCTATTTGCCGGGGTACGCGCCGGTCGCAACGAAACCGACATTAACCAGTATCAGTTTGACGGCCGCTGGATAAACGAGAACAACGACGCCCTCTCCTCTATCGATTTCGGACTCTCCTTCACCTCGATGGAAACCCGTGCACAAGGCTCTTACACCGGCCCTATCAGCGCAGGCTGGTACGGCAACATGGGGCTGTGGAAAGACGACGTTAGCTACGTTGGCCTTGGGTCTGACTTCCTGTCTGACTTCTCGGGTGGTGGCAGCGACATGCTGATCCCTTACTACTACACCTATGATCAGCAGGCCGCCATGGAAAAGGCCGAGGCACTTTACGACGTCGAGTACGTATCGGCGCCTTGGCAAGATGATCACCTGATCAAAGAAGACACCACGGCCGCCTATATTCAGGTCAACATCGAGAGTGAGTTCAACAGCATGCCGCTGAGTATCGTGGCCGGCCTGCGCTACGAGCAAACCGATGTGACCGCAAGCTCTATGCAGCAGGAAGCCCAGCAGCTGGTGTGGCTCAACCCCACCGAGTGGCAAACCGTCTATGCCGATGACTTCAGCTACAGCCATGAAACCCATGACTACAAGGAGTTCCTGCCAAATCTGGATATCAACCTGGAAGTGGTCGAGGACGTGATTGCACGCTTCAGTTATAGCCGCACCATCAGCCGTCCAACCCTAGGGTCGATGCGTGCCACGACGGCACTGACGCCGATTCCCAAGGTGGGCTCACGCACAGGTTTTGCCGGTAACCCTGCCCTGAAGCCATTTAGCTCGCACAACATTGATCTGTCAGTGGAATACTACTACGACAGTGCCAGCTATGTGTCGGTGGGTTACTTCAACAAGGAAGTGGAAAACTTCCTGATGAACACCATAGACACGGTCGAGTATGACCACCTACGCGACCCATACCTAGGTGCCGCCGCCGAGCAGGCCCGCGCCGAGCTGATTGCCAACAATGAGACCCCAAGCGATGAAGCCGTGTTCCAGTGGCTTATCGACAACGGATATGGCAATGCCGAGGGCCGTGTCCCTCAGGCGGGTGGTGACCCAGTGGCCGAATGGAACATCAGCAAGCCTAACAACGTCGAAGATCTCAATATCAACGGTTTCGAGTTTGCGTGGCAGCACTGGTTCTGGGATACCGGCTTTGGCTTTGCCGCCAACTACACCCTGGTGGATGGCGATACCGAGTACGATGTTGAGCGTGTCGACGAGCAGTTTGCCCTGCCCGGCCTGTCAGATTCAGCCAACTTCTCAGTTTTCTATGAGAACTACGGCCTGCAGGCCCGTATGGCCTACAACTGGCGCGACACCTTCCTGTCGGGCATGGGTCAGGCGGAAGCCGGTGGACCAGCCCCTCAGTTCACCGAGGCCTATGGTCAGCTGGACATCAGCGTGAGCTACCAGCTCACCGACAATCTGTCCATCTTCGCCGAAGGCATCAACGTGCTTGAGCAGGAAAAACGTGTCTACGGCCGCTACGAGGAGCAGATGCTGCTGGCTCAGCAAAACGCTGCCCGTTACGCCATTGGCGCACGTTACAGCTTCTAAGCTCATACAACAACGGAGCCTACCCTGCTCGATAAGGTAGGCTCCAACACAACACACAACGATGTAACCCCTTTAGGTCATAGACAAGGATAAGGTCTTTTGCCGCGGTCCCCACCGCGGCCTTTTTTTGTTTAAAGAAAAGCAAAAAGTCTCAGCGGGAAGCGGGAAGCGGGAAGCGGGAAGCGGGAAGCGGGAAGCGCTGCAGAGTCTGCACACCAAAATAGCGGCAATTAACCGGAAGATGCCTGTTCTCTTCAGGGAAAATCAGCATTCCTTCGCACCATTTTTACAGCACCAAGCCAACCTAACCTATTGATATAAAAATTATCCGGCATTTTCGCAGGAGAAATGACACTATCTAAGTGTTACTATTGAACGCAGGAGCACTAGTACAATTGACGCCTTGACGAGTTGGCTGTGCCCATCACTTTTCTCATCAGTCTTTGTCTAGGGTTATTCTCACATTTTTCATTTCAACGACGTATTCACAACGCCCATCGGCTAAATAATTGCCGCATTTGAAAAATTTGTTCTCCCACAATATTCTTTCCGGATTCCACATTCGCTTGTTGTTGAAAACAGAGGTGGGCGGCGTATCTGACTTTTCATAATCAGTCTTCTTGTTCGTTGCCTTTGACTTTTGCAGTCTCTCAAGTTCAGATTTAGCATTTAAATACTCAGCCTGGGCACGCTCTGCTTTTATTTTTAGCTCATGGACTCGATTTTCTAACTGCTCGATTTCTGAGTCAGCAGCGCCAATAGCAGACAAAGGAAACAGAAAAACACACAAAAAAGTAAACTTTACTTTCATTATTACCCCCTACCATTAGGCCAGCAACATAGGCAAACTCGTGACTGTGTATTTTGTTCGATGGCCGAAAATCCATGCTAAAAAAGTGCGGGTTTCAGGCCTTTTCAACAAGCACTGCGACTAACTAACGCCGCAACGGACGAGTACCCCCACAGTTATACACCTGTCTCTGCCACCATGACAGTGACAAGTACACCTTTTGAGTCAACTTGCTCCAGATGCCTAAAGCCGAATGGGGTATATAAGCCGCCAGACAAGTCTTCGGTTTGCAGGTACAGCATAGCGATACCCGCCCTGCGCGCTTGCCTAAGTACTTCTTTCACGAGCGCCGATGCCACTCCCTGACCACGAGACTGCTCGCGGACGTAGACACCACCGAGCCAGAACTCATACACAGGAAACATCTCCATTTCGCGGATTTTCAACTCTGCCGCCCCCACCAGTTCACCTTTTTACTTAGCGAGCACTATCATAGGCGCACCAAGACGACAGATAGCAGATGAGACATTCTCACGAACAAACTGGAAGGAGTGACGGCCAGACGCACGACACCACTGGTCGTAATACCACTGAGCAACCGTATCGGCAGCGGATGGATCATCCGCAAGAAGACAAAATTCCATTTAATCCCTTAAAGCGTCAAACGCCTTACTAATGGGCGTACAAATGCTTGGCTAAAATTAGCGACGAAGTAGCACAAGCCAAGCGTTTTGCGTCCTTTTGAGTAACCTGTTATCTGCCTGTTGTCGTTAAAATTTTCTCAATTGCACTTAACTTTAAGTCCAATTGAGTTTCATTAATGTGACCTTTTTGATATGCCACTTCTAATTCTAAGAGTTTTAGTGTTTGTTCTAAAACCTTGAGATATAAAGGAGCATTAAATGTACGACTTCTTTTAAGGTTGATTAAATATTCGTTCAGCTCACTTAACGTTGTCCCTGATAAATTTTTGCTAACTACATTTTGCATTAAGAAAGTGTCTAAATATTCTGGGTACGGTGGTGGATTCTTTGAATAAAACCCAGTCCTCAACTCATCTTCTTTTGGCAACTTATTAAAATACTCTATTAATTCTTCACTATATTCATAACACGTCTCTACTGAAGAGATCGATGACATTAAGAGTTTAATTACATCTTGTTTTTCTTTTTGTTTCGCTTCGTAATTTGTAATAGATATGGCTAATAGAACACCAACTAATGTCGCAACAAGAGTGAGAAAAAAATTAATACCTACACTATGGCGCTCAATAACACTTTTAAATTTAGGTACAAACGTAAAGAGACCAAGAAAACAAAGCAGAATCGTGAATATTAAGTATAGCATTTCAATCCTTTTGACTGACGAAAATTATATGTAAAGGCGCTAGGCATATAACGCCTTTCTAATGGGCGCATAAATGCTTGGCTAAAATTAGCGACGAAGGAGCGCAAGCCAAGCGTTTTGCGTCCTTTTGAGTAACTTGTTATGCATATATACGCCGATACTCATGCTCTAGCCAATCACAGAAATCTAATATCTCTTGAGATATGGTCTCAATTTGATGTTTGCCAGCATAAACCCTCGGTTGACCAAACCAGTTATATGATAGAGCTTGATCTTGAGGGTCCACAAATAATGGGGAAGGAAACTTAGCTAGCTCCAGTGCTCTATGGCTAA
Source organism: Shewanella insulae (assembly GCF_009831655.1). Classification (GTDB taxonomy): domain Bacteria; phylum Pseudomonadota; class Gammaproteobacteria; order Enterobacterales; family Shewanellaceae; genus Shewanella; species Shewanella insulae. Next base: position 604 of record NZ_WRPA01000001.1, on the reverse strand, counting down.
TTGTATTTGATGTTATGTCTTCCGCATGCTGTGTCCTATTCCTTGCTAAAACCAATTGCTCGATAGCGTTTAGATCAGCGGGACAAGCTGAAAAATCTACACCTTCATTTTTCATGCAGTTTTTGAGCGCATTGAACCAACCTTTACTTCCTTTTCTATTGAACGGCGAGCTTGATTTTTCAACACGGTTTAGCCACTCATTCATATATAATTGCAAGGATGATGACAGCATAGACACTGCAGCTAAACCTATAGATTCAACGCCATCTCTAGCTTCAAGCCACTCATGAATGAACTGAGGTTCTCCTGATTCATCATATACAGGCTCATATGGAGTCTTTTCTTGCTCAATTAACTCCATGATTTCTTTAAAAGGTTTACAACCTTGTTCATAGAAGTTATTAGCAAAAGTAACTCGCTCTTTTAGAAAAACCTCGATATCCATACGGCTCCCGATAAATATGCATAACGCCCTAATCTAGGGAATCCCCAGATAATTCCTTGTACAATCAATTAGTAGACACGCATGGTGCTGTTTGATCTAATCAATTTCGCCAAAAACAAACTAGAACAACACCATGCGCGACATTACAATACTACATGA